>CAWIVF010000001.1:0-196831 GCA_963839535.1 uncultured Solirubrobacterales bacterium
TCTTCGCCGACACCTACGCGACCCCCGAGAGCGAGTGGTCGACACCGCCGGCCCACGTCGGCGACCCGGCCAAGCTGTTCGATCACTTCCCCGTCTACGTGCGGCCCGCGGCCATGCTGGAGGGCTACCGGGAGATCGTCGGCGACGCGGCCTTCTACGCGTTCGCTCGCGACCTCATCGAGACCTACGGCTACGACGTGATCTCGATCGAGGAGTTCATCGCGACCGCCCTGGAGGACAGCGGGCTGACCGGGAACGACCTCGCTCAGCTCGACGAGTACTTCCGGCAGTGGCTGCTCGGGACGACGAAGCCGACGCTGACCCCCGCAGACTTCTAGGGGGCTACCGCACGAGGGTGGACACGCGAGTCGAACAGAGCGGCGAAGCCGGGGTCTTCCCCCAGGGCGAACTGCCCGCGGATCCGGCCCTGGCGGGGGTCGCGGCGGAGCTGCGCCGCTCGCGTCTGGCGGCAGAGCTGTTCGACCCGGATTGGAACCTCCGCTGGATCTCCGAGGAGCTGAAGGCGCTGCTCGGCGAGTGGGACGAGGAGCGAATCGGATATGGACAACACGTTCTCGAGGCCCGTACGAACGAGCTCTGGAGCCACGCCGCAACCGCGGAGTCGCAGGCCGAGTGGGGGAGGGTCAACGTTCCCTACGTGCTTCACGAGACGCCCGGCGACGTCCTCGCCGGGCTCGAGCTGGGCAGGCAGCCGGACCTCCCCACCGACCTCGAGCCGCGTCCCGCACCGGCGACCTGGTCGTACGAGATCGAGTACCAGCGGCCCGGGTTCAGGCCGATGCGGATCACCTGCCTGGCGGTGCGGATCAACGACGGGGACGGCAACCGGATCGGCACGGCGAACGTGTACGCGCCGGCATTGCCCGCCACGATCATCGATCTGCTCGCTCGCGGGGACGAGAGCATGTACCAGCGAATGGCCCGCCTGGTGGAGCCCGGCCGGCGGCCGGCGGCGATCCTCTTCGCCGACCTTCAGGCTTCCGGGCCGCTTTCCCGGCGCCTTCCGAGCGCGACGTACTTCGCGCTGATCCGCGCGCTGACGACCGCGATCGACGAGGTCGTCGGCCGCTACGGCGGCGTGGTCGGAAAGCACGCCGGTGACGGCGTCACCGCCTTCTTCCTCGTGGACGAGATCGGGTCTGCCTCCGCCGCCGCCCAGGCCGCGCTGGAGGCCGCGCGGGGGATTCGGGAGGCGACCGCGACGGTCGCTGCCGACGCCGCCGCCGAAGGCTCGCCGATCGAGCCGCACGACGTGGCGATGAACATCGGCGTCCACTGGGCCGGCGCTCTATATATGGGGCAGGTCGTCACGGACGGGCGGCTGGAGGTGACCGCCCTCGGCGACGAGGTCAACGAGTGCGCGCGGATCCAGCAGTCGGCGCGCGACGGCTCGGGCTTCGCCTCCAAGACGCTGCTCGAGCAGCTCTCGGGCGAGGATGCGGACGCGGTCGGGATCGATCCGGACCGGATCACCTACCGGACCGTGGCGGAGCTGCCGGGGGCGACGGACAAGTCGATGCGCGACGCGGGCGGCATCGCGGTCGCCGGACTGCCCGACGGCGGGTCGCGGAGCCGGCCTAGCCGCCGCAGACCCGCGGCACCGAACCGGTGACGGTCTCGACCCTGCCGTCGAGCACGGCCACCTCCGCCGCGACCGGGGTGGCTTCTCCCCTGGTTGATCGAGTCGCGGGGGATCGCGCACCGAGAGCGGCCGCCGCCGCGTCCTCGATCGCCCCGCCCGGGACCGCGGAAGCGCGCCGAAACCGCCTCGCCCGCGTCGGCGCCGCCGATCTTCGCCACGACGGCGGAGGCGGTGCAGCGGCCGCCCGTGCACGAGCTTCTCTTCATAGGCGAGCTTGAGCTTCAGCCGCGGGCTCGCCCGGCAGGCCTGGCCGGCGCAGGCGCGAGGTCGTCGAGGAGCCGGGCCAGCGCCGCGCGCTCGCGCCGGTAGCGGTCGGTCGGCGTGGAGGCTGCGCAGCTGGTCGGGGTCGCGCTCGAGGTCGTACATCTCGCGCTCCCCGTTCGGGTACTCCATGTACGCGTAGCGATCGGTGCGCACGCCGCGGTAGCGCGGCATCTCGGGATCGAAGCAGGCCTCCTCGACCTGGCACCAGTTCTCGAGCACGATCGCCCGCCCCGGGCCTCAGGTGGCGGTCCTCGATCATGGCGCGCAGGGAGCGGCCGTCGGCGGGCGCGGCGGGCTCGGCGTTCGCGTAGTCGAGGATCGTCGGGGCCAGGTCGACGTTGGCGGCGAGCTGCGCGGCGCACCTCGCCCCGCGGGACGCCGGGACCGCGCAGGATCAGCGGCACGCCGATCGACTCCTCGTAGGGGTACTGCTTGCCGATCCGGATCCGGTGCTCGCCGAGCAGGAAGCCGTTGTCGGAGGTGAAGACGATCAGCGTGTCGGCGAGCTCGCCGGTGTCGCGGAGCGCACGCGACGACCCGGCCGACGAGATCGTCGACCGCGAGGAGGCTGGCGAGCCGCGAGCGGTAGCGGGCGCGCAGCACGCCGCGCGCCTGCTGGCTGATCGGGGTCAGCGCCGCGATCGCAGCCGGCTTGTCGGAGACGTCCGCCTCGTTGAAGGACGCGCGCTGCGGCAGCTTCTCGCCGTCGAAGGCGCCGGCGTGGCGCGGCGCCGGGCGCGGGTTCGGGAAGGTCGGGATCGCGCGGGTCGTCGTCGCCGGGCGACTCGCCGCTGGAAGATCTCGACGTGCGGCGCCAGCGGCGCGACGTTGAGGAAGAACGGCTGCCGCTTGCGGCGCGCGCCGCTCGATCAGCGCCGACCGCCTTCTGCGCGTAGACGTCGGTCTGGTAGTCGGCGGGGTCCTCGACGTCGTAGTCCCCGTAGGTGACCAGCGTGCCGTTCTCGTTGAGGGTGTAGCCGAACATCCGGTAGGTGGAGCTGTCGATCGATCCCTGCCACGCGTCCCATCCGGGCGGGATCCCGGCCGGGCTCCGTTCGCTGCCCGTAGCCGTTCAGGTACTTGCCGATGTGGGCGGTGAAGTAGCCGCCGCGCCGCAGCGCGACCGGCAGGGTCGCGGAGGCGTCGAGCGCCTCGATCCCGCCGTTCGGCGGGCTGTTGCGAAGCACCCCGTTGTTGTGCGAGTACTGCCCGGTCAGGTAGGTGGCGCGGGAGGGGCAGCAGACCGGGTTGCTGGCGAAGCTGCGGGTGAAGCTGATGCCGCGGTCGGTCAGCAGCCGTTGCACCTTGGGCATCACCCGCATCGACTCGATCGTCTGGTCGTCGGTCATGACGACGACGATGTTGGGGCGTCCCTGGGCGGCCGCTCGCGGCCGCGCGGTGGACCGCGGCGACGGCATCGCCGGCGAACATCGCGCCTCGCCGCGCCGCCGGGACGGTTGCGACCGCGACGCCCAGCACCGCCTGCGGCGGCCGACGCCAGCGCGCACGATCCTTCGCAAGTGGAGACGGCTACTCTGCGGAGCGGTGCCGTCAGCTCCTCGGCATGAGCGCCGTTAGCCGTTTCCGTTCGCTGGAGCCGGAGCTCGGCTCCGCACGCAGTCGCCGGCAGCGGGCTCATCCGACCGCGGCGCGGCGGACGTTGCGCTTGCGAACCCACTCGGCCGGCGTAGTAGCTGCCGACCACGAAGGCGAAGGCGATGCATCTGCGCGACGAAGCTCTCGACCGTGGGGAAGATCCCGAGCCAGGTCCCCATCCAGAGCGGGAGACTCGATGTCGATCGGGGTGATGCCCGAGCCAGCCGACGCCCTGCAGAGTGCGCACGGTGTTGCCGACGAGCACGACGAGGACGAGGGAGATCAGGACGCCGGTGACGATCAGGAGCCGCTTGTAGGGGAGCTTCTGCTCGAGCTTGAAGGTCGCGAAGCCGACCGATCGCGGTCAGCAGCAGCCCGAGCGAGACGCCGGCGAGGACGATCGCGGGGCCGGAGCTGAGCTGCAGGGCCTGGAGGAAGAGCACGGTCTCGAAGCCCTCGCGGAAGACGCTCGTGAAGCCGAGGGCGTAGAGGCCGGCGACGGTCCCGGCCGCGCCCGACGACGGCGCCGGCCCCCTCGGCGAGTCAGCTCCTTGCGAGCGCTCGCGATGGCCCTTGATCCACTCGGTCCAATAGACGCTGGTGGAAGAACCAGTTGAGGACGAGCAAGAGGACGCCGATGGCGACCAGCCCGACCACGGCCTCGAGCTTCTCGCCGTACTGCGAGAGCGAGTCGAGGAGCGAGCATGGCGACGAAGAAGAGGGCGATGCTGGCCGGGACGGCGAGCAGGGCGCCGCGGAGGATCGGCTTGCGCAGGGGCCGCTTGACGCCGATCATGCTGGCCGTGATCGCGGCGATGATCAGGATCGCCTCGAGGCCTTCGCGGAAGACGATGAGCGCCGAATTCGTGATCACCGTCGCCGGCGCTCTCGCCCTCGCCGGTCTTGGCGCGAGCGTCCGCGAGGGCCTCGTCGAGAACGAGCCTCGTGGTCGCGCACCTCGCGTGTGCCGGCGTCGTCGGCGATCAACTGGGCAAGGCCGGACTCGCCGCGGGCGCCGTACCACATCAACCCCTCCACCTCGGCGGCGAGGCCGGGGTCGAAGGCGCGCAGCTTGATCTCGGGGCCGAACTCGAAGAACGCGTAGGCGGTGAGCCTGGCCTGCTCGGCGGTCTGCGGCTCGCCGGCGTTGAGGGCGGCCTCCATCTGGTCGAGGCTGATCTCGACGAGGTCGTAGTCGGCGTCGTCGGTCGACGCGCGCCAGGCGGCGGGGAAGATCTCGTCGACGATCTCCATGGCGCGGTCGTGGGCGTCCTCGACCTGCTCGAGCTCGACGACGTTCTCGCCGCTGTTGGCGCCGTCGAGGTAGCCGGCGAGCTCGCTCGATGCGTGGACTCGAGCGCGGCCAGTTCCTCGGGGTCGCGCTGCTCGAGCTCCGGCGAGAGGTCGCTGAGGGCCGAGGTCGCAGCGTCGACGAACGCGATCCCCTCGGTGATCTCGAAGGGGGTCGTCACCTCCGTCCCGGAGACGCCGTGGTCGTACTCGACCGGAATCAGATCCAGGAAGCGGATCAGCTGCTGGCCGCGCCTCGCCTGCTCCTCGGGAGTGAACGGCGCGGCGGTGAAGTGGTCGAGCAGGGAATCGGCGTCGGCGACGGGCGGCCGGGAGGCGCCGAGGCGAGTCCGCGAGCGCCGGCAGCGAGGCAAACCGCCGGTCGGCCTCGGCCCTTGCGGCAGCACCGCGCTGCTCCTCGTACTCGGGGGCGAGCAGCTTCCAGTAGCCGGCCGCCGCCGCGGTCGATTCGGCAACGGCCGGGCAGGTAGCCGCGCTCGGCCTCGGTCGCCGCCTCGTCCAGGTATCCGAGCAGGCGGGCCTGGTAGGCGTCGAGGAGGTCCTTGCGGATCTGGATCGCGGCATCCGCGGGGGAGAGGTCGCCGGACTCGAGCTGTTCGATGGCGGTCGTGGCGTCGACCCCCGGCCTGGTGAAGCGGGTGGCCTGGCGGAAGTCGCGGATCAGCAGCCAGGCGCGCGCCCGGCCGGCCTGGCCCTTTCGGCGCTCTGTGGTGGTGACCTCGTACGCCCCGGCGCGAAGCGCGCGCGACGACGGTGCCGTATGCCGACCGCGAGCGCGAGCGCGTCGCCCGCCCGGACCGCTCGCCCGGCATCCGCGATGGCCCGCCGCAGCTCCCTCAGATCTGCCGGCGCATCGGCGGCGAGGCCGCGCTCGAGGGGTCCCGACGAGCGCCGCGCCGGCGCGCCTTGACGTCCGCCGCTCGGCTCGCGCCGTCGAGCAGCGAGCTCGGTCGCGCGCGTCGAAGATCGGAGCTGCGGATCCGCTCGGCCGCCTTCCAGGGAGGAACCGGCTCGTCCGCCTTCCCGCTCGCGGCCTCAGCGCCGCAGCGAGGGCGAGGGCCGTGGCGAGAACGGCGGTGAGCCTCCTCGCGGCGGCGGCTGCGGCGACTCCCGCAAGTGGCGGCCTCATGCGTCCTGGATCTCGACGCCGAGCCGCTCGGCCGCCTGAGTCACCTGGCCGGCGATCTCCTCGGCGCGTGCCTGCGCTTCGGAGCCGAGGGTGTCGGCGTCCTCGCCCGTGAACTCCTCGCCGTCGGCCTCGCGGTCGCGCGATGTCCTCCACGTAGGCGAGCAACTCGCTCGAGCTGCTGACCCGTCTGCTCGGCCTGGGCTCGGTCCTCCTCGGCGATCATCGGCTCGATCTGCTCGTAGGTCAGGACGGATCCCCTCGAGGATGTCGGCGATGTCGGAGAGCCGCGAGGTTGCGACGAAGCCCTGCTCCGTCGGCCTCGCTCCCCGGCGATGTACGCCGAGTTCTTCCACGCCTCGAAGTACTCGCTCATGGTCGGGGTCATGATCGTGATCGCCGTGAACGCATCGGACTGCGGTCGGCTCGAAGGCCTCGGCGTCGCGTCGTGCAGGGAGGCGGCCTGGTCCGCGAATTCGCGCAGCGTCGCGACGTAGGTGTCAGCGTCGGGGATCGCCCTCGCCGAACTCCACCTTGCCGTCGCCGTCGGCGTCCTGCTCCACGTCGGCGAGCAGGTCGGGGTTGGTGCCGTATAGGGCGGTCTCGGTGAGGAAGAAGAGGTTGCCCGGCTGCTTCAGCGTCTCGCCCTGCGGCGTCTGGAGCGTGAAGGAGACGGCACTCTCCGGGTCGGAGGCGTCCGAGCCGGCGTCGATGTCGACGTCGTACTGGGCGAGTCGCGGGACCCGGCGACGATGCCCTCCATCTCCTCATAGGCGGGGTTCGCCTTCACGAAGGCCTGCTTGCGAGTCGGCGAGCAGCGCGGGAGACCTCCTCGCCGTCTTCGCGCATCAGCGCTTCGTAGTCGAAGCCGGCCGCCTCGGCGAGCTCGTAGTACTCCTCGGCGTTCGCGGTCGAGGATGCCGACCTGCTCGGCCGGCGGGGGCGACTCGCTATAAACGCAGGGGAATGGACGGCTACTTCGCATCGGACTCGATGCTGCGCCGTGTCCAGGGGGAGCGGGTCGTGATGATCTCGGGGCCGCGAGCGCTGCTCATGCAGGCCGCCCACCCGCTGGCGGTGGAGGGGCTGCTCGCCCACACGACCGGCCTCGACGACCCCTACACGCGGCTCGAGCGCACCGCTCAGGTGATGAACGCGATCGGGTTCGGGTCCCGGGAGGAGGCCGACCGGATGACGCGCCGGGTCCGGGCCATGCACCGCCGGGTTCGCGGCGAGCTGGCCGAGGACGCCGGCAACTTCCCCGCGGGCACTCCCTACGCCGCGGACGATCCGGCGCTGCTGATGTGGGTCCTCTTCAGCCTCGTCGACTCCGGGATCGTCGTCTACGAGCGGTTCGTCAAGACGATGAGGAGAGCGGAGAAGGAGGCGTACTGGCGCGACTTCCGCGTGGTCGGGGGCCTCTTCGGGCTGGCCGAGAGCGACATGCCGGCGGATCTCGACGAGCTCGACGCCTACCGCCACGACATGTATGCGAGCGGCGACCTCGTGGTCACCGACTGGGCGCGGACGAAGGCGCTCGAGATCGTCTTCGAGCCCCCGGTACCGCTTGCGGTGCGCCCGCTGGTGGAGGCGGTCAACTTCGTCACCGTCGCCCTGCTCCCGGCCCAGATCCGCGAGCAGTACGACTTCGCGGCGCTGCCGCCGAACCCGGTTCGCGAGGTCGCCGTCGCCGCCTACGCCGAGTACGTCAAGCGGGCGGTCCTGCCCTTCATGCCCGGCCGTCTGCGTCGCATGTCGGTTGCCCGGGCGGCCGCCTGATGGCCGACGACGGCGAGCCGGACGAGCCGCCGCCCGAGCTCGCCCGCCGACTCGCCGCGGATCCGCACCGGGCGGATCGGCCGCACCGCGAACGTCGGCGGGATGGTCGCCGGGCAGGGCCTCCGCTGGGCCGGCACGCGCCTGGTCAACCTGACCCGGGACCAGGAGCGCTCGCAGCGGGCGACCGACGACCGCGTCGCCGCGATCGCCGTGCAGATCGCGCGCCAGCTCGGCGAGATGAAGGGCGCGGCGATGAAGATCGGCCAGGTGCTCGCGACGGTCGAGATGCCCGGGCTCTCGGAGGAGGGCCAGGCCGAGTTCCGCGCCGCGCTGGCGCAGCTCCGCGACGACGCCCCGAAGTTCGGCTTCGAGGACATCCGCAAGGTCGTCGAGGGGGACCTCGGCGGCCGGATCGGCGACCACTTCGCCGAGTTCGAGCCGGAGGCCTTCGCCGCCGCGTCGATCGGCCAGGTCCATCTCGCCCGCACCCACGAGGGCGACGAGGTGGCGGTGAAGGTGCAGTACCCCGGGGTCGCCGAGGCGGTCGAGATCGACCTGCGGAACCTCCACCTGATCCTGCGGCTGGTCAAGCGGATGGCGCCCGGGCTCGACGCCAAGGCCGTCGGCGGGCGAGGTCCGCGAGCGGATCTCGGAGGAGCTCGACTACGAGCTCGAGGCGCAGAACCACCGGGCGCTGGCCCGCGCCTTCCGCGGCCACCCGTTCGCGGTGGTTCCCAGGGTCCACACGGCGCTGTCGAGCCGGCGGGTCCTCGTCACGGACTTCCTCGACGGCGTCCGCTTCGACGCCGTCAAGGAGATGGACGACGCGACGCGCGACCGCTACGGCGAGATCGTCTTCCGCTTCTTCTTCGACCGCGAGCGCACGCTGATGGTCCTCGGCGATCCCCATCCCGGCAACTACCTGCTGCTCGCCGGACGGCCGGGTCGGGTTCCTCGACTTCGGCATGGTCAGGCGGGTCCCCGCCGAGCACCTCGAGCGGGAGCGCGCCCTCGGCAGGGCCATCGCGGCTGAAGGAGCCGGAGGCGGTCCACGCGCTGATGTCGGAGCTCGGCTATCTCCCGGACCCGGACCAGTTCGACCCGGCCGACCTCCTCGACCAGGTCTACGGCGGTGCGCGCTGGCTCTTCGAGCCCGGCTTCCGGCGGCTCGACCCCGATTACGCGCGCGAGCTGATCGAGCTCAGCGGCTCGCCGCGCAGCCCGCACTACGAGGCGATGAAGCGCCAGACGCTGCCGCCCGCCTCGCTGCTGATGCGCCGGCAGGAGGGCCTGATCTTCATCACGCTCGCCGACCTGCGGGCCGGGGCCGACTGGGCGGCGATCGCGGCGGAGTACTTCGCCGGAGCCGCCCCCTCGACCGAGCTGGGCCGCCAGGAGCGCGAGTTCTGGGGAAGCCTCGGCTGAACGAAGCCGCCCAACCTCGCCGATACCCCCTTACTTCGGTCCGCGGGGGCCGTTCTTACCCACGAGTCCCCGTAATCAACGACTGGAGGAGCCCATGTCACTACCGATCCTGCTCATCATCATCGGAATCGTCCTGGCAGTGCTGGTCCATTACGCGCTGGGCATCGCGCTGATCCTGATCGGCCTGGTCCTGCTCGTCGTCCCCCACCTGCGCGGCGGTGGTACCGCCCGGAGGGTCTGACTTCGGAGGGGCTCCCCCCGAGGACGAGCAGTTCACCCCCCCGCCGGTCCGGGAGCTCAGCTCCCGGGCCGGCGGAACTGCATTCCCATCATCCGGTCCCACATGCGGTCGCTGCTCAGGCGGCGCATCGCGATGATCACCTTCGCCGACGGCGTCACCGTGTAGCGGGGGCGCGGGTTGGATGACGTGAGCGCCGTCTCGATCTTCTTCGCGACGGCCTCGGGACCGGCGCCGAGCTTGGCCAGCGGTCCCTCGTAGGCCCCCTTCATCACCTTGCCGACCCCGGCGTTGAACCTGCCGTAGGGACCGTCCTGCGGCGCGGCGTCGATCGAGCCGACGGCCGTGTCGCCGAAGTTCGTGACGATCAGACCGGGCTCGATCAGGACCACGCGGACGCCGAAGCCCGACACCTCGAAGCGGAGCGCGTCGGAGATCGCCTCGACCGAGTACTTCGTCGCGTGGTAGGCGCCGCCGCCGGGGAAGGTGAACTTGCCGCCCATCGATCCGAGGTTCACGATCCGGCCCTCGCCGCGCTCGCGCATTCCCGGCAGGACGAGCTGCGCCATCCGGATCAGCCCGAAGACGTTGGTCTCGAACTGGTCGCGGAGGGAGTCGAGGGGGATCGACTCGACCGCGCCCGACTGGCTGTAGCCGGCGTTGTTGACCAGCGCCCAGACGCTGCCCTGCTCGCTCTCGACCGCGTCGACGGCGGCCTGCATCGAGGCCTCGTCGGTGACGTCCAGGCTCAGCGTGCGGCAGCCGGCCTTCGTGAGCTCCTCGAGCGTCTCCTGCCGGCGCGCCGTCGCGTAGACGGTGAAGTCGCCGCGCTTCGCCAGGTGGAGGGCCGTCGCGCGGCCGATCCCGGTCGAGCAACCGGTGATCAGCACCGCCTTCGATCCCTGCGGATTCGTCGATCCCTCGGTCATTCGCTCCTCCTCGCCGGGCGCCCGGATCGGCGCGAGCCGAGCGTAGTACGTTGCGGCCCGCCGATGGCCGCCCCGGAAGAGATCGACTTCGACCACTTCGCGGCGGTCGACATGAGGGTCGGGAGGGTGGTCGAGGTCGAGGACTTCCCGGAGGCCCGCAAGCCGGCCTGGAAGCTCCTGATCGACTTCGGCCCCGAGATCGGGACGAAGCGCTCCTCGGCCCAGATCACCAACTACTCGCGCGAGGAGCTGCTCGGCACCGCGGTGGTCGCGGTGGTCAACTTCCCGCCCCGCCAGATCGGCCCCGTCCGCTCGGAGGTCCTGGTCCTCGGCGCCCTCGACGAGGCGAACGGCGTGGTGTTGCTGCGCCCCGACCGCGAGGCGGAGCCGGGGGACCGGGTGGGCTGAGCGCGGGCGGGGCGGCGCGGCTCCGCCACGAATTCGGCACTGAAGGGGCGGCTTTCGCGCGGGCGAGGCCGCCACGGCTGCCTCACATGGGAGCGTCGTTACGGATTGACCCCGCCAGAGCAGGTGGATCCGCAACGACGCGGGCGACTGAGCTCGCGAGAGCGGCAGTTCGGTGCCATCGCCCGCCGGCAGCTGATCGCCTTCGGGTGCACCCCGTCCGCCGTCGATCACATGGTCGAGGCAGGGCGGCTCCATCCGTGGCTCCCCGGCGTCTACGCCGTCGGCCGTCCCGATCTCAGCACCGAGGGAGAGCTGGCTGCCGCCCTTCTCTATGCCGGACCGGGCGCGGCGCTCGGCGGGATCTCGGCGCTCTGGTGGATGGAGCTCCTCGAGCGCCGACCCTTTCCCGTCCACGTCGATGCTCCCGGGCGCAGCTGCTTCGCGAGCGGGCATCCACATCCGCCACCCGCGCGAGGTACGGCGCACCTGGCACCGCGGCCTCCCCGTCGTCCCCCTCTCCCAAGCCCTACTCGTCGCGACTGGAGACCTGCGCCACGACTCCCTCCGCCTCGTCCTCGCCCGGGCGGAGTACCGCCGGCTGCTGCGGCTCACCGACCTCCACGCCGCCCTCGGCCCGGGTCGGCCCGGCTCCACCGCGCGTCCGCGCTGCGATGGCCGCTCACCTTCCACAACTCGCCGCCTGCGCCAGCCGATCTCGAGATCGACTTCGTCCTCCTCTGCGAGCGCTTCGGCGTCCCAATCCCGGAGCCCAACGCCAGGATCGGGCGCTGGCGGCCCGACATGCTCTGGCGGGAGGCCCGGCTGGTCGTCGAGCTCGACGGGCGGGACGCGCACCACACCACCGCGCAGCTCGACGCCGACCGGCGCGAGGGCGGAGGCTCTCCGGCGCCGCGGCTTCACCGTCATCCGATACAGCGTGGGAGCAGGTCCACCTCGAGCCGGCCGCCGTCGCCGCCGACCTGCTGTCCCGGCTCGGATAGGCTCACGCGCCTCATGGACCTGAACGAAGCGGGAGCGATAGTCAGCGGCGGGGCCTCCGGGCTCGGCGAGGCCACGATCCGACGCCTGCACGAGGGCGGCGCGCACGTGGTGATCGCCGACCTCAACGCGGAGAAGGGCGAGGCGCTCGCGCAGGAGCTCGGCGAGCGGGCGACGTTCGCCGAGGTCAACGTGACCGACCCCGAGGCCGTCGAGTCCGCGGTCGCCAAGGCGGCGGAGGCTCCCCGCGGGCTGCGCGTCGCCGTCGGCTGCGCCGGCATCGGCTGGGCCCAGCGCGTCACCGGCAAGGGCGGGCCGCACCCGCTCGACCTCTTCCGCAACGTCGTCGAGGTCAACCTGATCGGCATGTTCAACCTGATGCGCCTCGCCTCCACCGCGATGAACGACAACGAGCCCGACGAGGGCGGCGAGCGCGGCCTCTTCGTCAGCACCGCCTCCGTCGCCGCGACCGACGGCCAGATCGGCCAGATCGCCTACTCGGCATCGAAGGCCGGCATCGTCGGGATGACCCTGCCGGCCGCCCGCGATCTCGCCAGCCGCGGCATCCGCGTCGTCGCGATCGCCCCGGGCCTCTTCGACACGCCGCTGCTCGCGGCGCTGCCCGAGCCCGCTCGAGAGGCGCTCGGGCAGCAGGTGCCGTTCCCCAGCCGGCTCGGCCGGCCCGACGAGTTCGCCGACCTGGTCGCCTCGATCGCCGCCAACCCGATGATCAACGGATCGACGATCCGCCTCGACGGCGCGATCCGGATGCCGCCGAAGTAGCTCCCCGCGGGGAGCCGGCCCTCAGCTCTCGGGGTAGGCCAGATGCACGTGGCGGGAGCCGACCGCCACGAACTCGCGCTGGATCCGCTCGGTCCGGTCGCCGGGGTGGAGGCCGGTGATCGTCACGTCGCTGAGCGCGACGAAGGCGAGGTCGCTCTGGTTCAGGAAGTCGGAGAGGCGGCTGCGGTAGCCCTCCCGCGGCAGGGTGATCTCGCCGCTGATCCGGTGATGGGCGGTCTCGAGCACGATCCTCTGCGTGTGGGTGTCCATCGCCGTCAGCTCCCGTCCCGGAGCGCGAGCAGCCCGCCGATGACGGCGAGGTACGCGGTCCCGTCCGGACCGAGGGCGACCCCGGCGTAGTTGTTGTTGTAGGACAGCCCCGATCCCGCGTACTTGCTCCAGACGGTCTCGCCGGTGCGGAAGTCGAGCGTGGTCCAGAAGTAGCCCTGGCTGATCGGGTCCTCGGGGCGCGTGTAGGTGTAGATCAGGCCCGTCTTCGTCGAGAGCTTCGGCACCGCCGTCGGCGCCCGGACCTCGGTGTTCTCCCAGACCTTGCGGCAGCCCTTGCCGTTCCGCTTGATGTCGACGCGCGCGAAGCCGGGCTCGGTGACGGAGCCGGTGTTCGGGCCGAAGGGGTCCTGATAGCCGTAGTTGTTCTCCACGATCAGGGAGCGCTTCTCGCCGATCAGGGAGTTCTCCGTCGCGCTCGCGCCCTTCTCGAACACCGGGACCTTGCAGACCCTGCGGTGCTTCCCGTGGAGGTTCCGGGCCCGCCGGTAGACGACGACGTTCATCGGGTCCGCGTTGTCGGTGATCGCGACGTAGCCGCCCTTCATCACGGTCGGAGTCGTGCCTGAGCCGGCATTCACCTGGCTCGGCTTGACGATCCCGGAGTTCGGATACTTCTTCTTCCAGATCACCCGCGGCGTGCCGTTCTTCCTCGCCTTGAACCGGTACATGCGCTTGTCGGAGACGATGTAGACGCCGTCGGAGGCGACCGCGAAGGAGTTCTCGATCTCCTCGTCGAGCCTGATCACGCGAATGCTGCCGGTCTTCGGATCGAGCGTGCCGACCTTGCCGTTGTTCTTCGAGACGAACCAGATCAGCCCGTTGAAGTCGGGCAGGGCGGAGCTGATCCGCTCGGTCTCCGTGTCGAGCACTCCGGTCAGGTCGTAGTCGCGGCGCAGCCGCAGCGTGTTCCCGTCCTCACCCTGGTCGAGGACGTAGAGGTGATCGGTCCGCGTGGCCACCCAGATCCGGTCCTGCCCGTCGAGGAAGAAGTAGCCGCCCCCGGCGAAGTTCTGGTACTCGTTGGTGCCCGGGGGGCTCGGGGCGTTCGGCAGGACGTAGGAGTCGATGATCTCGAGCGTGTCGGGGTCGATGATCCGCGCCTCGGGCGGGAACGGGATCGACGGGCAGACCGTGACGATGCGGCCCTGGCTGTCGAACGCGAGCGAGCCGCAGAGCGCCGACTTGTACTGGGCGGACTGAGTCTGGAGCGAGCGGCCGAGCGGGCCGGGGCGGTTGTAGGCGTCGGTCATCCAGGTGTCGTTGTGGATGTTCGAGTCCGGGTTCACCGCCATGAACGGGTTCTGCTCCGGGATCGTCGGGCGCTTGATCGGGCGCGGCGTCGCGGCCTCGCCCTGGAAGGTGGGGAGGGAGGTCATGCCGGCGCTGATGATCGGAATCGCCCCGGCGCTCGCCGCAGCGAGCAGCGAGAGCGCCGCCACCAGGGCCGCTACGGCCAGCGTCCGCCCGCGTGTCGCTCCACCTCTGCCCATCCCACCCGGGACTGTACGCCGGACGGCCCTCTCGTGATCCGCCGGGACGCGCCGCTCAGGCATCGGCGCCGTCCGCCTCCGCGAGCGCCACGATCCGCCCGGCCTCGGCGGCGAATCGGTCGACCTCCTCGCCGGCCATCGTCCCGCCCGCCCGCATGTAGACGCACACGGCGCGCTCGGAGGTCGAGATCCCGTACCCGGCCGCCGCGGCCGCCTCGAGCGCCGCCGCGGCGATCGCCTGGCCCGCCGCCGGCACCCCGACGTCGTCGGCGTCGACCCATCCCGGCTGCAGCCGCCGCTCGGTGCGGGTCGCGAGGGCGACGTACTCGCTCTGCGTGTCGACCAGGCTCGCGAACTCGAGCCAGGCGAGCGATCCCTCGCGATCGCCGCCCGGCAGCGCGCCCGGTGGCGACGCCGGTCGCGGCCCCCGGCATCGCCAGCCCGATGTAGCGGGCGTGGAAGTCGGCGGGGGACTCCTTCGAGAGGCCGCGCTCCGCCGCGTACTTCGCGATCCCGTCGTCGTCCTCGGTGAACCGGGCGGCCCAGAGCAGCGCCTTGACGATCCGGCCGTGCTTCGGGGCGTTCGCCCACTCGGCGTAGGCCGCCGCGCTGTCGGCCACCGCCGGCTCGCCGAGCAGCTGGGCCTCCTCGAGCACCTCGTCGCGGATCCGCGAGGCGACCCGGCCGCCGCACTCGAGCAGCAGGTCGAGCGCCTCCGGCTCCACCTCGCCGGTCAGCGAGGTCGCCTGGCCCGCGCCACTGGGGCGTCTCACAGGTGAACACGCCGAGGTCGAGCTTGAAGCCGAAGTCCGGCGGGGTCGAGTGCGCGAGCCAGTCGATGAAGCTCGGCGAGAAGAGCTGGAAGATCCAGTTCTGGGACTGACCGGCGGCGGCCTCGACGACGTAGCGCCGGTCGAGCTCGATGCTCTCGAAGCGCTGCTTGGCGCGCGGCCGGTGATCGTTGTCCCAGGCGTACATCGCGCCGCCGAGGCCCTCGGGCCGGCAGCCGAGGAAGGGCACGTAGCCGACGCTCTCGGGGATCCGGCAGACCATGACCGTGTGCTGTCCGGCCACGTCCATCCCGAAGGTGCTGCCGAAGACGGCCTGGTGACGGAGCCGGCCGACCGCTCCCCCGGGCAGCGTCCCGGCCAGCGACCAGACCGCGTGCTTGACCGGACCGGGCTGCTGGGCGGCCGGCACGTACCCGGGCCAGGGCTGCTCCTCGCGCAGCACCAGACCGCGTGCCTCGCCGTACGCCCGCAGCTTCTCCTCGCTGCGCCGCAGGCTCTCCAGGGCCTCGCTGTCGTCACCCAGCACGGAGCCGACGATAGTCGTGACGGCGATGGCTGATAGAAATGCCCGGTCTCAGGCGTCTCATCCAGGAGGGGTATCCATATGAACTTGATCGATCTTCAGCGTCTTCGCAGGCTCGGCCTGCCGGCGCTCATGGTCACCGCAGCGCTCGGGCTCTCGGCCTGCGGCGACGACGAGGACTCGTCCTCGGACTCGGCTGACGACGACCGAGGAGGCCTCCGCCGAGGAGGTGACGGTCACGGCAACCGAGTACGAGTTCGACCTCTCGGCGACGCCGACGGCCGACACGCAGAGCGTGACCTTCCAGAACGACGGGGAGGAGTTCCACGTGATGATCTTCGCCAAGATCAACGAGGGCTACACCGTCGAGGAGGCCATCAAGCTGGAGGGGGAGAAGGGCTCGGCCGAGGAGATCGCCTCAGTCGAAGGTCCTCCCGGCGAGTCGAGCACGACCGAGGTGAAGGGCCCGCTCGAGCCGGGCAGCTACGCGATCCTCTGCCCGATCGGTGGACCCGAGGGCGCGCACTACGAGCTCGGTCAGCTCGAGGAGTTCGACATCGAGTAATCCGGACCGGTGGCCGGCGGCGCGCAGTGCGCCGCCGGCCCGGCTCCGGTTCGGAGCGGCTGAGGGGGGCAAGCGGTCCCCCATGCCCAGCCTCCTCCCACGACAGCGCGAGGTCGCCGGCCTCAACTACGAGCGGCGCGGAAACGGGCCGCCGCTCGTCCTCATCCACGGGATCGGGGGCGAGCTCTGCGTCTGGGAGCCCGTGCTCGACCAGCTCGCCGAGCACTTCGACGTGATCGCGGTGGACCTGCCCGGATTCGGCGGCTCGCCGCCGCTGCCGGAGGGCGTCGAGCCTTCCCCCGGCAGGCTCGCGATCGCGGTGGCCGACTTCCTGGCCGAGGCCGGGGCGGTTCGCCCGCACGTCTGCGGCAACTCGCTGGGCGGCTGGGTCGGGCTCGAGCTGGCGAAGGCCCGCCGGGCGGCATCGGTCACCGCGCTCTGCCCCGCCGGGCTGTGGGGAGCGCCGATCCGCCGCGCCGGCGCCCCCGAGACGCAGGGCCGGCTCCACAGCTTCGCCCGGACCATCCGCCCCCTCGTCCCGGCGCTGATGCTGAGCAGGCGGGCCCGCCGGCTGGCGCTCGGCCACGTCGTCGCCCACCCGGATCGCGTCCCGTACTCGGCGGCGCGACGGATGGTCAGCTCCTACGCACGCGCGACCGCCTACGACGCGACCAACAGCGCCATGCTGAGCTCGAACTTCACCGGCGCGGAGGCGATCGAGGTGCCGCTCACGCGTCGCCTTCGGCGAGCTCGACCGGCTGATCAGACCGGCGCGGCTGCGCGCCAGAGGGGCACGATCGGTGGTGCTGCCGGGGTGCGGTCACATCCCGATGTGGGACGACCCGGAGCTCGTCACGAGGCTGATCCTGGAGACGAGCTCAGCGGCCCGATAGGGCGATCCGCGGGCGGGCTGCGGCGAGGGAAGGGGGGTCCGACGGACCGAAACCCCTACCGTGTGGGTACAACGCCGGGCTCAAAGAGAGCCTGGCAAGAATCGAAACTGGCTCACGGAAGCGAGGGGTTGCCCGAATTTTGTTCGGCATTCGCTCCAACCGGGATCAGGACGAACCCCATTGGAGGGATGTACGACATGGCAACAGGAACCGTCAAGTGGTTCAACGACGACAAGGGCTACGGCTTCATCGACGTCGATGAGGGTGGCGACAAGGACGCGTTCGTGCACGTGAGCGCGATCGCTCCGGGCGCCCGCATCGCCGAGGGTGACAAGGTCACCTTCGACCTCGAGGACGGCGCGAAGGGCCCCCAGGCCGCGAACGTCAGCCCCGCCTGAGTCACCACTCAGACCGCTTTCGAGAGCCGGGCCCCTCACGGGGTCCGGCTTTCGTCGTTCTGGGGCCGGAAGCCCCGATCGTCGGGGCAGTCCGGTGGCCGCGATGGGCGCGGCTGGTTTCGAACCAGCGACCTTCCGCGTGTGAGGCGGACGCTCTCCCACTGAGCTACGCGCCCTGGGCGCGCGATTCTAGGGGGAGGCCGCCGGGCGGGGGAGAGGTCAGCGCCGGCTGACGCCGTCGGTCTCGACCACGACCGGTCCGCCGAAGCTCATCCGCTCCAGGGTCCGGCCGACGCCGAAGCCGCCGCTGTCGTCGCCGTCGGGGGTGAAGCCGCCCTTGCCGTCGTCGCGGCGGGTGCCGTCGCCGTCGCCGCCGCCGTCGCCGCCGTCGCCATCGCCGTCACCGTTGTCGCCGTCGCCGGTCGAGGCACCGCCGCCGCTCGTGCCGGGGCAGCGCAGCGAGTAGACGCTGCGAGCCGGGCGCCCGAACTTCGCCTCGGAGTGATCCCAGGAGAGGTGAAGGTGGTGGCCGCGTCCATGGTTCACGTCGCCGTCGTAGCCGACCCAGCGGAAGGGGGCCACCGGCCGGTCCTGGCGCGGCTCGGCCATCTTGGCCAGCGCGGTGATGTCCCGCCAGCTGCCGCCCGCGGCCTTGTCGGGGACGATGTCCGCCGCGAGGCCGACCGGGTGCTCGCCGTTGGCCGAATGGACCGGGTCGGTCGAGTAGCCGTCGGTGAGGAAGATCTTGTACTTCTTGCGCAGGAGCTTGATGTCGTTGAGCAGACGCCGGTCGATCTTCTCGCCCGGGAAGCCGGGGACCGAGACGAACTTGCCCCCGCCGGTGGTCAGGCAGAGGTTCGGGCCGAGGCGCTCGGTGCGCATGACTCCCTGCGCGGGAGCGGCGATTGCGCCCGCCGCGAGGAGGGCAGAGGCGCCGAGGAGGAATGTCTTGAGTCGCGTCGTATGCATCGGTGTTCCCGGTCCACCTCGGAAGGTCCGGGCGCACCCTTGAGGCGCCTGGACAGGGCTCGCGAGGAGCCTTGCAGGCCCCCGCCCGGATCGCCGCCGCCCGTTTTGCGGCGAATCTCTAGCCTCGTTGCGATGAGCGTCGTGATCCTCGGCGAGGGGTCGGAGCTTTCCGGCGGCCGCTACGTCCTCGAGTGCCGTCTGGGCGCCGGTGGCATGGCAACCGTGTGGCGAGCCCTCGACACCCGCCTGCACCGCAAGGTCGCAATCAAGCTGCCCTCGGACGCGTTCAGCGGGGACGAGGCGTTCGCCGCCCGCTTCGAGCGCGAGGCCCAGACCGCGGCCCGGCTGTCGCATCCCAACCTCGTGCCGGTCTACGACTACGGGGTCGAGGGGGACCGTCCCTTCCTCGTCAGCGAGTACATCGACGGCTCGAGCCTGGCCGAGCTGCGGGAGGCCGGCCGGCCGCCCGGCGACCGAGGAGCTCGGCCGGGCGATCCTCGACGCCCTCTCCCACATTCACGCCGCCGGCATCGTCCACCGCGACGTCAAGCCGGCCAACATCCTCGTCGACCGCGAGTGGCCGGATCCTGCTCACCGACTTCGGGATCGCGCTCTCGGCCGAGGACACCAGCCTGACCGCCACCGGGAAGGTGATCGGCACGAAGACCTACCTGGCCCCCGAGGTGCTCAGGGGCCAGCGGGCCGACGCCCGATCCGACCTCTACGCCTGCGGCATGGTGCTCTCCGAGCAGCTCTCGCAGGAGGACCCCGATCGCGTCCACCGGCTGGTCGGGGACCTGACCGCCGAGGATCCCGCCGCTCGGCCGGCCGGCGCCGAGGAGGCGCTCACCGCGCTGGCCCCGGTGAACCACGTCGTCACCGGCGAGGCGCCGATCGAGCCGGAGCCGACCGAGCCCTTCACACCGCCGAACCCGCCCACGGAGCCGATCCCGGTGGCGCCACCCCCGCCGCCGCGCCCACGCCCGCCCGAGCGGGTCCTGGAGAGCACCCGCTCCGCGGAGCTTCCCGGCCCCGCCCCAGCCGGCTGAGAGCGGGACTCGGGCCGGCGGCTCTGGCCGCTGGCGGTCGGGCTCCTGCTCGCCGCGGCGGTGGCGGCGGCGCTCGTGATCGGGCTGAGCGGCGGAGACGACGAGCCGTCCAGCTCCGGCGAGCGCGCGGCGAACGCCTCGAAGTCGGAGGACAAGGGCGCCGCCGCGAGCGCCGACGAGACGACCGAGGAGCCGCCCGCGCAGACGGTCACCGAGACGACCACCGCCGAGACCGAGGCCGAGCCGGCGGCGGAGTCCAGCCGAGTACGGCACCGATCCGGCTCAGGGCACGGCCCTCACCAACGAGGCCTACGCCCTCCTGCAGGCCGGCGATGCGGAAGGGGCGCTGCCCCTGGCCGAGGAGGCGGTCTCGCTCTTCCCCTCCGACTCGACCGACGTCAACTACGCCTACGCGCTCTTCAACTACGCGCAGGCGCTCCGCCTGACCGGCGATCCCGATGCCGCGATTCCGCTGCTCGAGCAGCGCCTCGCCCAGTTCCCGGAGGAGCAGGTTCCCGAGGTGGAGAAGGAGCTCAAGCTCGCCCAGAAGGAAGCCGAGAAGGGCTAGCCGCGGGCGCCGGGCCCGCGGAGGGCCCGACGGCGCTACGATCCCTCGCGGACCGTGCTGAGCGGGGAGGTAGCGGAACCCTGTACCCGCAATCCGCTCTAGCGGGGCTGAACGCCCGTCCGAGGATGCGGCCCTTGGGGTCAGTACGCCGCGGGCAGTGTTGAAGGTCAGGTCCCGCGCGATGTGAGCCCGCGAACCAGGTCAGGTCCGGAAGGAAGCAGCCTTAAGCGTCAGCCCGCAAGCGCCGCGGATCAGCCTGACCCGAGCCAGCCACGGCGGGAACGCCCGGGGGCTTGTCATTCGAAGACAGGCCGCACGGTCCATTTCTTTTTCGGGGGTCGGCGGAGCCGCGGTGGTGGGGACGCCGCCTCCCGGCTGGGTCCTGACGAGCTACGAGCGCCCCTCGCTCACGTCGATTGCGATTGGGAAGCCCTCGTCGAACCAGGTTCCTGTCAGCGCCTGGATCGCGGCCTCGGTGGGGCGGCCCTTGCGCCAGTTCATGTAGGTCAGCCGGTCGAATGCGGCGACGGTGCCCGCGTAGACGTTCCTCGCCTCCGCTCGTTCCGCGGCCTCCAGGAGCCGGGCTCGGCCGGAGAAGCTCCCCTCGGGGAGGCGGAGCCTCACCTCGGAGTTGGCGAGTGCGTTCTTCACCCAGCCCGTCTTGGCGCTGCCCTTGATCGCAACGAGGTAGACCGTCTCCCCGCGGCGGACAGCACGGACACAGCGGCGACGCGTCTTGCCGGTCTTGCGCCCCCTGGTCGTCAGGACCGCGTAGGCGGAGGGCGGCCGCAAGAGGAAGAACGGAAGCTGAAGCGCGCTGAGGGTCTGGCCGCCCTTCGCCGAGGACGTGAACGGATTGCGCTTTCGCTCGGTCACCTGAGGACCGCCCGCTAGGCGAGCGCCTCCAGCATCGCCGGGCCGCCGGTCTCGTGGACCCTGCCGGGGGTCAGGCCGGCTCCGCGGATCAGGGACTGGAGCTCGGCGGCTCGAGCGCTGGCGGCCTCCGTCGCACTGGGTGAGCATGTGGAGGTCGACGGAGGCGGCGATCGGGTCGGCCTCGTTGCGGTCGAGGAGCTGCTCGACCAGGACGAGCTTCGAGCCGGGGCGCATCGCGGCGGCCACCGTGCGGAGGATCTGCAGCGACCGCTCGTCGTCCCAGTCGTGAAGGATGTCCTTGAGGACGTAGAGGTCGGCCTCGGCGTCGATGCGCTCGAACATGTCGCCCTCGGCGAGCTCGACCCGGTCGCGGACCCCGGCGCGGCGCAGGTGGCCGTCGGCCTCGTCGAGGACCCCGGGCGCCTCGACCAGCATTCCGCGCAGCCCCGGGCGGGCGGCGAGGACGCCGGCGAGCACCGGCCCCGAACCGCCGGCGACGTCGGCCACCACGCCCTGCTCGGGCCAGGGGTAGCCGTTGACGATCCAGGCGAGGGTGAGCGAGGTCAGCTCGCCGCATCGAGTTCGCGAACAGGCGCTCCTCCTCGGGGTTCTCCGCGAAGTGCTGCCAGATCGACTTGCCGTGGACCGCCGGGAAGGAGGGGTCGCCGGTGCGGAGCGTCTCCGGCAGCGCCGCCCAGCCGCTCTGCACGGCCTCGGTGTTGACGTGCCGGACCCAGGGCCCCATCGTCGGCGAGCTCGTCGAGCGGAAGACGCGCCCGGTCGCCGTCAGCGCGAACCGCCCGCTCGCCATCGACCTCGGCCAGCCCCTGGGCCGCGGCGAGGCGCAGCGTCCGGTGGAGGGTGTCGGCGTGCAATCCCAGCTCCGCGGCCAGGTCGGCGGCGTCGCGGCGGCCGTCGCCGATCGCGTCGATCACGCCGACCTCGGCGAGCGCACCGGCGACGCGGGTGCGGAAGAACGAGATCGACGTCTCGTAGGCGGCGACCTCCGGGGGAACCAGCGCATCGGCCGCCGCCTGCAGCGCCCGGCGCAGCTTCAGCGCCGCCTGCACCGCCCGTCGCGGGGGCGCCTTGTCGAGGTTGATCAGCCTGACTTTGCGCGTTTTGCGGCCTTCCTCCGCCATGTCGCCGGACCCTAGCCAACAGCGCCGGATCGACGGGGGACGCCTCTCTAGACTGGCTCGCTCGTGGCCGAGCAGTCGCTATATCGCCGCCATCGACCGCAGTCGTTCGCCGAGGTCGTCGGCCAGGAGCACGTCGTTCGCACGCTCAGCAACGCGATCGAGCGCGATCGCGTCCACCACGCCTACCTCTTCGTCGGCTCGCGCGGGACCGGCAAGACCTCGATGGCGAAGATCCTCGCCCGCTCGCTCAACTGCGCCGAGGGGCCCACGCTGACCCCGTGTGGCGTCTGCGATTCGTGCCGCTCGATCGCCGCCGGCAACTCCATGGACGTGATCGAGATGGACGCCGCCTCGAACCGCTCCGTCGACGACATCCGCGAGCTGCGCGAGCGGGTCGGCTACGCGCCCGCGGCCGGGAGCTGGAAGATCTACATCCTCGACGAGGCCCACATGCTCACCCGCGAGGCCTGGAACGCGTTCCTGAAGACCCTCGAGGAGCCGCCGCCCAACACCGTCTTCGTCCTCGCCACGACCGAGGCCCACAAGGTGATGCCGACGATCGTCGATCGCTGCCAGCGCTTCGACTTCGCCCGGCCCTCGCCCGAGGACATCGCGGTCGTGCTGAGGCGGGTCGCGGCCTCCGAGTCGATCACGCTGGGGGACGGGGCGCTCGGCGCAGTCGCGCGCGCCGCCAACGGCAGCTTCCGCGACGCGCTCGGGACGCTCGACCAGCTCGTCGCCTACAGCGGCAACGAGATCGCCACCGACGACGTCCTCGCGGTCCTCGGGGTCGCCGACGCCGAGCTGCTGTTCGCCGCCGCCGACGCCATCTCCGCCGAGGACGGGCGCGCCTCGCTCGAGGTCGTCGCCGCGCTCGCCCGCAGCGGCAGGGACCCGAGCCGCTTCGCCACCGACCTCGTCGCCCACCTGCGCCAGCTCCTCGTCATCTCCACCCTCGGCGAGATCCCCGACCACTTCCTGCTCGTCGCCGAGCACGAGGGCCGCCTCGCCGACCAGGCCGCCCGGCTCGGCGAGGTCGCGCTCGTCCGCGGGATCGACATCCTCTCCGACGCGATCGCCGCGATCCGCGAGGGCGACGAGCCGCGGATGACCGTCGAGCTCGCCCTCCTGCGCGCCGCCCGCCCCGACATCGACCCCTCGCGGGAGGCGCTCGCCCAGCGCCTCGAGCGCCTCGAGCGCGGCCTCGCCGGCCAGCCGGCTGCACCCGCCGCCGCGGCGCCGGCCGCTCCGGCGCAGCCCGCCGCCCGACCGGTGGCGGCACCGGCCCCCGCCGCGGCGCCCGCCCCGGCCTCGGCCCCGCCTCCACCGTCACCGCCGCCGCCCGCGCCGGAGCCGGAGGGAGCAGCGCCCCCCGGTGAGCCTCCCTCGACGGTGGCCGCGATCGCGCAGGGCGCCGTGGCGACCGCCGAGCAGGTCCGCGGCCGGGCCGAGGAGGTCGCCGGCACCGCCGCCGCCCAGGCCGGCGCGGTCGCCCAGGCCGCCACCGAGCGGGTCGACCTCGATCGGGTCGCGGGCCTCTGGCCGGCGGTTCTCGACCACATGCGCCAGTCCGGCGCCGGGTTGCTGTCCGCCGCGATCGGCGCGGCACGGCCGGTATCGGTGGACGCCGACTCCGCCGTCCTCGAGGTCGCCTTTCCGCCGAGCGCCGCCTTCAACCGCCGCAAGGCCGAGGTCAAGGAGAACCGGGACCGGGTGGTCGAGGCGGTGCGCGCCGTCGTCGGCACCACGCTGCGACCCGTCTACGTGACCCTTGACGAGGAGGCGGAGGCGGAGCCCGCCGAGACGACGGCCGCCGCGGCCGGCCCGGAGGCCGACGACGATCTGTACGAGCGGTTCGTCAGCGAGTTCGACGCCGAGGTCATGATCGATGACGAGCCCGAACGACGAGAGGAGACGAGCTGATGGCGAGAGGACGACCCGGACCGGGAGGCATGCCCGGCGGAATGGACATGGGAGCGATCCTGAAGCAGGCCCAGCAGATGCAGGCCGACATGGCGAAGGCCCAGGAGGAGCTCAAGGACGAGGTCGTCGACGCGAGCGCCGGCGGCGGGATGGTCAAGGTGAAGGTGAGCGGGGACCTCGCCGTGCAGGAGATCACCATCGATCCCGACGCGGTGGATCCCGAGGACGTCGAGATGCTGCAGGACATGGTCCTCGCCGCCGTCAACGAGGGCATCCGCGCCGCGCAGGAGCGGGCCGAGTCGAAGATGGGCGGCATCGCCGGCGGGCTCGGCGGAGGCCTCGGCCTCCCAGGGATGTAATTGCATCCTGCGCCAGTCGATCGTTTGATCGTCGAGCTCGGGAAGCTCCCGGGCATCGGCCGGCGGACCGCGCAGCGGCTCGCCTTCCACGTCCTCCGCTCGAGCGACGACGACGCGTTCGCGCTGTCGGCCGCGATCCGCGAGGTCAAGGAGCAGATCGGCCTCTGCGAGACCTGCTTCAACCTCGCCGAGGGCCCGCAGTGCGGCATCTGCGCCGACCCGCGGCGGCGCCGTGAGCTGATCTGCGTCGTCGAGGAGCCGCAGGACGTGATCCCGATCGAGCGCACCGGGGAGTACCGCGGGCTCTACCACGTGCTCGGCGGGGCGCTCTCGCCGATCGACGGCATCGACCCGAGCGACCTCAAGATCGAGGAGCTCGTCCGGCGCGTGGGCGCCGGTGGCATCGAGGAGGTCGTGATCGCCACGAACCCGACCACCACGGGTGAGGCGACCGCCCATCACATCGCCGACCGGCTCCGCGACCAGGTCGCGCTGAGCAGGCTGGCGAGCGGCCTGCCGGTCGGGGCCGACCTCGAGCACGCCGACGAGGTCACCCTCGGCCGGGCGCTGACCGGCCGCCGCACCGTCTAGGCGCCCCCGCCGGCCCGGGGCCGCGCTCTATCCTCAGCCGCCGATGGCAAGCGTCGAAACAGAGACGGGCGCGGCCACGGTCGTGATGAAGTTCGGCGGCACCTCGGTCGCCGGGCCGGAGGACCTGAAGCGCGCCGCAAAGCGGATCGTGGCCGAGCGCGAGCGCGGCTCGAAGGTCGTCGCCGTGCTCTCGGCCCGCGGCAAGACCACCGACGAGCTGCTGACGATGGCCCGGGAGATCTCCGATCAGCCCAGCCCGCGCGAGATGGACATGCTCCTCTCCACCGGCGAGCGGATCTCCTGCGCCCTCTGCGCGATGGCGATCTGGGACCTGGGGCACCAGGCGATCTCGCTGACCGGCTCGCAGGCCGGGATCGTCACCGACTCCTCCCATACGAAGGCGCGGATCATCGACGTCCGCGCGGAGCGGATCCAGGCGGCGCTGGAGGAGGACCACATCGTGCTCGTCGCCGGATTCCAGGGCGTCTCGACGGACTCCAAGGACGTCACCACCCTCGGCCGCGGCGGCTCCGACACGACCGCCGTCGCCCTCGCGGCCGCGCTCGGGGCCGACGTCTGCGAGATCTACACCGACGTCGCCGGGGTCTTCAGCGCCGATCCGCGGATCGTCCCGGACGCCCGCAAGCTCCCCGTCGTCTCCTTCGAGGAGATGCTCGAGATGTCGGCGTCGGGCGCGAAGGTGCTGCAGTTGCGGAGCGTCGAGTACGCGCGCAACCACGGCATCCCGATCCATTGCCGATCCTCGTTCGAGGAGGGCCCCGGTACCCTCGTCGTCTCCGAGGACGAAACGATGGAACGCCCACTGGTCACAGCAGTCACGCACTCCGACGAGGAGGCACGGGTCACCCTCGCGGGTGTCCAGAACGAGCCCGGGATGGCGGGGCGGATCTTCAGCGCGCTCGCCGAGGCGAACGTCAACGTCGACGTGATCATCCAGAACGAGCCGGTCTCGACCGAGCACGGCGCCGACCTCTCCTTCACCGTCACCCGCGACGACCTCGCCGGCGCGATCGCCGCGCTGGAGGGCGTGGGGCTGAGCTCGGGCGAGATCCTCACCGACGAGCAGATCGGCAAGGTCTCGATCGTCGGCGCCGGCATGCGCTCCCACCCCGGCGTCGCCGCGCAGGTCTTCACCGTCCTCGGCGACCAGGGCATCAACATCGAGATGATCTCGACCTCCCCGATCAAGATCTCCTGCGTGATCTCCTCCGAGCGGGTCGCCGACGCGGTCCGCGCGCTCCACGAGAGCTTCGGCCTCGGCGCCGAGTCGGTCCAGCGCGAGGAGCCCACCGGAGTCCACCACCGGCCCCGGGTGCCGAACCCATGAGCGGCTACCGGGTCGGCGTCCTCGGCGCGACCGGCGCCGTGGGCTCGACCGTCCTCAGGGTGCTCGCCGAGCGCGAGCTTCCCGGTCGATGAGCTGGTGCCCCTCGCCTCGGAGCGATCCGCCGGCCGCAGGCTCGAGTTCGCCGGCGGCGAGGTCGAGTGCCTGGCGCTCTCGGAGGAGTCGATCCAGGGGCTGGACATCGTCATCTCCTCCGCGGGCGGAGCGATCAGCGCCGAGTGGGCGCCGCGCCTGATCGCGGCCGGCGCGGTCGTCGTCGACAACACCAGCTTCTGGCGCATGCACGACGACGTCCCGCTGGTCGTCAGCGAGGTCAACCCCGAGGCCGCCGACTCCCACCGCGGCCTCGTCGCGAACCCCAACTGCTCGACCATGCAGATGGTCGTGGCGCTCAAGCCGATCTTCGACGCGGTCGGGATCGAGCGGCTGGTCATCTCCACCTACCAGTCGGTCTCGGGGACCGGCCAGCGCGCGATCGAGGAGCTTCGCGACCAGAGCTCGGCCGTCCTCGCCGGCGAGAGCCCGCAGCCCGAGATCTATCCCCACCCGATCGCGTTCAACGTGCTGCCGCACGTCGAGACCTTCAAGGACGGCGACGACTACACGACCGAGGAGCGCAAGATGATGGCCGAGACGCGCAAGATCCTCGGCGCCGGCGACGAGCTCGGGATCTCCGCGACCTGCGTGCGCGTGCCGGTCTTCGGCGCGCATTCGGAGTCGGTGAACGTGCAGACCCGCGAGCCGCTCTCGCCCGAGGACTGCCGCGAGCTGCTCGCCGGCGCCCCCGGCCTGATCGTCCTCGACGACCCCGCCGACGCGGTCTACCCGCTCGCGACCGAGGCCGCCGGCCGGGACGAGGTCTTCGCCGGCCGGATCCGCCGCGACCCCTCCCACGAGCGTTGCCTGAACATGTGGATCGTCGGCGACAACCTCCGCAAGGGCGCGGCGACCAACGCCGTGCAGGTGGCGGAGGTCCTGGTCCAGCGGGACCTGGTGCGCGTCCCCGAGAGGGCGCTCGCCGCCGCCTGAGCGAGGCCCGTCCCCGGTGACAGCTTGATCGGCGCGTACGCCTCGCTGCTGCTGATCCTCGGCGCGGCGCTCGTCGTCGGGCAGGCCCTCGTCGGCCTCGCAGCGGGCGCGACCCGCCGCGAGCCGGCCGCGGCTTCGACGATCGCTCCCGCCGTCGGCCTCGCGGCGCTGCTCGTCCTCGCCGGGATCGCGATCCGGCTGCCCGGCCACGCGACGACCGCGGCGATCGTCCTCGCGGTCGCCGTCCTCGCGTCGCTCGGCCTGCTGATCGGGCGCACCGAGGGCATCCGCTCGAGCCTCCCGGTGGCCCTGCCGGTGCTCGCGATCACCCTCGCCGCGGCGTCCCTGCCCTTCCTGATCGCGGGCGACTCCGGGATCCTCGGGGTCGGCCTGGTCAACGACGACATGGCGTCGCACCTGATCATCGCCGACTACATCGCCGATCCCGGCGGGCCGGTGCCGAGCTTCGTCAAGGGCGGCTATCCCTCGGGCCCGCACGCCGTCGTCGCGGCGGTCGCCGAGGGCACCGGCATCGGGCTCGTCGACGTCTTCGCGGGCCTGACGCTTGCGCTCGCGGCGCTGCTCGCGCTCACCGGGCGTCGGCCTGCTCCGCGACCTGCCGGCGCCGCAGCGGATCGTCGGCGCCTGCCTGATCGCGCTGCCCTACCTGGCGGCCGCCTACCTCGTCCAGGGCGCCTTCAAGGAGCCGCTGATGGCCCTGCTGCTGATCGCCTGGACGGTCGGGCTCGCCGAGCTGATCGGCCTGCGGGACGGGGAGCGGGACCCGAGCCGCAGCGCCTCGGCTCGCGGCGCCCTGCCGCTCGTCGTCATCGTCGCCGGCGTCGTCTTCGCCTACAGCCTTCCCGGCCTGCTCTGGATCGCCGCGACCGGGGGCGCCGTGGTCCTCGCCCGGCTCCTGCTCACCGACCCGCGGCCGCGGCTGCCGGAGGACTGGCCCCGCCGCTTCGCTCCCTACGCGCTCGGCGGACTCGCCGTGGCCGCCGTGCTCGCGGCGATCGAGTGGGACCGGATCACCAGCTTCACCCGGCTCGAGGCGCTCAGCCCGGATCGGTTCGGCTCGCAGCTCGGCAACCTCGCCCAGTCGCTCAACCCGTTCGAGGCGCTCGGGGTCTGGCCCGCGAGCGAGTTCGACGCCACCGCCACCTCCGCCGGGCTGCCGGCGGTCGTCTTCTACCTCGGCGCCGCGCTGGCGCTGGCGGCATTCGGCTACGGGATCGCCGCCGCGGTCCGAGCCCGCCGCTTCGCCCTGCCGGCGGCCGCAGTCGCGGCGCTGCTCGTCTGGGCGCTGCTCGCTCTCGCCGGCAGCCCCTACGTCGCCGCCAAGGCGCTTGCGATCGCGGCGCCGCTGGTGATCGCGGTGTCGCTGCGGGGGACGCTGGCCGGGCGCGGCCCCGTCCTCGCCCTCGGGGTCGCCCTCGTCCTGGCCGGCGCCCTGTCCACCTTCCTCGTCCTGCGCGCCGCGCCGGTCGGCCCGGACGACCACTCGGCCCAGCTCGAGTCGATCCGCGACGAGGTCGCCGGCGAGGACGTCCTCTTCCTCGGCCGCGACGACTTCATCGGCTGGGAGCTGCGCGGATCCGGCGAGATCACCGGCGTGGTCACGAACTTCTACGACGTCGAGGACGCCAAGCCGCGGTTCAAGAAGGGCAGGAACGGCGGCGAGAAGTTCGACGTCGACGTCCTCTTCCCCCGCCAGCTCGATCGCTTCCCCTACGTGCTCGCGACGCGGGGCGGCCCGGTCTCGCAGGTGCCGCCGCGGTTCGAGGTGGCCGCCGAGACCGAGGACTACGTCCTCTACGAGCGAGCGGGGTCCACGGGCAGGCGCACGACGCTCGACGAGGGCACAGCCCCTGGGCGGGTGCTCGACTGCCCGGACGGAGTGGAGAACGCGGGGGACGACGGAGTCGCCGTCGTCTGGGACCCGCCGCCGGTGATCGGCGAGGCCGGCGACTGGACCCCCGACGACGCCCCGGCCGACGGCTCCCCCTCGACGGCGACGATCGAGCTGCCGGCCGCGGGAGAATGGCTGATCTCGCTCGAGTACGACAGTCGCCGCCCGCTGGCCGTCAGCTCCCCCGACCTCGGGCTCGAGACCACGGTCGCCGCCAACCTCGACTTCCGCGGCGAGACGCCGACGTTCCCCGTCGGCGAGGTGAGCGTCGACGGGCCGACGAAGGCCACGGTGACGCGTCGAGCCGGAGGAGCCCAACCTGCTCGCGCGCCTGCTGCGGGCCCCGAACGAGGCTCACCTCCGCTCGCTGACCGCGACCCCGGCGGACCCCGGCGCGATCCGCCGCGTCCCGCTCGGCGGAGCGTGCGGCGAGTACGTCGACTGGTACCGGGCCGGATGAGCGTCGAGCGCTTCGATGTCGCCATCGTCGGCGCCGGGCTGGCCGGGCTCACGGCCGCCCGTGAGCTGCGCCGCCGCGGCCGCGAGCGTCGTCGTGCTCGAAGCGCAGGATCGCGTCGGCGGGCGCACGCTGAACCACGCCTTCGCCGACGGGACCGTCGTCGAGCTCGGCGGCCAGTGGGTCGGGCCCGACCCAGGACCGGCTGAGCGGCCCTCGCCGCCGAGCTCGGCATCGGCACCTACCGGAGCTGGGACGAGGGCGAGCACCTGATCGAGCTCGGCGGCGCGATGAAGCGCTACGCGGACGAGAGGTTCGGCCTGCCCGTGCCGACCCTGCTCGGGCTCGGGCTCGCCCAGGCGCGGATCGACCGGCTCGCGGCGCGGATCCCGCTCGAGCGCCCCTGGGCGGCGCCCAACGCGCGCCGGCTCGACTCCGAGACGGTCGCCTCGTGGGTCCGGCGCAACGTCCCGACGAAGCTCGGCCGCGAGTTCCTCCGCGTCGTGGTCGAGGCGGTCTTCTCGGCCGAGCCGGAGGACATCTCGATGCTCCACTTCCTCTTCTACCTCCACTCGGGCGGGAGCCTCGACCTCCTGACCCGCACCACCGGCGGCGCCCAGGAGTCCCGCTTCCACGGCGGCTCCCAGGAGGTCTCCCTCCGGCTCGCCGCCGAGCTCGGCGACGTCGGTGCGGCTGAGCTCACCCGTCCGCTCGATCGTGACGGAGGGGGAGTGGGCCGTGGTCGCCGGGGCGTGGGGGGCCGTGGCGGCGGCGCGCGTGGTCGTCGCGGTGCCGCCGGCGGTGATCCCGCGCATCTCCTTCGCGCCGGCGCTGAGCGGCCGGCGGGCCCACCTGCACGCGAAGATGCCGCCCGGCTACGTGATCAAGTGCATGGCCCGCTACGAACGGCCCTTCTGGCGCGAGCGAGGGCTCTCCGGGCAGGCCGGCAGCCCCGACCGGCCGCTGGCGATCACCTTCGACAACTCGCCGGCGGACGCCTCGTGCGGCGTCCTGCTCGGGTTCCTGGAGGGCGGCCACGGCCGGCGCGCCGGCGCGCTCCCCGCCGGCGATCGCCGCGACCTCGTGCTCGGCGACCTCGCCGCCTACTTCGGCCCCGAGGCGGCGGCGCCGCTGGAGTACGTCGAGCAGGACTGGGCCGACGTCGAATGGATCCGCGGCGGCTACGGCGCCCACCTCGCGCCCGGCACGTGGACCGACTACGGCAGCCTGCTGCGCGAGCCGGAGGGCCTGGTGCACTGGGCCGGCGTCGGAGACGAGCGCGGTCTGGAACGGCTACATGGACGGGGCGGTGCGATCGGGCGAGCGCGTCGCCGCCGAGATCGCCGCGCTCGAAACGCCCGCATGAGCCGAGCCGAACCTCGCGGGTCTCGACCCGATCGCCGGGTTCCTTCGCGCCGAGGCCACCGGAGGCGTGTTGCTGCTGCTTGCGGCGATCGTCGCGATGGTCTGGGTCAACGTCCTCAGCGCGGACGGCTACGAGGCTTCTGGGCGACCGAGCTGACGGTCGGGCCGGCGGCCTCTCGATCACCGAGGACCTGCGTCACTGGGTGAACGACGGCCTGATGGCGATCTTCTTCTTCGTCATCTCGCTGGAGATCAAGCGGGAGCTGATCGTCGGCGACCTGCGCCATCCGCGCGCGGCGGCGCTGCCGATCCTCGCCGCCGCGGGCGGGGTGCTGGTACCGGTGCTGATCTTCCTCGTGATCACCGCGGGGACGGGCACCGGAGAGGGCTGGGGGATTCCGATGGCGACGGACGCCGCCTTCGCGATCGCGGTGCTGACCGTTCTCGGGGACAGGGTCGGCACCGGCGCGAAGCTGTTCCTCGTCACGATCGCCGTCGTCGACGACGTCCTCGCGATTCTCGTGATCGCGCTCGTCTACACCGCCGAGCTGACGCGGCCTGGCTGGCCGCCGGCTGCGGGGGGCCTCGCTCGTTGCCGCGATGCGCAGGCCGCCATAGCCTCGCCGCTCGCCTACGTGCTTCCGGCCCTGGTCGTCTGGGTGGCGACGCTCGAGTCCGGGATCCACCCGACCATCGCAGGCGTGGCGCTCGGTCTGATGACGCCCGCGCTGCCCGTCGGGGGCCGGCACGGTCCTCGAGGAGCTCGAGCACCGGATCCATCCCTTCACGAGCATCCTCGTCCTGCCGGTCTTCGCCCTGGCCAATGCGGGGGTGGCGCTTGGCGGAGACGTCTTCGTGAGCCCCAGGAGGTCCGCGTTGCGCTTGCGGTCGCGGCCGGGCTGCTCGTCGGGCAAGTTCCTCGGGATCGGGGCTATGACCTGGGCCGCCGTGCGCACGGGGCTGGGAAAGCTGCCCGATGGGGTCGACGCGCGAACCGCCGCGGGCGTCGCGGCGCTCGGGGGCGTGGGCTTCACCGTCTCCCTCTTCATCGCTCCGCTCGCGTATGGGGACGGGGCCCTCGCCGACAGCGCCAAGATCGGCATCCTCGCCGGGTCGCTGGCCAGCGCGGCGCTCGGCGTGGCGCTCCTCGCGGGCCGCCCCGGGCGACCGACCGCGAGGGGAACGAGGGCCTCCGGGCTCAGCCCCGGACGCTCATAGCCACCCCCTAGGCCTGGGCTCGGGGTGGCCAAAAGCTTGGGGTAGGGGTCTGGGGTTCTCCTCGATGGCAGGGGGTCCCGGGGCGCGCAGGATGGGATCAGAGATTCCAACCAACGCATCCGAGGAGAACCGACATGAACCCCACCGCCGCCCCGACCGCCGCCCCCGAGCAGACCATCGACGCGAGCCACCTCCGTGAGATCTTCACGGGCGAGTTCCACCTCCCCGGGGATCCGGGCTGGGATGGCGCCCGCTCGGCCTGGAACCTGGCGGTCGACCAGCATCCGGCCGCCGTCGCGATCCCCGCCGACGCGGCCGACGTCGCCGCGGCCGTCCGCTTCGCCCGCGAGGCGGGCCTGCGGGTCTGCGTCCAGGGCACCGGTCACAACGCCGCGGCCTACGGCCCCCTCGGCGACAGCGTGCTGATCAAGACGGAGCGGATGCGCGACGTCTCGATCGACCCTGAGGAGAACATCGCCCGGGTCGGAGCCGGGGTCACCTGGGGCGAGGTCGTCGGCGCTGCCGGCGAGCACGGGCTCGCGGCCCTGGCCGGCTCCTCACACGACGTCGGGGTCGTCGGGTTCACGCTCGGCGGCGGCGTCAGCTGGCTCTCCCGCAAGCACGGCCTCGCCTGCGAGCGGGTCACCGCGATCGATCTCATCGATGCCGCGGGCGAGGAGCGACGGGTGACGGCGGAGACGGACCCCGACATGTTCTGGGCCCTGCGCGGCGGCGGCGGGAACTTCGGCGTGGTCACCGCGCTCGAGTTCAGCCTGATCCCGCTGCACGAGGTCTACGCCGGGGCGCTGTTCTTCCCGTACGAGCGCTCGGGCGAGGTGCTCGAGGCGTGGCGGCGCTGGACCGCGACCGTCCCGGACGAGATCACCTCGGTCGGGCGGATGCTCCAGTTCCCGCCGATGCCGGAGGTCCCGGACTTCCTCCGAGGCCGTTCGTTCGTGGTCGTCGAGGCGACCTGCATCGGCTCGCAGGAGCACTGCGACGTGCTGCTCGCACCTCTGCGCGAGCTCGGGCCGGAGATGGACACGTTCGCCGTGCAGACGCCGGCGGACCTGCTCGGCCTGCACATGGATCCTCCCGGGCCCGTCCCGGGGTTCGGCGACCACCAGATGCTGGCCGACCTCGATGCGGCGTCGCTCGAGGCGCTGGTCGCGGCGGTCGGGCCCGGTACCGAGTCGCCGATCCTCTCCTACGAGTTCCGTCACCTCGGCGGCGCGCTCGAACGGCGCGGCGAGGGGAGCGGCGCGCTCGGAGCGCTCGAGGGCCGGTTCATGACCTTCGGCGTCGGCATCCTGGCCGTGCCGGAGATGGCGCCGCCGCTGAAGGCCGCCCTGGCACGGGCCAGGGAGGCGCTCGACGTCGTCGACAGCGGCTGCAACTACGCGAACTTCGCGGAGAGCGCCGTCGGAGCCGACTCGATCTACGGACCGCGGACGCTGGCGCGCCTGCGCGACGTCAAGGCCGCCGTCGACCCCGACGGCCTGCTGCACGGAAACCACCCGATCGACGCCGCCTAGCCAAGGCCGTCGCCGAACAAGAAACGGAGAAACGAGATGAGCATCAGGACCGAGATGACCCTGGCCGCGTTGATGGCCGTGGCCCTCCTCGTCGCCGCGTTCTGCGCCAGCGCGCAGGCCGGCAAGTACGAGCAGGCCACGTTCAAGGCGGAGGTGAAGGGCGTCCAGACCCACGCCAACGAGTACCACCACGCCTCGACCGGGCCGTGCGATCCGACGATCGATTCGGTCACGGACGAGAAGGCGAAGTTCGAGAGCACGAAGCCCGTCAAGCTGACGATCACGAAGGTCCCGCAGCTCAAGGAGCCGATCATCACCTCCGGCACCAAGGTGCTGCGGATCCCGACGAAGGCGAAGGTCACCCGATCGCACACGAACTCGGTCACCCCGATCGCGCCGGGATGCCCCGACAACGGCGGCGGCGTTCCGGGCGGGCCGGGTCCCGACTGCGGCACGAAGACGTTCAAGCCGTTCTGGATGTCCATCGACTACTACCGGCCCGAGCACGTCGAGCTCCAGCCGGAGGACAACGCCGGCGGCGACCCCTACGAGCGCTGCGGGAGCGGCATGTTCCCCCGGATCCTCAGCGGCGAGAGCTTCGGCAAGCGCTCGTCGGCGGAGCTCCCCATGAAGGAGGTCTTCGACGAGAAGATCGGCAAGCTGATCACGATCGGCAAGGGCGATGAGGGAATCGTCTGGCCCGAGGGGTTCGAGGAGACGAAGATCCGCTGGGAGCTGAGCCTGACGCGCGTGAAGCCCGGGAACTAGCTGCACCAGGGGCCGTTTTGGAGGCGGCGGGCTCCCGCGGGGGCCCGCCGTTCGCGTGCATTACCCTCGCCCCATGGCAGGCGCGGAACAGCTCGTCGAGCGGGATGCGGAGCTCGAATCGGCGGCGGCGGCCCTCGATGCGATCGCCGCCGGAGAGGGCAGGACCCTGCTGATCGAGGGGCCGGCCGGAATCGGCAAGAGCGCCCTGGTCCAGGCCGTCCGCGAGCAGGCTGCGTCACGCGGATTCCGCGTCTTCTCGTCCCGCGGGAGCGAGCTCGAGATGGACTTCCCGTTCGGGGTCGTCCGGCAGCTGTTCGAGGGCGAGCTCGTCGACGAGAGCCGCCGCGCCACCGCCCTGGCGGACGCGGCAGCCCCCGCCGAGGTCGTGTTCGGCCACCTCTCGGAGGCGGGTGGCGAGGGCGCCCCGGAGGCAATCTCCTTCTCGGTTCTCCACGGCCTCTACTGGCTGGCGCTCAACCTCTCGTCGGAGGGACCGACCCTGCTCGTCGTCGACGACCTCCATTGGTGCGACCGCTCCTCGCTGCGCTTCCTCGCCTACCTCGCGCACCGCCTCGAGGGGACCTCGATCGGGCTGCTGACGGGCCTGCGCAGCACCGACCCGGGCACGGACCCCGCGCTCGTCGCCGACATCGCGGCAAACCCGATGACTCGTGCCGATCCGACCCGGCCCGCTCAGCGTGGAGGCGGTCGGCCAGGTCGTCGAGGAGCGCTTCGAGCGCGCCGGCGACGAGCAGTTTCGCGGCGCCTGCCTCCGGGTCACCGGGCGGCAATCCGCTGCTGCTCCGCCAGCTGCTCAGCGCCCTCGCCCTCGAGGGCGCCTCTCCCACCGCCCAGGATGCGGGCGCGATCTCCGCCGTTGGTCCGCGAGCGGTTTCGCGGACGGTGCTGCTGCGGCTCTCGCGGCTCCCGCCGGAGGCGACCGAGGTGGCCCGTGCCGTCGCGATCCTCGGCGATGGGACCGACGTCAGGTCCCTGGCGGAACTGTCCGGCCACGAGCCCGCGGGCGTCGGCCGAATCACCGGCGCCCTGGCCCGTGCGGAGATCCTTCGCCCGGGCTCGCCGCTCGGGTTCGTCCATCCCCTGGTGCGCGACGCGATCTACGAGGACATCCCGCCGGGAGAGCGGCAGCTCCAGCACGCCCGCGCCGCCGAGCTGATGCGCGCCGCCGGGGCACTCAGCGAGAAGGTCGCCGCCCAGTTGCTCGCGGCACCGCCGAACGGGGAGCCCTGGGTCGCCGAAGCGCTTCGCGAGGCCGCCCGCGGCGCCGTCTCGAAGGGGGCGCCCGAGAGCGCCGCGACCTACCTGACGAGGATGCTCGCCGAGCCGCTACCCGAGCAGGCCCGGGCCGAGGTCCTCTTCGAGCTCGGGATGGCCGAGGTCGACTCGAACGGCGAGCGCGCGGCCCAGCATCTGCTCGGCGCCTACGAAGCGCTCGAGGACCCCGTGGCGCGCGGCTTCGCCGCCTACGCGCTCGCTCGGACCTGGATGTTCATGGGGGACGCGCAGCGCGCCGCCGACCTCGCCGCCGAGGCGGCTCCCGCCCTGCGGGTCGGACCACCCCGACGTGGCCAGGATGATCGAGTCCATCGAGCTGATCACGCTCTACTTCGCCGCCGACGTCCCGGACGCCGGCGAGCGTCTGGCGACGTTGCGCGACGTACCTGAGGGCAGGGGCGCGGGAGAGAGCATGCTTGCGGCCGCCGCCTCCTTCGACTGGATGGGCCGGGGCGGGACCGTCGATGAGTGCGTGCCGTTGGCGTTCGCGGCCCTGGAGAGCGACGACATGTTCGCGGTCGACAACGGCCTGCTCTGGGTCACCGCCACCGTCGTACTCGTGGCTGCCGACGACCCTCGCGCGGTGGACCTCTGGGAGCGGGCGCGCGCCAAGGCCCACGAGCGTGGCTCGATGTTCGGCATCCTCACGGTCCGTCTCTGGCGCGGGTTCACGCTGCTGCGCCAGGGCGAGCTCGAGGAGGCGGAGTCGTCCCTCCTCGCAGGGGTCGAGCAGATGAGGCTCTGGGGCTTGAGCACGATGTCCTACCCGGCGGGGTTCCTGACTTCCACGCTGGTCGAGCGGGGTCGCCTCGAGCAGGCGCGAGAGGCCCTCGAAACCGTCAGCCCGCCGCAGGACTCCTCGGACGGCTCGATGTTCTGGCGCCTCGGCGAGATCCAGCTGCTGCTCGCCGAGGGGCGCGGGGAGGAGGCTCTGGCCGCGGTGGAGGTCTTCGACGAGCTTGCGGACTGGCGCAGGAACCCCGCCTGGTTCGGGGCCGGCTCGCTGCGGGCGCGGGCCCTCGATTCCCTCGGGCGGACCGAAGAGGCGATCGCCGCGGCGCAGGCGGAGCTCGGATTGGCCAGCGCGTGGGGAGCGCCGGGGGCCATCGGGCGGGCCCTGTTGACACTGCGGCAGGATCGAGCGCGACGACGGGATCGAGCACCTGCGCGAGGCGGTGGAGCACCTGGAGCGCTCGCTGTCGCGACTGGACCTCGCCAAGGCCCTTGCCGCGCTCGGGTCGGCCACGAGGCGCTCCCGCAAGCCGAGCGAGTCGCGGGAGCCCCTGCGGCGGGCGTACGAGCTCGCCGAGGCATGCGGCGCCGACGGCCTCGCGGCCGACATCCGCACCGAGCTGCACGCCATCCGGCGCCAGGCCGCGCAGCAGCGCCCTGAAGGGCCCCGACTCACTGACCGCCTCGGAGAAGCGGGTCACCGAGCTCGCCGCGCAGGGGCAGACCAACAAGCAGATCGCCCAGGCCCTCTACGTGACCCCGAAGACGGTCGAGGTCCACCTCTCCAACGCCTACCGCAAGCTCGAGATCAGCTCACGGTCGGAGCTGGCTGGGGCGCTGGCCGAAGCGTGAGCGCCACCGCGCAGCTGGTCGAGCGCGACCGGGAGCTGGACCAGCTCGAGACGACGCTGACCTCGATCTCGGAGGGGGACGGCCACGTCGTCGTCGTCGAGGGCCCGGCGGGGATGGGCAAGAGCGCGCTGATCGCCGAGGCCAGGACGTCCGCGGCGGGGCACGGGTTCCGGGTGCTGGCGGCGCGCGGGAGCGAGCTCGAGGTCGACTACCCCTTCGGGGTCGTGCGCCAGCTCTTCGAGGCGCCGCTCGCGGATGCCGGGGCTCGGGAGACCGCGTTCGCCGACGCTGCCGCGCCGGCGGCCGGCCTCTTCCAGTCCGCCTCCGAGCCGGCCGAGCCCCCGACCGGCGCCGTCTCGTTCTCGATCCTCCACGGCCTCTACTGGATGACGCTGAACCTCGCCGCCGAGCAGCCGACGCTGCTGGTGGTGGACGACCTCCACTGGTGCGACCGGCCGTCGCTGCGATATCTCGCCTACCTCGTCAACCGCCTGGAGGGCACGAGCATCGGGATCGTCGCCGGCCTGCGCGACACCGATCCCGGCACGGACCCGGCGCTGATCGGCGACATCGTCGGCGGGCCGGCGGCGGTGTCGATCCGGCCGCGGCCGCTCAGCTCCGCGGCGGTGAACGAGGTGGTGGCGCAGCGCTTCGAGCAGCCCGCCGACGACGTCTTCGCGGCGGCGTGCGAGCGGGCCACCGCCGGCAACCCGCTGCTCCTGCAGCAGCTGCTCGGCGGCCTTCAGCTCGAGGGCGCCACGCCGACCTCCAGGGACGCGAGCGCGATCTCCGACGTCGGCCCCCGCGTGGTGGCCAGGTCGGTGCTCGGGCGGCTCGGCAGGCTGCCCGCGGAGGCGACCGCCACGGCCCGCGCGGTGGCGATCCTCGGCGACGGCGCCGACGTCTCGACCGTCGCCGCCCTCGCCGGTCAGGAGCTCGCCGAGGTGGCGCAGATGACCGGGGCGCTCGCTCAGGCCGAGATCCTGCGGGCCGGCTCGCCGCTCGGGTTCGCCCATCCCGTCGTCGCCGAGGTGATCCTGCAGGACATCCCCGCCGCCGAGCGCCAGCTCCAGCACAAGCGGGCGGCGAAGCTGATCGAGGACGCCGGCGGCTCCTCCGAGCGGGTGGCCGCGCAGCTGCTGGCCGCCCCGCCGATCGGGGAGGAGTGGGCGATCGACCGGCTCGCCGAGGCCGCGATCATGGCGACGGCCAGCGGCGCCGCCGACAGCGCCGTGACGTACCTGACCAGGATGCTGGCCGAGCCCCTTCCGGCCGACCGGCGGCCGAACGTGCTGCTCCAGCTCGGCATGTCCGAGGCCGGCACCGGCGGACCGCACGCCATCGAGCATCTGACCCAGGCCTACCGGACCCTGGACTCGCCGGAGGCCCGGGGCTACGCGGCCTACGCCCTCAGCCGGTCCCTGCTCTTCGTCGGCGAGGCCCAGCGCGCCGCCGACCTGGCCGCCGAGGCTCGGCTGGACCTGCCCGAGTCGGCAGCCGACATCGGGAGGATCGTCGAATCGGCGGAGCTGATCTCCGTCTACTTCGGCGCCAAGGTCCCCGACGCCGAGGCGCGCTACGAGCGGCTGCGGTCGATGCCCGAGGATCCGGAGGGAGGCGAGGCGGTGCTGGCCGCGGCGGCCTCCTACGACTGGCTCTACCGGGGCGGCACGGCGGAGGAGTGCGCTGCAGCTCGCGTCCTCGGCGATCGAGCGGGCCGCGCGGATGGAGCTCGACACCGGCCTCACCTGGATCGTGGCCAACGTCGTCCTCGTCGCCGCCGAGCGGCCGGAGGCCATGGAGATGTGGGACCGCGCGCTCGCCCGCTCCCACAAGCAGGGCGGGATGTTCGGGGTGATGACCGTCCACCTCTGGCGCGGGTTCACCCAGCTCCGCCACGGCGAGCTCCGCGAGGCGGAGGAGTCGCTGCGGGCCGGCATCGAGCAGATCAACCTGCTCGGCGGGGCGACGCTCGACTACGCCCACGGGCTGCTCTCGACCACCCTGCTCGAGCAGGGGAAGCTCGACGAGGCGGAGGAGGCGCTCCACGAGATCGCCCGGCCCGAGGGCATCGGGGACGGCGCTCTGATCTGGCGGGTCGGTGAGATCGAGGTCCTGCTGGCCCGCGGGCGCGCCGAGGAGGCCCTCGCCGCGGCGGAGACCCACGCCGAGCTCTGCGACTGGCGCATCAACCCGGCCTTCGCCACCAGCCTCTCGCTCAAGGCGCGCGCGCTCGACAAGCTCGGCAGGAGGGAGGAGGCCGAGGAGGTGCTCGAGCTGGAGCTCGAGCGCGCCGAGCGCTGGGGTGCTCCCGGGACGGTCGGCCGGACGCTGCGCCTGCTCGGCGAGATCCGCGGGGAGCGCGGCCTCGATGACCTCGAGCGCGCGATCGAGCTGCTCGAGCGCTCGCCGATGAAGCTGGAGCTCGGCCGCGCGCTGGCGGCCCTCGGGGCGGCGCAGCGGCGCGGGCGCAAGCAGAGCGAGGCTCGCGAGCCCCTGCGGCGGGCCTACGAGCTGGCCGAGGCCTGCGGAGCCGATCCGCTGGCGGCGCAGGCCCGGACCGAGCTGCACGCCAGCGGCGCGCGGCCGCGCTCGAGCGCACTCAGCGGGCCGGCGTCACTGACGGCATCGGAGAAGCGCGTCACCGACCTCGCGCTCGAGGGCCAGACGAACAAGCAGATCGCCCAGACCCTCTACGTCACCCCGAAGACGGTCGAGGTCCACCTCTCGAACGCCTACCGGAAGCTGGAGATCAGCTCCCGCCGCGAGCTTGCCTCGGTCCTGACCCCGAGCTAGGCGAGAGCGGCGATGCGGTCGTTGACCGCGAGGGTCGAAGCGATGTGCTTCGGCATCCCCAGCTGCTTCGGCTCGAAGCCGAGGGCCAGGCCGACGAGCTGCGGCAGGTGCAGGACGGCGAGGCCGAGGTCGCGGCCGACGACCTTCGCCGCCTCCGGCTGCTGCATGTCGAGGTTGAGGTGGCAGAGCGGGCACGGCGTGACGAGGCAGTCGGCGCCGGCGTCCATCGCGTCGCCGACGTGGGTGCCGGCCTGCTTCAGCGACGTCTCGCGGTTCATCGTGATCACCGGGAAGCCGCAGCAGCGCCGGGCGCCGTCGTAGTCGACGACCTCGCCGCCGAGGGCCTCGATCACGCGCTCGAGGTAGAGGTCGCGGTCGGGGTGCTCGTCGTAGCCGAGGCGCGTCTTCGGCCGCAGCACGTAGCAGCCGTAGAACGGGCCGACCCGCAGGCCGCCGAGCGGCCGCTTGACCTTCTCCTTGAGCTTGTCGAGGCCGTAGTCCTCGACGAGCAGCCAGAGGAAGTTCTTGTTCGTCCAGCCGTCGGCGGCCTTCTTGTACTCGAGCCCCTCGGGCGCGAGCGCCTCGTTGATGTGGGCGCGGTAGGCGGAGTCGGCGTCGAGCCGCTCCTGGCACTCCGACTGGGCGCCCTGGCAGGTCGAGCAGATGTTGACCATCGCCAGGCCGGTCTCCTGGGCGAGGGCGAAGGTGCGGGCGTTGAGGCTGTCGGCGAGCTCCTGGTTGTGCTCGGCGATCACGCCGGCGCCGCAGCAGCTCGCGCGATCGAGGGTGACGAGCTCGATCCCGAGCGCGTCGGCGGTGAGCTCCATCGAGCCATGCAGCTCAGGGGTGAAGCCGCGGGACACGCAGCCGGGCCAGTAGGCGAGTTTCATGCGGGTACCTCCGGGTTCCTGCTGATCAGCTTTGACTCTGTGCTTGGGAGGGGGCCTCGAGATCGGCCGCGGGGACCTCCTGGACGTTGAGCTTGTCCTCCTCCTCGCCGCCCTCCCCGATCACGTAGAGGTTGAGCTCGATGCCGCTCTCCTCGGCCCGCTCGTAGATCCGCTTGACGTGACCCTGGGACTCGCCGGGAAGCTTGTGGTGCACGCCCGGGATCAGCTTCGGGACCGAGCGCATCTTGCCGGTGCGGATGCCGCGGATCGCGGTCGGGATCGACTGGAACAGGCCCTTGATCGAGGCCAGCGAGGGCATCAGCTTGCCCTTCACGCCGGGGGCGTAGGACTCCTGGAGCAGCAGCGACTCGTCGAGCGTGCCCTTCTTCTCGATGATCTTGACGAAGGCGATCTCGTGGCTGTGGCCGTTGTTGACGTCCTTGACGCCGTGCTCGCCGCCCGCCAGGCGCCGCAGGCGCATGATCTGGTTCATCGGGGCGACGCCCTTCGGGCAGGCCTCGATGCACGAGAAGCAGTGGGTGCAGTCGTAGATCCCGTGCGGGTCGTTGGCGAGGTCGTAGAGGCGCTCGGTCGTCTGGCCGTCGCGCGGGTCGCCGACGAAGCGGTAGGCCTTCGCGAGCGCGGCCGGGCCGATGAAGTCGGGGTCGGCCTCCATCGAGAGGCAGGCGGAGACGCAGGCGCCGCACTGGATGCAGGCCACCGACTGGGTCACGTCGACCATCGCCTCGGCGGGGACGATGTACTCGCGCTCCGGCGGCGGTCCGGACGGCAGCAGCCACGGCGTCACGCGGCGGTACTTCTCCCAGTGCGTCGACTCCATGTCGGTCACCAGGTCCTTGATCACCGGCATGTTCCCCATCGGCTCGACGGTAATACCCGATCTCGGGCTTCGCGCCGTTCCCCGGACGAGGGGCGTGCTGACGCCCTGCGCGGCATCCCCCTCGCGGCCGATCGGCCCGCTGGCGTTCGAGCGGGCGATCCGGGCCGCCTCGTCAGCCGCCTCGCCGAGCTGGGTCTTGCAGGCGAGCGTGGACTGGCCGTTGACCTTGACCCCGCAGGAGCCGCAGATCGCCGCCCGGCAGGAGCAGCGGACCGCAAGCGTCCCGTCCTGGTCGTTCTTCGCCTGGAGCAGGCCGTCGAGGACCGAGAGGGTGGGGTCGAGGTCGACGTCGAACGTCTCCCAGTACGCCCCGCGCTCCTCGTCCTCGGAGGCCTCCGGCTGGTAGCGGCGGACCTTGAGCGTGTAGCCGGCCATCTAGTAAGTCCTCTCCTGCGGTTGCCAGTCGGTGATCGTCACCGGTGAGTAGTCGAGCTTCGGGCCGTCGCCGTTCTGCGAGACGTCGATGTGCTTGAGCCACTCCTCGTCGTTGCGCTCCGGGTAATCGGTGCGGAACTGCGCGCCGCGGCTCTCCTTGCGCTCGAGCGCGGCCATGCAGGTCGCCTCGGCCTGGTCGAGCATGTTCTCGAGCTCCAGCGCGCCGAGCACGTCCTGGTTGAAGATCGTTCCGCGGTCGTCGATGTAGGCGGACTTCGCCTCCTCCTTGAGCCGCTTGACGATCTCGAGCGCCTCGCTGATGCCCTCCTCGTCGCGGAACACGGCGACCTTGCCGTCCATCGTCGCGCCGAGCTCGGCCTTGATCTCGGAGACGCGCCTGCCCGAGCCGCGCTCCCGGCTGACGATCCGGTCGACCCGGGCCTGCTCGTCGGCGAGGACGCTGCGGGAGACGCGATCGTGACCGCGGCCCTGCGCGCGCTTGGCCGCGTCCTCGCCGGAGCGGCGGCCGAAGATCAGCGTGTCGAGCAGGGAGTTGGCGCCGAGGCGGTTGCCGCCGTGGACCGAGACGCAGGCGACCTCGCCGGCGGCGTAGAGGCCCTCGACGTTGGAGCGGCCCCAGATGTCGGTCTTGACGCCGCCCATCGTGTAGTGGTTGCCGGGCTTGATGTGGATCGGCTCGCGGGTGATGTCGACGCCGGCGAAGTCGCGGCCGACGAGGACGATCTCGCGCAGCGCCTCGTGGATCCGCTTGCGCGGCACGACCGTGATGTCCAGCGCGACGGTGCCGTCGGGGAAGCCGCGGCCCTCGTTGATCTCGGTCTGCTCGGCGCGGGAGACGACGTCGCGGGAGGCGAGCTCCATCTTGTTGGGCGCGTAGCGCTCCATGAACCGCTCGCCCTTGGCGTTGAGCAGGTGGGCGCCCTCGCCGCGGGCTCCCTCCGTGATCAGGAAGCCCTTGCCCGCCAGCGTCGTCGGGTGGTACTGGATCATCTCCATGTCCATCAGCTTCGCCCCGGCGCGGTAGGCCATCGCGATCCCGTCGCCGGTGCAGATCAGCGCGTTGGTGGTCGGCTGCCAGATCTGCCCGTTGCCGCCGGAGGCGAGGATCACGCTCTTCGCCTCGAACAGCTCCATCGCGCCGTCCTTGATGTTGCGGGTGACCGCGCCGACGCAGTGGCCCTGCGTCGTTCATCGCAAGCTCGGTCGTGAACCACTCCTCGTAGCGGTCGATCAGGTCCGCGTGCTTCATCAGCTGCTCGTAGAGCGTGTGCATGATCGCCTGGCCGGTGATGTCCGCCACGTAATAGGTGCGGGCGACGGAGGCGCCGCCGAAGGCGCGGGTGCCGAGCTCGCCCTTCTCGTTGCGGTGGAAGGTGACGCCCATGTGCTCGAGGTTGAGCAGCTCGTCGGGCGCCTCGCGGCACATGATCTCGATCGCGTCCTGGTCGCCGAGGTAGTCGGAGCCCTTGATCGTGTCGAAGGCGTGCGACTCCCAGGAGTCATCGACGTTCAGCGCGGCGTTGATCCCGCCCTGCGCGGCGTTGGAGTGGGAGCGGACCGGGTGGACCTTGCTGATGATCCCCACCGACGCGCCTGCCTGAGCGGCGGCGAGCGCCGCCCGCTGTCCCGCGAGTCCGGCGCCGATCACAAGTACGTCGTGGGCGGGCACGGCGCGGCATGTTATTCGCATCGGCAGTCCGCCTGGATTGAGCGCGATCGCGCTCGGCGTCCGGGCGGGCTCGAAAGTGGGTTTGGGCTGGGGAGGGGGTGGTGGCACGGCCCCACAGGCTGGGTGGCTGATTAGTTCGATTGGGTCGAACTTTTCCGCCAGCGAGCAGGTCCGGGCGGCCAAACTGGCTCGCGAGGACCGGGTGGCAGATAACTGTCGCCCAGGGACAGTTTTCTGCCAGCGAGCGCGCGGGTGTTCGTCCTACTGGGGCTTTACCGCGCCTCCGTCGCGCTCGCAGCCGGTGGATCATCGCCTTGCGGTAGTCCTGGTAGAGCTCGCCGATCACCTTGATCGAGATCTCCTGCGGGCAGACCGCCTGGCATTCGCCGTGGTTCGAGCAGCCGCCGAAGCCCTCGGCGTCGTGCTGGGCGACCATGTCGTGGGCGCGGTCGTAGCGCTCCGGCTCGCCCTGGGGGAGGGAGTTGAGGTGGGCGACCTTGGCGCCCGTGAACAGCATCGCCGAGCCGTTCGGGCAGGCGGCCACGCAGGCGCCGCAGCCGATGCAGATCGCCGCGTCCATCGCGTGCTCCTGGTCTTCCGGACGCACCGGATTCGAGTTCGGCTCCGGCTTCGGGCCCGCGGTGACGGAGATGTAGCCGCCGGCCTCGATGATCCGATCGAGGGGGCTGCGGTCGACGACGAGGTCCTTGAGCACGGGGAAGGCGGCGTTGCGGAACGGCTCGACCGAGATCTCGGCGCCGTCGGGGAAGTCGCGCATGTAGGTCTGGCAGCTCGTCACCCGCCGCGGGCCGTGCGGGACGCCGTCGATCAGCAGGTCGCAGGAGCCGCAGATCCCCTCCATGCAGTCGCGGTCGTAGGCGATCGCCGTGCCGCCGTCGCTGACGATCTTCTCGTTGAGCACGTCGAGCATCTCGAGGAACGAGGCCTCGGCGTCGATGTCGGCGACCTCGTGGCGCTCGAACTCGCCCGCGTCACCGCTGCCGCCCTGACGCCAGACCTTCAGCGTGAAGTCCATCGGCCGCCTCTCACTTGTAGCTCCTGGTGGTGGGCTCGACCTCGTTGAACTCGAGCTCCTCGAACTGCAGCTCCGGCTCGGCGTCCGGCCCCGCGTGCTCCCAGACGGAGACCTTCGCGAAGCTCTCGTCGTCGCGCACCGCCTCGCCGTCGTCGGTCTGGTGCTCCTCGCGCAGGTGGCTCCCGCACGACTCGTCGCGCTCGATCGCGTCGCGGCACATCAGCTCGGCGAGCTCGAGGAAGTCGGCGACCCGGCCGGCGTACTCGAGCGTCTGGTTGAGCTCGTCGCCGCTGCCGCTGATCCGCAGGTCCGACCAGAACTCGTCGCGCAGCTCCCGCACCTCGCCGATCGCCTCCCGCAGCCCCTCGGCGTCCCGCGTGATCCCGCACTTGTCGAGCATCAGCGCCCCGAGCCGCCGGTGGAAGACGCTCGGCGGCGTCGTCCCGCCGACCGCCATCAGCTTCTCGACTCCCTCCCTGGCGCCGGCCACCGCCTTCTCGTAGGCGGGGTTGCCGGCATCGCACTCGTCGTCGAGGCCGGCCAGGTAGTCGGTGACGGTGTGGGGCAGGATGAAGTAGCCGTCGGCGAGGCACTGCATCATCGCGCTCGCCCCGAGCCGGTTGGCGCCGTGGTCGGAGAAGTTCGCCTCGCCGATCGCGAACAGGCCGGGGATCGTCGTGTGCAGCTCGTAGTCGACCCAGAGCCCGCCCATCGAGTAGTGCGGGGCGGGGTAGATCTTCATCGGGGTCTCCCAGGGCGAGTCCCCCGTGATCCGCTCGTACATCGAGAAGAGGTTCCCGTAGCGGCCCGCGATCGTCTCGGCGCCCTTCTTCTCGATCGCGTCGGCGAAGTCGAGGTAGACGCCGCGCCCGGTCGAGCCGACCCCGAGGCCCTCGTCGCAGACGATCTTCGCCTGCCGTGACGCGACGTCCCGCGGAACCAGGTTCCCGTATCTGGGGTAGCGCTCCTCGAGGTAGTAGAAGCGGTCCTCCTCGGGGATGTCCTGCGGCGGCCGCTCCTCGTCCTTGTCCTTGGGGACCCAGATGCGCCCGTCGTTGCGCAGCGACTCGCTCATCAGGGTCAGCTTCGACTGGTAGTCGCCCGACTGCGGGATGCAGGTCGGGTGGATCTGGGTGAAGCAGGGGTTGGCGAACGCGGCCCCGCGCTTGTGCGCCCGCCAGATCGCCGTCGCGTTCGAGTTCTTGGCGTTCGTCGAGAGGTAGTAGACGTTGCAGTACCCGCCCGTGGCGAGGACCACGGCGTCGGCGGGGCAGGCCTCGAGCTCGCCGGTGACCAGGTTGCGGGCGACGATCCCGCGCGCCCGGCCGTCGACGATCACGAGGTCGAGCATCTCGTGGCGCGGGTGGATCTCCGCCGCTCCGTCGTGGACCTGCTTCTGCAGCGACTGGTAGGCGCCGAGGAGCAGCTGCTGGCCGGTCTGGCCGCGGCAGTAGAAGGTCCGCTCGACGAGGACGCCGCCGAAGCTGCGGGTCGCGAGCATGCCGCCGTACTCGCGGTTGAAGGGGACGCCCTGGGCGACCGCCTGGTCGATGATCCCGGTCGAGAGCTCGGCCAGCCGCCAGACGTTCGCCTCCCGCGAGCGGAAGTCGCCGCCCTTGATCGTGTCGACGAAGAGCCGGTGGACCGAGTCGCCCTCGTTGGCGTAGTCCTTGGTCGCGTTGATCCCGCCCTGGGCGGCGATCGAATGGGCCCGGCGAGCGGAGTCCTGGTAGCAGTAGCAATCGACCCGGTAGCCCATCCCGGCCAGGGTGGCGGCGGCGCTGGCCCCGGCGAGCCCGGTGCCGACGACGATCACCTTGTACTCGTTGCGGTTGCGCGGGCCGACGAGCTTGTGGCCGTCGAGCCAGTTGTGCCACTTCTCGCCGATCTCGCCGGCGGGGATCTTCGGATCGAGCTCGATGCTCATGGGGCCGCCAGGACGTCGGTGAACATCAGGATCGGCACCGCCGCGAACGCGACCGCGACGATCAGCGCCGTCGCCGTCGCGCCGCGCCGGAAGGTCGCGTTGCGGTTGGGCTTCTCCCAGCCCATCGTCTGCAGCAGGCTCCAGAGCGCATGGCGCAGGTGGAAGAAGAGGACGACCATCATCGCCACGTAGAGCGCCGTGATCCACCACTCCTGGAAGGCGTTGTAGAGGTTGGCGTAGACCGCGCCCTCGGCCAGCGGGGTGGGGTGGATCGTCAGCGTCGTGAACTGCAGGACGTGGAAGACGATGAAGGCGAGCAGCAGGAACCCGCTGACCGCCATCGTCCGGGAGGCGAGCGTCCGCTTGATCACCGGCGGGTTGCCGTCGGGGCGCGCCCGGCGGTTGCGGGCGATCAGCTGGGTGACGGCGATCACGTGGATGACGAGCGCGGCGATCAGCAGCACCCGGACGAGCCAGAGCAGGCCCTCGCCGGGGATCGCCGGGCCGCCGGCGCGGCGCAGGAAGTCGGCGTACTCGTCGAGGGCCGCGGGCCCGTCGCCGCCCGGTCCCTGCAGCGCCTTCAGGTTCGCGAGCGCGTGCACGATCACGTAGGCGGCGAGGACGAAGCCCGTCCCGGCGACGATGATCTTCTTGCCGAGGGTGGACCCCCAGACCTCGCGCAGCCAGCGCAGTCGCGGCTGCTCCCCCGAGCCCGCCGCTCCGCCCAGGCTCGGCGCCTCCGAGCTCAACGCTGAGTGGCGGGGTGCCGAGTGGTCGCCATCGCCCGCTGAGTCTAGTCCCGCGGAAGCTGGCTTCGGCCGAACCCGGATGCGCCGGGGCCGACCGCGTCACGCAGCGCCCGGCCGACCTGGTCGAGGGTGATGACCCCGATCAGCCTGCCGTCGCCGTCGACGGCGGCGAGGCCGCCGAGCCGGCGCAGCTGGAGGTTCGCGAGGATGCTCTCGAGCGGCGCCTCGGAGCTCACCCGCTGCTCGGCGGCGTCCCCCTCGGGGTCCTCGTCGGAGCCGAGGATCTCGGAGACCGTCCTGCTGTTCCGGTTGACCTCCGGGACCGAGTCGGCCGCGCCGCGGTTGACCAGCCCGACGAAGCGGTGGGCCGCGTCGACGACCGGGAACCAGGGCCAGCGGTAGCGCAGGAAGTACTCGTCGAGCGCCCGCTCGATCGTGGTGTCGGCGGGGATCGCGACCGGCTCCGAATCCATCACGTCGGCCACCCGCAGGTCACCGAGGCGGCGGTTGAGCTCGCTGCGGGCCGCCGTGGCCCGTGCCGACGAGCCGAGCATCCAGCCGATGATCGCCAGCCAGATGCCGCTGAACACCCAGCCCTCGAACATCAGGACGACGCCGATGACGATGAAGACCAGGGCGAAGAGCTGGCCGAGGCGGGCGGCGAAGGTCGTCGCCCGCTCGCGCTCCCCGGTCACCTTCCAGGCGATCGCGCGGGCGATCCGGCCGCCGTCGAGCGGGAAGGCGGGCAGCAGGTTGAAGAGCAGGATCGCGAGGTTGATGTTGGCGATCCAGGCGAGCACCGCGATGTACCCGGGGACCCCGGCGCCCTCGTCCAGCGCCGCCGCATCCCAGAAGGCGCTGCCCTCGAGTCCCCAGCCGGCGCCGATGCACGCGGCGCAGATCAGGGCGGTGACGAGGGGCCCCGCGACCGCGATCCTGAACTCGACCCCGGGGGTGTCGGGGTCCTTCTCGAGCCCGGCGATCCCGCCGAACATCCACAGGGTTATCCGGGTGATCCCGATTCCGTTGCGGAGCGCGACGAGAGCGTGCCCGAGCTCATGGAGCAGGATCGAGGCGAAGAACGCGGCGGCGCTGATCACCGCGAGCGTGTAGGGCTCGATCGAGTCCTGCGGGTCCCCGAGCACGTTTCGGTAGAAGCCCGAGAGCAGCCAGATCACGATGAAGAGGACGAAGAACCAGCTCCAGTCGACCCCGACCGGGATGCCCCGGACCGTCAGGAGGGTGAACTGATTACGGCGCGGCATGCCGATCCCATGTTAAGGCGGGGCCGGGGCGCCAACGCGCGGCCCGGCGCCTCCCCGATCAGGAGCCGCGCAGCCTGCCGCCGAGGCGCCCGACCCCGGCAAGCGCGTTCTGGATCGGCGCGAGCGTGCTGCGCAGGGCCCGGAAGTGCCGGTCGAGCCCGGCCATGTCCGCCCGCAGGCCGAGGAAGTGGGTGTCGAGGGCCTTGAGGCTCTCGGTCTGATCGTTGAGCTGCGCGACCGAGACCCCGAGGGACGTCGACGCCGGCGCGCATCCGCGTCACCTCGGCCGACATCTCGGTGACGTGCGCGTCGAGCGCCGCGAGCTGGTCGCGAACCTCGGGAAGCACCTCGAGCGCGTTCAGCCGATCGCGAACCTCGGGAAGCACCTCGACCGCAGAGGCGATCGCGCGCAGCTGCGCAATGACTCCGTTGCCGCCCGCCATCGGAGGGAGCGTATCCCGCCGCCCCCTAACTCGGCGCGTCGAACTCCGCCGGCTCCTTCGTGAACGCGGCCTGGACCGCCTTCATCTGGTTGGGGGAGCCGAGCAGCTCCCGCTGCAGCTCCTCCTCGAGCGCCAGCGACTCCGCCGCTCCGATCGACCAGGCCTCCTCGAGCAGTCGCTTCGCGCGCCGTGTCGCGTCCGGGGAGCGCGCGGCGATCTCGCCGGCGAGCTCGCGGGCGGCGCTGAGCGGATCGTCGGCCAGCCGGGTGGCGAGCCCGATCCGGACCGCCTCCTCGGCGTCGACCATGCGCGCCGTGTAGACGAGCTCCCGAGCGACGTCCGCGCGGACGAGCCGCGGCAGCGAGCGGGTCAGGCCCATGTCGGGGATCAGCCCGAAGTGCGCCTCGCGGATCGAGATCCGGGACCCCGGTGCGATCAGGCGGACGTCGGCGGCCAGCGCGATCTGCGCCCCGCCGCCGATGCAGTTGCCGTGGACCGCGGCGATCACCGGCGCCGGCAGGGTCTGCCAGCCATAGGCCACCCGCTGCGCGAGGTTGGCGACCTCGCCGTCGCGGCGGGTGAGCATGTCGTCGATCGGACGGCCCTCGGCCAGGAAGCTCTGGAAGTCGAGCCCGGAGCAGAAGCTGGGGCCCTCGCCGTGGAGCACGACGGCGCGGACCGAGCGGTTCGCGGCGAGCTCGTCGATCGCCGCCGAGATCGCCTCGAACATCGCGTAGTCGAGGGCGTTGTGCTTCTCCGGGCGGCTCAGGCGGACCTCCGCCACATGGCCGTCGATGCCGATCGAGACCCGCTCTGTGGAGACGACGCTCACCCCTCCGATCCTACGACTCGCCGGGCGGCGACGTGCCGCGGAGCAGGTTGCCCCCGCAAGACGCCCTTCCGCTGTCAAGATTCGGTTCCACCATGGACGGTGAGCCGCGACAGCATCACGCCCGCGCGCCTGACCCGGAATCGCCGATCGGGGACCGGCGGGAGCAGCTGCGGCTGGGCGCGAGCCCCGATACCGCGGGGGACATCACCGCCCGGCGGCGGCGCCTCGGCCTCAGCGAGCACCTCATCCCCCGCTCGATCGCGCGGCAGGTTGCGCTGAAGCGAGCGAGGATCGTGCTGCCGGCGATGGTCGTCTTCCTGGTCGGGTCGCTCAGCGTCGGCATCGGGCAGGGGCTCCTGCTCGGCGCGGCCGTCGGGCTGCTCGCCGCGCCGCTGCGCCCGTTCCCGATGCCGCTGCACCTGATGCCGACGACCAGGCTCGTGCTTGCGATGCTGCCCCCACTCGTCGGCTGCGGGATCTTCGCCCTCGCCGACGCCCTCGGCCCGCGGTCCTTCGAGATCGGCGGCGGCCATGCCCTCCTGGCGGCGGCGATCGCGATGGTCGCCGCGGTCGTGCTCGAGCTGCTCGGCCCGATCTGGCTGGCCGCCCGCCCGATGCGGATCGCCACGCTGGGCGCGCCGGACTTCGCGCTGGCCCTGGAGCAGGAGCTCCATGAGGTGGGTATCCCGCACGCCCAGCTGATCGGCTGGATCGACCAGTCCAGTCCGGCGCCGATGCGCGACATCGTGGTCGCCAACGACATCGACCTCGTGGTTCGGGTCTCCGGCCCTCGCGGCCGGCGCTCCTCGCGGCTCGAGGGCGGGGACACCTTCGAGTCGCTGCTCGACCTGCCGGTCCGGACGATCGGCGCCGATCAGCTCTACGAGGACCTCTTCGGCCACGTCCCGATGGGGACCATCGACGCGCGCTGGTACCTCTACATGCTGCACCCCGACTTCGTCGCGACCCGCCCCTTCAGCGAGCGGCTCCTCGAGCTGCTGCTGGCCGCCCCGGTGCTCGTCCTCGTCTCCCCGCTGCTCCTGCTCGCCGCCCTGGCGATCAGGCTCACCGACCCCGGGCCGGCGATCTACCGCCAGACCCGCGTCGGGGCCGGCGGCCGCGAGTTCGAGATCCTCAAGCTGCGGACGATGCGGGCCTCGGCGGAGCAGAACGGCGCCGAGTGGTCGGGTCCGTCGGACGCCCGGGTGACGCCGGTCGGGAGGATCCTGCGGCGCCTGCACATCGACGAGCTGCCGCAGCTCCTCAACGTCCTGCGCGGGGAGATGACGATCGTCGGCCCGCGCCCCGAGCGCCCCGAGATGGTCGCCGAGCTCGAGCGGATCTTCCCCCACTACCGGCGCCGGCATCTGATCAAGCCGGGGGTGACGGGATGGGCGCAGGTCCGCTGCGGCTACGCCGGCTCGACGCTGGGGACGGCGTGGAAGCTGTGCCACGACCTCTACTACCTCAAGCGCCGCTCGTGGCTCGTCAACCTGATGATCGTGGTGGAGACGCTGCGGATCGCCGGCCTCGACTCGCACCGGCCGCTGCGGGTTCCCCCTAGCCAGCTGCTCTTCGGCCAGGACCTCGGCCTCGACGTCAGCGAGGACGTCGATCAGGAGCTGCTCGACGGCCTGATCGACGAGGAGGAGCTGCTCAGCGCGGGATCGCGTGCCGGGCGATGATCGCGCCCGTGTCGACGCCCGGCGGCAGCGTGCCGAACGCGTTGCCCCAGTCGCCCTCGAGCCGGGTCGCGCAGAACGCGTCGGCCACGGCCGGGTCGCCGTAGCGGACCAGCAGCGACGCCTGCAGGGCCAGCGCCATCCGCTCGACGAGGCGGCGGGCACGTGACTCGAGGTCGTTCGTGTCGCGCAGGTCGGCCGCCAGCGCGGCGCCGAAGCGATCGAGCCGGGGCTCGCCGCCCGGCGGCCTGGCCGACCTCGTCGGCGAAGGCCTGCGTCGCGGCCGGGCTCTTGACCATCGCCCGCAGGACGTCGAGCGCCTGCACGTTGCCGGAGCCCTCCCAGATCGAGGACAGCGGCGACTCGCGGAACAGCCGCGGCATCCCGGACTCCTCGACGTAGCCGTTGCCGCCGAAGCACTCGAGCGCCTCGACCGCATGCCACGGCGCGCGCTTGCAGACCCAGTACTTGAGCACCGGGGTGGCGATCCGGCGGACCAGCCGCGCCCGCTCGTCGCCGGCGTGAGCCTCGTCGAACTGGCGGGCGAGCCAGAGCGCCGAGACCGTGGCGGCCTCCGACTCGATCGCGAGGTCGGCGAGGACGTTCGCCATCAGCGGCTGATCGGCGAGCACCTTGCCGAAGGCGGAGCGGTGCTGGGCGTGCCAGATCGCCTGGGCGACGCCGGCGCGCATCCCGGAGGCCGAGCCGGTCGTGCAGTCGAGGCGGGTGTGGTTGACCATCTCGATGATCGTCGCCACGCCGCGGCCCTCCTCGCCGACCATCCGCGCCCAGGCGCCGCGGAACTCGACCTCGCTGGAGGCGTTCGAGCGGTTGCCGAGCTTGTCCTTGAGGCGCTGGATGTGGAAGCGGTTGCGCTCGCCGTCGGGGGTGAAGCGGGGGAGCAGGAAGCAGGAGATGCCGCCCTCGGCCTGCGCCAGGACGAGGAACGCGTCGCACATCGGCGCCGAGCAGAACCACTTGTGGCCGGTCAGCTCGTACTCGGCTCCGGCGCCGCCGCCGTTCAGCGGCTCGGCCGCCGTCGTGTTGGCGCGGACGTCGGAGCCGCCCTGCTTCTCGGTCATCGCCATCCCGCAGAGGGCGCCGGACTTCTCGGTCGTGGGGACCATCCGCCCGTCGTACTCGAGCGAGCTGAAGCGGGGCTCCCAGTCGGCGGCGACCTCGGGCTGGGCGCGGAGGGCGGGGATCACCGAGTAGGTCATCGAGATCGGGCAGCCGGTCCCGGCCTCGGCCTGCGAGAGGCACATGAACGCCGCGGCGCGGGCCACGTGCGCTCCCGGCTCGGGCCGGCGCCACGGCAGCGCGTGCAGGCCGTTGGACACGTGCATGCCCATCAGCTCGTGCCAGGCCGGGTGGAAATCGACCTCGTCGATCCGGTTGCCGAAGCGGTCGTGCGTGCGCAGCTTCGGTGGATGCTCGTTGGCCAGCCGCCCGAGCTCGATCGTCTCGGCCCGGCCGGCAAGCGCGCCCACCTCGCGGATCGTGTCGACGGCGAAGTCGCCCCCCTCGCGGGAGACCGCCTCGACCAGCGGCCGGTCTGACTCGAAGACGTTGTAGTCGACCAGCGGGTCCGCCTGGTTGGTGACCTCGTGGGTCGCGTGTGAGGGTCGGGGTGGCGCGGTGGCCATGGCGTGGATCATCGCACTCGCCGCCGCGCGAATGCGGCGAATCGCCCGCCCCGGAATCGGCGAACCCGACGAAAAGGTCTTGTGGGGGCCGGAATATCGGGTTCCCCGTTCTCGCTAGGGTCCGGCCTCCCCAACCCGGAGAGCAGCCAGTGGCGAAGATCAAAGTCGAAAACCCGATCGTCGAGCTCGACGGCGACGAGATGACCCGGATCATCTGGTCGTTCATCAAGGAGCAGCTGATCCTGCCCTACCTCGACGTCGACCTGGAGTACTACGACCTCGGGATCGAGAGCCGCGACGCGACGGAGGACCAGATCACCGTCGACGCCGCGAACGCCATCAAGGAGCACGGGGTCGGCGTCAAGTGCGCCACGATCACCCCGGACGAGGCCCGGGTGGAGGAGTTCGGCCTGAAGGAGATGTACCGCTCGCCGAACGGCACGATCCGCAACATCCTCGGCGGGGTCATCTTCCGCGAGCCGATCGTGATCTCGAACATCCCGCGGCTGGTTCCCGGCTGGACGAAGCCGATCATCATCGGCCGTCACGCCTTCGGCGACCAGTACCGGGCCGAGGACGCGCTGATCCCCGGCGAGGGCAAGCTGACGCTCACCTGGACCCCCAAGGACGAGGGCGAGCCGATCGAGATCGACGTCTTCGACTTCCCCTCGAGCGGCATCGCGATGGCGATGTACAACCTCGACGACTCGATCCGCGACTTCGCCCGGGCCTCGCTGCGCTACGGCCTCGACCGCGGCTTCCCGGTCTACCTCTCGACCAAGAACACGATCATGAAGAAGTACGACGGGCGCTTCAAGGACCTGTTCCAGGAGATCTACGACGCCGAGTTCAAGGACGACTTCGAGAAGGCTGACATCACCTACGAGCACCGCCTGATCGACGACATGGTCGCCGCGGCGATGAAGTGGGAGGGGGGCTACGTCTGGGCCTGCAAGAACTACGACGGCGACGTCCAGTCCGACACGGTCGCCCAGGGCTTCGGCTCGCTCGGCCTGATGACCAGCGTCCTGATGACGCCCGACGGCAAGACCGTCGAGGCCGAGGCCGCGCACGGCACCGTCACCCGCCACTTCCGCCAGCACCAGCAGGGCAAGCCGACCTCGACCAACCCGATCGCCTCGATCTTCGCCTGGACGCGGGGGCTCGACGCCCGCGGGCGGATCGACGGGACGCCTGAGGTCCAGGAGTTCGCGCAGACGCTCGAGCGCGTCTGTGTAGAGACGGTGGAGAGCGGGAAGATGACCAAGGACCTGGCGCTGCTCGTCGGGGAAGAGCAGGAGTTCCAGACCACCCAGGAGTTCCTCGCGTCGATCGACGAAAACCTTCAGAAGGAGATGGACAAGTGAGCAACCCCGTAAAGGTCACAGTCACAGGAGCCGCCGGGCCAGATCGGCTACGCGCTGCTGTTCCGGATCGCCTCCGGCCAGATGCTCGGCGAGGACACGCCGGTCCACCTGAACCTGCTCGAGATCCCCGACGCGGTCAAGGCCGCCGAGGGCACCGCGATGGAGCTCGACGACTGCGCCTTCCCGCTGCTCGCCGGCATCGACATCCACGACGACCCGAAGGCGGCCTTCGACGGCTGCAACGTCGGCCTGCTCGTCGGCGCCCGCCCGCGCGGGAAGGGCATGGAGCGCGGCGACCTGCTCGAGGCCAACGGCGGCATCTTCAAGCCGCAGGGCGAGGCGATCAACGCCGGCGCCGCCGACGACGTGCGCATCCTCGTCGTCGGCAACCCGGCCAACACGAACGCCCTGATCGCCCTCTCGCATGCGCCCGACGTGCCGCGCGAGCGCTTCACGGCGATGATGCGCCTCGACCACAACCGGGCGATGAGCCAGCTCGCCGCGAAGGTCGGCGCCTCGGTCTCCGACGTGACCAAGATGACCGTCTGGGGCAACCACTCGGCCACGCAGTACCCGGACCTGGTCCACGCCGAGGTCGGCGGCGAGAACGCCGCCGAGAAGGTCGGCGATCAGAGCTGGATCGAGGACGAGTTCATCCCGACCGTCGCCAAGCGCGGCGCGGCGATCATCGACGCCCGCGGCGCCTCCAGCGCCGCCTCGGCCGCGAACGCGGCGATCGACCACGTCCACGACTGGGTCCACGGCACCCCCGAGGGTGACTGGGTCTCGATGGGCGTCCCCTCCGACGGCTCCTACGACATCGCCGAGGGCATCGTCGCCGGGTTCCCGTGCACCTGCTCGGGAGGCGAGTGGTCGATCGTCGAGGGCCTCGAGATCGACGACTTCTCGCGCGAGCGGATCGACACGAGCATCGGCGAGCTCGAGGGCGAGCGCGACACGGTCAAGGAACTCGACCTGATCTAGGCCGGTTTCGGGAGGCGCCCCCGAGCGCCTCCCGACCTGAGCTCAGCCGGCGGGCGCGTCCGCCTTCTTCGTGGCCGCAGACCCGTCGGCGGCGTGGTACCCACGGCCCTCCTTGCGGACCTTGCCGTCCTCCTGGAGCTCGGACATCACCCGGTACACGTAGTTGGGCTTGATGTTCATGTTGGTCGCGATCTCCGACGCCCTGATCCCCGGGTTGTCGGTGACCTGCTTGAGCGCCTGCTCGGCGCGGGTGCCGCCGCGGCGGCGGCGACGGCGCTTGCCGGAGCCGGAGGACGCCGGGCTGCGGCGACGGGTGCTCGTGCCCGAGGACGATCCGCGCGGCCTGCCGGGCCCGCGACGGGTCCCCTTCAGGTCGGCGAGCGCGCGCTCCAGCCGGGTGCGCTCCTCGTCCAGTTCCTTCAGCCTCTCCTCGATCAGGCCACGTGCCTTGTCGAGGACGTTCGATCCTTCAGCCATCTGAATCCTTTCTCATAGTGTGGGTGTCAACGCCGGAGGGACCCCCACCACGAGCGGCGTTCCTGTCCACTGTAACCCGAATGTGTGGAATTCGCCGTTCGCTGACGGTGCAAACCCGTACACCCGTCCAAATGGAACAGGTGTGTGTTGGTTCAGGAACGGTCGCGGCGAGCGGGCGTCGTGCGGAACACGAAGTCCCAGAGGGGGGATGAGACCCCGTATCCGAAGCGGTGGTCCTGGAAGTGGTGACGCATGTGCTGCTCGCGCAGCCGCTTGCCCGCTGCGGTCCGCGGGACGTGGTGATGCACGTGGTAGTGCGTGTAGTCGTAGATCAGGTAACCGAGGATGAACCCGGCGAAGATGGGGAAGGCCGCAGCCTCGCCGAAGAGGGCGATGAAGCCGAGCAGGAAGAGGGTGGCGAGCGGGATGCTGACCGCGGGCGGCATGACGAGCCGGAGGCGGTCGTTGGGGTGATCGTGGTGAACCCCGTGCATGATGAAGTGGAGGCGCCGGCCGAGTGGGTGGTCCGGCTCCCAGTGGAAGACGAGCCGATGCAGCCAGTACTCGGTGAGCGTCCAGATCAGCAGCCCGCCGAGGACGAGCCCGATGACCTGGAGCGCCCCGTACCCGCTGTCGAGGCCGAGCCAGGCGCAGACGAGGACGACGGGCACGAAGAGGATCGCGGGGATCGCCGGATGCACCCGCGAGAAGAAGTCGAGGAACCGGCTGTCGAAAAGCGGAGGGGAGGCGCTCAGCTGCGCTGTTCGCTCGTGTGCCATCGCCGAGAATTGTACCCGGGCGAGGCCCGGCCGAAAGGGCGCGGCCGTGCGAATCCGCCACCGGTCCGGCGTCCCCCCAAACTGCGGGGAAGCGTGACGCGAAGCCGGGTTTTGCGGCTCTTACCGCGCGGCGCGCGAAGCCGGTATTTGCGTTCTGGCGCCCGGCGGACCGGGGCCGCGGCTGCGAGGGTGCCCCTTCGCACCGACCACCCCTCAGGACCCAGGAGAACCCACACCTTGCCCGACCAGATTCCCGCTCGCCGAGTCCGCAGCTCCCGCCCCAAGCCCAGCTGCGATTCCTGCTACTTCGGCCTCCGGATGCTCTGCGCTCTCGACCTCGGCGGCCCCTGCAGCACCTTCCGCCCCGACTCCCCCCACGGCCTCATCCCGCCGAGCCAGCCGATGCTCCTGATCGGCGCCGAGACCGCCTCGATCTCCGAGCTCGCCGCGGCCTGAGCCGCGGGCTCACTGGGCCGGCGCGCTCTCCGGCTCGCGGGCCTCTTCGCGGTCCTCGCCGGCCTCCGGCTCCGGCGCCGCGGCGGCGGCGACCGGCGAGTCGTGGTCGCCGGGGTCGACGATGCCCTCCTCGATGAACTTGTAGCGGCCCTCGAGCACGGCCAGGGCGGCCGAGTAGCCCTCGTCGTCGTCGTTGAACCAGAGCGCGTGGAAGAGCGCCTCGACCCGGCGCCGCGCCTGCAGGCAGAACAGCTCGGCCAGCTCGCGCGCCTCGTCGGCCCGGTCCGGATGCTCGCGCTGGAGGGTGTCGGCGTAGACCACGGCCGACGAGATCGCGAACAGCTCGGCGCCGATGTCGACGATCCGGCCCAGGAACGACTGGCGCTTCTCCAGCCCGGCCTGCCAGCGGCTCATGCCCCAGAAGGTCGAGCGCGCGAGCTTGCGCGAGTTGCGCTCGACGTAGCGCAGGTGCTTGGCGAGGGAGCCGAACTCCTCGTAGGAGCTCGGGTTCTGGCCCTTGCCGACGGCCAGCTTCGGGAGCCAGCCGGCGTAGAACTGCGAGGCGCCGACGGCGAGCTTCGCCTTCTCGCCGAGCGAGCCGTCGCCCTCGAGGATCTCGCCCGCGACCTCGAGGTGCTTGTCGACCGCCTCGCGGGCGATCAGCAGGTGCATGATCTCCGTCGATCCCTCGAACGTGCGGTTGATCCGCATGTCGCGCATCGCCTGCTCGACCGGGACCGGCTTCTCGCCGCGCGCCTTCAGCGACTCGGCGGTCTCGTAGCCACGTCCGCCGCGGATCTGCATCAGCTCGTCGGTCACCCGCCAGCCGATCTCGGAGCCGTAGAGCTTCGCGATCGCGGCCTCGATCCGGATGTCGTTCTTCTTGTCGTCGGCCAGGCGGGAGGCGACGTCGAGCATCGCCTCCAGGCCGAACGCGCTGCCGGCGAGGAAGGCGATCTTCTGCGCGACCGCGTCGTGCTTGCCGACCGGCTGGCCCCACTGGACCCGCTCGGCGGCGAACTCGCGCGCGACCTTGGTCGCCCACTTCGCGACGCCGACGCAGATCGCCGGCAGCGCCAGGCGGCCGGTGTTGAGGGTGGTGAGGGCGATCTTCAGCCCCTCGCCCTCCGCGCCCGATCAGGTTCTCCTTCGGCACGACGGCGCCGTCGAGCAGGGTCACCGAGTTCTCGATCCCGCGCAGGCCCATGAAGGCGTTGCGGTGCTCGACGGTCACGCCCTCGGTGTCGGTGGGGAGGATGAAGGCGCTGATGCCGCCGCGGCTCTCCTCGCTCTTCGGGACCTTGGCCATCACGACGACGACGTCGGCGATCGCGCCGTTCGTCGCCCAGAGCTTGCGCCCGTCGAGGCGGTAGCCGCTGCCGTCCTCGGTCGGCGTGGCCGTCGTGCCGAGCCGGGCCGGGTCGGAGCCCACGTCGGGCTCGGTGAGCAGGAAGGCGGAGATGTCCTTCGTGCTGACCCGCGGCAGCCACTCCTGCTTCTGCTCCTCCGAGCCGAACAGCAGCAGCGGCTGGGCGAGCCCGATGGACTGGTGGGCCGAGAGCAGCGTCGAGATCGAGGCGTGCCACACCCCGGCGATCGAGAGCGCGCGGTTGTAATAGACCTGCGAGAGCCCGAGGCCGCCGTACTTCTCCGGCACCTTCATGCCGAGCGCGCCGATCTCCTTCAGGCCCTCGATGACGTGCTCGGGGATCTTCGCGTCGCGCTCGATCTCGAGCGGGTCGACCTCGTTCTGGAGGAAGTCCTTGAGCCGCGCGAGGAACCGCTCGCCCTTCTCGACCGCCTCGGGGTCGAGCCGGGGCTGGGGGTGGATCAGGTCGAGCTGGAAGTCCCCGAGGAACAGGCCCTTGCCGAAGCTCGGCAGCTCCCACTTGCTCTCGCGGGCGTCCTCCGCGACCTGTCGTGCTTCCTTCTCGCTGACTTCCGCTGTGGCCACGGTGTGCTCCTTCAATTCGGTCGAAGTTCGGCCCGAAGGTTAGATTGGGCGCTCATGCGGCTCACGGTCCTCGGCAAGTCACCGTCATGGGAGGACGCGGGAGGCGCATGTAGCTCCTACCTCATCGAGGAGTCCTCAACCGTCGTCCTGCTCGACTGCGGCAGCGGCGCGCTCGGAAAGCTGCGGGCGAAGATCGACTACCGCGCGCTCGACGCCGTGGTGATCTCCCACTTCCACGCCGACCACCTCCTCGATCTGATCCCGCTCGCCTGCGCCTTCACCTACGGGCCGGCGTCGGTCGACGGCTCCTCGGCGCCGCGCCTGATCGCCCCGCAGGGCGCGGAGGAGTTCTTCCGCCGGCTCGGGGTCGCGATCGACAGCGAGCGCCTCATCCTCGACGCGTTCCCGCTCGAGGAGTACCAACCGAACGCCTCGATCTCCGTCGGCGATCTCAGCGTCCGCGCCCACCCCGTTCCCCACGTCGGGCCGACCCACGCCGTCGAGCTGACCGCGCCCTCGGGCGGCCGCATCGTCTTCGGCGCCGACGGTCCCTACTCCGACGAGCTGATCGCCGCCGCAAGGGGGGCCGACGTGCTGATCGCCGAGGCGACGCTCCCCGATCCGGACCCGAGCCAGGCGGTTCACATGAGCGCGCCCGAGACGGGCCGGCTGGCGCAGGAGGCCGGTGTCGGTCGGCTCGTCCTCACCCACATCTCGGACGAGCTCGACCTCGAGCGGGCCCGCTCGGCCGCCGCCGAGGCGTTCGGCGGTCCCGTCGACGTCGCGACCGAGGGCGCGAGCTACGAGGTTGTCTAACCTGCCGCGGCGATGGCCCGTCAGCGCAATTTGCTGGTCAACATCGAGCGGATGCGCCGCGAGATGGACGAGCTGCTCGGCGACTCCTGGGTGCCGAGCCGCACGCCGGCCCGCGCCGCCACCGGCTTCTCGCCGCGCGTCGACGTCTACTACTGCGAGGGGCCGCTGGCCGAGGGCGGCGACCCGGTGCCGAAGGCGATCGTCGTCGCCGACCTCGCCGGCGTGGCGATCGACGCGGTCGGCCTCGAGGTCTCGGGCCGCACGCTGCTGATCAAGGGTCAGCGCCCCGTTCGCGAGACCGAGGGCCGCGCCTACCAGCAGGTCGAGATCCCGACCGGCGCCTTCCGGCGCGCGATCGACCTCGGCGTCGACGTCGAGGCCGAGCAGGCGCGGGCGACCTTCGACGACGGGCTGCTCCGGGTCGAGCTTCCGATCCGGCTGCCGGATGCGACCGCGCGTCGCGTCCGGATCGAGCGATCCGAGCCCGACTCTTGAGCGGCCGGCCATCGCGATGATCGGCTTCGAGTCCGAGGCGGAGCGCGGCTCCGGCATCGAGATCGTCTCCTCGGAGGGGATCGAGGAGGCCCTCGCGCTCAGTGGCGACGGGCTGCCCCCTGCGCTGCCGGTGCTGCCGCTGCGCGACATGGTCACCTACCCCGGGACGCTGACGCCGCTCGCCGTCGGCCAGGAGCGCTCGATCAGGCTGATCGACCAGGTGCTCTCCGGAGACCGCGGCCTGGTGATGGTCGCCTCCAAGGACTCCGACCTCGAGGAGCCCGGGCCGGATCAGCTCGAGACGGTCGGGGTGGCCGGCGTCGTCGCGCGGATGCTGAAGATCCCCGACGGCACGATCCGGATCCTCGTCCAGGGCACCGAGCGCGTCCGCCTCGGCCGGTTCGTCGCGACCGAGCCCTACCTGATCGCGGAGGTCAGCGAGCTCCCCGACGTGCTCGAGGAGGGTCCCGAGCTGGAGGCGCTCACCCGCAACGTCCAGCGCACCTTCAGCGAGATCATCGAGCAGATCCCCTACCTGCCGGAGGAGCTGCAGCTCGCGGTCACCAACGTCGACGACCCCTCGGCCCTGGCCCACCTGATCGCCGGGGCGCTGCGGATCCCGACCACGGAGAAGCAGGGCATCCTCGAGGAGGTCGACGTCGCTGCCCGGCTGCGCCGCCTCTCGGAGATCCTCGCCCGCGAGCTCGAGGTGATCAGCCTCGGCTCGAAGATCCAGTCGCAGGTCCAGGAGGGGATCGACAAGGGCCAGCGCGAGTACTACCTGCGCGAGCAGCTGCGCGCGATCCAGGACGAGCTCGGCGAGGGCGACGAGCAGCAGGCGGAGATCAACGAGTTGCGGGAACGGATCGAGGCAGCGGGGCTGCCCGAGCAGGCACAGAAGGCGGCCGACCGCGAGCTCGGCAGGCTCGAGCGGCTGCCCGCGGCGGCGGCCGAGTACGGCGTGATCAGGACCTACCTCGACTGGATGCTCGACCTGCCTTGGAACGAGCGAACCGACGACGACCTCGACATGAAGCACGCCCGCGAGGTCCTCGACGCCGATCACTACGACCTCGAGCGGATCAAGGACCGGATCCTCGAGTACCTCGCGGTGCGGCGGCTGAAGCCGGATTCGAGCGGGCCGATCCTCTGCTTCGTCGGCCCGCCCGGCGTCGGCAAGACGAGCCTCGGCCGCTCGATCGCCCGGGCCCTGGGCCGCAACTTCGAGCGGATCTCCGTCGGCGGGGTCCGCGACGAGGCCGAGATCCGCGGCCACCGGCGCACCTACGTCGGCGCGATGCCGGGCACGATCGTGCGCGCCCTCCGCGACGCCGGCTCGCGCAACCCGGTCTTCATGATCGACGAGATCGACAAGATGGGCGCCGACTTCCGCGGCGACCCCGCCAGCGCGATGCTCGAGGTCCTCGACCCGTCCCAGAACGAGACGTTCCGCGACCACTACCTCGACCTCGACTTCGACCTCTCCGAGGTCATCTTCATCGCCACGGCCAACATGCTCGACCCGATCCCGCCGCCCCTGCGCGACCGGATGGAGGTGATCCAGCTCTCCGGCTACACGGTCGACGAGAAGCTGCACATCGCGCGCCGTTACCTCGTCCCGCGACAGGTCGACGAGAACGGGCTGAAGCCGAGCCAGGCGTCGTTCTCGGACGCGGCGCTGAAGGCGATCATCGAGGAGTACACGCGGGAGGCCGGCGTGCGCAACCTCGAGCGTCAGATCGGCACCGTCTGCCGCAAGCTCGCCCGCGGGATCGCGGAGGGGGGAGGGGCGAAGCGCACCACCGTCTCGGCGAAGCTCGCGCGGGAGCTGCTCGGCCGCCGTCTCGCGTTCTCCGAGACGCGCCGGCGCACGAAACGGCCTGGCGTTGCTACTGGCCTGGCTTGGACGCCCGTCGGAGGCGAGGTCCTGTTCGTCGAGGCGACCTCGATGGCCGGCTCGGGCCGGCTCACGATCACCGGCCAGCTCGGCGACGTGATGAAGGAGTCGGCGCAGGCAGCGCTCTCCCTGCTCCGCAGCGGCGCCGAGGACTTCCTCCCCGACCTCGAGCCGACCTGGTTCGCGACCCATGACATCCACCTCCACGTCCCGGCGGGCGCGGTGCCCAAGGACGGGCCCTCCGCCGGTGTGGCGATGGCGACCGCGCTGACCTCGCTGCTCAGCGGACGGCCGGTCCGCAACGACGTCGCGATGACCGGCGAGATCACGCTGACCGGCCAGGTGCTTCCCGGTCGGCGGGCTGAAGGAGAAGTCACTCGCCGCTCAGCGCGCCGGCATCAAGCGGGTGATCGCGCCCGATCGGAACGAGGGGGAGATCCTCGAGATCCCCGCCCACGAGCGCAAGGAGCTCGAGTTCGTCTACGTCAGCGAGGTCACCGAGGCGCTCGCCGTCGCGCTCGAGCCGCGCCCCGTTCGGAGGCGCCGCTCCTGACCCCTCCGTCGCGCCGAGGTTTGAGGGTTATGCTGGCCGGGAAGAGCCGAGGGAACCCGAGAGGAGCACAGGAGAGACTTATGGCTAGCAAGAAGAAGGTCGCCGGCAAGGCGGCAAAGGCGAAGGCCGCAGGAGCCACCGCAACAGCGAGGCCCTACGTGCAGAGGTTGATCGAGGACGACGAGCTGCGCGACAACCTGCGCGAGGCATACGACGCCGGCCGCCATGCCTACGGGCGTGCCTCGGGGGCCAAGCGGCCCTCCGACGTGCTCGAGGACAAGAAGCTGCAGAAGGACCTGCGCAATGCCAGCGAAGCGCTGCGCAACGCGAGCGAGGCCCTGCGCGAGCCGGAGAAGAAGAGCGGCAGCACCTTCGGGCGCCTGCTCCTGATCGCGATCATCGGCGCGATCGTCGCCGTCGCGCTCAGCGAGGACCTGCGCAAGCAGCTGCTCGACCGTCTGTTCGGAGCGGAGGAGGAGTTCGAGTACACGTCGACGACGTCGAACTCCCCGGCCGGGGAGACCGCGTCGACGGCCTGACCGCCGCCGCCTCCGATCCAAGGGTTCCGAGCCGAGGGGACGCTGCGCCGCAGCGTCCCCTCGGTCGTTGAGGGGCCGGGCGGTTGAGCGCGGCGGGCGGTGAGCGCGAGCTCGGGGGAGAGCGGGCCAAGCGCATCGTCGACGCGATGCGCCAGGGCGTCGCCACGCGCGGCATCGCCGGCGCGACCTTCGAGCACGTCGCCGGGGAGGCCGGGGTCAGCCGCGGCCTACTGCACTACTACTTCGGCACGAAGGAGCGGCTGCTGGTCGAGGTCGTCCGCCGTGACAGCGAGATCCGCGTCGCGCTGCTCGACGAACCGCTGGACGCGGCGGGCACGGCCGAGGAGGTCCTCGACGTCCTCGTCTCCAGCCTGCTCGACCTGATCGAGAACGACCCGGGGTTCTTCGTCCTGCTGTTCGAGCTGTTCAGCGCCGGCCGCCGCAACCCCGAGCTCCAGCGGGAGGTCGGGAGGCTCTTCGCCAAGACGCGCTCCCACGTCGCCGCCGCGCTCGAGGGCAAGGTCGCGGAGGGGGTCATCTCGCTCCGCTACGAGGCCGAGCCGACCGTCGCCTACCTCTTCGCCATCGCCGACGGCATCGCCGTGCAGGCGCTCTCGGACGAGGGCCGCGACCAGGCGGACGTCCTGGAGGTGGGGCGTGAGGCGGCTCGGCACCTGCTCACATCCGGCTAAGCTGTCCGGACCCGGTTTCGGGAAACGGACAGCCGCACTTGGGGGTGGTTCTCCCTGGTTGTCCGCGCCTGCCCCCGCTAGGCTTCAGGGCCCCGGGGGTGATCGAGGAGAGCGAGTTTTGAGGGCACAGCCTTGAGCGAAGGACGTGGGGCTACCCGGCGCTCTTCGCCGCGCCGTAGCCCCGGTCCCGACCGCCTCTCCGGGGAGAGGGGCGCGTCAACGCCCGCCCGCATGGCGGCGGTCCTTGCCGTGCTCGCCGCGTTCCTCGTCGCCGTGCTGCTGCTGTTCGGCGGCGACGGCGGCCACAAGTACACGATGCTCTTCCAGACGGGCGGCCAGCTCGTCCCCGGAAACCAGGTCCTCGTCGCCGGTCAGCCGGTCGGGACCGTTGACAAGATCAGCCTGACCGAGGACAACCAGGCGGCGATCAGCGTGACGATGGAGGACCCCCTCCGCGAGGGCAGCTCCGCGGTGATCCGCTCGACCTCGCTCTCGGGGGTCGCCAACCGCTACATCTCGCTCACGCCCGGGCCGAACAATGAGGAGGAACTCGAGGAGGAGGCGACGATCACCGGTGAGGACACCACCACGCCGGTCGACCTCGACCAGATCTTCAACGTCTTCCGCGACCGCGAGCGCGAGGCGCTTCAGAAGTTCATCCAGGGCAACGCGACGGTCTACACCGGCAACACCAAGCTCGCCAACCGCGCCTACAAGTTCCTCAATCCCGCGCTCAGCTCCTCCGAGCGGCTCTTCGCCGAGATCGCGAGCGACTCCGTCGCCCTCGAGCGGTTCCTCGTCTCCGGCTCGCAGGCGTTCGGCGCCCTCGCCGAGCGCCGCGACGACCTCACCTCGCTGGTCACGAACGCCAACGCCACGCTCCAGGCGATCGCCAACCGGAACGAGGATCTCGACCGCTCCCTCGCCGCGCTGCCGCAGACGCTGCGCCAGGGCAACACGACGTTCGTCAACCTCCGCGCCGCGCTCGACGACCTCGACCCGCTCGTCGCGGCCTCGAAGCCGGCAACGAAGAACCTCGCTCCCTTCATGCGCCGCCTCCGGCTCGTCGCGACGAACGCCGGCCCGGTGTTCAACGACCTCTCCAACGTCGTCTCCCTGCCCGGCCCGACCAACGATCTGGCCGACACCCTCGCGGACCTGCCCGATCTGGCGGACGCGGGACGAGTCGCATCGCCCGCGGTGGTCGAGGCTCTCGACGACTCCCAGGAGCAGGTCTCCTACCTCCGGGTCTACTCGCCCGACGTCGTCGCCTGGCTCGCCAAGTTCGGCGAGACGACCGCCTACTACGACGCCAACGGCCACTACGCCCGCGTGATGCCGGCGGCCAGCAACATCTTCGACTACGAGGAGAACGGGCCGGCGCAGGACACGCTCGAGCCGACCTACACCGAGCCGCCGGGCTCCCTCCAGCAGTTCGAGGACATCACGACCTTCGATCAGGTGACCCGTTGTCCCGGCGCCGGCCAGTACATGGCCTCGGACGGCTCGAACCCCTTCGACGGTGGATTCCTGACCTTCGGCACCGGCAGCGGCGCCGACTGCGACCCCAACGACATCCCGCCGAGGCCGACGCCGTGAGAAGGATCCTGCTCATCCTCGGCGGGCTCCTCGCCGCAGCGGCGCTCGTCGCGACCAGCGCCGCCGGCGACGGCGAGGGCGACGGCGGCGACTACATGGTCCGCGCCTACTTCGACAACGCCGGGTTCCTGGTCAACGGCGAGGAGGTCAGGATCGCCGGCGCCAAGGTGGGCAGCGTCGCCGAGGTGGACGTCGCCCGGGAGGACGAGCCCGTGACCGAGGACGGCTCCCCGTCGCCGGGGAAGGCCGTCGCGGTGCTGGCGATCGACGACCCCGGCTTCCAGGACTTCCGGACCGATGCCTCCTGTCTGATCCGCCCGCAGTCGCTGCTCGGCGAGAAGTACGTCGAGTGCGTGCCGACTCAGCCCCGGGCCGCCGGCAGCGAGCCGCCGCCGGAGCTGAGTCAGATCCCCGACGGCGAGATCGGCGAGGGCCAGTTCATGCTGCCGCTGGAGAACAACGGCAAGCAGGTCGACCTCGACCTCGTCAACAACATCACCGGCGAGCCCGAGGCCGAGCGCCTGCGGCTGATCATCAACAACCTCGGGGCGGGGCTCGCCGCCCGTGGCGACGACCTCGGCGAGGTCATCAGGCGCGCCAACCCGGCCCTCCAGCAGACCGACAAGGTGCTGGCGATCCTCGCCGCGCAGAACCGCGGCCTCGCGCAGCTCGCCGCCGACTCCGACCAGATCCTCACCCCGCTCGCCCGCGAGCGCGAGAGCGTCGCCGGGTTCATCCGCAACGCCTCGATCGCGGGCGCCGCCGCCGCGGAGCGCCGCGACGACATCGCCGAGGGGTTCGTCCGCTTCCCGCCGGCCCTGCGTGAGCTGGAGAGCACGATGGTCGAGCTGCGCCGCTTCGCCGAGCAGGCCCAGCCCGTGGCCGTCAACCTCCAGGCGGCCGCACCGGGACTGGCCGGGGCGACCCGCCAGCTCGGCCCGTTCTCGCGCGCCGGCGTGCCCGCTCTGCGCAGCCTCGGCAAGGCCACCGCAGCGAGCGGCGAGGACCTCGCCGCCTCGGTTCCGGTGATCCGCGATCTGCAGACCCTCGCCGAGTCCGGCATCGCGCCGGCCAAGAACCTCCGCAAGCTCTTCGGCAGCCTCCGCAAGACCGGCGGGATCGAGGCGCTGATGGGGTTCATCCTCAACACCTCGAACGTCTTCAACGGCTTCGACGACTTCGGCCACTACCTGCGGGCGCAGATCCAGATCACGAACTGCGTCGAGTACGTGACGAGGGGGTCGAGCGACTGCAACGCGAACTTCGGCAGCTCGAGCTTGCTCGCGGCTCCGGGCCGGCCGCCCTCGCCGGAGTCGTTCGGGGCGGAGCTCCCGGAAGGCCTGGCCCCGGAGACCGACGAAACCGAGCCGGAGGTGCAGATCGACCCGGCGAAGGCGGACGCGTCGGCGGACGCGACCGGGGACCTGCTCGAGTTCCTGGTGGGTGAGGGGCGATGAGGCGGCGGCGCGGCAGCCCGATGGCCTCGGCCTTCCGCAACCCGACGGTGATCGGTGCGCTCACCGTCCTGATCACGATCCTCGCCGTCTTCCTGGCCTACAACGCCAACAACGGCCTGCCGTTCGTGCAGACCTACCGCCTGACCGCCCAGGTGCCGGACGCGGCGGCGCTCGTTCCCGGCAACGAGGTGCGCGTGGGCGGAGTCCGCGTCGGCGTGGTCGAGGCGATCGAGCCGGTCACCCAGGAGGACGGCTCGATCAACGCGGCCCTGTCGCTCAAGCTCGACAAGGTCGTCGAGCCGCTGCCGGTCGACTCGACGGTGATCATCCGCTCCCGCTCCGCCCTCGGACTGAAGTACGTCCAGATCGTCCGCGGCACCGACGAGGAGGGGTACGAGGAGGGCGCGGTCCTGCCGCTCAGCGCGGCGAAGCCGGAGCCGGTGGAGTTCGACGAGCTCCTCAACACGTTCGACGAGCCCACCGCGGAGGCGATGCGGGAGAACCTGTACGAGTTCGGCAACGCGCTCGCCGGCCGCGGGGTCGACCTGAACGAGGCGATCGGCGCCTTCGAGCCGCTGCTGCCGCGGCTGGAGCGGGTGATGCGCGTCCTCGCCGACCGCGAGAGCGGCATCGGGCCGTTCTTCGCCGCGCTCCAGCAGTCGGCCGCCGAGGTCGCCCCCGTCGCCGAGGTCCAGGCGCAGATGTTCGTGGACCTCGACACGACTCTGCAGGCATTCGCCGACGTCGCCGTTCCCTACCTCCAGGACACGATCTCGCTGACCCCCGAGACGCTGCAGACGATGACCGAGACGCTGCCGACGATCCGCCCGTTCCTGGTCAACTCGCGGGGCCTCTTCGCCGACCTCGAGCCCGGGACGGAGGCGCTGGCCGTCTCCTCCGACGAGATCGAGAAGGCGCTGACCGTGGGAACCCCGGTCCTGCGGGCGTCGCCGACCCTCAACAAGCAGCTGGCGCCCACCGCGGCATCGCTGCGCCGCTTCAACGACGACGATCGGGTCCGAACCGGCATCCGCCGCCTGACCGACCTGAACAACGTGCTCGGCCCGACCCTGCGGTTCATCACCCCCGCCCAGTCGGTCTGCAACTACGCGACGATCCTGTTCAGCAACGTGGCCAGCGCCGGGAGCCTCGGCAACTAGATCCGGGAACTGGCAGCAGGTGAACGCCCTCAACAACCCGTCCGGCCCGAACAACGAGGGAAGTCCGTCCTCGGCCCCGGCGAATGGCGGCGGCACCGACATCCGCAACTACCTGCACGTCAATCCCTACCCGAACACCGCCGCACCGGGCCAGCCACGCGAGTGCGAGGCGGGCAACGAGCCCTACGCCATCGGCGAGCAGGTGATCGGCAACATCCCCGGCAACCAGGGGACCGTGACCAGCGGACCAGCTTTCGGGAGGTGGCGGCTGATGGCGCGCTCGCGTAGGCCGAAGCCCGGCGTGAAGGACTTCAACGAGGGGATCTATCACCGCCCGCCCGTCGGCCTGAGCTTCTTCAAGACCGGCGTGCTGGCCCTGATCGCGATCCTGATCCTGACCTTCTTCGCCTACACGAAGGAACTGCCGTGGAGCGACGAGGGCTACACGGCCACGGCGACGTTCGCGAGCGCCACGACCCTGCAGCCGAACTCCCCGGTGCGGATCGCCGGCGTCAACGTCGGCAAGGTCACCGAGGTCGAGCCCGAAGGCACCGCCGCGAAGGTGACGTTCACGATCGACGAGGACGGGCTGCCGATCCACGACGACGCCACGATCATCATCCGGCCGCGCCTCTTCCTCGAGGGCAACTTCTTCCTCGACCTCCGTCCCGGCAGCCCCAGCGCCCCGGAGATCCCCGACGGCGGCGACATCCCGATGACCAGCACGTCGACCGCGGTCCAGCTCGACGAGGTGCTGACGTCGCTGCAGGCGCCGGACCGGCGCAACCTCGCGCTGCTGCTCGAGGGCTACGGCTCGGCACTGGCCGACAAGCCGACGGCGGCTCAGGACAAGGGCCAGGACCCCGACGTCCAGGGGCTCTCCGCGGCGGAGGCGCTGAACCTGTCCTTCCGCTACGGCGGCCGGGCCGGCAAGGGCACCGCTCAGGTCAACGAGGCCCTGATGGGAATGGAGAAGGGCGACCTCAGCGGCCTGATCAGCGCCAGCGCGACGGTGTTCGAGCAGCTCGCCTCCCGCGAGGAGGCCCTGAAGGGCCTGATCACCAACTTCTCGATCACGACCGGGGCCTTCGCCGAGGAGTCGGAGAGCCTCGAGGAGACCCTCGCCCAGCTCGCGCCGACCGTCGAGCAGGCGCAGGAGCAGCTGCATCGACATCAACGCGGCGTTCCCGCCGCTCCGCGCCTTCGCCCGTGAGCTGACCCCCGGCGTGAAGGAGCTGCCCGCCACGATCCGGGTCGGGCAACCCCTGGCTCGTGCAGGCGAACAAGCTCCTGTCCCCGGACGAGCTCGGCGGTCTGGCGAAGGACCTGGGGATCATCACGCCCGAGCTGTCCGAGGGAACTCGCAGCCTGACCCGGCTGTTCACCCAGCTCGGCCTGACCAGCCGCTGCGTCTCCAACGTCCTCGTGCCGACCGGCAACATCGTCATCAACGACCAGTTCGCCACCGGGCAGGAGAACTTCAAGGAGTTCTTCTACGGAGCCGTGGCGCAGGCGGGTGAGGGCGCGAACTTCGACGGGAACGGCCAGTTCCTGCGGATCCAGCCGGGCGGCGGGCCGGTCGAGGTCGCCACTCCCGTCCCGGGCGGCAGCTCGATCACCAGAGATGACGTCCTCTACGGCAACACGATCATGGCACCCGATCGGCACCCAGCCTCTGAAGCCGGCCAAGGCGCCGGAGGTGCAGCAGGACATCCCCTGCTACACGCAACGACATCCCCGACCTCGAAGGGCCCGCAGGCGGCGATCGGCCCCCCGAACCCGGACGCGACGCCGTGAGGAAGGCGCTGCGCACATACACGCGCGACTTCGTCGCCATCTTGGTCCTCGCCGCCCTCGGCCTGGCCGTGCTCTTCGTGATCCTCTCCCAGCAGAGCAGCGCGCTGCCGTCGTGGTTCCCGTTCCTCGGCGAGGAGCGCTTCGAGCTCAAGACCGAGCTGCAGACCGCCCAGGCGGTGACGCCCGGCCAGGGACAGACGGTGAACATCTCCGGCGTCAAGGTCGGCGACGTGACCTCCGTCGAGCTCGAGGACGGGGTGGCCGTGGTCACCATGCAGGTGGAGCCCGAGTACGCCGAGCTGATCCACCCGGACGCCTCGGTGCTGCTGCGCCCACGCACCGGCCTGCAGGACATGACCGTCGAGGTCGATCCCGGGACCGAGGAGGAGAGCGTGCCCGAGGGCTTCACCATCCCCCTCGCCAGCTCCCAGCCGAACATCAACTTCGATCAGATCCTCGCCTCGCTCGACGGCGACACCCGCGCCTACCTGCGGCTGCTGCTGGCCGGCGGCGCCGAGGCGCTCGAAGGGCAAGAACAGCGAGCGCTTCGCCTCGGTCCTGCGCCGGCTCGAGCCGACGACCCGCGACCTCGCGAAGATCAACGGCGCGCTCGCCCAGCGTCGCGAGAACCTCCGCCGGATCATCACCAACTTCAAGCTCCTCGCTGAGGAGGTCGGCAAGAGCGACACGAACCTGACCGGCTTCATCGAGTCCCAGAACGAGGTCTTCGGGGCCTTCGCCGAGGAGGAGGAGTCGCTGCGCGCCACGCTCCGCGGGCTCCCCGGCGCGCTGCGTGAGACCCGCGGAGCGCTGAGCGCGTCCGCGAGCCTCTCCAACGACCTCGGCCCGGCGCTCACGGACCTGCTTCCCGCGGCGCGCGCCCTTGCCCCGGCCCTGCAGCAGACCCGGCCGTTCTTCCGCAAGACGCTGAGCCCGGTCCGCGACCAGATTCGCCCGTTCACCCAGGAGGTCGCCCCCGCGATCACCGCATTGCGGCGAGCGGCTCCCCCTCTCACCGAGTCCTCGGAGGCGCTCTCGGGAGGGCTCTCCGAGCTGAACCGCCTGCTCAACGCTCTCGCGTACAACCCCGACAGGGGACGCGGAGGGCTACCTCTTCTACCTGACCTGGCTGAACCACAACACGAACGCCTGCCTTCCTCAACCAGGACGGCCTGGGCCCGATGCGGCGCGGCGCTGCTCATGTACAGCTGCTTCGCCTCCAGACTCGCCGACCGCTCGTCGCGCGCCGGCCGAACATGGCAACGGCGCGCGAGGTCGCCCGGCTCCCCACCACCGCCGAGATCTGCCGGCGGCCCCGTAGATGGAAACCAGCGCACCGACATTCGGACGGATCGCCATCGCGGCGGGCTTCGCCCTGTCGTGCTTCGGCCTGCTGCTCTTCCTCTGGCTCGCCTTCGGCGGCCCGGTCCCCCTGAAGCCGGAGAGCTACCGCGTCGACATGGAGTTCGACGAGGCGAGCCAGCTCGCCGTCGAGTCCGACGTGCGGATCTCCGGCGTCTCGGTCGGCAAGGTCAAGGGCATCGAGCTGGCCGACTCCGGGCTCGCCGACGCGACGATCGAGATCAAGCCGGAGTACGCCCCGATCCCGGTCAACACCAGGGCGATCCTGCGCCAGAAGACGCTGCTCGGAGAGACCTACGTCGAGCTCACCCCCGGGGACCCCGACGCCGGGATGATCCCGGAGGGGGGAGACCTCGCGCCCGCGCAGGTCTCCGACGCCGTCCAGCTCGACGAGATCTTCCGGGCCTTCGACGAGCCGACCCGGGTCGCCTTCCAGAACTGGATGGTCGGCGCCTCCCAGGCCCTCCGCGGTCGCGGCGTGGACCTGAACTCGGCCCTGGGGAACCTCGCGCCGTTCGCCGAGCGCGCCGACGACGTGCTGCGGGTGCTCGACAGCCAGCGACTCGCCGTGCGCCAGCTGATCGATGACGGCGGGCAGACCTTCGACGCCCTGAGCGAGCGCCCGGGCGAGCTGCGCTCGCTGATCGAGAACACCGAGGAGGTCTTCTCGACGACGGCGGCCCGCGACCAGGAGCTGCGCGAGATCTTCCTGGCTCTGCCGACCTTCCTCCAGCAGTCGAAGCTGACCCTCGAGCGCCTCGACCGCTTCGCCGTCGACACCGACCCGCTCGTGACTCAGTTGCGGCCCTCGGCCCGCGAGCTCAGCGGCACGTTCCTCGCGCTGCAGGACCTCTCACCCGACCTGATCGAGTTCTTCCGGGGCCTGCGGCCGGTGATTCGTCGCTCCGAGAGCGGCTTCGGCGCCCTGCGCACCGTGTTCGACGACCAATCCCCCCGCCGCTGGGCCGCGTCGACGAGTACTTCGACGAGCTGATCCCGGCGCTGGAGATCGTCTACCTCTATCGGCGCGAGGTCACGGCGTTCCTCGGCAACGTCGCCGCCGCGACCAACGGCGAGAGACTGCCCGAGCGGCGCCACCGCCGCCGGTCAAGTACCTGCGCGCGACGGGACCGCTCGCCCCGCAGTCCTCGCCTCACCGCCGGTGCCCTACAAGACCAGCCGGCATCAACGCCTACGTCGAAGCCGGGCGGGTACACCAAGCTGGCCCAGGGGCTCGAGAGCTTCCATCGTCGAGCAGTGCACCTCGGGGCGCGAGCGCGACGCTGACCGGCCCGGGCGACCTGCCGGGCGACCTCTACGACCGGATCCAGAGCTACGCGATGGGCGGGGACGGCATCGTCGACACCGACGACGTTCCGGCGCCGGCGTGCAAGAAGCAGGGGCCGCATGAAGTCGGTCGGCGGGCCACCCCGACGAGCGCACGGACTACCTGCACGTCTACCGCGACCGCTGAGCGGCGTCGGCGGCTGGATGTCTCCGGCCAGCCGCACCGCAACCATGGCGGGGCGCCGGTGTTGAGGCGTAGAGTTGAGCAGCCCGCCCGGCCCTGCCCGGGCGGACATTGAGAGACACGAGGCGGAGCCGTGCAAGCGGCTCTATGAGCCCTTACAAGGAGGAAAGAATGCGGAAATTTCTCGCTCTCGCGCTGACGGGAGCTTTGGCCGTCGCGGTGGCGAGCTCGCCATCGCGCACGACGACATGCAGACCATCGACGCCAAGCTGACCCCGACGAAGCTCCCGAAGAAGAAGTTCAAGCCGGCGAAGATCATGGTCGACATCGACACGGAGAGAACGACGAGGACACGAAGTTCGAGCAGCCGCCGAGCGCCGATCGGACCAAGGTCGACTTCCCGAAGAACATGAAGTTCGACACGGGTGCCGTCCCGAACTGCAAGGGCCACGGAGGCAGCTCCAGAACAGACCCCGACGGCGCAGGCCATCGAGCTGTGTGGCAAGGGCTCGATCGTGAGCATCCGACCGGATGGCCCGGAGAAGCGCTGCAAGGACACCTGCGACCCGAGGTCACCGCTGACGCCGGCGCCGTTCTGGGAGTCGTTGTGGCCCCCGTGGTCGTCACCGGCGTTCAACGGCGACGAAGGACGACACGATCTACCTGCCATGCCCGTGCGGGCACCTTCGACCAAACTCGGTCCTCGTGGGCAAGTTGAAGAAGGGCGCGCGAGCGGGCTACGGCCGCACGCTGGACGTGACGATCCCGGACCTCGACACGTTGGAGCGATCAGCAAGTTCAAGGTCACGGTCAAGGAGGGCAAGTACGTCCAGGCTCGCTGCAAGTGCGAAGACGAACAAGTTCCAGGCGACGCACCGAGTACGAGAACCACTCGCGACAGCACGGCCACGGACACGACGAAGTGCAAGCGGAAGAAGCTAATTCAGCTCGGTTAGCCACCTCAGGATGAGGTCGGATACGGGGCGGCCTTCGGGCCGCCCCGTTTTCGTTCCGGATCACGTCAGGCGATGAAGAAGCTCCTCCTCGTTCTCATGGCATCGGTGGCACGTCGCGCTCGCCGCGACCGGCGCGGCGATCGCCGCGACGAACGGCATCCAGTCGCTCGAGGCCGAGGTGATCCCGACCAAGCTCGACGGGAGGAAGTTCACCCCCGCGAAGCTCTTCGTCGACGTCTTCACCGACACGAACGACGAGAGCTCGGCCAACGGCGAGGAGCCGCCGAGCATCGAGCGGATCCGCCTCGATTTCGCGCGCAACCTGCGCTTCGACTCGGGAGCGGTGCCGCGCTGCAAGGTCGGCGCGGGGGAGCTGCGGGGCAAGAGCGCGGCGCGGCAGGAGCAGCTCTGCGGCGGCGCGTCGAAGGTCAGCCTGGACAGCGGCTCGGGGGCCGAGATCAAGGAGGACCCGCCCCTGATCCTCCCGCCGCGGGTGACCGAGGCCACCCTCCAGGTCTTCAACGGCAGGGAGAGGAACACGCTCTATCTCGCCACCGATCCGGAGGGGTCCGGCTCAGGCCCGGTGCTCGTCGGGAGCCTTGGGCGGAGCGACGCCGGTGACGGCTATGGCCGGCAGCTGGACCTGGACGTGCCCAGCCCTTCGAGCGGGGCGTTCTCCGACCTCAGGTTCACGATCAGGAAGGGCAGCTACCTGCGCGCCCGGTGCAGGACGCGGACGAACAGGTTCCTGCTGCGGACGCAGTACGCGGATCACTCACCGACCACGGTCGCTGACGCGACCGTCTGCAAGCGGGAGAAGTAGGGCCGGCGCTAGGCGGGCATGACCCGGCGGAAGCGCAGCAGGTTGCGCGGGCCGCCGCTCAGCTTCAGCCGCCGCTGCAGCAGCGCCCGGGGCGGTGCGAGCCCGCCCTTGCCGATCTCGATGAAGTCGTGCCAGCTCGACTCGAGCGTCACGTCCGCGGCGGGCGCCTCTCCGGCAGCCGCGCGCGTCGAGCCGTTGTCGACGACGACGTGCCAGGGCTGCGCGTCGCTGAAGCGCCACTGGATCGTGAAGGGGCCGCCGCCGTTGACGGCCTCGGTGTCCATCGAGCGCCGGATGACGTCGAAGTAGAGATCCTGGATCTCGGGCGAGGAGTCGGCCTTCAGGCCGGGCTCGCCGATCACGCCGGCCTCGGCCATCTTCAGCATCTTCGTCGCCCGCTCGCGCGGCGGCAGCTGCATGTCCATCGGGAAGATGTGGGAGGGCATCTCGGTCATCGGGTAGCCGATCGCCTTCCACTTCATCTCGATCGCCTTGATGCCCCACTCGGCGATGTCCTCGAGCTCGAAGCCGTAGCAGCGCGTGTACTCGCGGTCCCAGTTCGGCGGGACGAAGACCGAGGAGGTCCAGGGCATGACCTCGCCGAGCAGCTCGTCGATGGCCGCCCGGCACTCGTCGGACTCGCGGATCAGCTCGTTGAGGACCTTGACCCCGAAGCCGATGTGGCGCTGCTCGTCGCGGGAGATGTTCTCCATCCCGGAGCTGAAGCCCGGCATCGAGCCCTCCTTGACGAAGAAGTCCTCGATGAAGTGCTGGCCGGGCTGCGCAAGGCTGGCCTCGACGATCAGGTGGTAGAGCGTGATCGCCTGCGCGAACTTCGGCAGGGAGCGGTCGCGGCGGAGCTCGGACGCCATCCGGTCGAGCCGGTCGAACACCTTGCGGTAGCCCCAGCCGAGGTGGGACTCGGTCGAGGCGAGCGTCGAGGAGATGTCCTCGCCGGCCCCGATGACCTCCTTGAAGAAGCGATGGAAGAAGACGGCATGCCGCGCCTCGTCGACCTGCTGCGTCGCGAGGAAGTACTTCTGCTCCTCGGTCGGCGCGGCGTCGATGTAGGGGGAGAGGTTGTCGGCGACCGAGTCCTCGCCGTAGAAGAACATCGAGTAGATCCACATCGCCGACTCCCGCTGCATGTCGGTGAGCGCGTCCCAGCCCTTGCGGTCCTCGCTGAAGTCGATCGCCGTGGCCTGCCAGTTGCTCTGCTCCCAGCGGCGGTACAGGTCGTCGTACGTGATCCGATCGGTCAGGTTCTGCTCGGCAACGGACATGGTCTCTCCTCCATGGTCGGCGGCGTCCCGGGGCGCATTCGAATCCCGCTTCCGGCCAGCTTAGTCGCGCGACTGGCTGCCCAGCCAGTTTCTGTGACGCACCTCACGGATGGTCGGAGAGCCGGTTGCTTTTGCGCCGGGCGGGGATTTAGGATGCCGCCCCATGGAGACCAGAGAAGAGACTCACGTCGTCGAAACCACCGCCCCGCACAAGGCCGGAGCCGGCCTACGCATCCTGGCCGTCATCCTGGCGCTGGCCCTGGCATTCGTAACCGCGGTCGCGGTGATCGTCGTGCTGGACATCGGCGAGCTGACGCCGTGTGAGGACGTGGGCAACGACATCACCCTGCTGAACGACGAGGGTGAGTGCTTCGACGGCTCCTCGACCGCGAAGACGATCTCCCTGGTCCTCGGCTGGCCCGGCGCGATCCTCGCCGGCGTGGCGACGCTGCTGGCGCTCGGCTTCGCGCTCCGTGGCTACGGCGGACGCCGCCTGATCACGGTGATCGTCGCGGCCGCGGTGCTGCTCGGTCTCGCCCTGGTCATCGGCTAGCCCCGCCGAGCACCCTCCGCAGATCGGCGCTGAGCGCGCGGCGCTCCGCCGCGTCGTGGAGCTGCGCCCAGGTGACGTGGACCACGCGGTAGCCGGCGAGCAGGAGGCGACGGTCCCTGGTTGCGTCTCTCGCGATCGCCGGCCGGGTTCCATGCCATTTGGCGCTGTGAAGCTCGACGATCACTCGCTGGCCGGGCCAGAGGCAGTCAGGTGAGTAGTTGGCACCGTCGACCCGTACGGTGGCGTTGAGTAGGGGCCGCGGGAGGTCGCGCTCGGCGAGAAATCTGGCAAACGCCTCCTCCAGTTCCTCGAACGTCACACCCTTGCCGTAGCCGGCATCCTGCAGCACCGTCCTGAGCCTCAGGGTGCCGCGCTCTCCGGCGTGGCGTTCGAGGATGGCAGGCAGCGAGAGAACGTCGCCCATCCCTCTGGCTTCGGCTCTGTTCACCGCGTTCAGAAGCGCGTTGGGATCGAGGACCGTCGCCAGATCGAGCAGGGTCCTGGGCACGGTGGTGATTGGGATCCCTTCGAGAATGGTGATCTCGTCGGGTGGCAGCGGGGAGGAGTGGATCTCGATCTGCTTCGTGCTCCGTCGCCAGCTCGCCACGGTGATGGTCTGGCGCCCGCTCCAGTCACGCAGCTGCCACTCGGCGCCGGCGGGACGATGACTGAGCACCGCACCCGGACCGCCGGCGAGCACCGCTCCCATCCTCCAGCCCTGGACCGACAGCTTCCGATGCCCAACGGCGTAGACGCCCCGATGGATGGGGTGTAGCCGCTCGCTCTCGATGAGCCGGCCGATGACCCCGCGAGAGAACCCGAGGCCGAGGAGTTGGAAACGCCCCACCGTTCCGTGCTGGCTCTCAGCTAGGCGCGAAATCTGCCGCCAACCGGGGTGAACCCGATCTTCTACATCGATAGCGGGTACAAGATCGGTCTCACCGGGCACCGACCGAGAATCGGTCCTGCTGGCGCACCGATGGTCCGCGCCGAGTCACGGAAGGCGCGCGAGAGCGCGCCGGCCCTCAGCGCTCGGGCGGCGACCAGTCGTCCTCGAGCTTGGCGACGAGCATGTCGGCCAGGCCCTCGACCGGGACGCGCTCCTGCGTCAGGGTGTCGCGGTCGCGCAGGGTGACCTTCCCGTCCTCGGCGGTCTCGCCGTCGATCGTGATCCCCCAGGGGGTGCCGATCTCGTCCTGGCGCCGGTAGCGCTTGCCGATCGAGCCGCCCTCGTCGTACTCGGTGGGAAGCCTGCGCCGCAGCGAGTCGAAGATCTCGCGCGCCTTCTCCGGCATGCCGTCCCTGGAGACGAGCGGGAGCACGGCGACCTTCACCGGCGCGAGCTTCGGGTGCAGCTGCAGGATCGTCCGCTGCCGCCCCTCGACCTCCTCGACCCGGTAGGCGTCGACGATGAAGGCGAGCATCGCGCGGTCGACGCCGGCTGCGGGCTCGATCACGTGGGGGACGTAGCGCTCGCCGCTCTGCTGGTCGAAGTACTCGAGCTTCTCGCCGCTGAACTTGGCGTGCTGGGTGAGGTCGAAGTTGCCGCGGTTGGCGATGCCCTCGAGCTCCGAGTAGCCCATCGGGAACAGGTACTCGATGTCGGAGGTGGCGCTCGAGTAGTGGGAGAGCTCGTCCGGGTCGTGCGGGCGCAGGATCAGGTTGTCGGGGCGGATGCCGAGCTCGGTGTACCAGCGCATCCGCTCGCCGAGCCAGTGCTCGTGCCACTTCCCGGCGTCGTCGGGAGGGCAGAAGAACTCCATCTCCATCTGCTCGAACTCGCGGGTCCGGAAGATGAAGTTGCCGGTCGTGATCTCGTTGCGGAAGGACTTGCCGATCTGGGCGATCCCGAACGGCGGCTTCTTGCGCGCGAACTGCAGGACGTTCTTGAAGTTGATGAAGATGCCCTGGGCGGTCTCGGGGCGGAGGAACGCCTCCGAGCCGGACTCGGCGACGGGGCCGACCTGGGTCTTGAACATCAGGTTGAACTCGCGCGCCTCGGTCAGCTCGCAGTCGGGTCCCTCGCCGGCCTTCTTCGAGGGCTTCTGCCCGCAGGCGGCGGTTGCCAGGTGGTCCTCACGGAAGCGGAGCTTGCAGGTCTTGCAGTCGACCATCGGATCGCTGAAGCCGGCGACGTGCCCCGACGCCTCCCAGACCTTCGGGTGCTGGATGATCGCCGAGTCGATCGCGACGATGTCGTCGCGATCGGTGAGCATCGATCGCCACCACTCGTTCTTGACGTTGTTCTTGAGCAGGACCCCGTAGTGGCCGTAGTCGTAGGTCGAGCCGACGCCGCCGTAGATCTCCGACGACGGGAAGATGAAGCCGCGCCTTTTGCACAGGGCGACGATCTCGTCGAGTGTGACGTCGCTGCGCTGCTTGTCCTCTGGCTCGCTCATCCCGGGCCGACGAATATAGGCGAGCGGGGTCGGATCGACGGTCGCCGGCGGGACGCCTGCGATAATCGCGCGCCTCATGCCGATCTACGAATACCGCTGCGACAACGACCACACCTTCGAGGTGATCCAGTCGATGACGGAGGACTCGCTCGACACGTGCACCGTCTGCGGGGCTCCGGCGCGCCGCGTCCTGCACGCGCCCGCGGTCCACTTCAAGGGGTCCGGCTTCTACACGACCGACTACGCCCGCAAGGGCAAGAAGGTCGGCGCCACCGACTCCTCCTCGAGCTCCGACTCCTCGGGCGGGGACTCGAAGGGCTCCGACTCGAAGGGCTCGGAGGGCAAGGGCTCGTCCTCAGGGAACGGCGGCGGCTCCAAGTCCGAGAGCAAGTCGGCGAGCGGCAGCGGCGACTAGCCCGCGGGGGAGCAGGCCGGCTCGTTCGGGCCGGCCTCGCCGAGGAACTCCTCGACCGCCTTCTCGCACTGCCTCTGGTCCACGATCAGGGACCCGTCCCCGCTCGCCCCTGACGGCTTCAGGATCTTCGTCCCCCCGTCGCCGCCGATCGCGGCCGCCATCGCGAGCTGCGGCAAGCGTCAGCCCGCCCATGTCGCTGACCATCGCCTTCGGCGCGTTCCAGGCGATCCAGGGGGCGTGGATCAGGTTGTAGGGAATCCGGGTCGGGCTGGTCAGCCGGTCCTGGATGCCGGCGAGGATCAGCTGCTGGCGCTGGGCGCGCTCGGGGTCGCCCTCGGAGGGATCGCGCAGGTTCTCGCGGGTGCGGGCCAGGCCCAGCGCCTCCTGGCCGTCGAGCGTGTTCTCGCCCTGCCTCGAGCTTCAGGGTCAGCCCGCCGTTGGAGGAGCCGCCGGAGATCAGCGACTTGACCCGCTTCGGCAGATCGACGGTGACCCCGCCGACCGCGTCGATGAAGTCGGCGAAGCCCTCGAAGTCGAGGATCACGACGTGGTCGATCTCGATCCCGAGGAAGTTCTCGACCGTGCGGACCTGCAGCGCCGCGCCGCCGAACGCGTAGGCGGCGTTGATCTTCTGCGCGTCCTCGCCGGGAATCTCGGCGAGGGTGTCGCGGGGGATCGACAGCTTCTCGAAGGCGCCACCGCCGGCGCGGACGAGCATCAGCGTGTCGGCGCGGGAGGGCACGGCGCAGATGTTGGCCGTCGCGCCGCCGGTCGCGGCTGCCTCGAGGCACTTCGGATCGGTCTCGGCCCCGGCCTCGTCACTGCCCTCCGGACGGGCGTCGGTGCCCATCACCAGGATCGTCTGCGGCGAGGCGACCAGCAGCGGGAAGCCGCCCAGCTCGTCGCCGACGGCGTCGTCGAGCTTCCCCTTCTGGATCTGGGAGGAGACGACGAAGAGGACGACGCTGAGCAGCAGCCACGCTCCGAGCGCGAGGAACGCCCAGCGTGCGATTCGCCGCCAGAGGGGCTTCTCGCCGGGCGTCGTGCTCTTGGACCCGCCGCCGCTGCCGAGCTTGCCGCGGAGGCCGCTCAGGTCCGGTGCGCCGGGCCGCTTGAACCCGCGCCGGGCCTTGTAGACCTTGTAGCCGGAGCCCTCGTCGGGTGGCCCGGCCTTCTTCGCCGGCTCGTCCGCCTTCGCGCCCGCCGGCTCCTCGCCCGCGTCCGGCGCTGGCTTCTTGTCCCGTCGCCACCAGCCGCCGCCTCCCGAGCCCGCTCGGTAGACCTTGTACTCGGGGCGTTCCGGGCGGTCGGGGTCGCCGGGTGCCATGACGCGGTAATACTGCCCCATGGCCTCCCCGAATCCTGCTTTCCCCCTGTGACCCGGCCGACCGGCGCCGAGGCGATCGGCGTCGATCTCGGCGGCACGAAGATGCTCGTCGGGGTTCTCAGGGACGATGGCGAGGTTCTCCACCGGCGGATGGTCGTCGTCGCCGGGCTGGGCGCCGACGAGGTGCTCGAGGCGCTCGAGCGGGAGCTGCGCGCCGCCCTCGCCGCCCGGCCGAGCCGTCGTCGCCGCGGGGCTCGGGATCCCCTGCACGATCGACCGCGCGGACGGCTCCTGCGTCAACGCGGTGAACCTGCCGCTCCGCAACGTGCCGATCCGCCGGCTGGTCGGCGACTGGCTCGGCCTGCCGACGGCGGTCGACAACGACGCCAACACCGCCGTGCTCGCCGAGCACCGGCGGGGCGCGGCTCAGGGGGCGACGAACGTCGTCCTGCTGACCATCGGGACCGGCATCGGCGGCGGGCTGATCATCGGCGGGGAGCCGTTCCGCGGCTCGCGCGGGGCGGGTGCGGAGCTGGGCCATGTCGTCGTCGACCTCGACGGACCGCCGTGCCAGGGCACCTGCCCCAACCACGGCTGCATCGAGGCGATCGCCTCGGGGACGGCGATCGCCCTGGAGGCGGTCCGCGCCGCCGCGGAGGCGCCCGGCTCGGAGCTGGCCAGGGCAGGCGCGGAGGGACGCCCGCTGGACGGGCGCCTCGTGACGGAGCTCGCCGGCGATGGCGATCCGGTCTCGATCGAGGTCCTTGCGACCATCGGCCGGCGCATCGGCGCCGCCCTCTCGGGGCTCGCCAACACCTTCGATCCCGACGTGATGCTCCTCGGCGGCGGCGCGATGGCCGCGGGTGAGCTGCTGCTCGGGCCCGCCCGGGAGGAGTTCCGCGCCCGCGCCCTGCCGCCCCAGAACGAGACCCCGGTGGAGGCCGCCGCGTTCGGTGCCGACGCCGGGATGGTCGGCGCCGGGATCCTCGCGCTGGAGGAACTGGCCGCGGTCGAGGCGGGCGCTTCGTGACGGGCCGGCTGATCGTCTGCCCGACCCCGATCGGGAACATCGGGGACGTCTCGCCGCGGATCCGCCAGGCGCTCGCCGACGCCGACGTCGTCGCCTGCGAGGACACCCGCCGCGCCGGGCGCCTCTACGAGCGACTCGAGCTGGAGCCCCCGCGCTTCGTCTCCAACCACGAGGGCAACGAGGAGGGCCGCGCTCCCCAGCTGGCCAAGGCGATCGAGCGCGGGGCCCGCGTGGCGCTCATCAGCGATGCCGGCACCCCCGTGCTCTCGGACCCCGGCTACCGGCTGATCCAGGCCTGCATCGCGCGCGACATCGAGATCGAGGTGCTGCCGGGGCCCTCAGCGATCACCACCGCGCTCGTCGCCTCCGGGCTGCCGGCCGACCGCTGGCGCTTCGAGGGCTTCCTGCCGCGCCGGGCGGGCGAGCTCGAGCGGGTCCTGCAGTCGACCGAGACCGTCGTCGCCTTCGAGTCGCCGCGGCGCCTGCCCGACTCGCTGCGCGCGCTGGCGGCGCTGGCCCCCGATCGGCCGGCCGCGGTCTGCCGCGAGCTGACGAAGCTCCACGAGGAGGTGGTGCGGGGCGGCCTCGGAGACCTCGCCCGGCACTTCCGCGGCGACGTCAAGGGCGAGATCGTCGTCGTGCTCGCTCCCTCGCGCAAGCGCGCCTCCGCCCCCGACACCGCCTTCGCCGTCGACGCGCTGCGCCGCCTCGTTCAGTCGGGCGCTCGGCCGCGCGCCGCCGCCGGCGTCGTCGCCGCGCTCACCGGCACCCGCCCGAATGAGCTGTACCGGGAGCTGACCGGGCGCGAGCCCCGGCAGTGAGCGGCGCCGTCCAGGCACCACCCGCCCTAGGCCGCGGGGTGATCGTCCTGCCCGGGGGCGCTGTCCCGGAGCCCTGGGCGTCGGCCGCCGTGGAGACGATCGAGATCGACGAGGGCGTGCTGCGCTCCCCCGACGAGGCGGTGCGGCGGTTGCACGAGCACTGGGTCGCCCGGAGCCCGGTCGTGATCGTCCTCGCGGTCGACCCCGCGCGCTTCCGGGCCCCGCAGACGACCGACGCGCCTCCCTATGCGATCTCGCCGGCGCTCGACCTGACGTTCGACCGGCTCCATCACCTCGTCTGGGCCAACAACTACGACGCCCGCACCGGCGAGCCCCTCTGGTGGTGGGGGGCGAAGGCGGCGCGCCTGGGAGCGAGCGAGGGAGGCGCGGCCGACGTCGTCCTCGCCGACGGCCGCGACGCCTGGATCGACGGCGGCCCGCGCTGGAGCGTCCCGAGCCTGCCCGAGCCCGTCGTCGACTCCGGCTCGGTCGACGCCGGGCTGCTCGAGCCGGTCCCGGCGGAGCCGGCCGCGCCGGTGTCGGAGCTGGCGCCCGACCAGCTCGCGGCCGTCTCCCACCACGGCGGTCCCGTGCGGGTGATCGCCCCGGCCGGCTCGGGCAAGACGCGCGTCCTGACGGAGCGGATGCGGCACGTTCTCGCCGACCGCGGCTACCGGCGCGAGGCGGTGATCGCCGTCGCCTACAACAAGCTCGCGCAGAACGAGCTCGAGACCCGGCTCGAGGCGCTCGCGCCGCGCACCCGGACGCTCAACTCCCTCGGCTACTCGCTGCTCGCGCGCCACCGGCGCAACCGGCCCCGGGTGCTGAGCGAGCCGGACACGCGCCGCCTGATCGAGGAGGTGTTCCCGATCCCGCGCCAGCGCCGGGCCAACACCGACCCCGTCGGGCCCTACCTCGACGCGCTGACCGTCGTCCGGCTCGGGCTCACCGATCCCGCCGAGGTGGAGGAGATGCGCGACGACGTCCCGGGCCTGGCCGACGGCTTCGACCGCTTCCGCGAGCGGCTCTTCGGCGTCGGCGCGGTCGACTTCGACGAGCAGATCTACGGCACGCTCGAGGCCCTGCTGCGGGACGGGGAGTTCCGCCGCCGGGTGCAGGCCGAGCACCGGCACCTGCTGGTCGACGAGTTCCAGGACCTGACCCCCGCGCACGTGCTGATGATCCGGCTGTTGGCGACGCCGGCCTTCGACGTCTTCGGCGTCGGCGACGACGACCAGACCATCTACGACCACGCGGGCGCCGACCCGCGCTTCCTCGTCGACTACCCGGACTTCTTTCCCGGGCGCGGAGGCGGCGGCGCTCGAGGTCAACTACCGCTGCGCCGAGGCGATCGTCGACGGCGCCTCCAAGCTGCTCGCCTACAACCGGGTGCGGGTGCCGAAGGAGATCCGCGCGGCGGCCGGCGCCGACGGCGATCCCGCCGCGCTCGAGATCCGCACCCACCCCTCCGCCGAGGCCGCCTCGACGCTGGTCGACCTGATCCGCGGCTGGCTCGGCGAGCCCGACGGCGACCCGCGCGAGACCGCCGTGCTGACCCGGGTCAACTCGCTGCTGCTCGCGCCGCAGGTGGCGCTCTGGTCGGCGGGGATCCCGGTCGCCTCGGCGGTTCGCAGCGAGATGCTCGATCGCACCGGAACGGCGGCGGCGCTCGCCTGGCTGCGGATCGCGGTCGAACCGGACCACCTCTCGCCGGCCGACCTCGACCTCGTCCGCCGCCGGCCCAGCCGCGGCTTCCCGCGCTGGATCAGCAAGTGGCTCGCCAACTGCCGCTCGATCGAGGACCTCCGGGTGGTGGCGCGGCGGATCGACGACGACCGGGTCGCCGGCAAGCTCGAGGACATGGCCGACGACATCGGCGTCCTCGCCGGACTGGCCGGCGCCGGCGCGACAACCCGGGAGCTGCTCGTGGCGGTGCGGGACCGGATCGGCCTCGGCGGGGCGATGGAGATGCTCGACGGCTCGAAGGGCAGCGAGTCCACCGCAAGCCACCTCGACGATCTCGAGGGCCTGATCCAGGTCGCCGACCTGCACGACGACCCGGGCGGGTTCGAGCCGTGGCTGCGCGCCTCGCTCGAGTCGTCGGCCGGGGGGAGGGGGTGCGTCTGGCGACCGTCCACCGGGTCAAGGGCCGCGAGTGGGACCGGGTCGCGGTCTTCGGCGCCAATCAGGGTCTGCTGCCACACCGGCTGAGCGAGAGCTACGAGGCCGAGCGCCGGGTGATGCACGTCGCGATCACCCGCGCGCGGCATCGCTGCGCGGTCCTGGCCGACGCCGAGCGCGTCTCGCCGTTCCTCGCTGAGCTGCGCGGCGAGGCGAAGCAGGCGGCGACGAAGCCGACGGTCACGGCCGCGACCCTCGGCCGGGCGACCGCCCGCTCCCGCGAGAAGCTCGATCTGAAGGACGCGGCGCCCGGGGCCGAGGCCGCCGCCGCGGCACTTGCGGGAGTGGCGGACGCAGCGCGCGAACGCGGACAGCGTCCCCGCCTACGTCGTCCTCTCCAACCGTCAGCTCGACGGGGTGGCGGCGGCGATGCCCGCCGACGCACGCGAGCTGCTCGCCTGCGACGGGATCGGCCCGGCCCGCATGGAGAAGTACGGCGACGAGATCCTCGCGGTGGTCGACTCCGCCCGCGGCTGAGCGCCCCGCGAGCGGCCCCGGTCGGACGCCCGAATACGCTTCCGCGTGTCCTACTACGTCACCACGCCGATCTACTACGTCAACGCGCAGCCCCACCTCGGGCACGCCTACACGACGATCGGCGCCGACATCCTGGCCCGGCACATGCGCCAGCGCGGGGAGGACGTCTTCTTCCTCACCGGGACGGACGAGTTCGGCGAGCCGGTGGCGCAGGCGGCCGAGCGCCTCGGGGTGACGCCGCGGGAGCTGGCCGATCAGAACTCGCAGCGCTTCCGCGACCTGATGCCGAAGATCAACGCCTCGAACGACTTCTTCATCCGCACGAGCGATCCCGAGCACGGCGCCAAGGTCGGCGAGGTGATGCAGCGCGTCCACGACAACGGCTTCACCTACGAGGGGACCTACGAGGGCTTCTACTGCCCGCGCTGCGCCGACTTCAAGACGCCGACGGAGCTGCTCGAGGGCGAACCGCTGCCCGATCCACGAGATCGAGCTGACGCTCGAGACGGAGCAGAACTGGTTCTTCCGGCTCTCGGCGTTCCAGGAGCAGCTCGAGCGGCTCTACGAGGACCAGCCGGACTTCGTCCGCCCCGACTTCCGCCGCAACGAGGCGCTCGCGTTCATCAAGGGCGGCCTCCAGGACGTCTCGCTGTCGCGGCCGAAGCTGAGCTGGGGGGTGCCGCTGCCCTGGGCGCCCGACCAGGTGATGTACGTCTGGTTCGACGCCCTCCTCAACTACTACACGGCCCTCTCCTACGCCCGCCCCGGCGAGGACCTGACCGACCGCTTCTGGCCCGCGAGCCTGCACGTGATGGCCAAGGACATCCTCAAGTTCCACTCGGTCTACTGGCCGGCGCTGCTCCTCGCCGCCGACCTGCCGATGCCGGACGGCCTGTACGTGCACGGCTACCTGCTGATGGACGACAAGAAGATGTCGAAGTCGCTCGGCAACGTGCTCGACCCGTTCGAGGTGATCGAGCGCTTCGGCGCCGACGCGCTGCGCTTCTACTGCTTCCGCGAGGTCTCCTTCGGCCAGGACGGCTCGATCTCGCCCGCCGGCTTCGAGGCCCGCTACGAGTCGGAGCTCGCCAACGACTACGGCAACCTCGCCAGCCGCACGCTGGCGATGATCGACCGCTACCGCGACGGCGTCGTCCCGGAGGCGGAGCCCGATCCGGCCCTCGCCGACGGCGCGGATGGGCTCAATGGCCTGCGCGAGGCCGTCTCCGGCCTGCTCGACGACGTCGAGATCAGCCGCGCGCTCGAGGCCTGCTGGGTCGTGGTCCGGCGGCTCAACCGCTACGTCGAGGAGCGGCGTCCGTGGGACCTCGCCAAGGACGAGGCGAGCGCCGGGGAGCTCGACGCCGTGCTCTACAACCTCGCCGAGGGCCTGCGGGTCGTGACCCTCCTGCTCCACGCCTACATGCCGGCCTCGACCGACGTCCTGCTGGCGGCGCTGGGCGAGGAGGGTCGCGAGCTGGCCGACTTCGGCTCCCGCGGCGGCGGCACCAAGGTCGAGCGGATTCCCGCCCTGTTCCCGAAGCTCGAGCCCGCCCGGTAGGCCGCTTGCCGACCGACGAGTCTCCGGCCGCAGCGCCCGCGCTCTCGATCCGGGGGCTGCGGAAGAGCTACGGCGGGGCGGAGGCGCTCGCCGGCGTCGACCTCGAGGTCCCGGCGGGCCATCTGGTCGGGCTGCTCGGCCCGAACGGCGCGGGCAAGACCACGCTGACCAAGATCGCCTGCGGGCTCACCCGTCCAAGCGCCGGCACGGTGGAGGTGTGCGGCGCCCCGGCCGGCAGCCTCGAGGCGCGCAGCAGGACCGGCTACCTCGCCGAGCTCTTCCGCTTCCCGGGCTGGCTCTCGGCGGAGGAGCTGCTCGCGCTGCATCAGCGCCTCACCGGGTCCGAGGGTGGGGAGGAGGAGCGGAGCGAGCTGCTCGAACTCGTCGGCCTCGCGGACGCCCGCACGAAGCGGATCGAGCGGATGTCGAAGGGGATGCAGCAGCGCCTCGGGATCGGCCAGGCGCTGATCGGCTCGCCGCGCCTGCTGCTGCTCGACGAGCCGACGAGCGCGCTCGACCCCGGCGGCCGCCGGATCATCCGGGCGCTGCTGGAGCGCCTGCGCGAGCGGGGCACCGCCGTCCTGCTCAACTCCCATCTGCTCAGCGAGGTCGAGCGGGTCTGCGACTCGGTCACGATCATCGCCCGCGGGACGGTGGTCGCCAGCGGCCGGGCCGACGAGCTCTCGGGGACCCACGGCGCCGAGGTCGACACCGACCTGGGCCTGCGCCGCTTCGAGGGCGTGACCCGCGAGGGGATCCCGGCGATCGTCGCGGAGCTGGTCGCCGAGGGGCGGCAGGTCTACGGCGTGCGGGAGACCGGCTCGACGCTCGAGGACGCGTACCTCGAGGCGGTCGGGAGCGAGACGAGATGAGCCACGCCGTCACCGTCCCGAGCCAATGGCGCGCCGGCGCGATCATCGCGCGTCATGCGATGCACGAGGCGGTCAGGCGCCGGGTGCTCCTCGTGGTGAGCGGCCTCACGGTCGCGTTCCTCGTCCTGTACTCCGTCGGGACGCACTTCGCCTTCAGCGAGACGGCCGGCTTCGAGGCCGGCGGCCAATCGCTCCGCGACACCGCGCTGACCGGCGCGACCCTGCTCGGCCTGGCGATGTTCGCGACGCTGTTCCTCGGCGCCGTCCTCGCGACCTTCCTGACGATGGGCGTCGTTCGCGGGGACGCCGAGACCGGGATGCTCCAGCCGCTCGTCGCCCGTCCCGCCAGCCGCGCGACGATCCTGCTCGCGCGGATCGGGGGAGCCGCGTCGATCGCCGCGCTCTACGTCGTCCTCGTCTACGGGGTCAGCCGTCGCGATCACCGCCGCGATCGGCGACTGGACCCCGGACCGGCCCTTCGAGGCGGCGGCGATGCTCGCCCTCGCCGTGATCGTGATCACGGGGATCTCCCTCCTGGCGTCGGTCTGGTTCACCTCGACCGCGCAGGGCATCGCGGTGCTGATGACCTACGGCGCCGGCCTCACCGCTGGGCTCCTCGGCCAGATCGGCGAGTCGCTGAACTCCGATTCGCTGGAGGACATCGCCGACATCGTCAGCTGGCTCCTGCCCGTTCGAGGCGATCTATCAGGGGGCGCTGCATGCCCTGACCGCCGACACCGGCGGGTTCGCCGGCCTGGTGATCCAGCTCGGGCCGTTCGGCGGCGGGCACGCGGCGGGCGCGGGTACTCCTCATCTGGACCGCGTTCTACCTCGCCGGGATCGGCGCCCTGGCGGTCTGGGGCTTCCGCCGCCGCGACCTCTGAGCGCTCAGAGCGCCAGCCGGGTGGCCCCGGCCTCGAGCTCGAGCAGGTGGCGCTTGCGCTCGAGCCCGCCGCCGTAGCCGGTCAGCTTGCCGTCGGCGCCGATGACGCGGTGGCAGGGGACGATCACCGAGATCGGGTTGCGGCCGTTCGCGCGGCCGACCGCGCGGGCGGCGTCGGGGTAGCCGATCCGGCGCGCGATCTCGCCGTAGGAGACGGTCTCGCCGTAGCCGATCCCCCGCAGCGCCGCCCAGACGGTGCGCTCGAAGTCCGGGCCGGCCATGTGAAGCGGCAGGTCGAAGTCGGTGCGCTCCCCGGCGAAGTACTGACCGAGCTGCTCGCGGACGGGCTCGAACGGCTCCTCGGCGCGGACCCAGTCCGGCGCCGGCCGCTTCGGCCGCGGGCCGTCCTGCATGTAGAGGCCGTGCAGGGCGTGCTCGTCGCCGACGAGCAGGAGGCCGCCGATCGGGCTGTCGATTGTCGTGTGGAGGAGCGGCACGGTTCATGGAGTCAAACGAACGGCGCGGCCAAAACGTGAGATCGAGCCCGCCTAGACTGCCCCGGTGATCGATTCCCACGCCCACCTCGGGGTCTGCAGGCCCGACGACGCCGAGCTCGTCCTCGAGGCCCAGCGGGTCGGCGTCGAGCGGATCCTCACGATCGGCCTCGACGAGCGGTCCAACAGGGAGGCGGTGCAGGCGGCCACCGAGCACGAGGGCGTCTTCGCCGCGGTCGGGCGCCATCCGAACTCGGCCACGGGCTTCGACGACTCGGTCGCCGACGCGATCGAGGAGCTCGCGGCTGACCCCGTCGTCCGGGCGATCGGCGAGACGGGCCTCGACTTCTACCGCGAGGGCGCGCCCGAGGCCGATCAGGTCCGCGCGTTCGAGGCGCAGATCGGGATCGCCCGCCGGACCGGCCTGCCGCTGGTGGTCCACCTGCGCGACACGAGCGGGCCGGGCGCCGGCCGCGCCGTGGCCGATGCCTACGAGCTGCTCATGGCGGAGGCCGAGGGGGTCGAGGTGATCCTCCACTGCTTCTCGGCGACCCTCGAGCGAGCCGAGGAGGCGGCCGAGCAGGGGTGGTACGTCTCCTTCGCCGGCAACGTCACCTACCCGAACTCCGACGAGCTGCGACAGGCCGCGGCGACGGTGCCCGAGAACCTGATCCTGGTCGAGACCGACAGCCCCTTCCTGACGCCGCAGCCGGAGCGCGGCAAGCCGAACCGGCCGGTCCACGTGACGCTCACCGCCGAGGTCGTCGCCGCGGCGCGGGGGATCGGCTACGAGCAGCTCGATGCGCTCGTGACCGCGAACGCGGCGCGGCTGTTCGACTGGTGATCGGCCGGACCCCGTGAGGCTCGGGCAGAACTTCCTCGCCGACCCGAACCTGCTCGAGGCGATCGTGGCCGATGCCGCGCTCGACCCCGCGGACGTCGTGCTCGAGGTGGGCGGGGGAGAGGGCGTGCTCACCGAGCGGCTGGCCGAGCGCGTCGGGCGCCTCTACGTCGTCGAGATCGACGAGCGCCTGCGCGAGCCGCTCGGGAGGGTCGCCGCGGATGCCGAGGGCGTCGAGCTGATCTTCGGAGACGCGATGCGGATCGACCTCGCCGCGCTCGACCCCGCGCCGACGGCCATGGTGGCCAACCTGCCCTACTCGGTGGCGACGCCACTGATCCTGCGGACGATCGCCGAGCTGCCGACCCTCGGCCGCTGGACCGTGATGGTGCAGCGGGAGATCGCCGAGCGGTTGCGCGCACGGCCGGGATCGCGGACCTACGGCTCGCCGAGCGTGCTCGTCCAGCTCGCCTGCGACGTGCGGATGCTGCGAGCCGTGGATCCCGCGGTGTTCAACCCGCGCCCCCGGGTGGACTCCGCCGTGCTCGCGCTGCGCCGGCGCGCACCGGCGCCTCCGGAGGCGGTCAGGACGCTGATCCGCGACAGCTTCGCCCACCGGCGCAAGGCGCTGCCGCGCTCGATGGAGCTGGCGGCGAAGCGACGCGAGGCCGAGGCCGAGAAGGCGGGGGAGCCGCCGCCGCGACCGCGCTCGAGCGAGCTTCGCCACCGCTGCCGGGAGGCGCTGCGGGCCCTGGGGCTGCCGCCCGACGCGCGCGCCGAGATGCTGACGCCGGCGCACCACCTGGCGCTCGCCGAGACGATCGTGGGGGAGACGCCCGCTTGATCGCGCCGGCCAAGCTCAACCTCGCGCTGCTGCTCGGGCCGACGCGCGCCGACGGCCTGCACGAGATCTGCTCGCTGTTCGCGCCGCTGTCGGTCGCCGACGAGCTGACCGTGTCGGAGGCGGAGGGCGGACGCCGACGAGGTGATCTGCCCGGGGATGCCCGCGCCCGACCTGACCGCCCGGGCCCTCGCGGCGCTGCGAGAGGCGGGCTGGGCCCGCTCGCCGCTGCGGATCGAGGTCGAGAAGCGGATCCCCGTCGCCGCCGGGCTCGGCGGCGGCAGCGCCGATGCCGCGGCCGTCCTGCGACTCGCCGCCGAGGCGTTCGAGCCCGAGCGGCTGTCGGCGATCGCGGCGGCGATCGGCGCCGACGTGCCCTCTCAGATCGATCCGCGCTTCGCCCTGGTGGGCGGCGCCGGGGAGGTGGTCACGCCGCTCCCCGACCCCGCGCCCTACGCGGTGGTCCTGCTTCCCGACCCCGAGGGCCTCTCGACCGCGGCCGTCTACGCGGAGGCGGACCGGCTCGGCTGCGCTCGCCCGGCCGGCGAGCTCGAGGCGGGGCGCTCGCGGCTGTTGGCCGCCGCGGCGGCCGGGGAATCGCCGCTGAGCTACCCCGAGCTGCTCGTCAACGACCTGGCCCCGGCGGCGATCTCGCTGCGGCCGTCGATCGAGGCGGCGCTGGAGGCACTGCGCGGGGCCGGGGCGGAGGTGGCGATCGTCACCGGCTCCGGCCCGACCGCGGTCGGTCTGTTCGCCGACGAGGAGGCCGCCCGGCGCGCGGCGGCCGAGCTCGAGGCCGCCGGCAGGCAGGCGACCGTGGCCACGTCCAGAATCGGGGCCTGATGCACCTCCCCTCCGATCGCCGCGGCTGGGCCAAGCTGGCCGCGATCGTCGCCGGGCTCGTTGCGGCGCGTACCTGCTGTTCAAGCTGCTCGTCCCGGACATCGATCCGCAGGAGCTGCTCGACGACATCTCGGAGACGCTCGGCAACTGGACCTATCTCCTCGTCGGGCTCCTCGCCTTCCTCGAGACGGGGGCGTTCGTCGGGCTGGTCGCGCCCGGGGAGACGTTCGTGGTGCTCGCGGGCGCCGTCGCGGGCCAGGGCGACACGAACGTCATCCTCACGATCGCCATCGTCTGGGTCAGCGCGTTCCTCGGCGACACCGCGAGCTACTTCCTGGGGATCAAGCTCGGGCGCGGATTCATCCTCAAGCACGGGCCGAAGCTGCGGATCACCCACGAGCGCTTCGCCCAGGTCGAGAAGTACTTCGACAAGCACGGCGGCAAGACGATCCTGATCGGCCGCTTCATCGGCCTCGTCCGCGCCCTTGCGCCCTTCATCGCCGGCAGCTCGGGGATGGCGTATCGGAAGATGGCCCCCTACAGCATCCTCGGCACGGGGCTGTGGGCCACCACCTTCACGCTGCTCGGGTACTTCGCGTCGAAGAACATCGAGGCGGTGCTCCATGGCTCGTCGCGGGCGATCTTCGCGTTCGCGGTCTTCGTCGGCGTCGCCGTCGGCACGGTCCAGCTCGTGCGCTACCTCCGGGTGGAGGAGAACCGGCGGAAGACCGCGGCCTGGATGGAGGCGCGGCCGGTCTTCCGCAACGTGCTCGACCTGGGACGGCGGCTCTCCCCGCAGGCGCGCTTCGTCGCCGGGCGCCTCACCCCGGGTGAGCTGGGGCTCGAGCTGACCACGGCCCTCTCCGTCCTCGCGGTCGGCTCGTTCGTCTGCATCGGCTACGGGCTGGAGGTGGTGAACCATCCCGGTCCCACCCCCGGGGACACGGCGGCAGCCGACATCGTCCGCGACCTGCGGACGGCCTGGCTCACGTCGATCGCCGAGGTCGTGACCGTGCTCGGCTCCGGCTGGGCGATCGCCCTCGTCGGCAGCGTCACCGCCGTCTGGCTCGCCGTCCGCGGGCACCGGCCGGAGCTGGCCGTGCTGGTGATCGGGCTCGTCGCGCTGCTCATCGGGCCCGCCGTGATCAAGGAGCTGGTCGACCGGCCGCGGCCGCCGGAGTCGCTGGTGAACACCGCGGGCCAGGCCTATCCCAGCGGCCATGCCGCGCATTCAGTCATCTGGACCTGGATCGCCCTGACGATCGCCCTCCGGCTGCGGGCCGGGATGTCGCGAGCCTCGCTGCTCGTCTTCGCCGGAGTCGCGATCACGGTGCTGGTCGGGCTCAGCCGCGTCTACCTCGGCGCGCACTACCTCAGCGACGTGAGCGGCGGCTGGGGGTACGGCGCCTCGGTGTTCGGGCTGCTCTCGGCCCTCGCCGTCGTCGTCACCTACTTGCGGCACAATGGCGACGGATGAGGGACTCGCGGAACCCGCATAGCCATGCGGAGATGGAGCGCTGATGTCGCCCGAGGTGCTGATCTTCGGCGCGGCCGGGCTGATCAGCCTGCTCGCGTTCACCGCCCTCATCCTCGTGCCGGCCATCGGCTCCTTCGGCCGCGGCTGGGAGAAGGCCACCGCCGCCTTCCTCTCCGTGCTGGTCTTCGTGGCGCTCGTCTCGCTGGGCGTGGCGATCGGCGTGGCGGTCGTCTACTACTGGGACAGCATCTCCACTCTGTTTGATTAGAGCTCGGGTTTTCGGGCCCCGGCTTACTATTTGAGGGTGGCGACCGGCTCTCCAACTGAAGATCCGGCCGAGGTCGTCCCCAGCGGCGACGACCGGGCCGGAGGCGGCCTCGATGACCTCTCGGAGGCGATCGAGTCGGGCGCCGGGCTGCCCGCGATCGCCCGAGCGGCGGCCAACGCGCTCGACGCGAGCGTCGCGCTGATCGATCGCTCCAGCGCGGTCCTGGCGGTCGCGGCGACCTCGAACGCGGAGGAGGAGCGCCTGCTCGCGCTCGGCTCCGGGGTCGAGACGACCGAGCTGCGGGTGGCCGATGCCTTCGTCGGCGAGCTCCGCTACCGCAGCCGCGGTGGCGCCGAGGCGCCCGCCGGCCCGCTGCGGATGGTCAGCACGCTCCTCGCCCTCGAGGTCGCCCGGGCCCGGGCTCCCGAATGGGCGAGCGACGAGGCCGCCAGCGGGTTCGTCCTCGCGGTTCTCAACCGCGAGCTGACCAGCGACCGCGACATCGCCGCGCGCGCCTCCGAGCTGGGCAGCGACCTCTCCGCCGGCGGCGGCGTGGTGATCGCCCGGGCGATGCCCCATGCGGCCCAGCCCGGCGATTGGCGCGCCCGCGTGCTCACCCTCACCCTGCGCGCGGTCCGCTCCGGCAGCAGCGGCGCCCTCGCCGCGCGGCTCGAGCACGAGCGCGGCGAGGTGGCGACGATCCTGCCCAGCACCGATGCCGCCCAGATCGAGCGGGCGGCGCTCGCGATCGAGGACGAGCTGCTCACCTCGCTCTCCGGCTTCACGCTGACCATCGGCTACAGCCGCCACGCCGCCCAGCCCGAGCAGCTCTACCGGGCCGGCAAGGAGGCGCTGATGGCCGCCAACGTCGCCGATGCCGAGGACCGCTCGCCGCTGGCCTTCGAGGAGACGGGGGCGTACCGGCTGCTGCTGCCGGCGATGAGCGAGGACCCGGCCGAGCTCGAGCGCTTCTACGACGAGACGGTCGCTCCCCTCGCCGCCTACGACGACCAGTACGAGACCGAGCTGGTGGCGACGGTCGAGGCCTACCTCGAGAACAACGGCAACGTCACCCCGACCGCCGAGACGCTCTTCACCCACCGCCACACGGTCCGCTACCGGCTCGAGCGCGTGCGCGAGCTCTGCGGCCACGACATGAGCTCGACCGAGGGCCGCGAGAAGCTCGGCCTTGGCCTCAAGGCCATGCGGGTCCTCGGCATCGCCCCGCCCCGCGGCCCGGCGCTGGAGCGCGGCGCGAAGGGCGGCAAGCCGGGCCGGGCGGAGTAGGCGCTGCGCAGTTCCGGGGGAAGGATTCGAACCCAAAGACCGCCTCGGCATTCAAAGTGCCGCGTGCTAACCAACTACACCACCCCGGAGCGGGCAGCGTCTGAGTGTAGGTGTCTCGACCAGCGACGTCTTGACACCGGCTGATCGCCTGGCCGGTCCGTCATTGAGTCGTGGGGGCAGCTTTCCGTCCGCCGAGTAGACGAACATGTGTTCGTAATGCCAGGGTCACCGCCTCGCTTCAACGAGACCCAGCTGCGGCAGGCCATCGCCTCCTCCTACAACTGGGCACAGACCCTCCGGCGGCTCGGCTACTGCCCCACCGGGGGCAATCCCATGACCATCAAGAAGTACGTCAAGCGGTGGAGCATCGACGTCTCCCATTTCGATCCGGAGCGAGGGCGTTACCGCGGGGCAAGGGCCCGCAGGATCCCTCTAGACGAGGTTCTCGTTGAGCATTCGAACTACAACCGCGGGAACCTCAAGAAGAGGCTCTACACCGAGGGCCTGAAGGACCGCCGATGCGAGGGCTGCGGTCAGGGGGAGCTGTGGAACGGCTCGCAGATGTCTCTGATCCTCGACCACATCAACGGCGTTCGCGATGACAATCGCTTGGAGAACCTCCGGGTCGTATGTCCGAACTGCGCGGCCACCCTGCCCACCCATTGCGGGAAGGGCCTCCGGAAGCCCCGCGTGGAGATGCTCTGTGAACTCTGTGGGATCAAGTTCAATCGTCGCTTCAGAGCTCAGCGCTTCTGTTCGAGGGATTGCGGCCAGCGGGCAGGTGCATGCCGGAATCGTCGCGTTGAGCGGCCGCCCTACGACCAGCTGATGCGCGAGATCGCAGCCTCGAGCTACCTCGCTGTCGGGCGCAGGTACGGCGTCAGCGACAACGCGATCCGCAAGTGGGTGAGGGCGTATGAGCGGGAGGCAGCTGAAGGGCCTCCCGCCGATGCCTGACCTCAACCGCCCTTCGCCAATACGATGGCCGCGGTGAGCGCGCCGACCGTCCTGATCATGGCTGCCGGCCAGGGAACCCGGATGCGTTCGGCGATCCCGAAGGTGCTGCACCCGATCTGCGGGCGGGCGCTGGTCTCGTGGCCGATCCTCGCCGCACGTGAGGCCGGGGCCGGCCGGGTGGCGGTCGTCACCTCCCCCGACCGGGACATCTCGGGCGCCCTGCCCGACGAGGTCGAGTCGATCCACCAGCCCGAGGCCGACGGGACCGGCGGCGCCGTCCGCGCCTGCCTGCCGGCGATCGAGGAGTCGGAGACCGTCGTCGTCCTCTCCGGCGACGTGCCGCTCGTCTCCGCCGAGCTGATCGCCGCGATCGTCGAGACCCACGAGCGCGAGGGCGCCGCGGCGACCGTGGTCACCGCGGTGCTCGACGACCCGGGCTCCTACGGCCGGGTCATCCGCTCCGCCGACGGGGAGGAGGTCGAGCGCATCGTCGAGGCCAAGGCCGAGGGCGACGCGACGGCCGAGGAACTGGCGGTCGACGAGATCAACGCCGGCATCTACGTCTTCGACGCGGCCCGCCTCGCCGCGGCGCTCCCGCAGCTGGCCAACGACAACGCGCAGGGCGAGTACTACCTGCCCGACGTCCTGCCGCTCCTGCGCGCCGACGGCGGGCGGATCGTCGCCCACGTCTCGCCCGACCGCAACGTGATCCTCGGCGTCAACTCGCGCGCCGACCTGGCGCTGGTCGAGGCCGAGGCGCGGCGCCAGATCCTGCACCGCCACATGCTCGCCGGGGTGACGATCGTCGACCCCGCCTCCACCTGGATCGAGGTCGAGACGGAGATCGCCGAGGACGTCCGGATCGAGCCCGGCTGCTCGCTGATCGGCGCCTGCTCGATCGGGTCGGGATCCGTGATCGGCCCCCATACGACCCTGATCGACAGCCGGCTCGGCGCCGACGTCACCGTGCCGCACTCCTACCTCGTCGAGTGCGCGGTCGGCGACCGCTGCCTCGTCGGCCCCTTCGCCTACCTGCGCCCGAAGGCCGAGCTGGCCGAGGGCGCGAAGGCGGGCACGTTCGTCGAGATCAAGAACTCCCGGATCGGCGCCGGCACCAAGGTTCCCCACCTCTCCTACATCGGCGACGCCGACGTGGGGGAGGGGACCAATCTCGGGGCCGCCACGATCACCGCGAACTACGACGGCGTCAACAAGCACCGCACGACGATCGGCAGCAAAGTCCGGACTTCCGTCGACACGACACTCGTCGCGCCGGTCACCATCGGCGACGGCGCTTACACTGGCGCCAACTCGGCGATCACCGAGGACGTTCCCCCGGGAGCACTGGCCATCGCGCGGCCGGCCCAGAGGAACGTCGAGGGCTACGCCGACCGCAAGGCCAACCCGGCCTCTGAGGGGACAGCGGCCAAGGAGAACGAAGCAGAGTGAGCGACGGCAAGCCCGCAATCCTGGCCCATCCCCCCGCGGACCTCGCTCCGCTCGAGCACCCGCACGCGATCAGCTCGATCACCCAGGACTACACGAAGAAGCTGATGGTCTTCGGCGGTCGCGCTTCGACCGAGCTCGCCGGCGAAGATCGCCGCGCAGCTCGACGTCGATCTCGGCCAGGTCGACCTGCGCACCTTCTCCAACGGCGAGGTCTACTGCCGCTACCAGGAGTCGATCCGCGGCGCCGACGTCTTCATCATCCAGTCGACCGCGCCGAACGAGCGCGCCGGGATGACCCCGAACGACGCGCTGATGGAGCTGCTCTGCATGATCGACGCCGCGCAGGGCGCCTCGGCCCACCGGATCATCGCCGTACTCCCCTGGTACGGCTACGCGCGCCAGGACAAGAAGTCGCAGCCGCGCGAGCCGATCTCCGCCCGCGTCGTCGCCAAGATGCTCGAGGCCGTCGGGGTCGACCGGGTCCTGACGATGGACCTCCACGCCGGCCAGGTCCAGGGCTTCTTCCACGTCCCGGTGGACCACATGACGGCGATGCCGATGCTCACGCAGTGGTTCATCGACCAGCACTTCGAGGAGGAGCTGGTGATCGTCAGCCCCGACGCCGGCCGGGTCAAGGTCGCGCGCAACTTCGCCCGCAAGGTCGGCACCCACTGGGCGGTCATGGAGAAGGAGCGCCCGGCCCAGCAGGTCGCCGAGATCGGCTACGTGGTCGGCGACGTCAAGGACAAGACCGCCGTCCTCGTCGACGACATGATCGACACCGCGGGCACGCTCTGCGCCGCCGCGAAGACGGTGCTCGAGGCGGGAGCGAAGCGGGTCATCGCCTGCGCAACCCACGGCGTCTTCAGCGGCCCCGCCTACGAGCGGCTGCCCTACGAGGCCTCGCGGATCGAGCGGATCGTGATCACCGACACCGTGCCGCTGCGGCCGGGAGCGCCGGACAACATCACGATGCTCTCGACCGCGCAGACGCTGGCCGACTCGATCCGCCGCATCTTCGCCGACGACTCCGTCTCCGAGATATTCGCGGGCGAGAACCAGCTCTTCTGACGCGGCACGCGGACGCGCCTGACGGCACCCGGTGCCCGTCCACGTGCAACCAGCACGCGGACGAGCACCGTGCGTCGCCAGCCACGCCCGCGCACTCGCCGCGGCTCGCAATATCGTTCAGCCGATGAGCCGATCGACCCTCGAGTGGTACGAGCTGCTGGCGAAGGGGCTGATCTGGGGCGCCGGGATCGTCCTCGTGCTCTCCCTGATCGGCACGCTGATGATCGCCGGCTCCGACAACACGCTGCCGCTGCTCGAGGACGCCGAGCGCCAGGGACGCGGCATCGCCGCGCTCGCATCGCTCGGCGGCGGCCTCACCGCCGCCGGGGTCCTCGGCGGGCTCGGCGCCATCCTCCGCCTGCAGATCGCCGATCACCTCTCGGCCCTGCCGCCGGAGCCCGAGCCGAAGCCGGCGCCGGAGCCCGAGCAGCGGCGCAAGCGGGAGCCCGAGAAGAGCAAGCGCGAGCCCGAGGCTCGCAAGCCGAAGCGCGAGAAGCGCAAGCGCGACGACGGGTGAGCGGGCCGGGCCGGGCGCCCTCGCTGCGGCGCGTGGGGCACAAGGGGGCGCACGACCTCGTCCCCGGCAACACGATCGCGAGCTTCGAGCGCGCGGTCGAGGTGGGCGTCGAGATGATCGAGTTCGACGTCCTCTGGACGCGCGACGGGGCGCCCGGGATGCCCGCCCGCGCCCGCTCGCCGCTGATCGTCGCCCACGACTGGCACGACGCCGCAACCCGCCCGCGCCTGACCCTCGGGGAAGCGCTGGACGCGTTCACCGAGCCGCCGCTCGACCGGGTCGAGATCGATTGCGACCTGAAGCTGATCGGCCGGGAGGAGGACCTCGTCGACGCCCTCCGCGAGCGCGGGCTGATCGAGCGCGCGATGGTCTCCACGATGTACGTCGAGAGCCTCGCGGCGATCGCCGCGATCGAGCCCGCGCTCAGGCTCGGCTGGACCCACCCGCTCGTCAGCCGCGCCTGGGATCGCAGCCTGATCGCGCGCCCCGTCGTGCTGGCCGCGATCGCGTCGATGCGGAGGCGCTTCCCCGCCGAGGCCCGCCGCCGCGCCCCGGAGATCGGAGCCTCCGCGATCTGGATCTACCACCAGCTGGCGAGCGCCGAGCTCGTCGAGGTGACTCGCGACCTCGGGATCGAGTTGATCGCGTGGACGGTCGACGACGCCGCGCGGGTGGCCGAGCTCCGCGATCTCGGGGTCAGCGGGATCTGCTCGAACGACCCGCGCCTCCTCCAGTTCGCCGCTTGAGCCCGGCGGATGGCGGTCGGCCGCTATCCTGCCCTGCCCGATGGCCGCATCCCGCCCAAAGCTGAAGGTCGCCGAACGCACCGAGTTCGGCTCACGCACGACGCGCCGCCTGCGCCGCGACGGCCTGGTGCCCGGCGTCGTCTACACCTCGGGTGAGCCCGCCCGCGCCTTCCAGGCCGACGCCCGTGAGATCGGCCACTTCATCGCCGAGGGCCACGCACTCTTCGACCTCGAGGTCGAGGGCGCCAAGGCGGTCCCCGTGGTCGTCAAGGAGGAGCAGCGCCACCCCGTCCGCGGCGAGCTCATGCACCTCGACTGCCAGCAGGTCAACCTCGACGTCGCGATCCACGCCGAGGTGAGCATCGAGCTCTCCGGCGCCGAGGACTCGCCGGGCGTCAAGGAGGGCGGCATCCTCGAGCACGTCACCCGCGAGATCACGATCGAGGCGCTTCCGACCGACATCCCCGACTCGATCGAGGTCGACGTCTCCGAGATGGTCGTCGGCGACACGATCCAGCTCGACACGATCACCGCGCCGGAGGGGGTCACGTTCCTCGCCGAGCATCTCGACGAGGTCACCATCGCGACCCTGAACCCGCCTCGCATCGTCGAGGAGGAGCCCGAGGTCGAGCAGGAGACCGAGGTCATCGGCGAGGAGGCCGGCGACGCCGAGGACACTGCCGACGACGAGGGCGGCGCCGAGAGCTCCGATGGGGGCGACGACGGCGACGAGGGTTAGCCCCTCGTGCGTCCCTTCCGCCGCCGCGCCGGCGGCGACCCCTCCGCGGAGGATTCCGCGGGAGCACCGATCCTCGTGATCGGCCTCGGCAATCCCGGCACCCGTTACGCCGGCACCCGCCACAACGCCGGCTTCGACGTGGCCGCCGCGCTGAGCACCCGCTGGGACCTGCCGCGGGCCCGCAAGAAGTACGGCGGGCTGATCGCCGAGGGCCGCACCCGCCCGGGCGGGCCGCGCGTCTCGATCCTCCTGCCCCAGACCTTCATGAACGAGTCGGGCGAGGCCGCCGCTCCGGCGCGCGGCGAGCTCGGCATCGGGCCGGAGCGCATCGTCGCCCTGCACGACGAGATCGATCTCCCGTTCGGCGAGATCAGGACGAAGCTCGGCGGCGGCGTCGCCGGCCACAACGGGCTCAAGAGCCTCGAGCGAGGGCTCGGCGGGCGCGGCTTCTGGCGCGTCCGGATCGGCGTCGGCCGTCCCGACTCCACCGATCCCGAGATCGTCTCGCGCTGGGTCCTCGGGCGCTTCAGCGAGGGCGACGACGAGGTGCGGGGATTGATCGACGCGGCAGCCGAGGAGGCCGACCGGCTGATCGAGCGGATCGACTCCGGTGAGTCAGACGAGCCGGCCGAGGGCACGGGGGGCCGATGAGCGAGGCGCCCCTGACCCGATACGACGTCGACCCGAACGGGGTCGGGCTCCTGCAGCTGGACCGGCCGAAGACCCGCAACGCGATCAACACGCAGATGCTCGAGGAGATGCTCGAGCACCTGGAGAAGGCGGCCGCCGACGAGGACCTGCGGGTGCTCGTCATCTCCTCGACCGACCACATGGGGCTCTCGGCGGGGGCCGACGTCCGCGAGGACCTCGACCGCGACGGCGCGATCCGGCGGATGCAGCTCTTCGCGACGCTCTACGACGCGATCACCGGGTTCGTCCGCCCGACGATCGCCGCCTGCCACGGGGCCTGCGTCGGCGGCGGCGCCGAGATCGCGATGTCGTGCGACCTCCGGGTCGGCGGCTCGAACCTGCGCCTGCGCTTCCCCGGCGCCGGCCTCGGCGTGCCCGTCGGCCCGGCGCGGCTGGTCTCGATGTGCGGCCTCTCCGTCGCCAAGTACCTGCTGCTGACCTCGAAGGAGATCGCCGTCGAGGACGCCCATCGCTGGGGGCTGGTCCACAAGGTCGTCTCGGCGCCGCGGACCGAGGAGGCGGCGCTCCAGCTCGCCGCCGAGGTCGCCATGCACCCGCCTGAGTCGGTCGCCCGGATCAAGCGGATGCTCCACGACTGGGACGGGATCGAGGACCGCTCCCGCGCCGAGGGCGAGGGCCAGGTCGCCTGGCAGAGCGAGGGCCCGGGCCTCGGCTACAGGGAGTAGGGCCTCATGGCGCTGAGCCCCCTGCTCGAGCTGGCCCAGGGCGACGACGAGTTCAGGAAGCTGAGCAGCTCGCTCGGCTCCGCGACCTCGGCCTCGCCGCTGGAGGCGAAGGTCTCGCCGAGCCTGCGGCCGTATCTGCTCGCCGCCCTGGCCGAGGCGGACCCGGGCCTGGCCGGCCGGCCGATCCTCTGCGTCGCCGCCGACGACCGCGGCGCCCGCGACCTCGCCACCGAGCTCGGCGCCTACCTCGCTCCCAGGCGCGTTCGCTACTACCCCTCGCGCGGCACCGGCTACGAGTCGCACCTGGCGCCGCCGCCGCACCTCGTCGGGCTGAGGATCGCCGCCCTCGACGCGCTCTCCGGCGACGAGGCCGGCGCCGCCCCGATCGTCGTCGCCAGCGCGATCGCCCTGGCGGAGGCCGTGCCCGACGCCTCGCTGCGCCCGGCGGGCTTCACCCTGTCGGTCGGCGAGGAGGTCGACCTCTCCGACGTCGCGGAGCTCCTCGCCGGGTGCGGCTACGAGCGCTGTGAGCAGGTCACCGACCGCGGCCAGTTCGCCGTCCGCGGGGGGATCCTCGACGTCTTCGGCTCGACCGAGGACCGCGCCGCGCGGATCGAGCTGTTCGGCGACGAGATCGAGTCGATCCGCTACTTCTCGACCTTCACCCAGCGCTCGCTGGCCGACGCCGAGCGGATCGAGCTGGACCCCGCCGCCGAGATCGACCCCGATCATCGCCTGCTGGCCGAGGAGGCCCTGGCCGACGCCGCCGACGAGGGCCCTGAGCGGCCGCTCGCCGAGCTGCTGCCGACCGACCGGTTCGGCTCGTTCCTCGACCTGATCGACGAGCGCACCGCCGTCGTCCTCGCGGCGCCGGAGGAGCTCGACGCAGGCGCTCGAGGACCACCTCACCGACGTGCGCGCGGCGATCCACGACGAGGACGTCGCGAAGCTCTACGTCCCCGTGCAGGAGCCGCTGGCCGAGCGCACGCTGCTGCGGCTCGCGGTCGCCGACGACGAGGCGGAGCACTCCTTCCGCGCCTCCGTCCCGGTCTCCGCCGCCCGCAGCCTCGCCGAGGCCGAGCCGGAGCTCGAGAAGCAGCTCAAGTCGGGCTACGTGACGGTCGTGGTCTTCGAGCGCATCGGCGAGGCCGAGCGGGCGCGCTACGCGCTCGAGCGGCTGGTGCCGAAGATCCTCGAGGACGGGCCCGCCCCCGTCGGGGCCGGGGTGCTGTTCGCCGAGGCGCCGCTCGCCGACGGGTTCATCTCGCCGTCCCTGCGGCTGGCCGTGATCCCCTACCGGCGCCTGGTCCACCGGCGCCGCGCCGCGGCACCCGCTCCGAGCGGTGGCCGCCTCGCCTCCCTCGGCGACCTGGCCGCGGGCGAGCACGTCGTCCACGAGGACCACGGCGTCGCCCGCTTCGCCGGCTTCGACACCCGCACCGTCGCCGGGATCACCCGCGACTACCTCGAGCTCGAGTACCGCGACGGGGACAAGGTCCTGGTCCCGGCGGACCAGCTGGCGAAGATCACCCGCTACGTCGGTGGCGGCGACCACCCCGAGCTCTCGAAGCTCGGCGGCAAGCGCTGGCAGCAGATGAAGACCCGCGCCCGGCGCGCCGCCCGCGAGCTCGCGGGCGAGCTGATCAACCTCTACGCCGAGCGCCAGGCGCGCCGTGGCCACCAGTTCTCCCCCGACGGCGAGTGGCAGCTGCGGCTCGAGCGCTCCTTCCCGTTCCGCGAGACGCCGGACCAGCTCGAGGCGATCGAGGCGGTCAAGGCCGACATGGAGTCGGAGCGCCCGATGGACCGGCTGATCTGCGGCGACGTCGGCTACGGCAAGACCGAGGTCGCGATCCGCGCCGCCCAGAAGGCCCTCGCCGACTCCAAGCAGGTGATGGTCCTCGTGCCGACGACGATCCTCGCCACCCAGCATCTGGGGACCTTCAGCGAGCGCCTCCGCGACTTCCCCTACGAGATCGAGATGGTCTCGCGACTGCGCAAGCCGGCGGAGACGAAGGCCGCCCTGGCCGCGTTCGCCGACGGCTCGCTCGACATCCTGATCGGGACCCACCGCCTGCTCTCGCGCGACGTCCGGGCGAAGGACCTCGGGCTGCTCGTGATCGACGAGGAGCAGCGCTTCGGCGTCAAGCAGAAGGAGCTCCTGCGCCAGCTCAAGCTGCGCGTCGACGTCCTCTCGATGTCGGCGACGCCGATCCCGCGGACGATGCAGATGAGCCTGGCCGGGCTGCGCGACATCTCGGTCATCGAGACGCCGCCCGAGGGCAGGCGCCCGGTTCGCACCTACGTCGGTCCCTACGACGAGGAGCTCGTCGCCCAGGCGCTGCGCCGGGAGGTCGCCCGCGGCGGGCAGGTCTTCTTCCTCCACAACCGGATCGAGACGCTCCACGACACCGCCGAGCGGCTGCGCGCGCTCGTGCCGGAGGCGCGGTTCCTCGAGGCGCACGGGCAGCTCGACGAGGGCGAGCTCGAGTCGACGATGCTCTCGTTCATGCGCGGCGAGTCGGACGTGCTCGTCGCGACGACGATCATCGAGTCGGGCCTCGACGTGCCCGCGGCGAACACGCTGGTCGTCGAGCGCGCCGACCATCTCGGCCTTGCCCAGGCGTACCAGATCCGCGGCCGGGTCGGGCGCTCTCGCGAGCGCGCCTACGCCTACATGCTCTATCCCTCCGAGGAGGGCGTGACGCGCGAGGCGGCCGCCCGCCTGGCGACGCTCGCCGACCACACCGAGCTCGGCTCGGGCTTCCGGATCGCGATGCGCGACCTCGAGCTGCGCGGGGCCGGCGACCTGCTCGGCGCCGAGCAGTCGGGCCACGTCGCGGCGATCGGGTTCGAGCTCTACGTCGAGATGCTCGACCAGGCGGTCGCCGAGCTGCGGGCCGCGGGGGAGGGGGAGCGGATCGAGGAGGAGGTCCGGGTCGACATCGACGTCTCCGCCTTCGTCCCCTCCGCCTACGTCCCCTACGAGGCGGCCAAGATCGACGTCCACCGGCGGATCGCCGGAGCGCGCGCGCCCGGCGAGCTGCGGGCGCTGCGGGACGAGCTGCGCGATCGCTTCGGGCCGCCGCCGGAGCCCGTCGAGGCCCTGCTGACGGTCCAGCGGGCGAAGATCGAGCTGGCGCGGGAGGGCGCGCGCAGCCTGCAGCTGCGCGGCGCGCGGATCCTCGCCGAGCCGCTCGAGCTCGATTCCGAGCGCGTGGGACGGCTGCGCGAGCGGATCCCCGGCGCGATCTTCAGCTCGCGGGAGAACACGCTGACGGTCCGGATCGACGATGCGGAGGAGGGCGACGAGGTCCGGATCGCCGCCCTCGAGGCGCTTGCCGACGCGGTTTCCCGCTCGCGCGAGCCCGAGCCTGCCGTCGCCTAGGCCGAACGGCGGGTCCCGGGCCGCTCAGCGGTATCGTTCCGCACCCGTGCGGGCCGCCTCAAGCACAACGAAGCGCCGTGTGGCGGCGCTCCTCGCCGTCGCGCTCGTCGCGACGCTCGTGATCGTCGGCGTCAGCAGCGGGCTCGGGCACCCCAGCGTCCCCGAGGGCGACGTCGCCATCGTCGACGGCGTCGAGGGCGGCACGGTGACCGAGGCGGAGGTCCAGACCGGGCTGAAGCAGGCCGCGGTGCAGGCGGGCCTCAAGGAGGCTCCCCCGGCGGACGACCCGCAGTACCAGCAGCTCCTCGATCAGGCGATGCAGAGTCGCCTGTTCGTGATCTGGGTCAAGGCCGAGGCCGCCGATCGCGGCATCACCGTCGACCAGGAGACGATCGACGCCAAGATCAAGGAGATCAAGGCGACCCAGTTCGCCAGCCCGGAGCAGTTCGACAAGTACGTGGAGCAGACCGGCCTGAGCGAGGAGGACATCGACCGGCAGGTCGAGTCGGACCTGCTCCAGGAGGAGCTGGCGAAGCAGATCGTGCCCTCGAACGCCGATCCCGCCAATCCGACCTACAGCCAGGAGGAGCTTGCCGCGAAGTACGGGGTCGACGACGAGGCGATCGAGGACTTCTACGACGCCAACCCGGACGCGTTCGCGATCACGCCGAGCCGCGACGTCCGCGTGGTGCTCAACACGTCCGAGGCGAAGGTCGAGACGGCCAAGGAGGAGCTCGAAGCCGACGACTCCCCGGAGAACTGGGAGAAGGTCGCCGCGAAGTACTCGCAGGACCAGGCCACCAAGGAGGCCGGCGGCCTGCTCCAGGGCCTCGTCGAGGGCTCCGGTGACCCGCAGCTCGAGGAGGAGGCCTTCAGCGCCGAGGAGGGTGAGCTCGTCGGGCCGTTCGAGACGGACCGCGGCTTCTACCTGCTCCAGGTCGACAAGATCACCGAGGCCGGCACCGAGCCGCTCAACAAGCAGACGGAGGCCGCGATCGAGCAGCAGCTGATCACGGCGCGCCAGCAGGAGGTCGGAAACGAGTTCCGCAACGACTTCATCGACAAGTGGACCCAGCGGACCACCTGCCTCCCCGACTACATGATCGCCCTGTGCCGCGGCTACGTTGCGCCGGCCGTCGAGCCGGTCGAGGGCCAGCCCGAGCCCCCGCCCGTCGTCTCCACGAAGCCGATCGCGCCCGGCACCTCGACGATCCCGCTCGACGGCGCTCCCCAGCAGGGCCTGCCGCAGGGCCCGCTGCCGACCGTGGCGGCTCCGACGCTCCCCGAGGGCTCGGTCCCGATCGGGCCCGACGGCGCCCCGGTGGTCCCCGGCGCAACGCCGCCGCCGACGTCGGGCGCAGTGCCCCCGGCGAGCGCCGCCCCGACGACCCCCTAGCCGCCCGGTGGCAGCTGAGACCGACGAGGCCCGGGCGGCAGCCGGCGCCGAGGCGATCGAGGCCCTCGACCGGATCACCCGCCGGCTGCGGCGCGAGTGCCCCTGGGACCGCGCCCAGGACGAGCGGTCGATCGTCCCGCACACGATCGAGGAGGCCTACGAGCTCGCCGAGGCCGCGGGAGCCGGGGACGACGCGAAGCTGCTCGACGAGCTCGGCGACGTCCTCTTCCAGGTGCACTTCCTGGCGCTCCTGCTCGAGGAGCGCGGGGCGGGTGACCTCGCCGCCGTCGCAGCGGGGACCCGCGAGAAGCTGATCCGCCGCCACCCGCACGTCTTCGGCGACGCCGAGGCGGCCGATGCGGAGGCCGTGCTCGGCAACTGGGACCGGATCAAGCGGGAGCAGGAGGGCAAGCCCGGCCTGTTCGAGGACGTGCCCGAGAACCTCCCGGCCCTGCTCCACGCCCGCAAGCTGCAGCGCCGGGCGCGCTCACGCGCCGCGGAGGGCGCCGATCTGGGTGTGGTGGGCGAGCCGGAGCCGGACGAGGTGGCGGGCCGGGTTGCGGGCCAGCGCGGAGCGGATCGCGGAGCTCGCGCGGGCCGGCGCGAGTGGCGCCCCCGAGCGGATCCCGCTCAGCGGGCCGCGGTCGAGGCCGAGATCGGCGAGCTGCTCTTCGCCTGCGTGGATCTGGCCCGGCGGCTGCGCACCGACCCTGAGATCGCACTGCGAGCCGCTTCGGAGAGGTTCCGCGCCGCCGCCGGCGGGTAATGAGAGACTGCCCGCCCGATGACCGCCATCTCCGCCATCCACGCCCGCCAGGTCCTCGACTCCCGGGGAAACCCGACCGTCGAGGTCGACGTCGAGCTCGAGGGCGGAGCGCGCGGCCGTGCCGCCGTCCCCTCCGGCGCCTCGACCGGCGAGTTCGAGGCGACCGAGCTGCGCGACGGTGGCGACGATTGGGCCGGTAAGGGGGTCACCGGCGCCGTCGCCAACGTCAACGGCGAGATCGCCGAGGCCCTGAGCGGTGCGGACGCCGGCGATCAGTCCGGCCTCGACCGGGCGCTGATCGATCTCGACGGGACCGCGAACAAGTCGCGGCTTGGTGCCAACGCGATCCTCGGGGTGTCGCTTGCCGCCGCGCGGGCGTCCGCTGACGCCGCCGGGCAGCCGCTCTACCGCTACCTGGCGCCGATCTACGGCGGCGACGGAGCCGGCGAGCCGGCCACGCTGCCGGTGCCGATGATGAACGTCGTCAACGGCGGCGCCCACGCCGACAACTCGGTCGACTTCCAGGAGTTCATGGTCGTCCCGGCCGGGGCGCCCAGCTTCTCCGAGTGCCTGCGCTGGGGCACCGAGGTCTTCCACGCCCTCAAGGCTCACCTGAAGGCCGAGGGACTGAACACCGCGGTCGGCGACGAGGGCGGCTTCGCCCCCGATCTCTCGTCGAACGAGGCGGCGCTCGAGGCGCTCGTCGCCGGGATCTCCGCCGCCGGCTACGAGCCCGGCAAGGACGTCTTCATCGCGATGGACCCGGCCACCAGCGAGATCTTCGAGGGCGGCTCCTACGACCTCGCCAGCGAGGGCCGGAAGCTGAGCGCGGACGAGCTCGTCGCCTACTGGGAGGACGTCGCCGGGCGCTACCCGATCATCTCGATCGAGGACGGCATGGACGAGGAGGACTGGGACGGCTGGAAGGCCCTCACCGACGCGATCGGCGACCGCTGCCAGCTCGTCGGCGACGACCTGTTCGTGACCAACCCCGAGCGGCTCGGCGCGCGGGATCGAGGCCGGGGTCGGCAACTCGATCCTCGTCAAGGTCAACCAGATCGGCACCCTCACGGAGACCTTCGACGCCGTCCGCATGGCCCGCGAGGCCGGCTACTCGGCCGTCATGTCCCACCGCTCCGGCGAGACCGAGGACACCACGATCGCCGACCTCGCGGTGGCCACCGGCTGCGGCCAGATCAAGACCGGAGCCCCGTCGCGCTCCGATCGGGTCGCGAAGTACAACCAGCTCTTGAGGATCGAGGAGGAGCTGGGGGACGCCGCCGACGTTCCCGGGGCTGGGAGCGTTCAGCGGGCGGTAGGCGGTGGGCGTGGCCTTCCGAGGTCGCGCCACGGGGGTCGAGCGGCTTTCTGGGCTGGTGAGGGGGGGGTTGGCGACCTCCGGAGACGGCTGACGCCGAAGAACGCGCACATTTACCCCCTGGAAGGGGAAATTCGCACGGTTTCCGAGAACGCATCAATTTGGGCGTCCAGCGCCCAAATTCGTCCGCTCTTGCCGGAAGCCGCCCGCCAACCCCTCCCTCACCAGCCCAAACCACGCTTCGACCTCCCCGGGCGGCCCCTCGCGAGGCCACGCCCACCGCTACGCCCGCGAGCTCCCCGTACAGCCCCCGCACCCGCCCGAAGATCTCCTCCGCCGCCTCCTGCTGGCGCTCTCGCGAGGGCTGCGGCTCCCGCGGGAAGCTGAGCGGCTCGCCATAGCTGACCGTCACCCGGGGGAAGCGGCCCCGGCGCCACTCTCGCGTCCCCTGCGAGCCATGGATGGCCGTCGGGACCACCGGGGACGCCCGACTCGAGTGCCAGTCGGCCGACGCCGCGACGGGGCTCGCCGAGGCCGCCGGAGCGTGAGCGGCCGCCCTCGGCGTAGATGCCGACGCAGCCGCCGCGGTCGAGGATCGAATGAGCCGTGGCGAAGGCCTCCTCGTCGTCGTGGCCCCGCCGGACCGGGAAGTGGCCGGAGACGCGGAAGAGGTAGTCCAGGGCCGGGTTCGCGGCGAAGAACTGCGACTTGGTCATGAACCGGATCCGGCGGCGCAGCCTGACGCCGACGAAGAAGTGGTCGAAGTTGGAGAAGTGGTTCGGGGCGAGGATCATCGGGCCCTCGGCCGGCACGTTCGCGAGGCCCTGCGCGCGGCAGCGGTAGAGCAGGAGGGCCGGAGGCGACATGACGACCCGGACGGCGGTGTAGGTCCAGCCGGGCTCGTGCGTGCGCGCCCACTCGTGAGCAGGCAGCATCGACGTCGCGGGCCGCTCGTCGCGATAGGCCTGCGGACGCAGCCCGCCGCCGTCCTCTCGATCCCGCCGCGGCATCCATCCTGCAGGGTATTGACCGGTCCATCGGCTAGAAGGGGACCGCGGCCCGGCGCCGAACCGAGTTCCGATGGCAACCGCTGCCCAGCCCCGCTACAAGGCCCGCGTCGTCCCGCGAGGCGAACGCGGCAGCCGGGCATCGCGGATTCGCTGGGACCGGTTCGGCCGGATCGTCCTGGTCCTGGTCCTCTTCGCCGTGCTGATCTCCTACATCGGGCCGACGCTGCGGGTGTTCGACAGCTGGCGCGAGTCGCGGGCGGCCGAGCAGCAGCTCGCCACCCTGAAGGAGGAGAACGAGCGCCTCACGAGGCAGGCCCACATGCTCGACAAGCCCGCTGCGGCGATCGCCGAGGCCCGCAAGCTGGGGATGGTCGCCCCGGGCGAGAAGGCCTACGTCATCGACGGCCTGAAGTAGACCCTCTCCGCCGGCAGGCGTCCTCTAACCTCGCGGCATGAGCGACCTCGCCGCCGCGCGCCCGACCGACCCCCAGCTGCTGTTCATCGGCGGCACCGGCCGCTCGGGCACCCACGTCCTCTCCCAGCTGCTGGCCAACCACTCGCGCTACGCGCGGGTGCCGATCGAGGCGCGCTTCCACGTCAACCCGCAGGGCTTCCCCGACCTGCTCTCGGGCCACGTCACCCCCGAGCAGTTCCTGCGCAAGCTCAACCGCTTCTGGTGGAAGCGGATCCGGGCGGGTGAGGTCGCGCCGGTGCTCGCGCGCCGGATCGCCTTCGGCCGCAAGGTGCGCGGCCTGCACAAGGTCGTCGAGAGGGACCGCTACGAGGCCGCGGTGGCGGAGTTCGAGCGCACCTGGCCCTCCGACCTCGACCTCGCGTGCCGCAACCTGTTCCTCGACCTGCTCTGGCCGCTCGCGGCCGCCGACGGCAAGCCCGGCCTGATCGAGATGAGCTGCTTCACCATCGCCGAGAGCCCGACCCTGATCCGCCTCTTCCCCGAGGCGAAGCTCATCCACACGGTCCGCGACGGCCGCGATGCGGGCTCCTCGAAGGTCTCCAAGCGGCAGAAGCGCAGCCATCCCCGAGACGGGTCGGAGGGGCTCCGCTGGTGGGAGGGCCGCCTGCGCAAGATCGAGGCGGGCGTCCGCCAGCTGCCCGAGGGGCGGCTGCTGACGATCAGCCTCGACGAGCTCGTCGCCGGCGAGAGGGAGCGCGACTACGAGCGCCTCCTCTCGTTCCTCGAGCTCGAGGACGAGCCCGCGATGCGCGCCTTCTTCGACGACGAGATGAGCGCCTCCGCGGCGCACAAGGAGCGCTGGCGCGAGGGACTCTCGCCCGCCGGGCAGGCGCAGCTCGAGCGCGACTACGAGCTGACGCTCGAGCGGCTCGAGCGCGAGGACTTCCACTGCGCGGCCGAGCTGCGGCGCGCGTTCGCGCGCCAGCCGGCGTGAGCGTCCCGCCCGCGCCCCCCGGTCCGGCGCAGGAGGGGAGGGACCTCGTCTTCATCGGCGGCACCGGCCGCTCGGGCACCCACGCCCTCGCCCAGCTGCTCGGCCGCCACAGCCGCTACGCCGACGTCCCGATCGAGGCCCGCTTCCACTGCAACAAGCGGGGGATGCCGGACCTGCTGGAGGGCCGGATCACGCTGCGGGGGTATCTCGAGAAGGTGCGCGGCTTCTGGTGGCATCGCGTGCGCGTCGACGGGCAGCCGCGCGGGCTCTACAACCTGCTGCGCCAGTCCGAGTTCGACGCCGCGCTCGAGCGCTTCGAGGCCGCCTACGCCGACGACCCCGTCGGCGCCTGCCGCGTCCTCTACCTCGACCTGCTCTGGCCGCTCGCCGAGCGCCGCGGCAAGCCGGGGCTGGTCGAGATGTCCTCCCACAACGTGCGCGAGGCGCAGACGATCCGCCGGCTGTTCCCCCAGGCGCGGATCATCCACGCGCTCCGTGACGGTCGCGACTCCGCCTCCTCGGTCACGAGCAAGACCTGGGGCCCGCGCTCGATCGGCGCCGCGATCGGCTGGTGGGCGGACCGCCTGCGGGCGATCGAGGCGGGCGTGAGGGGGAGCGAGGACGGGGCCGAGTTCTCGGTGCCGGCCGATCGCTTCCGCGTGGTCCTGCTCGACGACCTCGTCGGCCATGAGCGCGAGGCGACCTACACCGGCCTGCTCGGCTTCCTCGGGATCGAGGACGAGCCGGAGATCCGCGGGTTCTTCGAGCGCGAGATGACCCCGTCACGCGCGCACGTCGGCCGCTGGCGCGCCGAGCTGCACACCCCGGGCAGGCTCTGGGTCCAGCGGCGCTACGAGCGCACCGTCGGGGCGCTCGAGCGCGAGCACAACCATGCGGCGCCGAGCCTGCGGGCGGCGCTGGAGCGCGAGGCGGCGAGGGTCGGATAGTGGGCCCGCGCAGGGTCCTCTTCGCGACCAGCAACGGCACGGGCCTCGGCCACCTGAACCGGGCGATGGCCGTCGCCCGGCGGCTGCCGGGCGAGTTCGAGGCTTCGATCTTCACGCTCTCGCAGGCCGCGCCGGTCGTCGCCCGCACCGGCTTCGAGGTCGACTACCTCGCCTCCTACCGCCGCCCCGGCTCCGGGACCGACCACGCCTGGAACATGCGCCTGCGCGGCGTGCTGAGCGAGCTGATCGCCGACCGCAGGCCCGACGTGATCGTCTTCGACGGCGTCCACCCCTACCGGGCCCTGACCCACGTCCTCAGCGCCCGCGGCGCGCCCCCGTCGATCTGGATGCGGCGACCGATGTGGCGCCACGGCTCCGCGACCGCCCCGCTGCGCCGCGCCGGAGCCTTCGACGCGGTGATCGAGCCCGGCGAGCTGGCCGCCGCCGCTGACCGCGGGCCCACGGTCGCCGAGCGCGGGCGGGCCGTCCGCGTCGACCCGATCGTCTTCCTCGACCGCTCCGAGCTGCTCGATCGCCGTGAGGCCGCGGCCGCCCTCGGGCTGGACCCCTCCCGCCGCACCGCGCTGGTCATGCTCGGCCAGGGCGGCGAGGTGGATCGCGCGGTCGCCCGCACGCTGCGAGCGCTCACCTCGATCCCGGGCCTGCAGGTGGCGGCGCTGCAATCGAGCATCGGGCCGGGGATCGAGGTTCCCCCCGAGGTCGTCCACCTGGACGCCACGTTCCCGATGAGCCGCTACTTCGAGGCCTTCGACCTGGCGGTCGCGGCGCCCGGTTACAACGCCTTCCACGAGCTGATCGCCTTCGGGGTGCCGGCGCTGTTCGTGCCGATGGACCGCAACACCGACGACCAGCACGCGCGGGCGCGCTGGGCGGCGGGGGAGGGCCTCGGCCTGGCGGTCGAGGGCGCCGGTGACGCGGAGCTCGAGGCTCGCGTCGCCGAGCTCGCCGACCCCGGCGTGTCGGGGCCGATCCGCGAGCGCGCGCTCGCGGCGCTGCCCGGCAACGGAGCCGCGCGGGCCGCCGACCTGATCCGCCGGCTCGCGGCGGGCGAGTCCGTGGCGCCGCCGGTGCGCGACCGCGGCCGGTTCAACCGCTGGCTGCGGCTGGCCGCCCATCCGGTCGGGCCCAGCCTGCCGCTCGTCGCCGGGCTCGGCGCGCGGGACCTGCTGCGAAATCCGGAGCGACGGCGCCCGTATCTGCTCCTGCTCGCGCTCGGCGTGCCGGACGAGGAGGTCGTCGAGCGGGTGAGGACGGAGATGGTCGCCCGGCGCGTCCCGCCCGAGCGGGTCCTCGTCGTGACCGACTCCCTGCGCTTCGCCGAGCTGCGGCGCCTCGGCGTCGGCTTCGAGCTCCTGCCCACCGCCGGGGAGCCGGGCGGCCGCCCGAACGGCCCCGAGCTCGAGCGCATGCGCCGGCGCCTGCGGCTGCTCCTGCACGGTCGGCGGCCGCTGCGCGCGGTCTCGCTGGGGGAGCTCGGCGAGGAGCTCCTCGGCCTGACCGGATAGGCGCCAGCCGGCGTCTCCCGCCCCGTGGCGGGAGGTGGCCCTGCGCTACCCTCGCCGACCTATGGAGCCTGTGGCGCCCATCCAGCCCGGCGTCGCCGAGGGCGACGGCGACAGCGCCGCCAAGGGGCTGACGCTGCCGAACCTGATCGTCATCGGCGCGCAGAAGTGCGGGACGAGCGTCCTGCACTACTACCTCAGCCTCCACCCGGAGGTCTCCATGTCCAACCCCAAGGAGCTCAACTACTTCATCGAGGAGCGCAACTTCCCCCGCGGCCTCGACTGGTACTCGCGCCACTTCGACGCCGATGCTCGCTGCCGCGGCGAGGCCTCACCCAACTACACGGCCTATCCGCAGCACCTCGGCGTGCCGGAGCGGATGGCCGCCGTGGTGCCCGACGCCCGGCTCGTGTTCATCGTCCGCGACCCGATCGAGCGGATCACCGCGCACTGGATCCACAACTACGCGAAGCGCCGGGAGAAGGGCGACCTGCGGGCGACCCTCCTGCATCCCAACACCTCGTACGTCACGCGCAGCAAGTACTTCATGCAGCTGCAGCGGTTCCTCGAGCACTACCCGGCCGAGCAGATCCTCGTGCTCGACCAGAAGGACCTGCGGGACGACCGGATGCCGACCCTGCGGCGCCTCTTCGAGTTCGCCGGGGTGGATCCGACCTTCGAGCACCCGAAGTTCGAGCAGGTCAGGCACTCGACCTCGCGCAAGAAGCGGGCGACCCGCCTCGGCATGCGCGTCCAGAAGGCGAGCCGGACCGACTGGGGGAGAAGGGTTCCGCGGCGCGTCTGGCTCGGCCTCGATGCCGCCCTGCCCCTGGCGAAGCCGATCTCGAAGCCCACCGGGGTGGCGGAGGCGCTGGGGCCGGAGGTGATGGAGGTCCTGCACGAGGACGCCGAGCGGCTCCGGGCCCACACGGGCCAGGCATTCGCTCACTGGTCCGTCTAGAGAAGGGTCAGTCAGCGCGGCGGATGACGATTTGATCCGCCTCTACGGTCACGCGGACCGGCTTGTGGCCGGCCCAATGCTCTGCGTAGACCGGGTTGTCCTTGATCGCCGGGTCGAGCCAGAGGCCGTAGCCGTCCTGCTCGCCGTGATCGAAGCTCGCCTCGATGGTCGCAGCGCCACCGCGCTTGCGGCCACGGCCGCCGCGACGGCGGCGGCGACGGCGGGGACGGTCGTCGGAGGAGTCGTCGCCCTCGGCGCGATCCTCTCGTCGTCGTCCTCGTCGTCATCCTCGTCCTCCTCGGGAGGAGCGGACTCGGCCGCCTCGGCGGCGGCCAGCGTCGCGGCCTCCACCTCGGCCTCGATCTCGTCGCGAAGGTCGTCTGAGGTATCCGGCTCCGAGTCCGGCGTGAGGTCGTGGCGGCGGCGGAACTCGCGCAGCTCCGAGGCCGAGATCTCGAGCTGATGGGCGATCCAGGCATCGGTCCGTCCCTCGCGCACCCATGCGCGGATCTGGTTCAACTGGGACCTGAGGGGTTTGCCTGCCATGACCGGCGCGGCAGTCTACCAGCGGGCCGGACGCGCCCCTGAGCGCCTCCCCTCCGCCTCATGCTGGCGAGACGCCCCCCGCTCCGCTAAGGTCGCGGTGCACGTGGGATTCAGGTATCCCTCGGGCGCTGTCTTAATTCCGCAGGTTCAGCTGTTCTCCCGGTAGGAGGTCCGGGCCCCCGATGCTCGTACTCACACGGAAGACGAACCAGAGCATCATGATCGGCGACGAGATCGAGGTCTCGATCCTGTCCGTCGCCGGCGACAAGGTCCGCATCGGAATCGACGCGCCGCGGGACATCGCCGTCTTCCGCAAAGAGGTCTACATCGCGATCGACGAGGGCAGCGCCCCCGGCAGCGGTGGAAGTTCGCAGTCGACCGACGAAGTCAGCGTCGACAGCATCAGCAAAGACTCCTGACGGTCCGGAGACGCCAGCTCGGCGTCATCGGGGCCTCATGGCCTGCGGCCACAGCGGCCACCTCTTCCTTGATCTGACGATCCCGACCTCGTCAGGGCCGTGAGGCTCGTCAGCCGCCGACCAACCAGGCCAGCGTCTCGAACATCACGATCACGACCGTGACCGACGTCGCGGTCAGCGCCAGGGCGAGCACGCTGAAGCGGACCTTGCCGCGCTGCTCGGTCCTGACGATGTTGCGGGCCCGGGAGCGGTTGGCGGCGCGCTGGCGGAGGGCCTCGCGGCGCTTCTGCTCGACCAGCGATTCGCGTTCGAAAGCCTCCTCGAACTGATCGAGGCTCTGCCGCATGCGTTCAACCGGGGCTCTTCCGATCTCGGTCGCCATGCCCTGACATCTTACCCTCAGACGAGGATTCGGTTACGAGATGCCAACAATCCGATCCGGCTCAGCACGCGGCCCAGAGGCCGCGGCCGGCGGCTCCGGCGGCGTCCTCGAGCCTCTCGAGCTGCGCCGGCGCGTGAGGTGTTCGGCTCGATCTCGAGCGTCCGGGCGTACCCGCCCTCGACCAGCTCGGCGTTGACGAAGCGGTCACCGGCGAAGACGTAGGCGAGGAGCCGGCCGTAGTCGTCGCGCAGCTCGGCGTCGAACTCCAGCGTCACCTCCCGGTCCTCGACGAGGTCGTGGTTGAACGACGACGCCTCCGGCCCGAAGCACTCCACCGGCGTGCCCGGCTTGACCGTCTCGGGGGTGTCGACCCCGATGTAGCGGACGTCCTCGGTGCTCCCGTCGAGGTCCACCTCGATCGTGTCGCCGTCGATCACCCGCAGGACCTCGGCGGTCGCGCTCTCGCCCGGCCCCGACCGGGTCCCCGCTTCCCGTCCCCGCCTCATCGGAGCCCCCGCCGAAGAGCAGGATCAGGACCAGCACGACGAGCAGGGCCACGGCCCCCGAACCGCGGCCCCATGCCGGCACCCCCGATCGCCCCCGGCCGCTTCCCTAGGGGGTGCGGGTGACGTTCGAGAGCATGAGCTCCTTGATCTGCTCGACGATCTCGACGGCCTCGTTCCACTCGCGCTGCCAGACGTTGCGCCCGTAGATGACCCCGGACCCGCCGGCCTGCATGATCGCGCGGGTCTGGTCGAGCAGCTTGTCGTCGTCGATCTTCGAGCCGCCCGAGAGCACGACGAGCGAGCGCCCGGCGGACTCGACGGTCTGCGCGATCACGTCCTCCTGGGAGAAGCCGCCCTCGTTGTAGGGGGCGGGGGAGTCCTTGTCCTTCTCCGGGTTGATCTTCGGCATGTTGAGCTTGACGATGTCGGCGCCCATCTCCATGGCCATCCGCGCCGCGTAGTCGATCGCGTAGAAGGAGTCCTGGCCGCCCTTCTTCGCCACCGCGCTGCCGCGCGGGTAGGACCAGACGATCAGCGGCATGCCGAAGCGGTCGCAGTCCTCGCGGACGCTCTTGAGCTGCAGCAGGTCCTCGTCCTGGCGCGGCGAGCCGACGTAGAGCGTGTAGCCGACGGCATCGGCGCCGAGCCGCACGGCGTCCTCGACGGAGGCGTTCACGGTCGAGAACGCGTTGTCGGAGGGCGGCAGGTCGGTCTTGCCGTTGACCTTGAGGATCAGCGGCACGCTGCCGGCGTAGTCGGGGTAGTACTTCGTCGCCAGGCCGATCTGGCAGGCGATCGCCGAGTAGCCGGCCTCGGCGGCGAGCCTGAACTGGTAATCGGGGTCCTTGGAGGCCGGGTTGGGGAAGAAGTCCCGCGGGCCGTGCTCGATCCCCTGGTCGATCGGGAGCAGCATCAGCGTCCCGTTCCCCGGGCCGAACTCGAACAGCAGCCGGCGCAGGCGCGTCCGCTTGCCAGGCGCAAGCGTGTCCAGGAGCGACTTCTGCTCGGTGATGCTCTTGACCTCCACGGGTACCTCTTTCAGTTCGGAATCGATGGCTGGGGAAGGCGGGCGCTTGGTCCTTCGCGCGCCCGAGGGGCCAGTATAGGCCCGCCCCGGGGCCCCGGATGGGCCGCTTGAACCGCCTCCGCGCGGGGTAGGATCGGCTCCAGAGGCCGGTCCGGGGCGGCCCCGGGGCAGCGGACGGAATCCACAGATGCTCGACCACAGCTTCAACGGGACGCCGTTCACGGTCGGCATCGAGGAGGAGCTGATGCTGCTCGATCCCGAGTCGTTCGACCTCGCCCCCGGCATCGAGGCGATCCTCGCCGACGTCCCCGAGGAGCGCGCCGGCCAGATCCAGCCCGAGTTGTTCCAATCGGTGCTCGAGATCGTCACGACCCCCTGCGCCGACGTGCGGGAGGCGGCAGCCCAGCTCGGGACCCTGCGCGATCTCGTCAGCGAGCTGGCGGCGGGCCACGGGATGCTCGTCGGCGCGGCCGGCACCCATCCGTTCGCCCGCTGCGCCGATCAGCTCATCGTCGAGCGCGACCGCTATCGCAGGCTGGTCGGGGAGCTCGGCTACATCGCCAGGCAGGAGCTGATCTTCGGCACCCACGTCCACGTCGCGATCGACGCGCCCGACAAGGCGATCTACGTCGCCGACGGCATCCGTCGCTACCTGCCGCTGCTGCTCGCACTCTCGACCAACTCGCCCTACTGGCAGGGGGAGCCGACCGGCCTGATGTCGGCGCGGACGCCCGTCTTCCGCGGCTTCCCGCGCTCGGGGATCCCGCCGCACTACGGCAGCTGGGAGATCTACTCGCGCCGGGTGGAGCGGATGGTCGCCTCGGGCGCGATCACCGACTACACGTTCCTCTGGTGGGACGTCCGCCCCCACCCGAAGCTCGGCACGGTCGAGACGCGCATCTTCGACCAGGCGACGCGGCTCGAGGACACCGCCGCCTTCGCCGCGATGACGCAGTCGCTGGCGCACCGCTTCGCGACGCTCTTCGACGACGGCGTCCCGATGATCGAGCAGCCATCCGAGCTGGTCGACGACAACAAGGTCCGCGCCGCGGTGCGGGGGATGGAGGGGGAGCTCGTCGACTACAGCCTCGACCGCCACGTGGTCGCGAGCAGCCTCGCCGAGCGGCTCCTCGACGAGCTCGCCGGCAGCGCCGCCGAGCTCGGCTGCACCGCCGAGCTCGGACGGGTGCGCGAGATCCTCGCCGAGGGAACCGGAGCGAGGCGCCAGCTCGCCTTCGTCGAGAGCCACGGCGACGACCTGCGCGAGCTCGTCAAGGCCGAAGTCGCCCTGACCTGACGAGGCTGAGAGTTCGCTGATCAAGGAAGAGGACGGCGATGCGGCCATTTGGCCGTGAGCCGTGCGATGACGCCGAGCCAGCGGGCTCTCGGGCCGTCAGGGCTATTCTCGGTCGGGTGGCTGGTCCGGAGCTGAGCGTCGTCTGCAAGAGCTGCGGCTCCGAGGTGAGCCCGTACGTGACCGAGTGCCCCTACTGCGGCCACCGCCTGCGCAAGCGCGCGCCGAAGCTGGAGCGGGAGGGGAACGAGATCCGCGTGCACCAGTCACGGCGCGAGAAGCGCCGGACCGCGCGACAGGACCGGGCGCGGGAGCGCTCGACGATCGAGCTCGGTGGCCGGCCCATCGCCACGGGCGTCAACCCTGGCGATCGGCGCTCTCTCGCTCGTGGTCGGGAGTGCCGCCGGCCTCAGCCTCGACGAGACCGGCGCCATCGTCGGGCCGATCGGGTCCGACTTCTGGCGCTACCTCACCGCGCCGCTCACCTACAGCGACACCGGCGCCTTCATCGTCCTGGCGCTCGCGATCGGGGTCTTCGGCTCGGCGGTGGAGCGGCGCCTCGGGACCCTGGCGACCGCCATCCTGATCCTCGCCTCCGGCTCCCTGGGGATGCTCGCCGCCGATGCGACCTCGGCCTCCGGCCTCACGGACACCCTCATCGCCTCGGGCGGCAACGGCATCGCGCTCGGGTTGCTCGGTGCCTGGCTGATGATCTGGCTCGCCGAGGCGAAGCACCACTACAGCGAGCCGCTCGACGAGATCGGCATCGGCGTCTGCGCCGTGGTGCTTCTCCTGATGCCGCTCGTCGATCCGAGCTCCGACGCGATCGCCGGGCTCGTCGGCGGCCTGGTCGGGCTCGGCATGGGCAGCCTCGCCACCCGGAGCGGGCGCGTCGGCGCCGGCTGAGCGATGCCCGGAGGCGAGTACTCACAGGCGGACCTCGACGCCGCCGTCGAGAGGCTGACCGAGGGGACCCGCCTGCGGGAGGCCGAGGCCCGTGTCGCGGCCGCCGCCCCGGCGCTGCAGATGGTCCTCGCCGACGCCCTCGCCGCAGGGGGCTGGTTCGAGGGCTCCCACCGGCAGGAGCTCGAGCGCGTGGCCGCGATCGAGGATCCAGGCGAGCGGCTGACGGCGGTGGCGACGATGCTCGCCGAGGAGACGCGCATCGCGATGATGGTCGGGGTCGCGGTCGGCTGGGCCCTGGCCGAGGAGCTCGGCGAGAGCGCCCCTCCCGCTCCGGCCTAGAGATCGAATGCGCCGGCGCTCGCCGGCGCCGCCCCCTCGGGAGCGACGCCGGGCCGAGGCCGTGCTCTTACTCCTGGGCGCCTCGCTCGAACCAGAGCGAGCGATCGTGCCAATCGTGCGCCATCAGGGCCGTCCCGAAGAGGGTCCACTCGAGCCCTCCGCGAGGTGAAAATCGGTGCGCCGCCAGCCCCGCGAGCCCGAGCGCCGCGAGGGCGACCCCGGTGGAGCCGTGGTGGAGGCGCTGGCCGCGGATCCAGAGGCGCCGGCGTACCGGGTCGTAGCGCACCAGCCCGCCCGCGTAGACGCGTGCCGCGCCGGGCGCAGTCGACCGCTCGATGGCCGCCGGGTTCTCCATGGGGACCTCATCGGCCCAGGGCCGGGGCGGCGTTAACCGCGCCCGGAAACTTGCGCGTCGCCGGGGCTCAGCCGGAGGCGGCGGCGACTTCGGAGCTGGCGCTCGCCTCAGGTGACGGCGTGGCGGCGGTCGGTGCCGTCGGTGCCGTGACGACCGTGCTCGGATCCGACGGCGGGCTCTCGGGTTCGGTGGTCGTGTCCGCCGGCGCCGGGTGTCGGGCTGGCGGGATCGTCGGGCGCGGCACCCGTATCCGGGTCGTAGGTCGAGTCCTCTTCGGGGGTGACCTCGGTGCCGATCTCGACCCCGTCGTCCGTGGCGACCTCCTCAGCGGGGAGAGCGGTCTCCTCGACCGGCTTCTCGACCGGCTTCTCTGCCTCCTCGACCGGCGCCTCCGGGGCGACGGGCGGAGTGTCGGCGGGACGCTCCGGCGCGGGCTGATCGGCCGGAGCGGGATCGTGAGCGTGGGGAGCCGCCGGCGCCTCGGCCGGAGCGGCGACGAAGCGGGCGACCTGGGGATGCGCGGGCTCCGGGAGGGAGGCGGCGCCGAGTGCGGGCGCGGTGCGGGAGGGCGGGTCGGGCTCGCTCTCGCCACCAGCGATGTTCCGGACCTCCACGGCGCCGGCCGTCAGCAGGGCGGCGGTCGCCATTCCCGCCGCCGCCTTTGCGCCGACCGCGCCGCCGAGCAGGCCGATGCCGCCGGAGACGGTCGAGACACCGCCGGCCGCCGAGGCGCCGCCGACGACGCTCGCGGACCCGGCGGAGCCGGCCGAGGCGGAGCCGCCGAAGAGCTTCGAGAGGAGTCCGCCCTTGATCAGGGCGAGGGGGCCGAAGGGGAAGAGCGCGGCGAGGGCCTTGTGGTCGCTGCGCAGCTGGTCGCGGAACTCGCGGCAGCCGTCGCAGGAGCGGACGTGCTTGCGGCCCGGGCCCGTGACCTTCGCAACGCCCTCGGCCGCCTCGGCGAGCTCGACCTGGACCTCCTCGCAGGTGAGCGCGCGGGCCTTGCTGGACTCGGCGAGCCCGATGCGGGCGCGGACCAGCAGCGACTTGATCGCCGGCACCGTGGTCTGCATCGCCATCGCGATCTCGTCGTAGGAGAGCTGGTCGATCTCGCGCAGCAGCAGCGCGGTCCGCTGCGTCTCGGGCAGGGTCCGCACGTCGGCGAGGACCTGGCGCAGCTCCTCGCGGTGCTGGACCTGCTCGGCGGTCGTCGTCCCGTTCGAGTGGGGATGGATGTCCATCGAGTCCTGGCCCTCGGGGACGGGCCGGCGCAGGTGGTTGAGGCAGCGGTTGCGGGCGATCCGGTAGAGCCAGGGGCGCACGTTCAGAGCGCGGTCGTCCTTCAGCATCGCCGCGTGGGCGTTGGTGAACACCTCCTGCAGCACGTCCTCCGCATCCTGTCGGCTCTTCAGCATCGATTGACAGAACGCAAGAAGGCGCGAGTTGTAGCGGTTGAACAGCGCCTCGAAGGCGCCGTCGTGGCCGGCGCGGATCAGCGCGACGAGGCGATCGTCGGCTTCGAAGCGCAGCAGGGGCGAGCGGCGGGCCAGCAGGCCGCGGCCGGACGCGCGGGATAGGGCGGAAGCTTCCAAGGCGGGACTCGTACTCCGTTCTCCTAGTACGCAAACCAAGGTAACAACGGTTTGTTGCGTTCAGATAAAGACCGCGGCGGGTTGGACGAACGTGCAGGTAGCCTGAACCGGCCCCGCCGGGGTGGCGGAACTGGAGATACGCGGCCGGCTTAAACCCGGCTGCCCGAGAGGGCATGAGGGTTCGAGTCCCTCCCCCGGCATCGCCCCGCCCGAGGGCGGCCCGTTGCGCGCGGGCGCTGCGCCTCCTGCCGCCCGCCCGCTCGCGCTACCGTCGGCGGCTTGGAACGTCCGGTTGAAGAGCGATGGGACCGCCCCGAGGCGCCCGAGCCCGCGCCCGGCAGGCTGAGCGGCGGCCCGCGGCGCGCCGGGGGCATGGACCCCGACAAGGTCAAGGAGCCGACCCCGTTCCTCGAGCGGCGGATGCCCTCCTCGCCGTTCCCGGCGATCGCCGACTACGCCTTCCTCTCCGACTGCCACACCGGCGCGCTCGTCGCCCCCGACGGCACCGTCGAGTGGCTCTGCCCGCCGCGCTTCGACTCGCCGAGCGTCTTCGCCGCCCTGCTCGACCGCTCCGCCGGGGGCTGGCGCTTCGGCCCGTCCAACATGGGCAAGCCGGTCGGCCGCCGCTACGAGCCGGGCACGAACATCGTCGAGACGACCTGGATGACGCCGACCGGCTGGATGATCGTCCGCGACGCCCTGATCGTCGGGCGCTGGCGCGCCCGCGAGTCGACCAAGGCGACCGCCCACACGAGGCCTCCCTCCGACTACGACGCCCATCACGTGCTGGTCCGGACGGCCCGCTGCGTCCACGGCAGCGTGCAGCTCGAGCAGGTCTGCGAGCCGGTCTTCGGCTACGGGACCCGCGCGGCCGAGTGGTCGCGCCCCGGCCCCGAGCACGGGCTCGCCGACGCCACCGACGGCGAGACGACGCTGCGGCTGCACTCCGACGTCAACCTCGGGATCGAGGGCGGGACCGCCCGCGCCCGCCGCCGCCTCGACGCCGGCGAGGGCTGCTTCTTCGCGCTGTCGTGGTCCTCGCAGCTCGACGGGCCGACGAGCTACGAGGACGCCACCGAGCAGCTCGACCGGACCTCGCGCTTCTGGCGCACCTGGCTCGCCTCGGGGAAGTTCCCCGACCACCGCTGGCGCGAGCACCTGCAGCGCTCGGCGCTCGTGCTCAAGGGGCTGACCTACATGCCGACCGGCGCGATGGTCGCCGCGCTCACGACCTCGCTCCCGGAGACGCCCGGAGGAGAGCGCAACTGGGACTACCGCTACACCTGGATGCGCGACGCCACCTTCACCCTCCAGGGGCTCCACGCCCTCGGCCTGAGCTGGGAGGCCGACGACTTCATCCAGTTCGTCGCCGACCTGAAGCGGAACGACGACGGCGGCCTGCAGATCATGTACGGGATCGGCGGCGAGCGGGACCTGCCCGAGTCGACCCTCGACCACATGACCGGCTACCAGGGGGCGAAGCCGGTCCGGATCGGCAACGGCGCCCACGACCAGCGCCAGAACGACGTCTACGGCGCGGTGCTCGACTCGATCTACATGCACCAGAAGGAGTACGGGCACAACTCCTCGCGGCTCTGGCCGGTGATCGAGGACCAGGCCCGCGCCGCGGCGGCCGTCTGGCGCAAGCCCGACCACGGGATCTGGGAGAGCCGCGGCGAGCCCCACCACTACGTCGCCAGCAAGGTGATGTGCTGGGTGGCGCTCGACCGGGCCGCCCGCCTCGCCGCCCGCCGCGGATACGAGGGCCTGGCCGACGAGTGGCGGCTGATCGCGAACGAGATCCACGCCGACGTGATGGCCAACGGCCTCGACGAGCGCGGCGTCTTCACCCAGCACTACGGCTCGACGGCGCTCGACGCCGCCAACCTGCTGATCCCGCTCGTGCGCTTCCTGCCCGAGGGCGACGAGCGCGTTCGCGCCACGGTGCTCGCCATCGCCGACGAGCTGACCGAGAACGGCCTCGTCCTGCGCTACCGCACCGACGAGACCGACGACGGCCTCGAGGGGGAGGAGGGGACGTTCCTGATCTGCTCCTTCTGGCTCGTCTCGGCGCTGCTCGAGGTGGGCGAGCGCAAGCGCGGCCGCGAGCTCTGCGAGCGCCTCCTCAAGGACGCCAGCTCACTCGGCCTCTACGCGGAGGAGCTCGACGCCGCCTCCGGTCGCCACCTCGGCAACTTCCCGCAGGCCTTCACCCACCTCGCCCTGATCAACGCGGTCACCCACGTGATCCGCGACGAGCGGGCGATGCCGAGCCTCTCCGAGGACCTGTTCCTCTGACCCTCGCCGGTTCGCCCGGGGCTAGTCGCCGCGGACGAGCCGGACGTTGAACATCGGGTTGCCGACCGCGCCCATCAGGCGCAGCCAGAGCGCCAGGTACATCTCGGTGCCGCGCGCGGACTCGATCGAGCCGAGGTCGGCGATCTGATCCGCCTCCCAGCCGAAGCCCTCGAGCAGCTCGCGGACGGTCCCCTTCGCCTCCTCGTCGTTGCCGCAGACGAAGACGGTGGTGGGCTCGGCGAGCCGGCCGGGATCGCACATGACGGTGGCGTTGACCGTGTTCAGGGTCTTGACGACGCGCGCCTGCGGGAAGCGCGCCTGGATCAGCTCGCCGAGGCTCTCGGTGTTGCACAGCTCGAGCGCCGGCGGCGATCCGGAGCCGCGGGCGATCGGGTTGGCCACGTCGATCAGGATCTTGCCCTCGAGGTTCTCCTCGCCGGCCGACTCCAGCGCCGCGATCGAGGCGTCGCCCGCGGTGGCGTTGACGATCAGCTCGCCGAACTGCGCCGCGCCGTGAAAGCTGCTCTGCGAACCGCGCTCCCCGGCCGTCCCCGCCCAGTGCAGGGCCCGCTCGTTGCCGGCCTCGCGGCCGCCCATCGTGACCTCGTGGCCGAGCTCGACGAGCTTGGTGGCAAGCGAGTTGCCGACCATCCCCGTTCCCAGCACGCCGATTCGCATCGGCGCGAGTCTAGAGGCGGGAGGGAGGGTGCTCAGCCCGGCAGCCAGGGCCGCAGGCTCTGGCCGAGGTCTTCAGCTTCCTCGAAGACCGACTCGGGTGCGCCCGGCTGGATCGTGGTCGCCAGGTAGTAGCGGTACGGGCCCGCGACGCGGAGGGTCACGCGGGTGGCCGAGATCAGCTCCTGGTCGGCGCCGACCAGGCCGGTTCCGACCAGCATGGTCCCCTGCAGCTCGACGCTGCTGTCCTCGGGGGTCTCGCCATCGACTCGGCCGACCACCTCGACGGTCTGACCGAGCTTCTCGAGGTCGCGCTCGGAGCGGCGCTCGAAGCCGTCGAAGTCGAGGCTGGGGTTGCGCCTGATGATCAGGGTCGAGGAGGCGAGCCCGTCGGCGGAGGTGACCGCCAGCGCGGCGCCGGGCGGGCGGGGTGAGTTGTGCCAGCCGTCGGGAAGGGTGATCGAGTAGCCGCCGACCTCGAGGAACTTGTCCTCGGTGGCGGAGTCCGGCTGACCGGCGGAGGGCATCGCCTCGGCCGCGACCTCCTCGGCGATCGCGAGGCCGCCCGCGCCGACGGCGGGCAGGAAGACCACGAGGACGAGGGCGAGGGCGGCGACCGCAGCTGCGGTCGAGAGGGCGATGCGCCGATACACGGCATCGGCCACTGCGCATCCCGCCAGGACGACTCCCCAGGCCGCGTACCTGGCTCGTGCGTCGATCCTGTCCCTGGTCGCCATGCCCCCCTGATCGGCGGGGCGCCTCGCATCCTTGAGCGGTGGACCGGTCCTGGCGGGGGCCCGCCCGGGCCCGCCGGCGCGGTATCCGGGGCGAGACCCCGCGATCGGCGTGGTTGCGGGACAATCCAGGGGTGCTGTTCGCTCCCTTCAACTGGCTCTATCGCAAGTTGGGGCCCAGGTATCCGAAGGCTTTCGTCTCGATCGAGCTGCAGGCCGGCTTCGTGGTCACCGGAGCGACCGTGCTGCTGCTCTCCACCTACTACGACGGGACGTTCGAGGACTTCCTCCAGCTGCTCGCCGTCTCGCTGGGCCTGACGGCGTTCTCGATCGCCTATGGCCTCTACCGGGTCCTGCCGTCGATGGAGCCGGTGAGCCGCTGGATCGGCGGCGCCCGCGGGCCGGAGGACACCGAGCGGGCCTGGGCCTCCGCGATCGGGCTGCCCCTCGAGCTGGCCCGCAACGAGGTCCTGATCCCGATCCTCGGCGTCGTCGTCCCCTCGTGCGCCGCGGCGGTCGCCGTCTACGACCTCTCCTGGATCTCCTTCTTCCCGCTCCTCGCCGCCGGGCTGGTGGCCGTCGGCTACGGCGCGATCCTGCACCACCTGACGCTCGAGGTCGGCATGCGCCCCGTGCTCGTCGACATCAACCGCGCCGTCGCGCCGCGGCTGGTCTCCCAGGTCAGGTCGATGCCGATCCGCATCCGCCTGCTGGCGGTCCTGCCGATGATCAACGTGATCACCGGGCTGGTGGTGGCGGCGATCACGGGCGCCGACAGCCTCGGCCTCGCCGTCCTCGCGGCGATCGGCGTGGCCACGACGATCTCGCTCGAGCTGACGATCCTGCTCTCGCGCTCGATCCTGCAGCCGCTCGCCGACCTGCAGCGCGCGACCGATGCGGTCCGCGACGGCGACTTCGATGCCGGGGTCGCGGTGACGACCGCCGACGAGCTCGGCGACGTCGCGGCGTCGTTCAACGAGATGGTCACCGGGCTGCGCGAGCGCGAGCGGATCCGCGCCGCCTTCGGCACCTACCTCGACCACGAGGTCGCCGACTACATCCTCAGCGACGGGTTCAACGAGCACGGCGAGGAGGTCGAGGTCTCGATCCTCTTCTGCGACGTCAAGGACTTCTCGGGGTACGCCGAGTCCGCCGAGGCGCACGAGGTCGTCGCCCGCCTCAACGCGCTGTTCGAGGTGGTGGTGCCGGTGATCTCCGCCGAGGGCGGGCACGTGGACAAGTTCGTCGGGGACGGGCTGATGGCCGTGTTCGGGGCGCCGCAGCCGTTCCCGGACCACGCGCTGCGGGCGGTGCGCGCCGCGGTCGAGATCGACCGGCTGGTCAACCGCGAGGAGGAGGGGGGCGGCTTCAAGCTCGGCGTCGGGGTCAACACCGGCAAGGTGCTCGCCGGATCGATCGGGGGCGCCGGCCGGCTCAACTTCAGCGTCATCGGGGACGCGGTCAACGTCGCGGCCCGGGTCGAGGAGGCGACCCGCACGACCGGCTACGACGTGCTGATCACCGAGGCGACGAAGGAGCAGCTCGGCGAGGCGGTCGAGCTCGCCGCCTGCGGCGAGCGCGAGCTGCGCGGGCTCGAGCGGCCGGTCAGCCTCTACGCCCTGCCCGACGACGGCGCGGCCGGGCTCCTCGACCCCGTCGGCGGAGCGGTCCGCGCCGTGTACGCTCGCGTCCGTGGCCAGCGCGCAGAAGGCTGAGAAGTCCGCCGGGGTCGCCAACCCCGGCGCGCGGCACGGCGGGAGGCTCGCCGCCAAGGCGCTCCGGGCGCGCGGCGTGACCCACCTCTTCACGCTCTCCGGCGGCCATCTGTTCAGCCTCTACGACGGTTGCCGCGAGGAGGGCATCGCGGTCATCGACGTCCGTCACGAGCAGGCGGCGGCGTTCGCGGCCGAGGGCTGGGCGAAGGCCACCCGGACCCCCGGCGTCTGCGCGCTTGACGGCCGGGCCCGGCGTCACCAACGGCATGAGCGCGCTGGCGAGCGCCCGCTCCAACGGCACGCCGATCGTCGTGCTCGGCGGCCGCGCCCCCGAGATGCGCTGGGGCTCGGGCAGCCTCCAGGAGATCGATCACCTTCCGTTCGTCTCGCCGCTGACCAAGTCGGCCGAGACGGTCAAGGAGACCGCGCTGATCGGCGAGGCGACCGCGCGGGCCTTCGACCTCGCCGGGGCGGCGCCGACCGGGCCGACGTTCCTCGACTACCCGCTCGACATCGTCTTCATGGAGGGCGACGCCGACATCCCGGCCGCGCCCGAGCCGACGACGGCCGGGCCCGCCGAGGGGGTCGAGCGCGCCGCCGAGATGCTCGCGGCGGCGGAGCGGCCGGCGATCATGGCGGGGACCGGCCTCTACTGGGGGCGCGGGGAGGACGAGCTGACCGCCCTGGCCGAGCGCGCGGGGATCCCGGTCTACCTGAACGGGATGGGCCGCGGCTGCCTGCCCGCCGATCACCCGCTCGCCTTCTCCCGCACCCGCGGAGCCGCGCTGAAGGGAGCCGACGTCGTGGTGGTCGTCGGCGTGCCGCTCGACTTCCGCCTCGGCTTCGGCGAGGCGATCGGCGCCGAGGCGAAGCTGATCCGCGTCGACGTCGAGCCGAACAAGCTCGAGCGCAACCGGGTCGCCGACGTCGACCTCGTGGGTGACGTCGCGGCGACCCTCGCCGCCCTCGCCGAGGCGGTGCCGGAGGGTCCGTCGGGCCCGGTCCGGGAATGGGTCGACGGCCTGAACCAGGACGAGGCCGAGAAGCGGGAGGCGGAGTCCGCCGATCGCAACGACCCGCGCGGCCCGCTGCATCCGATGCGCCTCTACGCCGAGCTCGAGGCGGTCCTCGACCGGGACGCGATCGTGATCGGCGACGGCGGCGACTTCGTCTCCTACGCGGGGCGCGTGATCGACACGCACGTCCCGGGCGCGTGGATGGATCCGGGGCCGTTCGGGTGCCTCGGCGCCGGGCCGGGCCAGGCGATCGGAGCGGCCTGCGCGAACCCGGGCCGGCAGATCTGCCTCCTCCTCGGCGACGGCGCCTTCGGCTTCAGCGGGCTCGAGTTCGACACCATGGTCCGCCATGGGCTGCCGATCGTCGGGGTGATGGGCAACAACGGGATCTGGGCCCTCGAGAAGCACCCGATGGAGTACCTCTACGGCTACTCGATCGCGGCGGAGCTGCAGCCGGAGACGCCCTACGAGAAGGTCGTCGAGGCGCTCGGCGGCCACGGCGAGCTGGTTCGCGAGCCCGACGAGCTGCGCCCGGCCCTCGAGCGCGCGTTCGCGTCCGGAAAGCCGGCGCTGGTGAACGTCCTCACCGATCCCGAGGTCGTCTACCCGCGCCGGGCGGTCCTGGTCTAGCCCAGCCCTCGCCGGGGGCTATCTTCCTGCGGTCATGGGACTGCGGATCGGGCGCCACAACTTCAGCTACGTCACCTATGACCCGTCGAGCGACGTCATCTACGCCAAGCGGGACTCGGCACCCTCGGCCCGCCGCGAGCAGACCCCCGAGCAGCACGTCTGGCTCTTCGACGAGCAGGATCGCTTCCACGGCGTCGCGCTGATGGAGCCGCGCGAGCGCCTCGATCGCGACGGCTTCGTCTACGTGACGCTGCCGAGCGGCGAGCAGGAGAGGGTCGCGGGGGTCGAGTTCACGGTTCGCGGTGAGAACCGCTGATGGCGTGCCGTAAGCTCGTTCGCGTGATCCTCCGTTCGAACGAATTGGCGACGGTTTGACCGAGGGGAGCGACGACGGGCACATCATCGGCCCGGAGATCGCGCTGGAGACCGACGAGCAGCTGCTCGAGCGGTTCTCCGACACGCGCGATCAGCTCGCGCGTGAGGAGATCGCGCGCCGGTTCCTGCCGCTCGCGTCGGGCCTCGCCGCGCGCTACCGCGACAAGGGCGAGCGTCTCGAGGACCTCGAGCAGGTCGCCCGGCTCGGGCTGCTCAAGGCGATCGACGGCTACGACACCACCCGCCCCAACGGCTTCACCGCATACGCGACGCCGACGATCCTCGGCGAGCTGCGCCGCCACTTCCGCGATCGCTCCTGGGCGATGCGCGTGCCTCGCGATCTGAAGGAGGCGATGCCCAGGATCCGCGCGGCCGTCGCCGACCTCGCCACGGAGAAGGGCCGGATGCCCCACGCCGAGGAGGTCGCCGAGGCGACGAACATGGAGACCGTCGCCGTGCACGAGGCGATGGAGGCTTCGATCGCCGCGCGGCCGACCTCGCTGGACGCCCCGGCATCGACCCGGATCGCGGAGGAGGGGGCCCTTCCCCTCGTCGAGCAGGTCGGCTCCAGCGACGAGAACTTCGATCAGGTCGAGTACAACGTGATCCTCGAGGAGCGCCTGGCCGAGCTGTCCGATCGGGATCGCGAGGTCCTGCACCTGAGCTTCGTCGAGGACCTCACCCAGAGCGAGATCGGCAAGCGCGTCGGGGTCTCCCAGATGCAGGTCTCACGCATCCTCCGCTCCGCGCTGGACCGCCTCCGCGACGACGAAGCCTGAGTCCGCCGGCGCCTCGGCGCGGGTTTGCCTATCTGGCGTGCGGGCATACCCTTAGTAGGACAAAGCGGAAGGATCCGCTTGGCAAAGCCACTTCCCGGCTGGGGGGCCGGGAATGCCAGTGAGGGGTGCCAGCACTACGCGGAGTCGTGGGCTCGTCCGAGTCCCCTCCGCGCTCAGTGCGTTCCCTGGCGGTGCTCGACCGTGAGGGTTGCGGCCAGGACCCCGGCCGGATCGGAGACCCAGAGCATCGTGCCGGCCCGATGGACCAGCGCCGGACCCGCGCCGATCCCGGCCCTGAACTCGGCCTCGTAGAAGGTGGCGGCGGCATCGCCGCCCGCGGGCCTCGAGGTGCTCCTCGGCGACCCGCCAGTAGAGCGTGTTGTTGACGTGGCCGGCGAGGTCGATGTCGGCGCGGTGAAACTCCCAATCGAGCTGCTCGGCGTCCCTCGGGCGGCGCTGCCGGATGCCGCAGCGAGCTCCGCGGCCGCCGGCCCGCGGCGCTCTCGCCGTAGACCTCCGCGAACTGCGCGGGCAGCCGCGCCGGACGTCGCGCGAGCGGATCGACGTGCACCCAGATCGCCTCCGCCTCGGCGATCGCCTCGCCGCCGGCGCGGATCGTCGTTCGCCTCTCGGCCAGCGTCTTGGCCACACCGGAGCACCAGGTCACGAGCTCGAGCTCCTCGGTCACCCGCGGCATCCGCTCGACGGTCATCGTGGCGCGGCGGATGATCCAGGCGCTGTCGACGGCCATCCCGGCGTCCAGGCCGTCAGCGACCGCGGCCTCGCCGAGCCAGCGGGCCACGGCATACGGGTGGGCGGCGCCGGTGGGGTCTACGTCGGCGGCGCCGACGCGGTGCGGATGGGTGTAGACGCGCCCGGCGACGATCAGCCGGCGGACTCGGCCTGGCGCTTGAGGCCCTCGGCGGCACCCTTGGTCAGGTGCTCCTTGACCTTGCCCTCGACCGGGCCGCGGACGAGCATCCCGAGCATCCGGCCCGGATCGACGCGGAGGTCGTAGACGGCCTTGGTCCGGCCCTGACCCGAGGTCGGTGAAGTCCCAGCTGCCCCGCAGCGACTTGACGTCGCCCTTCTCCTGCTCCCAGGTCATGCCGTCGGGCTCCTGGTAGGCGAAGCGGAGGCGCTGCTTGGTCTTGCGGACGACGGCGTCGGCCTCGGTGGCGACGAGCGTCGCGCGGCCCTCGTCGTCGGTCTCGAGGGTCTCGACCGTCTCGAGCGACGGCTGCCACTCCGGGGAGTTGGGAACGTCGGAGGCGATCTCCCAGACCCGCTCCATCGGGGCGTCGATCTCAACCGTCCAGCTCGCCTGCAGCTCTCCCATGGCCGCCACCCTAGCGGCACCCCTCCCTAGAGTTGCCGCTTCGTGCCGCGCCGTCCCGACATGCCTCCCTTCGGCGAGCCCGATCTGCTCGCCGACCCGCTCGAGCTCTTCGCGCAGTGGTACGAGCTCGCGGTCGAGGAGGTGCCGCTCGCCGATGCCATCTGCCTGTCGACCGTCGACGCCGACGGCGCTCCCGACGCCCGGATGGTCCTGCTCAAGGGGTTCGGCCCCGACGGGTTCCGCTTCTTCACCAACGACGGCTCGGCGAAGGGACGGCAGCTGGCCGACCGTCCCGCCGCGGCGGTCGTGATCTATTGGCGCGAGCTCGACCGCCAGGTCAGGATCCGCGGCCGGGTCGAGCGGCTCGATCCGGCGCGCTCGGACGAGTACTTCGCGACCCGGGCGCGGGAGAGCAGGATCGGCGCCTGGGCGAGCCCGCAGAGCAGCCCGCTCGCCGACCGCGCGGAGCTCGACCGCCTCGTCGCCGAGGCCGAGGCGCGCTTCAGCGGCGCCGAGGAGGTGCCGCGGCCGCCGCACTGGGGGGGCTGGATCGTCGTCCCCGAATCGATCGAGTTCTGGCAGGGCCAGGTCGGGCGGCTCCACGACCGCTTCCGCTACTCGCTCGGGGGCGGGGGAGAGTGGTCGGCCGAGCGGTTGGCGCCCTAGGCGTCCTCGGCGGCCGCGAGCGCTGCCCCGTAGAGGATGTCGCGCTCGGAGACCTCGACCTCGCTCAGGCCGAAGGCCCGCATCGCCTTGATCAGGATGACCACGCCGGCGACGATCGTCGGCGCCCGGTCGGGGTGGAGGCCGACGACGTTGCGGCGCTCCTCGAGCGACAGGGAGGCGAGGCGAGAGCAGGACTGCTGGATCGCCGGCAGGCGCAGCGTGTGACCCTCGACATCGCTGGCCTCGGGGCGCTCGAGCCCGAGCTCGATCGCGGCCAGGGACGCGGGGGTGCCGGCGACGGCCACCGCCCGGTCGGCACTCAGGCCGGGGTGCGAAGCGAGCTCCGCTTCGAGCGCCGCCCCGACGTCGTCGGAGAGCGCCTCCAGCTCCGACGTCTGCGGCGGGTCCGCGTGCACGTGGCGCTCGCTGTGGCGGACGACGCCGACCTGCATCGACGCCCGGAAGGCGGGCTCCTGGCCGGAGCCGAGGATCAACTCGGTCGAGCCGCCGCCGATGTCGAGGACGAGGGTCTCGCCGTCGGGTCCGCCGTTGCTCAGCGCGCCGCGGTAGGTCAGCCGCGCCTCCTCGAGGCCGTCGATGACCTGTCCCTGCAGCGAGAAGCGCTCGCGCAGCTCGGCGAGGAAGGCGTCGCCGTTTGCGGCGTCGCGGACGGCGCTCGTCGCCAGGGCGACGGTCGTCTCAGCGCCGAGCTCCGCGATGATCCTCATGTAGTCGCCGACCGCGTCGCAGACCTCCTCGATCCCCTCGGTGGCAAGCCGGCCGGAGGTCTCGACGCCGCGACCGAGCCGGGTCACCCGCGACTCACGGCGCAGCGCCTCCACACGCCCCTCCTCGACGTCGGCGACGAGCAGGCGCGTCGAGTTGGTTCCCATGTCGATCACCGCGACTCGCAAGGCTGGCGATGCTAGTGGGCACGCGGGCCCGCCCTGGGGCTCCGCGACGCAAGCGGATCGTTTGCGGCAGGGGTGTGGAGGGAAGAGCAATGGTCATGGATACCTCCGCCAGCGAGCCCCGCCCCCCCGACGAGAGCGGGGAGCGCCCCCTCCGGGCCTATACCGGCCTGACCGTCGCGTTCTCCGCGCTGGCCGCCGGCGGGTATGCCGCCCTGCGGGCCGCGGGCAAGGAGGCACCGCGGGGGACCATCGGCGAGGTCGTGCGAATCGGCGTCGCGACCCACAAGCTCAGCCGGATCATCGGCAGGGACAAGGTGACGGCGCCCTATCGCGCGCCGTTCACGACCCCCCAGGGCTCCGCCGACGCGCCCCCGGCGGAGGTCAAGGAGAAGGTCGAGGGCAACGGGATGCGCCGCGCCTTCGGCGAGCTGATCACCTGCCCCTATTGCATGACCCCCTGGATCGCGACCGGCTTCTGGCTCGCCCGCGGCGCCGCCCCGAAGGAGACCGATGTCGCAATCGACGTGCTCGACTCGGTGGCGCTGTCGGACTTCCTCCAGCTCGCCTACCTCGCGCTGGACGGGAAGCGCGACCTCCGGCTGAACGAACGCTCCCACGCGGCCCAGGCGCTTGGCCGATCGCGAACCCGGTGCTAGCATTCCCTGTCCGCCGCGGGGTGGAGCAGTCAGGTAGCTCGCCGGGCTCATAACCCGGAGGTCACAGGTTCAAATCCTGTCCCCGCTATACGAAGGCCGCCTCTCGCCAGGCGGCTTTCGTGCTTTCTGGGGCTTATCGAGGCGGGACCCGAGGCCTTCAGCGCTTGCGAACGACCCTGAACCTGAACTTCGCGGGGCTCGGGTCGGGCACGCCACCGAGCACGGCGCGAACCTGGAACCGATATCTGCGGGGCTTCAGCCTGTACTTCGCCGGGGACTCGCAGCGCTTGAACCGCGGCTGCTTCCCCTTCGGCCGCAGCGAGCATTCGAACTTGGCGCCGGGGCTCGTCGAGGAGAACCCGAACCTGGCCCTCGCCTTGCCCTTCTTGCCGTTCCGGTCCCTCGCCTTGAGCTTCTTCTTCGGCGTCTTGTCGAGGACGGTGTTCGGCTGGGGGTCGGGCGCCTTGACCCCGGTCACCCGGGCGACCTTCTCGGGCGTGTCGAGCGTGACCCAGAGCGTGTCGTCCGGACCCGTGGCGATCTTGCGCGGCCCGACCCCGGCGGTGGGGCCGAAGCCGGTGAGCGTGGTCGTCTCGCCGTCGGGGGTGAGGCGCAGGAGGTCGTTGGCCTGCGAGCGGGCGACCCAGTAGGCGCCGTCGTTGCCGAAGGCCACGCCGAACGGATCCGAGGCGGTGAGCTCCGTCTTCAGCGGGGAGCCGCCGGGGGTGATCCGACCGACGGTCTGGGGGTCGGTCGTGGGGGCCACGTACGCCACCTGCCCGTCCGGACCGGCCGCGACGTCCTGGGCGCCACCCGCGGCGCCCACCTGGATGTCGTAGGGGGTCACCGTCGGGGCCGCGGTCGCCGTCGCGCTGAAGACCTTGCCGTTGCCGTCCGCGATCCAGAGGAGGCCATCCGACCCGACCGTCATCCCGTGCGGCGCCAGGCCGGCGATCGGAGTCGGGTCGTCGGTTCCCTCCGGGTCCGCCGGGCTGAAGCTCACCAGCTCACCGGTGCCCGCGACCCACATCTTGCCGTCGGGCCCGGCAACGATGCCGCGGCCGTCGGCGAGGCCGACGTCGAAGGCGGTCGGGTTGGCCGGATCGCCGGGCGGGACCTTGATCACGCCGATGGTGGTCGAGACCCAGAGGTTGCCGTCGGGGCCGACGGCGATGCCGAACGAGGTGTTGGCGAGGGGGAACTCGGTGACCACGCCGGCCGGGGTGATCCGCGCCACGCCGTTGGTGGCCTCGAGCGTCACCCACATGTTCCCGTCAGGGCCCTCGACGATGTCGTTGTTGGAGCCGACGCCGCCCGGTATCGCGAACTCGCCGGCGACGGCGGGGGCGGCCGACGCGGGGGCGGCGAGGGCTGCAGCGGCCGCAAGCGCGACCAGGACCGTGAGAAAGACGCGTGAGGTTCTGAGCATCGGCAAAGGGTAGAACTCAGTTGAAGCCCGTGTTGGCCGCGGCGCCGGAATTGCCCGCATTGCCCAGGCTCGGACCGCCGGGTCCCCCGCTGCCATGGTCGAAGGTGTTGCCGGAGGTCAGGTAGCCGGACGTGCCGGTCACGTTCTGGGTGTAGATCCCGATGCTCGGGCCACCCGCTCCGCCGCCGCCATACCCGCCGTCGCCACCGTCGCCGCCGTCGCCACCAAGTCCGGCGACCGTGGTGATCGTGCATCCGGGCCCGAAGCCTCCGGGGTCTCCGCCGATCCCACCGGTCCCGCCGGGGGCGCCGAGGCCGCCGATCCCGCCGCTGCCACCGTTGGCGGAGATGATCGTCGAGCCGAGCACCGTCGGTCCGGGTTCAGGCTCGAGTTCGTGATGAAGAGGCCGAATGAGCCGCCGCCGCCAGTGGCACCGCCACCGCCCGTGCCACCGCCCCCGCCGGCGGCGCCGCCACCGCCGCCGGGCCCCCCGGTCACCTGAGGAGTGTTGAGACCGGCGCCGCCCCCGCCACCGCCACCGCCGCTGCCCGAGACCCCCTTACCGCCGTTCCCCCCGACGCCGGAGCTCCACCTTCCGGCGATGACGCTGCCGCCGTTGCCGGCGGCTCCATTGCTTCCATCGGCTCCGTCCGCGCCGTCGCCGCCGTCTCCGGCTGGGGTGCTCGGAGTGCCCGCCGTACCCGAGGATCCCGGACTCGGCCCCGAGCCGGCCGCCCCCGCCGTTCCGTTCCCCCCGGGGCTGCCCCCCGAGCCCCCGAGGCCACCGCTGATGGTGGTCGGGCCGTCGGTGGCATTCCCCTTGGCTCCCCCGGCTCCACCAGTGAAGGGGTTCGCGCAGAGACCGGGACTGCCGTCGCCACCGTTCGGGCCATCGGCTCCGCTCGTCCCGGTGCTGCCCGTGCTGCCCGTCCCTCCGTTGCCGGCTTCGACGGTCACCGTGTCGAGCGTGAGGGCAGGGCTGTTGGACGCGCGGATCCCGTAGCTCGAGCCGCCCGTGGCGGCCGCTGATCCCGCGACCACCCGCAGCAGCTGCAGCCGTGTGGGCCGTGCTGATGTTCGCCGCCAGGAGGCCGGTGACGTCGTTGAATGACGCTGTCCGGTTCAGGATCGTCGTCGGATTCCCGGCTGATCGCCCCCATTCCCCTCCGCCCGGGAGCGAATCCGCCGAACATCGAGACGCCGTTGGCGACGCTGATCACCTCCTCGTAGGTCCCGCCGGCGATGAAGATCTTGCTGCGGCCAGTCGCCTGGGCGCGCCCGAGCGCAAAGTTGATCGTCGCGACGGGATTGGAGAGCGTCGTACCTGCCCCCGCGCTGTCGGTGCCGTCGGGCGAGACGAAGATCGCCTCGCTCGCCACCCCGTCGACCCCGTCGCAGTTCGAGTCGGTGTAGGGGGCCTCGAGCGGGTCGGCGGCCCCGGGGTGGATGGCGGGGTCGTTGGGCTCGCAGTCGCTCTCGTTGAGCGTCCCGTCATCGTCGAGGTCGGGATCCGGCGCGGCCACGACGGTCAGCTGGCGGATGTCGATGTCGGTGGCGCCCTCGTTGTCGGTCGCCCGCAGGCCCACGGTGCGCGTGCCCGCGGTCGCGTACGAGCGGGAGGGCGTCGCGCCCGGTGGCGTCGTCGAACGCGCCGTCGCCGTCGAGGTCCCAGGCGAGCGCTCACGATCGTTCCGTCCGGATCGGTGGAGGACGAGGTGAACTGGACCTGCTCGCCGGTTTCCGGCACCGCCGGCGAGTAGTCGAGGTTGGCGAAGGGGGCCTGGTTGTCATCGTCCGCCGGGGCGACGGTGATGGGCCCCGAGGCCCGGCAGTTGTTCCGCTCGCTCTTCTCCTTGATGCGGCCGGGATCGTCGGCGCACGCGATCAGCCGGTAGTTCCCTGAAGCGCCGGCCGGGATCGTCAGCTCCAGCGAACCGTCGGCCCGCTTTCGGCGCTTGAGCTTCTTGACGCTCCGGCCCCCGAGGCGTTGGTCGTCCTCGTCCACCTTCTCGTCGCGGGAGAGGAAGTAGCCGTTCTCCGAGCGCTTCGCCTTCCCTCTGCCGACATTCGTCGTGGTGTCGACCACCAGGATCGGGAGGGTTGCGTGTGCCTGGGCCGGCCCGGCGGTCAGCTTCGTGATCTTCAGATCGGGACGTGCGGCGGCAGCGGAGGCCGGCAGCGCCAGGAGAACGAGGCCGGCAGCAGCGAGCCGGAGCATCAGCTTGTGCTGATCGCAACTCCTCCCCATGGGCGAATCCTACTCCCGACCCGGCCCGATTTGGGTCGGAGTTCGGGCCCTCGATCGCCCGGCCCGGGGACCCCGTTCGCGGACTAGAATCGCGCCTCGATGCGGGGCGCACACCGAGATCAGGGAGCACGACGCCGCGGCGCGCTCGCCGCTCGGCACGCTGCTGGCCTTGCTCTTGACCGCGGCGCCCGCCGCCGCGGGGCCGACCGACTGGATCGAGCTGCGGACGCTCAACATCACCCACCAGGGCGGTGAGGACGAGGCGCCCTCGGCGACGATGTACGCGTTCGACCGCTCGATGAAGCTCGGCTCCGACATGCTCGAGGTCGACATCCACTCGACCGCCGACGACAGGCTGGCGGTGATCCACGACTCGACCGTCGACCGGACCACGAACGGCAGCGGCGAGGTCCCGAGCATGACGCTGGCCGAGCTCAAGAAGCTCGACGCCGCGCACTGGTTCGTGCCGGGCCGGAACGCGACGACCGATGCCCCGAGGGGGACTACGTGTTCCGCGGCGTCCGCACCGGCGAGAAGAAGCCGCCGCCGGGCTACGGCAAGAGCGACTTCCGCATCCTCGAGCTCGAGGAGGTGATGCAGCGCTACCCCGACGTGCCGATCAACATCGAGATCAAGGGCTCGGGCGACAGCGACGTCGAATCGTTCCTGCACAACGCCGAGGTGCTGGCCGCCTACCTGAACGAGCTCGGGCGCACCAAGGGCATCATGGTCGCCTCCTTCAACGACGCCTCGCTGGTCCGCTTCCACGAGCTCGCTCCCAAGATCGACCTCGCGCCGGGGGTCGCCGGCGTCGCCGGCTACAAGCTCGGCAACGTGCCGCCGCCCGAGGGAACGAAGGCCTTCCAGGTGCCGATCGGGTTCGAGGGCATCACGGTCACCGACCAGGAGTTCGTCGACCGCGCCCACGCCGACGGCTACGGCGTCCACGTCTGGACGATCAACGACGAGGACGAGATGAACATGCTCTTCGACTTCGGCGTCGACGGGATCATGACCGCCGAGCCGATGCGGCTCGAGAAGGTGATGTGCCGACGCGAGGAGCCACGGCCGCCGCTGCCGTCGGGCGTCCCCGGCGAGCACTGCTCGCCGAAGGCGAGCATCTCCTGCGAGGTCGAGCCGACCGAGATCGAGCGCAACGGCCGCAGCGCGAGCGTCACGCTCGTCCGGCGCGACTCCTTCGGCAGCAAGTGCGCCGGCAAGGTCGCCGTGGGCGCCAAGGGCAAGGGCAAGCGCGCCACCCGCTTCAACTTCGGCTGGGCCGAGACCGGCGAGGACACGAGCGGCGCCGAGAAGGTCGTCGAGGTGAAGCTCGGCAAGCGGATGGCGCGCAAGTTCGCCGAGCAGGGAGAGGCGAAGGTCTCGGTCACGCCCTGGGACCAGTTCAGGACCCGGGCGAAGCTGCCTCTCTAGTGGAGATACGTCGGCTGCCGGCGTCGAACTTCGCCCCCGGCCGCGCCGGCCGGCGGCCTGAGGGTGTCGTCGTCCACACCACCGCCGGCAGCTTCGGCGCAGCCGCCGCCTGGTTCGCCAACCCGGAGAGCGGGGTCAGCGCCCACTACATCGTCGGTCTGGATGGCCGGGTCGCGCAGCTCGTCGACGAAGGGGACACCGCGCAGCACGCCGGCCGGGTCCGCGAGCCGAGCGCCGACCTGATCGCCGGGGTCGACGATCCCAACCTGATCACGATCGGCATCGAGTTCGAGGATGGGGGAGACCCCCTCGAGGTCGATCGCCCGGAGGCGCAGTACCGCAGCGGCGCCGCCCTGATCGCCGCCGCGTCCCGCCGCTGGGAGTTCCCGCTCGACCGCCGGCACGTGATCGGTCATCGCGAGGTGTTCGCCGCGAAGGACTGCCCCGGCAACCTCGACATCGAGCGCCTGATCGAAGCGGCTCGGGAGGAGCGCGAGGCGCTCGACGCCCGCGCCGGCCCGGCCGAGGTGAAGGGCGGGATCGCATGCCTGCTGCCGGTTCGCGACGGCGCTCGCGACATCCCCGGGTATCTCGAGTCGGTCGCCGAGCTCGCCGACCTCGTCATCGCCCTCGACGACGGCTCGAGCGACGGGTCGGCCGAGCTGCTCGAGGCCAGTCCCATCGTGGCCACGGTCCTCCGCGGCGAGCGCAACGACCGCGACGAGTGGGACGACGGCGCTAACCGGGCGAGGCTGCTGCGGGCGGCGGATGCCTACGAGCCCGCGTGGATCGTCTGGCTCGACGCCGACGAGCGTCTCGATCCCGAGGACGCGCGCGCCCTGCGCGAGTTCCTGCTCACCGACGCGCTGCCCGGCTGCGCCTTCGGCCTGCAGCTCCATCGCATGTGGGGAGAGCGGGCCGTCACCGAGGTGAGCTGGGTCTATCGCGTCTTCCACCACTCGCCCGAGCACCGGCTCCCGGAGCGACGCCTGCACTTCAACCCGGTCCCGGTCCAGATCCCCCGGGGAGCCTGGGTGCGGACCACCATCCGCGTGCGCCACCTCGACTCGCCGGAGCGGCTGCGGGAGCGGGGGCGCAAGTACCGGCGGGCCGACCCGGACGACGAGTTCGGGAGGCGGCCGCTGCGGCTCCTCGACTCACCCGACCCCGAGGACCTCGCGGAGTGGACCCCGCGGCCGGCCGATCTGCCGGTGCTGGCCGCGACCGCCTCGCCGAATGCGGCGCGGGACGCCCGAGCGAGGCCGAGGATGATCGGCCGCCCCGGGCTGATCGCCCTGCTCCCGGCGCGCGACGCCGCCGACCACGTCACGGCGTACCTCGACGGTCTGCGCGGGGTCGTCGATGCCGTCGTTGCCCTCGACGACGGCAGCGGCGACGACACCGCGGAAGCGCTCGAACGCGACCCCCTCGTCCATCGGGTGCTGCGGAACCCGCGGCGCGAGGGCTACGCCGGGTGGGACGACGCCGCCAATCGCCAGCAGCTTCTCGACGCCGCCGCCGAGCTGCGCCCGCGCTGGATCCTCTGGCTCGACGCCGACGAGCGCCTCGATCCCGATGACGCCGCCGCCTTGCGGGCCTTCGTCGAGCGCGAGGCCGAGGTCGGCTCGGCCTACGGGCTGCGCGTCTTCCGGATGGTGGGGGAGCGGAGCTATGACGCCGCCGGTCTCTGGGCCTATCGGCTGTTCGCCTGGGAGCCGGGCCAGCGCCTGCCCGAGCGGCGACTGCACCTCGTCCCGATCCCGGAGTCGATCCCGCGCACGCGCTGGCGGCGGACGACGATCCGGATCATGCACCTCGCCGGCCTCAGCGAGGAGGGCCGGACCCGCCGAATCGAGAAGTACCGCGAGGCCGACCCGGAGAACGAGTTCCAGGTGAGCTACGAGCACCTGGGCCGGCCGGGACCACTCGTCCGCGACTGGGAGCCCCGGCCGGCCGGGCTGCCGGCGCTGGTCGACCCGCTGGAGACCGGGTCCCGGCTCGACCTCCACGACCTCGACCTCGGCGCGCCGGTGCTCTCGGCGATCGTCATCTCGCGCAACGACGAGCGGACGATCGAGCGCTCGGTGCGCTCGGTCCTCGACCAGGAATGCCACGTGCCCTTCGAGGTGATCGTCGTCGTCAGCGGCGACGACGGGACCGCGGAGGTCGTCCGCGAGCGCTGCCCGGAGGCGCGGCTGATCGTGCTCGACGGGGAGGCGCTTCCGGGGCGGGCCCGGAATGCCGGTCTCCATGCCGCCCGCGGGGACTACGTCTCCTTCCCGGGCTCGCACGTCGAGTTGCTGCCCGGCTCGCTCGAGGCCCGGGTCCGGGCGCACGAGGCGGGGTGGCCGATGGTCACCGGCGCGATCGTCAACGGGAACGAGACGACCGCGGGCTGGGCGGCCTACTTCCTCGACCACGCGCGATCGCTGCCGGGGCGGCCGTCGGAGGCGCTCGCCGCGGCTCCCGCGCATTGCTCCTACGCGCGCGACTTCGTCCTCGCGGTGGGCGGGTTCCCCGAGGACATGCGGGCCGGGGAGGACACCGTCGTCAACAACGAGCTCTTCCGCCGCGGCCACCGGGCATTTCGCTCCCAGGAGATCGAGCTCGTCCACCGCAGCCCCTGCTCGACGACCCGGAAGCTGATCAGCCACCACTTCGTCCGCGGCAGGGCGCTGGGGCGGATCGTCCGGGAGCGCCGAGCCGGCGCGGGCCCCGCGGCGGCCTGCTCGCGAGCTACGGGCCGCGGTACGTACGGCGGCGCCTGGAGACCGTGCGCAGCGGGGTGGCGGCGTGGGGTGGCGACCTGACCCCGCACTACCGGCGGACGCGGCCGCTGATCCTCGTCGGCGTCCTCGCCGCCTGGGCCGGCCTCTGGTTCGAGCTGTTGCGTCCGGCCCGGCGCCGGGCCGGGCAGGCGGCGGGAGCCGCGCGGGCTACGGGCTGACCGCGGGCATCCGGCGCAGGACGTCCTTGCCCTCGACCATCTGCGGTCGCAGGCCCGCGAGCGTCAGCATCGACCACCCCGGTCGCACCTGCCCGAGGTCGTCGAGCGCGGCCAGCGACGAGAGCTGGAAGGCGCTCGCCTCCGCGAGGAAGCGGCGGAAGTCGAAGCCGTCCCCGAGCAGCAGCGCAAGCAGCTGCTTCTGGCGCTCGATCCGCTGCAGGTCCGACCCCGCTCCCGAGGTGCGGTAGCGAGCGCCGAGCCATTGGTGGATGCGCTCGCCGCGCAGCTCCTCGAGCGGGGGCTCGAAGCGGATCCGCTTGCGCCCCTCCTCGATCGGCTGATCGGGCGCGAGCGGGTACCAGAACTCGAGCGGCTCGGCGAGCGGCATCAGGATCGTCTCGTCCTCCAGCGTGGAGGCGACCGCCCGCGGCGTCAGGCAGATCCCGTGCTCGGCGTCGAGGTCGTGCTCGGCGAGTGCCTCGGCCAGCGCCGGGTGGCCACCGCGCTGCCAGGCGACGTTGACCCGATCGCGGAGCGATGAGCACCAGAGATCGCGAGGGACCCAGAGCAGCTCACGGCGTTCGGGGCGGACGACGACGATCACGTCGGTCCGCGCGGTGAACGAGTCCCGGTCCATGAGAGCGACGACCGTCGCCACCGGGAGGTCCTAGTCGAGCAGGCGCTGGTCGGTGTCGACCGTGGTCATGTTGTCGGGCGGGGCGTGGCCCGTCACCGTCAGGGTCACGTTGAGCTTCTTCTGCTCGAGGATCTTGTCCCGGACCTCCTTGCGCACCTTGAGGCGCAGGCGATGCGTGCCGGCGGAGAGCGCGAACTCCTTGCGGGCGATCACGTAGGTCTCGCCGTCGATCTTCGCCTCGGCGACCGCCTTGAACTGGGCGAGCTCATCCGTGTGGATCCGGACCCTCAGGCGCCACCGGTTGGTCAGGCGCTCGAGCTTGCCGGTCCGGATCCGGACCTGCAGCCCGTCGACGCCGTAGAAGTCCTCGCGGTCGGCGGCCTCGGCCTTGTCCTGGCTGAGCAGCTGCGCGTAGGAGAAGGCGGCACCGGCCGACACCCCCATCGCCACCAGGCGGCGGGCGAAGGTGCGGCGGCTGATGGACCCCGCCAGGTAGCTGGAAACAAGTTCTTCTCTCGACATCGGCCGGGGAGTATTGCAGTCGCGGCCTCCGCACTCGCCACTTCGCCGAACCGTCGCACCAACTTCTTTTCAGGTATCTCCAAAAACGAATTGAGGTGCTAAATTCGGCGCCGAGCAATTCATCTTGGTCGGCCGGGTGGGCCAGTCGATCGCAGGGAGCTAAGGAGAGTGACCGTGATCACCACCAGCCGCAGGTCGTCGTTCGTTCGTGTCTTGATCGTCTCGGGCATCGCCCTGGGAGTACTGGCGCCGTCCGCGTCGGCCGTCGATCCGCCGCCGCTCGGCGACCCGTTCGACCACTTCGCGGGGCGCAAGTCGATCGGCCAGGAGGGCGTGATCACCCTCGGCGACGGGACGACGAACACCCTGCTGAACCTGCGACGCCTGACGCTGAGGCAGGAGCAACCCGCGGGCGACCCCGCGCCGCCGAAGGTGACGGTGAACCCGCCGAGCTCACGGATGAGGACAGCGAGCACACCGAGGCCGTTGAGGACGAGCCGATCGGGTATACGGAGGGCGATCTCGACCAGATCGTGACGAGCGAGGGCGCCCTGCACTCCGCCCTCGAGCCGGGACTCCTCGTCGCCGGTGAGGGCATCACGTCGGCGGCCGGCTGCTCGGGCGGCGGCTTCTGCCTGACCTGGCTGCGGCCGTCATACGACGGGGATCACGTGTTCGACACCTTCGCCGACGCAAGGCAGCTGGCCGCCGGCTTCGGGAGCGGCAACGACCCCTTGGACGGAACCGACATCGCGGTCGCGACCGGGACCTTCAGCGCAGCCGAGGGACCCTCCGTCGCGGTCGCCTGGGTCGCCGGGACTGACGCCGCTCCGGCGGTCCACTTCGCCCACTTCGTCGCCCAGCGGGACGCGAACGGGAGGGTCACCGGGCTGCAGCTCGACGGGGCCGTCCAGAACCTCGGCGCCGACTACGACGACGCCGTCTTCGGGCCGACGAGCCCCGCACTGGCCGTCGGCGACTTCGCAGGGACCGGACTGGATCAGGCGGCCGTCGTCTGGGGCGGACCGCGGACCGTGAGCACCGACGAGAGGATCTCGGCGACCCTCCTCGGAGACGGCGCGGGGGCGGGCCTGCAGTCGATCATCGCCACGCAGACCTTCGACGCCCTGGGGAACGACGCTCGGATCACCAACGCCGAGGACGGCCAGGTCGGCCCGGGCGCCGTGGCGCAGCACGACATCCGCGACAACGATCAGCCGATCGATCGCCTGATCGTCGGCCCCGGGGTCTCGCACAACTTCCACCTGTATCGCCTGGACGTCGGCGCCACGTTCACCCCGCAGCAGCTCACCGGCCCGAAGGTCTTCCCGCCGATCGAGCAGGCCTACCTGACCGCGAACTCGAAGCTGGAGTCCCTCGGCGACCTCGACGGGGACGGCCTCGACGAGCTCCTCGCGAGCCCATTCACGCGCTTCAACGACCCCAACACCGTCCCGGCGAAAACCTCTGCGGAGTACAACCTCGAGGATTGCCACAACACCGCGCCGAGCAGTGCGGGCGAGTCGAGATCCTCGACTTCGCCTCGGCGCATCCCGCGCTCGGAACGACGTTCACCGTCGACTCGTTCGCCTCCTGGGTCGGACGGATCGAAGGCGCCGTCGTCGACGCGCGCCCGACCAAGGACCAGCGGATCGTGCCGCCGCCGGGCTCGGTCGACGTCGCCAGCCTCCCCAGGTGGCGGTCACCGGCTTCACCAGGCCCCCTGTGGAGCTCTCTGTCTGGGCACCGCCGAGCCGCTCCTGACCCTGGCGTCGATCGACGACGACGAGCTCATCGCCGAGTCGGGCACCGGCCTCCCTGGGCGATGACGTCAACCCACCGACGCGCTCGCACGGCCAGCCGCGAGTCGCACCGATGGCCCTCGACGGCAGGGTCGAGCTGGGAGACCCGGTCCAGGACGGGTACAGCTCACTGGAGCCGTCGGTGGTGCTGAACGCTCCGCCGACCCACTTCGACATCCTCGGCGACAAGGCCTACGACCCGAACTTCTCGTTACGCCGGCAACCAGAACAGGGTCCTGCGCCTTCGAGTAGGAGTAAGAGCACGCCAGCTCGACCTCGACCGAGGTGAGCACCGAGTCGAGCGAGGACTGGGGCGTGAGCAGCACGGTCAACGTGGAGGCCGACTTCGGCGTCGCGCAGCTCAGCGCCGAGGTCCGCGCCGGCTACGGAGAGAACTTCACCAAGGTGAACGGCTCATCCGGAGCGAGACCGTGACGGTCAACGTGAAGGCGCGCAACACGGACAAGATCTATGCGATGCGGCGGGCGTACGACACGCTCGAGTACCCGCTCTACCAGCCCGGTCGAGGCCGAGCCCGACGAGTACCTCCTCGCCAGCACCCCGCACACGCTCTCGCGGCGCTGGATCGACTCCTCCTCCCCGGAGGCCCTCGAGCTCGGCGTCAACCACCAGCCGGGCAACATCCTCAGCTATCCCGAGGACCTCTCCGAGGCCGAGAACCCGTTCATCTCCCCGACGACGGGACCGACGACGTCACGAAGACGACCTTCGGCAAGGACGAGTTCGAGCTCTCCGACAGCAGCGACTACAGCTACTCGCTGACCAAGAGCAAGGTCGACGCCGACCGCCTCGTCGGCGAAGACGTGGAACGTCGGAGCGACGATCAGCGGCGGCGGCGGCCTCGGTTCCTTCGTCAACGTCAGCGCCGAGGTCAGCGGCGACTACTCGGCGTCCGACATCTCGACGGTGTCGACGACGATCGGCGAGGACACGCTGCTCGCCTCGACGATGGGCGGGATCGACGAGAGCTTCGGCGAGACCGCCTACACCGTGAAGCCGTTCGCCTACTGGACCGACAACGCCGCGCTCGTGCTCGACTACGCGGTCGAGCCCTCGATCGCTCCGGCCGGCGCGCCGAAGACCTGGTGGCAGCTGGACTACGGGGTCGAGCCGGACCTGACCCTGAACCTCCCGCGCCTCCTGGACTTCGAGGAGCAGGCCGGCATCTCGACCGACGCGGCGCGGTTCATCTCCCCCGGCGTCACGGTGCTGCAGGGGCCCTGCGCGAACCCGCGCCGCTCGACCCGGAGTACCCGGGCCCGGCAAGCCGCTCTGCCTCGTGGCCCAGGTCGAGAACTACAGCCTCAAGGACGGGACCACCGACACGCGCGTCGAGTTCTACGACGCCGACCCCGACCTCGGCGGCAAGCTGATCGGCCACGACGACGTGCCGGCGGTCGCGGCCCGCGAGCACCAGACCGCTCCGCTCGACTGGACGCCGGGCCTCAAGTACGCCGGCACCACGCCGAGGATCTTCGCCAAGGTCGAGGCCGACGACACCGTGCGCGAGATCCACGAGGAGAACAACAAGGGCTTCCGCTCCTACGCGCCCTGCCCGAGCTGAACCCCGCGCTCCACCCGGCGAGGACGTCTTCGCCGAGGCCGGCGACGAGAGGACGCTCCTCGTCGAGTGGAACACCCCGGCCAACCTCGCCGCGCACACGTGGCTCGTCCGCGCCTACCCCGATGACGGCGGCGCGCCGACCGACGTCACCGTCGCCGGCAACCTCACCTCGGCCTCGCTGCCGGTCCCCGAGGCCGGCCGCTACCGGGTCGTCGTCTTCGCGGTGCAGGGAGGCACCGCTCCGCGGCGTCTCATCCGGCTGAGCCGGTCGAGGTCGGGGGCGTGGTCGGCGCGACCTCGGTCGAGTTCCTCGACGCCCCCGAGGAGGGCGGCTACACCGGCTCCTCGGTCGAGATCTCCTTCGCGACTCCGGAGGACGCGGAGACGAACTGCATCGTCGACGGGCAGTCCCGGCCGTGCCGCTCCCCGCTGCGCCTCGGCGGCCTCGCCGCCGGCAGCCACACGATTCAGATCGAGGCGATCTCGTCGCGGCGCCACCGCGACCACCGATCTGATCGCCTGGACGGTCGACGACATCGCCCCGGCCGCCCGCTGCTGCCGCTCTCGCGGTTGACGGCGACGAGTCGCAGCCCCTCACCTACCGGGGCAGCGACGAGGGCGGATCGGACCTCGCCAGCTACGAGGTGCGGATCAGGCGCGCGCCCACCATGGCAACTTCTCGCCCGACCCCGTCGTCCTCGACCGGACCAACGAGCTGCTGCGCGAGCGCAGCCCTCGACGTCAGCCCCGGGCAAGACGGCTGCGTCGCCGTCCGCGCCCTCGACGGCACCGGCAACCTCTCGGCGTGGAACGAGGAGAGCTGCACCACCCGCGAGATCGACCAGTCGGCGTTCAAGCGGGACGGGGGCTGGCAGCAGCTCCGCGGCGAGGGCTTCTCCGACGGCCACGCGCTCAAGGCGGGACGCCCCGGCTCCTCGCTCCCCTACGAGCTCGGCCGGACGGCAAGGTGCGGGTCTTCGCCGTCCGCTGCCACGCCTGCGGGAGGCTCGCCATCGAGGTCGACGGGCGCCGCACGAAGGTGATCGACCTCGGGAAGACGAAGCCGGGCCGGGCGGAGATCGCGTCCTACGACGCGCACTGGATCCGCCGGCACGAGGGCAAGCTGCGCCTGGTCGCGCTCGGCGGCGGCCGCGTCATCGTCGACGGAGTGGGGGCCTGGCGAACCACGGGTAGGCCTGATGGCCTTGGCGCCGTGTTCCACGTCGCCCGGCCGCCTTCCTCATCGCCCTCGCCGGGGCCTGGGCGTTGCTCGCCGCCCCGGCCTCGGCGGCGAAGCCCCTCAATTACGTCGGCATGGGCGACTCCTACAGCGCCGCCTCCGGCGTGCAGCCGCCGGACCCGAGGCCTCGCCCGACTGCCTGCGCTCGTCGCGCAACTACCCGCACCTCATCGCCGCCGCGATCGGCGCCGCTCTGACCAACGTGACCTGCGGCGCCGCCGATACGGATGACTTCTTCGAGCCCCAGTACGACGACGTGCCGCCGCAGCTCGACGCCTCTCGAAGCGGACCGGCTGGTCACGCTGACGATCGGCGGCAACGACAGCAGCGTCTTCATCAACACGATCACCAGCTGCGGGACCGCGGGGCTTTCGACCGGTGGCATGGGCAGCCCCTGCAAGGACCAGTACGGCTCCTCGTTCGCGGACACGATCCGGGAGAAGACCTTCCCGGCTCTCGTCAAGACCCTGAAGGCGATCCACCCTCGGGCTAAACGGGCCAAGGTCGCCATCCTCGGCTACCCCTGGATCATGCCCGAGACGAAGGGGTGCTTCACGCAGATGCCGGTCGCGGAGGGGGACGTCCGCTACGTGCACCACATCCAGTGGGTCCTCAACCATTCAGTCCGCAAGGCCGCCAGGCGGACCGGTACCCGCTACATCAACTTCAACCGGGCCTCCGAGGGCCACGACGCCTGCAAGCCCATCGGAGTCCGCTGGATCGAGCCCGTCATCGGCACGACCAATCCGGTGGTCGTCCATCCCAACGCCCTCGGCGAGGCCGAGATGGCGGACCGGGTCACCGAAGCTGCGCCTGGGCTGACCGCCCAGTCGGCGGGGACGTCGGCGCCGCCCTCCGCGGACCAGCGCGGGCCGAAGCGCCCCAGGGTCGGGCTCGGCACGAGCTTGCCGGCGACGACCGCCTCGCCCTGAGCGAAGTCGGCGGCGAGGTCCAGCATCGGGGTCGGCACGAACGAGAACGTCTCGGCGAGCAGCGCGAGGTCCGAGCGCGAGTTCATCCGCATGAGGACGAGGTTGTCGCACTGGGAGATCACGTTCTCGTGGACCTTCTGGTCGTTGGGTCGCGACGAAGAGGACGAGCCCGAACTTGCGGCCCTCGCCGGCGATGCGCACCGCGTGCTCGGTCGCCAGCGCCGTGAGGCGATCTCCGGCGCGGCCGGGCAGACGTTGTGCGCCTCGTCGATCACGATCAGGATCGGCTCGCGGCCGTGCGGCGCCGCCACAGCGCCGCGAGCGCCGCCTCCGCCGCGATCGCCTGCTCCTCCCGGGTCTCGAGCGAGCCCAGGTCCACGACCACGCACCGCGGGCCGCCCGGCGCCATCAGATCCCCGAGCGCCTCCTCGTCGGCGCCGGACCAGATCCGCCAGGCGTCGATTCCGAGGTTGCGGGCCCGCAGGCCGAGCGAGCGGAACGGCTCGGGGCTCTCGTAGAGCCCGTCCACGATCTCCGGATCGGGCGGCCGGCCGGTCCTTCGCCTGGTCTCCAGGGCCTCGGTCAGCGCGCCGTACTCGTCCCGGTCGGCGATCGGGTCCAGGCGGAACACGGCCGCCTGCTCGTCGCGGTCGAAGTCCCGGAAGCGAACATGCAGACGGTCCGCGCCGGTGCCCAGGGCGCTGCGCACCTCGACGTCCCGCGCCGCCTCGGCGTAGGCGTCACGCACGCCCGGCTCGGTGCCGGGTCGCGGCTCTCCCAGCCGGACGAAATCGGAGTTCGGGTCGAGCACCACGATCCGCAGCGAGGTCTGCAGAAGCAGGCGCTCGAGGATCGTCCCGAGCGCATAGGTCTTGCCCGACCCCGATTGCCCGCAGAGGAACGAGTGGCGGTCGAAGCCGCCGGCGTCGAGATCGAGCGGCACCCCGGGGAGCTGCAGCTCACCGACCCTGAGCGCCGCGCGGTCCGGCCGGTGCTCCTCGAGCCACCGGGCGACCTCGTCCGCCTCGGCCGGCCGGACGGCCGCCTCGCCGAGGCGCTCGCCCAGGCGTTCGAGGAGGCGCCCCTCGGCGAGCACGAGGCTCCGGTCCGCCGGATCGATCCTGAGGCCGGTGACCTGACCGAGCCGGTCGCCGCCGACGACGACGTAGGTGCCGACGCGGACGTCGAGTGCGGCCACCGGCAGGTCGAACTCGAACCGCCGGCCGTCGAGCGAGACGGCCGAGCGCGTGCCGGTCTCCGGGGTCCTGACCACGAACCGAGGCTACGAACGACCCGTCCGGGCGGCAAGGACGCAGGCACCACCCTGCCGCGGGAGGCGACACCTGCGGGCGGGCGCCCTCGGCGCCCAGCGGGCCTCTACGGCCGCTCGGCGAAGAGGCTCAGCGCGTAGCGGCCCGCGGGGTGCTCCCGGGCCTTCGCGACCATCGCGGCGGTGTGCGCGGGGAGGACGTCGGGCTGGGGGAGGGGGGTGCCGTAGACGGGCGGGACCACGACCGCGGCCGACAGCGAGGCGAAGGTGAGGTCGGCTGCGGTGAAGCGGTCCCCGCACAGATGACTGCGGCCGTCCGCGAGCAGGCCGGCGACGAAGTCGAACTCCTCCCACACGGCCGCCTCGTCGGCGGTCTCGATGCCCGGCGTGATCGCGAGCTCACGCCGCGCCCAGCGGACGGCGAGCGGCCAGCCGAGCCGCAGGGCCCGGTCCTCCCAGCGGGGCACGCCCTGGTTGTTGTAGCGGAGCATCAGCTCGGGCTGGGCGAGCATGTGGACGTAGATCAGCCGCCGCGCGGTTGGCCCGAGCCCGTCGTCGAACCGGCGCGTCAGCTCCTCGACCGCGGATCGCTCCGCCGCGTCCTGCGGGACCAGGCGATCCTCCGGCGGCGTCCGCTCGTCGACCCAGGCGAGGATCTCCTCGGACTCGCCGAGCGGGCCCTCCGGCGTGACCAGGACGGGGACGGTTCCGGAGCCACCGGCGCGCCGCGAGGCGAACCGGTGGATGCCCTGGACGTGGCGCTCCTCGCGGTAGGGGATACCCGCCCGCTCGAGCGCCCAGCGGGCCTTCTCGCAGTAATGGCTGATCGGGATCGTGAGGAGCCGCAGATCTCCGCTCGCGCGCGCCACGGGGCGAGCATAAGAGGGAGACCTGTCATGCCGGTATCTGCCGACGGCTAGGGTCAGCGCGGTGAGGTCGAGGAGAGCTCTTTCGGTGCGTGGCGGCTTGCTGTCCGGATTGGCCGCCGTCGCGGCGCTGGCGCTGCCGTCCGCCGCCGCGGCCCAGGCCGAGGACGACCTCGTCGCTCGTGGCAGCGTCGAGCAGGTTCAGGTCACCGGCGCTGAGCCGGGTGCGACGGTGAAGCTCTCGCGCGGGGGCGAGCTCGTCGACAAGCAGGACGCCGGCGAGCTGGGCGGGGTCGTCTTCCGCAAGGTCGAGCCCGGCCGCGGCTACACCGTCCGAGCGGGGGGCGAGACCCGCAAGGTCGAGGTCCTGACCGACCGTTCGAAGCCGCCGACCAAGAAGCTCTACGGCCAGGATCTCCCCGCCGGCGGCTACGGGTACCTGCGCACCCGCGACGGCACGAAGCTCGCGATCAACGTCCACCTGCCCGGCCCCGCCGAGGACGGCCCCTACCCGACGCTCGTCGAGTACTCCGGGTACGGCTACGCCAGGCCGGGGGGCCCCGAGAGCGGGATCCAGCCGATCGCCGGCGTGCTCGGCTACGCGGTCGTCGACGTGAACATGCGCGGGACCGGCTGCTCCGGCGGCGCCTTCGACTACTTCGAGACCCTGCAGTCCCTCGACGGCTACGACGTCATCGAGACCGTCGCCCGCCAGCCCTGGGTCCAGGGCGACAAGGTCGGGATGCTCGGCATCTCCTACGGCGGCATCAGCCAGCTCTTCGTCGCCGCGACCCGGCCGCCGAGCCTCGCGGCGATCACGCCCCTGTCGGTGATCGACAACACGCAGACGACGCTCTACCCGGGCGGGATCCTGAACACGGGCTTCGCGCTCGAGTGGGCGCAGGATCGGGTCGACGAGGCGCAGGCGGCCTCGCCGACGACCGGTCAGCCCTGGGCGTGGCAGCGGATCCAGGAGGGCGACGAGACCTGCGAGGCCAACCAGGACCTGCACCCCGAGGCCATCAACCTGCTGAAGAAGACGCGCCGCAACTCCTACTACCGCCCCAGGGTCGCCGATCCGCTCAACCCGACGACCTTCGTCGACGAGATCGACGTGCCGGTGTTCCTCGCCTGCCAGTGGACCGACGAGCAGACGGGCGGCCACTGCCCGGAGCTCGTCGAGCACTTCACCGGCACGAAGCGCAAGTGGTTCACGTTCACGAACGGGACCCACATCGACTCGCTCGATCCCGAGACCTTCAACCGCTGGTACGACTTCCTCCAGATATACGTGGCGAAGGAGCGACCCGACCTCCCGCCGGGGGCGAAGGCCGCCGCTCCCGTGATCTACCAGTCCGCGATGGGGATCAGCGGGATCACCCTCCCGGACGATCCGATCCAGGATCAGCCCGACTACGAGTCGGCTCGCGCCGCGTTCGAGGATCTGGCCCCGGTCCGGATCCTCTACGACAACGGTGACGGCGACGACCCGGGCGAGCCCTACCCCGGCTTCGAGCGCTCCTACGGGAGCATCCCGCCGAAGGGCACGATCGCCCGCTCCTGGTACCTCGCCGACGACGGCAAGCTGGCCCGCCGGGCATCGGGCCGGGGCGCCGACGAGTTCACCTGGGACCCCGACGCCCGCCCGCCGACCGACTTCACCGGCAACACCAGCTCCGGCGGGCTCTGGACCGCGACCCCCGACTACGACTGGACGCAGAACCCGGAGGGCAAGGCGCTCTCCTACGTCTCCTCGGCTTTCGGGGAGGACACCACCGTGCTCGGCGCCGGCCGGGTCGAGCTCTGGGTCCGGTCGAAGGCATCGAACGTCGACCTGCAGGCGACGATCACCGAGGTCAGGCCCGACGGCAAGGAGACCTTCGTGCAGGGCGGCTGGCTGCGGACCGAGCGCGCGCGAGCTCGACCGGCGCAAGAGCACCCTGCTCGAGCCGGTGCCGAGCCTGCGGAAGCGCGACGCCAAGACGCTCCCCGACGGCCGCTGGGTGAAGGTCCCGATCCCGCTCTACTACCAGGGGCACGTCTACCGCGAGGGCTCTCGCGTCCGGGTGATCATCTCGGCGCCGGGCGGGGACCAGCCGATCTGGGCCTTCGCCGAGGCGAGCCCGGACAACACGCCTTGGGTGGCGGTCGCGCACGCGCGCAAGCAGCGCTCGCGGCTCGTGCTGCCGGTCGTTCCCGGCGAGGGCGCCCCGACCGACCTGCCGCCGTGTCCCGCCCTGCGAGGCGAGCCCTGCCGCGACTACGTGCCCTACGCCAACGAGAAGTTCAAGGACGGATGAGGTGCGCCGGCCCCTGCTGCGCAAGCCGCCGCTGGGGCCTAACCGGGACGCCCGTGTGCCGGATGCGTCACACTCCGGTAATGAGTAGCCGTCGTCTCCTGGGAGGAGCGCTCTCCGTCGTCTGCGCGATGGCCATGACGGCCGCACCGGCCGAGGCCAAGCCGAAGTACCTCGAGGCCGCCAGCTACCCGGGCATGACGACCTTCCAGTGCCGGACGGGCGCGATCCCGATCCACCCGGGGCAGAACCTCAACGACGTCGCCGGCTGACGAAGACCTGCCCGAACGCGGCGAAGGTCAGCGGCCCGGTCGACGCCGAGCATCTTCGACACCGGATCCGACGCCGAGGGCTACGTCACCCGCTTCAAGCCGAGCATGGTCGAGATCCTCCCGAACGGCAAGCTCGTCACCCCGAGCGTCTGGGACCTCCACCTCCACCACGTCGTCTGGCTCGCCCCGGAGGGCGGCGGGCCGACGTTCGCCTCCGGCGAGGAGAAGACGATCCCGAAGTTCCCGCAGGGCTATGGCCTCAAGGTCGACGCCGACGCCAACTGGGGCATCAACCAGATGATCCACGACCTCGGCTCCACTCCGGGCCGGCAGGTCTACATCACGTGGGAGATCGACTGGGTCCCCGAGACGACCCCGGCGCGGACCGACATCAGCCGACACGCAGATCCAGTGGCTCGACGTCGCCGGCAAGCACATCTACCCGGTCTTCGACGCCGAGCGGGGCTTCGACCGCAACGGCGACGGCAAGTACGTCTTCCCCGATGAGGTGCCCACCTCTCCCTCCGAGCCGGGCTACGAGGAGCGCGAGAACGTCAGCGACACCCGCCGCTGGGTGGTCCCGGCACCGGGGGCGACGCTCGTCTTCGGCGCCGGCCACCTCCACCCGGGCGGCCTCAGCGTCGACCTGCGGGTGGCCCGCGACGGCCCCGATGCGGGGACCGCCGACGGCGACGACCCCGCCGAGGTCCGCAAGCTCTTCCACTCCGGCGCGCGCTACTACGAGCCCGCCGGTGCGGTGAGCTGGGACGTCTCGATGGAGGCGACGCGCACGAACTGGCGGATCAGCCTGGAGCCGGGCGACACCGTCTCGATCAACACGACCTACAAGGTGAAGCGCGCCTCCTGGTACGAGTCGATGGGCATCCTGCCCCTCGCCTGGACCAAGGCCGACGACCCGAAGGCCAAGGACCCGTTCGACGACGCGGCCGCGGTCGAGGCGATGTACGACAAGGGCGGCATCCTCACCCACGGCCGGCTGCCCGAGAACATCGATCGCAAGGCCCGCAACGACCTGAACCTCCCCGACCCGCGCGACCTGCGCGCCGCCGGGCCGGTCCCCGAGGGCGGGGTCGGCATCCGCAGCTTCTACTTCCTCGACGGCGGCTTCTCGGTGGTCCGCGGCTTCCCGGCGAGCGAGATGCGCCCGCCCGTCATCCAGCGACGGCGAGACCGTGACCTTCACCAACTTCGACGCCCAGCCGGGCCAGCCGCAGACCGAGCAGGCCTGGCACAGCATCACCTCCTGTCGCGCGCCCTGCAACCGCGGCTCGGGCATCGGCTACCCGCTGGCGAACGGGCCGATCAAGTTCGACTCCGGCCAGCTCGGCTACGGCACGGGCACCAGCGCCGGGGTGACCACCCAGAGCGACACCTTCACGACGCCGCCGCTGACCGCGGGCAAGAAGGAAAAGGCGAAGACCTACACGTACTTCTGCCGGATCCACCCGTTCATGCGGGGCTCGGTCCGGGTCAAGAAGTAGAGCCCGCCGCGTCCGCGCGCTGGTTACGGGGGCGGCGTCGCGGGGCATGCCCCGTGAGTGACGAACCGGACCCCAGCGAGGACCTCGGCGACCATAGGTCGCTCTGGCTGGACGTCCGGCCGGGCGATCCCGCCCGCCGCTGGCGGAATCGATCGAGGTCGACGTCGTCGTGGCCGGCGCCGGGATCACCGGCCTGACCACCGCGCTGCTGCTCGCTCGCGACGGCCATTCGGTCGCCGTGCTGGACCAGGAGCGGGTCGGCACGGGGACCACGGGTCACAGCACGGCGAAGATCACCTCCCAGCACGGGATGACCTACGCGCGGCTGCGCAAGACCCACGGCAAGGACGGCGCGCGGACCTACGGCGAGGCCAACGAGCGGGCCAAGGAGCGGATCGCCGAGCTCGTCGAAGCCGAGTCGATCGACTGCGACTTCCGGCGGCGTGACGCCTACCTCTACGCGTCGAGCTCGGGCGAGCGCCGCAAGATCGAGCGCGAGGCGCGCGCAGCCGAGGCGGCGGGGCTGCCGGCCGAGCTGCGTCGACGAGGTGCCGCTGCCGTATGAGACCCATGGAGCGCTGCGCTTCCGCGACCAGGCCGAGTTCCACCCCCAGAAGTACGTCCTCGCCCTCGCCGAGCTGTTCGAGCGGGCCGGCGGCACGATCTTCGAGCACAGCCGCGCGACCGGAGCGTCCGACGGAGATCCGGTCGTGGTCAGCACCGCGAGCGGCGGGGAGGCGAGGGCGAAGCACCTCGTCGTCGCGACCCTGATGCCCTTCCTCGATCGCGGCGTCTTCTTCGCCCGCGCCTTCGCCGAGCGCAGCTACGTGGTCACCGCAAGGATCGCCGGGCCCCCGCAGGAGGGGATGCTGATCAACGCCGGCTCGCCGACGCGCTCGATCCGCTCGGTGCCCGACGGGGACGAGGAGCTGCTGATGGTGGGCGGCGAGGGCCACTCGACCGGCTCGTCGGAGGCGAAGCCCGAGCGTTACGAGAAGCTCGCGGAGTTCGCCCGCCGCCACTGGGACGTCGAGCTGATCAAGCACCGCTGGTCGACGCAGGACTTCGTCCCCGACGACCACGTCCCCTACATCGGGGCACTCCATCCGCTCTCGAAGCGGATCCACGTCGCGACCGGGCTGAAGAAGTGGGGGATAACCGGCGGCACCGTCGCCGCCGAGCTCCTGACCGACCGGATCGCCGGACGCGACAACCCCGCGGCGAAGCTCTTCTCGTCGACCCGCATCAAGCCGCTCGCCGAGGCGCCGAAGTTCCTCAGCGAGAACGCGAAGGTTCCCCTCCACATGGTCGGCGACCGCCTGCGCGACCGCGGCAACCGCTCGATCGAGGACCTCGAGCCGGGCGAGGGCGCGATCGTCTCCGCTCCCAGCGGCAAGGTCGCCGGCTACCGCGACGAGGGCGGTGGCCTCCACGCCGTCTCCACCCGCTGCACCCACCTCGGCTGCCAGGTGCGCTGGAACAGCGCCGAGCGGACGTGGGACTGCCCGTGCCACGCCTCGCGCTTCGACGTCGACGGGAACGTGCTCAACGGTCCCGCCGTCGATCCGCTGGCGCCGCGCATGGTTGAGTGAACCCCGGAGCGGGTAACCGACCCCGGATGCGGCTGCTGAGGATCCCAGGGGTCTACGGGCCGTGCCGCGACAGCGAGCTGCTCGCCGAGGCGATCCCCGATTGGGTCCGGCCCGAGCGACCGGGTCATCGATCCCTTCACCGGCTCCGGCATCCTCGCGCTGACGGCCGCCCGCGCCGGTGCGTCGGAGGTTTGGGCGGTCGACGTCTCGCGCCGTGCGGTCGCCGCCGCGCGGATCAACGCCCGCCTCAACGGGCTCGAGGTGACCGCCCGGCGGGGAAGCCTCTTCGAGCCCGCCGGCGATCGCCGCTTCGACCTCGTCGTCGCGAACCCGCCCTACGTCCCGAGCATCGATGACGCCGCCGGTCGCGGCCCGTCGCGCGCCTGGGAGGCGGGGCCCGACGGGCGCCGATACCTGGACCAGCTGCTGCTGGCGTTGCCGGGCCGCCTTCGTCCCGGAGGCCGGGTGATGATCGTCCAGTCGTCGCTGAGCGACGTCGATCGGACCGCCGCCATGCTCGAGGACGCCGGGCTCCAGGCGACCACCGTCGCCTGCGAGACCGCCCCGCTGGGGCCGATCACCGCGCCGCGCGCCGAGGCCCTCGAGCAGCGCGGGGTGCTGCGCCCGGGCCAGCGGACCGAGGACACGGTGGTCATCTGCGGCGCGCCGGCGACCCCGGCGCCGGAGTCCGCGGATGCCGTGGCGGCGCTGAGCACCTCCTAAGCTCAACGGATGGCCGAGGACACATCCCCCGCAGCCGGGGCCTCCGACGCGCCGGCGACGATCACCCCGTACCGGAACGGCCCCTACCTGATCCGCGGCGACTTCGCGATCCTCGATCAGGACGGCAACGAGATCCGCCGCAGCCGCGAGACGGTCGCGCTCTGCAGGTGCGGGCGGTCGCAGTCGAAGCCCTTCTGCGACGGCACCCACAAGGCGATCGGGTTCTCCGCCGACAGCGAGGCCGACCCCCCGCGGCCGCTCGAGCCGCCCGCGTAGCCCGGCGGGACGCTCAGGCGGCGACGGCGGCGACCGGGCGCAGCAGCGAGGTCTCGCCCGCCTGCCAGCGCGCCAGCACCCGCTCGGCGAAGTGGCCGTCGACGGCCAGCAGCGCCCGCGCCCCGAAGATCAGGTCGTCGGTCAGCTCCGGCGCGTCGAGGGCGAAGCGCTGGGCGAGGTCGTAGGCGGCGATGTTCTCGTGGACCGAGTCGGCCTCGACGTGCTCGTCGAAGAAGTCCACCGCGGCGGGCGTGGCGAGGCCGAGCCGGCGAATCGCGTTGCCGTAGCGGCGGCTGGGGATCGCCGAGCCGATCTCGAACATCGCGAGGTGGCCGACCAGCGCGCCGCGCCGCGCCCGGTGCAGGCCGAGGAAGGTGGTGAGGTTGACCGTGGCGAGCGTGTGGCCCGGAACCGCATCGAGGTAGGCGCCGTAGGAGGCATCGAGGCCGAGCGCCTCCATCGCCTGCGCGTAGAGCAGCGAGTGCATCCGGTGCGCCTTGCCGGAGCCGTACTCGTCGTACTGGATCTCGAGCAGCGCCGACTTCGGCGATCCGGTCAGACGGGGGATGGCCCACGAGTGCGGATCGGCCTCCTTGAGCTGGTACGGGGACTTGTGGATGAGGAACTCGCGCAGCTGCTCGGCCGTTCCCTGCGTCTCGAGCCAGCGCGAGAGCGACGGGCCGTCATCCGCCGCGGCCAGCTCGAAGAGCTTCTCGCCGACGCCGTCGGGCGCGACCGCGGGGGCGGGGGGGACCAGGCGCTCGAGCGCCTCCTCGTAGATCGCCTCGAGCCGGGCGCGGGTCGCGAGCAGCGAGCCGTTCCACTCCCAGGCGGCGTCGACGCCCTCGAAGTCCCGGTAGTGGAGCTCGTAGAGCAGGTAGAGGGAGAGCTGGAGGTCGTCGTCGGCGAGCGGCTCGTCGACCGCCGCCGGATCGGGGAGCCGGACCTCGTGGGCGGGCTGTCCCAGCGCTTCGACGATCGCGGCGCTCAGCTCGCCGCGGCCCTCGGGCAGGGCCGGGGGCCGGGTCTGAAGGGGGGTGGGGGAGGAGGCCATCAGCTGATCGCGCCGTTCGCGGTGAGCATGATCACCAGTACCCCGAGCACGATCCGGTAAGCGACGAAGACCCCGAGCGTGTGGGTGGCCAGGTACTTCAGGAGCCAGGCGATGGCGGCGTAGCCGGAGACGAAGGCGAGCGAGGGTCGCGACACGGTCGGACCGACGGCGGCACCGCCCTCGCCGCCGATGTGCTTGAGCTCGAACAGGCCGCTGAGCACGACCGCCGGGACCGAGAGCAGGAAGGAGTAGCGGGCGGCGGCGGTGCGGTTGAAGCCGCGCAGGAGGCCGGCGGAGATCGTCGCGCCCGAGCGGGAGACGCCCGGGATCAGGGCGAGCGCCTGCGCGAAGCCGACGTAGAGGCCGTCGCGCCCGTTCATCGAGGTCAGCTCGCGCTGCTGCGAGCCGACGCGCTCGGCCAGCAGCATCACGAAGGAGAAGAGGATCAGCGCCGAGCCGATCAGGTAGAGGTCACGGGCGCCGGACTCGATCTGGTCGCTGAAGGTGAACCCGACGATCGAGATCGGGATCGTGCCGAGGACGATGAACCAGCCCAGGTTGGCGTCGGTGCTGCGCTCGCGGAACGGCAGCCGCAGCTCGCGGAAGAAGGCGACGACGATGCGCCAGAGGTCGGCCCGGAAGTAGAGGAGGACGGCGGCCATCGTGCCGAGCTGGATCACCGCGGTGAAGGCGGCGCCCGGGTCCTCCCAGCCGAACATGGCGGGGACGATCCGCAGGTGCCCGCTCGATGAGATCGGCAGGAACTCGGTCAGCCCCTGGACGAGGCCGAGCACGATGGCCTCGAGGGTGCTCACGACGCGGTCAGGCTAGTGCCTCGGCGGCGCGGGCGTGGGAGGATGGGCCGATGGAGCAGCTCAGCGACCTCGACCTGCCCGAGATCGACCTGACCGACCCGGCGCTGAGCGGCGAGCGCTGGCACGGGGCGATGGCCGACCTCGCCGCCTCGGGGAAGTGGCTCGCCCAGCGCGCCGCTGGCGACCGTCGTCCTCGACCGCGAGGCCGGGGAGTTCTTCCTCCGCAGCAAGGCCGCGATCTTCCCCGGGCATCTTCCTGGCCGAGCTCTTCTCGATCACCGAGGGCCCCCTCCACGAGGAGGTCATCCACAACATCATCAACGTCAACGGCGCCGACCACGGCCGCCTGCGGCGCCTGCTCAACCCGGCGCTCTCGCCCCGCGCGGCCGACCGCTGGCGCCCGACGATGCGCGAGATCCTCGCCGAGCTCTGGGAGGACGTCGCCGCGGCCGGGCGCTGCGACCTGGTCGAGGCCGTCACCCGGCCCTACCCGGCCCGCGTGATCGCGGCGGTGATGGGCGCCCCGGCCGAGGACGCCGACCGCCTGCACGACTGGTCGATGTGGATCCAGCGCCAGTTCGACCCGATCGCGCTCTCCGACGAGGCCCAGCTCGCCACGATCAACGACAAGGTCGCCGAGTTCTACGCCTGGGTCCGGCCGTTGATCGAGCGGCGGCGCAGCTCGCCCTCCGACGACCTGATCTCGGCGCTGATCGCGGCCGAGCAGGAGGGCGACCGGCTCTCCGGGGTGGAGCTGGAGAACCTCGTGCTCGACGTGCTCGTCGGCGGGGTGGACACCTCGCAGAGCCAGCTCGCCCACGCGCTCCGCCTCCTCGCCGAGCGACCGGACCAGTGGGCGGCGCTGCGCGAGGACCCGGAGGGGATGGCTCCCCGGGCGACGGAGGAGGCGCTGCGCTACGAGCCGATCACGGCCTTCACGGCGCGGATGCTGAGCGAGCCGGTCGAGTACCGGGACGTCGAGTTCCCCGCCGGCACGGTGCTGGTGGTCAGCTCGTTCAGCGGCGAACCGGGACCCCGAGGCCTTCGAGCGGGCGGAGGAGTTCGACATCACCGCCGAGCGCGACTCCACCCGGGTGCTCACCTTCGGCGCCGGCATCCACTACTGCGTCGGCGCCAACCTCGCCCGGGCCGAGCTCCAGGAGGGGCTCGCCTTCCTGGCGCAGCGGATCGAGACCCTCGAGCTGGACGGGGAGCCGCAGCTGCAGAACGTGAGCGGGATCTACGGGGTGGACTCGCTCCCCGTCGCCTTCGCCTGAGCCAGGGCCCGATCCGGCGAAGGCGCTTTCTTGAGTCGCGTGACCCTCACGCTTCGCTAACAGTTTGCTAACCTACCGGCCATCCTGCTGAATCACCCGCCGTAAAAGAGCGGGGAGCGGGGGACCCACAAGTTGGGGTGAATCGCGGCTCTGCCGCGTAGCGCCGGCTCTTTGGCGCGAACCCGTCAGCTAACCCCGTAAGCGTCGAAAAGAGCGGAGTCGTACGTGAACTTTCCCGTTGCGCTGACCTCGAGAACGAGGCTTCTTCTTGCCGCAGTAGCGGCCATTGCCCTATTCGCGATCCTCGCCGGCGCATCCGTCGGCTCGGCTGCCGCGGCAGGCGGGGTCTCCCCCGGCGACGGCGACGGCTCCCGCACGGCAGAGGGCTCGAGCAAGTACGACCGCATCTGGAACGACACGAGCCGCGCTCAGAAGCGCTGGGCCAAGCGGACCGCTGAGTGCGAGTCCGGCGGCGATCCGGACGCGATCGGCGGCGGTGGCCGCTACCGCGGCGCCTTCCAGTTCATGAAGGCGACCTGGCGCACCTCGCCCAAGTCCCCGGCGGCGATCCGATCGACTACACGTTCCGCACCCAGGCCGTGGTGGCCGTCCTGCTGAAGAAGCGGGACGGGGCACGACACTGGCCGGTCTGCGGCTGATGGGCCAGGAGACGCCAGCTCGGCGTCATCGCCCGGCTCGCTGCCAGATGGCAGCGTCGCCGGACTCTTCCTTGATCTGACGCCTCCTGACCTCGTCAAGACCGCGGCGGGCAGGTTCGGCGTCCCCTGGGCCGAAAGTGATCGGGTCGGGGACGTGCACCGTTAGCCTTTACCGGCTCCCCTTATGTCAGTTCGATCCAGACAGCGCCACCTCCGGTCCAAGGGATCGGTGGGCAGGAAGATCGCCGGCGTTCTGTTCGGGGTCCTCGCGCTGGCCGGTCTCGCGCTCGGCGGGGCGGCGATCTGGGTGCTCGACGTGGCCGCCTCGGCGCCCTCGATCGACACGCTGAAGCCGGCCGACAGCGGCGCCAACTCGAAGGTCTACGACGCCGACGGCAACAGCCTCGGCTACGTGCAGTCCGACGTGCTGCGCACCCCGGTCGACCTCGCGGACATGCCCAAGTTCCTCCAGCAGGGCACGATCGCGATCGAGGACGAGAACTTCTACGACCACGACGGCGTCGACTACAGCGCGATCGTGCGCGCCGCGTTCGAGAACGCGAAGGCCGGCGAGGTCGAGCAGGGCGCCTCGACGATCACCCAGCAGCTCGTCCGCAACCTCTACATCGAGGATCCCGAGGACACGATCGAGCGCAAGATCATCGAGGCCGAGATGGCGCGCGAGTACGAGGAGGAGTACTCGAAGGACGAGATCCTCGAGGCCTATCTCAACACCGCCTCCTACGGGACGAACGACAGCCGCACCGCGGTCGGCGTCCAGGCGGCCTCGCGGGTGTTCTTCAACAAGAGCGTCAAGGACATCGGCCTGCGCGAGGCGGCGCTGCTCGCCGGGCTGCCGCAGGCGCCCTCGGACTACAACCCCTTCACGAACCCGGAGGGCGCCAAGGAGCGGCGCAACCAGGTCCTCGATGCGATGGCCAGCGAAGGGTTCATCACCGAGGCGGACGCCGCGAAGGTCAAGCAGGACGGCCTCGGGCTCGAGCGTGGCTACACCTACGAGTCTCGCGACGAGCAGTACTTCTTCGACTTCGTCCAGGACGAGCTGATCGAGCGCTACGGACTGCGGACCGTCCGCCAGGGCGGCCTGCGGGTCTACACGACCCTCGACCCGCAGCTGCAGGACGCGGCCGAGGCGGCGATCCTCGCCCACCCGACCTACAACGCGGCGAACGCGCTCGTCTCCACCGACACGGCGACCGGGTCGATCCTCGCGATGGCCTCCTCGAGCACGTACGACGACAACCAGTTCAACTACGCGGCCCAGGGCGAGCGCCAGCCCGGGTCCTCGTTCAAGCCGTTCGTGCTGACCACCGCCGTCGACCAGGGGATCGACCCCGACTCGACCTTCTACCCGGCCCCGAGCACGATCACCCTGCAGCCCGATCCGCTCGGCGAGCCGTGGACGGTCGAGCGGCGGCCTCGGCGGGCACGATCAGCCTGCGCACCGGCGACCGCCAACTCGGTCAACACCGTCTACGCCCAGCTCGGCATCGACGTCGGCCCCGAGTCCTTCAACGAGATGGCCCACAAGCTCGGCGTCACCTCGAAGCTCGAGGCCGTCCCCGCCGAGGCGCTCGGCGGCACGAGCACGTGCTGCACGGTGCTGGAGATGTCGAACGCCTACGCGACGATCGCCAACGGCGGCGTCCACCACGATCCGACCGCGATCAAGAAGGTCGTCTTCCCCGACGGTCGCGAGGAGACGGTCGAGGACCCCGAGGGCGAGCGCGTGATCTCCGACGGCGTCGCCTACACGGTCGCCGACGTGATGAAGGGAACGCTCGAGTACGGCACCGCCGCCGGCCAGGGCATCGGCTGCCCCGCCGCGGGCAAGACCGGCACCACCGAGTCCCAGGTCGACGCTTGGTTCGTCGGCTACACCCCGCACGTGGCCACCGCGGTCTGGACCGGCAACCCCGTCAGCCGCGTGCCGCTGCCCGGCTACGGCGCCCAGCTCTCGGCGCCGATCTGGCACGACTACATGCTCGCCACCCTCGAGAACTACCCGTGCGACGACTTCCCGGCGCCCGAGGACCCCGCCGAGCTCTCGGCCTTCTCGAGCGGCCAGACCGTCGTTTCCTCGAGCGACTACAGCGACGACACGACGACCGACGACGCGGTGGTGGACGACGGCGTCGCGGATGAGCCGATCGACGACGCCGACGGCGACGGCTTCGACGACGACGCCTACGCGCCCGGCGCGGACCAGGAACCGGCTCCGGCGCCCGAGACGCCCGGCAACTCCCCGGCGACCCCGCCGGGTCAGACCGGCGGAACCACCGGCGGCAACTCGCCCAACGGTTAGGGCCGCCCGGCCAACCAGCCGAGGATCACGCGCAGCGACGACTCCGGCCCGGGCCATGCGTCGCGGATCGCCGCCTCACCGCGCTTCCTGAGCAGCCAGCGCAGCGCCAGCGCGACGAGGATGGCGTCGTCGAGCACGCCGGCGACGGGGATGAAGTCGGGGATCAGGTCGATCGGCAAAGCCAGGTAGCCGACGAGCGCCAGCAGGGCGAGTCGCTGGCCGCGGGTCGTCTCCGGCGCCGTGGCCAGCCGCTTGATCAGGCGGATGCAGTCAGGGATGAAGCCGGCGAGCGCCCGCGCGTCGGTGCGGCGCCCGAGGATCAGCAGGGCGAGAACGAAGCCGAGGTAGAGCGCCACGACGACGCCGAGCAGCGATCCAGGGGAGGCCGATGGACGCAAGGGGCGCGCCGGCGCCGCTCACTCGTAGACGACGAGGTCGGGAGGCGGCTTCAGCCCGAGCACGTCGTCGGGGCTCATCAGGCCGAGGTCCTCCTCGTAGAAGAGCTTGAACCCGGAATACGCCTCGCCGCCCCGGGCATGCAGCTCCTCGTACTTCGCCACCTTGTTCGCCTGATCGCCGAACCCGTCGACGTTGAGAACGAGTGCGACGCCCGGGTAACTGCGGAGCCGCTCCTCACCGGCGACCATGTCGGCGGTGAAGCGGTGGACGATCAGCAGCTTCTGCGGCAGGTCGTGCTTCTCGACGACCGCGGAGAGCCTGGCGGCCACGCGGTTGACCTCCGCCGCGTCCACCGAGCCGATCACCTCGCCGGGGACCTCTCCAGGGGCCACGTGCCATTCCGGGTCGAGCCCGATCCCGACCTCGGGCTCGCGCAGGTAAGGCGGCGAGATGCTCCACCTCGGCGGTGAAGCTCGCCTGCCCGGGCTGGATGTCGAGGACGAGCAGCTCCCGATCGGCCCTCGCCTGCGTGAGGTACTCGTCGATCACCGGGGGCTCTGACGGGTGCGGTAGGTGCCGTCGTCGCCCGGGTCGGCGTTGGCGATCGTCGCGAGCAGCTCCATGAACGGGAGCACGGGCCGATCGCCGCGGTAGCTGCGGGCCTGGCGCCGCAGCGCCGCCGATGCCTCCTCGGGCGTGCCGATGCCGAGCGCCCCGAGGGCGTCATCCTGGGGCGCGCCGTAGTAGCCGACCAAGCGGTAGCGAGGCAGTATCCGCCGGCCCCCGCGGGGCAACTCGATCGGTGCGGCTTCCGCGGTGGCCGTCTCCTCGCCGGAGCCGTCGTCGCCGGTCACCGCGCCCACCCCGATGCCGGCCGCCAGGGCGAGCAGGGCGACCGCGGCGAGCAGGCGACGGAACCGCGTCCGCCGGCGCACCGCCTCCCTGCGCAGCTGTCTCTCCTCGGGCTCCATCGCCACCGGAAGTGTGTCCCACCGGCGGATTCCTGGGGCCACCGCGCCGTTTGGGATTCCGCTCAGCGGCCATATATAGGAATCCCCGAAATCGAAACCGAGGAGACTGAAACAAATGGCACAGACCAAGGCAGACAGGTCGGCCGCCGCGAAGAAGGCAGCCGCCACGCGAAAGCGCAACGAGCAGAAGACGAGCTCGAAGGCGGCCGGCAAGAAGGCCGCCTCGACTCGGAAGGCGACGACCGCCAAGGCGAGCGCCAAGGACGCGAAGCAGTCCGGCAAGAGCGCCGTCACGAACGTCACCGACGCGGCGAAGTCGGCCGGCGGCGCGGCCGTCGGGATCGGCAAGTCCCTCGCCGGCAGGGTCGGGGCCGCTCGTAAGAAGTAGTTCGGCCGGCCGGGCCGGCGCCCCAACGGGCGTCGGCCCCCGGCGCCGGAAATCGCCCAACAGCGGGCGGTTTTCGGTCGCCGCCCGCCGGGACTGCTACCGTTCCCGGCGTCGGGTTGCCACCGTGGCGCCCGAGAGGTTCATTTTCTCTCGCTGCGCAATGCGTTTTCGGGGCTTAGGAATCTCCCCGTTTACAACGCTCGTCAGGAGCAGCAAATAATGAGTAAGACGTTCGCCGATCTCGGCGTATCGCCCGCAGTCGCCAGGGCTCTCTCCAAGCGCGGCATCGAATCTCCCTTCCCCGTCCAGCAGCTCGTCATCGAGGACGTGCTCGCCGGTGAGGACGTCCTCGTGCAGTCGCCGACCGGATCGGGCAAGACGCTCGCATTCGGCGTGCCGCTCGTCGAGCAGGTCGCCGCCGACGCCCGCCGTCCCGCGGCCCTGGTGCTGGCACCGACCCGCGAGCTCGCTCGCCAGATCGTCGACGAGATCGACTCGATCGCCCGCGCCAAGGCGCTGAAGATCGAGGTCGTCTACGGCGGCGTCGGCATCCAGCCGCAGATCCGCAACGCCTCGAAGTCGCACATCCTCGTCGCGACTCCGGGCCGGCTCGAGGACCTGCTCGAGCGGCGCGCGCTGACCCTCAGCCACGTCCGCACGCTGGTCCTCGACGAGGCCGACCGGATGCTCGACATGGGGTTCAAGCCCGCCGTCGACCGGATCGTCAAGCAGATCCCGAGGGAGCGGCAGACGCTGTTCTTCTCGGCGACGCTCGAGGGCGCGGCCGGCAAGGTCGCAGCGGCCTACACGGAGAACCCGCGCAAGCACGTGCACGCTCCGGTCTTCGACATCAAGACCGCGATCGAGCACCGGTTCATCCAGGCGCCGAGCCAGGCGGCCAAGGTCGACCTGCTCGTCTCCGAGCTGAGGAACGCGGAGGGGGGCCGTTCGCTCGTCTTCGTCCGCACCAAGCGCGGCGCCGACCGGCTGATCAAGAAGCTCAAGGAGAAGGGCGTCCACGCCCTCGCGATGCACGGCGACAAGAGCCAGGCGCAGCGCCAGAAGGCGCTCGCCCGCTTCGACCGCGGCGACATCGACGTCCTCGTGGCGACCGACGTCGCCGCCCGCGGCATCGACGTCCCGGAGATCATGCAGGTCGTCAACTTCGACGTCCCCGAGGACAGCGACACCTACACCCATCGCGTCGGCCGCACCGGCCGCGCGGGCCTGAGCGGCCTCGGGATCAGCCTGCTCCTCGGCGACCAGGCCCACGAGATGCGCCGCATGGCCTCGGACCTCGGCATCGCCGCCGAGTTCGATCGCCGCGAGGGCGCCCACCTCGGCGCCTCGCATCCGGCGCCGAAGAGCGGTGGCCGCGACGGTGGCCGCAACCACTCGCAGCGCAACAAGTCTCAGACCGGGGGCAACCGCGGTCGCACCCAGGGCGGCGGCGGCTCGACGGGCCGCAAGCGCCGACGTCCCTCCGGCAACAAGCGTTCTCAGGGGTCAGCGAACTCCTGAGCGACGACCGATCCGCCGAGGCTCGCTCTCTCGCGAGAGCGTGTTTCGGCGGATCATCAGTAGGGCACCTTTTTTCGCAGGCCCGCGGCGGGCGGGCTGTGACTCCGATCCTGTGAGGTGCTTGGCGGATGAAGGCAGTTGTTTGGCACGGCCCGGCTGACGTCACGGGTCGACGAGGTTCCCGATCCGAAGATCGAGGAGCCCACGGACGCCGTCATCAAGGTCACCTCGACCGCGATCTGCGGCTCCGACCTGCATCTCTACGAGATCCTCGCCCCGTTCATGAGCGAGGGCGACATCCTCGGCCACGAGCCGATGGGCATCGTCGAGGAGGTCGGCTCCGAGGTCACGCCACATCAAGCCCGGCGACCGGGTCGTGATCCCGTTCAACATCTCCTGCGGCAACTGCTGGATGTGCGACCAGGCTCTCTTCGCCCAGTGCGAGACGACCCAGAACCGCGACCAGGACAAGGGCGCCTCGCTGCTCGGCTACACGAAGCTCTACGGCCAGGTCCCCGGCGGCCAGGCCGAGTACCTGCGCGTCCCGCAGGCCCACTTCGGCCCGATCAAGGTCCCCGAGGGCCCGCCCGACGACCGCTTCCTCTACCTCTCCGACGTGCTGCCGACCGCCTGGCAGGCGGTCGAGTACGCCGACACGCAGTCGCCCGACGGGGAGGGCGTCCTCGCGGTCTTCGGGCTCGGCCCGATCGGGCAGATGAGCGCCCGGATCGCCAGGCACAATCGCGGCCAGCGGGTGATCGCCGTCGATCTCGTCCCGGAGCGGCTGGCGATGGCCGAGCGCCACGGCATCGAGGCGCTCAACCTCGAGGACCACGAGGAGATCTCCGACACGATCCGCGAGATGACCGACGGGCGCGGGGCGGACTCGACCATCGACGCGGTCGGCATGGAGGCGCACGGCGCGCCGGTCGGCGAGTTCGCGCAGAAGGCCGCCGGCCTGCTCCCCGACAAGGTCGCCGAGATCTTGATCGAGAAGGCGGGGATCGACCGGATGGCCGCTCTCTACCACTGCATCGACTCGGTGCGCCGCGGCGGGACGGTCTCGATCAGCGGGGTCTACGGCGGCAGTCGTCGACCCGATCCCGCTGTTCCAGCTCTTCGACAAGGGGATCCAGGTGCGGATGGGCCAGGCCCACGTGAAGCGCTGGATCGACGACATCATGCCGCTGGTCACCGACGACGGCGACCCGCTCGGGACGGCCGACCTCGCCTCGCACAAGATCCCGATCGACGAGACGCCGGACGCCTACGAGATGTTCCAGAAGAAGGAAGACGGCGCGACCAAGTTCGTGATCGAGCCCTAGGCCTCGGCCGGGCGCGGCGCCGGCGGAGTCCTCCTCGGATCTCGGCGGACAGAGCCTGCTTTGCATGGCAAAGCAGGTCTGTTTCGCGCAGCGAAAGCCCCGCTTCTCGTCCGAAGCAGCTGGGCGCCTCTCCTCTTGAAACCGGACGGCTACGCGCTCGTGCAGACCACCTGCCACGGACAGGATCACAATGACATGAGTATGTTTTCCATCAGTCCGTCCTGCTCTTCGGGGCCGAGCGCCACCAAAGGAGATCGCGATGAGCCCCAGGAGCTTTCGGCGTGCTGCGAGGCGAGAGGAGACCCGTCGCGCAAAGCGGGTCCTGACCGCCGGCGCGACGGTCGGTGCGGGGCCTCGTGCTTACGACCACCGCCGAGGCAGCCGACTTCACCATCACGAACAACGCCGACGCTGGTGGAGGAAGCTGCGTCAGGCTGTGCTCGACAGCAACGCCGCAGCAGGACCGGACCGGATCCTGTTCGCCCCGTCGATCACGGGAACGATCGCATTGACCACCGGCGAACTCGATATCTACGATCCGGTCGAGATCGCCGGGCCGGGTGCCGGGGCGCTGTCGATCAGCGGCAGCAACGTGTCACGCATCTTCAACATCGAAGCGAATGGTCCTGAAGACACCTTCGAGATCTCCGGCCTGAGGCTCACGGACGGTGAGCAGCTCGGGTCCGAAGGTGCCTGCGAGCGTTGCGCGGAGATCTGACTCAGTCGCGCTTGACCGTGGACGCAGCAACACGACCGGCACGTCCGCACTCGGCGGGGGAATTTTCCTAGCCGATGGTTCAGCTCGCATTGAGGACTCGACCATCTCGGGAAACACGAGCGAGGGGATCGGTGGAGGTGTCGTCACCTATTACACCGCCCTGAGCATCAGCGACTCGACCATCTCCGGCAACTCTGCGAAGGATGGCGGAGGAATCACTGATATCGCCGCCAACCTCGAGATTTCGAACACGACGATCAGCGGCAACGTTGCCAGCGGGGTCGTTGTCGATTCGCGCAGCCCAGCGGCCGGTGCCGGCATCCTCAGCTACGGGGGCCGGTACGATGAAGATCGACTCGACGACCAGCACGAACAACATCGCCGAGGAGGGGAACGATCCCATCGCGACCGGCACAGGCGGGGGGATCACCAGTGTTTTCGGGGTGCCGCCGGTGCTGCGGAACTCGATCGTCGCCGGGAACTCAGCGGCCAAGAACCCGGATTTGGACGCGAATGGGTCAAGCTCTGGGGGTCTTCGCCTCCCACAGCCTGATCGGCTCGACCCAGGGAGCCCTCATGAGCAGCCCGAACCCGGCAACGAACATTCTCAATCAGGCCCCGGGGCTTGGTCCGTTGGCCGACAACGGCGGTCCGACCTGACTCACCTCCCCGGTGCCATGAGCCCGGGGGTCGACGCCGGGGTCGCGAACGGCCTGCTGCTGGACCAGCGCGGGGCCACGCGAACTTCGGACAACCAGGTTGCAAACCCGCCGGGTTCGGACAGCACTGACATCGGTGCAGTCGAGCTTCCAGACACAGGCGTGGATGCCAGGGTCAAGGCGAAGAAGACCCAAAAGCAGGGCGGCAAGGTCAAGATCAAGCTCAAGGCGAGCGCCGCCGAGGCGGCCGACATCGTCGCCGAAGGCACGATCAAGGCCGGCAAGAAGAAGCACAGGCTCAAGCCGCGATGGCGAGCATCGCCGCTGGTGAGATCAAGAAGCTGGTCCTGAAGCCAAAGAAGAAGTCGGCCAGTTCGAAGCTCTCCAATCTGCTCGATTCAGGCAACAAGGCCAAGGCCAAGCTCAAGGTCCTGTTCACTGATGCGGCCGGCAACACTCTGGCGACGAAGCTCAAGGTCAAACTCAAGGCCAAATAGAGACCGTCACTGGTTCGAATCAAGTCGGGCGCGCTCGGGCGACACGAGCGCCCGGTCGCTACGGCGACAGACCTGCTTTCAAGCAAAGAGTCGACGAGAAGCAGGTCAGTCGCTTTGCATGGAGCGGATCCTTTGGGCGCCAGCGACCGTCTTGCCTCGCACCGTCTTAGCCCTTGATCGCCTCGCGAGCGGAACCTATGCTGCCCGGATCAGGCGAGCCGCCAAAGCGGCAGGCCGGGACAAGGGAGACATCCAGTGAAACGAGTAGCCATTCTGGCCGCGGCCACGGTGTTCGCGTGTGTACCGACGGCTTTGGCGGGCGGCGAGGCGTCGACGAAGGTCACGATCGATTCCGTCTTCTTGGGAGCCGGCGATACCCAATGGGCTGGGGACATCTTCTCGAGCCGCAAGGAGTGCAAGGACGGGCGCCGCGTGCTGATCTTCTTGGTCCGGTCGGGTGCGGACGAGAAGATCGGTTCCACGAGGTCACCCGCCAAAGGCCTCGGCTTAGTCTCGCCAGGTCCGACCATCAAGGGAGACGGTTTTCATGGAGAAGCTTCGCGGGCACCTCCGCAACAACGTCGTCGGCTACCTGGCGTTGTTCGTCGCCTTGAGCGGGACGGCCTACGCCGCCGTCGAGCTTGGGAAGAACGACGTCCGGTCGAGGCACATCAAGAACGGTCAGGTCAAGATCAAGGACCTCGCCGGCGACGCCGTGACCTCTGCGAAGGTTGCAGATGGCTCGCTGCTGGGCGAGGACTTTGCGGCGGGTCAGCTGCCGCAGTTCAAAGGGGCGGCTGCAAGCGGAGCACTTACGGGCACTTATCGGAACCGGGCGCTGGCCAGTGCGGAGCCGGTTCACATGATTGGCAATCAAGGCGAGCCCGCATTCAATGCAGCTGTGACGAACGAGTCCGGCGGCGATCTCCTGCCGGCAGGCTTCTACAAGGACGCATCCGGCCGTGTCTATCTTCAGGGGACCGTCCACACAACCAGCCCAAGGACCCTGTTCACTCTCCCTGCCGGGTATCGCCCTGCAAGTTCTGCGTGCACGTTGGCGCCAGGATTCGACGGTCCCGGGACAACCCTTCAGTTCAGTCGGATTTGTGTCCAGTCGAACGGAGACGTCGCTTACGTCAATGGCGCCGGGACGAGCTATCTCGGACTAGACGGGATTTCGTTCAGAGCTGCTGGTTAGCGTGATCTGGAGAAACTCGCCTAGGCGGCGGTCGCCTCCTGCTCGCTGATCGCGGCGCCGCTGCGGACGATCGTGTTCGGATCGAGCTCCTCGCCGCCGCGGACGGCGACCAGCAGCTTGGTCAGCGAGGAGCGCAGGAGTCGCGACACCTGCATCTGCGAGACGCCGATCTCCTCGCCGATCTCCCGCTGGGTCAGCCCCTCGTGGAAGCGGAGGTGGAGCGCCTGGCGCTCCTTCGGCCGCAGCTCGGCGACCTTGCTCGCCATCTCGGACTCGGCGCGCTCGAAGCCCCTCTCCTCGGTCCCGATGGTCTCGATCATCGGGGCGGAATCGTCCTCGCCGCGGGTGGAGGGGAGGTCGAGTGACGTCGTGCGGCGGGCGCGATCGGCCTGCATCGCCTCGATCACATCGGCGACCTCGAGATTGCAGCGCTCGGCGACCTCGCTGACCGTCGGCGGCCGGTGGGTCTCACCGCGGATGTCCTGGGTCACCTCGGCGATCCGCATCGATCGCTCCTGCAGGGTGCGGGGAAGGCGAACGCTCCAGGAGCGGTCGCGGAAGTGGTGGCGCAGCTCGCCCAGGATCGTCGGGGCGGCGAAGGCGACGAAGTCGGAGCGCTTCTCGGGGTCGTAGCGGTCGATCGCCTTGAGCAGCCCGACGCAGGCGACCTGCACGAGATCCTCGACGGCCTCACCGCCGCCGCGATAGCGCAGCGCCAGCGAGCGGGCAAAGGGCATGAAGCGCTCGACGATCTCCTCCCGCAGCCGTGGGTCGCGGGTCTCCGCAAAGCGGTTGAGGAGCTCGCGCTCGCCCTCGCGGGTTCTGCGGCTCCGGCGGCGGACTCAGCGTCTCGAGTGGTCTTGGTGCGTGCATTGCAACAGCGCCTTTCGATGTGGCGTGCTGCGAACCCGATGCTGGACCCCTCAAAATCCCTACCGCATCTGGCTTAGCCGCTATCTACTGGAGATCGCCCGCCGGCATGGAACCGCGGCGACTACGTCGACCCTAGTCGATGGCTCATCGAATGTCGATTGAACCTTTTTCAAGTGTCGTTCGAGGTCGATCAGGGGAGGTCGAGCTCGACGCAGGCGAGCGCACCGGCGCTGGTCGGCTCCGCGCTGAGGCGGATCGTGCTCCGCTCCGGCTCCCAGGAGGCCTCGAGTCCCGAGAGCAGGCGGCCGGCGTCGTCGTGGTCGACCGGTCCGACCCTGACCTGAAGCGGGGCCGAGGGTTCCTCGGGACGCTCCGGCACCCGGATCGCCGGGGGAGCGCCCTCCCAGGAGGCGAGGTCGGCGGCAAGGGCCTCGCCGAGGCGCGACGCCTCCACGATCTGGTCGATCGTCGAACCCGGGCACTCGACGTGAGCCCCGAGGGCTCGCGGCAGAACGGGTCCGAGCAGCGCGGTGTCGTCGAAGTTGAGGGAGCACTCGATCGGATCGGCCTCGGTGTTCACCGGCTCCCGCTCGAGATCGAAGTCGTCATGGATCGAGACCGACGCCTCGATCGTCGTCCCGACGCCGCGTCGCGAGGTGATCTGCGTGCGCTCCGAGAGCTCGCAGACGAGCGCGAGGCCGATGCCGGTCGGGTCGCCGGGCGTCGGCCAGACGCTGAGGCCGCGGCCGGCGTCCTGGAAGGAGATCATCACCTCGTTGTCGTCGGGGTCGTCTGCGGGAGGGGGCTCGATCCGCATCCGCAGCGGGCCGGCCGTGCCGGCTGGGTAGGCGTGGGCGACGACGTTGCGCGATCCCTCGACCGCGATCGCGTTGAGGCTGGCGGCGGCCTCGAGGCCGAGATGGAGGGACTCCGCCACGCCGGACGCCACGGCGGCGGCCATCCGCACCGTGTCGGCGTTCGCGGCCCCGATCAGGGCGACCCCCGGCGCCCTGCCGACGCCCTCCGGCGCGGGCCGCGCCTCAGCTGTCACGAACCTGCCTCCCTGCCTTTCGTCCATGGTCGTCCGGGTACCCATGAGCGGGGATCGGGAAACCGGCGCAGGGCTACTTGCGAGCCCCGATCCCGCTCAGGATCTCGCGGATCCTCAGCACCCCGCCGGCCTTGGGATCGAGCGGCGGCGTCCGTTCCCGTCCCGCTCGGCCATGCCCTCGAGCACCTCCCGCAGCGCGTCCTGGGAGGAGCGAGCCGCCTTCCAGCCGAGCTCGGTGCGGGCGCGTGACGTGTCCATGAGCGGCACGCCTACCCCCATGTCGACCCATCCCGGCGGGGTCGGCTGCAGGCGGGCGATCCAGGTGGCGGCGGCCAGGGCCCGCACCACTCGCGCCGGAAGCGGCACGGTCCGGGCGCCGATCGCCTCCGCGACGGTCCCGGCGTCGAGCACGGGCTCGGCGGCGATGTTGAAGGCGCCAGCTCGCGTCCCCGAGCGCGGCGAGGCGGTAGGCCTCAGCGACGTCGTCGGTGTGCACCGCCTGGGTCCGCAGGCCGGAGATCCACGGCATGACCGGGAGGCGGCTCGGCTTGATCAGAGTCGTCGGGACGAACGGCCCGCCGAACAGACGGCGGATCTCGCTGCCCGCGGTTCCCTTGAAGATCAGCGCCGGGCGCAGCCGGACGACGCGGACGTCCGGGTGCTCGGCCTCGAAGCGGTCGAGGCTGGATTCGACGAGCGCCTTGTGGCGGGAGTAGAAGGAGGACGGGATGCCGCCGGTCGGCCAGCTCTCGTCGACCGGGTCGTCCTGCGGGCCGGCGCTGTAGGCGCCGATCGACGAGGCGTAGACGAGCGCCGGCACCGAGGCTGCGGCAACGGCCTCGAAGACCCGCTGGCTGCCGCGGACGTTCACCGAGTACGTGGTCACCTCGTCGCGGGAGGGCTGGATCGCCCAGGCGAGGTGGATCACCACGTCGGCTCCCTCGAAGAGCGGCTCGAGGCGGTCGGTGACCACGTCGGCCTTCGCCCACTCGACCTTCTCGCGCTCGAGGTCGGGCAGCCGCCGCGAGAGCCCGAGGATGGAGTCGACGCGCTCGTCGGCGACGAGCGCGTCGATCACGCTCGTTCCTACGTTGCCGGTGGCACCGGTTACGACGATCCGCATGGCACCCGGTCTACCCGGGCCGGCGGCGGCCGAACCGTGGTCAGTCGGAGGAGGCGGCGCGGGCGCGGCGGGCGGTCCGCACGCGCTCCGTCTTCGACAGGTCGACCTTGCGCAGCCGCACCTTGTCGGGGGTGATCTCCACGCTCTCGTCCTCCCGCAGGAACTCGATCGCCTGCTCGAGCGAGAGCAGCTTGTGCGGGATCAGGCGGACGTGCACGTCGGCGCTGGCGGCGCGGACGTTGGTCTGCTGCTTCTCCTTCGTCGCGTTGACGTCGAGGTCGTCGGAGCGCGAGTTCTCGCCGACGACCATGCCCTCGTAGACGTCCTCGCCGGGACCGATGAACAGCGTCCCGCGCTCCTGCAGGCTGAACAGGGCGAAGCTGGCGCTCTTGCCCTGGCGGTCGGCGACGAGCGACCCGGTGGGCCGGGTCCGCAGCTCGCCGACCCAGGGCTCCCAGCGGTCGAAGACGTGATGCATCAGCCCCGTGCCGCGGGTCTCGGTGAGGAACTCGGTGCGGAAGCCGATCAGGCCGCGGGCGGGGACGAGGAACTCGAGCCGGACCCAGCCGGTCGAGTGGTTGACCATCTGCTCCATGCGGCCCTTGCGGACCGCGAGCGCCTGCGTGACCACGCCGACGTAGTCCTCGGGGACGTCGATCGCCAGGCGCTCGACCGGCTCGCAGACCTTGCCGTCGACCTCGCGGGTGACGACCTGCGGCTGGCCGGCGGTGAGCTCGAAGCCCTCGCGGCGCATCATCTCGAGCAGGACGACGAGCTGGAGCTCGCCGCGGCCCTGGACCTCCCAGGCGTCGGGGCGCTCGGTGTCGTTGACCCGGATCGAGACGTTGCCGACCAGCTCCGTGTCGAGCCGGTCCTTGATCTGGCGGGCGGTCAGCTTGCTGCCGTCGCGGCCGGCGAGCGGCGAGGTGTTGATTCCGACGGTCATCGAGAGCGACGGCTCGTCGACCGTCGTGACGGGCATCGGCCGCGGGTCCTCGGGGTCGGCGAGGGTCTCGCCGATCGTCACCTCGGAGAGCCCGCCGACGGCGATGATCTCGCCCGGTCCCGGCCTCCTTGGTCTCAACCCGCTCGAGGTTCTGGGTCGTGTAGAGGGTGGTCACGTTGGCCCGGGTGATCGATGCCGTCCTCCCGGCACCAGGCGATCGGCTGACCGGCGCGGATCGTCCCGTGGTGGACGCGGCAGAGGGCGAGGCGGCCGACGTAAGGGGAGGCGTCGAGGTTGGTCACCAGCGCCTGCAGGGGATGCTCCGGATCGAATTCCGGAGCCGGGATGTGCTCGACCATCAGGTCCATCAGCGGCTTCAGGTCGGTGCCCTCCTCGCCCTCGGTCATCGAGGCCCAGCCGTCCTTGGCGTTCGTGTAGACGATCGGGAACTCGATCTGGTCCTCCTCGGCGTCGAGGTCGAGGAAGAGCTCGTAGACCTCGTCGACGACGGCGGCGATGCGGGCGTCGGGCCGGTCGACCTTGTTGACGACGAGGATCACCGGCAGACGTCGCTCGAGGCCTTGCGCAGGACGAATCGGGTCTGGGGGAGGGGGCCCTCGGAGGCGTCGACGAGGAGCAGGATCCCGTCGACCATCGTCAGCCCGCGCTCGACCTCGCCGCCGAAATCGGCGTGGCCGGGGGTGTCGATGATGTTGAGCTTCACCCCGTCGTAGTCGACCGAGGTGTTCTTGGCGAGGATCGTGATCCCCTTCTCGCGCTCGAGATCCATCGAGTCCATCACCCGCTCGTTGACGTCGGAGCCCGCGCGGAAGGCCCCCGACTGCCAGAGCATCGCGTCGACGAGGGTCGTCTTGCCGTGGTCGACGTGGGCGACGATCGCGACGTTGCGCAGGTCGTCCCGGGTGGAAAGTGCAGTGGCCATGGGGCGCGGGATGGTAGGGGGTCGTCGTTGCCGCCAACCGGCTCCGGTATTCCGGCGATGGGTCGGGCCAATCCACCGAGTCGGTGAATAAGCTGCCGCGGGGGTGACCGAAGAGGCTGCATACGAACGGCGTCGCTGGCAGGCGCTGGCGCTGATCTGCGTCGCGCAGTTCATGGTGATCCTGGACGCGTCGATCGTGAACGTCGCGCTGCCGACGATCGGCGACGCCCTCGACTTCACCCAGGAGAACCTCTCCTGGGTCATCAACGCCTACGTCCTCACGTTCGGCGGCTTCCTGCTGCTGGGCGGGCGGCTGGCCGACCTGCTCGGCCGCCGGCGGATGTTCATGGGCGGCCTGATCCTGTTCGCGCTCGCCTCCCTCGCCGGCGGCTTCGCCCAGACCGACATCCAGCTCGTCATCGCCCGCGCGGTCCAGGGGCTCGGCGCCGCGATCGTCTCCCCGGCGGCGCTCTCGATCATCACCGTGACCTTCAAGGAGGGAGCCGAGCGCAACAAGGCCCTCGGCTTCTGGGGCGCCGTGGCCGGCTCGGGCGGCGCCGCCGGCGTCCTGCTCGGCGGCATCCTCACCGACGGCCTCGGCTGGGAATGGGTCCTCTGGGTCAACGCGCCGATCGGCTTCGCCACCGCCTTCCTCGCCCCGCGCTTCGTCGCCGAGACGCGCGAGGAGGGCGTGACGCGCAACTTCGACATCCCGGGGGCGATCACCGTCACCGGCGGGCTCTCCGTCCTGGTCTACGCGATCGTCAACACCGAGTCGGCCGGCTGGGGGTCGGCCGAGACGGTGACCCTGCTCGCGCTCTCCGCCGCCCTGCTGATCTCGTTCGTCGTGATCGAGCACCGCGCCGCGGCGCCGCTCGTGCCGTTCTCGATCTTCCGCATCCGCACCCTCACCGGGGCGAACGTCGTCGGCCTGCTCACCGGCGCCTCCCTGTTCGCGATGTTCTTCTTCGCCAGCATCTACATGCAGCGCGTGCTCGGCTACAGCGCGATCAAGGCCGGCCTCTCCTATATCCCGCTGTCGTTCGGGATCATGGCCTCGGCGGCGTTCGGGTCCCAGATCGTCACCAAGGTGGGCTTCAAGCCCGTGCTGGTCGCCGGGATGGGGCTGATCGCGGTGGCGCTCGTCTGGTGGTCGCGCGTCTCGCCCGACGGCACGTTCGTCGCGGACATCCTCGGCCCGTCCTTCGTCGCCGCGGTCGGGCTGGGACTCTCCTTCGTCGCGGTCACGATCGCCGCCGTGGCCGGCGTGAGCGACCGCGAATCCGGCCTCGCCAGCGGGTTGATCAACACGGCGCAGCAGGTGGGCGGAGCGCTCGGGCTCGCCGTCCTCGCGACGATCGCCAACTCGGTCAGCGAGGACCCGCTCGAGGCCGCCGCGGGCGATCCGACCGCGACCGCGGCCGCGCTCACCGAGGGCTTCCAGGCCGCCTTCCTCGGCGCCGCCGGCTTCGCCGTGATCGGCCTGATCCTCGCCCTGACGCTGATCCGCAGCAGCGACAGCCGCGCGATGGTCGGCGTCGGCCAGGCCGAGCCCAGCCGCGCGCCCGCGAGCTAGCCCGAAGGAAGCGCACGTACCAACTCGGCATGATGCTGCCCTCGGAGTGGCCGACGATGTCGACCTTGCGCGGCGTCGGTCCGGCGCAGGACCCGCCCGATGAAGCGCTTCAGCTCTCGCGCGCTGGACTGCATGGTCGCGCAGTGCCGCCGGGCTGGTAGCCGGGCATCTTGACCTCGTCCTTGCTGCCGTAGGTGAGCGAGATAGACGCAGAAGCCGCGGTTCGTCGAGGTAACGGCGAGATCGTGCGCCAGTTGACCGTCTGGTTGGCGAGCAGGCCGTGGACGAGGACCACCGGCTCGGGATGCGCCGCGCGACGGCTCTGCAGTCGAAGTCGGTTGGCGCCTGGCGGCGAGCCGAGTCGGGCGCCTGGCCGCTGCGCGCGTGAGGGCGGCGTCGACGGTCCAGGGCACCTCGAACTTGCTCGTCTCCGCCTCGGCGGGTGGAGCGCCGCCAGGGCGGCATGCGCAGCAGCCCGATGATCGCCGCGACTCAGGTTTCCCGGGTCCCCGCGTGCCATGCGCGCGAACCTAACCGGAAGCCGCAGGTGGCGTCCGACTAGACGGTCGCGAACCGCAGCGGGATCCCGAACGGATCGATCACGTCGAGCCCGCCGTCGCGCTCGGTGACCTCGACCCCCGCGCCCTCGAGCCGCTCGCGCAGCTGAGCGAGCGATCCCGAGTCGACGACCACCGTCCAGTGGTCGAGCCCGACCACGCCGCCCGGCTGGGGCGGGATGCCCTCGCCGCGCCAGGTGTTCAGGCCGAGGTGGTGGTGGTAGCCGCCGGCCGAGACGAACGCCGCGCCCTGGAACAGCGTCTGCACCTCGAAGCCGACGACGTCGCGGTAGAAGGCGAGCGCCTCGTCGATGTCGCTCACGTGCAGGTGCAGGTGGCCGACCCGCAGGTCGCGGTCGGCCTTCGGGCTCAGCTCCTCGCCCGCCACGGTGGCCATCAGGCCGCCCATGTCGAGGGGCGCCGGGCCGATCGTCGTGGGGTCGCGCAGGTTGCCCCAGTTCGACCGCGGCTGATCGGCGGCGAGCTCGATCCCGTTGCCGTCGGGGTCGGGCAGGTAGATCGCCTCGGAGATGCCGTGGTCGGAGGCGCCCTGGATCGGGGTGTCGGCCTCGGCGAGGCGGCGCACCGCCCGCGCCAGCTCCTGGCGGGTCGGGAAGAGGAGGGCGAAGTGGTAGAGCCCGGCGTGGCGCCCGGCGCGCTTCGCCTCCGGCTCGGCGTGCAGGACGAGCAGGTCGTCGGCGCCCGCTCCCAGGCGCGCCTCGCCGTCCTCGCGCCCGTGCAGCTGCAGGCCGATCGAGCGCTCGTAGAAGCCGACGGAGCGGTCGAGGTCGGTCACGGCGATGTGGACCGGCCCGAGGCTCAGGTCGTCCGGAAGCGTGGGTGCGGTGGCTTGCTCAGAAAGGTTGTTCATGCAACTAATTCTGCCAGACGGGTCAAGGCCCGCGGCGGGGCTCAGTCGAAGACGATCGCCTGCCGCACGGCCTCGCCGGCGGCGAGCCGGTCGAAGCCCTCGTTGACCTCGTCGAGGCCGAGCCGGTGCGTCAGCAGGCGCTCGACCGGCAGCTTGCCCTGGCGGTGCAGGTCGATGAACCTCGGCAGGTCGCGGGAGGGAACGCTCGAGCCGAGGTAGGAGCCGCGCAGGGTCCGCTCCTCGGCGACGAGGCTGACCGCCGAGATGCTCAGCGTCTGGCTCGGGTCGGGAAGGCCGACCGTGGTCGTCGTCCCGCCGCGTCGCGTCGCGGCGTAGGCCTCGGCGAGCACGCGCGCGCTGCCGACGGTCTCGATCGCGTGGTCGGCCCCGCCGTCGGTCGCCGCGCGGATCTCCTCGACCGCGTCCGGCCCGGCGGCGACGGCATGGGTCGCGCCGAGCTCGAGCGCGAGCTCCAGCTTCTCGGGGACCACGTCGACGGCCACGAGCGTGCCGGCTCCCTGCAGGACGGCGCCGAGCAGGGCGGAGAGCCCGACTCCGCCGAGCCCCAGGACCGCGACCCGCTCGCCCGGCTCGATCCGGGCGGCGTTGACGGCCGCGCCGACGCCGGTCAGCACGGCGCACCCGAACAGGGCGGCGAGCTCGTACGGCAGCTCGGGATCCACCCGAACCGCCGACGCCTCGGAGACGACGATGTGATCGGAGAAGGCCGAGACGCCGAGGTGGTGGTTGAGCACCTCGAGGTCGGGGTGGTGGAGGCGCCGCTCGCCGCTCAGCAGCGTGCCGGCCGCGTTGGCGGCGGCGCCCGGCTCGCAGAGGGCGGCCCGGCCGGCGAGGCAGGGCTCGCAGCGGCCGCAGGCGGGGACGAAGGCGAGCACGACGTGGTCGCCCGGCTCGAAGCCGCTCACGTCCGCGCCGACCTCGACCACCTCGCCGGCGGCCTCGTGGCCCAGCGCCATCGGCATCACGCGCGGGCGGGACCCGTCGATCACGGAGAGGTCGGAGTGGCAGAGGCCGGCCGCGCCGACCTTGACGAGCAGCTCCCCGGGCCCGGGCGGGTCGAGCTCCACCTCCTCGATCTGCGAGCGGCCGCGACTCGGCGTAGGGGGGAGGGGCGCCCATCTCCCGCAGGACCGCGGTGCGGACCCTCACGACGACTCCCCCTCGCCGGCGGGCCGCAGGCGCTCGAGGCAGGCGCGCAGCCCCTCCGGGATCTCGACCGGCCGCCGCGACTCGGCGTCGACGAAGACGTGCACGAACCAGCCGGTCGCCGCCGGCTCGGGGTCGCCCGCGGCGAAGAGCCCGATCTCGTAGCGGACGCTGCTGCGGCCGAGCTTGCCGACGCGCAGCCCGGCCTCGACGTCGTCGGGGAAGCTGAACCCCGACCGGTACGTGCAGTGCGACTCCGCGCAGACCCCGATCGCCTCGCCGCCGTGGATGTCGAGCCCGCCCTCGGTGATCAGCCAGCGGTTGATCACGGTGTCGAAGAACGCGTAGTACTCGACGTTGTTGACGTGGCCGTAGACGTCGTTGTCGTTCCAGCGGGTCGGGATCGTGAGCAGGTGCGGGTAGGACTCCCGCCCGCCGCGCCGCGTCCGCGTCCGTCTCGGGACCGCTCACCGGGCTAGCTCGCCAGCTTCGCCTCGAGGGTGATCTCCGGGACCGAGGCGAGCGCCTTCGAGATCGGGCAACCCTTCTTGGCGGCCTCCGCGTGCTCCTTGAAGTCCTCCTCGGAGATGCCGGGCACGGTGCCGACGGTGGAGAGCTCGATCCGGTGGACCTCGTAGCCGTCGTCGACCTTCTTCAGCAGGACCTTCGCGTCCGTCTCGACGCTCTCCGGCTCGTGGCCGGCCTCGCCGAGGACGAGCGAGAGCGCCATCGAGAAGCAGGCGGCATGGGCGGCTCCGATCAGCTCCTCCGGATTCGTCCCCTCGCCGTCGCCGAAGCGCGAGGCCGCCGTGTAGCTCCCCTTGACCGCGCCGGTGCCGGAGTCGATCTCGCCCTGGCCGTCGCTGAGGTTCCCTGTCCACTTCGCATGTGCCGTCGCTGCCATCTGCTCTCCTCGGGTTGGGTTCGCCCCCCACGCTACCCGCCCGGAGAGCCCTCGGAACACCTCCGTCTCGGTTCCTGAATCGACCCGGGACCGAGAATCCCGGCCTACACTGGAACCGTGGCTCGGTCGATCGATCAGGCGGACCAGGGACGGTCCACTGCGGGTGTCAACGAGCCGCGGCCGAGCCTCGTCCGCGGCGCCGCCAGTCGCTGGCGACACGCGCTCGAGGGCACGCTCGCCGGCACGACCGTCCCCTACGGCTACACGGTCACCATCTGGGTCTGCGGCGCGTACCTGATCCGCCGTCAGGGAATCGGGGCGCCCGGGATCGGGGTGGCCGAGGCAATCGCCTTCGTCACCGGCGCGCTGCTCGGATTCGCCGTCCTCGCGGCGCTCTCGGGGCGCCTGATCGCGGAGACCTCGCCGTCGGCCGAGGCCCGCACGGCTGAGACCCGCCATCCGCTCTTCGCCGCCGGCCTTCACGTCGCGGCGATCGGGCTGGCGCTGCTCACGGCGATGCTCGCGGCCCGCTGGGCCGGCGACGCCGCCTGGTTCCTCACCCCGTTCTTCGCCACCTCGGTCTACCTCGGCTGCGCGAGCATCGAGCTGGCGCTCGCGCTCGAGCTCTCGCACCGCGACTCCTTCTTCGCTCACGGCGTGCGGCGCCGTCCGATCGCGCCCCGGCCCGCCGAGCGCGGCGGGCCCCCGCCCCCTTGAGGGTCCGGTCCCTCGCCGCCGCGCTGCTCTGCGCCGCGGCGGCCTCCCTGAGCGCGGCGCCGGGTGCCGGCGCCGACGCGATCGACGACTTCCAGGGCAGCTGGGCCGATCGCGCCCTCGACACCAGTACGAGCTCGCCTTCGACCTCCCGCTGCGCAACGCGCCCTGGGTCGGCACCCACAACTCCTTCAACTCGCCCGCCGAGATGGGGCCGACCCTCTCGGCGATGGACTCCAACCAGCGGATCGACCTCGTCGACCAGCTCGACGTGAACGTCCGCTCCCTGGAGCTGGACCTGCATCGCTTCCCGACCGCCGGCGGCGGCTACCGCCCGGTCGTCTGCCACGCCCTCGGGGGCGGCGCCGGCTGCACGATCGAGAAGGAGCTCGACGAGGTGCTCGCCGAGATCGGCGGCTGGCTGCGCGAGCCCGCGAACTCCGGGGAGGTGCTGCTGCTCTACCTCGAGGACGACCTGCAGACGGAGGGGACCCACGACGACGCCGCGGCGGCGATCGAGGTCCGAGCTCGGCGACCTCGTCTACCGGCCCGAGGGGGAGGGCTGCCGGGAGGTCCCGCGCGAGCTGCGCAGGGCGGAGGTCCGCGCCGCCGGCAAGCAGGTCGTGATCGTCTCCGGTTGCGGCAAGGGCGAGGCCTGGCAGTCGCTCGCCCATTCCTGGCAGGACCACCGCGAGTCGCGTCCGTTCGGCTTCGAGGACTTCCCCTCCTGCGGTCCCGACTACACGATCCCCCAGTACCGCCGGAACCTGATCCGCTACTACGAGGACTCGACCCGCGTGACCCAGGGGACCGGCACGGCCGACGACGGCATCACCCCCGAGACCGCCGCGTCGATGACCCGCTGTGGAGTCGACCTCATCGGCCTCGATCAGCTCGAGCCGGACGACGGGCGGCTCGAGAGCCTGGTTTGGAGCTGGGCGCCCGGGCAGCCCACCACCGGCCGCTGTGCCGTCAACCAGATCGGCGCGGAGCATCCCTACGGACGCTGGAGCTCCAAGCCCTGCGCCTCGGTTCGAGGCCCGGCCCGCCTGCCGCAAGGGGCATCGCTGGTTCGTCCCGCGGGGCCAGGTCAGCCTCGACGAGGCCCGGCGGGTCTGCCGTCGCCGCAACCAGGCGCGCCTCTCGGCTCCGCGCAGCGGCTGGGAGAACCAGCTGCTGCGGGTCGCGATGGCGAAGCGCGGGGCGGGCTCGGCCCTGCTCGGGATCCACCTGCGCGAGGGCGACTGGGTCCCGTTCGACCCGCGCGGCGCGCGCCGCTAGTTCAGGCCGCGGCCGCTTCCGACATCTCGCGCAGCCCCGGCAGGACGAGCGCCATGATCCACTCGGTCAGCTGCTCGGGCCGGACCTCGGGGTGGTCCTCCCACCACTCGACCATCCCCTCGTAGGCGCCGTTCAGCGCGCGGGTGATCGCGCCGAGCTCGAGCGGGTCGGGAGCGTCCCCGAGCTCGCGCGCGGCGGCGAAGATCACGGTCGAGACGAGCCCGTCCTGGCGGGCGCGGATCTCGTCGAGCTTCTGGGCGGCCGGCGATTCCTCGGCGACGGTGCGGGCGGCCCCGTAGATCATCGACCAGGCGCCGCGCCGCTCGCCGACGAAGCGGAAGAAGGCGAGGCTGCCGGCGTGGAGCAGGTCGGCCGGCTCCGTCCGCCCGGCGACCGCCGCGGCGACGGTCGCGTTGAGCTCGAGCCCGAGCGCGTCGATCGCGGCGACGAGCAGGCCCTCCTTGGAGCCGAAGGAGTCGTAGATCACCGGCTTGGAGACGCCCGCCCGGCTCGCGAGCTCGTCCATCGAGGCGGCGGCGAAGCCGCGCTCGGTGAAGAGCTCGGTGGCCAGCTCGACGAGCTGGCGGCGGCGCAGATCCCGGGGCACGCGTCCATGGGCATGGAGCGCGAGCTCGGCGTCGAGGGCGGCGCGTCGGGTGGAGGCTTGTGTGGGGGAAGTCACAGTGGGACCTACTCGTAGTAGCCTACCGTTAGTAGCAAGGAGAAGGCAAGCCGCCCGGGCAGAGGCCCGGGCCGACGGAGGAGAGCATGAGCAGCACCGCGACCACCACCGAGCCGCAGAGCATCGAGGCGACCCCGAGGACCCACGACGTGGGCATCATCGGCACCGGCTTCGCCGGCCTCGGCATGGCGATGAAGCTCAAGGAGGAGGGCCGCGAGGACTTCGTCGTCTTCGAGCGCGCCTCCAGCGTCGGCGGCACCTGGCGCGACAACACCTACCCCGGCTGCGCCTGCGACGTCCCCTCGAACCTCTACTCGCTCTCCTTCGCGCCGAACCCGAACTGGTCACGCACGTTCTCCGCCCAGCCCGAGATCTACGAGTACATGAAGGCCACCGCCGAGCGCAGCGGCGTCCTTCCCCACGTGCAGTTCGACTGCGAGGTCGAGGACGCGACCTGGAACGAGGACGAGAAGGTCTGGGTCCTGCAGACCCCGAAGGGCGAGTTCCGCGCCCGCGTCCTGGTCGCCGGCATCGGCGGCCTGATCGAGCCGCGCCTCCCCGACGTGCCCGGCCTCGCCGACTTCGATGGCGAGGTCTTCCACTCGGCGCGCTGGAACCACGACTACGACCTGAAGGGCAAGCGGGTCGCCGCGATCGGCACCGGCGCCTCGGCGATCCAGTTCGTCCCCGCCATCCAGCCCGAGGTCGACGAGCTCCACCTCTTCCAGCGGACCCCCGCCTGGATCACGCCGCGCGGCGACCGGCCGATCAGCGACATCCGCAAGCGGCTGTACCGACGTTTCCCGGTACTCCAGAGGCTCACCCGCAAGGCGCTCTACTGGGGCCACGAGGCGCTCGTCCTCGGCTTCGTCAAGAACCCGAAGCTGATGAACGTGCTCCCCCGCCGGGTCGCCCTGCGTCACCTGCACTCGCAGGTCGAGGACCCCGAGCTGCGCCGCAAGCTGACCCCGAGCTACACGATCGGCTGCAAGCGGATCCTCGTCTCCAACGACTTCTATCCGGCCGTCGCCCAGGACAACGTCGAGCTGCTCACCGAGGGGCTCGCGGAGGTTCGCGGCAACACGGTGATCGGCACCCAGGGGACGGAGCGCGAAGTCGACGCGATCATCCTCGGGACCGGCTTCGACGTCACCGACTTCCCCGGCGCGCGGATCTTCCACGGCCGCGAGGGCAAGTCGCTCACCGAGCTCTGGGACGGCAGCCCATCGGCGCACCGCTGCACGACCGTCAACGGCTTCCCGAACCTGTTCATCCTCGGCGGCCCCAACTTCGGCACCGGCCACATGTCGGCGGTGGAGATGGTCGAGAACCAGTACCCCTACGTGCTCGACGGGCTGCGCAAGCTCGACGCCGAGAAGCTCGCGAGCTTCGACGTCCGCCCCGAGGTCCAGGAGCGGTTCGTCGCCGAGATCGACCGCAAGATGGCCGGGACGGTCTGGATGAAGGGCGGCTGCGCCAGCTGGTACATGGACAAGAACGGCCGCAACCCCACCCTGTGGCCCGACTGGACCTTCGTGCACGAGCGCCAGCTCAAGGAGTTCAACCTCGACGAGTACGAGACCGAGCCGGTCGCCGAGACCGAGCGCGAGGCCGTCGCCGCCTGAGTCCCCATGCTCCGCCGGCCGCGGGGCGTGCCATCCTCAACGGGTGGCCGGTGAGCTCGAAGGATTCCCCGCCGTCGCCGCCTCGGCGAAGGAGCCCGGCGACGGGCTGAAGGGCCCCTTCCCGGTCGGCCGCTACGCGCAGGGCTTCCGCGACTTCCTGCGCAAGCGCGACCGCCTTCGCCTGATCGGCGAGATCACCGGGCTGCGCGTGACCGCCAAGGGCGTCTACTTCGAGCTCCGCGACGCCGACGGCGCCGTGCCCTGCTCGATGTGGCGCGACGCCTGGGACCGGCTGAAGCTGCCCGACGTCGCCGTCCGCGACGGGGCCGAGGTCGTCGTCGCCGGCGGCCCCGACTACTACCCGGGCAGCGCCACCGCCTCGCCGTCGTTCAGCTTCCGCTGCTCCCACCTGCGCCTCGCCGGCGAGGGGGACCTGCTCGCCCAGCTCGCGCTCCTGCGCCGCAAGCTCTCCGACGAGGGCCTGTTCGAGCCGCAGGCGCGGCTGCCGCGCCCGAGGCTGCCGAAGACGATCGGGATCGTCACCGGTCGCGGCTCCGCCGCCGAGGCCGACCTGATCGCCGGGCTCGCTCGCCGCTCCTGGGCGGGGCGGGCGATCTTCGCCCACCCGCCGGTGCAGGACCGCCACGCCGCTCCGCGGATCGGCCGCGCCCTCGCCGACCTCGCCGCGATCCCCGAGGTCGAGGTGATCATCGTCGCCCGCGGCGGCGGCAGCCTCACCGACCTCTGGGCGTTCTGCGACGAGACGCTCTGCCGCACCGTCGCCCTCCTGCGGGTCCCGGTGATCTCCGCGGTCGGCCACGAGTCCGACCGCACGCTGCTCGACGACGTCGCCGCCGTCTGCTGCTCGACCCCGACCCATGCGACCGAGGAGGCGATCGGGATCGACGTCGCCGTGGCGCATCGCCGGCTCGCCGCGATGGGGGCGACCCTCTCGCGCTCGGGCGCCGAGGCGGGGCGGGGGAGGGCCCGCCGCCTCGCCGGCTTCGCCCGCGCGCTCGGCCACCACACCGACGGCCAGCGCCGCGACCTGCACCAGAAGATCCGCGAGATCCGCGCCTCCGCCCGGCGGGCGGTCGAGGCGGGCACCCGCGAGAGCGCGACCCGCGCCACGGTCCTCGGCCGCAAGCGGGACGCGGCGCTCCACTCGATCGAGGGCGCCCGGCGCGAGCTGCGGGGCGAGGCCGCGGCGCTCCGGCGCCACCAGGGCTCCGCGCCCGCCGAGCGGACCGCCGCGCTCGAGCGGCTGGCGAAGACGCTCGAGGCCCACGAGCCGCAGCGGGTCCTCGAGCGCGGCTACGCGATCGTCGAGGGCGCCGGCGGGGACGTGCTCCCGACCGCCGAGGCCGCGCGGCGGGCCGGACGGCTCCACGTCCGCTTCGCCGACGATCATGTCGACGCAGAGGTGATCGAGAGTGACTGAGAGCGAGAACGGCGCGGCGAGCGCCCCGGAGAGCTACGAGGCGGCGGTCGACCGGCTCGAGGCGATCATCCTGCGCCTCGACTCGGGCAAGGCCGAGCTGCGCGAGACGCTCGACCTCTGCCGCGAGGGCAAGGTCCTCGTCGAGTACTGCAAGGACGAGCTCGACGCCGTCAGCGGCGAGCTCCAGCGCCTCGACCTCGACGACCTCGTCCGCAAGCTCGAGGCAGCGCCCGCCGAGGCGGCTCCCGCAGAGCCCGGCCCCGGCTCCTCCCTCTAGTCCCGCCTCAGTCCGGCGGCGCCTGGCCGGTCAGCGCCTCGACGCTCAGCTCCGCCTCGATCGCCGCGCGGATCCGCGCCAGGTCGTCGGCGCGGGCGCGCAGCTTCGTCGCGATGTGGGCTTCGGCGTTGAGCCCGGCGAGCTCGCGCGCTCCCTGCTGGGTCGCCTCGGCGAGCTGCTCCGGCGCGACCACCTCGTCGAGGTAGCCGACGGGACGGGCGTCCTCGGGCCCGTACATGTGGGCGCTGATCACCGAGCGGCTGAAGGCGGCGCGGGTGAGCCGCTGGCGGGCGAGCTCCACCGCGAAGGTCGGCATGGTCAGCCCGATCTGGACCTCGTTCATCCCGATCCGGAACGGTCCGGAGACGCCGATCCGCAGGTCGCCCGAGAGCAGCATGAAGGCGCCGGCCGCCACGGCGTGGCCGCCGGAGGAGATCACCACCGGTCGCGGGAACGAGAGCATCCGCTCCATCAGCGTCGCGCCGAGCTGGAGCATCTCGACGACCTGGGCCGCGTCCGTCTGGAACACCTTGAGGTCGAAGCCGGCGGAGAGGTAGCCCTCGCGCCCGGTCAGCACGAGCACGGCCTCGTCCGACTCGGCGCGGTCGAGGCCCGCGTGCAGCTCCTTCAGCATCGCGATCGAGAGGGCGTTGACCTTGCCGTCGTCCATCGCGAGCGTCGCGACTCCGTCGTCGAGCTCGTAGGTGGTCAGATCGGGCATTTTTCGGGCTCCTCGGTCGGGATGGGGTGGGGCGGGAACGGTATTGGCCTGATTGCGGATGAACTTTTCCGCAAAGACGGCATTCGTGGCGTGCGGCACTTTCGCAGCTGTGCGATGTTGATCCTGCGGTACAGGAGAGAGAGGAACTTCGCGAAAGCCAAGCGGAGGGAGACTCTCGAGCCGACTCGAAAGGCTTTGAACGCGCGAAGGCTACGCGCGAGGCAGGCCGACGAGTCGCCCTGTACCGCGTTTTTTTTTGCGCTCAGCGAGTGAAGACGGCCGCTGAGCCGTTGCGGTTCCCGAAGCGGTCGCGCGCCGCGCCGGCCGGGACCTCGATCCGGGCCCCGGCGGGAGCGTCGATCTCGAAGCGGCCGTTGCGGCTTCGCACCACGACGGGCTCCCCGTCGACCAGGAAGCGCACCTTGCCGACGTCGGCGTGGTGGGGCCGGTGGCGCAGGCTGGCCGTGTCGTCGGGAGGCGCGTCGTCGATGCCCTCGTGGTGGACCGCCGGCGGGTAGCGCAGCTCGACGGCGAAGCCGCCCGGCCCTGCGTCGAGCTCGCTTCACCCTGAGCCTGTTCAGCGGGCGCAGGCGGAAGCGGTCCGACCGCAGCCGGTAGTGGCGACCGGCGACGACGATCCGGTGGATCCCGGGCGCGGCGCCGAGGCTGGGCTCCCAGCGGGTCGTGTAGTGGCCCTCGTCGTCGACGAACCAGAGGACGTGCAGCCCGAGGTCCTTGTCGACGGTCTTCCAGTGCCGCTTGCCGTGCCGCTGCTTGCGCTGGACGCGGATGAAGGCCTTGTCGAGCGGGCGGTCGTAGCCGCGCGGGCCGCCCAGCCAGCTGAACGTGACCGCTCCGAGCCGGCGGCCGACCGGGTCGGGCTGTGCGATCGCGGTCGCTTCGCGGGCGCCCTCCGGGAACGGCTCGCCGTTGTCGGCGATCCCGTTGGTCTGGTCGAACTGGAAGGACGGCGGTCCCGGCTTGCCCTCGGCGAGCGCTCCGGCGAGCTCGCTCAGAGACTCGGTCACGGCGACGGCGGAGTTCTCGCCGTAGAGGGTCGCCGCGCCCTCGTAGTGGCCCGCGGAGTACTCCTCGGGCGTCGTGAAGTAGCTGAGGTACTCGTTGACGAGCCCGGCGACCACGACGCGCTTGATCCCGGTCCCGCGGCTCTCGTCGAGCAGCGCCTCGCGGATCCGCACGCCGGTCTCCTTGGTCGCCTCGCCCGGCACCGTGCCGATCAGCCGGCTGCCGATCCGCATCACCGAGATCGGCGCCGCCTGCGGCACGTCGAGCGGCAGCTCGACGATCAGCTTGTTGCCCTGAGGACCGGAGGAGACCGGTGCCGTGCGGCCCTCGAAGGGGACGCGGGTGACGTCGTAGAGCGGGCCGCGGGCCTCGTCGGAGCCGGTGAACTCGGCGAGGCCGAGCTTCGGCTCGTCGTCGACCGGGCCGGACGCGGTCTGCTGGCCGCAGAAGCAGAGCTTCGTCGAGCGCATGTCGACCTCCGGCCGCCGGGTGAGGCTCCCCTCGGCGTCGGTCCAGGCGCGGAGCATCGCCTTGCCCTCGCGGAGCCCGACGTGCTCGGCGGCGGCCGGGCCCGAACGGGTCAGCGCCGCCGACATGTCCCCCTCGGCGCCGTTGCCGTAGAGGTTGACCACGCGCTGGCCGAACGGCACCTTGCCGCGCTGGCGCAGCTTCCGCTCGGCGTACATCACCGCCGCCCCGTGATGGTCGGGGTTGTAATAGCGGAACTGGTACTTGTTGATCGTCGCGTGGTTCGCGTAGGTCGACCACATCCCGACCGGCAGCCAGCGGCCGCCGCGGCGCTTCTCGGCACGCATCACGTCCACGCGGGTGTCGATCGTGTGCTCCGCTCCCATCGGGGTCATCCGTGAGCGCGCCCTCGCCGAAGTCACGGAACACGTCGTGATCGCGGAGGTGCGCCTCGAGCGAGCGGTTCACGGTCACGTCGCGCAGCGAGCTGGCGCCCCAGCCGATCCGGCCCGGGCCGAGGTCGCGGTCGGCGCGGCGGATCGCCGTCGCCAGCCGGTCCGTCATGAACGAGTAGAGCCTGGGGTCGAAGCCGCCGGCGATCTGGAAGTCGGTCGGCGAGTTCACCGACATGAAGACCGTGTTGTAGGTCGGGAAGTTGAACATCCCGGCCGGCCCGGAATGGGTGTGGGAGGCGGAGTCGATCACGTTCTCGACGCTGAACCCGCGATCGGCGACCCGCTCGATCGCGTGCTCGAGCATCCCCCCGGGGATCGCGCCGAGGTCCTGGGCGATCAGCGCGTACTTCTCGTCGCCCTGGCGGATCACGATCACCCGCGCCCAGAGCCGCGAGAGCGCGCCCTCGATCAGCCCGTCGCCCCGCACGTAGCCCATCGAGTAGTAGCCGGTCGGGGGCGTGATGTCGGCCCGCCCGACCCCGATCTCGACCTTCGGCGTCTTCGCGGCGGCGGGGGAGGGGGAGGGCGCTGCGGCGCCGATCACCAGCGCGAGCAGCGTCGCGATCGCCACCACCGCTGCCCGGCTCGGCCTCCGCTCGACTCCACCCATTCCGTCCATCCCTGATCGCCCGCCGCCAGCGTATCCCCGGCCGCGCCGCCCTGCGCCGGGAGCGGAGCGATCGCACGCTTGGCGTCCGGCACCGCCCCTACCTTCCGCCCTGCGGTCCGCGGGAGCCATCCCACGCCGCCGGCCACCCAGGGGCAGCCTGCCGCCCCCGGCCGAGCGACCGGGCGCTATCCCGGGAGCAGGCGCCGAGACGCAACCCGGGCCCCCCGTCGTCGGTTAGCCCGCCTCGCTCCCTCAGACCGTCCAAGCGACGCGGCGCAGCTTGATTTCGGTCATCTGGTTCGCTAAGCTAATTAGCAGAGCTAAGCAATGACCCCGACCCAGACCACACCACCCGAGCTGACCGAGCGCGCCGCCCGCCTGCGCCTCGCGATCAACCGCACCGCCAGGCGCATGCGCCAGGAGGCCGGCTCCGAGCTCGGCCCCGCCTCGGTCTCGGCGCTGGCGACGATCGACCGCCTCGGCCCGCTCACCCCGAGCGAGCTGGCGAAGGCCGAGCGCATCCAGCGCCCCACCGCCACCCGCCTCCTCGCCCGCCTGGAGGAGGAGGGGCTGGTCACCCGCGCCGCCGATCCCAGCGACGGCCGCTGCTCGATCGTCACCGCGACCACCGAGGGCTCGGCGCTGCTCAAGCGCCTCCGCGGCCGCAAGAACGCCTACCTCGCCCAGCGCATGAAGAAGCTTCCCGACGATGACGTGATCGCGCTCGAGCGCGCGGCGGAGATCCTCGAGCGGGTGCTCGAGGAGGACGCCACTTGAGCGCCGCGCTGCATCGATCCTTCGCCTCCCTCTCGATCCGCAACTTCCGCCTGTACTTCGGCGGCCAGGTCGTCTCGCTCGCCGGCAACTGGATGCAGATCGTCGCCGAGCTCTGGCTGATCCTGCAGCTCACCGGCTCCGGCCTCGCGGTCGGCTTCGCGACCGCCCTGCAGTTCGCCGGGATCCTCCTCCTCGGCGCCTTCGGCGGAGCGCTCGCCGACCGCCTCGACAAGCGCCGGCTGCTGATGGTCAGCCAGGCCGGCATGGCGGTCCCCGCGATCGCGCTCTTCGCCATCGCCGCCACCGGCGTCGCCGAGGCGTGGATGGTCTTCGCCCTGATCGGCCTCCGCGGCCTCGTGCTCAGCGTCGACAACCCCGCCCGCCAGGCGTTCGTGATCGAGATGGTCGGCCCCGAGCGGGTCGTCAACGCGGTCAGCCTCAACAGCGTCCTCATCCACTCCGCCCGGATCACCGGCCCGGCGATCGCCGGCATCGTGATCGCGCTCTGGGGCGTCGCGCTCTGCTTCCTGCTCAACGCGCTCAGCTTCGTCGCGATGCTCGTCGCCCTGCGCCGGATGAACCCGGCCAAGCTGGCCCAGCCGAAGCGGGACCGGGACCGCGCCGGCGTCCGCCACGCCCTCCGCTACGTGATGGGCACGCCGGAGCTGCGGGTGCCGCTGCTGCTGATGCTCGTGCTCGGCACGCTCGGCTTCAACTTCCAGGTGATCATCCCGCTGCTCGCCGACCGCACCTTCGGCGGCAGCGTCTCCGCCTACTCGCTGCTGATGATCGCGATGGGCATCGGCTCGATCGGCGGCGCGCTGACGATGGGCGCCCGCGCGCAGGCGAGCAAGGCGCTGATCACGAAGGCCGCGCTCGGCTTCGGGATCTCGTCGCTCCTCGCCGCCGCCGCGCCGACCCTGGCGCTGGCGATGGTCGCGCTCGGGCTGCTCGGCGTCTGCTCGGTCACCTTCGCCGCCGGGATCAACTCCGGCCTGCAGCTCTCCTCCGCCCCGGAGATGCGCGGCCGGGTGATGGCGCTCTACTCGATCGTCTTCCTCGGCTCGACCGCGCTCGGCGGCCCGCTCACCGGCTTGATCGGCGAGGTGATCGACCCGCGGGCGACCCTCGTGATGGCCGGGGTGGCCGGCGTCGGCGTCGCGGTCGCCGCGCTGCTGACCTGGAGCGAGCGCGCGCCGCGCGCGCAGATCGGCAGACTTGCCCCATGGCGAGCGACTCCGATCTCGAGTCCGACCTCGACGAGCTCTACGCCGCCGAGCCCGGCGACTTCATCGCCGAGCGCGACAAGCTCGCCAAGCGGCTCACGAAGGAGGGCCGCAAGGACGAGGCCGCCGAGGTCCGGAAGCTGCGCAAGCCGACCCGCGCCGCAGCGCTCGTCAACGAGCTGAGCCGGGAGAACCCGAAGGAGATCGAGGCGCTGCTGGCGGCGGGGGAGAAGCTGCGCGACGCCGGGACGGTCACCGACCAGAAGTCACTGCGGGGAGCCGTCGCCGAGGAGCGCAAGGCGGTCGAGGCGCTGCTCGACGCCGCCGGCTCGAAGGAGGGCGCCTCAACCGCGACGCTGGAGCGGGTGGGGGAGACCCTGCGCGCTGCCGCCGGCGATCCGGAGCTGGCCGAGCTGGTCCGCTCAGGCCGCCTCGACAGCGAGCGGGAGGCATCGACGATCGGCTTCGAGCTGGCGCTGATGTCGCCGGCGGCCGGCAAGGGCAAGGGCAAGGACGTCGAAGAAGGCCAAGGATGCGGCGCAGAAGCAGGAGCGCGCGAAGCTCGAGCGCCTCGAGAAGGAGCTTGAAACGGCGGAGCGGCTCCAGGCGGAGGCGGAGGAGCGGGTCGAACTCGCCGAGGAACAGCTGAAGCGCGCTCGTGCGGCCGCGAAGCGGGCGGCGAAGGAAACGAAGAGCGCCGAGGCCGAGCTCGAGAAGCAGCGGCGGGTCGCAGGAGGTTCCTGACCTCCAAAAAGTCGCTATTTGCGACCAACTGGACGAATCGCCAATGGCCGTCGGACCGCCCGCCGCGTTAATTTCATCGGAAGCTGCGCTGTAATCGCAGTCGGGGGATTACGGGGTGATTGGGGGACGGGGAGTGTCCGGAACGGAATGTCAGCGCGATCCGACGATCGCGTCGGGGGAAGTCGCCGAGATCGAGACCAAGGGGGGCGCGCCCGAGGAGGATGGGCTTTGGGAGGGCGGCAGCCCGTTCCCGGCCCCCTCCCGCTTGAGCTCGCGTAGACCAGCACCTCCTCGCCGCATCCGACTTCGGGACGAGCCGGCGCCTTCGTGGTCGCGGAGGTGTGAGTTGCTCTTCGAGGACCTTCGTCGCCCGGCGCGCGCCATGGTCAGCCGGGCGTACGGGCGGGCCCTCTCCGACGACCAACTGGACGACGTCTACGCGGCGGCCTGGGCGGCGACTCTTTCAGCACTGCGAGGCCGCGGGGAGGCGATGTCTGACGACGAGCTGAGGGCGTACGTCTTCACTGCCGTCGCCAGTCACGCGAGCAAGGAGCTGCGCCGGCGGTCCCGGAAGCCGACCGGCTCCCTCGACGACGCCCACGAGCAGGTTCTCTACGACGTCCACGCGCCGCTTCCCGACGAAACCGCGATCGGATCGGAGACGGGCAGCGTCGCTCGGGACCTGCTGTCCAGCCTTCCTCCCCGGCGGCGGGCGGTGATGCTGCTTCGTTACGGCTGGGGGATGAGCCCGACGGAAGTCTGCGCACTGGTCAAGGGCCTGTCTCCGCGTGCCTATCGCAAGGAGATCACGCGGGGAGTGGAGCAGCTGATCGAACGCCTCGGCCAGGTCGAGACCGGCGAGTGGTGCGAGAGCAGGCAGCCGGTCATCCGGGACTACGTCGCGGGTACAGCCGGCGAGGACGAGACGCGTCAGGCCGTGCAGCACATCGAGCACTGCCGGGCCTGCGCGGATCTGGTTGCTCGTCTCTCGGGACACCTCCACGAACTGGGCGGCAGCGTTGCGCTCGCTTCGGTGGCGGGCTCGATCGGCGGCGACCGCTTGCCGGTCCTGGATCGGTTCGCGTCCTTCTGGGATCGCGGGCGTGAGTCGGCCGTTGGCGCAACGGGGCGAGCCGAGGATGCCGTGGGAACGCTCGCCGCCTCAGGCGGCGCTCGGGGATCCGGCGCGGTCGGAGCCGGGGTCGCTGCCAAGTTGGCCGGCCTGGGCATGGCGGGTAAGACGGCAGTCGTCTGCATCGGAACTGGGACCGCGGCGACCGCCTGTGTCGTCGCTGGGGTGGTGCCCGGGGTCTCGGTGCCCGACACGGGCAGGGAGCCCGCTCGAACTCCGTCGGTCAGCCACGAAACGCGCAAGGTGGATCCTGCGGCGTCCACTGACGTGCCGGACGCGCCTGGTCCAATCGACGTTGCGGAGGCGCCCGTTTCTTCCCAGCCCGCCCCCGAGGGCGAGAGCGACGAACCCGAGGCGGATGGCGATCAGACGGAGACCGAGCGAGTGCCAACGGAGGGGGCGCCGGCGGAATCGGTCGCGCCGACCGCCCCGGCCGTGGATCAGGAGTTCGTCGTTCCTTCCGCTGAGCCGACTGCACCGGCCCCCGCGTCGAGCAGCGATCCAGCCGCCTCCTCCGGGGACACCGGCGGATCTGCCGCGACCGGCAGCGAGATCGGCCAGGAGTTCGGACCATGAGCCGCGTCGCTGCGGCGGTGGCAGTAGCGGGCGCACTCTCGCGTTGCGCTGCTGACCGCCCCGGACGCTCTGGCGGGCGACTACGTGGTGGCGCAGTGCCACCCGGCGAACCCAGCCCACGAGGCCCTGGTGGACGGTGCGGATCGAGGGGACTACGGGATGAGGGACGAATGCTCCGCCTCCCCCGACCACTCGCTGAAGGTCATCAGTACGAGCGGTGCTCCCTCGGGGCACAAGGGCTACTGGTACTGGGAGGCTCCGCCTGGGACCCGCATCGTCTCGGTGGACGTTGAGGCGAAGCTGCGCAGGGACGAGGGGCACAAGGCGCGGCTGTACGTCGCAGATTCGCTGGGCCAGCCGATCGAGAACGTCGCCACGGGTACCGACGGCGCAGCGAGCTTCGAGGCCGAGCACTGGGCAGCACCGCCCGGGAGCAACGGCGCCGTCCGCTTCTACGCTGCCCTCGTCTGCGACAACAACGGCGCCAGCTGCCCGGTTTCTCCGGAGGCGAAGACGTTCGTCCGCCATGTCGAGTTGACGCTGCGAGACGTGTCGGCGCCGACGGTGACCTTGGACGGGGACGCGGTCGAGCCTGGCTGGAAGCGGCTAGAGGTACTTTTGAAAGCCGACGGTCACCGATACTGGTGGAGGGTTGACCTCGCGATCGATCTCCGTGAACGGGGCGTCGTCGAATCCGAGCTGGCATTGTTCCCCAGTGGGGCCGGGCGGGTTCGTCCTGCTCATGCAGCTCCTTGCCTCCGGACCGCGCTGCCCAGGACGTTGAGCTCGATCCGACCTCCGCTCCGTTTCATGATGGTGCGAACAGGTTGACCGCGTGCGCGTTCGACGTGGGGGCTCGTCGGAAACTGCGAATCGCGGTTGCCGATCGACGACGCTCGCTGGTAGACAACACCGCTCCCAGCCTCAGCTTCAGCAACGAACAAGCGCCTGATGATCCCGAGCTGATTACTGCAACTGCTGCGGACGCGACTTCGGGGTTGGCCCACGGCTCGAGCTCAATCGAACTCAGGCCGCGCGGGGCGGACCGTGGTCTGCTCTACCGACCTCGCTGATCGATGGTGTTCTCGCGGCGCGGGTGGATTCAGAGGCCTTCGAGCCTGGGACTTATGAGTTCCGCGCGTCGGTGGCCGACCGCGCCGGAAACGAATCGTCGACTCAATTGCGTGCGGACCGTCGTCCGATGCAACTCGAATTTCCCTTGAAGCAGAGGGTCCACTCGATGCGTTCTTCCCAGGGGGGCAGACCAAGCGCGTGGCTGAATATCGGCAACCCGGGCGAGATCCAGGGCTACCTGCGTGAGCCGACGGTTCGCCGATCGCTGACCAGCGACTGACGTCGTCGAGACTTTCAATCGCGGGTCGCTGATCCGTCGCAGGATCGATCATGTGCGCTCAAAGGCGGACGGAAGCTTCCGATCGAGCATTCCGGGGGGTCCTTCGCGGTCCGTGGTCGTCAGGTACCCAGGTTCGCCGCGGTATCGAACCGGGGAGGCACCGACCTGGATTTCAACGTTCGCAGCCGTGTCTCGCTGAAGGCGGAGGCCAAGGTTGCGGCCGGTAAGTCTGCCCGATTCCGCGGCGTCGTCGGGCGTTATTTCGCTCGGATGCCGGCGGGCGGCAAGTTGGTCGAGCTTCAGTACAAGAAGCGCGCAAAGACTTGGAATACGGCAAAGGAAGCTCTAGGCACGGCGAGTAACGGCAAGGTGTCGCTCGCTTATGGCGCTCGCTTGCCGTGA
>CAWIVF010000002.1:0-26164 GCA_963839535.1 uncultured Solirubrobacterales bacterium
CCAGTGCTCGACCGGCCACTTGGCGAGGTGCTCGAGCTTGCCGAGCATCGAGTCGGCCGGAATGAAGTCCCCCTCGGCGAGGACGGTCACGGGTTCGGCCTCGACCCGCCACGGATAGGCCTCGTGCTTCTTCTTCTTGCCCTGTGGCCAGATCGGCTCGCGGTCCTCGAACATCGGTGAGAGGACCGGGGCGATCCCGCCGAAGGCCTGCACGCCGGTGACGTAGAAGATCACCTCGTCGCCCGGCTCGAACTGCTCGGCCTGTCGGATACGCCGCTCCTTCAGCCCGATCACGTCGAACCCGCGCTCGACGTTGATCCGGAAGTTCCCCGGTCCTGGGTGAGGATCCAGGTTTTCGGCTCGCCTGCGGTTCATCGGCCATCCGTCGATCATAGGACGGCGGAGCCGCGGTGCGAAAATGCAGCGGTGCGGCGGGTGTCCACCATCGGGGTCTACGGGTTCACGGCCGAGCGGTTCGTCGCGACGCTGAAGCGATCCGGCACCGCTCTGCTGATGGACGTGCGCCAGCGACGCGGGGTTCCGGCAGCGAGTACGCGTCGGCCAACTCGCAGCGGCTGCAGGCGACGCTCGCGGATGCCGGGATCGCACGCGCATCACCGCGAGCTCGCTCCCACCACGGGGCTGCGCCAGCTCCAGTACCGCGAGGACGACCGCCAGGGCGTCGGCAAGCGCAACCGCGCCGAGCTCGCGCTCGAGTACAGGCGCCGCTACATCAAGGAGATCCTCGACCCGGTCGACCTCGATCCCGTGGTCGAGGCGATGCCCGCCGACGGCTCCACCGCCCTGCTCTGCGTGGAGCGGGACCCGGAGGCATGCCACCGCTCGCTGATCGCCGAGCGGCTGGCTGCCGACTACGACTGCGCCGTCACCCACCTGCGTCCCTGAGCCGGCCGGCGGACCCGAGCCCGTAGATTGCTGCGCATGCGGGCGACGGGGGCGGTGATCAAGCGGGCGCTGGTCGCGTTCTATGACGACCAAATGACCCACCACGCCGCGGCGCTGACGTACTACTCGCTGATGTCGCTGTTCCCGGCGATCCTGCTCGGGCTCTCCCTGCTCACCCTGATCGGGCAGTACCCCGAGACCTACGACTCGATCATGGGCTACCTGGAGGACGTCGTTCCCGAGTCGGCCCTGGAGCCGCTCGAGCCTTCTGGAGCAGGCGCTGCAGAACAAGAGCTCGGCCGTCACCGGGCTCATCCTCAGCGTGATCCTCACCTTCTACGGCACGACCGGCGTGCTCGAGGCGGTGCGGCGTGCGCTCAACGTGACGTTCGAGAAGGAGGGCGGCGGCAGGAGCTTCGTGCGGCGGAAGTCGATCGACATCCTGCTCACGATCGCCCTCATGAGCCTGATCCTGGCGAGCATGGTGATGCTCTTCGTCGGCGGTCCCTTCGCCGAGGACATGCTCGGCTTCGTCGGGCTCAGCGAAAACGCCGCCGACGTCTGGGCCGTGGTGCGCTCGCCGGGCGCCCTCGCGGTGACGATGTTCGTGTTCGCGGTCATCTACTACTGGGTCCCCGACGTCGAGCAGCGCGGCTTTCGCTGGGTCACCCCGGGAGCCATTGCAGCGGTGCTGATCTGGCTCGCCGCTTCGCTCGGGTTCTCGGTCTACATCTCCTCCGTGGCAGACGTCGGGGCCATCTACGGCACCTTCGCCGGAGCGATCATCCTGGTCGCCTGGCTCTGGCTGACCCACGTCGCGCTCCTGTTCGGGGCCGAGCTCGACGCCGAGATCGAGCGCGAGAAGCAGCTCTCGGAGGGCGTCCCCCTCGAGGAGACGCTCGACCTGCCGGTGAAGACCGGCTGAGGCCGGCTAGGGCGTCGCGACCGGGTCGGGCCGAGCGGCCCGTTCGGCCGCCTCGAGCTGCTCGTAGAGGTCCTCGACGACCCGTTGCGCCTGCTCGTGGCGCTCCCCGCCCGCTCCGCGCGGCCCGGGCTGGCCCAGGCGCGGGATCGGCGAGCTCGTCCTCGACCTGCCGCAGCTCCGCCTCCGCCGTCTCGATCGCGCGCTCGAGCCGCTTGATCTTCTGCAGCGCGTTCTTCGAGGGCCCGTCCGAGCGGCGCCCGCCGCGTGCGGCCTTGCCCGACTTGGCGGGGGCCGCCGGGGAGAGGGCCTCGCGCTCGGCCGCCTCGCGCTCATCGCGGGCCCGCTGGTATTCCGCCCAGCCCGTGGGTGGCTGCGCAGCTCGCCGCCCTCGCAAACCACGGTGCGGGTGCCGACCGCTTCGAGCAGGGCTCGATCGTGGGAGACGAGGATCACGGCGCCCTGGTACTCGCCGAGGGCGTCCTCGAGCGCCTCGCGGCTCTCGAGGTCGAGGTGATTGGTCGGCTCGTCGAGGATCAGGACGTTGGCGCCGGAGGCGACCAGGATCGCGAGCGAGAGGCGCCGCTGCTCGCCGCCGGAGATGTCGGAGAGTTCTTCTCCACGTCGCGGCCCGAGAAGAGGAAGCCGCCGAGCAGGTCCCGGACCTTCTGCCCGGTCAGTCCCGTCTCGCGCTGGGCGGCCTCGAGGATCGTGCCGTCGCCCGCCGCCGTGTCGGCGTGCTGGGAGAGGTAGCCGAGCTTGACGTTGTGGCCGAGGGCCACCTTCCCCGCCGCCGGCTTGCGCCGCCCGGCGAGGGTCTCGATCAGGGTCGTCTTGCCGGCGCCGTTGGGGCCGACGAGGACGACGTGCTCGCCGCGCTCGACCCGCAGCGTGGCGTCGTCCAGCAGCGTCCGGCCCGGCACCTCGATCCGCGCCTCCTCCATCTTCAGCACGAACTTGCCGGTGCGCTCGGGCTCGACGAAGGAGAACCTGAGGTTCTTGGTGTCGCGCGGGTCGCGCGTCGCGGCGTTGCTCTTGACCCGCTCGATCTGCTTGATCCGCGACTGCGCCTGCTTCGCCTTCGTCGCCTTGTAGCGAAAGCGCTCGACGAAGGCCTCCATGCGCTCGATCTCCGCCTGCTGGCGCTCGATCGCCTTGCCCAGGGCCATCTCACGGGCCGCCTGCTCCTTGCGCCACGCATGCCACGGGCCGGAGAAGTAGCGGCCCCGGCCGGCCTCGATCTCGAGCACCGAGGTGCCGACCGATTCGAGGAACCAGCGATCGTGGGCGACGAGGACGACCGCGGAGTCGATGCCGGTCAGGTAGTTCTCGAGCCACTCGAGCGAGGGGATGTCGAGGTGGTTCGTCGGCTCGTCGAGCAGCAGCAGATCAGGCTTCGTCGCAAGGGCCCGCGCGAGCGACGCGCGGGTCAGCTCGCCCCCGGAGAACGTGTGCAGCGGCCGCTCCGCCTGCTCGCCGCTGAAGCCGAGGCCGGTGAGCACCGCCAGGACCTCGTCGCGCCAGCGGTAGCCGCCGGCATGCTCGAGGCGCTGCTGGGCGGCCGAGTAGGCGGCCATCGTCGCGTCGTCGTGGGCGCCCTCCGACATCACGCGCTCCAGGCGCTCCAGCTCCGCCTCGGTGGCGATCGTCTCGGCGCGGCCGCTGAACAGGTAGTCGCCGAGGGTGATCTCCTCGTCCCGCGGGGGCCGCTGGTCGTGCAGCGCCACGCGGGCGGCCTTGCTCAGCACGATGTTCCCGGCATCCGGACTGAGCTCCCCGGCGAGCAGCCTCAGCAGCGTCGACTTGCCGGCGCCGTTGCGGCCGGAGAGCGTCATCCGCTCGCCGATCTCGAGCTTGAACGAGATGTCGGCGAAGATCGGCCGGCCACCCAGGTGGACGTCGAGGTTGGATGCGATTGCAACCGCCATGGAGCCCAGGCTAGAGGTCTAGAGTTGCCCGATCGTCCCGAACCTCGAGGAGAGCCCTTGACCGCCATCGTCCCCGCCCGCGCCGTCTCCGCGCTCGGCGCCCTGCTCACGCTCGTCCTCCTCGCCTCCCTGATCCTCGCCGGCGATGCTTCGGCCGGAGGGACGAAGGGCCCCTCCGGGAAGGCCTTCTACGACCCGCCGAGGAAGCTGCCGGTCTCCCACGGCAAGCTGATCTGGCAGCGCAAGGCGAAGGGGCTGGCGACGATCGACGGCGCCGCCTCCAACACCCTCGTCCTCTACACCTCGAAGACCCCGCGCGGCAAGACGGCGGCGGTCTCGGGCACGGTCAGCATCCCGAAGGGCAAGCCGCCGAAGAGCGGCTGGCCGGTGATCTCCTACGGGCACGGGACGACCGGCAACGCCGACTCCTGCGCACCCACCCGCATCGCGAAGGGATCCCCGATGGCGGGCTACGTCAACTACATCGATCCGCAGCTCGAGGACTGGATCGACGCCGGTTACGCGGTCGTCCGCAGCGACTACCAGGGACTCGGCACACCCGGCCCGCATCCGTACCTCATCGGGACGGCCTCGGGGCGCAGCATGATCGACATCGTCAGCGCCGCCGAGCAGGTCGAGCACCGGATCGGCGACCGGTATCTGATCGCCGGGCACTCCCAGGGCGGCCACGCCGCGCTGTTCGCCGCGGGCGAGGCCGCGAAGTACGCGAAGAAGCTGGATCTGAGGGGCACCGTGTCCTACGCCCCGGCCTCCCACCTGCTCGAGCAGGCGAAGCTGCTGCCGGCCTTCACCGCGCCGAGCGCGCTCTCGGCGCTGGTGGCGATGATCCTCGACGGGGCCAGGACCGAGTCGAAGCAGATCGTGGTCCCGCAGCTGCTCGCCGACGAGGCGCTCGCGCTCTTCCCGCAGGTCGGCAAGAAGTGCCTGCTGGAGCTCAGCCGCCCGGACAGCTTCGGCGGAATCGCTCCGGCCGAGATGGTGCGCGACGACGCCGATCCGGCGGCCCTCTACGACGTGCTCGCCGACCAGAACCCCGACGTGAAGACGAAGGCGCCGATCTTCATGGCGCAGGGAAGCGACGACACGACGGTGTTCAAGTACTTCACCGACCAGCTCGCCGACGAGCTCGAGGAGGCGGGCAACGACCTCGCCTACAAGGTGTACGAGGACACCGACCATGGCGAGATCACCAAGGTCGCCGAGCGAGACACCCTCAAGTTCTTCAAGAAGCGCCTGCCCCCGCGGGGCTGACGCTCAGCCGAGCAGGCGGGTGACCAGGTCGGCGTAGCCGGCCTTGAGCTGCTCGAGGCTCATCTCCCGTGGGCCGCGCTGGTGCGCGAAGACGTGCGGGGCGAGCGGGCCGAGCAGGACGTCGGCGAGGTAGTCGGGGTCGCATCCGGGCCTCGCCTCCTGGACGAGGGTCCGCACGTGCAGCCAGTGGACGGCGCGCGGCGCCGAGCGCAGGTAGCTGCCCGCGCCCGAGATCTCGGCGTCGAGCAGGACCTCCCCGTTGAGCTCGAGGTTGTCGAGCATCGCCTCGCCGAAGGCGATCAGGCGCTCGCAGCGGCGGCGCGCCCGGGCCGAGTGGCGCCGGCCCGCGGAGGAAGGCGTTCTGCATGGCCTGCTCGCTCTCGTCGAGGAGCGCGAGCGCCAGCGTCGAGCGGTCGCCGAACCGGCGGAAGATCGTCCCCTTCCCCACCCCGGCCTCGGCCGCGATGTCGTCGATCGACGTGCAGTGCACGCCGCGCTCGGCGAACAGCCGCGCGGCCGCTTCGAGGATGCGCCCGCGGTTGCGAGCGGCGTCGGCGCGCTCCGCCGGCTGGGTGCCGATCACGGGGAGATCCATCGGTGTGGCTGAGAGTAGTTCCATGCCTGTTCTCCAGGGTAGCGGACCGTAGTCCGGTTGTGCTAGGCTGCCTCCATCAGCAAGCGGACCACGGTCCGGATCACCCGAAACAAGGAGCATGCAAATGCCAACCGACGTATTGCAGGACCGCCTCGCCGGTACCTGGAACTTCATCCCCGTCCACTCCTCCGCGAGCTTCTCGGTCAAGTACCTGGTGGCGACGTTCAGCGGCCGCTTCGACGAGGTCGACGCCTCGCTCGCCGACGGCAAGCTCAGCGGCTCCGTCGCGGTCGACTCGATCTCGGTCAAGGACGAGAACCTGGGCGCGCACCTGCGCGGTCCGGACTTCTTCGACGCCGAGGCGAACCCGAGGATCTCCTTCGAGTCGAGCGAGATCTCGATCGACGGCGATCGGGTCGAGCTCGAGGGCGAGTTGACCCTCCGCGGCGTGACGAAGCCCCTCCGGGCGACCGGCACGGTCAACGGCCCGACCGAGGACTTCGCCGGCAACACCCGGCTCGGGTTCGTCCTCGAGACGACGATCGACCGCTCGGCCTACGGCCTCGACTGGAACGCCGACCTGCCGAAGGGCGGCAAGGCGCTGTCGAACGACGTCAAGCTCACGGTCGAGCTCGAGTTCCACCGGAGCTGAGGTCATGAGGATCCTCGCGATCTCCGGCTCCCTGCGACGGGACTCCCACAACACGGCGCTCCTGCGGGCGGCAGCGGACCTGCTGCCGCCCGGCGCCGAGTTGCGGATCGCCGACGGGCTCCGCGAGATCCCGCCGTTCGACGAGGACCTGATGCCAGGCCGGCCCGATCCGGTGCAGGCGCTCTGGGACGAGGTCGAGGCGGCCGACGCCGTGCTCGTCGCGACCCCGGAGTACAACCACTCGATTCCGGGCCAGCTCAAGAACGCGCTGGACTGGCTCTCCCGGCCACTGATCGAGAGCCCGCTGCGGAACAAGCCGGCCGCCGTCACCGGGGCGTCGACGGGCATGTTCGGCGCGGTCTGGGCGCAGGCCGAGGCCCGCAAGGTCCTGACGGCGATCGGCGCCAGGGTCGTCGACACCGAGCTGCCGGTGCCGAGCGCCGACGAGCAGTTCGGCCCCGACGGCCGGCTCACCGACGAGGGGATCGAAGCGGCTCTCGCCGAGCTGATCGGGGAGCTGGTCGCGGCCGTCCGGTCCCGTGAGCTCGCCCTCGCGGGCGCGGCTTAGGCCTAGGCCACCCGGGGCCCGTCGATCCCGAGCCGCGGGATCTCGATGGCGGGGCAGCGGTTCATCACGACCGTCAGCCCCGCCCGCCGGGCGCGCTCGGCGGCGTCCTCGTCGATCACGCCGAGCTGCATCCAGATGGCCAGCGCGCCGATCTCGATCGCCTCGTCGACATGGGCCCCGGCCGCGTCGGAGCGGCGGAAGATGTCGACCACGTCGATCGACTCCGCTGCCGCTGCCGCGGCCTCGGCGAGGCTCGGGTGGCAGGGGCGCTCCAGCACCTCCGGCGCCGCTGGGTTGACCGGGGTGACGGCGTACCCCCGCCCGTCGAGCAGGCGAGCGATCCGGTTGCTGTCGCGCCCGGGGTCCGGCGAGCAGCCGACGACGGCCCAGGAACGAAGGTCGAGGGCGGCGCGAATCGCGTCGTCGTCGCTCATCCGCCCCGGCGCCCTAGCGGACGCCGATCAGGTCGACGACGAAGACGAGCGTCTCGTCGGGTCCGATCACTCCTCCGGCCCCGCGCTTGCCGTAACCCAGGGTGGGCGGGATCGTGATCCGGCGGCGACCGCCGACCCTCATCCCCTCCACGCCCTGGTCCCAGCCGGCGATGACCTGGCCCTTGCCGAGCGCGAACTTGAAGGTGTCGCCGCGATCCCAGGAGGAATCGAACTGCTGCCCGTCGGACCACGAGACGCCGACGTAGTGCACCTCGACGATGCACCCGGTCGCGGCCTCGTCACCGTCACCGGTCTCGATGTCCTCGATCTCGAGCTGGTAGCTCGGAGCCTGGCCGACGGGGACGTCGACCTCTGGCTTGCCGCTTGCCATGGAAGCCCTACGACTCGTCGGCGCCGGACGTCCTGATTCGGATCCGACTCGGGGGGAGGGGGCGGCGGCTGGTTGTCGGGGTCGGGTCCGCCCTCCGGGCGCTCCGGCGACGGCGGGTTCTCGGCTTCCTGGTCGGCGTTCTCGTATTCCATCTCGTCCTCCTGCTCGGGGTGGACCTCCCCCCTACCCGTTCGGCGCCGTCGCTATCCCCTGCCCGGCCGGCTCGACCGGCGGCGGCCCGGCCCGGCTCCTCGAGCCGGCGGCCTCGCGCCCCTCGCGCGTGAGCTTCCGCATCGACTCCAGGCGCTCGGCACTGACGACCCCGCGGACGGCGCAGCCGGGCTCGTCCTCGTGGCGGCAGTCGGAGAAGCGGCAACCACGCGCCAGCTCCTCGATGTCGGCGAAGGTGTCGTCGACCCCGGCGGCACTCGCGAGCCCCGGCCGGCGGACTCCCGGCGTGTCGATGACGAGCGCGCCGTCGGCGAGGGTGAAGAGCTCGCGGTGGACGGTGGCGTGGCGGCCGGTTCCGTCGCGCTCCCGCACCGGCAGGGTGCGCTGCCGCTCCTCGCCGAGCAGCGCGTTGAGCAGCGTCGACTTGCCGACGCCCGACATGCCCACGAACACGGCCGTGCGCCGCGGCCGGAGGCGCGCGCGGACCTCCTCGACGCCCCATCCCGCCTTCGCGCTGACGGCCAGCGCATCGACGCCGGTCCGGCGCCGCGCCTCGGCGGCCTCACCCTGTGGGTCGTCGACCAGATCGCCCTTCGAGAGGATCACCAGGGGCTCGATCCCGCCGCCGGTGATCATCGCGATGAAGCGCTCCAGCCGCCGGGCGTTCAGGTCCTCGTGGCAGGAGGCGACGACCACCCCGAGGTCGACGTTCGCCGCCAGGACGGACTCGGCCCGCGCGAGCTCGGTGCGGCGCGGGAGGATGTCGCTGACCTTGCGCCCGTCGTAGGTGACCCAATCGCCGACCGCGGGCTGCGAGGGCAGCGTCGCCGCGAACGGGACGACCTCGTCGAGCCCCTCGCCGACGACATGGACCCGCCCCCGATGGACTGCGGTGACGCGCGCCGGCGCCGCGCCGGCGGATCCGGGGAGCCGCGCCAGGGCTTCCGCCCACGACTCGTCCCATCCAAGCTCCCTCAGCACGCTCAGCGGCCGAGCGTGCGCAGGAACTCGCGCGTGGCGACCGGCGCGCCGTCGAGGAGCTCGCGCACCTCGGTCAGACCGGTGCGCAGCTCGGCGTCGCCGGACTCGATCGGCAGCATCGAGTCCTGGAGGTCGGCGAGGGACCGGTCCGCCTCGGCGGTGGCGACCAGGGCGCGCTCGAGGAAGCTCTTGACCCCCTGCGAGGGACGGCCCGGTGCCGGCGATGCGAACTCCCGCGCCGGCAGCCCGGCGCGCTCGGCGAAGCCGCCGTGGGTCCGCTTGCACCTGCCATAGGCCTTCTGCACGGGCCGGTAGAGGTCCGCCTCGAGCCGGTCGGCCGGGCCGACGCTGAGCAATTCGTAGGCCTCGCCGAGGCACGCCACGGCGAGCGCGAGGTGATCGGCGGCGGTGCCGAGGTCGTCGAGGATCTTCTCCCTGGCTTCGCGCGTCGTGATCGCCACGCGACGAGCTTAGAGCGCGGGCGTTGAGCCCTCGATCAGCCCTGGTTCTTCTTACCGCCGCTGTCGAGCAGGTCGTCGACCTTCGGCGGCTTCGGCGGCTTGGGGACCGGAGGGGCGGGCGGCGTGTGCGGGACCTGGAGGCCGGGCGGATCATCCGGCTTCTGCGAGTGGTCGGCGCTGTTGCCGGGGTACGCCGGGATCGTGGGAGTCGGCGATCGCCTGCCCGTGCGCGGGGCCGTTGCCGTTCGGCGGCGTGTCCTTGGCCGGAGTCGTCGGTGCGGGGGTCGCCGGATCGCCGCCGCCGTCCGAGCCGCCGCCGAGTCTGAACCGCCGACGCCGCTGCCGATCCCGTTGCCCTTCGGGCCCTGGAGAGCGTGCTCGCCGTTGAGCCCGGCCTTCGGGCCCTCGGCCGCGGAGCCGCGCAGGCCGTTGTCGCCGTCGCCGCTCGCCGCGACCGCCGCGGCCACCGGTGGCGGATTCCCCGGCGACGCCGTGACGGCCGCCGGAGGACTGCCCCTCCGCGCCGTGCCGGTCGGCGACGCGGTTGGAACGCTCGCTCGTGAGCTCGCCTTCGTCGGCCGGCTTACCGGCCACCGACGGAGCCCCGCCCTCCGCGGATGCGTCGCCGGCATGGTCGACCCCGCGCTCGATCGCCACGCCGCCGCCGACCACGAGGGCCGCGGAGATCCCGACCTTGGCGAGGGTGCCGACCCCGAACGACTGAGCCGCCGCGCCGGCACCGGCGGTGGAGCCCGCGCCGATCATCAGGCCGCCGGCGGGGCCGCCGCCGCTGCCGAAGATCCCGGAAAGGAGCTGAGCGGACAGCGCGACGGGCAGCGGCGAGATCGCCGCGAGGCCGACGCGGCGCTCGGAGATCGAATCCTGGAAGGCGCGACAGGTGGGGCAGGCCTTGAGGTGCGAGCGCACGCGGCGCCCCTTCGTCAATCTGCGGTCGTTCGCGGAGAGCGATCGCTGGATCTCGGCGCAGCTCATCTCACGACCCTCGGCGATCTGCTGCAAGGCGACGCGCCCCTCGTACACCGCCTGTTTGGCGGCCGCCTCCGAGACCCCGAGCGCCTCGCCGATCTCGGCGTGGCTGAGCCCGTTCAGCTCGCGCATCGCAACCGCCGAGCGTTGCTGGACGCCGAGCGACGAGAGGTCGGTGATGATCGACTGCGCGAGCATCCGATCCTCCGGCGACTCCTCCATGCTCGGTTCCTCGGTGAGCTCCGTCGAGGTGGTGCCGCGCTGCCTGATCAGCGAGATCGCCTCGTTGTGGACGATCCGGAACAGCCAGGGCTTCAGGTTGATCTCCCGCTGCTCGCCCGGGAGGCTGCGCAGCAGGCTGACGAAGGCGTTCTGAACGGTGTCGAAGGCGTCCTCGCGGTTGCCGACGATCGTCATCGCGTAGCGATAGAGCGCCTGGTGATGGCGGTCGAAGATCGCCGAGAAGGCCGACTCGCTGCCGCGGGCGGCCAGGCGGACGAGTGCCTCGTCCCCCAGCACGCGCAGCGGTGCGGTAGGCGCCACCCGGCGTCCTGCCGCAAGAGTCGATCCCTCCATAGTCGATCCCTCCATGCCCTTGGATCATTGCGTTTTGCAGTGCGGATGACAACTCAACAACCGTCCAGCCCGTCGAGCAGTGCCTCCACGATCTCCGGCTCGAACTGCGATCCGGAGCATCGAAGCATCTCCTCGCGCGCTTCCTCCGCCGTCATCGCCTCCTGGTAGGTGCGCTCCGCCGTCATCGCGTGGTAGCTGTCGGCGACCGAGACGATCGCGCCTCCAAGCGGCCGCCGGCGCGAGCCGAACGGGTAGCCGCTGCCGTCGGGACGCTCGTGATGGGCGCGGACCCAATCGGCGATCTCATCGAGGCCGACGCTGCGGATCAGCAGGTAGCCGGTCTCGGGGTGGCGCCGGATCGCCTCCCACTCGTGCGCCGAGAGCGGCCCGGGCTTGTCGAGGATCGAGTCGGAGATCATCGCCTTGCCGATGTCGTGGAGGACGCCGGCCAGGTAGAGCTGGCGGAGGGTCAAATCGGGGAGGCCCAGCCGGCGGCCGATCATGACGGCCAGCTCGCCGACCGCCTCGCAGTGCCTGCCGAGAGCCTCGCGGTCGTCGTGGTCGGCGAGCAGGCGCAGCAGCGGCTCGGCCAGCTGCTCAGGCGCCGTCGGCGGAGCCGGGCTCGTCGGTCCGCGTGAAGCGTCCCGTCGGGGAGGCCACCGCAGCGTCGGCCGCTTCAAGGTCTTGGGTCGCTCGCATGGGGGAACAACGGGCCGCCGCCCCAAAGGTAAGGAGCTATCGCTTTCCCGTTTCTCGGCGCTCGCCCAGCGGGGGTTTTCGCTGCGGCGGATCGCAGCGAGGCTCAGGCTTCGCCGGCCTCGCGACGCGGGTCGAACCCGGTGAGCAGACGGGCCAGCACCAGCGCCGCGGCGCCGATGGCGATCCCGGCGATGTCATCGATGAAGTAGTGCCAGCCGAGATACACGGTTGCGAGCGTCGTGATCGCCAGCCAGGCCCACAGCGCCTGCTTGAGGCGGCGGCCGAGGTCGAGCACGTAGGCGGCCAGAAGCGCGGTGAAGCTCATCGCGATGTGCAGGGAGGCGAACGCCGCGATCGCCTGCGGCGTGCCCGTCGCGGGATCGGCGAGGAAGCCGACCCGATCCTCGAGCAGCATGTCCTGGAGGAAGGTGACCTCGGTGTAGGGCAGCGCCGCGAAGTCCTGGGGGTAGTAGTAGATCGGGCCGAGCGCCGGCAGCAGGAGGTAGGTCGCGGCGCCGAGGATCCAGTTCATCGAGAGCGCGGCGGCGAAGAAGAGGCTGACCTGGATCCGATCGCTGAAGACGAGCGCGAGCCCGAGCGAGAGCGGCAGGAAGACGATGAAGGCGACGTAGAAGGTCGAGAGCACGTGCGCGGATATCCCCGTCCCCAACAGGCCGTGCAGCAACGCCGCCGGATCGTTGCCGAAGAACATCCAGCGATCGAGATCGGCGAGCTCGGGGTCGAAGAGCTCATCGGGGCGCAGCAGCGGGACCGAGGCCTTGAGGTTCCGGTAGGCGAGGTAGGTCACGTAGAAGGAGACGAGGGCGGTCGCCACGGCGATCGCTCTCCCCCGCGTCCAGCGCTCCCGCCTGACCTGGCTCATCACCGCACGCGGCGGGCGCCGCGTGCCACTGCGGCGCACCGCCCGCAGGTAGATGTCCAGCGCGACGAGGAGCGCCACGCCGGCCCCCACCTCGACGATGTAGAGGAAGGCCACGTGGTCGGGGTCGCGGAACGAGAAGCCGGCCCGGTCGGTCGCGATCAGGGCGGCCACCAGGGTCACGAGGGCGATGAACGGCCCGGCCGCGAGCAGGCGCCAGCCGGCCGCAAGGCGAGGGCGGTCTCGCCCATCCGCGGTGGCGCCGCGCGGCGCGGGAGGATCCAGTGCGGGCTCGGTGCTCGGCACGGGCCGAAGCCTAGGCGCTGGCCGCCGGGAGGGATCTGGCGGCGGCCCCCGGGTATCCGCGTCTGGGCGGTCGGCTCGATTAGCCTGCAGCCCCCGGATCGACCGGTTCATCTGCAGTGAGCACGCCACAGACATCGAGCGAGGTGGAGACGCGCCATTGGCTCGCTCCGGTGGTGATCGGCGTCACCTCCCTCGTGCTGATGTTCAGCGTCGCCGCCGCGAAGGGATTGCCGATCCGCGACCCGGACGCGCGCTACGTGGGCTCTCCCCTCGCCCTGATCGCGTTGATCGTGACCGCGTTCGTGATCCTCGACATCATTCCGCGCGCCATCCGCCGGGTTCGCGCGCACGAGCTGACGGCGTCGAAGGCGGTGCCGACGATCTTCCGGGAGCGCTGGTGGGGACAGCGCGGCCTGGCCGTGGTGGCCTGCGTCATCGGCTTCTACGCGACCTACCTCTCCTACCGGAACCTGAAGAGCTTCCTGCCGTTCGTCACCGACGGCACGCACGACGCCGGTCTACTCGACTTCGAACAAGCGATCTTCTTCGGCCAGCAGCCGGCGACGCTCCTGCACGACCTGCTCGGCACCGGGATCTCGGCCGAGGTCCTCTCCGCCGCCTACCTCGCCTTCCTCAGCTTCGTCCCGCTCTCGCTCGGCGTGGCGCTGATCTGGTCCTCTCGGGTGCGCGTGGGCGTCTGGTACGTGACGGCCCTCTCCCTCACCTGGATGCTCGGCGCACTGAGCTACTACCTGATCCCGTCGAAGGGCCCGGTCTATGCCCGGCCGGACCTGTTCGCCGATCTGCCGACGACGGGAGTCTCCGAGCTCAGCGCCACCCTGATGGAGCACCGGCTGGAGGTGCTGGCCAACCCGAACGCCACCGACGCGGTGCAGAGCATCGCGGCGTTCGCGTCCCTGCACGTGGCGGTCGTCTTCACCGCCGCCCTGGTCGCCCAGCTGAGCGGGGCGCCGCGGCCGCTTCGCATAGCGCTCTGGCTCTTCCTCGGCCTGACGATCCTCGCGACGATCTACTTCGGCTGGCATTACGTGATCGACGACGTCGCCGGGATAGCGATCGGGCTGATCGCGACCTACGCGGCGGCCGCCCTCACCGGCTTCGGTCGTCACCCCGCGGACCTGCTCGCCAGGATGGGCCGCCGCCGCGCCGGCGTCACCTGACCGGGCGATTGCGACGTCGGGGCCCGGGTAGACGAGACTGACCATGGAAGCAACCGCCTCACAATCGGCGCAGAAGGAGATCGCGCGCGGGATCGTCTCGATCTACAAGAACTACCTCGGTCGCGGCCCGACTTCCGCGAAGACGACGATCTCCGACGACCACGTGTCGACGATCTGCAGCCAGGGCCTGACCAAGGCCGAGCAGAAGCTGGTCGAGAAGGGCGACTTCGAGACGGTGCGCTCGATTCGCCGGAAGTTCCAGGAGGCGATGAGCGCCGACGTCAAGGAGCTCGTCGAGCGGGTCACCGGCCGCAAGGCCCTGACGCTGCTCAGCGACCACGACGTCGAGCAGGACATCGCCATGGAGACCGTGGTCCTGGAGGCCGAGGGCTCCTGACGCCGGCGGCGGCTGAGCCGGCTAGGGCACCTGGCGCTTGATCGAGACCGTCTGCTGAAACGTCGGCCGGTTCTGGAACGGCGCCGGCGGCAGCTCGATCGCCGACGCCACGGTCGAGCGGTTCAGGTCCCAGCAGAGCGGCTCGGGGTCGCTCTCGCAGTCGCCGTACCCGTAGAGCTCCGCGGCGCTCACGTCGAGAGCTTCGTTCAGCGACCTGCGCAGGGCCCCGCGGCACTTCTTCTTCGATCCGCGGCCGCAGTAGATCCGGCTGTAGGCGCCCTTCGGCCGGGGCCCGAAGAGACCGCGCAGGTCCTTCGAGACGTAGCCGTACCAGCCGTCGGAGAACGCAGGCGCCTCGGGTTCGCCGCGACCGGGATCGCCGAAGTCGACCATGTCACGCAGCGCGTCGAAGGTCTCCCGGCCGAGCGTTCCTTGGAACTCGGCCCGGAGCAGGAGCGGCCACCACGCGTCCATGATCTGGACCGCCTCGTCGTGGTCGTAGTGGCCGTCGCCGTCGAGGTCGCGCCGGTGGCCGCCGGCCGCCCGCCAGTCCGCAGCGTCCGGACGGCGTCGGCGAGCTCGTCCCTGCGGGGCTTGCCGACGGCGCGCAGGATGACCGGCAGCACCTCGACGGCGCGGACGTCCTCGGTCGCCGGCTCCTCCATCGCCTGCACGAGCTCCGGCAGCGACATCTTCCCCTTGCCCTTGATCTCCCGCCGGATGCGCTGGGAGATCAGCTCCGACCGGTAGACGGGGCCGTACCCGTAGTTGTCGTCGGCCGCGGCCCAGCCGGGAGCCTGCTTGTTGTTCCAGGAGACGAGGTACGCGCGGGTCGACCGCCTGCGGGTGCTTCTTCGCCGGCAGCCAGTCGCCGGTGTGAGTCTCGGGGTCGTAGCCCTTCCAGTCGAAGCGGCCGGTGCCGAGGATCGGGAAGTCGGGTGACGTCCTGCGCGCGCGCTGCGGCATCCAGCCCGACTGCTCGTAGGCGATGTGCTTCGAGTCGAGGTAGGCCCAGTTGAAGAGGAAGTTCATCGACTTCACGGCCTTGAGGAACGACTTGTGCCCGTCCTTCATGAACCCCGGGTCGTTCATCCGCCGGAAGAACAGGGCCGAGTCGGCCTCGTGGAAGTACGTGGAGCGGGCGATCACGAAGGCGACCTTCTTCCTGCGGACCTTCCCGCGGGCGAAGACGATCCCGTGGACCGTGCGGTAGGCCGTGAGCGTCTCCGAACCGGGCGGCGTGTCGTCGACACCGTTCGGGGTCCACGCGTTCGTCCGCTCGAGCTTCTCCATCGGCAGACACTCGCCCTTGTAGCGGTAGTGGAAAGCGTCCTCGCAGAGGACCTCGGCGAAGGTGTCGACGTTGTCGGAGGTCGCCGTCGTCGCCGACCAGGCGTAGTCGCGGCCGTGGCCGAGCAGCACGTAGAGCCCGACGCCCGGGAACGTCGCGCCGCGGGCGTCGATGTCGGGCCCGTGCAGGTCCAGCTCCATCAGGATCTGCGGCTGGTAGTAGCCGACCTGCGGCCCGAGCACGCCGATCGGATGGCCCGTGTTCGACTCGCGTGCGGAGACGAGCTCCCAGTTCGACGCGTGCCCCTTCCTCAGGGCCGCGCGCAGCTGCGCGCCGACGTCGGCGAACTGCGGGCGCGGCCTGCTCCGTGAATCCGCGCTCGTCAGCTGCTCGTTCCCCTGCGCGACTCCGGCCTCCCTGACGGTGCCGGGATCGGGGAGCGCGAGCCCGCGGCGGGAGAACGGGCTCTCGGTCTCGTACGGGAACCGCTTGCGCACGGTGGTCGGCGCCTCGGGATCGTTCTTCGAGCGGAAGTCGGACCAGGCGCGGCGTCCCTTCCTGCGGCCGAACCGGTCCACGAAGGACTGCATGGTCAGGGCGGAGTCGAGCTCGCGGCCTCCTCCCTTGCCGAAGATCCCGCCGATCAGCGAGGCCTCCGCCACGGTGTCGGTCTGCTTCCAGGGCTGGGGCAGCTTGCCCAGAGCCAGGTACTCGGCCGGCAGCTTCGACGGATCCAGCAGCGCCTCGTCGATGTAGGCGTTGATCCCGGCGGTGTAGGCGTCGAGGTCGGCGACGAGCTCCTCCCCCGCCTTCCCGTAGATCTCCGACGCCGCGTCGATCTGGCTCTGCAGGTCGGCCTCGGTGTAGGGGGCGAACTGCCACTGGTCGCGATCCATCGCGCGGTTCGACTCCGAGCCACCGATGAACGAGGAGAGCTGGCGCGGCCGGTGTGGCGCAGGACGTCCATCAGGAAGAGGCGGTCCTGGGCGTTGACGTAGCCGGCGCCGAACATCACGTCCTCGCGCGTGTCGCCGTAGACGTGCGGGACGCCGTAGGCGCTGTCGCGCACGATCGTCACGCCCGGCCGCGGCGTGGTCGTCGACTCGACCTGTCCGGCCGGCACCCCGAACGTCGCGTCCTTGAAGAAGCTCTCGACTTCGTCCATCCCGAAGCTCGGCTTCGCCGACGCCTCGAGCAGGCCGTCGTACAGGGGCTGCTGGTCCGCCCAGTGCGGGGGCAGCTCCCCGGTCGCCTGGAAGGCGGCGAGGTCCGCCGCGTTGTCGGTCCCGGCCTCGCCCGGCGGGAGCACGTTGCGGAACCCGCCGGCGTCGTTCTCGCCGTAGGGCGCCTCCGCCGCCTCGGCGAGCGCGGGAACGGCGAACAGCGCCGCCGCGGCGGCGATCGCACCCAACCCGTTCTTCAGCCGGCCGAACCCCATCTCCCCTCGCGCCGAATATATCCGCGCGGGGCCCGGCGTGCGCCGGAATCCTCAGCGACGCGAGGCGTCCTCGGAGGGGAAGCCGAGCCGCTCGCGCTTGCGCGCCCGCAGCTGCAGGTCGGCGAGCTCCAGCAGCTCCGACGGCGAGAGTGTGTCGTCGCCGATGACGTACCCGATCGTGAGCGAGAGCGGGCGTCCCCGGGAGTCCGAGCAGGTGTCCAGCACCTCCGCGCAGATTCCGCTTGCAACCCCCTCCGCGGCGGCAGCGTCACTGTCGGGCAGGAGGACGACGAACTCATCGCCGCCCCACCGGAACGCCCGGTCGCTGGTGCGCACCCTTCGCGCGATGGCGGCGGCGGTGGCTGCCAGGCACCGATCGCCCTCGACATGCCCGAGCTCGTCGTTGATCGCCTTGAAGTGGTCGAGGTCCATGAGCAGGACGCTCATGGTCGAGCCGGCCCGCTCCGAACGCGCCATCTCGGCGACGAGCGCCTCGTCGAAGGCCCGCCGGTTCGGCAACCCGGTCAGGCTGTCCTCGCGGGCCAGGCCGCTCTCGCGCAGCTCGGCGGCTCGCAATCGCACGCGCTGCGCGCGCACCCCCACCATCAGGACCATCATCGCGATGCCGAGCGCGGACCAGAGGAGCAGGCTCGATGCGATGCTCGCCACCGCTTCGCTGCTCCAGCCCTCGTAGAGGAGCGGCAGCGCTGTCACCACCGCGGTCGCCAGCAGGAAGGTCAGGGCGCGCCGGGGCGGGTGGATGCCCATCCCGGCCCCCACCCAGAGCAGCAGCAGCGATTGGTAGGCGCTGCCGGCCCCGCCGGTCAGCCAGACCAGGACGGCGACCTGAAGGAGACCCACGTAGCTCAGCACGAGCAGCCAGCGGAACTCGGGAGCCGGATCGGCCCGCAGCAGCCACCGGGCGACAACCACGTTGGTCACTCCCGAGGCCACGGCGAGAGGCCAGCCGAACCATCCCCGGGCCGTCGGCGGCTCGAGCGGGAGGAAGGCGAAGCTGAGGACCCCGATCAGGAGGCAGAGCAGGGCCACGAGCCTCGCCGCGTTCTCGCGATCGGCGCCGGCGTATTGATCGGCCTGAGCCGTGCGCAGCGCCTGAAGTCCGAGCGTGACCGGGCTCGGAGGCGCGTCCCTGTGTTCGGCGCCCGTCATCGGCGGGTCGTGGGCGTGGCCTCCACCCACGGTCAGCACGACTGAGCTGAGCAGGACGAAGAACACCCCGGCGACGATAGCCGGGGTCCGCATCGCGGCGCGGCCGACTGCACCACCCGCCGAGCTCGCGCCGCCGTGCTAGTCTGAACAAACCTTATGCAAACCCTGAACGCCACGCACTCGGTTCCGGCACTCCGACGAGGATCTCTGGAGGGCTGTCGCCCGCGGCGACGAGGACGCGTTCGAGGCCCTCTACCGGCGCTACGAGGCGACCGCCCTCCGGATCGCCGGCCGGATCTGCGGTCCGGCCGTCGCGGAGGACGCGGTGCAGGCCGCGTTCTTCTCCGTCTGGCGCAGTCGCGCCGCCTTCGACCCCGCCCTCGGCAGCGTTCGCAGCTGGGTGCTGACGGTCGTCCGCAATCGCTCGATCGACATCCTGCGCGAGCGGCGGCGCTCGATTCAGGACGTTCCCGATGTCCACCTTCCCGAGGCCGCCGATGCCCGCCTGACCGAGAACGAGATCCTTGCGAGGGAGGCGGGCGCCGAGGTCCGCTCCGCGGTTGCGGCGCTGCCGGCGGCGCAGCGCCGGGTGGTCGAGCTGGCCTACTTCGGCGAGTACACGCAAACCGAGATCGCCTCGCAGCTCGAGGTCCCGCTGGGGACCGTCAAGGGGCGGACCCGCCTCGCCCTCGAGAAGCTGCCCCACCGTCTCGCCGCCTACCGCGGCGACGGCCTGCCGGGACTCGTCCCCGCCGACTGCGCGTAACGGTTCGGTCTGCCGCCGGCGGAAGCGGCTCTAACATCGGCTCGGTGGAAGGGCTCGCTCGCGCTCGCGAAGACCGGCCGAGCATCTGTCTCAACATGATCGTGCGGGACGAGGAGCACGTCATCCGCGAGACCCTCGACTCGGTCGCCCCCCACATCGACCACTGGGTCATCGTGGACACCGGCTCCACCGATGACACGATCGCCACCGTCGAGTCCCACATGGCCGGGAAGGGCATCCCCGGGGAGGTCCACCGGCGCGCCTGGCGCGACTTCGGCTCGAACCGGACCGAGGCGCTGGAGCTCTGCCGGGGCAAGGGCGACTACGCCTGGGTGATCGACGCGGACGACCTCGTGATCGGAGACCTCGACCTGTCGGGCCTGGTCGCCGACTCCTACCTGCTCCGCTACGGCGAAGGACTGCGCTACTGGCGCAAGCAGATCTTCAGGGACGGCCTGCGCTGGCGCTACGAGGGCGTGGTCCACGAGTACCCGCGGTGCCTCGACCCGGCCAGCGAGGCGAGGCTCGAGGGCGACTATCACGTCGAGTCGCGGCGGCTGGGAGCGCGGAACGACGACCCCGCGAAGTACCGGCGCGACGCCGATCTGCTCGAGGGGGCGCTCGAGCGGGACCCGACCGATGAGCGCGCGATGTTCTACCTCGCCCAGAGCCTCTTCGACGCCGGCGACCACCGGGGGGCGCTCGAGCGGTACACGGAGCGGGCCGAGATGGGCGGCTGGGCCGAGGAGCGCTTCTACAGCCTCTGGCGCCGCGGCCAATGCCTCGAGCTCCTCGAGGAGGAGCCGTGGAGCCAGGCCCTCGAGGCCCACCTGGAGGCGTGGGCGGCGCGCCCGAGCCGAGCCGAGCCGCTCCACGCGATCGCCCGCCACTACCGCGAGAGCGACAGCTTCGAGCTCGGCCACCTGTTCGCCACGAGGGCAGCCGAGATCCCGTACCCGGAGGCCGACAGCCTCTTCGTCGCCGCCGACGTCTACTCCTGGCGGGCCAAGGACGAGAGGGCGATCTGCGCCTACTACGTGGGGCGCTTCGAGGAGAGCTTCGAGCTCTCCTGCGAGTTGCTCGAGGGCGATGCGCTGCCGGAGGCGGAGCGCGACCGCGTGCAGCGCAACCGCGACCTCTGCGTCCCCGCGCTCCAGGAGAAGACGGAGGTCTATCCCGAGGAGACGGTCGCCGCGATCACCGGGCGCAGCGCGGCGGGTCAGGCGGCCGCCGACGGAGGAGGCGTGACGGTGACGATCACCTCGTGCCGGCGCCTTGCGCTGTTCGAGCGGACGGTGAACTCGTTCCTCAACTGCTGCACCGACCTCGAGCGCGTCGCCCGCTGGGTCTGCGTCGACAACGGCTCGACCGAGTCCGACCGGGCGCGGATGAAGGAGCTGTATCCGTTCTTCGAGTTCGTCCTCACCGATCCGGCCCGCGGGGAGCGGCACCCCGAGTCGATGAACCGGATCCTCGGCCTGATCGAGACGCCCTGGTGGCTCCACCTCGAGGACGACTGGCACTTCTTCTGGCGCGGTCCCTACATCGGCCGGGCGCTCGACGTGATGGAGGAGGACGGGCGCATCGCGCAGGTCGCCTTCAACGTGAGCTACGGGGAGACGCTCGAGTGCCGGAGGATCGACGCCGGCGAGGGGCGGCGTACTCGGGGCGAGGGCACGCCCTACCGCCTGCACGAGCACATCGACCCCGCGACGGATGAATGGGAGCGGTACCTCGGCGCCCTGCCGGCCGGGTCGCTCAGCGTCGCGTACTGGCCGCACTTCACCCTGCGGCCGTCGCTGATCCGCGCCGAGGCGATCGCGTCGATCAGACCCTTCGAGACGAGTGGGCACTTCGAGCTCGAGGGGGCGCGCCGCTTCGCCGGCGCCGGGCACCTGACCGCCTTCTTCGACCAGATCACCTGTCTGCACCTCGGTCGCCTGACCTCCGAGGGCGGAAGCTCGGCGAGCCTCAGCGCCTACGAGCTCGTCGGCGACGGGTCCCATCCGGCGCGGCCGATCCAGCCCGCCCGAAGCGCGCTTCCCGACCCTGAGATCGAGGTCATCAACCTGAGCCGCAGGGCCGATCGCTGGGAGTCGTTCGGGCGCATGGCGCGACGTGCCGCCGGGCCCGGGTTCGCCGAGCGCTGCCGGCGGGTCGAGGCGGTGGACGGCCTGACCCTCCGGGCTGACCCCGAGCTGGAGCGCCTCTTCCGGGGGAACGACTTCGGCTCGCGGCGGGGGATCGTCGGCTGCGCCCTCAGCCACATCGCGCGCTGGCGCTCGCTCGCCGCCGACGAGGACGGGGTGCGGCTGATCCTCGAGGACGACGTCGAGCTCGTCGACGGCTTCGAGCGCCGCTTCGCCGCGGTCTGCGAGCGACTGAGCGCGGACCATCCCGGCTTCGACCTGGCTCTGCTCGGCCATCTCACGAGCGACGCCGGCGGCCGGGGAGGAGCACGCGTCCTCCGGCCGATGAGCGGCGAGAACTACATCGGCGGCCTGTACGCCTACGTCCTGTCGAGCCGCGGAGCGCGCCGCCTGCTCGAGATCGCCGAGCGCGACGGGGTGCAGAACGGGATCGACACGTTCGTGGTGCTCAAGGCCGGCGAGCTGGAGATCCTCGAGTGCGTCCCGCCGCTCGCCTCGGCGTCGATGGCGCTGCCCGGCAACTCCGTCGACTCCGACATCCAGCGGGACTTCGAGGCCATTGCCCCGGGGCGGGCCGCGGGCGGGGGCCGGCGGCTCGCCGATCTTGCGCCGACCTGCGTGATCGCCGAGATCCGCCTGGAGGCCGAGCCGGGCTGGGTTTGCCGATCCGCCTCGGTCACCGCCGGGCCGGAGGGGATGGCGCTGGAGCTGGACGGGGCCACGAACGGGTCGACCAGCCGGGGCTACCTCGTCAGGCTCGACGACCTGCTCGAGGTGAGCACGGTGGCCCCGCTGGAGCCCGCCGCGGACGCCGACGGAGAAGAGCCCCTCGACCTGCCCGCCGTACCCGTGAAGGGTGGCCTGCTCTCGATCGCCGCCGCGGCGGATTCGGCCGGCGATGGCGGCGCCCACCGGTTCGTCCTCACGAACGGGGACGGTGACGCCGTCGCGACCACGCCGAGCTTCACGCTGACCGTGGGAGACGGAGCGCTCGCCTCCGGGCTGGCGGAGCGCGACGGCGAGCTGGTGGTCGCCTTCGTCACCGCAGGCGGCGCGCCGATGATCGCCGCACTCGAGACGGAGGACGCGCTGGCGGCGCTGGCGAGGTGAGCCCGCCGGCGGCGGAGCCGATCCGCGTGCAGCTCCTCAGCAACTGGTGCGATTCGCGGCGCCTCTGCGAGCTGTTCAACCGGATGACGAGCGAGGGCAACTACGAGTGGGTGTTCCGGGACCTCGCGGGCGACGTGCAGCGGCTCCGGATCACCCCGGAGGACGACGCCGACTTCTACGCGGTCTGCAACCGCCCCCCGGCCGGCCACGCGGGACGGCTGGACCGGGCCCGGACGGTCGTGTTCCAGATGGAGCCGCTGATGTGGACCGAGGCGATGCGGTCGCAATGGGGCGAATGGGCCGCGCCGAGCCCCCGCTCCTTCCTCCAGGTTCGCGACCACCGCCGCTACCGCAACTCGAGCGACTGGTGGGTGGGCCGCACCACGTCCGAGCTCAGGGAGGACCCGCTGCCCGGGAAGGACCGGGCCATGGCCGCCTGCATCTCGGAGAAGTACTTTGACCCGGGCCACCGGAAACGAGTGGACTTCCTGCGCTTCCTCGACGGGCAGGACCTCGACCTCGACGTCTACGGCCATGCGGGCCACGGCTTCCGCCGTTACCGGGGCCGGACTCCGGTCTTCGACAAGAGCTCATGCCTGCTCCCCTACCGCTACTACTTCGACGCCGAGAACAACGCCGTGCCGAACTTCTTCACGGAGAAGATCGTCGACTGCCTCCTCGCCGAAACGCTGTGCTTCTACTGGGGCTGTCCCAACCTCGACTTCTACTTCGACCCGCGCGCGTTCATCCGTCTCGAGCTGGATGACTTCGATGCGGATCTCGCGCGGATCCGCGCGGCGATCGCGGCTGACGAGTGGTCGCGCCGGCTGCCGTTCATCCGCGCCGAGAAGCAGCGCATCCTGGAGGACTACGGCTTCTTCCCGACCCTTGCGCGGGCGATCGACCCGGTCCGCCGGAAGCGGCGCTGGCACCTCGGCGAGCTCGATCGGAGCGTCGTCGATGACTGGGTCGGCGATCGGCGCTGCGGCACCTTCGTCGAGCTGTCGGACCGGGACGGCGCTCCGGCGGAGAGCGAGACCCTCGACGTCGAGCGCCGGCTCGACTGGACCGGGATCTGCCTCGAGTCGTCGGCGTCGCGGGTGCGGGAGGGTCGCTCGGTCCGCGATTGCATCGTCGCGCCCGATCGCGACGAGCCGCTCCACGAGACGCTCGAGCGCAACGCGATCCGTCCGCGGGCGATCGATTGGCTGAACCTTGCCGTCGAGTGCCCGAGCGAGCTGCTGCGAGAGGGCGGGCGGCTCGATCCCGATCGGGTCAGCGCGAACGTGATCACGATGCCGAGGGCCGGCGAGGAGGAGCGCCGGCGCTGTCACGAGCGGCTGGCGCGGTTCGGATACGCGCCCGCCGAGGAGACGACCGCGTGCTGCTGCGCGAGGGGCGCGAGGACGTTCTCGGCTTCTACCACCTCTGCACGCTGAACTCGTGGCGCGAGATCGCGGTCGAGCAACTCAGGCGGTTGCGAGGGTCCGGCCTGGCTGACCGCACCGCGCGGATCTTCGCCACGGTGGTCGGACCCGAGGCCGAGGAGGGCCGGGGGCTCCTCCGCGAGGCGCTGGGCGAGCGGGTCGAGTTCGTCGCCGCGGACGCGGATGCGGCGAGCTTCGAGCGACCGATCCTGGAGTTCGCGCGCCGCTTCTGCCTGGAGGGGGAGCCCCTGGCGCAGGGCGCCTGGTACGCCCACGCGAAGGGCGTCTCCTCACGGCACGTCGGCAACTCCCACGTTGTCGAGTGGCGCCGGCTGATGGAGCACTTCGTCATCGACCGCTGGGAGGAGTGCCTCGCGTCCCTGGGCGACCACGACGCCTGCGGGGTCAACTGGCACGCGGAGCCCAGGCCTCACTTCAGCGGCAACTTCTGGTGGGCGACGCCGCGCTACCTGGCGAACCTGCCGGAGACGATCGGCGCGGACCCGTTCGAGCCGGAGGCGTGGATCGGGTCGAACCAGCCGCGCGTCAGGTGCCTGCACGAGAGCGGCGTGGACCACTACCTCGAGCCCTACCCCGAGGCCCTCTACGCCTAGGGAAGGGCGATCAGAAGATCGGGCCGGCGATGCCGGTGGGGCCGGCGGTGCCGGTCAATCCGGTCGCGCCGGTGGATCCGGCAGGGCCCGTGGAGCCGACCGGTCCGGTGGGGCCGGTTGCGCCCGTTTCGCCAATGGCCGGTTGGGCCGGTTGGGCCGGTTGCGCCCGTTTCGCCGACCGGTCCGGTTGGGCCGGTTGCGCCCGTTTCGCCGATCGGTCCGCTGGTGCCGGTCGCGCCCGTTACGCCCGTTGCGCCGGTGGGGCCCGTTGTGCCGGGACCGGAGGGGCCGGTCGGTCCCACAGAGCCCGTCGGTCCGGTCTCCCCTGGGCCCGTGACTCCGGTCGCGCCGGCCGGTCCGGTTCCGCCTGGACCCGTCGCGCCGGTCTCCCCAAGGGGGCCCGTCGCGCCGGTCGGGCCGGTCGGTCCCTCGTGGGTACCCGGCGCGATGGCCATGCGGATGCGGCGAATGCGGCGGATCCACCGGTTCGCCTGTTCTCTGGAGAGCCCTCGATGGCCGGCGGCGCCGCGGAAGTAGGAGGCCAGCGATGCGAGGTGCGAGCGCGCCGCGTCGTTGTGGCCGAGCTTCAGCGCCTCGCGAGCTCGGGCGAGCAACGTGAGGGCGCCGGGCTTGGACCTGAAGTCGGAGTCGAGAATGCTGCGGCGAAGCGCCTTGAGCTGCTCCTCCACCGTCCCCCGCCGCGCCAGCGCCGAGGCCGGCGACCAGACGAGCGTCGCTCCCAGCACAGCACCCGATTTGACGAAGCGCCGGCGGGTCAGCGGCAGCCCGTTGGCGGCCTCGTTCGACGACAGCGCGTTGGGGCCGTCGTCTTCGGGAAGTTCAGGAGCGATGCGGCGAGTCTAGGGACTGCCGGGTACTCCCGCGGCACCTTGCGCGGCCTGATCTCACTCAGACAAGGCAGGCGTCGTGCGCGGACTCGACGACACGACGGCTGAGCACCACCCGTCCGGCCCGGTCGGCGATCGTCACGGTCCCCTGATCGAGTGAGGGGCTGACGACGAGATCGCCGCGGCGGCTCAGGTTGAACGAGCCGATCGGAAGGCGATCGCGGCCGAGCACCGATGCGCTCGTCGACTCGTAGGTCACGAGGCTGCCGTCCTCGCCGCTGGCGACGAAGGTCCGCCCCGGCCCGAAGCTGACGTGCTGCGGGGCGGCGTCGGCATCCACCAGCTTCACGGGCGTCGGCGTGCCGGGGCGATAGAGGGCCATCCGCGGCTCGACGCCCGACGTGACCCAGAGCCGCCGTCCGTCGGGTGCGCAGACGACGTCATGGGCGAGGAACGGCAGCTCGAGCCGGCCGGTCACGCGAGGGCGCTCCGGCTCGGCGAGGTCGACCGTCACGACCTCGGGCGCCTCCATCCCGAGAGCGACCCACAGCGTCCGTCCGTTGGGGGCGATGCTCAGGTGGCGGGCCTCGGCTCCGACCGGGGCGACACCGGCGAGGCGACCGCGCCGCAGATCGACCACCACGACCTCGCCGTTGCCCGAGTCGGTCACGTACGCGTACCGAGCGTCGGAGGAGATCGCCGTGTACGCCGGCTCGCCCATCCCCTCGAGCACCCGGCGGACCTCCATCGTGCCGGTATCGATGATCGTGATCGCGCCGGAGTCCGGGTGGGCGACGAGCGCCTGTCCCGGCGCCGCCTCGATGCTGCGCGGATCCTCACGGGTCGGGATGCGATGGAGGACCTGCCCGTCCCGGCTGGAGGCAACCGCGATGTGGGCTTCGAGGTCCGCGGTCACGAACGCGAGCGTGTCCCGCCGCCGCCTTCCGCCGCCGCCGGACCCAACGCGCTCGGCCATCTGCCGGCAGCCGTCGGGCAGGAAGGCGAGCGCGACCGGGGCGGCCGCCAACGAGAGGAACTCCCTG
>CAWIVF010000003.1:0-148217 GCA_963839535.1 uncultured Solirubrobacterales bacterium
ACCCTATTTCCAATCGGGTTTTGCTAGTTTCTACGCAGACCGCTGCCCGACCCGATCCCGAAGGGGTAACCGAACCAGCATGGAGCCGACCTCCGCACCGGCGAAGCCGAAGGCGACCGAAGCCGATCTCGATCAGGACCTGAGCAAGCCCCAGCAGGGCAAGGGGCCGGTCGGCTCACGGGAGAACCCCGAGGTCTACGAGAACGTCCCCGGGTACGTGATCCCGATCCTCGCCGACGAGTTCGACGACTTCGACGACGAGTCCGGCAAGTTCCTCGACGGGCAGACCGAGGAGAACGAGTTCATCGGCTTCCGGCTCAAGCAGGGCGTCTACGGCCAGCGCCAGCCCGACGTGCAGATGATCCGCGTGAAGCTCCCGCTCGGCGGGGTCACGCCCGACCAGATGGACGCCTTCGCCAGCGTCGTCGAGAAGTACGTGCCGCTCAACAAGGGCCACATCACGACGCGGCAGAACATCCAGATGCATCACATCCCCCTCCCCGACGCCGCAGCGCTGATCCGCGAGATCTCCGACGTCGGGCTCTCCAGCCGCGAGGGCTGCGGCAACACGATCCGCAACGTGACCGGCGACCCGTGGGCCGGCGTCGCCCCGGACGAGCTCTTCGACCCGACCGACTACGCGATCGCGTACGTCCGGTACTTCGTGCGGCACCCGACGACGCAGCTGATGCCGCGGAAGATCAAGACCGCCTTCTCCTGCTCCGACTCGCGACCGCGCGATCGTCGGCATCCACGACATCGGCTTCGTCCCGGTCGTCAAGGACGGCGTCCGCGGCTTCCGGATGGTGGTCGGCGGCGGCACCTCGATCATGCCGCGCATCGCCCCCGTCCTCTCCGAGTTCGTCGCCGCCGACGACGGCGAGTACCTGCGCGTGACCGAGGCCGCGCTGCGGATCTTCGATCGCCAGGACTGGCTGCGCGTCAACCGCGCCCGGGCCCGGATCAAGGTGCTCGTCGACAAGATCGGCATCGACGCGTTCCGCGAGATGGTCGACCGCGAGCTCGAGGGCGACTGGGTCAACGAGCGCGACTTCTCGATCGAGCGGCTGCTGCCGGAGCTGGACGAGGAGTCCGCCGCGCCGGCGCCGCCCGCCGCGGCCGGGAGCCCGAACGGCGACCGCTCCGCGTTCGAGGCGTTCGCCGCCGACAACGTCGAGGCGCAGCGCCAGGAGGGGTTCTCGACCGTGCACGTGAAGGTCACGCGCGGCGATCTCAGCCCGGAGCAGTTCCGCGGGCTCGCGCAGATCATGCGCGACTTCTGCGGCGGCAACGCACGGACGACGATCGATCAGAACTTCGTCCTGCGCTGGGTCCGCGACGAGTCGCTCTACGACGTCTACGCGGCGCTGCGCGACCTCGGCCTCGCCGCAGGACGGCGTCGGCACGATCACCGACGTCATCTCGTGCCCCGGCACCGACTCGTGCAAGCTCGGCATCACCGCGTCGATGGGCCTCAACCGGGCCCTCCAGGAGCGGGTCGAGTCGATGAACATCACCGATCCGCTGACGCGCCAGATCCAGCTGAAGATGAGCGGCTGCCCGAACGGCTGCGGCCAGCATCACATCGGGACGATCGGGTTCTACGGGGCCTCGATCAAGGTCGGCGGCCACACGATGCCGGCCTACATCCCCCACATCGGCGGGGTGGCCGAGAACGGCGAGGTCGTCTACGGCACCCGGCTGAAGGTGCGCCTGCCCGCCAAGCGCGTCCCCGACGCGGTCGAGCGCTGGCTGCGCATGTACGAGGCCGAGCGCAACGAGGGCGAGAACTTCAACGCCTTCGCCACCCGCGTCGGCACGATCCGGTTCGAGGACGAGATCCGCGACCTCTCGCTGCCGGCCGAGTTCAAGCTCGAGAACATGCTCGCAGTTCATCGACTGGAGCCGCCGCGACCCGTACAAGGTCGAGCGTGGCGAAGGCGAATGCGCGGTTTAACTCCGACAGATCCTCCGCTTCGCGTCCGGTCTTGCCGGGAAGGGGCCACACTGGACGGGAAGCACTCCCGCGGGTTGGCCAGGGCTGACGTGAATCCCCCCGGCGCCGCGACGTTGCCCGCGATCGACGTCGAGCGCGTGCCCCATCCCGCGGAGCCGCAGGCCGAGGCCTCGGCGCTGAAGACGGCCGCGGGCGAGGCGATCGACCCCCGCGAGGTCGCGGCCGAGCTCGAGGGCCTGAGCGCCGAGGCGACGATCGCCTGGGCGATCGAGACGTTCCACCCGCGCCTCCGCTTCGCCTGCTCGTTCCAGAAGACGAGCTCGGTGACGATCGACATCGTCAGCAAGCTGGTCCCGGACCCGAACTTCTTCTACCTCGACACCGACGTCCTCTTCGAGGAGACCTACACGACCCGCGACGCGCTCTCGGCCAAGTACGGGATCGAGTTCCAGCGCTTCTCCGGGATCAGCCTCGAGCAGCAGGCGAACCTCTACGGCGACAACCTCTGGAGCCGTCAGCCCGACGCCTGCTGCGGCATCCGCAAGGTCGAGCCGATGCGGGAGGCGCTGACCGGCGTCGACTGCTGGGTTTCGGGAATCCGCCGCGAGGACTCGCGCACGCGCGCCGGTGCCGCCAAGTTCGGCTGGGACAGGCGCTTCGGCCTCTGGAAGCTCAACCCGCTCGCCGATTGGACCGAGGCCGACGTCTGGGACTACCTCAACGAGCACGAGGTCCCGTACAACCCCCTTCACGACGCCGGCTACCCGTCGATCGGGTGCACCCACTGCACCCGCCCGCCGGGCGCCGACGGCCATTCCCGCTCCGGTCGCTGGGCCGACGCCCACAAGACCGAGTGCGGCCTGCACGGGTGATTTGACGCTGCCCCGGTAGCTTTCCGTCCCCCGCTGCCACGCAGCCAAGACTTCAAGACGTTCCCCGCCCCCTCATCAAGGAGCCCCAAGACAGATCATGAGCGACACCGCGCTGACCCTGACCGCCCGCCAGACCGCCGACTTCGAGCTGCTCGCCAACGGCGGCTTCGCCCCGCTGAAGGGCTTCATGGGCTCCGAGGACTGGAAGTCCTCCGTCGAGAACATGACGCTGGCCGACGGCAACGAGGTCTGGCCGATCCCGGTCGTCCTCGCCACCGACCTGGAGGTCAACGAGGGCGACGTCGTCGAGCTCAGCGCCGACAACGGCAAGAAGCTCGGCCGCATCCGCGTCAGCGAGATCTTCGAGCGCGACGTCGAGAAGGAGGCCGAGCACGTCTACCGGACGACCGACGACGCGCATCCGGGCGTCGCCGCGACGAAGCAGGAGGGCAACCGCTGCATCGCCGGCGAGATCGAGGCCGACGACATGCCCGATCACGAGGAGGCGTTCATGCGCCGCTACTTCACCCCGGAGCAGTCGCGCAAGGAGTTCGCCGACCGCGGCTGGAAGCGCATCGTCGCCTTCCAGACCCGCAACCCGATCCACCGCGCCCACGAGTACCTGACGAAGGCGGCGCTCGAGGTCTGCGACGGCCTCTTCCTGCACCCGCTGATCGGCGAGACGAAGTCCGGCGACATCCCCGCCGACGTGCGGATGAAGTGCTACGAGGTCCTGATGGAGAACTACTACCCGCAGGACCGGGTCGTGCTCGGCGTCAACCCGGCGGCGATGCGCTACGCCGGGCCGCGCGAGGCGATCTTCCACGCCGTCGTGCGCCGCAACTACGGCGCGACGCACTTCATCGTCGGCCGCGACCACGCGGGCGTCGGCGACTACTACGGCACCTACGACGCCCAGCACATCTTCGACGAGGTCGACATCGACAAGCTGGGCATCCGCCCGCTGATGTTCGAGCACACGTTCTGGTGCTACAAGTGCGAGGGCCTGGGCTCCCACAAGACCTGCCCCCACACGCCCGAGGACAGGCTCTTCCTCAGCGGCACGAAGGTGCGCGAGATGCTCGAGAACGGCGAGGCTCCGCCGCCCGAGTTCTCCCGCCCCGAGGTCGCCGAGATCCTGATCGACGCCTACAAGAACTAAGTCCCCCCGCAAAGCAGCAACAAGGAGAACTTCAACTCAATGTCAGACCACAAGGGCTTCACCCTCTGGATGACCGGCCTCTCGGGCTCGGGCAAGTCGACGATCACCGAGGTGCTCATCGACGAGTTCGAGGAGCGGGGCATCCCGCTCGAGGTGCTCGACGGCGACGTCGTCCGCGAGAACCTCTCGAAGGGCCTCGGCTTCTCGAAGGAGGACCGCGACACGAACATCGGGCGGATCGCCTTCGTCGCCGACCTGCTCTCGCGCAACGGCGTGCCGGTCATCACCGCCGCGATCTCCCCCTACCGCGAGACCCGCGACAACGCCCGCAAGCTGCACGAGGGCCACGGCACGTTCGTCGAGGTCTTCGTCGCCACCTCGCTCGAGGAGTGCGAGGAGCGCGACACCAAGGGCCTCTACGCCAAGGCGCGCTCGGGTGAGATCAAGGAGTTCACGGGCATCTCCGATCCCTACGAGGAGCCGGAGAACCCCGAGATCACGGATCGAGACGAAGGCAAGTCCCCGGAGGACAACGCCAAGGAGATCCTGGACTACCTGGAGTCCGAGGACCTGATCGGCTAACTCCGGAGTTCCGCCAGGCGGCTGATCGTCGCCAGGCGGTCGGTCCCGAAGGGGATCGCGATGATCGAGTCTGCGCCGGCCTCGGCGAACCGCCCGATTCGCTCGGGCAGTTCGCCGGGGGTGCAGGCGACGCCGCACATGTCGATCACGTCGGCGGACAGCGCCATCGCCGCGCCGACGCGGTCGCCGGCGAGGAAGAGGTCCTGGATCTCGTGCGCCTCGTCGCCGAGGCCGTTGCCCTCGAGCAGGTCGACGTAGAAGTTCTTGTCCTTGGCGCCCATCCCGCCGAGGTAGAAGGCGATCAGGGGGCGCAGCGCGTTGCGGGCGTCGTCGAGGTCCTCCTCGACGGCGACCGGGACGGTCGGGGCGACGTCGATCTCGCTCCGCTCGCGGCCGGCCTTCTCGAGGCCGCGCTCGAGGTGGCGGATCAGCCCCGCCCCGTCGCCCGGGTCGAAGAAGGCGGGGATCCAGCCGTCGGCGATCTCGCCGGTCAGCTCGACCGACTTCGGGCCGATCGCGCCGAGGTAGACCGGCAGCTTCTCCTGGGGCGGGCGGACCATCAGCCGCAGCGGCTTGCCGAGCCCCATCCCCTCCTCCGTCGGGATCTGCCAGTTGCGGCCCTGATGCTCGACCGGCTGGCGCGACCAGGCCTGGCGGACGATCTCCACGTACTCGCGGATCCGCCCCAGCGAGCGCTCGAACGGCACCCCGTACCACCCCTCGGACACCTGCGGGCCGGAGACGCCGAGGCCGAGGCGCATGCGGCCCTCGGAGATCACGTCGAGGGTGGCCGCGGCCATCGCCGCGGCGGTCGGCTGCCGCGCCGGGATCTGCATCAGCCCCGAGCCGATCCCGATCCGCTCGGTCCGGTCGGCGATCACGGCGAGGACGGAGACGACGTCCTGCCCCCAGGCCTCCGACACCCAGAGCCCGTCGAGGCCCGCGCGGTCGGCCTCGACCGCCATCTCGACCTGCTCCTCGAGCGAGTACCAGGGCCAGTACAGGAGGGACAGGTGGATCCGCATCGGGGCCGAGACTATTCGGCCGCGGAGCCGATCGGTTACAACTCGCCGCCGTGGCCTCCCCCGAGCCGATCACCCGCACCTACCGCTTCGCCATGGCGGCCTGCTCCCCGCTCGTGCGGACCTGGGGCCGCCTCGAGGTCGCCGGGCTCGAGCACCTGCCCCAGTCCGGCCCCGTCCTGCTCATCGGCAACCACGACAGCCACTGGGACCCCGTGGCGATCGGCATCGCCGGCCGCCCGCGGCGCCAGATCCGCGCCCTCGCCAAGGCGAGCCTCTGGGACATCAAGCCGCTGGCGCCGATCCTGAACGGGATGGGGCAGATCCCGATCAAGCGGGGCGCCGCCGACGCCGGCGCGCTCGACGCCGCGACGCAGCAGCTGCGCGAGGGGGCCTGCATCGGCGTCTTCCCCGAGGGGACGATCTCGCGCGGCCTGACGCTGCGCGCCCGCAGCGGCATCGGCCGTCTCGCCCTCGCCGTGCCCGAGGCGAAGCTGGTCTGCGTCAGCACGGCCGGGACCGTCGACATCGTCCGCTTCCCGAAGCGACCCAGGATCAGGGTGGAGTTCTTCGAGCCGGCCGGCGGGCAGGCCGACCCGTCCGAGGACCCCGGCGAGCTCTCGGCACGGATCCTCGCCGAGATCCGCGCCCGGGCCCCGATCGCGCTCCCGGGCCGCCGCCGGAAGCAGGAGAAGTACCGGCTCGCCGCGGAGGCCGCGGCGAGCGGAAGCCGAGCGGGAGTAGCGCCGGCTAGGAGGAGGGCTTCGGCGGCACCTGGGGCTCGCCGAGCCCGTAGGTGTCGTAGTCGCCCCAGACGCTGAAGGTCTTGTGCGTCGGGCCGTGGAAGTCCGATGAGGCCGTCGGCACGAGGCCGAACTCCTCGCAGAGCTCGAGGCAGTGCTTCGTCTGCTCCTCGGTGTGGGGCGGGTAGAAGGTCTCGATGCCGTCGAGGCCGACGTCGCGGGCGAGGCTCTCGACCAGGTCGCGGACCTGCTCCGGGTCCTTGACGTCCCAGTAGGGATGGGCGACGACGGCCACTCCGCCGGCGTCGTGGATCAACTGGACGGCCTGTTCGGCTGACGGCCAGGTGCGGGAGACGAACGCCTTGGCGCCCGGGACGAGGTACTCCTCGAAGAACGGCCCGAGGTCGGGGCCCGCGCCGGCGGCCTTGGCGATGTGCGGGCGGCCGATCGCATCGGCTGCGCCTGCCTTGGCGACGGCCTCCTCGAAGCTGACCTCCACCCCGTGCTCGTTGAGCTTGGCGATGATCGACTTGGCGCGGTCGACGCGCTCCTGCTGGGCCCGGTCGCAGGCCGGCTGGATCTTCTCGAGGTCGACCCAGTACCCGCAGATGTGGAGGTCCTCGGAGTACTTGTGGACGCAGGACATCTCGATCGCGGGGACGTTCTCGATCCCCAGCTCGGCGGCCACGCGGTTGGCCTCGGGGACCCCGGCGACGCCGTCGTGATCGGTCAGGGCCATCACGGTGATCCCGGCCTCGGCGGCCGCTCGGACCACGTCGGCGGGCTCGAGCTGACCGTCGGAGACGGTCGAGTGGGACTGCAGGTCGATCACGGTTGCGGCATTGTTACGTACTTCGGTCAAGAAAGGCCGACGCCCCAATGCGAATCTCAGCCAAAGCCGATTACGCCGTGCGCGCCGCGCTCGAGCTCGCCGCCTCCCCGGACGGCAAGCCGGTGAAGGGGACGAAGCTGGCGGAGGCGCAGAGCATCCCGCTGCAGTTCCTCGAGCACATCCTGCTCGACCTCAAGCACGCCGGCCTGGTCAAGACGAAGCGCGGCGCTCGCGGCGGCTACTGGCTGGCCGAGCCGCCCGCCACGGTGACCGTCGCCGACGTGATCCGCGCCGTCGAGGGCCCGCTGGCGAACATCCAGGACCTGCCGCCGGAGGAGACGCACTACGAAGGCGCCGCCGAGCGCCTGCGCGACGTCTGGATCGCGATCCGCCAGAACCTGCGCGAGGTGCTCGAGCACGTCAACCTCGAGGAGCTCGCGGCCGGGAACCTCCCGCCGGCGGTCACCTCGCTCCTGGACGAGCCGGAGGCCTGGATCGCCCGCGAGACGGGCACCCACGACATCGTCAGCTGACTCCCGGATTCCGCTAGGATCGCGCCCAATCCCGAGTGGGCCGGTCGACAAAGTCTCGTTGCTTAGGCGCTGACTGACACCGGGTTCCCCCGCCCGGGCATCCGCATCATTCCGCACTTCTTGGTCTCCGCAGGCTGATCCATGGACCCCGCGATCGTCATTTTCGGGTTCGGCATCGGCGTGCTCGTCGGCATGACCGGCATGGGCGGTGCGTCGCTGATGACGCCGCTGCTGATCCTGATCTTCGGCGTTCAGCCGGTGACCGCGATCGGCACCGACATCTTCTACGCCGCGGTGACCAAGACCGTCGGCGGCGTGCAGCACCTGCGCGCCGGAACGGTTCACAAGGGGCTTGCATTCTGGATGGCCGTGGGCAGCGTGCCGTCGGCCATCGGCGGGGTCTACGTGATCGAGCTCCTCCAGGAGGCGTACGGCGAGGACAAGCTCGAGGGAATCGTCTTCGGCATCCTCGGCGCCACGCTGCTCGTGGTCGGGGTCGCAACGCTCCTGCGCAGCCTGTTCCTGCCCGACGTGATCAAGGAGCGCTTCGCGATGCACCTGCATCGCCGCCACATCATCGCCGCCGTCGCCACCGGCGTGACCACCGGTTTCGTGATCGGCCTCACCTCAGCCGGGTCGGGGACGCTGATCGCGATCATCCTGATCGCCGTCTTCCGCCTCACCCCGCAGAGGGTGGTCGGCACCGACATCTTCCATGCCGCCGTCCTGCTCTGGGCGGCGGGAGCGGCACACTGGGTCGGCGGCAACGTCGACTTCGAGCTCGCCGGGAACATCCTGCTCGGCTCGATCCCCGGCGTCCTCGTCGGCGGCAAGCTGGCGCTGAAGACCGGTAAGAACCTGCTGCGGACGATGCTCTCGATCGTGCTGATCGCCTCCGGCACGGTGCTGATGACGAAGGGCGACGCCGTGGTCGTGGCCGTGACCGCCGCGCTCGTCTCGCTCTTCTTCGGCGTTGTCTTCACCTACATCCTGCGGCGCGAGGTCAAGCTCCCCCACGGCGAGGGCGTCAAGGCCTACAAGACGATCACGATGCCGTGGCGGCGGGAGTAGATAACTCCGGGCAGATCCTCCGCTTCGCGTCCGGTCTGCCCGGGAGGGGGCCCCACCGTGGACGGGACGCAGGGAGGTCTGGTTAGTCCGGCTCGACCTCTCGCAGCAGCCCGGTATCCACGTCGTAGACGAAGCCGCGGATCCGGTCGCGGTGCGGCAGGAACGGCGAGCTCTTCAGCCTCGCGATCGACTGGCGGACGTTCGCGTCGACGTCGGTGAACGACTCGATCGCGAACGAGGGGGCCATCCCCGTCGCGTCCTGCAGCTCCTCGCGGAAGCCGTCGTCGGTGATCGTCTGCATCCCGCAGTTGGTGTGGTGGATGAGGATGATCTCCTCGGTCCCCAGCCGGCGCTGCGAGATCGCCAGCGAGCGCACCATGTCGTCGGTGATCACGCCGCCGGCGTTGCGCAGGACGTGCGCCTGGCCGTTCTCGAGGCCGAGCACCGCAAAGACGTCGATCCGCGAGTCCATGCAGGCCACGACGGCGAGGTGAAGCGAGGGCGCGACGTCGAGGTGGCCCTGGTCGAACTCCTCCGCGAAGGCGCGGTTGTGCTCGATCAGCCCGTCGGTGACGCCGTCGCTCATGGGCGCGATCCTAGCCAGATCCGGCCTCCGAACGACCCCGCTCGACCGGGGCCGCGGCTGAGCTAGGGTGCCCTCCATGGACTTCTCCGCAGGACCCCGGATCGAGGAACTGCTCGAGCGGGTGCGCTCCTTCATGGACGAGCACGTGTACCCGGTCGAAGCCGAGGCGATGAAGGCGCTCGACGACGAGGTCCGGCCCGGCGTCGCCTACCCCGAGATCATCGCCGGGATCCGCGAGAAGGCCCGCGCCGAGGGCCTCTGGAACCTCTTCATCCCGGGCGAGGAGCACGGCGCCGGGCTGACCCACCTGGAGTACGGGCTGCTCTGCGAGGAGATGGGCCGCAGCCCCGTCGTCGCCCCGATGGCCTTCAACTGCGCCGCCCCCGACACCGGCAACTCCGAGATCCTCGCCGAGCACGGGACCGAGGAGCAGAAGCGCGAATGGCTCGAGCCGCTGCTCGAAGGCCAGATCCGCTCCTGCTTCTCGATGACGGAGCCGGACGTGGCCGGGTCCGACCCGACCACCCTGCAGGCCAGAGCCGAGCTCGACGAGTCGTCGGGCGAGTGGGTGATCAACGGGCACAAGTGGTTCACCTCGGGAGCCGTCGGCGCGACGTTCGCGATCGCGATGGTGGTGACCGACCCCGAAGCTCACCCCTACGCGCGGGCGAGCATGATCGTCGTCCCCGTCGACAACCCCGGCTTCGACCTGGTCCGGCCGATCTCGGTGATGGGCCACGACAAGGGGCCCGGCCACTGCGAGATCCGCTACACGGACTGCCGCGTGCCCGAGGCCAACCTTCTCGGACCCCGCCAGGCCGGCTTCGCGATCGCCCAGGACCGCCTCGGCCCCGGCCGCATCCACCACTGCATGCGCGCGATCGGGACCTGCGAGCGGGCCATCGACATGATGTGTCAGCGGGCCAACGAGCGCGAGGCATTCGGCTCCAAGCTCGCCGACAAGCAGTTCGTCCAGGACTTCGTCGCGAAGAGCCGCATGGAGACCGAGCAGGCCCGGTTGCTCACCCTGAAGGCGGCCTGGAAGATGGACACCGAGGGCAAGCGCGAGGCGCGCCGCGAGATCTCGATGATCAAGGTGGTCGCCGCCAACGTCGTCATGGACGTGCTCGATCGCGCGATCCAGGTCCACGGCTCGCTCGGCATGTCCGACGACACGCCGCTCGCGGCGATGTGGCGCTACAGCCGCATGCTCAAGGTCGCCGACGGGCCCGACGAGGTCCACAAGATGGTGATCGCCCGCCGCGAGCTGAACCGCTTCGCCAAGCGCGAGGACAAGCCCGCCGAGGGCTCCAACGGCGCCACCGCGGCAACTGCCGCGCAGCCCTCCGCGACCCGCTAGGCCAGCCGGCCGACCGCTTCGTCGGCCGCCTCGGCGAGTCGCTCGACGTTCTTGCCGAACTCCTCGAAGCCGGCCTCCGGCTTGCCGTACTGGCCCTTCGTGTAGCGGGAGTACACGCCCTCGAGGATGATCGCCAGCTTCCAGTAGCCGAGCGCGACGTAGAAGTCGATCCGGCTCAGGTCCCGGCCGGAGCGCTCGGCGTAGAGCGCCTTCACCTCCGCGCGCGTCGGGAACCCCGGAGCCATCGTCGCCGGCTCGAACAGCGGCAGCAGCGAGTCCCCCTCCTCGCCCCAGTAGACGAGCAGGAGGCCGACGTCGGCCAGCGGGTCGCCGAGCGTGCAGAGCTCCCAGTCGACGACCGCGGCGACCTCGCCGGAGTCGTCGAGGATCATGTTGTCGAGCCGGTAGTCGCCGTGGACGATCGCGGCTGGGCCCTGGTCGGGGATGCACTCGGCCAGCCGGTCGTGGACCTCCTCGACGAGCGGGATCTCGCGCGTCTTCGATCCCTCCCACTGACCCTGCCAGCGGCGCAGCTGGCGGGCGACGTAGTTCTCCTTCTTGCCGAGCTCGCCGAGACCGACCTCGTCGGGGTCGACCGCGTGGATCGCGACCAGCGTGTCGATCACCCGCTCGCCGATCGCCCGCCGATCGCCCTCGTCGGGAAACGTCTCGGCGTCCTCGCGCTGGCGCAGGATGGGCCCCTCGATGAAGTCCATGACGTAGAACGGCGCCTCGTTGACGGACTCGTCGGTGCAGTAGCCGGCGATCGGCGCAACCGGCACCGGCGTGCCGGCGAGCGCCGAGACGACGCGGTGCTCGCGGCCCATGTCGTGCGCCGAGCCGAGCGCCTTGCCGAGCGGCGGGCGGCGCAGCGCCCAGCGATGGCCGGCGGAGTCGGTCACCGAGTAGGTCAGGTTGGAGCGCCCGCCGGCGATCCGCACGTAGGAGAACGGGCCCTGCGCGCCGGCGACGTTCGCCTCCAGCCAGGCGCCCACCCGCTCGCCGTCGATCCCCTCCGGTGCCTCGTCCTGCCCGTTCACGGCGCCTACCCTATTCACGTTCCGCCGCCCGGGGGCTGATATGAGTCCGGGATGCCCGAGCGTGAGCACCACGGCCTCCTGGTCGACTTCGGCGGCGTCCTGACCACCGACATCTGGCGCAGTTTCGACGCCTTCTGCACCAGCGAGGGGCTCGAGCCCGGCCACGTCAAGGAGATGTTCCGCTCCGACGGCGAGGCGCTCGCGCTGCTGCGCCGGCTCGAGCGCGGGGACGTCTCCGACGGCGACTTCGAGCGCGACTTCGGCGCGATGCTGGAAGTGGAGCCCGACGGGCTGATCGGGCGGCTCTTCGCCGGCCTCGGCCCGGACGAGGAGATGATCGCCGCCGTCCAGGCCGCCCGCCGCGCCGGGATCAGCACCGGCCTGATCTCGAACTCATGGGGCACGGGGATCTACGAGCGCGCGCCGATGGAGATCTTCGACGCGACCGTGATCTCCGGCGACGTCGGCCTGCACAAGCCCGAGCCCGAGATCTACCGGCTCGGCGCCGAGCGGATCGGCGTCCCCGCCGAGGCGTGCGTCTTCGTCGACGATCTGCGCGAGAACGTGGCGGGCGCCGAGGCGGTCGGGATGACCGCGATCCTCCACCGCGGCGCCGATTCGACGATCCCGGAGCTCGAGCGGCTGCTGGGCCTGGACCTCAGTCCGGCCGCCGCGGGCTGACCTCTAGAACAGCTTCTCCTCGATCACCGTTCTGAGCTGCGGGTCGCGCCAGCGGCCCGTCACCTGCTCGATCCGGATCCCGACCTCGCCGCCGGCGATCTCCAGCGTGCCGATCTGGTTGCGGAAGCGCGGGCGGGTCGTGATCCGGGTCTGCAACCGGCGCGGGCGCACGTTCGCCGCCTGCGCGAGGGTGCGCCCCAGCTTCGCCGCGATCCAGGTGTGGCCGAAGGCGAGGACGAGGCGCTCGCTCGCCTGCAGCTCCTTGCGCAGACCGGAGCAGACCGCGTGCCAGACCTTCGTCTTCGAGGGCTCGGCATCGGCCGGCAGGTGCACCTCGGTGACGAAGCAGTGGTGGACGTCGCCGCCGAACATGATCATCGAGTCGGGCGGCTCCCCGCAGGCGCCGGTCGCGACGTCGACGACGAGCTGCTCGTACTCGCGATAGGACTTCTGGAAGCAGGCCCAGTGGTCGAGGTTGGCCTTGATCCGCACCTTCTCTCCGAGCGGCGTGAGCCGCTTGCCCCAGGCCCCGTTGGTGACCGCCTCCGACCACGCCTCGATGTCGTGCATCCCGTCCGGCAGCAGGAACGGCAGCGAGCTGGCCATCAGCAGGTGCTTGTGCTCGCCGTCGACCCGGTCCTTGACCCATTCCCACTCGTCCTCGCTCATGATCCGCCGCTCCCCGTCCTCGAGCTGCCGCCCGGCACGGGAATCGAGCATCACGAGCCGGGCGGGACCGAGGTCGCTGCAGAAGCTGAACCGGGAGTGGCTCTCCTGGCTCTCGGCGTTCTCGGCCAGCTCGCGGACGAGCTCCGAGCCGTCCTCCTGCTGCTGGAGCTGCTGGAAGGTCTTGTCCTCGGCGAGCTCGCGCGGCGAGAGGTTGCCGAGGTGCTGGTAGACCCAGTAGGCCATCAGGCCGCCGATCACGCGGCCCTCGTACCAGTCGGTCTGGCGCATCTCGTCGAGCCAGGCCTGCGAGGTCTTCCACTTGTCGTTGATCTCGTGGTCGTCGAAGATCATCGAGCTCGGCAGGGTCGAGAGCATCCAGCGGACCACGGGATAGGTCCAGACGTCGTGGTAGCCGACCGTGTACTCCTCGAAGTCCTCGAGCACGTCGACCGGCCCGTCCGCGTGGACCTCGCGCCCCTCGACCCGCTCGCGCACGTTCTTCGGCGGCTGGTCGGCGTAGAGCTGGTCGCCCATCATCATCAGGGCGTCCGGCCAGAGGGCCCGGGGCTGGCGCAGCATCCGCAGCGCGAAGGTGTGCAGCGCGTCGATCCCGCGACCGCTCGGGTTCCACCAGCGCTGGGTGGTGTGGGGCGGGTGATGGGGAGCGGAGGTGCGGCACGAGCCGAACAGGAGCCGCAGGTTCCCGTCCTTGGGGATCGTCCGGATCCGGGGATGCGGGAACTCGTAGCCCTCGGGCGGCCAGACGCAGTCGCCGGCGACGTGGACCTCGTAGTCGTAGGACTCCCCGGGCTCGAGGTCCTCGAGGACGACGATCGCGAAGTGGTGGTCCTCGACCGTGAAGGTCTTGCCCTTGCGACCCAGGACCTCCACCTCGCAGGGCTCGTCGATCTCGACCCAGACCGTCGCCTCGGTCTCGCCGATGAAGCGAAGCATTGGACCTACGATCACCTCGGGCACGCGGCCATTGTTGCCGAAGCCGGGGGTGGCCGGGCGCACCCTGGCCGAGTTGCCCGAACCGATGTCCAGGCGGGGGCCGGCCGGCCCCCGCCGATGGTCAGCCCTTGGCGTACTCCAGGCGGATCTGCTTGCCCTTGAGCTTGGTCCCGTCGAGGCGCTCGAGTGCCTGGGCGGCGTGCTGGGCGTCGAGGTCGACGAAGGTGAAGCGCTCGAGGATGCGGACGTCGTGGATCGACTCCTCGGGGATCACCGCGCCCTCGATGAGGGCGAAGCGGATGTCCTCGTCCTCGATCCCGCTGCGGCCCCCGCGGTTGATGAAGAGCTTGACGTGACCGCTCTCGTTCTCGGTCGGCTCGGTCGGCGCCGAACGCTCCGCCGGCTCGGCGGCCTCGGCCGCCTCGGGTGCCTCTGCGGCCTCCGGCGCTGCGTCCGGCTCGTCGCTCGGCTCGGGCCCGTCCTCGCCCGGCACGTCCAGCTCGGGAGGGTCGGTCTCGATCACGGCGCTCTCCGCCGCCGGCTGCCCGTCGCGCTCGTGCCGGCGCTTCGGCCGCGGCGCGTGCTCGATCCGGTCCTCGGGCGACTCCCACTCGTCGATCGAGATCTTGATCTCGCGCTGGAACCGAGCGAAGTCGTCGCGCTCCTTCGGGCTGACGAAGGTGATCGCGCGCCCGGTCCGGCCGACCCGGCCCGTGCGGCCGATCCGGTGGACGTAGATCTCGCTGTTGTTCGGGAGATCGAAGTTGATGACGTGGGTGACGTGCTCGATGTCGAGCCCGCGGGCGGCGACGTCGGTGGCCACCAGCAGCGGCGACTTGTGCTCCTTGAACGAGATCATCACGCCGTCGCGCTGGCCCTGGCTCATGTCGCCGTGCAGCGCCTTCGCCGGGATCCCGCGGTCGCGCAGCGTGCGATCGAGGCGCGCCGTGCCGATCTTGGTCCGGCAGAAGACGATCGCCTGCTCGGGCTCCTCGGCCTTGAGGATCTCGATCAGCCGGTCGGTCTTGTCCTTCGGCTCGACCTCGACGTAGGCCTGCGCGATCGCGTCGACCGTGAGCTTCTTCGGCGTGATCGAGATCGTGATCGGGTCGTACATGTACGTCTCGGCGAGCCGGGCGATCGGCGGCGGCATCGTCGCGCTGAAGAGCATCGTCTGGCGTCCGCCCGGGCACATCCGGAGGATCCGCTCGACGTCCTCGATGAATCCGAGGTCGAGCATCTCGTCGGCCTCGTCGAGGACGACGTAGCGGGTGCCGGTGAGGATCAGGGCGCCGCGCGAGATCAGGTCCTTCATGCGGCCGACGGTCGCGACGATGACGTGCGCCTTCGAGCGCACGCGGGCGGCCTGGTCGCGGACCGAGGTCCCGCCGAAGACGGCGACGACGTTGATGTCGATGTGCTCGGCGTAGGAGCGCAGCGCCTGGGTGACCTGGATGCAGAGCTCGCGCGTCGGGGTCAGGACGATCGCCTGGGTCTCGTCGCTCGAGGGATCGAGGTACTGGAGCAGGGGGAGGCCGAACGCGGCCGTCTTGCCGGTGCCGGTCTGCGCCTGGCCGATCATGTCGTGGCCGGCGAGGAGCTCAGGAATGGCCTGTTCCTGGATCGGGGACGGCTCCTCGTAACCGAGCTCGTCGAGCGCGGTGAGGATGTCCTCCTTGAGGCCTAAGTCGCGGAAAGTAGTCATGAAGAGGGGTCGAGCAGGAGCTTGCCCTGGGTGCTGCGACCCTGCAGCGCCTCGTGGGCCTTGGCGACGTCACCTAGTCCGAAGGTGCCGCCAATCACGACCTCCAGCTTCCCTGAGGCTACGGACTCGAGCAACTCGGAGATTCCCCGCTCCAGGAGATCGGGTCGCCGGAGGAGATGCACGAGCCAGAATCCGACCACCGCGCGGCTCGTCCGCATGAGCTTCTGGCTCATCACCTGGTTGGGCTCGCGGGAGGCGATTCCGAAGGTGACGAGGCGCCCGAACGGGGCCAGGACCGAGAGGCAGGCGTCGAAGGCCGGGCCGCCGGACATCTCGAGCACGACGTCGACCTGCTTGCCGTCATTGGCCTCGAGGATCGCGTCGGCGAGGTTCTCGTCGCGGGAGTCGACCGCGGCGTCGGCGCCGAGCCGCTGGGCGAGCTCGCGCTTGTCGGGCGTGGAGGCGAGGGCGATCACGCGGCCGGCGCCCATCCGCTTGGCCAGCTGGACCGCCAGCGTCCCGGTGCCGCCGCCGGCGGCCTGGACGACGACGCTCTCCCCCTGCTGGACGCGCCCGCTGATCCGCAGCAGGGTCCAGGCGGTGAGGCCCTGCAGCAGCACGCCGGCGGCCTGGTCGTCGGTGACGTCGTCGGGAACGGGCACGAGCAGGGAGCGCGGAACCGCGATCTTCTCCGCGTAGCCCCCGTTCGGCACCATCGCCGCGACGCGGCGGCCGTCGGGGGTCGTGCCGACCACCTCCTGGCCCGGGATCAGGGGAAGCTCGGCCTTGGCGAGGTAATCGTTCTGCCGCTGGTGGGTGTCGGCGAAGTTCATCCCGGTCCGGGCGATCGAGACGAGAACCTCGTCGTCGCCGGGCACCGGGTCGGGTATCTCGACGACCTCGAGTACCTCGGGGCCCCCGAATTCCTGGATCTGCACGGCACGCATCGGCCGGGAGCCTATGGGAGGATGCGCGCCGCCATGGCCCTGACCGCAGTCGGATCGATCGCCTTCGACACCGTTCGCACCCCGTTCGGGGAGCGCGAGCGGATGCTCGGCGGCTCGGCCGTCCATTTCGCCCTCGCGGCCAGCTTCTTCACCGACGTGCGGGTCGTCGGGCCGGTCGGCGACGACTTCGGCGACGACGAGATCGCGGTCCTCGCCGGCCGCGGCGTCGAGACCGCCGACATCGAGCACGTCCCCGGCGGGGAGACCTTCTTCTGGCGCGGCCACTACGAGCACGACATGAACGTCGCCCACACCGACGACACCCAGCTCAACGTCTTCGCCGACTTCGAGCCGAAGCTGTCGGCGGCCGGCTGCGCGGCCGAGCTGCTCTTCCTCGGCAACATCCAGCCCGACCTCCAGCGGCGGGTGCGGGCGGAGGCGAAGGGGGCCAGGTTCGTCGCGCTCGACTCGATGAACCTCTGGATCGACACCGCGCGCGACTCCCTCGTCGCCGCGATCGGCGAGATCGACTGCCTGCTCCTCAACGACGCCGAGATCCGCATGCTCACGGGCGAGCCGAACCTGATCAAGGCCGCCAGGGCCGTGATGGAGATGGGGCCGCGGATCGTGGTCGCCAAGCGCGGCGAGTACGGCGCCGTCCTGATCTCCGCGGACGGTGCCTTCGCCCTCCCCGGCCTGCTGCTCGAGGAGGTCCGCGATCCCACCGGCGCCGGCGACAGCTTCGCCGGCGGCTTCCTCGGCTACCTCGACGGCGAGGGCGCCTACGACCCGAGCCCCGAGCAGCTGCGCCGGGCGATGGTCATGGGCTCCGTGATGGCCTCCTTCAACGTCCAGGACTTCGGCACCGAGCGCGTCAGCCGCCTCGACCGGGCCGAGATCGACGCCCGCGTCAGCGAGTTCAAGGCGCTGACGCACTTCGACGCCGACTAAGCCCGTCCTCGGTCACACCCCGCTGCGTCAGTGTGGGGCCACCTGAGCTCGACTGCGATACTGACGCCGAGCTTTCAGCGCGAATCGAGGAGATTGGGAATGGCAGACGAGCAGGCGAACGGCGGGGGCGGCGACACCCTCACCATCACCGACAACCGCACGGGCAAGACCTACGAGGTCGAGATCACCGACGAGACGATCAAGGCGATGGACCTGCGCCAGATCAAGGTGAACGAGGACGACTTCGGGATGATGACCTACGACCCCGCGTACACCAACACGGCGTCGTGCCGCTCCGCGATCACCTACATCGACGGCGAGGCCGGGATCCTCCAGCACCGCGGCTACACGATCGAGGACCTCTGCGAGAAGTCCAGCTACCTCGAGGTCGCCTACCTCCTCGTCTTCGGCGAGCTCCCCACCGAGCAGCAGCTCGACCGCTGGGTCTTCGACGTCACCCATCACACCTTCGTCCACGAGGACATGAAGGCGTTCTTCGAGGGCTTCCGCCACGACGCCCACCCGATGGGGATCCTGCTCGCCGGCGTCGGCGCGATGTCGACCTTCTACCCGCACGCGAAGGAGATCGACGACGAGGAGGAGCGCTACATGGCGGCGATCCGGATGATCGCCAAGATGCCGACGCTGGCCGCGTTCGCCTACCGCCACAGCCTCGGCCTGCCGTACGTCTACCCCGACAACGACCTCTCCTACGCCGGGAACTTCCTGGGGATGATGAAGAAGATGACCGAGGTCAAGTACGAGCCCGATCCGCGGCTCGAGCGGGCCCTCGACGTCCTCTTCATCCTCCACGCCGACCACGAGCAGAACTGCTCGACGGCAGCGGTCCGCGCGGTCGGCTCCTCGCAGGTGGATCCCTACTCGGCGGTCGCCGCCGGCGTCTCCGCGCTCTACGGCCCGCTCCACGGCGGCGCCAACGAGGCGGTCCTGCGGATGCTGCGGAAGATCGAGAGCGTCGACAACATCCCCGGCTTCCTCGAGGGCGTGAAGAACCGCGAGGAGAAGCTGATGGGCTTCGGCCACCGGGTCTACAAGAACTACGACCCGCGGGCGCGGATCATCAAGAAGCACGTCGACGAGGTGCTCGAGATCACCGGGGAGAACCCGCTGCTCGAGATCGCCACCGAGCTGGAGAAGCGCGCGCTCGACGACGAGTTCTTCACCGACCGCAAGCTCTACCCGAACGTCGACTTCTACTCGGGCCTGATCTACGAGGCGCTCGGGATCCCGAGCGAGATGTTCACGGTGATCTTCGCGATCCCGCGGACCTCCGGGCTGGATCGCGCAGTGGATGGAGATGAACGGGGACAAGGAGCAGAAGATCGCCCGCCCGCGCCAGATCTACACCGGCAAGCGCGACCTCGACTACGTGCCGATGGACCAGCGCGACGGCCCGGAGAAGATCACCGGCCCGCCGGCGCGGCGCCCGGTCAAGTCCCGCCGCGGCGCCTGAGGGTGCCGCGCGGGAGTCGCCCCGCGCTCCGATGGCCCGATTCACGCTGACCATCCGCAACGGCCCGAAGGTGAAGCGCGAGAGCTTCGGCTCGCTGGAGGAGTCGCTCGCGGCCCTGCGCGAGCGCGTCGAGGAGATCCGCGCTGAGGGTGGCCTCGAGGAGGTCTCGATGATCCGCACCTACGAGCCGAGCGTGCGGGTCAAGGCCCGGCTCGAGATCTCGACCGGCGGGCCCCTGCGCGGGCCGCGACGCCGGCCTCGACGTGATGGGCGACGGCGAGCTCGTGCCGTTCCGCGGCGGCGTGTTCCGCAAGCCGCTCGCGCCGAGCGACGGCGCGACGCCCTACGACGCGGTCGCCGCGGCCCTGGGAGCCTGACGGAATGGCGGAGCCGAGCGGGCGGGGACACGGCAAGGAGGCGCACGGCGGAAAGCCGGTCGGCCGCAGGGTGAAGCTGCCGCGGGGCGCATCCAGGCCGATCAAGATCTACATCAACGGGCAGGAGCAGAAGGAGGGCGTCGACTACACCCTGCACGAGGGCATGGTCGTGTTCCGCGACCCGATCCTCAAGGAGGATCTGAGCGAGCTGCCGTTCCTGCGCAAGCTGGTGCTGGGGCTCGGGCTCGTCGGCTCCTACCAGCGCGACGAGACCGTCGACGTGGAATACGCGCTCGCCGACGGCCGGCACTTCGCCTCCGACCTCGAGGTCCTCCCCGACTGAGCCCGGCTCTGCGCCGGTCTCAGGACCCGAGGATCCGCGCCTTCTCGCGCTCGAACTCGGCCTCCGTCAGCGCGCCCGAGCTGCGCAGGCGCTCGAGCCGCTCGAGCTGGTCGAGCCGGGCATCGGTGGAGCGAGGAGCGCCGCCCGACGGCCGACTCGGGGGATTGCGTTCGATCTTCACCGGAGCGCCGAGGATCTTCCCCACCCCACGCTCCGCGACGCCAGCGGCCCTTGAGCCGAGCGTCGGTCGCTCGTCGCGACGGCGCACCGAGGAGACGAGGTCGGCGACCGTGAACCAGAGCGCGGGCAGCCCCATGATCAGGAACGTGATCCCGACGATGATGCCGCCCAGCTCGCCGTCGGGCCCGACCACGTCGGAGGTCAGCGAGTGGATCAGCGTGACGGCCCCGATCCGGCGAAGAAGATCCCCCAGCCGTGCACCAGGATCAGGGAACCGGGGCCGCGGCGATTCGGCCGGTCGCCGGCAGCCAGGACGAACCCCGCGGCGACGAAGAGCCCGATGATCGACCCGGTCAGGAGCATGGCGTCGAGGGTGGTCCCCTCGGGGCACTCCCTGGCGATCACGTAGGGCCCGCCCGAGGCGCACGTTCCGGTGTCGAGCAGGGCCGTGATCTTGAGGCAGAACGTGACGACGCAGGCGACGAATATCGCGATGCCCGTCAGATACAGCGCCCAGTAGCGCACCGGCCCCCTCAGCCCAGGCCGGCGAGCGAGGCGACCCGCTCGCGATGCTGTCCGGCGGTGCCGAAGAGCTGCCCGCCGGCGCGCGCCCGCTTGAGCAGGAAGTGCAGGTCGTGCTCCCAGGTGAAGCCGATCCCGCCGTGCACCTGGATCGCCGCCTTGCAGACCTCCCAGGCCGCCTCCGAGGCGCGGGCCTTCGCCATCGCCGCCGCCAGGGGCAGCGAGTCGGGCTCGGCGTCCGCGGCCCAGGCGGCGAAGTAGGTCAGCGAGCGGGCCTCCTCGACGTCGTAGAGCATCCGCGCGCAGAGGTGGGAGACGCCCTGGTAGGCGCCGATCGGGCGCTCGAACTGCTCGCGGTCCTTCGCGTAGGCGACCGACATCTCCATCGCCCGCTGGGCGATGCCGACGAGGTCGGCGGCCAGCGCGACCGAGATCCGGTTGCGGGCCGCGGTGGCATCGCCGGGAAGCTCCTCCCCGCCCTCGCCGTCGAGCCGCGAGTAGCGCCGGGTCGAGTCGATCAGGTCGAGGGGCTCGAGATCGGCCGTCGCCGGGTCGACCAGCCGCGCCGAGTCCTCGTCGTCGATGACGACGAGGACCGCCGCGCCCTCCGCGTCGATGTTGACGCGTCATCCCGCCGATCGCGCCGCGGCCCTCGCCCGAGGCGATCCCGGGCAGGTGCGTCGAGCGCTGCTCGTCGGAGCCCGCGAGCTCGATCGCCAGCCCGGCGGCCGCGTTGGAGAGGAACGGCAGCGGCGCGCAGGCGTAGCCGAGCTCCTCGCAGAGGACCACCAGGTCGACCATCCCGAGGCCCTGGCCGCCGTGCTCCTCGGCGATCGCGAGCCCGGGCCAGCCGAGCTCCGAGACCTCGCTCCAGAGGGCGTCGTCGTAGGTCCCCGCCTCCGCGAGCTCGCGCACCTTCGCCGGCTTGAACCGCGAGCCGAGGAACTGGCGCGCGGTCTCCTTGATCTCCCGCTGCTCGTCGTTGAAGTCGAAACGCATTCGAGAATCTCCTCTTCCTTCGGCCTTACCTGAGCCGGGGCAGGCCGAGCACGCGCTCGGCGATGATGTTCTTCATCACTTCGGTGGTGCCGCCCTCGATCGAGTTGGCGCGGCTGCGGAGCATCCGGTAGGTCCAGGGCGTGTCCTTGGCCAGACCCTCGGGGCCGAGCACGTCGCAGGCGAGCTCGGTCAGCGATTGGTTCAGCGTCGCCCACTGCCACTTCCCGATCGAGCCCTCCGGCCCGGGGATGCCGGTCTTCATCTGCGCGGTCAGCGCCCGCATCCCGCCGAGGCGCAGCGCCTCGGTGCCGATCAGCAGGTCGGCGACGCGCTGGCGGATCACCGGGTCGTTCTCGAGGCCGCGCTCCTTGATCAGCTCGATCAGCGCCCCGAGGTCGCGCGAGACCGCGACCGCAGCGCCGCCGCCGAGGCCGGCGCGCTCGTTCATCAGCGTCGTGATCGCGACCATCCAGCCGTTGCCCTCGCCGCCGACGACGTTCTCGTCGGGGATGTAGGCGTCCTGGAAGAAGACCTCGTTGAACTCGGCCTCGCCGGTGATCTGGACCAGGGGGCGGATCTCGACGCCCTCCTGCTCCATGTCGCAGATGAAGTAGGTGAGCCCCTTGTGCTTGGCGGCCTCGGTGTCGGTGCGGGCGACGAGCATGCACCACTTCGACTCGTGGGCGAACGTCGTCCAGACCTTCTGCCCGGTCGCGCGCCAGCCGCCGTTGTCCTTGACCGCGCGGGTCTTCAGCGACGCGAGGTCGGAGCCGGACTCGGGCTCGGAGAAGCCCTGGCACCAGATCTCCTCGCCGGACAGGATCGGCTCGAGCCAGCGCTCCTTCTGCTCGTCGGTCCCGTGGGCCATGATCACCGGGCCGCCCATGACGAGGCCGAGGATGTTGGCCGGCGACGGGGCGTCCGCGCGCGCCATCTCGCCGGCGAAGATCGCCTGCTCGATCAGGGTGGCGCCGCGGCCGCCGAACTCCTTCGGCCACGAGATGCCGGCCCAGCCGCCCTCGTGCATCTTCTTCTGCCACTCGCGGCGGAACTTGAAGGCCTCGAGATCGCCGTGCGGCTCCTGGCCGGGATGGTTCTCCTCGAGCCACGAGCGCACCTCGTCGCGGAAGGCCTCCTCGGACTCGTTCAGGGTCAGGTCCACCCGGTACTCCTCTCGCTCGTCGCGGCTCCCTTGGGGGTCGCCGAAACCTACAGGGGGTCGGGATCGATCAGGACGCCCGGGTTGAGGATCGCCGCGGGGTCGACCGCGGACTTCGCCGCGATCAGCGCCTCGGCGAAGGCGTCCGGTCGCTGCAGGTCGTACCAGGGGCGATGGTCGCGGCCGACCGCGTGGTGGTGGGTGATCGTGCCGCCGGCGGAGATGATCGCCTCCGAGACCGCCGCCTTGATCTCGTCCCACTGCGCGACCTCCGAGCCGCGCCGGGCCGGGGCGAGCACCGTGAAGTAGGGAGCCGGCCCGTTCGGGTAGACGTGGGTGAAGCGGCACGAGACCCGCGGCGAGCCCTCGCCGGCGGCGGGCGCGTCGCAGACCTCGGCGACCGCGCGCCTCGCCGCCTCGCGAACCTGCGAGTTGAACTCGCCGAAGCGGTCCCAGGTGATCGCCGTCTCGAAGGTCTCCGAGAGGACGCCGAGGGAGATCAGCGAGTCGCGCAGGTAGGGCGCCTCGAGGAAGGCCTGGCGCCAGGTGCCCGCGGCCTCGTCGCCGCGGTCGCGCGACTCCGGCGCGGGCTGCGACCCGGCCGCCGTGGTCGGCGGCGCACTCGAGCGCGAGGCCGAGCTGATGGTCGACCGGGCGCGAAGGCGGACTCGAAGCCGAGGATGAGCACGGCCGAGGAGCCGTCGCCGGCGCCGGTCGTCTCCGCCTCGAGCGGGCCGAGCAGGCGGCAGTTCGACGGGTTGAGACCGGTCTGGGAGATCGCGCGGACTCCCTCGGCGCCGGCGCCGGAAGTCGTCGAACAGCACCGACCGCGACGCCTTGAAGCGCGGCCGGGGCCGGACCTTCACCCAGGCCTCGGTGATCACGCCGAGCGTGCCCTCGGAGCCGAGCAGCATCCGATCGGGGCTCGGCCCGGCGCCGGAGCCCGGCAGGCGGCGGCTCTCCCAGACGCCGGTCGGGGTGACCGCGCGAATCGACTCGACGAGGTCGTCGATGTGCGTCTGCAGCGTCGCGAAGTGGCCGCCCGGCCCGGGTGGCGATCCAGCCGCCGAGCGTCGAGAACTCGAACGACTGCGGGAAGTGGCGGAGCGTGAGGCCGTGCGGGCGCAGGGCGTCCTCGAGGTCGGGGCCGAGCGTGCCGGCGCGGAACGACGCCGACTGCGAGACCTCGTCGAGCTCGATCAGCCCGCTGAGTCCGGTCAGGTCGACCGAGACGACGCCGCGGTAGCCGTGGCCGACCCGCGGCTCCACGCCGCCGACGACGCTCGTCCCGCCGCCGAAGGGGATCGCGGCGAGGCGGCGCTCGCCGCAGAGGTCGAGGACGCGGACGACGTCCTCCTCGGTGCGCGGGCGGGCGACCATGTCGGGCGTCCGGTCGAACCTGCCGCGGAACGCGCGGACGACGTCGCGGTACGCCTTCCCCATCGAGTGCCGGACGCGTTCCTCGGGGTCGCCGGTGAGGATCCCGTCGAGCGACGTCCGGGGGCTTGATCCGTGGCGGCGCCAGGCCCTCGACGACGCGCTCGAGCGGCACCGGCTCCTCGACCCGGTCGCCGCCGAAACCCAGGCGCTTGCGCACCTCGGGCGCCAGCGCCTCGAGCGTCGCGCGGTCGGGAGCGCGGGACGGCGACCCCCCATCCCCAGTGGCTTCGCGGCTCGCCCATCGCGTCGAGCCTATCCCCGCAAGCACGATAAAGCCGCAGTTTGGGGGGTGCGCGATCGGCGTCTCGGCTCTGAACGGTGGTGCCGTCTGCCACGAGCCGTACCTTTCGGCCATCTCAGTCGACGGGAGAGTCAGCCATGAGTGACGTGCCCAGCAGCGATCGCTGGCGAGAGCTGGTCGAAGTGCATGAGGAACTGGATCACGGGGACACCGTTCTGCCGATGAGGATCAGCGGCATCGACGGGTCCCAGATCGAGGCCTCACCGCGCGCGGTCCGCTTCGCGGAGGCGCTTGCGTTCAATGCCCGCTGGTCGGGCATCTCGGACGCGAGAGCCCGATACGACGACCTAGCCGCGTAGCTAAGGACAGCCGAAATAGGCAGCCGGGAGTGCTTCCCGTCCCGGTGGGGCCCCTCCCGGGGGAAGCGGACGCGAAGCGGAGCATTCCCCCGGAGTGATCTAGTGCCAAACTCACCCCTCGGTGAGTGATTTCTCCTGCATCCGACCGCCATCGGCGCCGAGGGCGGCGTGAATCCTGTCGCGGCTGACAAGAACGCCGGCCTCGGGCTTGCGGCTCGCCCCTGGGAGGAGCTGCCGGCCGAGGTCGCCGAGATGCTGCGGCCGGGGCTCGACGAGCTCGTCGAGGACGTGATCGAGGCGATCCGCGAGTCGATCCCGGGCTACCGGCGCTCGCTCGACGGCGAGTTCGGCGCCGGCCTGCGGACCGGGGTCGCCGATGCGCTGGGCCAGTTCATCGACCTGATCCGCGACGGTGGCGAGCTGTCGCCGAGGACGAAGCAGCTCTACGCCGACTTCGGCCGCTGGGAGGCGGGCGAGGGGCGGCGGCTCGAGGCGCTCCTGGCCGCCTATCGCCTCGGCGCCCGGATCTCGTGGCGGCGGATCGCCGAGTTCACCCGCGGCCGCGGGCTCGGCGAGGAGACCGTCGCCCAGCTCGCCGAGTCCGTCTTCGCCTACATCGACGAGCTCTCAGCGGCGTCGGCCGAGGGGTTCGCTGCCGAGCTCGCCGACCGCGCCGGCGAGCTCGACCGGCAGCGCCGCCGGCTCGTCAGGCTCCTCGTCGAGGGGCCGCCGGCCGATCCCGGCGTGATTCGCGACGCCGCCAAGGCGATCAGCTGGGAGCCGCCGGCGGAGCTCGCGGCACTGGTCTATCGCGCCGGCTCGCCTGACCGCGTCGCCGCTCACCTGCCGGCCGGCAGCCTCGTCGGGACCCTGGACGACGCGGCGATCGCCCTGGTCCCCGACCCGCGCGCCCCCGGGCGCCGCGCCGAGATCGAGCGGGCGCTGCGCGGCCGCCCGGCCGCTCTCGGCACGCCCGTGGGCTGGGAGGGCGCGCACCGCAGCGCCGAGCGTGCCCTCGCGATCCATCGCATCCGCGAGAACGGGATGCTCAGCTCCGACGGGCTCCTCGCGGCCGACGACCACCTGGTCGCGCTGCTCACGCTCTCGGACCCCGAGCTCCTCGACGACCTCGCCGCCCGCCGCCTCGCGCCGCTCGGCGACCTCACCGAGGGCGCCCGCGAGCGGCTCGAGCAGACCCTGCTGGCCTGGCTCGACCACCAGGGCGTCGTCAAGGAGGCGGCCGACGCGCTGCACGTCCATCCGCAGACCGTCCGCTACCGGGTGGCGCAGCTCCGCGAGCTCTTCGGCGAGGAGCTCGACGATCCCGAGGCGAGGTACGAGCTGCTGCTCGCGCTCCGAACCCGCTGACCGGGCTACCTGACGGGCCGTCAGGCAGCGACGACGTCGCCGGCGCTGAGCGGCCAGCAGCCGCTGCACCTCTTCGCCGTCGAGCCGCGCGGGCTCCGTCTCGTTGACGAAGCGCGCGAGCAGGCGGGCGAAGCGGATCGGCTGCTCGAGGTGGGGGAAGTGCCCGGCCCCCTCGAAGATCTCGAAGCGACTGCCGGGCATCGCCCTCGCCGCGGCCTTGCCGTGGGCGCAGGGGATGATTCGGTCGCGCTCGCCCCAGACGATCAGGGACGGCAGCGACTCGGCCAGGTAGAGGCGGTCATGGGCGCTGACGCGCTGGCCGCGGTGGTCGATGACCGACCGGGCCGTGTGGATGAAGGCGGCGCGCGCCTCCGGGGTCGGCGAGCGACGCGTAGCCGCGGGCGATCTCGGTCATGTCGGCGCTCGGCCGCAGGCCGATCGTCCCGAGAGCCTCGCCGAGGCGGCGGGCGGCGCCGGTGACCCATGCCTTCGTGATCAGCGGCAGGACGAGCTCGGAGCCGGGCAGCGTGGCGGCCCGCAAGACGATGCTGACCTCGTCGCCGAGACCGCCGCTGTCGACGAGCGCAAGGCGCTCGGTGTGCATCGGGAATTGGTAGGAGAACTGCATCGCGACGCCACCGCCGAGGGAGTGGCCGACGACGGTCGCGCTCTCGTGGCCGAGCGCGAGCAGCAGGTCGCGCGCCCCGGCCGCGTAGGCGCCGAGCGAGTAGTCGCCACGGGGCTTGGCGGAGCCGCCGTGTCCGAGCATGTCGGGCGCGATCACGGTGAACTCGTCGCTGAGGGCCGGGATCAGCGGCGCCCAGGTCTCGAAGCTTCCGGCGATCCCGTGCAGGAGCAGCAGCGCCGGCCCCTCGCCGGCCCGGAGGAAGCTGACGCGGTGCCCGTGGAGGTTGATCTCCTCGGGCGCGACTTCCTCGACGGGGTCCCGCCCTTGCTGACATCCCTCACGGCCACGACCTCAAGGTATGGGTCGCGCGACCGCCATAACCACGCCCAGCCGCAACATCGCGGCGGGCCTTTCTTGCGCTCCGCGCACAATCCGGGCGGCCCGGTTTGCGAGGCCGTGGCCAGAAAGGCCAGGCGAGCGGCTCTAGGCTCGGCGGATGGATTCAGCTCTGATCACCGGCGCCGCCGGCTTCATCGGCTCGCGCCTGGCCGCCCGGCTGCGCGACTCCGGCGTCGAGGTCCGCGGCCTCGACCGCTCCACCAACCTGAAGCTCGGGATCACCGCCGGCGACATCACCGAGGCCGACGTCTGGCAGGGGGCCGCCGACGGCAGCGAGGTCGTCATCCACACGGCGGCCCTGGTCACCAACACCGCGAGCTACGACCAGGCGTGGCGGACCAACGTGCTCGGTACCCGCCACGTCCTCGACGCCGCGATCGCCGCCGGTGCGAAGCGGTTCGTCCACCTCTCCTCGGTCCGCGCATTCGGCGACAGCGACTTTCCCGGACGGGGTGACGGAGAGCTACCCCGTGCGGCCCGACGGGCACACCTACGTCGACACCAAGATCGCCTCCGAGCAGGTGGTCCTCCAGGCCCATGCGGCCGGCGAGATCGAGTGCACCGTGATCCGGCCCGGCGACGTCTACGGCCCCGGCTCCCGTCCGTGGACGGTCCTGCCGGTCGACGCGATCCGCCAGAACCGGTTCTTCCTGCCCGCGATGGGCCGCGGCATCTTCAGCCCCGTCTACGTCGACAACCTGCTCGACGGCGATGATCCTCGCCGCCGAGCGGGATGAGGCGGCCGGTCAGGTCATCACGCTGACCGATGGGATCGGGGTCAACTGCCGCGAGTTCTTCGGCAACTACTCCCGGATGCTCGGCAAGCCCCCGCCCCGGGTCGTGCCGACTCCGGTCGCGCTGGGCCTGGCGGCCCTGCCGGAGGCGGCGGCCTGGATCGGCGGCACCACCACCGAGTTCCGCCGCTCGTCGGTCATCTACCTGGCCCGACCCGGCACCTACTCGATCGAGAAGGCGCGTCGACTGCTCGGCTACAGCCCGGCCGTCGACCTCGCCGAGGGCATGGCCAGGAGCGAGAAGTGGCTCGGAGAGCAGGGATTTCTCGGATGATCGCCGCAGGAGCCCGCATGGACGACGGAAACGCTCACCTCTGCAACAAATCCCGCCTGGGGGACTTTGGCGTCGTACCTGTAAACGCTCGTCACCATTCGCATATAGTCGGCGTCCCGGGGGGTTCCCGGCACGAGGAGAGCAACGTGGAAGCGGTGAGTTCGAAGTGGTAGAGCAGGGAGCGGCCCCGCGCGTCTCGAAGGCGCGGAAGCAACGTCCTCAAGGCGGCGAAGGCGTTGACCACGCCGCTGCTTCCCGACGACTACATCGAGCTGATGAACCCGATGTGGACGACCCGCGAGCTGCGCGGCGAGATCATCGACATCCGCCCGGAGACCGAGGACGCGTCCACGATCGTGATCAGGCCGTCCGCGAAGTGGCTCGGCCACTGGCCCGGGCAGTACCTGCGCATCGGCGTCGAGATCAACGGTCGCCGGCACTGGCGCGCCTACTCGCTGACCTCCGACCCCGACCACCCCGACGGCCTGATCAGCGTGACGATCAAGCACGTCGAAGAGGGCAAGCTCTCGCCGTACTTCACGCGCCAGGCCGAGATCGGATCGATGGTCTACCTCGGCGGCGTCGAGGGCGAGTTCAAGCTCCCCTACCCGCGGCCGGAGAAGCTGCTCTTCATCAGCGCCGGCAGCGGCATCACGCCGATCTGGAGCATGCTCCGCAACCTCGCCAACGACCGCGCGCTCACCGACGCCAAGCACATCCACTCCTGCCGTCACGCCGACGACTTCATCTTCGGCTCCGTGCTGCGCGAGCTGCACGAGAAGGAGGACGGCTACGAGCTGCACGAGCACCACAGCGCCGAGGCCAAGGACCGGATCAAGCCGGAGGGCCTCGACGAGCTGGTCCCGGACTGGAAGGAGCGCGAGACCTTCCTCTCGGGCCCGGCCGAGATGCTCGAGGACATGAAGGACCGCTGGGAGGCCGACGGCGATCCCGAGAAGCTCCACCTCGAGCGCTTCCAGCCCGTGATCGGCGGCGACGGGGCCAAGGACGCCGGCGAGGGCGGCACGATCCGCTTCCGCGTCACCGAGGTCGAGGCCGAGAGCGACGGCAAGACGCCGATCCTCGAATGCGGCGAGAACGCCGGCGCGAAGCTGCCGTTCGGCTGCCGGATGGGGATCTGCCACACCTGCGTCGGCAAGCTCGAGGAGGGCAAGGTCCGCGACCTGCGCACCGGCGAGGTGCACGGCGACGAGGGCCAGATGATCCGCACCTGCGTGAACGCCCCCGAGGGCCATGTTGAAATCGCCCTATAGACCGACTTTGAACCGCTTGAACACCAACCTGGAAGGAACGAGATGAGCCCCAGCACCACCGAGGTCGAGAACCCGATCAACCGGCTGACCGACAAGCAGCTCGAGGAGCTCGGCGAGGAGTTCCAGGCGCTGCACGACGAGGTCTACGACGACCTCGGCGATCGCGACGCCACCTACATCCGCAGCGATCATCCAGTTCCACCGCCGCCTCGCGGCGCTGTCGCGGATCGTGCTGATGGCCTCGCGCTACAAGCCGGCCTGGGTGCTCGGGACCGACCGGCCTCTCGGCGGCCAAGATCATCGAGAACATGGAGATCGGCCACAACGTCATGCACGGTCAGTGGGACTGGATGAACGACCCCTACATCCACTCCTCGACCTGGGACTGGGACACGGCCTCACCGGCGGGCGCCTGGAAGCACTCCCACAACTACGTCCACCACACGTTCACCAACGTCGTCGGCAAGGACAAGGACGTCGGCTACGAGATCATGCGGGTCGACCCGAGCCAGAAGTGGTACCCCCACTACCTGCTCCAGCCCATCTACAACATCGCTGCTGATGGCGTTCTTCGAGTGGGGCGTGGCGGTCCACGACCTCGACTTCGACGCGATCAAGACGGGCAAGAAGCCGAAGTCGCAGGTCAAGGACGAGCTCAAGTCGATCGGCCGCAAGGCGCGCCGCCAGATCGTCAAGGACTACATCGCCTTCCCGGCGCTGAGCGGCCGGGAGGGCTTCAAGGCGACGCTGGAGGCGAACTTCACCGCCAACATCGTCCGCAACGTCTGGTCGAACGCGATCATCTTCTGCGGCCACTTCCCCGATCAGGCCTACACGTTCACCGAGGAGGAGGGCAACGACGAGCGGCCCGGCGCCTGGTACGTGCGCCAGCTGATCGGCGCGGCCAACATCGACGGTGGCTCGTTCTTCCACTTCATGAGCGGCAACCTGAGCTACCAGGTGGAGCATCACCTCTACCCGGACCTGCCGTCCTCCCGCTACCAGGAGATCGCACCGCGGGTGAAGGACATCTGCGAGCGCTACGGCCTGCCCTACAACACGGGCCCGTTCTCGAAGCAGTGGGGCATGGTCCAGCGCACGCTCATCCGCCTCGCCTTCCCCGGCGGCAAGGTGCGGAAGAAGGCGCCGCCCTACAAGAAGCCGGAGCCGGAGACGACGACCAACGGCGACGGCAGCGGCAACGGGCACGTCGATCCGCAGCGCGCCGAGCGCGTCCTGGCCGCGTTCCCCTAGGCACCGCTCTCGGCACACCCGGCGCGCCACGCGCGCGCTTTCGGCCGCCAGGATCGGCCCCATGCGATCAGTGGGGCGGATGCGAGCCAGCATGCTGGACGTTAGACGCCCCACTGCTGGGCGGGATTGCGGCCGATTGGCGACGCGGCAGCACGGCGTCGTCGCCCGCCGCCAGCTCCTGGCGGCGGGGGCGAAGCCGTCGACGATCACGCTCTGGGTGCGAGGCCGGCCACCTTCACCGCACTCCATCGCGGCGTCTACGCGGTCGGCCACCGCATCCTGGCACTGAGGAGGGCCGGTGGATGGCGAGCGGTGCTCGCCTGCGGCGACCGGCCTTCCTCTGAGCCACGCGCCCGCCGGCCAGCTCGCAGGGCATCGTCGACCGCCGGGACCGGACGGCTCTCCACGTATCGCTGACCAGCCGCACCGCATCTGGAGACGCCGGGCATCGTCGTCCACCGCCCGCGCTCCCTCGAGCCACGCGACACTCACCCGCTTCCGCGCATCCCGGCCACGACCGCCACCCGGACGGTCTGGGACATCGCCTCCACCTCCCCTCCCGGCCCAACTCGGCGAGCCTTCCGGCAGGCGCAGAAGCTCGGCCTCCTGCAACCGGCCCGCGTCTCACCCAGCTCCTCGCCGCCGCCCCGAGCCGCCGCGGCGCCGCCACGATCCGCGCCCTGCTCGCCGCCCGGCTCCTGCCCCTCGCCGAGACCCGCTCCTGGCTCGAGGATCTGCTGGTCACGATCTGCGACGAGCACGACCTCCCGCTCCCCGGCGGTCAGCGTCCCGCTGCTCGGCTACGAGGTCGACTTCCTCTGGCCTGCCGCTCGCTTCGTGGTCGAGGCCGACGGGGGCGACCATCTCGATCCGGCCCAGCGCGACAGGGACAACGCCCGCGACATCGTCCTCGGCCGCGCCGGCTACCTGGTCCGGCGCTACTCGTCGTCGGCGATGGGGGACGAGGCCGGCGGTCGCCGCCGAGGTCCTGGCGATCCTGCGCGAGCGCACCACGATCCGGCCCTCGCGCACCTTCGCGGCGAAGGTCAGCAGCCGCTTGCGTTCGTCGTAGCTCCAGTCGCGTGCCGGCAGCGTTCGGCCCGCGACGCTGACCGACGCCGGGACGAACGGCCGCCGCATGCTGCCGAGCGAGGCGCGGACCCGGTAGCTGCGCGCCCGCTTGCCGTGGATCGCCAGCGACCAGCGATGACGGCCGGCGCGGGAGACCAGGTGCTCGCGCTCGCCGAATGCCGCCCGCGAGCGGCCGCGGGGGAACGCCAGCAGGACCATCCGGTCGCGGCGCTCGTCCAGCCGCACGATCCCCCGGCCCTTGCCGTAGGAGGCGAGCGTGTCGACGTCGGGAGGGAGCATCGGCAGCACGGCACCGGCGCGGATCATCAACGGCAGCCGGTCGAGCGGCGCCGGGCACGGTGACGTCCCGGCCGCCCCTGATCACGCCCTCCCCCTTCCCCGTCGGCCGGAACGCGCCGCGCCGCTTGCCATAGCCGACGGCATCCCAGAAGTCGATCCAGCGCCCGCGCGGGAGGTAGAGCCGCCGCTTCGGTCTGACCCGCCTCGACGACCGGCGCGGCAAGGAGGTCGGGCCCGAACATGAACTCGTCCTCGACGCCGGCCGCACGACCGTCGCCCGGGAAGCTCAGCGCCAGGTGGCGCATGACCGGCATCCCGGTCCGCCGGTAGGTCGCGTCGGCGGCGCGCAGGTAGGGGTAGAGCTGCGTGTGGAGCTTCGCGTAGCGGCGCCAGATCGGCAGCACTCCCGGATCGGTGATCTGCGGGCGGTCGATCGGCGGGAACGGCAACGCCGTTCGCCTGTGTCCGCATGATCGGCGAGACGGCGCCGAACTCGATCCAGCGGATCAGCAGCTCCGGGCTGAGGGTGCGGCCGAGCGCGAAGAAGCCGCCGATGTCGGAGCCCCAGCGGGAGATCCCCGAGGTGCCGATGCTGAGCGCCTGCTTGACCGACGAGGCGAGACCGTCGAAGCCGAAGCTGGTCGTCGGGTCCCCGCCCCAGACCATCTGCGCGTAGGGAGCCACGCCGGTCCAGCCCGAGCGGATGAAGCCGGCGACGGGCCGCTCGGTCGTGCGTGAGAAGCGCCAGCTCGAGCGGTGGTAGAGGACCGGGTAGAGGTTGTGCATCTCCTGCCCGCTCATCCCGTTGTGGGAGCCGCGACGCGAGCGGCGTGTACTCGCCGAAGTCCTCCATCCAGCCGTCGTAGCCGTGGGCGACCGCCTCGCCGAGGAGATCGCCGTAGTACTCGTCGGTCTCGGGGTTGGAGAAGTCGAACTGGCCGACGACGAAGGCGTCGTCGGTGCTCGCCGAGTACCGGTAGAGGGCGGGCGTCCCCGCCGGCGTCTTCGTCAGCAGGCCCTGGGCGGCGGCCGGGTTGAAGGCGGCGCTGTACGTCGAGCAGACCATCGGGTTGAAGTACGTCGTGATCGCGTAGCCGCGCTCGTGGAAGCCGGAGGTGACCTCGGGCTGCTCGCGCCTCGACCCCCTCCTGGTCCCCGCACGGCAGGTAATGGAGGTAGGTGTTGACGGCTGAGGCGGGCACGTCGCCGCGGCGCAGCTTCGACGCCTGCTCGAGCCGGTCGCCGTCGCCGTGCGGCTGGTACCAGGGGCCGAAGAACCAGGGGCCGCCGGGCGGCGGCTGGCGCCCGACGGTGCGGTGCGCGGTCAGCCGGCGGACGACGTCGGCGGGGTCGGGGCCGGCGAAGAACCGCAGCTCGAGCGCCGCCGACTCGACCTCCAGGCTCCACCCGTCGGCGCGCTCGGTGCCGAGCTCGAACATGCTCGGCTCGCTGTTGCCGACGAGGACGCCGTAGCCGCGGGTCGAGAGCAGCCAGGGCACCGGGAAGTAGGTGGCGTCGTCGCGGGGATGGAAGCCGTCCGGCGGGACGAAGGTGGAGATGATCGGCCGCTCGTTCTCCTGGTAGGGACCGTCGGAGACGTAGTTCTCGACCTGGTTGCCGCGCTGGTCGACCGCGTTCGAGCGCTCGCCGAAGCCGAGGTACCGCTCGCCCCCCACCGCCCCGAAGCCGATCCCGGTGGCGGTCACCCCCGGCGCGCCTCTGACCGACCCGGCCCGCAGCCTGATGACGCCGCCGCCGTCGGGATCGACCCGGACGGCGAGGGTGCGGCCGGCCGGGTCGTTGGTTGCGACGGTGAGGCGAGCTCGCCGTCGCCCCGGTCGGCCTTCGTCACCCGGGTCGCGTGGAACCAGCCGGTCGGCGTCTCGAAGCCGAGCCGCCCGAGCGAGCGTGCCGCCGAGCCCGGCGTCCTCGGTGAGGTCTCCCCCGCGGGCGATCCCCTCCAGCTCGAGCCGCCAGGGCTCGGTGCCGATGCGCGCCGTCAGCGGTCCGCTGACCACCCGCTCGTCGGCGCGCGCATCTCCCGGCCCCAGCGGCGCAGGTGAGCGCCACCGCGGCGCTCGCGAGAACCCGCCTCAGCCCCCCGCGAGCTACCAGTGAACGCCTCTCATCAGATACGCGAACGCCAGCTGCTGGCGGTTCGCCTGCTCGTCGGTCGTCGTTCCCCGCGTGACCGTCTGCTTGTCGCCGGCGCCGTTCCCCTTCGGGTCGCCCTTGCCCGACTTGCCCTTGCCGCTCTTGGCCGCGGTCGAGTCCGGGAACATGTGGTAGGCGCTGTTGAGGATGTAGTCGATCGACTTCGGGTTGATCGCGTAGAGCACCTGGCCGAGCGTGCCGACCGGGGTGGCGATCCGCTTCGGCTTGTAGATGATCGCGTCGCAGATCATGTCGGCGGCCTCGTCCGGCGTGATCGTCGGGAAGCGGTCGTACATCTTGGTCGGGGCGATCATCGGCGTCCGCACCAGCGGCATGTGGATCGTCGTGATGTTGACGTTGTCGTCGATGATCTCCGACGCGATGCAGCGGGAGAACGCGTCGAGCGCCGACTTCGAGGCGACGTAGGCGGAGAAGCGCGGCATGTTCGTCTGCACGCCGATCGAGCTGACGTTGACGATCTGGCCCGAGCGGCGCTCGCGCATCACCGGCAGCAGCCGCAGGATCGTCCGCACCGGCCCGAAGTAGTTGAGCTGCATCGTCCGCTCGAAGTCGTGGAAGCGGTCGTAGGAGAGCGCGATCGAGCGCCGGATCGAGCGGCCGGCGTTGTTGATCAGGATGTCGACGTGGCCGTGCTGCTCGAGCACCTCGGCCGCCATCCGGTCGATGTCGTCGACGTCGGAGAGGTCGCAGCGGTGGATGTGGGCCTCGCCGCCGCCGGCCTCGATCTGGTCGCGCGTCTCCTCGAGCTTCTCGGGGGTGCGGGCGACCAGCAGGACGATCCCGCCGGCGTCGGCGACCTTCATCGCCGCCGACTTGCCGATCCCGGAGGAGGCGCCGGTGACCATCACGACGCTGCCGCGGACCGAGTTCTCGAGCGAGGTGTTGCCCTGAAGGCGCTTGCCGACGCGCACGAGCTCGTCGGGGATCTGCTGCTCGAGGATCTGGGTCAGGCCGCCGATCAGCCCCGCCCGGCCCTTCGCCGCCCCCATCAGGGTCCGGTCGCGGAAGAGGTCCGGGTCGAGGTGGCGCGCCCAGTAGTCCCAGAGCTTGCCGGCGTAGGCCTCGAGCGGCGGCACGCTGATGTCGGTCCCCGCGAGGGCCGCCTGCGTGCGCCGCGAGTCGAAGTGGGTCGGGTAGTTCAGGTACATCAGCACCGAGCGCGGGATCCCGAAGTCGTCGAGGACCCGATCGGTGATGCCGTTGGCGAACGGCAGCGTGTTGACGCCCGTGCTGATCAGCGGCGCCAGCGCCTCGGTGAACGCCGCCGGAGCCCGGACGGAGGTCTGCGGGGCGTGGGCGGCGCGGGCGAAGACGTCGATGACCTCGCCGGCCGAGAGCGGGTTCGGGTCGGTGAGGCTGAAGGCGCGGCCGTCGAGGCCGTCCTGATGGGCGATGTGGTCCATCGCGCGGGCGACGAAGTCGACCGGGACGATGTTGATCTCGCGACCCTCGACGCCGGGGATCGGCATCCACTGCGGGACGATCGAGCGGATCCGCCGGATCAGCTTGAAGAAGTAATAGGGACCGTCGACCTTGTCCATCTCGCCGGTCTCGGAGTGGCCGACGACGATTCCCGGCCGGTAGACGCGCCACGGGCGCGAGCACTCCTCGCGGACGACCCGCTCGGACTCGTGCTTCGTCTGGAAGTAGGGGTGGTTGTCGACGTCCTGGGCCTCGTCGAACATGTCCTCGCGCCAGGTCCCCTTGTAGAGGCCGGCGGCGGCGATCGAGCTGACCATGTGCACGCGCCCGGCATCGATCGCCTCGGCGAGCTCGACCATGTGGCGGGTGCCCTCGACGTTGGCCACGCGCTGGGACTCGGCGTCGGCCTTCATGTCGTAGATCGCGGCGAGATGGAAGAGGTGGTCGACCTTCCCGGTGAGCATCTCGACGTCGGCGTCGGAGACGCCGAGGCGCGGCTGGGAGAGGTCGCCGACGACGCCGACGACCCGGTCCTCGTCGACCCCCCAGCGGTTGCGCAGCTCCTCGAGCCGGCCCTTCGACCCCTCGCGCACGAGCACGTAGACGGTGCCCTCCCGCTCGAGCAGCAGCTCGACGAGATTGCGTCCGATGAAACCGGTGGCTCCGGTGACGAAGTAGGCCATTTGCTTCCCCTCCTCGGGAGACGCCGCGGCCGCCGGCACGTCCGCCGCGGCCAGGTCAAGCGATGGACGGACCCTACACTCCCTCTCGTGACGATTGCCGCTCAGCGGCGGCGCCGACGGCCGCTCCGATGACCCTTGCGATCGTCTGGTTCCGCCGCGACCTTCGCCTGACGGACAACCCCGCCCTCGCGGCCGCCGCCGCATCCGGCGAGGTCGTTCCCGTCTTCTGCTTCGAGGCGGGCCTCCACTCGGGCCGCCACAGCTCGCCCAACCGCAACGCCTATCTGCTGGCCGGCCTGCGCGAGCTCGACGCCGGCCTGCGCAAGGCCGGCAGCCGCCTCCACTACGTCTCCGGCGACCCCGCCGCCGAGATCCCGCGCCTCGCCGCCGACTGCGGCGCCGAGGCCGTGCACGTCAACCGCGACCACACCGCCCACGCTCGCTCGCGGGACCGGCGGGTCCAACACGCCCTGGCCGAAAGTGGGATTGAACTAGTCGGTCACGGCGGGATCACCTGCGCCGAGATCGCGTCGATCGAGACCGGCGCCGGCGAGCCGTTCCGGGTCTTCACGCCCTTCTCGAAGGCCTGGATGCGGGCGCCGCGGCGGGACGTCGCGACGAAGCCGCGCAAGCTCGCCACCCCCTCCGGCGTGGGCGTCGGCAGGCCGCCGACCGAGCGGGCGCTCGGGGTCCACGCACGGGCGAAGCGGATCGCCGACGAGGCCGGTCCCGGCGAGGCGGCCGGGCGCAAGCTGATGCACGCGGCCGTCGAGTCGTGCGACGACTACGAGCGCGTCCGCGACCTGCCCGGCGAGGACGCGACCACGCACCTCTCCCCCGCGCTCCACTTCGGGACGGTCTCGCCGCTCGAGCTCGAGTCGCTGCTGATCGAGCGCGGGACGGCGGGCGCGAAGGCGCTGCGCCGCCAGCTCGCCTGGCGCGACTTCTGGCTGAACGTGATCCGCGCGTTCCCGGAGAACCGCACGCTCGAGCACGACGAGCGCTTCCGCGGCATGGAGTGGCGCGACGACCCGGAATCCCTCCAGGCGTGGAAGCTCGGCGAGACCGGCGTGCCCTGGATCGACGCCGGGATGCGACAGCTGCGCGCGCAGGGCTGGATGCACAACCGGGTGCGGATGGCGGTCGCCTCGTACCTGACCAAGAACCTGCTGATCGACTGGCGCGAGGGCGAGGCGCACTTCATGGAGAACCTGCTCGACGGCGACGAGTCCCAGAACAACGGCAACTGGCAGTGGGCGGCCTCGGTCGGCGCCGACCCCCAGCCCTACTTCCGCGTCTTCAACCCGGTGCTCCAGCAGGAGAAGTTCGACCCGGACGGGGATCTACGTGCGCCGCTGGGTCCCCGAGCTCGCCGAGCTGCCCGACAAGCATCTCGCGGCCCCCTGGGAGGCGCCCGCGGAGGTCCAGCGGGAGGCGCGCTGCGTGATCGGCGAGGACTACCCCGCCCCCCTCGTCGACCTGAAGGAATCACGCGCCGAGGCCATCGCGCGCTTCGAGGATCAGCGCGGCTGAGGGCTTCTCGACCGAAGTGGTTGCGGTTCGTGCGCGCTGGGCAACGCAGGTGCATAGACTCAGTGAGAGTTCAGTGAGCAACGCGACCAGACTTTTCTAGGAGAACGGATGCCGGCCACGGGGACCGTTCAGGTCGAGATGCCCAACATGGGCGAGTCCGTCTCCGAGGGCACGGTCCTCGAGTGGCTGAAGGAGGAGGGGGACTTCGTCGAGGAGGGCGAGACCCTCGTCGAGGTTTCGACGGACAAGGTCGATGCCGAGGTCCCCTCCCCCGCCGCGGGCACGCTGACGAAGATCCTCAAGGGCCCCGACGACGTGGTCAAGGTCGGCGAGGCGCTCGCCGAGCTGGAGCCCGGCGAGGAGGGATCCGGCGGATCCGGCGATGACGCCGAGGAGGATCCGACGGACGATCCGGCGACGAGGACTCCGGCGACGAGGAGCCCAGCGGCGACGGGCTCCCCGACGCGGGCGGCGGCGGCGAGGGCGACGCCGACATCGGCGAGGACGAGGACGACGAGACGTCCTCCACTCCCGGCGAGGGCGGCGACGCCGAGGCCGACGACGCCGAGGACGCCGAGTCCGACGACGCCGAGGCCGGATCCGGCGAGACGATCGAAGCTTCGATGCCCGAGATGGGCGAGTCGGTCACCGAGGGCACGGTCCTCGAGTGGCACAAGCAGCCCGGCGACGCGGTCGAGGAGGGCGAGACCCTCGTCGAGGTGTCGACCGACAAGGTCGACGCCGAGGTCCCCTCCCCCGCCAGCGGCACCGTCACCGAGCTCCTCGTCGAGCCCGACGACGTGGTCAAGGTCGGCCAGGCGCTGGCCAAGATCGAGGTCGGCGGCGGCGGGGGCGGCGCAAGCAAGGCGAAGCCGAAGGAGGACGAGGGCTCCGAGGACGAAGGAGGCCGCGGCCTCCGGCAACGGCGCCGGTGAGGTCGACTCCGACGCGAAGGCGTCCCCGGTCGCGAAGCGCATCGCGGCCGCCGAGGGCATCGACCTCTCGAAGATCGAGGGCAGCGGCGCCGGCGGCAAGGTGATGAAGGCCGACGTGGTCGCGGCCGCCGACGGCAGCGGCAACGGCAGCGCGCCGTCCAAGGCGAAGGCCGAGGGCGAGGCGAAGGTCCTGCGCGGCCCGGCGGGGATGCTCGCCAAGGCGATGGACGAGAGCCGCTCGATCCCGACCGCCACCTCCTTCCGCACGCTCGCGGTCGACACCCTCGACGCCAAGCGCAAGGCCCTCAACGGCGCCCTCGCCGAGCGCGGCCTGAAGGTCTCGTTCACCCACCTGATCGCCTGGGCCATCGTCGAGGCGGCCAAGGACTGGCGGGCGATGGCGCGGACGTTCGAGGAGCGCGACGGCAAGCCGAACGTGATCGACCACGGCCAGATCAACCTCGGGATCGCGGTCGACATCGAGAAGAAGGACGGCTCCCGCAGCCTGATGGTCCCCTGCATCACGGCCGCCGACTCCGACGACTTCAAGGAGTTCCACGCCTCCTACGAGGACATCATCCGCAAGACGCGCGAGAACTCGCTGACCGCCGACGACTTCCGCGGCACCAACATCACGCTGACCAACCCGGGCGGCCTCGGCACGGTCGCCTCGGTCCCGCGCCTGATGACCGGCCAGGGGACGATCGTGGCCACCGGCTCGATCGCCTACCCGCCCGAGTGGGCCCACGCCGCGCCCGACAAGCTGCGCGCCCTCGGGGTCTCGAAGGTCATGACGATGACCTCGACCTACGACCACCGGATCATCCAGGGGGCCGAGTCGGGTTCGTTCCTGCGCCGCATCGATCAGCTCCTCAGCGGCGACGACGAGTTCTACGAGAAGGTCGCGACCTCGCTCGAGATCGACGCGAGCGTCACCTCGACCGCCCACCCCGCCTCCGCCTCGGCACCGCCGCTCGCGATCTCCTCGGCGACGGCCGTCGCGCCGCCGTCGGTCACCGGGGCCCCGGACGAGGAGCTCCTGCAGGCCGTGCAGGCGGCGACCTCGCTGCTCAAGGCGTACCGGACCCACGGCCACCTCGCCGCCCACCTGAACCCGCTCGGCGGCGACGGCAAGGGCGACCCGGCGCTCGAGCCCGAGAACCTCAACCTCACCCCCGAGCTGATGGGCAAGATCCCGGCCTCGATCCTGCGGATCGGCGTCGCCGGCGAGACGCTCCTCGACGCCCTGCCGCGGATGCGCGACGCCTACTGCGGCACGATCGGCTACCAGATCGAGCACCTCTCCTCCCACCAGCAGCGGATGTGGCTGCGGGAGATGATCGAGACCGGCGCGCACCGTCAGCCGCTCAGCGACGAGGAGAAGCGCGCGCTCCTCCACCGCCTCGTCGAGGTCTTCCAGTTCGAGCGGTTCATCCAGAAGGCCTACCTCGGCCAGAAGATGTTCTCGATCGAGGGGCTCGACGCGACGGTCCCGATGATCGACGAGCTCGCCACCCTGGCGAAGAAGAACGGCGCCGAGCAGGTCGCGATCGGCATGGCCCACCGCGGCCGGCTGTCGGTGCTCGCCCACAACCTCGGGCGCTCGATCGAGTCGATCATGGCCGAGTTCGAGGGCGCCAAGGCGCTCGACGCGGTCAAGCGGACCGACGCGCTGCGCCACGGCGGCACCGGCGACGTCAAGTACCACCACGGCGCCGAGGGCCTCTTCGAGTCGGGCGAGGGCGACGTGCGCATGCGCCTCTCCCCCAACCCGAGCCACCTCGAGTTCGTCGACCCGGTCGTCGAGGGCACCGCCCGCGCCGCGCAGACCGGTCGCTCCGGGCCGCGCCTGCACCACGACCCCAAGGTCGCCCTGCCGCTGCTCCTGCACGGCGATGCCGCCTTCCCGGGCCAGGGGGTCGTCGCCGAGACGCTCAACATCCAGTCGCTCGAGGGCTACGCCACGGGCGGCACGGTCCACATCATCCAGGACAACCAGGTGGGCTTCACGACCGACCCGCAGGAGGGGCGCTCGACTCCGTACGCCTCCGACATGGCGAAGGGCTTCAACGTCCCGATCATCCACGTCAACGCCGACGAGGTCGAGGACTGCATCGCCGCCGCCCGCCTGGCGATGGCGTTCCGCGATCGCTTCGCCCGCGACGTCGTCATCGACCTGATCGGCTACCGCCGCTACGGGCACAACGAGACCGACGAGCCGGCCTACACCCAGCCGGAGCAGGCGGCGCAGATCAAGAAGCACCCGCCGGTCAGCGAGCTCTACGCGAAGCGGCTGATCGAGGAGGGCGTGATCGACGAGGCCGCCGTCGAGGAGGACGCGAACGACCGCCGCGAGGAGCTCAGCGGGCTCCTCAAGGACCTGCGCGGCAAGATCGAGGCCGGCGAGTTCGAGGACCCGACGGTCACCGGCACCGGCGAGCTCGACCGGACGAAGAGCCCCGACGTCGAGACGAAGGTCTCCGAGAAGCGCATCCGCACCCTCAACGAGGAGCTGATCCAGTTCCCCGAGTCCTTCAGCGTCCACCGCAAGCTGCGCAAGCCGCTCGAGCGGCGCATCGAGATCCTCGACGAGGGCCCGATCGAGTTCGGCCACGCCGAGGCCCTCGCCTACGCCTCGCTGCTGACCGAGGGCACGCACATCCGCCTCACCGGGCAGGACTCCGAGCGCGGCACGTTCTCCAACCGCCACCTCGTCCTCCACGACGAGAAGACCGGCCTCAAGTACGCGCCGATCCAGAACCTCTCGGGAGCGCTGGCGCCGTTCGAGATCCACAACTCGCCGCTGTCGGAGAACGCCTGCCTCGGCTTCGAGTACGGCTACTCGGCGGCGTCGCCGGAGAGCCTGATCCTCTGGGAGGCGCAGTTCGGCGACTTCGGCAACTCGGCCCAGGTGATCGTCGACCAGTTCATCGCCGCCGGCGAGTCGAAGTGGGGCCAGACCTCGCGCCTCACCCTGCTGCTCCCCCACGGCTACGAGGGCTCCGGGCCCGAGCACTCCAGCGCCCGGATCGAGCGATTCATCCAGCTCGCCGCCGAGGGCAACATGCGCCTCGCCTACCCCTCGACCGCCGCCCAGTACTTCCACGTCCTGCGCCGCCAGGCGCGCATCGCCAAGCCGCGGCCGATGGTCGTCTTCACGCCGAAGGGCCTGCTGCGGCTCAGCGACGCCGCCTCGAAGCTCAGCGACCTGACCGACGGCAGCTTCCAGCTACGTGATCGACGATCCGCGGGTCGAGAACCGCGAGTCGGTCAAGCGCCTCGTGCTCTGCTCCGGCCGGGTCTTCTACGACCTCGACGGCCACGATCGGCGCGCCGACGTCGATGACGTCGCGATCGCCCGGATCGAGTACATCTACCCCTTCCCGAAGGCCCAGATCCAGGAGCTGCTCGAGGGCTACCCGAACCTCGAGCAGATCATCTGGGCGCAGGAGGAGCCGCAGAACATGGGCTCCTGGCACTCGATGCAGCGGCGCATGCCGGAGCTGCTCGGCGAGGGGATCGAGCTGCGCTACGTCGGCCGGCCCGAGCGCGCCAGTCCCTCCGAGGGCTACCCCGCCGCGCACCGCACCGAGCAGGAGCGGATCGTGCTGACGGCCCTCACCGGCTGAGCGCCGGGACTCGGGGCATCGGCTTGCCAGGGATCGTCGCCCAGAAGCCGCCGTGCAGGCACTGCGGAACGCCGGTCGAGCCGCTGCACCGCTGCCCGAACTGCCGCAAGCGCGCGATTCTCAGCTTCTTCCTGCCGCGGCCGCGCTGGTAGAACCTCGACTGCGATGAAGATCCACCACCTCAACTGCGGCTCGCTGTGCCCCTACGGGCGCCACCTCGTCTCCGGCGAGCGCGGCGTCTCGGTCGAGTTGGTCTGCCACTGCCTGCTGATCGAGACGGCCGACTCGCTGGTCCTCGTCGACACCGGGATGGGGCTGGAGGACACCCGCCACCCATACCGCCAGCTCGGGGTTCCGTTCACGGCCGCCTTCCGGCCCGCCGCCGACTCCGCCGAGACCGCGTTCGAGCAGATCCGCGCGCTCGGGTTCGAGCCGGGCGACGTCCGCCACGTCGCGGTCACCCACCTCGACCTCGACCACGCCGGCGGGCTTCCCGACTTCCCCGAGGCTGAGGTTCACGTCTTCGAGACCGAGCACGGCGTGGCGATCGACCCCTCGCTGCGGGACCGAGCCCGCTATCCGCGCGGCCACTTCGCCCACGGCCCGCGCTGGCGGACCCACGCCGTCGACGGCGACTCCTGGTTCGGCTTCGAGAGCATCCGGGTCCTGCCGGGCGTCGACCCGGAGATCCTGCTCATCCCCCTCGCCGGCCACTCACTCGGGCACTGCGGCATCGCGGTCCGCGAGGCGGACGGCTGGATGCTGCACTGCGGCGACGCGTACTTCCACCGCAACGATCTCGACCCGTCGGCGGACTGCCCGACCGGGCTGAGGCTCTTCCAGCGCGCGATGGCGACCGACAACGCGGCCCGCATCGCCAACCAGGAGCGGCTCCGCGAGCTCGCGAGCGGGCACGGCGACGAGGTGCGGCTCTTCTGCGCGCACGATCCGGTCGAGCTGAAGCGCGAGCAGGCGCGGGCCTGAGCCACGCGAAGGGCGCCGGCCGCATCATGCGGTCCGGCGCCCTCGCTGCACCCACGGGAGAGAGGAACGCGGGCTATCCGGCGGGCGGCCGTGAGGCCGCCCCCGACGGGATCGCGCCGCACCCGGAACACGCACCCTGTGCCCGATTGGAGCGACGCCCGGTCCCGCAGTCCGGGCAGGTTCGAGAACGCGGCGCATGCCCTACGAAGACGCGCCGTGCCTCCAGAGCCCGGGCAATCGCCCGCTCTCCGATCCTCGAATTGGAGGAACTCTGCATGGGACGCATTCTTCTCCCGGCGCGGCGGGGCTCCCATGTACGGCTGTCCAGCATTTGCCGCGATGACCTCTGCCGCTTGTAGGGGTCGGCCGACCTCTAGCCTCCCAGCGGTGAACGACGCCGTCGCCGGGGAGAGCGAGTTTCGACCCCGCACGCCGGGCCCGCTGTTCGAGTGGGTGCGCCGGGTCTCCTATCTCGAGCTTGCGGTCTTCGCCGCCCTGCTGGTCGTCTGGGCGATCCCGGGGCTCGAGCAGGCGACGTTCGTGTTCGGCCTCGCTCACGGGATCGGCTACATCGCCCTCTGCCTGCTCCTCTGGATCGCGATCCTGCGAAGGGAGGCGCCGTTCTGGCTCCTCGCCGCGACCCTGACGCCGGTCGGGCCCGTCGGCAGCGTGATCGGCATCGCCTGGATCGACCGCCGGCTTGCCCGAGAGTCGACTCCGGAACTAAGCTGACCCAGTGGGGCTGTTCAGCTACTTCCGGAACCGGCGGGCGCGGGAGAGCGCAGATTCCCGCTCCGCCTGAGCGCGGGGATGGAGGCGCGGGGCAGGTGGCCGACTTCACGCGAGGGCGACGCCCGCAAGGAGATCTTCGCGGTGCTGCGCCAGCCACGGCATGGATCCGAGGGCGGCGGCGCGAACGCCCTGCGATCCCGCGGCGCATGCAGGCCGACATCCTCGCGGCGCTCTGGGTCGCGCCGGCCTCGACCTCGGCGCCATGGGCGTCCCGCCCCCGGCGGCGGCCCCCGAGCCGGGCGAGCTCCCGGAGGCGCCTGGACGCGGACGACGCTGCGGCGCAATCCCGATCTCGGGGATCCGCAACCCGCTCCGCTCCGGCTCCGGCTCGGCGGCGCCAGCCCGCGGACCTCGGCGAGGTCGCGGGCCTGATCGCCGCCGCCCTCGCGCAGGGCAACGTCACGGTCAGCGCCGAGGGCAAGGTCATCGACCTGCGCGGCACCGGGCTGCATGGACAGGCGTTCGAGCCGATCGAGCTCACCGGCGAAGAGCCGGACCCGCCCGACCCCGACCGCTGAACCGAGCGGAAGAAGATGGGCTGAGGCGGGGCCGCGGGAGGCAGGGGGTCCGCGCGGCCCGCACCCCAGCCCGCGCGTCGGTAGCCAGGGAGGGATGCCGACGCGATCGCTCCCGGAGGCGGGACTTACCGGGAGCGAGCTTTGTGAAACTTCGAACTAGGGAATCATTCTTCTACATTGGCCCAGGGCGATGCAATGCGACTGTTTTCCGGAATCAGCGGAGCTCGCTCAGAACCCGGTGAAGGATGCCGCCGTGGCGGAAGTACTGCCTCTCGTTGGCCGTGTCGAGCCTCACGCGGGCCTCGAATTCGACCGGATCGCCACCCTCGCGTGAGGCGCTGACGTCGATCGACGTGGCGTTCTCGATGTCGACCTCGCCGATCGTGAACTCCTCCTCGCCGGTGAGGCCGAGCGACTCGATGCCCTCCCCGTCGGGGAACTGCAGGGGCAGCACGCCCATCCCGATCAGGTTCGAGCGATGGATGCGCTCGAAGCTCTCGGCGATCACCGCGCGCACGCCGAGCAGCAGGGTCCCCTTGGCGGCCCAGTCGCGCGACGAGCCGGAGCCGTACTCCTTGCCGGCCAGGACGACCAGCGGCACGCCGTCCTCGGCGTACTTCATCGCCGCGTCGTAGATCGGCATCTCGTCGCCGCTCGGCATGTGGCGGGTCCAGCCGCCCTCGCGGTCGACCAGCTCGTTGCGCAGCCGCACGTTGGCGAAGGTCCCGCGCATCATCACCTCGTGGTTGCCGCGGCGGGAGCCGTAGGAGTTGAAGTCGCGGACGTCGACCCCCTGCTCCTGCAGCCAGCTGCCGGCCGGGCTGTCCCGCTTGATCGCCCCGGCGGGCGAGATGTGGTCGGTGGTGATCGAGTCGCCGAGCTTGGCCAGCACCCGCGCGCCCTCGATCGGCTCGGCGCCGTCGGCGGGCTCGGGGTCCATGTCCTCGAAGAACGGCGGGCGGCGGACGTAGGTGGAGTCGGGCCAGGTGTAGCGGTCCTCGTCCGGGACCTTGATCGCCTTCCAGCGCTCGTCGCCCTCGAAGACGTTGGCGTAGTTCTTCTCGAACATGTCCTTGCGGACCGCATCGGCGACCGTGTCCTTGATCTCCTCGGCGCTCGGCCAGACGTCGCTGAGGAAGACGTCCTCCCCGTCGGAGTCCTGCCCGAGCGGCTCGGATTCGAAGTCGAAGTCCATCCGGCCGGCGAGGGCGTAGGCGACGCAGAGCGGCGGCGAGGCCAGGTAGTTGGCCTTCACGTCCTGGTTGATCCGGCCCTCGAAGTTGCGGTTGCCGGAGAGCACCGCGCAGACCACGAGGTCCTTCTCGTTGACGGCCTCGGAGATCTCGTCCGAGAGCGGCCCGGAGTTGCCGATGCAGGTCGTGCAGCCGTAGCCGACGAGGTCGAACTTGAGCTTGTTCAGGTACTCGTCGAGCCCGGACTGCTCGAGGTAGTCGGTGACGACGGTCGAGCCGGGGGCCAGTGACGTCTTCACCCAGGGCTTGACGTCGAGACCGCGCTCGACCGCCTTCTTGGCGAGCAGCCCGGCGCCGATCATCACCGAGGGGTTCGACGTGTTCGTGCAGGAGGTGATCGCGGCGATCACGACGCGGCCGTGGTCGAGGTCGAACTTGTTGCCGTCGGCGTCGGTGACCTCGATCGCAGTCGTGCGGTCTTCGCCTCCGTGGCGACGGCGGCCTTCGTCCTCGTCCTGCTCGGCGGGCTCGTCGCTCTTGTCCTGGCGACCGCTCCTCCGCGGTGTCGCTGCGGTCGTCGCCGGGGGCGTCGGAGGCGGGGAAGGTCTCCGCGACGGTCTCGTCGTGGCCGTTCTCGCGCCTTCTCGGCCGCCTTGCTCTGTCGCCGCCTTCAGCATCTCGAGGAAGGAGCTCTTCGAGTCGGTCAGCGCGATCCGGTCCTGCGGGCGCTTCGGGCCGGCGATCGAGGGCACGACGTCGCCGAGGTCGAGCTCGAGCGTGTCGGAGAACGTCGGCTCCTCGCTGTCGGGCTCGTGGAAGAGCCCCTGCTCGCGGGTGTAGGCGTCGACGAGCTCGATCGTCTCCGTCGGCCGCCCGGTGAACTCGAGGTAGCGCAGGGTCTCCTTGTCCGGCGGGAAGATCGCGCAGGTCGAGCCGAACTCCGGCGACATGTTGCCGAGGGTCGCGCGGTCGGCCAGCCCGAGGCTCGGCAGGCCGGGGCCGAAGAACTCGACGAACTTGCTGACGACGCCCTTCTCCCTGAGCATCTCGGTGACGCGCAGCACGAGGTCGGTCGCCGTGGCGGCGTCGGGAAGCTCGCCGTCGAGGCGGAAGCCGATCACCTGCGGCAGCAGCATCGAGATCGGCTGCCCGAGCATCGCCGCCTCCGCCTCGATCCCGCCGACGCCCCAGCCGAGCACGCTGAGGCCGTTGATCATCGTCGTGTGGGAGTCGGTCCCGACGAGCGTGTCGGGGTAGGCCTTGGCGGTGCCGTCCCCGTCCTCGGCGTAGACGACGCGCCCGAGGTACTCGAGGTTGACCTGGTGGCAGATGCCGGTTGCGGGCGGGACCACGCGGAAGTTGTCGAAGGCCTTCTGGCCCCAGCGCAGGAACTCGTAGCGCTCCTGGTTGCGCTCGAACTCGCGCTCGGCGTTGACCTCGAAGGCGCGGGCGTTGCCGAAGGCGTCGACCTGCACCGAGTGGTCGATCACCAGGTCGACGGGGACGAGCGGATTGATCTTGGCCGCGTCGGAGCCGAGCTCCTCCATGGCGTCCCGCATCGCGGCGAGGTCGACCACGGCGGGGACGCCGGTGAAGTCCTGCATCAGGACCCGGGCCGGCTGGAAGGGGATCTCCTTCGACGGCTCCGCCTTCGCGTCCCAGGTCGCGATCGTCTCGATGTCGTCGGTGGTGACGCTCTCGCCGTCCTCGAGCCGGAGGACGTTCTCGAGCAGGACCTTCAGCGAGTAGGGAAGCCGGGCGACGTCGAACTTCGACTGCAGCGCATCGAGGCGATGGATCTCGTACTCGCGGCCCGAGACCTCCAGGCTGTCACGTGCCCCGAAGCTGTCTGACATGTCTACTCCTTGTCGCTTTGGTCGCCGTCATCGTCGCCGATGTCGACGTGGTCGGCCTCGCCGTATTCCGCGAGGCCCTCGGACTCGGCGTCCTCGGGCGTGAAGCGGTCGACCAGCGGGTTGGCCGGGCTGTCGCCGTGGGAGGCGGCCTCGATCAGCGCCTCCTCGGCCTGCTCGAAGCCCTCCGCCTCGCCCTCGCCGGCCTCGGCCAGCGGGCGCTCCGCCTCGGGCAGGCCCTCCTCGCCGGAGACGCCGCCGATGGCGCCGGCCTCGGCGGCTGCGTCCTCCTCGGCTGCGATCTCGATGGCGTCGGCGGGCGCCGGCTCGAATGCCGGGACGTCGGTCAGCTCCTTGTCAGCTGGATCCTGCTCGTCGCTCAAGTCGGTCTCCTCAGTCGGGGTGGGTACACCTCAACGCTACCCATCCGCGGAAGGGGGCCAATCGGGGGCTCAGCGCTTGTCGGTCTGACCGCTGGGCGAGCTGGTCGGCGACCTTCTCGCCGCACGCTCCGCTGCGCCCGGCCGGCGATGCCGCGGGAAGACGTGGGCGAAGTGCGCGAGCGCACGCTGCTGCGGACGGGGCGACCGCGACCTCGCGCGCTTGTTCGACTCGATCGCCTTGACGACGCCCGGCACCGACCTGCTCGGGCGTGGCGGTGCCCGACGCCCGGGCGGGGGCTTGGCGCCGGAGTCGGCGAACATCCCGGCGTCGCGGATGAACCCGGAAGCATCACGACGGAGACGCCGATCGCTCCGCCGTCGCCGGCGAGGTCCTCGCGCAGGGCGAGCGAGAAGCCGCGCAGGCCGAACTTCGTCGCGTTGTAGATCGAGCGCGCGAGGGGAGGCGGCCTTGCCGGACAAGCGATGAGACGAAGACGAGGTGGCCCGCCTCCGCGCGCTCGTCATCGCCGGGCAGCAGCTCGCTGGGCGAGGATCATCGGCGCCTCGAGGTTGACCCGCATCGCGCGGTCGATCTCCTCCGGAGCTGAAGTCCTCGATGCGGCCCGGTGCCCGGCAGGCCGGCGTTCGCGACCAGCACGTCGACGTCGCCCGCCTCGGCCGCGAGGCGCCTCGGCGGCCCCGGGCTCGGCGAGGTCGGAGACGGCGACGGTGTGGCCGTCGCCGGGGAGCTCGCCGGCGAGCGCCTCGAGCTCCTCACGCTTGCGCGAGGAGAGGATCACCGATGCGCCGCGCTCGGCCAGGGTGAGCGCGATCGCGCGCCCGAGCCCTCCGGTGGCACCGGTCAGCAGCGCTCGCTTTCCCTCGACCTGCATCGGATGAAACCTACACCCGGGGTGCCGCACCGGCACGGCGGCCGCGGGATAGGCTGGCCGCGATGGGGGGCAGCGGGCGAGCGGTGAGCGGTGTGGACGCGGCGCGCGGCGCTTGCGATCGCGACCGCGGGCGCTGCTCGCCGCCGGCTCCGCCGGCGTTGCCTCCGCGGCCGTGCTCAAGGCCGAGGCCGTGCTGCCGCCCGGCCAGAGCGGCTACGTCTCGATCCCGGGCGTCGCGGACGGCACCGGCTCGCCGCACCTGACCGATCAGACGCCCCTGTTCATCGACTTCCGGCTGCGCCCCTTCGGGTTCGACCAGCCCGCGGACAGCACCGAGACGCCGGCCGCGGGCGTGACGATCGAGCGCGACTCCTTCGGGATCCCGTCGGTGACCGGCGAGACCGACTACGACGCCTGGTTCGGCGTCGGCTACGCGGCCGCCGCAGGACCGGCTCTTCGAGCTCGAGCTCTTCCGCCGGGCGGCGTCGGGACGCCTCGCCGAGATCCTCGGCTCGACCTACCTCGACGACGACCTGATCGCGCGCCGCGACTACTACACGGACGCCGAGATCGACGCGATGGTCAGCCGCGTCCCGGCTCTCCTGCAGGGTCGGTTCATCGCCTACCGCGACGGCATCAACGCCTACATCGACTACCTGCAGACCCACCCGAACGAGGTGCCCGGCGAGTTCATCGCACTCGGCGTGCCGCTGACCGACTGGACCGTGCGCGACTCGGCGCGGATCGGCGTGCTGCTCGCCCGCACCGTCCCCTCGGGGGACGGCAACGAGCTCGAGAACGCCCAGGCCCTGCAGCGCATCGGCCCGCGCGGGCTTCAACCTGCTCTCCCCCGTCCGGACGAAGGGCGCGATCCCGACGATCAGGCGCAGCGAGGGCGTCTTCCCGGCTCAGCCCGGCCGCAGCCGCAAGGACGAGCGGGTCGGCTTCCGGCGCAGCCGCAAGTACCTGAAGGGGATCGACGTGAAGGACGCGGCCGGCCCGGGGACCGAGACCGTCGGCGGGACCGAGGCCGCGATGAGCTCCGAGGAGGGCGAGGCGCCGGGCGCGGACCTGGCCCGCATCCTCCCCGGCGGCGGCTCGTTCATGTGGGCGATCCGCGACGAGGAGAAGAACCGCGGCTACCTCTTCAACGGCCCCCAGCTCGGCTTCGCGATCCCGGAGCTCTTCTTCGAGTTCGAGATCCACTCGCCGGTCCAGGACGCGCGCGGCGTCAGCGCCGCCGGGGTGCCGCTCGTCGCGATCGGGCACAACGGCAAGGTCGCCTGGGGCTACACCTCCGGGCTCTCCGACGAGGACGACCTGTTCGCGGTCGAGACCGAGGGCGACGAGACCTACGACTTCCGGGGCGACACGAGGCAGATGAGCTGCCGGGACGAGACCTTCGACTACAAGACGCCCCCGACCTCGCTGCCCGACCTGATCGACGACCCCGGGCTCCCGGCCGGGACGGTCACCGAGCGGATCTGCCGGACCACCCACGGCCCGGTCCAGTTCCGCGGCGAAGGGGTCGCCTACGCCCGGCGCTACGCGATCTGGAAGCGCGAGCTGGAGACGTTCACCGGGCTGACCGCAGCTGATGGACTCCGACAAGATCTCCGACGTCGACAAGGCGATGCGCAAGGTGACCTGGAACGAGAACGTGATGGCGGTCGACTCGGCCGGGCCGGATCGGCTACTGGCATCCGGGCCTGCATCCCGCTGCGGCCGAAGCGGTGGGACGAGCGCCTGCCGTTCCCCGGCAACGGCCGGGCCGAGTGGCGCGGGAAGCGGGGCCTGCTGCCGCGGTCGAAGACGCCGCACGTCGTCAACCCCGAGCGCAACTGGCTCGCCAACTGGAACAACGTGCCGTCGGCCGGCTGGACCAACGGCGACGCCCCGGCCCGCGAGCGCACCAACGGCAACCTGCATCGCGTCCGGCTGCTCCAGTCGCTCGTCCGCAGGGTCGCGAAGAACCCGAGCTACAAGAAGAGCCGCCGGATCGAGCTGACCAGCGGCACGACCGCTCAGCAGTTCCCGTTCGTCAACCGCCGCAAGCTGCGCACCGCCAAGCGGCTGCAGAAGGGGATCGGCGCGCGCACGATCGCCGAGCTGCTGCGCTGGGACGGCAACTACGATCGCACCGACGACGCCGGGACCGTCGCTCCGGGCGTCTCGATCTGGGAGGAGTTCAAGACGCAGCTCGAGGCGATCCTGCTGAAGCCCTACGGACCGGCGGCCGAGCCGCTCGCCGGTGGGACGAGCACCTCCCATGAGTACGACATCACCCCCGGCGAGGCGATCGCGCTCCGCAGGCTCGGGCCCAAGGACTACCTGCGGGCCGCGCTGCGCACCGGCGAGTCGCTCTCCGACCGCTTCGACTCGAAGAAACCGCGAGATTGGCGGGCGCCGCGGCTGATGTACGACGTGGTCGCCCAGGGCGCGGCCGCTCCCCCGGAGCTGCCGTTCTTCGACCGCGGCACCTGGAGCCAGTCGCTGTCGGTGGGCCGGCGCTGAGCGGCTGACCCCGTAAGCGCCCCTTATGCGGGGCTTCGCCGATCCGAATCGGCCGGAGCGACGGCACCCGCGAGAATCGCCGGATGCCCTCGTTGCGCCGGCATCCGTCGTTCCGCCAGGGCTTCCGCGCCGGGATGCCCCTCGCGGTCGCCTCGCTGGCGCTCTCGATCACCTTCGGGGTGATCGCCGAGCCCGTGATCGGCGGGATCGAGGCGATCGTGATGTCGGCGATCGTCTTCGCCGGGTCGGCGCAGTTCGCCGTGATCGCCGTCCTGGCCGCCGGCGGGGGGCCGATCGCCGCGGTCACCGCGGGCCTCCTCCTCAACGTCAGGTTCCTGCCGATGGGCATCGCGATCGCGCCGTCGCTCACCCACCGGCCGGTCAGGCGGGCGATGATCGGGCAGGCGCTGATCGACTTCTCGTGGGCGGCGTCGAGCCGCGGCGCGGGCCGCTACGACCATCGCTTCATGCTCGGCGCGACCGCGCCCAACTACCCCTGCTGGGTCGGCGGGACCGTCATCGGCGTGCTCTGCGGCGGATTGATCGGGGACCCGGAGCGCTTCGGCCTCGACGCCCTCTTCCCCGCGTTCTTCCTCGGGCTGCTGCTCGACAGCGACGCGGCATCCACCTGGCGGGGCGCGGCGGCGGCGCTCCTCGGCGGCTCGCTGGCGCTGGCGCTGATCCCGATCACGCCTCCCGGGGTGCCGATCATCGCCGCCTGCCTCGGTGCGGTCGTGGGCCTGCGGAGATCCGCGGGTCCGGGGGAGGCCGCGGCATGAGCGACGCCTGGATCACGATCGTGCTGCTCGCGCTCGGCACCGCGGCCATCAAGGCGGCGGGGCCGCTGGCGGTCGGCGGTCGCGACCTGGGGCCGCGGCTCGTCTCGATCATCGAGCTGCTCGCGCCGGCGCTCCTCGCCGCGCTCGTCGTCGTCGAGACGGTCGGCGGGGACCGCGCCTACGACATCGACCCACGGCTCGCCGGGGTTGCGGCCGCCGGGTGCCTCCTGCTCGTGCGGCCGAAGTACACGCTCGTGGCGATCACCTTCGCCGCGGTGGTGACGGCGCTGCTGCGCCTGGCGTTCTAGCGTCGGGGTCTCCTCGTCCGGCTGCGACGGGTCCAGGTCCGTACGGGCCTCGGCCGGCGAGGCCGTCTCGACCCGGTTCCGGCCGGCGTTCTTCGCCGCGTAGAGGGCGCGGTCGGCCTGGCGCAGCAGGACGGACGGCTCGCCGGCGTCGTCGGGCATGACGGCGACGCCGAACGAGGCCGATGATCGGCCTGGTGACGCCGGCCACCTCGATCGGTGCTGATCGCCGACCCTGAGGTTCTCGGCCGCCTTCACGGCGCCGGCCCGGTCGGTGGCCGGCAGCACGGCGACGAACTCCTCGCCGCCGAGCCGGCCGGCGAAGTCGCTCTCGCGCAGGGCCTCGGCCGTGGCGGCCGCGACGGCCGCAAGGACCTCGTCGCCCTTGTCGTGGCCGTGGGTGTCGTTGATGCGTCTTGAAGCGGTCGAGGTCGAAGAGAACGAGCGCGAGCGACTCCATGGTGCGGCCGGCGATCGCCGCCGATCGCTTGATCATCTCGTGGGCCGCGCGCTGGTTGGGGAGCCCGGTGAGGCTGTCGGTGGCGGCGCGGATCTCCGCCAGCGCGAGGTTGCGGAGGTTGGCGATCACGGGAGCGCTCTCGGCGACGGACTGCTCGAACTGCTCGCGGCTGCGGCGGTCGAGTCTCCTCCTCGTGCTCGACGAGCACCGCGCCGACGACCTCGCCGCCGACCAGGGAGGGAACGCAGGTCGCCTGCTCGCCCGCACCCGCCGCAGACCTCGCAGCTCAGAAGCGGCTGCGACGCCCGGCTCGACGTGGTGAGGTGCGGGCCAGGCGGATCGCCAGGCAGGAGTCGGGCTTGGCCCCCTGCGAGGGACCTCGCCGCCGCCGAGCCCGGCGCCACCGGGGTCACGGCCTCGAGCCGGTCGGCGGAGTTGTTGCGGTTGAGGACGGTCACGTGGGACCGCGCCGGTGGTCCGCCGAACGTGGCGCGCGACCACGTCGTAGGCCTCCGCCCTCGGAGCGCGCGACCTGCATCGCGTCGGCGAAGTCCAACTGGGCCGCGTGATCGCGGCGCTCGCGGCGCGCCGGGCGCTCGACCAGGAGGAGATGCAGGAGCCCGAAGAGGATCGAGAGGCCGAGGACGACGAGGACCGGGCGCCGCGAGGCGGCAGCCGCCTGGTCGCTCGCGCTGCGCGGCGAGAACGCGCAGGAGCTCGTCGTTGGCGGTGATGCTCCGGTCGAGCAGCTCGTCGCGGCGGCGCGTCGACGCCCTCGGCCGGCGCGCCTCCCAGCGCCCGGGTGCCCAGGTCGGACAGGCGCGAGGGCGGCTGCGGCCTCCTGCTCGATCAGCTCCCGCTCGACCGATCCCGTCCTCGCTCAGCTCGGACCGGGCCCGCTCGATCGCGTCGGCCGACGTCGCGCTTGAGCCTCCGCGACCTCGGGGCCGGCGCCGGCGCCATGCTCCGCGGCCTCTCCCACCGTGAAGGCCATCGTCGCCGTCGCGCCGCGCAGCTCACGGGCGCTCGAGTAGGCCGCGAAGGACGCGTCGTCGCTCTCGGCGCTGGACGTCGAGGACCAGCGAATACGCTCGCGCAGATCGCCGTGATGGCCACGGCGAGCAGGATGCGGATGCGGACGTGGGTGGGCATGGCTGGAGACAACCCTCAGCCCTATGTCGGCAGCACGGCCGAAAGGCATGAGCCGGGCCAGGCCCGGCCCAGCGCCCTACTTGAGGACGCGGATCAGCTTCTTGTTGACGAACTCCTCGATGCCGTAGCGGCCGAGCTCGCGGCCGAAGCCGGAGCGCTTCGTCCCGCCGAACGGCAGCTCGGCGCCGTCCGCGCCGACGCCGTTGACGAACACCATCCCGGTGTCGAGCTTGTCCGCCACCCGCAGCGCCTGCTCGGAGTCGTCGGAGAACACGTAGGAACCGAGGCCGAACGGCGTGTCGTTCGCCAGCTCGATCGCCTCCTCCTCCGAGCTCACCCGGTACACCTGCGCCACCGGCCCGAAGAACTCCTCGCGGTAGGCGTCGTTGTCGGGCGTGATCCCGGTCAGGACGGTGCTCGGGAACCAGTTGTCCCGGCGCTCGCCGCCGGCGACGACCTCGGCACCCTGCTCGACCGCGCGGTCGAGCTGCTCCTGGAGCCGCTCCGCCGCCGTCTGCGACGACAGGGGCCCGATCTCGGTGCCCTCCGCCGTCGGGTCACCGGGCTCGGTGGCCGTCATCTTCTCGGTGAACTTCCCGAGGAAGTCCTCGTAGAGGTCGTCGGCGACGATGAACCGCTTCGCCGCGTTGCAGGACTGGCCGGTGTTGTCGAGCCGGGCGGCGACGGCGGCCTCGACGGCCTCGTCGAGGTCCTCGGCGCCGAGCAGGACGAACGGATCCGACCCGCCGAGCTCGAGCACGACCTTCTTCAGGTTGCGACCGGCGATCTCCGCGACGGCGGCGCCGGCGCGCTCGGAGCCGGTGAGCGAGACCCCGCGGACCCGCGGATCGGCGATCACCGACTCGATCTGCTCGTTCGTGGCGAGGATCGTCTCGTAGGCGCCGTCGGGGAAGCCGGCGTCGCGGTACATCGACTGGATCGCCTCGGCGGACTCCGGGCACTGCGGCGCGGGCTTGAGCAGGATCGTGTTGCCGACGATCAGGTTCGGTCCGGCGAAACGGGCCACCTGGTAGTAGGGGAAGTTCCAGGGCATGATCCCCAGCAGGGGTCCCTGGGACGTCTTCCGGATCAGCGCGGTGCCCTCGCCCGCGAGCAGCTTGATCGGCTCGTCGGCGAGGAACTCCTCGGCGTTGTCGGCGTAGTAGCCGTAGATGTCGACGCAGAAGTCGACCTCGCCGAGCGCCTGCTCCATCGGCTTGCCCATCTCGCGCACGGCGATCTCCGACAGCTCCTCGCGGCGCTCGGAGTGGAGCTCGGCGACCTTCTTGACCATCGCCGCGCGCTCGGCGACGGAGGTCGACTGCGACCAGGTCGCGTGCGCCTCGTCCGCCTTCGCGATCGCCGCGTCGAGGTCGGCGTCGGAGATCTCCGGGTACTCCTTGACCTTCTCGCCGGTTGCCGGGTTGACCACTGCGTAGCTGCTCATTCTGCTCCGTCCCTGTCCTTGCTTGCTGCTGATTCCTGCTTGGGGGTGTCGGTCTTCGCGACCGCTCCGTTCGATTCCGGCGCGGGGATGCCCAGCGCCCTCTCGAGGGGAACGTACTCGGCGCCCACGCCCTCGGCGACCGCCCGGTGGGTGACGCCCCCGGCGGCGACGTTGACGCCGGGGCGCAGGCCGGGATCGCGCGCGATCGCGTCGGCCACGCCGTGGTCGGCGAGCGAGAGGACGTAGGGCAGCGTCGCGTTCGTCAGCGCGTACGTGGAGGTGATCGGCACCGCCCCGGGCATGTTGGCGACGCAGTAGTGGGTGATCCCGTCGACCTCGTAGACCGGGTCGCTGTGGGTGGTCGGCCGCGACGTCTCGAAGCAGCCGCCCTGATCGATCGCCACGTCGACGAGCACCGCGTTGCGCTTCATCAGGCCGAGCTGCGAGCGCTTGATCACGTGCGGCGCGCGGGCGCCCTGGACGAGCACCGCGCCGATCACGAGGTCCGCCCGCGGCAGCATCTCCTCGATCGAGAGGGTCGAGCTGAAGACGGTCGAGAGCGAGCCGGCGAACTGCAGGTCGGCCCGCCTGAGCGTGTCGACGCTGAGGTCGAAGATGAACACGTCGGCCGCCATCCCGACCGCGATCTGGGCGGCGTTGATGCCGACGGCGCCGCCGCCGATGATCATCACGTTGGCGGCCGCCACCCCGGGGACCCCGCCGAGCAGCACCCCGCGGCCGCCCATCGGCTTCTCGAGGAAGAACGCCCCGGCCTGGGTCGCGAGGCGGCCGGCGATCTCGCTCATCGGCGCCAGCAGCGGCAGGCGGCCGAGCTCGTCCTCGACGGTCTCGTAGGCGATGCAGGTGGCGCCGCTGTCGCAGAGGCCCTGCGTCAGCTCGGGGGCCGGCGCGAGGTGGAGGTAGGTGAAGAGGGTCGTCTCGGCGCGCAGCTGCTCGACCTCGGGCGGCTGCGGCTCCTTCACCTTCAGCAGCAGGTCGGCCTCGCCCCAGACGTCCTCGGCCGTCGGGACGATCCGCGCGCCCTGGGCCTCGTAGTCGGCGTCGGAGATCGCGCTGCCCTCGCCGGCGCCGGCCTGGATCAGCACCTCGTGCCCGTGCTCGGCGAGCTCGCGCGCGCCGACCGCGGTCAGTGCGACCCGGTACTCCTCCTCCTTGATCTCGGTGGGCACTCCGACCTTCATTTCCGCTCCTCGCCGTGGTGCTTGCAGATGTCTGTCACCGGACCAGCTCCCGGGCGCGGAGCGCGAGCCAGAGCTCGATCCGGTCCTGCGCCTGGTTGAGGTCCCGGCCGGTCAGCTCCTCGATCCTGCGGATCCGGTACCGCAGGGTGTGGCGGTGGCAGTAGAGGTCGCGCGCCGCCCGCTCCCACTGGCCGTTGCGCTCGATGAACGCCTCGAGCGAGCGGAGCAGCTCGGGCCCGTACTCGCCCTCGCCGTCCGAGATCGGCGCCAGCAGGTTCTCCGAGTAGGTCCGCAGCGCCTCGTCGTCCTGGAGCGAGAGCAGCAGCGTGAACGCGCCGAGGTCGCGGTGGGAGGCGACGTCGGGAGCGCTGCCGTTGGCGAAGGAGGTGGCCTCGAGCGCGCAGCGCGCCTCGTGGAAGGCCCGTCGCAGGGTGGCGACCGGCACGGCCCGGCTCGCCGCCGCCCGGACTCCGCCGATCCCCTCGGCGCTCAGCACGGCAAGCCCCTCGCGCGCCAGCTCCACGGGGTCGCGATCGGCGGGGTCGACCACGGCGCAGAGCAGCGGCCGCCCGGCCGCGCCGTTCACGGCGACGAGCGCCGGGACCCCGCTCGCACGCAGGGCGGTGTCGACGCTCTCCGCGTCGGCGGCGGCCTCGCCGAGGTCGTAGAGCAGCACCGCGACCCGGCCGCCGATCCCGAACGGCTGCAGGCGGCCGCGAATCTCGTCGGGGCCGAGGTTGCCGCCGAGCGCCTCGGCGAGCACGTCGCCGGCCAGGCGTCGTTCCGTCTCGCGCACCGACCGCTCGCGCATCAGCTCCAGCGCCACGACCATCGCGGCCTGCCGGGCGATCAGCATCTCGAGCTCGCCGACCGCGCCGGCGCTGCGGGCCGCCACGAGCCAGTGGCCGCGCGGCCCGTTGCCGCCGATCGGCACGGGCACGGCGACCGCCCGTCCCGCGAGGGTGCCGCGCTCGGCGACGAACATCGCGTGGCGGCCCGCCGCCGCGCGCTCGCTCACCTCGGCGCGGATCGCGCGCCGACGCCTCCTGGGAGAGGCCGCGCTCCTGCGGGTGGCGGCTGATCTCGCGGCCGTGGTCGTCGAGCAGGAGCACGGCGCCGTCCACCGCCTCGGCGATCGCGCGCATCACCTCGCCGAGCCCGCGCTCGGAGAGCACCAGCCCCTCGAGCAGGCCGTGGACCTCGATCCCGCGCTCGAGCACGCCGAACTGCTCGTTGACGAGCTTCGTGAACGCCTTCTCGGTGATCGCGATGAAGGGCATCTCGTAGGGGACCTCGAAGAGCGGCAGCTCGCGCTCGCGGGCCTCCTCGACCATCGCCGCCGGCAGCTTGCGGTGGTCGAAGCCGGTGCCGAGGCCGAGGCCCGCCGTGCCGCGCTCGGAGAGCAGGCGGACGAGCTGGCGCTGCCGCGGCGCGGTGGTCAGGTTGATCCCGGTCGTGAGCAGGAGCTCCCCGCCGGAGAGGAACGGAGTGGGGTCCTCGAGCTCGGAGATGTGGACCCAGCGGATCCGCCGCTCGGCCGCGCCCGCGTCCACCGCGGGCTCGAGGCCGAGGTCGGCGAGCAGGCTGGCGACGGTCAGCATCTCTCAGGCCCTGGGTCGGATCAGCCCTGGGCTGCAACCTTGTCCCAGGCCTCCTCGAGCACGGAGCGGAGGATCGAGCCGATCTCCTGGAACTGCTCGGTGTCGCAGATCAGCGGCGGTGAGAGCTGGATCACGGGGTCCCCGCGATCGTCGGCACGGCAGATCAGCCCGCGGCGGTAGAGCTCGCCGGAGAGGAAGCCGCGCAACAGCCATTCCGACTCGTCGTCGGTGAAGGGCTCCTTCGTCTCGCGGTCCTTGACCAGCTCGATCGCGTGGAAGAAGCCGGCGCCGCGAACGTCGCCGACCAGCGGGATGTCCCGCAGGTCCTCGAGCACGCCGCGGAACTCGGCCTCCTTGCGCTGCACGTGGCCGCAGAGGTCCTCCTCGGCGAAGACGTCGAGGTTGCGCAGCGCCACGGCCGCGGCGACCGGATGGCCGCCGAAGGTCGAGCCGTGCGCGAACGAGGCGGTGCCCGAGCCGAACGGCTCGATAGATCTCGTCGGAGGCGATCATCGCCCCCATCGGGATGACCGCGCCGGTCAGCGCCTTCGCCGTGGTGATGATGTCGGGCTGGTAGCCGTAGCGCTCGCAGCCGAAGTAGTGGCCGAGGCGGCCCCACGAGCAGATCACCTCGTCGCTGATCAGCAGCACGTCGTTGGCGTCGCAGATCTCGCGGATCCGCTGGAAGTAGCCGTCCTGCGGGGGGATGCAGCCGCCGGCGTTCTGCAGCGGCTCGAGGATCACGGCGGCGACCGTGTCGGGGCCCTCGAACTCGATCCGGGCGGCGAGCTCCTCGGCCGCCCAGAGCGGATCGCGGTCCGCGGGCCAGTGGTAGGAGTTCGTGTTGGGCGCGTGCACGCCGCCGGGCATCGTCGGCTCGAAGGGGACCTTCAGGTCGGTCAGGCCGGTCGCCGAGAGCGCCCCCATCGTCGTCCCGTGGTAGGCGACCTCGCGGGCGACGATCTTGTGCTTCTGGCCCTTGCCGTTGACGCGGTGCCAGTTGCGCGCGACCTTGATCGCGGCCTCGACCGCCTCCGAGCCGCTGTTGGTGAAGAAGACCCGGTTGAGGTCGCCGGGCGTGAGCGCGGCGATGCGCTCAGCGAGCTCGATCGCCCGCGGATGCGCGTAGCTCCAGTTCGTGTAGAAGTCGAGCTCGCGGATCTGGGCCGCCGCCGCCTCCCCGTAATCGGCCCGCCCGTGGCCGGCGTTGCAGCAGAAGAGGGCGCTGAGCCCGTCGAGGTAGCGATTGCCGTGGTCGTCCCAGACGTAGGCGCCCTCACCCCGGGTGATGATCGGGATCTCGTGGTCGGCGTCGTAGCCGCCCATCCGGGAGAAATGCATCCAGAGGTGCTTCCGCGCGACCTCCTGAAGATCGACGGCACCTGCCGGCCGCACGCTCGTGGTGGCCATTCCTAGTCTCCTTCCGGGGTCCCTGGACTCGACGCTTTGCACAACGGTAGAGGCTCGGATTGGTGCGCACAACCGAGATTTCGTTCAAGGCCCTCAGATGTGCTTGTACAGAATGGACAACCAGGCCCGTGAGGATTGGGACATTCGCGGATTTGCAACGATGGCCGCATCGGACATAGTCTCGGGCGGGATGCGCCGCCCGGGTCAACCCGGCGCGCCCCACGAAGGAGGAGTCACGGAGGCATCGACGACAGCCGAACCCGCCCAGCGCGACGCCGCGGGCGCGCCGAGCGTGACCCTCCGCTCGGTGACGAAGCGGTTCGGCGACTTCACCGCCGTCGACGCGATCGACCTCGAGATCGCCCAGGGCGAGTTCTTCACGCTCCTCGGCCCGAGCGGCTGCGGCAAGACGACGACCCTGCGGATGATCGCCGGCTTCGAGGAGCCCGACGGCGGCGAGATCCTGATCGAGGGCGCCGACGTCGCCCGGCTCCCCGCCCACAAGCGGCCGACCAACACCGTCTTCCAGAGCTACGCGCTCTTCCCCCACCTCAGCGTGCGCGACAACGTGGCCTACGGGCTCAAGCGCCGCGGCGTCGACAAGGCCGAGATCGAGGAGCGGGTCAAGGCGGAGCTCGAGCGGGTCGGCCTCTGGGCCGAGGCCGGTCGCCGCCCCAATCAGCTCTCCGGCGGGCAGCAGCAGCGGGTGGCCCTCGCCCGGGCCGTCGTCAACCTCCCCAAGGTGCTGCTGCTCGACGAGCCGCTCGGCGCCCTCGACCTGAAGCTCCGCAAGGGCCTGCAGCTGGAGCTGAAGCGGATCCAGCAGGAGATCGGGATCACCTTCGTCTACGTCACCCACGACCAGGAGGAGGCGCTGACGATGTCCGATCGGATCGCGGTGATGAACCGCGGCGTGATCGAGCAGATCGGCGTGCCCGAGGAGGTCTACGAGCGCCCCGCCACGACCTTCGTCGCCGGCTTCATCGGCGTCTCCAACCTGATGCCGGGCACGGTCCGCTCGGTGAACGGCGAGCTCGCCTCGGTCGAGCTGGAGGCGGGAGTGACCGTCGAGGCCCCGGCCAACGGCCTGACCACCGGCGACTCGTGCCACGCCGTGGTCCGCCCGGAGAAGCTCGTGGTGACCTCCGCGTCCGACGCCGCCTCCGGGCCGGCCAACGCGCAGAGCGTCGAGGGCATCGTCGAGAGCTCCGTCTACCTGGGGACCTCGACCCAGCTGATCGTCGAGCTGCGGGGCGGTGCGCGGATGACCGTGCTCGTGCCGAACGCCGACGAGGCCGAGCGCCAGCACCTCCCCGGCGGGGGCGCGAAGGTCCGCCTCGCCTGGACCCCGGAGCACATCCACCTCGTGCGCGAGTCCCAGGCCGCTTCCACGACGGCCGCCGCCGCATGAGCGGGCCGAGATTTCCGAAACCGACGATCTACCGCCAAGGAGGCGAACGAATGGAAAGCACAGTCGCAGGGGGTGCATGGGCCCGGATCAGCGTGGCCCTCGCCGTGATGTTCGCCGCGATCGGACTCGCCGCCTGCGGCGGGGACGTGGGCGGCGGCAGTGACGAGGAGGTGACCGTCGCCGAGGCCGAGGGCGAGGCGAGCGGCGAGCTCAACATCTCGAACTGGCCCTTCTACATCGACAAGGCGACCGTGCCCGAGTTCGAGGAGGAGACCGGGATCACCGTCGAGTACAACGAGGACGTCAACGACAACGCGTCCTTCTTCGGCAAGGTCCAGCCGCTGCTCCAGGAGGGCGACGCGGGCGGTCGCGACATCATGGTCGTGACGGACTGGATGGCCAAGAAGATGTACGACCTCGGCTACCTCCAGGACTTCGACCAGGACGCGGTCGCGCCGGCGAAGGAGAACCTGCGCGAGTCGCTGGCCAGTCCCGCGTTCGACCCCGAGCGCGCCTACTCGCTGCCCTGGCAGACGGGGATGACCGGGCTGGTCGTCAACACCGCCGAGGCGCCCGACGTGCAGTCGATCAACGACCTGTTCGACCCCGAGTACAAGGGCCGGGTGACGATGCTGACCGAGATGCGGGACACGGTGCCGCTGGTGATGAAGGCCGACGGCATCGATCCGGAGGAGGCGACGAAGGAGGAATGGCTCGCGGCCGTCGAGAAGATCCGCGATGCCGCCGAGTCCGGTCAGATCCGCCGGTTCACCGGCAACGACTACACGAAGGACCTGGCCAACGGCGACGCGGTCGCCGTGATCGGCTGGTCCGGCGACGCCGTGCAGCTGCAGGCCGACAACGAGGACATCGAGTTCGTCATGCCGACCGAGGGCTGCATGATCTGGGGCGACAACATGGTCATCCCCGTCGGCGCGCCCAACCCGACGGCCGCCTACGAGTGGATGAACTACGTGTACGAGCCCGAGAACCAGGCGCAGATCACCGCGTACAACAGCTACGTCCAGCCGGTGGACGGAGTGCGGGAGATCTTCGAGAAGGAGGATCCCGCGCTCGCCGAGAGCCAGCTCGTCTTCCCGGACGACGAGTTCGTGGCCGACTGCTCGACTCAGGTCGACCCCCCGGGTGACGAGGAGGACGTCGCCGAGGTCGAGCGCGAGTTCCAGTCGATCGTCACCGGCTGATCGGATGAGGGACCGGCGGCGGCGAGGAGGAGCTCGATGAGCGCAGGAGGCTCGAGCTCCTCCCGCCGCCGCCTGATCCCCTATGCCCTGATGGGGCCGGGGCTGCTCTGGCTCCTGTTCTTCTTCGTGGTGCCCATGTTCTTCATGGGCGAGCTGGCGCTCCGCTCGGGGACGCTCGACACGGGCTTCGTCTTCACCTGGGAGTTCTCGAACTTCTCCGACGCGATCTCCCGCTACGACGAGCAGTTCATCCGCTCGTTCGTCTACGGAGGCGTCGCCACGGTGATCGCCCTGCTGATCGCCTACCCCCTCGCCTACGCGATCGCCTTCCGCGGCGGCCGCTGGAAGAACGTCCTGCTGTTCGCCGTGGTGGCGCCGTTCTTCACCACCTACCTGATCCGCACGATCGGCTGGACCACGATCCTCAGCGACGGGGGCTTCGTCGTCGACACCCTCAAGACGGTCGGGGTCCTCGGCGAGGACGGCCGCCTGCTGGCCACCCCGGTGGCCGTGATCGCGGGCATCACCTACAACTACCTCCCCTTCATGGTGCTGCCGATCTACGCCAGCCTCGAGCGGATCGACGTGCGGCTGATCGAGGCATCGAAGGACCTCTACTCGTCGGCCACGCAGGCCTTCTGGCGGGTCACGTTCCCGATCTCGGCGCCCGGGGTCGTGGCGGGCACGCTGCTGACCTTCATCCCGGCGGTCGGCGACTACGTCAACGCCGCATTCCTCGGCGGCACGAACCAGTCGATGATCGGCAACGCGATCCGCTCGCTCTACATCGACCTCCGCGAGTACCCGACCGCGGCGGCGCTCTCGTTCATCCTGATGGCGACGATCCTGGTCCTCGTGCTGATCTACATCCGCTCCGCCGGGTCGGAGGCGCTGATGGGCGAGGAGGAGGAACGCTGATGGCCTGGCTCCGCCGCAACGCGATCAGCATCTTCGCGGGCTTCGCGATCCTCTACCTGCTGCTGCCGATCGCGCTGATCGCCGTCTTCTCCTTCAACGATCCGGAGGGGAAGTACAACTACACCTGGAACGGCTTCACGACCGAGTCCTGGCAGGACATGTTCGCCCTCGAGGCGCTCAACGACGCGATGCGGACGAGCCTCGAGCTGGCGGCGCTGACGACCGTGATCGCACTGATCCTCGGGACCCTGATCGCCCTCGCCCTCGTCCGCCACCAGTTCGCCGGCCGCAAGGCCGCGAACCTGCTGATCGTGATCCCGATGGCGACGCCCGAGGTCGTGATCGGCGCCGCGCTGCTCTCGCTGTTCGTCAACTTCAGCGTCACGCTCGGCTTCACCACCCTGCTGATCGCCCACGTGATGTTCTCGATCAGCTTCGTGGTCATCGTGGTCCGCTCCCGCCTGATCGGGTTCGACCGCAGCCTCGAGGAGGCCGCGCGGGACCTCGGGGCGTCGTCGTGGACCACCTTCCGGACGATCACGCTCCCCCTTCTGGCGCCGGGCCTGATCGGGGCCGGCCTGCTCGCCTTCGCCCTCTCGATCGACGACTTCGTCATCTCCGACTTCAACAGCGGGCAGACCGAGACCTTCCCCCTCTACATCTTCGCCGGGCTCTCGAAGGGCATCCCCGTCCAGGTCTACGTGCTGGCCACCCTGCTGTTCGTCGTCACCGTCGTCGCGATGGGTCTCGTCACCTGGCAGCAGAAGCGCGCCGAGCAGCTGGCGTCGGTGCGCCCCGACGACCTGGTCGCCCGAGCGGGCTCATGAGCGCCCACGACCTGCTGATCGGCGGCGAGCTCGTCGCCGGAGAGGGCGCCCCGATCGAGGTCGAGAACCCGTTCACGACCGAGACCATCGCCACCGTCGGCGGCGCCTCGGCGGAGCAGGTCGACGCGGCGGTCGCCGCCGCTCGGGAGGCCTTTCCCCTCTGGTCGACGACGCCGGCCGGCGAGCGCGGCGAGATGCTCCACGAGGTCGCCCGCCGCCTGCGCGAGCACGGCGAGGAGCTCGCGCGGACGATGACCGCCGAGGGCGGCAAGCCGCTGATCGAGAACCGCGACGAGATCGAGTGGTGCGCGGCGGCGTTCGACTACTACGCCGAGATCGGCCGCGACAGCGCCGGCCGGGTGATCCCGCCGATCGAGTCGACGCAGCTGGCGCTCGTGGTCAAGGACCCCCTCGGCGTGGTCGGCTGCATCGTCCCCTGGAACTACCCGCTGCTCCTGCTCAGCTGGAAGGTGGCGCCGGCGCTGGCGGCCGGGTGCACCGTCGTCTGCAAGCCGTCGGAGGTGACGCCGCTCTCGACCCTGCAGCTGGCGCCGCTCCTCGACCACCTGCCGGCCGGGCGTCGTCAACCTGATCGCCGGCGCGGGCGACGTCGGCGCGGCGATCAGCGAGCACGACGACGTCGACTGCGTCGCCTTCACCGGCTCGGTCGCCACCGGCAAGCGGGTTGCCGCCGCCTGCGCCTCCCGGCTCGCCCGCGTCAACCTGGAGATGGGCGGCAAGGACCCGTTCATCGTCTGCTCCGACGTCGCCGCCGAGATCGAGATCGCGGCCCGCGGCGGCGCCTGGGCCGCCTACCTCAACGCCGGCCAGGTCTGCACCTCGGCCGAGCGCTTCTACGTGATGGAGGACGTCTACGACGACTACGTCTCGGCCTTCGTCGCCCACACCGAGAGCCTGGTGCTCGGCGACCCGTTCGAGGTGAGCACCGACATCGGGCCGATGGTCTCCGCCCCGCAGCGGGACAAGGTCGCCGAGCAGGTCGAGGCCGCGGTCGCCGCCGGCGCCGAGGTGCTCACCGGCGGTGGCGACGGCGGCCAGCCGCGCGGCCACTTCTACGCGCCGGCGGTGGTCACCGGCATGCCCGCCGAGACCGACCTGCTCCGCGAGGAGACGTTCGGACCCGGTTGCGCCGATCGTGCCGGTCAAGGACCTCGACGAGGCCATCGCGCTGGCGAACGGAACGCGCTTCGGCCTCGGGGCCAACGTCTACACCCGCGACCTGAAGAACGCCGTGCGCTGCATGCGCGAGCTGCGCGCCGGGACGGTCTGGATCAACGACCCCCTGACCGACAACGACGCCGGCCCATTCGGCGGCTTCAAGCAGTCCGGGATCGGCCGGGAGCTCGGCCGCGAGGGCCTCGAGGCCTTCCAGGAGACCAAGCACGTGCACATGGAGACGGAGATCGAACGCAAGAGCTGGTGGTACCCGTACGCCGAGTACGGCGCCGACGCTCAGACCGGAGATGGGCATGGAGCCTGAAACGCTGACGCGAGAGACGACCGGACGGGCGCAGGGCCAGGCCCCGACGCTGCGCAACTACATCGACGGGCGCTGGGTCGAGAGCGAGGCGAGCGAGTCCCTCGACGACATCGACCCCGCGACCGGCGAGCTGCTCGCTCGGGTCCCGCTCTCGACGGCGGGCGACGTCGACGCGGCCGCCCGCGCCGCCCGCGCCGCCCAGCCGGGCTGGGCCGCCGTCCCCGTCGCCAAGCGGGCGCGAGCCGTGTTCGCGCTGCGCGAGGCGCTCTGGTCGAATCGTGAGGAGCTCGCCCAGCTCGTCACCCAGGACATGGGCAAGGCTCTGGATGACGCGCGCGGTGAGGTCGGCCGCGGCATCGAGTCCGTGGAGGTCGCCTGCGGCATCCCCACCCTGCTCAAGGGCGAGAACCTCGAGGGGATCGCCACCGGGATGGACGTCGAGATGTGGCGCCAGCCGGTCGGGGTGGTCGCCGCGATCACGCCCTTCAACTTCCCGGCGATGATCCCGCTCTGGTTCCTGCCCTACGCGATCGCCTGCGGCAACTCGTTCATCCTCAAGCCCTCCGAGCGCGACCCGCGCACCTCGGCGCGGGTGCTCGAGCTGATCGACGCCATCGACGAGATCCCGGCCGGGGTCGTCAACCTCGTCCACGGAGCCCGCGACGCGGTCAACGGCCTCCTCGACCACCCGGAGATCGACGCGATCAGCTTCGTCGGGCAGGCGTCCACGGCGCTCTACGTGATGGAGCGCGGGACGAAGTCGGGCAAGCGGGTCCAGGCGCTCGGCGGCGCGAAGAACTCGATGGTCGTGATGGACGACGCGGACCTGAGCAAGGCAGTGCCGGCGATGATGCAGTCCGCCTTCGGCAACGCCGGGCAGCGCTGCCTCGCCGGATCGGTTGCGGTGGTCGTCGGCGACGAGGCCCGCCGGGCCGAGGTCCGCGACGCGCTGGCCGAGGCCGCGCGCGAGCTGCCGACGGGACCCGGGACCGACGAGTCGGTGATCTGCCCGCCGATGGTCGGGGCCGACGCGCGCGACCGGGTTGCGGCCGCAGTCGACCGGGCGGTCGACGAGGGCGCCGAGGTCGTCGTCGACGGGCGCGGGACCACCAACGAGGCCGGCGCCCTGATGGGCCCGACGATCCTCGCCGCCGGCGAGCGCGAGTCGGAGCTGACCCGCGAGGAGCTGTTCGGCCCGGTCCTCGCCCTGGTCGAGGTCGGCGAGCTCGGCGAGGCGCTCGAGTTCGTCAACGGCTCCCGCTACGGCAACGCCTCGGCGATCTTCACCGAGTCCGGGGCCGCGGTGAGGCGCTACCGCAACGAGGTCGAGGCCGGGATGATCGGCGTCAACGTCGGCGTGCCGGCCCCCGTCGCCTGGTTCCCGTTCGCGGGCTGGAAGGACTCGATGGTCGGCGACCTCCACGCCAACGGCACCGACGCGATCGAGTTCTACACACGCAAAAAAGTCCTGACTACGCGCTGGTCCTGAGAGCGGCTGCGAGGATGGGGTCTGTGTTCATCTCCTATGACCCCGAGACCGAGTCCGCCTACATCAGCTTCGTCCCCGAGGACGCCGGCTTCATCCCGCGGGCCGCGGTGACGCTCGAGGAGGTCGAGGCGCTCGGCGACGCAGCCGAGGACATCGTCCTCGACCTCGACGAGGAGGGCCGGCTCGTCGGGATCGAGGTCCGCTCCCCCGACCTGCTCCTCCGGTCGGAGACGCTCGGCCGCCTTCGCCACGGCGGCTGAGCCGGCGCTCAGCGGCCGACGTGGATCCCGAGGCGCTCGGGGATCCCGCTGACGAAGCCGGTGACCGGGCCGGGCTCCCGGCCCTGCTCGAGCGCCGTCTCCTTGCGCAGGATCGCGCGGCGGATGATCGTCCCGCCCACGTAGCGGAACGGCTCCGGGGGCACGCGCACGTGCGGCGGGTCGATGAGCGCCAGCGAGCTGTGCTCGTCGCGGCGCCCGAGCGCGAGCGATGCGAGCGCCCGGCCGACCATCTGCGACGGGCCCACGCCGTGCCCGGTGTAGCCGTAGCCGGCGAACGCGCCGTCGCCGAGCGTCCGGATCACCGGCAGGTGCGTGGGCGAGACGTCGATCGGCCCTCCCCAGGCGTGGGTGACGGCGCGGCCCTCGAGCTGGGGAAAGAACCGGCGCAGGTGCTCCTCGACCTGGCGCGCGATCCCGCCGTCGACCTCGGCCCGGCCGTTGACGGCGGCTCCGCGGACGATCCGGCCCCCTCCCCAGCCGAAGGCGATGCGCCCATCCGGGGTGGTGCGGAAGTAATGGACCATGGCCCGCGAGTCCGTGATGCACTCGCCCCCGGTCCAGCCGAGCTCCTCGAGCACGTCCGGGACGGGCTCGGTGATCACCATGTGGCTCGAGGTCGCGGTCAGCGCGTGCCGGAGTGGGCGGAACCGCAGCAGGGAGGCGCCGGCGGCGAGGACCAGGGCGGGCGCGGTGACGAGTTCCCCCCGCGGTCCGGACCCGGTGGGGACGGCCCCGCTCGATCCCGAGGACGCGAGAGTCCTCGTGGATCTCCACCCCCGCTTCGAGCAGCCGGCTGCGCAGCCCGTCGGCCAGCCGGGCGGGCTGGACCGTCGCCGCGGTCGGGTAGAGGGCGCCGGCGCGGAACAGCGGAGCGGCGCATCGCTCGGCCACCGCCTCGCGATCGAGCAACTCGACGCTGTCGCCCACGCCGAGCTCCTCACATGCTTCGGCGGCCGGGCCCCACGTGCCGTCGAACCGCGCCGACGTCGAAGCCTGGAGATAGCCGCCGCGGTTGAACCAGGCGTCGACGCCCTGCTCGTCGCACCAGCGGCCGATCGCGCCAACGGAATCCTCGGCCGCCTCGGCCACCGCCAGCGCCGCCTCGTCCCCGAAGTTGCGGCGCATCGTCGGCAGGCTGAACCAGAGCGCGTTGACGAAGCCGCCGTTGCGGCCGCTCGGGCCGAACCCGCAGCGGTCCGCCTCGAGCAGGACGACGCGGGACGCCGGCTCGGCCTGCTTGATCCACCAGGCGGCCCACATACCGGTGTAGCCGCCACCGACGATCACGACGTCGGCGCGCGCGTCCCCGTCCAGAGGCGGGCGGGCGGGGCGGCTCTCCAGGCCGGCCTCGTCGATCCAGTAGCCGTGCGCGTCGTGACGCATCCGGCCCAAGTATGGGGTACGCCCCCGGCGGGCTACGCCGGGGTGGCGGCGGGATCGGCCACGGCCGCGAGCGAGGCGGTCTCCGCCGCGCGCGCCTTGACCCGATCGATCAGCAGCTGCTGCACGTGGGGCTGCGGGTCGTCGCTCGACGGCACCACCCGCTCCCACTTCCCGTTCGCCGTCGAGGTTCCAGCTGCCCGCCTCGTCGGCGAGGCTCATCTCGAGGATCTCGATCATCTCCGCCCGCACCGACTCGTCGAGCACCGGCACCGTCAGCTCGACCCGGTTGAAGAGGTTGCGCGGCATCAGGTCGGCCGAGCCCGTGAAGACGCGCTGCTCGCCGTCGCTCTCGAAGAGCAGGATCCGCGAGTGCTCGAGGAAGCGGCCGAGCACCGACTTGACCCTGATGTTCTCGGAGACTCCCGGGATCCCGGGGCGGATCGCGCAGATCCCGCGAACGTTGAGGTCCACCTGAACGCCCGCCTGCGATGCCCGGTAGAGGGCCTTGATCATCGCCGGGTCGAGCAGCGAGTTCATCTTCATCCGGATCCGCGAGGGGTTGCTCGTCGGAGTGCGACTCGACCGTGCGCTCGATCTCCTCGAGCAGGTCCGCTGAACAGGTTGTGGGGCGCGATCAGCGCCTTGCGGTAACGCTGCGGCCGCGCGTAGCCGGTCAGGTAGTTGAACATCTCGGCGATGTCCGAGCAGATCTCCGGATCGGTCGTGAACAGCCCGAGGTCGGTGTAGAGGCGGGCCGTCTTCGGGTTGTAGTTGCCGGTCCCGATGTGGGCGTAGTGACGCACGCCGTCGCCCTCGCGGCGGGCGACGAGGATGCACTTCGCGTGCGTCTTCAGCGCCGGGATGCCATAGACGACGTGGACGCCGGCCTGCTCGAGCTTCTTCGCCCAGGCGAGGTTGGCCTGCTCGTCGAAGCGCGCCTTCAGCTCCACCATGCAGACCGCCTGCTTGCCGCGCTCGGAGGCGCGGATCAGCGCCGGCACGAGCGGCGAGTCGTCGCTCGTCCGGTAGACGGTCTGCTTGATCGCGAGGACGTCGGGGTCGTTGACGGCCTGCTTGACGAACGCGTCGACCGACGTCGTGAAGGAGTCATACGGATGGTGGACGAGCACGTCGCCCTCGCGCATCGCCTCCATCACGTCGGCCTGGCCGCCGTCGGGCCCCTGGAACGAGGGCTGGGTGACGCCGGCGAACGGCGGGTAGCGCAGCTGCGAGTGGCCGGAGACGGCGGCGACGTCGAAGAGGTCGTCCATGCCGATCAGGCCGTCGATCTCGTAGACCTGCTCCCGGTCGATCCTGAGCATCGAGACCAGCCGGTCGCGCAGGCGATCCTCGAGACCGGCCCCGAGCTCGAGCCTGATCACCTCGCCGAAGCGGCGGCGGCGGATCTCCTCCTCGACCGCCTGGCGAACGTCGTCGGCCTCGTCGGAGACGTCGTAGTCGGTGTCGCGCGTCACCCGGAAGAGCGCGTGGTCGATGATCTCCATCCCCGGGAAGAGCGCCTCGAGGTTGTGGGAGATCACGTCCTCGAGGGCGATGAACGTCTTGCCGTCGCCGATCGGCAGGAAGCGCTTGAGCAGCTCCTTCGGGACCTTCACCCTGGCGAGCACCTCGATGTCCTGTTCGGGATCCCGCAGCGCGACGATCAGGCTCAGCGAGAGGTTGGAGATGTAGGGGAACGGCCGGCCGACCCCGAAGACGAGCGGCGTCAGCGCCGGGAAGATCCTGCGGTTGAAGAGGTCGTCGAGCTCCTCGCGCTGCTCGGCGCTTGCGTCGGAGTAGGTCACGAGCTCGATCCCCTCATCCGCGAGCGCCGGCAGCAGCTCCTCCTCGAAGCACCGCTCCAGCCGGACCCGCTGTTCGAGCGTGCGCTCCCTCACGCGCCGGATCTGCTCGGCGGGCGACATGTCGTCGGCGCCGCTCGCCGGCAGGGACGCGACGACCTTGTCGTGGAGCCCGGCCACCCGCACCATGAAGAACTCGTCGAGGTTGTCCTCGTAGATCGCACAGAACTTGACCCGCTCGAGCAGCGGCAGCGACTCGTCCTCGGCGAGCTGGAGGACCCGGTCGTTGAAGTCCATCCAGGAGACCTCGCGGTTCGTGTAGAGCGAGGAGTCGTCGAGGTTCGGCGGCTCGTCGGCGGGCCCGGCGCCGTTCTCGCCGGCATCGCCGGACGCCAGATCGGCGACCTCTTCTGTGCTCGCCTCCGCCACGGCCCTCAACTGTAGACAGACCCCCGTGTCGGGTCTGTTACCGCCCGGTGAAGCGGGCGGGCGCTCCCGCTACGCGGCGCTGCCGGCAAGCCGCGGCGGCGGCGCCGGGATTCCCGGGCTCCCGCCCTCCGCCAGGGCGAGGGCTAGGTCATAGCCCTCGGCGAGCTGCGTCAGCGCTCGGCCCCAGCTGCGCTCGCGCGCCGCGGCCATCCCGCCCTGGGCGAGCCGGGCGTGCAACAGAGGGCTCGCGGTTAGCCGGATCAGCTTCGCGGCCATCTCGGCGGGGTTCGCCTCGCACAGCATGCCGCTGCGTCCCTCCGCGATCAGGTCGGCCGGGCCGCCGGCGCGGACCGCCAGCACCGGCACGCCGCTCGCCTGGGCCTCGACCACGACCTGGCCGTAGGTGTCGGTGCTGGAGGGAAAGAGGAAGGCATCGGCGTCCGCGTAGGCCTGAGCGAGGGCATCTCCCTCCAGCCAGCCGAGGAACTCCGCGCAGTCGCCGAGCCGCTCACGCAGGTAGCCCTCCTCCGGGCCGCCTCCGGCGAGGACGAGGTGCAGCCGCGGCTGCACGCGCCGGGCCGCGACGAAGGCATCGGCGAGCAGCTCGACCCCCTTCTCCTTCGTCAGCCGGCCGGCGTAGAGGACGCTGATCCGACCGTCGCCGGGCTCGCGCCGGCGAAGGTCGGGGGTGAAGCGGGAGGTGTCGACGCCGCGGATCCAGCGCGCGATCCGCTCGGGCGCCACCCCGAGCCGGCCGAGCGAGTCATCGGCCGAGTTGCTGGGCGAGAGGACGATCCCGCAGTCGCGGTAGAACAGGCTCATCGCGAGGCCCATGGCCCCGGCGAGCCGCTCGCTGCCGCTGCGCATCCGGACGTAGTCGACGAACTCGGTGTGGTGGCTGGCGAGCACGGGTATGCCCGCCATCCGGGCCGTGAGCGCGGCGGCCACGCCGGTCGGCCCCGGCGTCGCGAGGTGGATCAGATCGAACCGGCCCTCGGTGAGGGTCTCGACCAGACGCGGCAGCGATGGAACCCCCACGGCCATCCCCTCGTAGAAGGGGACCTCGACCTCGGCCGCCGCCGGCAGCCTCCGGTCGACCCCGCGATCCGTGCCGACGACCTCGACCTCGAATCCGCCGACCCCGAGCTCGCGGATCCGCTCGATCGTGTGGGCGACTCCGTGAGGGGCGTCGATCGCATCGACCACGATCGCCACCCGGCGGGGCTCCCCGTCGCGGCTCGAGAGCCGCGCCCGCTCCTGGGCGAGGAACGTCATCGCCGGGAGATACGGCACGACCGGCAGGCAGGCGTCGAACAGGCCGGCGAGCGCGCTCCCCGCGCCGGCGCCCGAGACGATCCCGCCGCGGGCCTCGCCCGCGGCGCGACGGAGCCGCAGATCGTGGGCAGCCCGCGAGCGGCGCAGCAGGTCGCGGTGTGAGAAGCCCGTCCTCCTGCATCAGGGCGATCAGCTCCTCGCCGCCGGGCAGGCCGACGGAATCGAGCCATGCACCGAGGAGGGCCCGGGCATCGTCAGGCGTGAACCCGTCGCCGTCCTCGCTGGAGCGCTCCCGGCCCTCACCGACGACGCGCTCGACCAGCCTCAGGACGACATCGGGGGACGGTGCCGCCGACCCGGATTCGAGGCCGAGGCTCCTGCTCGCCAGGACGATCGCCGCGTGCGCCCACTTCTCGGCGCTGCCCTGATCGCCGTGGGGCTCGACCCGCCCGGCTCGCAGGTGGGCGAGGAACTCCTCGGGGGTCGAGGCGCCGGGAGCGCTCGTCCAGGTTCGCCCGATGTCGACGCCGGCGTGGTCGTCGGAGCCCCCGACTCCGGTTCCGCCGCGCGTGTCGACGTAGACGGCGGCCGGCATGTTGAGCTCGCGGGCCCGGGAGCCGTTGCGGGTCTCCCAGGCATCGAAGAGACGGGCGAGCAGGCGGCGGTGCCGCGGCTCCAGCGGGGCGGCGACGGCGTAGAAGGGATGGGCGAGCGCGCAGGCGATCTCGTTCCCGTGCAGGTACTCCGCGCATTCCTCGACGTCCCCCGAGTGGGCTTGCAGCCACTCGTGGTCGGCGGGGGTGATGCCGAAGCAGAGCACGTGGACGGCCTGGGGCTCGCCGCGGAAGGAGGCGGTCAGCTCCTCCGAGACGAAGGCATCCGGTCGGTGCGCGATCTCCAGCGCGCCCTCGATCGTGTCGTGGTCGGTGATCGTCACGAAGTCCATCCCCCGCCGCTTGGCGAGCTCGTAGACCTCGGACGGTGGCGTGGCGCACTCGGGCAGCCCGGCGCTCCGCTGGATCCCGAGCTTCGAGAGCTGCGAGGCCGTCGAGTGGCAATGGAGGTCGGCGCGCGTTGTCGTCTCATCGGGGGTCATCGATGCTCCCTCTCTCGATTCATTCATTCGAGTGGAGCTTCGCCCCCGGAGGGGCCAATGCCGTTAAGCGCCTGCAAAGGCGCGGTGAATCCCCTGTGAACGGGGTGGGCCCGGCCGCCGTCAGGATCTGAGCGAGGCGAGCAGGGCGTCGACCCGCTCACGGATCTCATCGCGGATCCGCCTGACGGTCTCGACGTCCTTGCCGGCGGGATCCTCCAGGTCCCAGTCCTCGTAGCGCTTGCCCGGGAACACCGGGCAGGAGTCGCCGCAGCCCATGGTCACGACGACATCCGCTTCGCGGACCGCGTCGGTCTCGAGCAGCTTCGGCGCGGCGTCGGTGATGTCGATGCCGATCTCACTCATCGCCGCGACGGCCGCCGGGTTGACCGTCTCGCCGGGGGCTGAGCCCGCCGAGCGGACCGTGACCCCTTCGCCGCCGAGCTTGCGGGCGAGGCCCGCGGCCATCTGGCTGCGGCCGGCGTTGTGGACGCAGACGAAGAGGATGGTCGGCCTCGAACTGCCCACGGCTCGATCGTATTCTGGGCAATTCCGCTACGTGATGCGACGACGGGATCCAGCTCAACGACCCGCAGGCCCTCTACCGCAACTGGGAGGGCTCGCAGTGGAGCCCGTTCACGATCGACCTCGCCGAGGACCGGAGCCAGTGGGCGGCGATGGGCGAGGCGGACCGGTCGCTGATCTACTGGGTGCTCGCGTCGCTGATGGTCGCCGAGGAGCGGATCACGACCAAGTTCTCCGGCCTCGTCGGTGCCCACGGCAGCGAGGAGGAGGCGACGTTCCTGGCGACCCAGCAGGTCGACGAGGCCCGTCACATGCAGTTCTACGCGCGGTTCCAGGACGAGGTCGTCGCCTCGCCGGCCGCGATCGCCGCCCACGTCGAGCGGGCGCGCGCCGAGGTCTCCCCCGCGTTCCGGCGGATCTTCGACGAGGCGCTGGTGCAGGCGCACGAGCGGCTGGTCGCCGAGCCCGCCGACCTCGAGGCGAAGGTCCGCTTCGTCACGCTCTACCACCTGATCCTCGAGAGCACGCTCGGCCTGACGACCTACCGGTTCGTCTCCGAGTTCCTCGGGCGCGAGGGGCTCCTGCCGGGCTTCGCCCACGGGTACTCGCTGATCCACCACGACGAGACCCGCCACATCGGCTACGGGGTCTGGTACCTCCGCGAGACCGTCCGCGATCAGCCGGCCGCGGGGGACGCGGTGCGGGCGATCCTCCGCGAGCTGCTGCCGTCGGTCGCCGAGTCGCTCGACCCGGGCGAGGGCGCGGGCGGCGACGCCGCCGACCGGCTCGGCGTCGGCGCCGACGAGATCCGCGAGTTCGCGCTCGGCGGCCTCACCCGGCGGCTCGACATCATCGGCGTCCCGCTGAGCAGCCTCTAGGGCCGCTCGCGCTCGGCGGCGGCGAGCTCGGCGGCGGCGGCCTCCGCCCGTGCCTCCGCCTCGCGTCGCAGGCGCTCGGCGTCCTCCAGCTCGGCTCGCGCGCGCACCGCCCGCTCCGCCACTCGCCGCTTCTCCTCGGCCACCTCGATCTCCCGCCGAGCCACCTTCTCCAGGGCGGTCCAGACGCCCTTCTTCTCGCTCTCGTCCCAGAGCGCGGTGAACCGGTCGAAGAGCAGCGCGCGGCGGGCGATCAGGTAGACCTCGAGCACCTCGAAGCCGCGGTAGGCGGTCCGGTGGGGTGCCCGGGCCGCGAGCCGCGGGTCGAGATCCTCGGCTGCTCCGGCGCGGCTGCGGACGGCCTCGGCGTCGGCCTCCCGCAGCCGCGCGCGGTGCTCGGCGAGGCGCGGCAGCATCACGTCGGCGTCATGGACCTCGCCGAGGAGGTCCTGAAGATCCTTGGCCCGGCGCCGCGCCGCCGTCGCCGGGCGGCCGAAGCAGAAGCCGGTGGCCTCGAGCACGTAGCGAAGGCGCTTGGCGGCGATCCGGAGGTCGTGCTGGTCCTCGGCCCGATCCGGGTCGAGCGCCCCCGGGGCGAGCGAGCGCATCTCGCCGATCCTGACGATGGCGATCCGGGCCGCGTTCTCGGCCAGGGTCGTCCGCGGGTCGAGGCCCTTGACCCGCTTCGCCTTCACGCCTCCGGCCCTTCCTCGTCGTCGGCCACGGCCGCCGCTCGCGCGCCGGCGGCGAGCTCATGGACGGCGGCGAGGATCTCCTCGAGGCGCTCGGGCTCGACGAAGGCCTCGAGGTCGGCGTTGGCCTGCGCCTGCTCCTCGCGGAAGCGGTCGGCGAGCGAGCGGATGCCCGGCCGATCCGGTGCGGCGATCGCCGCGGCGAACCCCTCGAGGGCGTCGATGGCCACGTCCCGGTCGCGGCGCTCCCCGAGCGCGTCGGCGAGGTCCTTGACCGCCCGCAGCGTCCGCTTGCCCTGCTCCTTCGGGAAGCACGGCCTGAAGATCTCGATCGCCGCACGCAGGCGACGGGTGGCGACGCGCATCGCGTGGACGCGCTCGATGTCGCTCATGTCGAGCACGCCGGCGGAGTGTTCGATCAGCTCGGCCCCGCGAACCTCGAGGACCCTTGCCGCGACCTCGCCGTAGGGGAGGTCGGTCGTCAGGCCGGGGATCTCGCGGGCCTTGGCCATCGGCACCGAGAATATGGGTCAGCGGCCTGACTCGGCGCTGACTCAGTCGAGGTCGGAGTCGGCCCCTGCTTCGCTGAGCATCTCGAGGATGACCCCCTCGCGCAGGCCGCCCTTGCCGATCTGCAGGGGCTGGCAGAGGAGCTGTGAGATCTGCTCGAGCAGCAGGACCCCGGCGGGAAGGATCTCGACCCGGCGGGCGTCGAGCTCGAAGCGCTTGGCGACCTCGGCGGCGGGGTCGCTGGTGAGGACCCGGATCCCGCGCTCGAGGGTCTCGTACTCGAGCACGGCGCCGACCAGCCTGCGCATCGAGGTGGCGCTGCCGCCGACGGCGACCGCCTGCTCCGGCCGGCCGACGCTCGACGCCCTCGAAGCGGTCGGCGATCTCGTCGCGGAGCCGGCGGATCTCGGCGGGCCCGGGCGGGTCGCCCTTGAGGAACTCCTCCGCGAGGGCCCCGGACCCGATCGGGAAGGAGTGGACCTTGCGGACGCCCTCGGCCATCGTCCCGAGGATCACCTCGGAGGACCCGCCGCCGACGTCGACGACGGCGATCTCGCCCTCGACCGGGTGGCCGAGCGCCTTCGTCGCGCCGAGGAAGGCGAGCCGCCCCTCCTCGTCGTCGCTGAGCACGTCGACCTCGAAGCCCGCGGCGTCCTCGATCGCCGCCGCGACCTTCTTGCGGTTCGGCGCCTCCCTGATGGCGGCGGTCGCGACGATCCGGATCTGCTCGGCGCCGAGCTCCTCGGCGAGGCGCACCTGCGTCGCCACGACGTCGCAGACCTCGTCGATCTTGTCCGCGGTGATCGCCCCGTCCTTCTTGCGGAGCCCCTTGTTGATCCGGGTGTAGGCCCGCTGCTCCATCACGGCGCGCAGCTGGCCGTCGTCCGGTTCGGCGACGAGCAGGCGGGTCGTGTTCGAACCGATATCGATCGCGGCGCAGAGCATGGTCGCCCAAGTGATCTTGTCAGAGGCGCCCGAGCGCGCCTGCCTGGTCCCCAGCGCTACCGCCGCCACGGGACACCCCTCCATGCGTGCCGGCGCAGGCGCCCCGACGATTCCACTCTCTCCACGCATCCATCCTCTCGCCGGGCACGGCGGAACGGCGCGGTCGAGCGCAGCCGGGAGGGAGCCGGTGACAGGTTCTTCACCGGGGGTTCACCGGGCCTTCACGGCTGACCGCCGGCACGGCACGAGACTCAGGAGGAATGGAGCAGGAACGAACCCTCGACTCACGACTCGGCCTCTCCGTCCCCCACGAGTGGTGGCCCGGCCGGCCGATGCTCAAGGAGATCGAGGCCTCGCGATTCGCCTGGGTCCAGCTCCCCTCTCCCCCGGCGTCGGTCCTCAGCCATCCGCGCGACTGCAACCGCCACGCGCGGGCGGTCGCGGAGTCGCTTTCCGGGACCGCGCTCCGCGCCGTCCTCCACGCCCCCACCGACGTCGTCGCCGGCGTCCCCGAGGCCGACCGCGCCATCGAGGGAGCGATCTCCTACGCGGGCGAGTGCGGCGCGGAGGCCGTCGTGCTCCACGCCCGCGCCGTCCACGACGGCCCCGGCGCCGAGGACCGGCTGCTCGCCGAGACGCGGTCGCTCTCGCTGCTGGCGAAGGACGCCGAGCGCATGGGCGTCACCCTGGCGCTCGAGAACCTCGCGCCCGTGTTCCCGGGGCCCGAGATGATCTCGGCGAACCCTCTCGCGGTCCGCACCCTCGCGCACCGGATCAACTCCGCGGCCGTCGGCCTCTGCCTCGACATCGGCCACGCGAACGTGATCGCCGGGCTGCGGCGCACCTCGCTCGGCCGGATCGTCAACCCCGTGCTCGACATGGTCGTCCTCTTCCACCTCCACGACAACCTCGGAGCCCGCTGGCATGCCCGCGACCGGAGGCCGGAGCTGGACCCGCTGCGGCTCGACCTCCACCTCGCGCCGGGCAGGGGCTCGCTCCCTGGCGCGAGGTCGCTCCGGCCCTGCGCGAGCACGACGCGCCGATGATCCTCGAGATCCATCCGCCCCGGTCGGCCCCGCCGGAGCTGCACGACGCCGCCACCGCGGCGCTCGCGCCGGCGCTCGAGACGACTCCCTCCCTCTGACCCGGCCGCCTGCGCCCGGGGCGGGCGTCAGGTGTGCTTGACGACGATCGACTTGATCGCGTTGGCCGCCGTCCGGGAGCGGTCGATCCCCTCCTCGAGCGCCCCGTAGATGTCCTTCCAGCGGAGCACGAACATCGGGTCGATCGCCCCGTCGAAGAGGTCCGCCAGCGCGCCGCGGTAGATCCGGTCGCCCTCCTGCTCCAGCTCCCTGATCCGATCGAGGTGGCCATCGACCCCGTCGAGCTGCTCGAGGTCGTCGAGCGCCGCCGCCAGCTCACGGGCCGAGTCGCGAAGCACCCCGGCCAGGGCCTGCGCCTGCTCCATCGGCGCCTCCACGTGCATCACCGCAAGCTGCTCGGAGACCTCCTCGACGTCGTCGACGACGTCGTCGATCGCGCCGGCCAGCGCGAAGATGTCCTCCCGGTCGAACGGCGTCATCTTGCTGAGGCGAAGGGTGTTGACGATCTTGTGGGTGAGCCGGTCGCCCTCGTGCTCGTGCCGGGTGATCTCGGCGCGGATCCCGCGGTCGTCCGGCCACGCCCTCATCAGGCGATCGAGCAGCTCGGCGCCCTCGGCGGCGTTGCGCCCCGCGCTGCGCAGCAGCTCGAAGATCTGCGCCTGCGGCGGCCTGGCCCCGAAGGCCTGCCAGCTCCCGCGATTGAACTTCACCGGGAGCCTGACTTCCCGCGGGCGCCCAGCCCGCTCAGCCGCGGTCGGCGTCTCCGGCGACCGGCGCGGGATGTGAGGCGTCCTCGAACTCCTCGAAGAGCCCGGTGACCACGAACGCGGTCTGCTCGCCGATGTCGACGGCGTTGTCGCCCATCCGCTCGAGCGCGCGAGCGACGAGGAGCATCGTCATCGCCCACTCCCGCCGGTCCTGGTCGTCGCCGACCTCGATCGCGAGGCGGAAGCACTCCCGGTTGAGGTTGTCGACGACGTCGTCGCCACGGACGAGGTCGCGCGCCAGGTCGACGTCCCTGGTGGCGAAGGCCGGTCTTGGCCTGCGCGAGCAGGGACTTGACCTGCCGCCCCATCGTGATCACGTCGCGGAGCATGCCCTCGTCCGTCGGCGGCTCGTGGCCGGAGAGCGGGATCAGCTTGGCGATGTTCACGCACTGGTCGCCCATCCGCTCGATCGACTTGATCAGGTGCAGCAGGGCGGCGATCAGGCGCAGGTCCGTCGCCACCGGCGCCTGCGTGGCGAGCAGGGTGAGGATCGACTGGTGGACTTCGAGGTAGCGGCCGTCGATGCGGTCGTCGTCGGCGATGACCATCTCCGCCAGCTCGACGTCGCGATGCTCGATCGCCTCGATCGTGCGGCCGAGCGTCTCGACGACGAGGTCGATCCCGCCGAGCGCGCGCTCCTCGAGCGCCGTCGAGCTGGCCCTGGTACTGGACGCGAACTCCCCGGGCTCCATCAGCCGACCTTGCCGCTGACGTAGTCCTCGGTCCGGGAGCTCGACGGGTTGGTGAAGATCTTCTGGGTCTCGTCGAACTCCACGAGGCGCCCCCAGCGGTTCTGCTCGGTGGCGTCGAGCTCCACCATCAGGAACGCGGTGCGGTCGGAGACCCGCGCGGCCTGCTGCATGTTGTGGGTGACGATGACGATCGAGTAGTCGCGCTTCATCTCCATCATCAGGTCCTCGATCTTCCCGGTCGAGATCGGGTCGAGCGCGGAGCAGGGCTCGTCCATCAGGATCACGTCGGGCTGGACGGCGATGGCCCGGGCGATGCAGAGGCGCTGCTGCTGACCGCCCGACATCCCGAAGGCGTTCGTCTCGAGCCGGTCCTTGACCTCGTCCCAGAGGGCGGCGCCGCGCAGGGCCTTCTCGACGATCTCGTCCATGTCGCCCTTCATCCCGAGGATCCGCGGGCCGAAGGCGATGTTGTCGTAGATCGACTTCGGGAAGGGGTTCGGCTTCTGGAAGACCATGCCGATCAGCTTGCGGACCTGGACCGGGTCGACCTTGGGGCCGTAGAGGTCCTCGCCGTGGTAGAGCACCCGGCCCGAGACCGAAGCGCTCGGGACGAGGTCGTTCATCCGGTTCATGCAGCGCAGCAGGGTGCTCTTCCCGCATCCGGAGGGACCGATGAGCGCGGTGACCTCGCCCTTCAGGACCCCCATCGAGACCTCCTTGACGGCGAGCTTCTCCCCGTAGGCGACGGAGACGTCCTCCAGCTCGAAGACCCTCTCCTTCGACTCGGCGGGGCCCGGCTGCTGAAAGCCCTCCGGGTGCAGGGAGATCGCCGGCTCCGGCGCGGGTCCCTGATTCGCGGCCGACTCGGCGGCCTCCTGGTTTGGTCTGTCCTCGGTCAAGTTCGCCACTCCATCTTCTCCTACCAGCGTTGCTCGTAACGATTTCTCAGGTAGATCGCGAACGAGTTCATCGCGACCAACATCACGATCAGGACGACGATCCCCGCTGCCGCCAGGACCTGGAACTCGTCCTGGGGCTGCCTGACCCAGTTGAAGATGACCAGCGGCATCGCCGTGAAGGCGCTGCCGGGGCCGCTCGGATCGGATGTGAGGAAGGTTGCGGCGCCGAGCGGGAGCAGCACGGCGGTCTCGCCGATCGCCCGCGAGAGGGCGAGGATCACGCCGGTCGCGATGCCGGGGATCGCCGCCGGCAGGACCTGCCGGCGGATCGTCTGCCACTGCGTCGCGCCGAGGGCCAGCGACCCCTCCCTGATCGAGGGGGGCACCGACCGGAGGGCTTCACGGGCGACGAGGATCACGATCGGCAGGACGAGCAGCGTCAACGTGATCGAGGCGGTCAGCACGACGAACCCCAGCCCGAGCGGGCCGCGCGCGATGAACGCCAGGCCGAGCAGCCCGAAGATGATCGAGGGCACGGCGGCGAGGTTCTGGATGTTGACCTCGACGAGCCGCGCGACCCGGCTCTCCTTGTGGGCGTACTCCTCGAGGAAGAGCGCGGCCCCGACGCCGAGCGGGATGATGAAGAGGACCACGAAGGCCATGATCCAGAGGGTTCCGATGATGGCCGAGCGGAGGCCGGCGTTGAGCGGCAGCGAGGACGTTCCCTCGGTGATCAGGGCGGCGTCGAGGCGCGGCGCGCCCTTGACGATGGCGTCGCCGACCAGCCAGAACAGGCCCGCCAGCACGATCGCGATCGCCAGGAAGAGGATCGAGGCGAACATCGTGTTGCGGACCACGTCCTTGCGGGGCTGGTCGCTGAGGACCCCGGCGGTGACGCTCCTGGCGCCCGCCATCGCGATCTCGGCGCGGGCCGTGCGCGGGTCGAACCGGTCGCTCATTCGTAGACCTCGCGGTACTTGCGCACGAGGCGGATCGAGAGCAGGTTCATCACCAGCGTCATCGCGAAGAGCAGCAGCGCGACGGCGAAGACCGTCTTGTACTTGACCGTGCCCTGCGCGATGTCGCCGGTCGCGGTCGTCGCGATGAACGCGGTCATGGCCTGAATCGGCTCGGCGGGATTGAAGGTCAGGTTCGGCGTGTTGCCCGCGGCGAGCAGGACGACCATGGTCTCGCCGATGGCTCGTGACGCCGCGAGGATGATCGAGGCGACGATCCCGGAGAGCGCGGCCGGGAAGACGACCCGAGCCGCGACCTTCGCCTTCGTCGCGCCGAGCGCATAGGCGCCCTCGCGGAGCCCCGACGGGACGGCGGTCATCGCGTCCTCGGAGACGGAGGCGATGATCGGGACGATCAGCAGCCCGATCGCGATGCCCCCGGCCAGGACGTTGAAGATCCCCGGGCCGTCGCCGAGGAAGCCGGGCCAGATGCCCTGCAGCGCCGGGGTGATGACGGCGAGGGCGAAGAAGCCGAAGGCGACGGTCGGCACGCCGGCGAGGACCTCGAGGATCGGCTTGACCGTCTTGCGCACGCGCCGGCTCGCGTACTCACTCAGGTAGATGGCCGCGCCGAGCCCCATCGGGATCGCGAAGAGGAGCGACCAGAAGGTGACGCTCAGCGTGCCGACGACGATCGGCAGCACCCCGAACGTCGGCGGCTCGAAGGTCGGTCCCCAGTCCGTCCCGAAGAAGAACGTCCCCGGGGAGACGTCGCCGAAGAACTCGATCGCCGGGAACAGCAGCGAGACGACGATCGCCGTCGTCGTCAGGATCGAGAGCCCGGCGCACGCGGCGAGCAGGTAGTAGATGACCTGCTCGCCGCGGCGAGCGCTCGTGGCCTCCAGCCGGGGCTTGGAGAAAGCCGCCGGGCCGGAGGCCGCGATGTCGCTTGCTTGCACTGGGGTCCGCGTTTCTCAGTCGCCGGGTGGGCGGCGAGGGCTCAGCCCTCGCCCCCGACCGCCGTCTCGGCAGCGGAGAGCTGCTCGTCCGTCATCGGGATGAACCCGATCTGCGGGGCGACCTCGTTGACCGTGTCCACGTAGTACTGCGGGAACGGCTGGAGAGCCTCGTTGCTCTCGAGCTCGGCGGTGTTGACGTACATGAACAGCTCGCGTCCGAGCGGCTGGTAGGTGCCGTCCTGCACCGTCTCCTCCGACGGAGCGACGCAACCGTCGCCGCCATCGATCTCCGCGGCCTTCAGGTTGCCCTCGTTCTCCACGTAGAAGGAGTAACCGAAGTAACCGATGCCGCCGGGTGAGCCCTCGACGCCGGTGACCGTCTGGTTGTCGTCCTCGCCGACGTTGTTGTAGTCCTTGGTCTGGACTCCCTCTTCGCCGTTCACCGCTCCGGTGAAGTAGTCGAAGGTGCCGGAGTCGGTGCCCGGGCCGAACCGCTCGACGTCCTCGCTGAACTCGGCGTCGAGATCCTCGACGTCGGACCAGCTGGAGGCGGGAGCGTCGGGACCCCAGATCTGCGCGAGCTGATCGACGGTCAGGCAGGTGACGGGGTTCTCGTTGTTGAGCACCACGGTCAGGGCGTCGTTGGCGACCTGGACCTCCTGGTACTCGACGCCGCCCTTCTCGCAGAGGGCCTCCTCCTCGGCCTCGATCGGACGGGAAGCGTTGTTGATCACGGTCTCGCCGGCGCAGAACTTCTCGAACCCGCCGCCGGTTCCGGCTTCGCCGACGACGATCTCGACGTCGGGGTTCTCGCCGTTGAACTGCTCGGCGACGGCCTGCGTGAGCGGGCCGACCGTGCTCGAGCCGTCGATGCGGAGGGAGCCGCTCAGGCCGGTGGGCACGTCGGCGTCGGAGCTGCCCTCGTCGTCGCCGCAGGCGGCGACCCCGAAGGCGAGCAGGCCGGTCGTGGCCGCGATTGCAAAAAACTTACGTGAGTTCACTGACTGTGACTCCTTGCTGATTGATCTTCGATTGGACGAGTGCCGAACCGGCGGGAGCAGGAGCTCTCAACGGTCTGCCCTTCTCGGCGTGAGGAGCGTCCCACCGGGGCCCGGGCCGCTTGTTACGACCCTGTGCCCTACTTGTGAAGAGGTTGTGAACGCGGGGAGGAGGTCAGCTGCCGACGGCGGAGTCGACCGCCGTCTGCGGCTCCGCCGCGAGGTCCTCGGCGGGCGCTGGCGCCAGGTCCTTGGCGGCCGCGTCGCCCGCGACCGACCGGCTCCGGCTGGAACCGGTAGCCGATGCCGAAGTGCGTGTGGATGTAGGCCCAGCCGCTCGAGCGCCGCTGGATCTTCGAGCGCAGCTTGCGGACGAAGACGTCCACCGAGCGGTCGCCGTGGGCCATCTCGTAGCCCCAGACGCGACGGTAGATCTCGCCGCGCTCGATCACCGTTCCGGCCGACTCCGAGAGCGTGGTCAGCAACTCGAACTCGCGGCGGGTCAGGTCGACGCTGCGGCCGGCGACGAACGCCTGGTACTGGTCCGGGCGGATCTCGAGCTCGCCGACCACCAACGGGCCCCGCTCGGCCTCGCCGCTCGATCGGCGGCGGCGGCGGACGACGGCCTCGATCCGGGCCATCACCTCCTCCGGGTGGCAGGGCTTCGCGATCCAGTCGTCGGCGCCCGAGCCTGAGGCCGCGCACGCGCTGGGCGACCGTCGAGTTGTTCGTGCAGACGATCACGCCGAGCCCGGGGAGCATTCCGGAGACGCGCTCGAGGAACGACCAGGCGTCCTCGCCGCCGATCGCCGTCAGGTCGACGAGCAGCGCGTTGACCTTCATCGCGACGAGCTCGTCGGCGGGGACGGCGCCGCCGAGGACGCGGTGCTGCCAGCCGGCGGCGTCGAGTCGGTTGCCCAGCACCCTGAGGAACGAGGTGTCGCGGTCGATCACCGCGACTCTGAGTGTTCCGGGAGAGGTGCTCATGGGAGCTGCCGGCGAACGCGGAATGGAGGCGGGCAGAGCCACATCGTAGCCGGGGAGTGACCCGAAAAGGGTCGGAATCCCCCTTGGTTACAGGATTTTCACAACTGGATTGCCGGATCTTCACGGAGCGGCGAGGCGGCGAGCGGAGGATGCGACGGCGCGAGCGAAGGAATCTCTCACGCAGCAACGCGGCCTCCTCCTGCCCCTTGGCCGCGACGGGCGAGCCGGCGGGACGCAGATGCAGCGTCCGCGTCGGCTCGCGCACGTCCGGGACCCCTGCGGCGGGCCGCTGAGAGCGTGCCTGCCTCCGCTAGAGTCACGGCCGTGAACCTCCGGGCCAGACTGTCCCTCGCGATCGGACTCATCTCGATCGCCGTGCTCACCGCCGCCCCCGCGGCCCTTGCCGCCGACGGCGTCGGCCTCGGCGGCCGCACGACCGACAAGAGCGTCACCTTCTTCTGCTTCGGCGTGATCGCGCTGTTCATCCTGCTCCCCATCGTGCTCTCGCTGATCCAGGCGAGGCTCGAGGGCCGCAAGGAGCGGATGCGCGATCAGCTCGAGCGCGTCCGCCGGCCGTAGAGTAACTCCGAGGGGATCCTCCGCTTCGCGTCCGGTCCCCTCGGGAAGGGGCCCCACCGGGACGGGACCCTAGGGACGTAGGGATGGTTCGTCGGAGCCATTGGTCTCAAAGCGACGTAATGCTTCGCAAAGGCGCCAATGGCCCTCGGAAGGCCACTGGCGTCACGCACCTCCCCCTCCCTCCCCAGCCCAAACCACCTTTCGAGCCGCGCCATAGACTCCGCCCGATGACTCGAACCTCGCTACGAGCTCCGCGGGACCACCGCGCTGCTGACGATCGAGCGGCCGGAGCGGCGCAACGCCGTCGACGCCGAGACCGCCGAGGAGCTGCTTCAGGCCTTCCAGCGCTTCGAGGCCGACGACGAGGCGCGCGTCCTGGTCCTCACCGGCTCCGGCCTCCTCGCCTTCTGCGCGGGCGCCGACCTGAAGGCGCTGGCCGAGGCGGGCGCCGAGGTCCCCACCGAGACGATCGAGCACATCGCCGGCCGCCCCGAGGGGCCGATGGGCTTCACGCGGCTGACCGCGAGCAAGCCGACGATCGCCGCGATCAGCGGCTGGTGCCTCGCCGGCGGGCTCGAGCTGGCGCTCTGGTGCGACCTGCGGATCGCCACCGCCGACGCCAGGCTCGGCTACCCCGAGCGCCGCTGGGGCGTGCCGCTGATCGACGGCGGCACCCTGCGCCTGCCGCGGATCGTCGGCCTCGGCCGCGCCCTCGACCTGATCCTCACCGGCCGCATCATCGAGGCGGAGGAGGCCCTCGACTGGGGCCTGCTGACGGAGGTCGTCGACACCGGCGACCATCTCGAGCGGGCGCTCGAGATCGCCGACGCACTCGCCCGCTTCCCGCAGGAGACGATGCTCTCCGACCGCCGCTCGGCGATCGAGGGCGCGACCCTGCCGCTCGCCGAGAGCCTCGAGTTCGAGGCGGCGATCGGCCGCGCCTCGATCGAGGTCGGGATCCGCGGCGCCGGCAAGTTCGCCGGCGGCGAAGGCCGCGGCGGCGCCGGCGCCGGCGTCTAGATCCGGAACTCCCGCATGAGTCTCTTCTCGGTCTCGCCCTCGACCGCGGCGATGACCTCGATGTGACCCTCCAGCGGCGTGCCGCGGATCTTCGTGGCGAGCAGGTCGTCGACCTGGAAGATGCCGGCCGAGTTGTTCATCCGGATCAGCACCCTGATCGGCCGGTCCGAGCCCTTCTCGATCGTCACGTCGTCGATCGCGGCGGCCGAGATCGAGTGGATCCCGATCTCGCCACGCTCGACCGGGAGCCGCGAGCGGCCCTGGGCCATGTCGAGCGCGTCGGCGACCCGGACCACACCGGCCTCGAGCGTGTACGGCTCGCCGCGGCGCCGGTGGCCGATGATGCAGTGCAGGGCCTCGGAGACGACGACGGTCCGCTGCGGCTCCTCGTAGATCCCGTCGAGGAGCTCGCGCAGCTTCGGCTCCGCCAGGAAGAGGCTGAACGCCTCGTGGTCCGCCCGGTGGATCGACATCCCGGCGTCGTGCAGCATCGCCCCCGCGGCCACCACCACCTCGGAGTCTTCCTTGGTCATCCCGTGGTCGGCGACCATCGCGGTCGCCACCCCGCCCCGCTCGGCCAGGCGCAGGATCCGGAGCGCGATGTTCGTGACGATCTGGATGTGGACCCAGGAGTGGTCGGACATCCCGAGGCGCTCGGATCCGACCTGCTGGAGGTGCCACCAGGCCCGCACCTGGGGGTCGGCGGACGCCCGCTCCACGAACCGGCCGAGGCGGCGGTTGCCGCGGATCGGCACGCCGAAGCGGACCGAGGCGAGACGCTCCTCGAGGGTGCGCGCCTCCGGGGCCGCGTCGCCCTGTCGATCCTCGTCGGCCATCGGGTTCAGTCTCGCAGGCGGCGCAGCGCCCGCCGCCGACCGCCGACGCTCAGCCGAGCACCGGGGAGGCGGCCTCGAGCAGGCGCGGCCAGAGGGTGACCTCGATCGAGGCCGACACGAGCAGCATCGGCAATGCGATCGCGACCGTCAGGAACGTCGCCGCCAGCAGGTCCGCCCATTCGTCGCGACGCGAGGCGATCAGCCAGGCGGCGAGCGGCAGGAAGACGGCCGTCAGCTCGATCAGCGCATGCGGCAGCACCGTGACGATGAGCAGGGCGGTGCTGATGTCGAGGTTCGTCGCGATGTTCGCGGCGTCGAACCCGAGCGAGAACGCCTGGGTGAGGAGCGAGAACACCGTCACGAGAGTGACCCAGCCGAGCGCAACCGGGCCGGCGCGCTCGTGGATCAGGCGTGAGATTCCGGTCTTCGTCTCCGCCACCTGGCGCATCGAGCTGCCGGCGATGAACCCCGCGACGCAGGCCGTGGCGTGCAGGGCGAGGACGAGCAGGTTCCGCCCGAGGATCGAGCCGAACTCGCTCAGATCGGACCGGCTGTCCATCCCGGCCACGTCGATCGGCGAGGGGTCCGCCGGAACCAGCCGGGAGACGATCCAGACCGCGATCAGCAGCAGGACCGCCACCGCGAAGGCGCCGGTGAACCAGGGGACGAGCACCCGGCCCGGATCGGCGCGCCAGCGCTCGAGAGCCCCGCGGGTGTCGCGGAGCCCCTGGGCGAGGGCGAACGATTCGCCGCTCGCGGCGGGGACTGGGCGCTGGGCGCTCACCCTCAACCCATCGGCGCGGAGGGCCGACGGGTTGAGGGGCGCGGCGGACTAGCCGCAGTTGGGCCAGGGGCTGGAGCCCGCCTGCGAGTACAGGAGGGCGGCGCGGTAGTCCTGCTCCGCCTCGGGGGCCGCGGAGGGAGCACCGGAGCCGCCGACCGAAGCCCACGTGCTCAGGTCGAACTGGTACTTGCCGTGGTAGGTGCCGGACGCGTCGACGACGGTCGGGTCGCCGCCGGACTCACACGCTGCGATCGAATCGAGCGTGGACTGCGAGACGCCGACGGACTCGGGGGTCCCGTACTCGGGCTCCGGCTCGGGCTTCTCGCGCTTCTCCTTGCGCGGCTCCTCGACCTTGATCTCGCGCACGACGACGCGGCCGATCTCGTCGAGCGAGTCGACGTTCTGGCGGCCTCGTCGAACCGCTCGGCGACGGCATCGCGATCGCGGGCCGAGCTCGAGGGGTCGACCGGGGCGGCCATGGCCGATCCGGCGCCGACGGCGAGCGTCGTCGCGGCGAGCACGGTGGCCACGAGGCCGTGGCGCTTCGTCGTGGATCCTGATTCGGTTCTGTCCTGAGTGAGTTGCTTGGTCATATCTACCTCCATCCGCAGGCCGCAGAGCGCCGCCGCCGGCGTGCCGCTCGATGAACGTGCGGGGCCTGCGTGAGGCGCGGCGAGGTGAGTCGCCACGGCGGGGTGCGTGGTCCGGGCGGGGTGGGTTTCGCGGCATCGGCCGCTCGCGCCCGGATTGGGTTGACGAACATATGATCGGCTCCAAGCGGGCGATATCTGTGTGCGAACGCTCACAGACGCAACAAATCCTTCACAGACCCTGACCACGGCCTTTGAAGAGGGTTCCCCGGGGTCGAGGATGACCGGGGCGTTTACCCTCGGCCCTGTGGACGAGGTCGCAAGACGGAGGGGGCCGGTCGTGGGCATGTCCTCGATCGCTGCCGTCGTGGCTGCCGGAGCAGCTATCTCGCCCCGCACCTTCCTTCGCCCCTTCGGCATCCGCGAGGAGGACGTGACCGGCGCGGCTGAGTTCGGTTGGCGGCTCTTCGCGGTGCGCACCGGCTACATCGCCTACCGGGCCGCGCTGCGAAACGACGGGTCCGCCGTGGGCGCATTCCTTCCGGTTCAGCTCCTCGACCAGGCAGTCTTCTGGGAAGCCTTTGCGTCGCGGCGAGTCCCGCGCCGCGCCGCGCTGTTGGCCGCAGCAGCCTCCGGCGGGATCATCGCGCTCGACATCGCCTCGCGAAGAGGACCCGCCCGCGGGGCGCCTGGCACTCCCCGCGCGGACACCGGTTCTTAACTCCCACCCCCCGAGCCGGCCCTAGCTTGGGGCCATGGTCAAAGAGCAACGGAGACACGCCCTACTCAGCGCCCTGTGGAGCTCCGCTTGGATCTTCGCGATCGGCTTCCTCGGCAGCGAGGCCCTCTTCGCCCCCACCTCGGACGGAGTCGCAATCGAGGCGACGCTCATCCCATCGGCGATCGTCGCCCTCGGGGCGTTCGCCTATCGGGTGAGCCAAGAGCCCGACGTAGCGGGCTAGATCTGCTCGAGGTCGGGCGTTCCGGCCTCGACCCTGAACTTGGCGAGAGAGCGGACCTCCGAACCGCGCTCGAGGGCGGTTCGGGGTGACTTGAACTCGCAGATCGCCTCCGAGGGGCTCAGCGTGAGCACCCCGTAGCCACGGCTGTCGAAATCCGCGTAGCGGATATGGGGGTCGTTGACCGAGATCAGGTTCTCGAGCTGCTCGACCCCCGGGGCGTTCTGGAACGTCTCCTTCACCCCGAGCGAGGTCACCGACCCCCCGACGAACTCGACCGCCGCGGGGGTGCCGTCGACTCGGCCGGTCGTCGTGATCTGCCCGGCGAAGAACGTGTGGATGTCGCCGGTGACGGCGATCACGTCCTCGATCCCCCGGTCGAGGATGTGCTGGGTGATCTCGGCGCGCTCGGCCTCGTAGCCGTCCCACGAGTCGACCGACACCGGGACCTCGGGCGCGAGGTCGAAGCTCATCAGCATGAGTTGGTTGCCGAGGAGCTTCCACTGCGCGTCGGATCTCGCGAGCCCATCCTTCAACCAGCGCTTCTGCCGCCCGCCGAGCATCCGGCGGCCCGGGGCATCGGACTCCGGGCAGGGCTGAGCGAAGGCGTCACCGCAGGGCTGGGGATCGCGGTACAGCCGCTCGTCGAGGAAGAAGAGGTCCGCCATTCCTCCCAGGCGAGCACGACCGTAGGTCCGGGTCGGGTCCCCCTTCACCTGGCGGCGCGGCATCGCCTCGAAGAAGGCCCGGTGACCGTTCGCCCGGCGCTGCCCGAAGCTGACCCGTCGCGGCTCGCCGGCGTTCGTCTGCCCCTCCGTTGCGTTGGACGAGGGCTCGTCGCCCGCGTAGTTGTCCTCCACCTCGTGGTCGTCCCACATCGACAGGAACGGGTGCCGGGCGTGCATGAGCTGCAGTTGCTCGTCCGATTGGTAGAGGCGGTACTTCTGGCGCCACTCGCGCAGCCTCTGCACGTCGCCATCTCCGTTGACCCCGGTGTTGTCCTTGCGAGGGCCCTCGTAGGTCGCGTTCTCGTAGACGTAATCACCCAGACAGACGACGAGGTCGAGGTCAGGCTCGTTCGCGAGGCCGGTATGCGCGTTGTAGAAGCCCGCCTGCCAGTTCTGGCACGAGAAGAAGCCGATCCGCACGCGCTCATTCGAATCAGGCGGGGGAAGGGTCCGGAACTGACCGATGCGCGACCTCGAGTTGCGGGTGCTGAAGCGGAAGAAGTACTCCGTGTGGGGCCGGAGACCCTTGATCAGCGCATGCGCGGTGAAGTCACGGCGCCTGCGAACGGTCACGCGGCGGCGTTCGACGACCCGGTTGAAGCCACGATCCCTGGCGACCTCGAGCTCGACCTTCGAGGACCGGTCGAGACCACCGACCCGGGTCCAGAGCACGATCCCTCGCGGCGTCGGCAGGCCCGAGGAGACTCCCCATTCGAACGATCCGTCCCGCGCGTCGGGCAGGCGTGACTCGCGCGCCAGGGCCGCCTGGTTGGTCAACCCGCTCAGCGCCACCCCGGCGGCGCCGGCCGCGGCCGCTCCGAGCGCTCGCCTCCGTGTCAGGCGGTGGACGATCTCTTCCTCGGATGGCACCCGCTCAGTCAACTCGCTCGAGTGTAGGCGGGAGCTCGCGCCAGTAGATGGACGACGGGCCGCTGTCCTCCGCGATGAGCCAGCCCTGGTAGCCGTTGGCGTCGGCGTTCCTGGCGATGACGACCTCGATCAGCCGCTCTTCGCCGTCATAGATGACGGCCTCGATCTCACTCTCGTCGCGCTCCTGGGCCTCCAGTCGTATCGCCATTTCTCAACCTCCTCGGATCTGCCGCTCGGTCGCTGTGGGAACGGAAATCCCAACGCGAGGCTGCTCCCCTCGCGGAGGCAAGGCCTGCAATGCCTCGAGCTCGAAGCGCAGCTGGCGGACAAGAGGGTGGCCGGGCCGCTCGTGCTCGAGCATCGCAAGGCTCTTGATGTAGTGGTCCAGTTTGGCTCTCTCGGCGCCGTTCCCTCGCAGCACCGTGGGGTCGGGAGTTATCTGGGCACGAAGCTCACGGACCTTGGCCACCTTGTCCGCCGCATAGACGGCGAAGGCATCGTCGCCGAACGCGAGGATCTGCCGGCGCAGGGCGGATTTCCGCTCTTCGTAGGCCTCGATCGCTTCGTCCTCGGTCAAGGCGGCTACCAACCCGGCCACCTCCTCGCCGAAGAGCTCATCGATGTCGCTCGGGGTGGAAGCGGTGTCCTCGATCGTGTCGTGCAGGATCCCGGCGGCGACAACGGTCTCGTCATGACCGGTGTTGCGAAGCAGCGACGCGACCTCGAGAGGGTGAAGGATGAAGGGGGCCTTGTCTGAGTCTCGGTGCTGGCCGAGGTGCTGTTCACTCGCATAGGCCAATGCCTTCCGCGCCAGGGGGGCGTCGTCCAGGAAAGAGGGCATGAAGATGTCGTCCATCGAGACATGGTGGGCCCGAGCAGACGCACTCGTGTTACGAACTTGCGAACGGCGGAATGCATCCACCCGGGCGAAGTCAGCTAGTCGAACCACCGCTGCGTGTAGGCGTCCGCGTTGAGCGCATCCTGGTAGGCGACCGTTCCATCTCGACGATGAACGACGTGTGTTGTCTCGGCGCTCGCGGCGAGCACGCGCCCGACTGCCACCGCCTGTTCCCTTGAGGCATGGGTCGACAAGGGGTGGGCGGCAGCCTCCCCAACGACGTTCTCCCAACCACCCACACCCGCCTTGAAGCGTCCCTCAGCACCACCCCGGTAGCGAGTGTGAATCCAGTCAGTCCGCCCAGCCGGAGCCTCACACACGTCCTCGACCACTGCTCGTTGCCTTGCGATTGGCATCCACGTCTCCTGTCTTGGAGGTTTCGCCAGCAAGTTAGGCAGCGCCCGGCGCCCGGATGTGACCAGCTCGTAACTGCTCGGTGACTGTCCTGAGAAGTCGACCGGCGCGCCTACTCGTACTGGAGCGCCTCCATGACCTCGATCTTCGAGGCGCGCCGGGCGGGCCAGATCCCGGCGATGATCCCGGCGACCCCGGCGGCGATCAGCACGACGACGATGCCGACGACGGGGATGCCGAGGACGAACCCCTCGCTCTCCAGCGCCTGGACGCCGGCGACCGCCACGGCGAGCCCGATCACGGCGCCGATGATCGCCCCGATCATCGCCGTGATCAGCGACTCGTAGCGGACCATCCTGCGGATCTGCGAGCGCGAGGCGCCGATCGCGCGCAGCATGCCGATCTCGCGGGTGCGCTCGTAGATCGTCAGCACCAGCGTGTTGACCACGCCGAACAGGCTGATCACGACCGACAGCGCCAGCAGCACGTAGATCAGGCCGAGCAGCTGGTTGATCAGGTCCTTCTGCTCGTCCTTGTACTCGGCCTGGGATCGCGCCTCGACCTGCGGGAACCGTGAATCGAGCAGCGCGTCGACCTCGTCCCGGGTGGCCTCGAAGTCGGCGCCGGAGGAGAAGCCGACGAGGTCGGCGAAGTCGTCGCGGGCGGCGAACCGGGAGCGCAGGGTCTCGATCGGGACGGCGACGCTCGGGACCAGCAGCTGGATCCGGTCGCGGACGCTGCCGACGACGCTGAACTCCGTCGTGGAGCCGTCGACCGCCGTGACCGCAAGGGTGTCACCCACCGAGACGTCGTTGTCCTCGGCCCACTGTGACTCGACGATCGCGTCCTCGGGGCCGAGCCCGGTCAGGGTCTCGTCCGAGCCGTCCACCCAGTCGAGCGAGGCCACCTGCGGAAGCGTCGTCGGGTCGATCCCGTTCAGGATCCCCTGGTTCGGCCCGCTCGGCAGCTCGACTTCGGCCGGGGCGCCCGAGATCGGCGAGACCGTCTCGACGCCGTCGAGCTCGGCGATCTGGCCGGCGACATCCGGGGAGATCGGCGTGAACCCGTCGGCATTGGCGACGACCAGGTCCCCCACGAAAGCGCGGTCGAGCGCATCGACGACCGACTTGCTCGCCGACGCGGCGAATACGGCGGCGAAGACGACGAGGGCGACGCCGATCATCAGAGCAGCCGAGGTGGTCGCGGTGCGGCTCGGGTTGCGCAGGGTGTTCTCCCGGGCGAGCCGGCCGGTCACCCCCCGGAGCATCTCGATCGGCTTGCCGACGAACGAAGCGAGGGGCCCGATCATGCTTCCGGCGAGCATCGCGACGCCGATGAAGAGGAGGATCAGGCCGAGGCCGAGCAGCGGCAGCGCCGCGCCGAACGACGGCGTCCCGAACAGGCCGATTGCGATCGCGATCACGCCGAGCGCGAAGAGCCCGCGCGCGATCCAGGTCCGCCGCCTCGTGGTGGCCGCGTCGACGGTGGCGGTGTCGCGCAGCGCCTCCAGCGGAGTGACCCGGGTGGCGCGGACCGCCGGGATGACAGAGGAGCCGAGCGTTGCGAGCACGCCGACCACGAGCGGGGCGATGATCGCCGCCGGCGGAACGACGGTCCCCGACTGGGGAAGCTCGAAGCCGATCGCCTTGAAGGCGGCGGTGACGAGCTCGACGAAGCCGAGGCCGACGAGGATGCCGAGGAGCGAGGCGATGATGCCGAGGACGAGCGCCTCGACGATCACGCTGGCGAGGATCTGACGCGACGACGCGCCGAGCGTCCGCAGCATCCCGAACTCGCGGATGCGCTGTGCGACCGTGATCGAGAAGGTGTTGAAGATCAGGAAGGCGCCGACGAAGACGGAGATCCCGGCGAAGACGAGCAGTGCGATCGTCAGGAACTTGAACTGATCCTTGATGTCGGCGGATTGCTGAGCGGCGTCCTCGGCGCCGGTCTTCGCCTCCGCGCTGGGCGGCAGCACAGCCGCGATGCGATCGGACAGCTCCTCTGGAGACACCCCGTCCGCCGCCTCCACCGAGATGTCGTCGAACCGGCCCTCCTTGCCGGTGAGGGCCCGCGCCTCGTCGAGGGTGAAGATGGCGAAGCTCGCTCCGCCGAGCGGCACCCCGGAGCCGAACCGGCCGATGCCCGAGAGCGTGTACTCCTCCACCCCGTGCGTACCGCTGATGGCGATGGCCTGCCCGACCTCGTAGTCCTCCTGGTCGGCCGTGATCGAGTCGATGGCGACCTCGTCGGGGGAGTCGGGCGCCGACCCCTCCGTCCAGGTGAACGGGTTGAACGGCTCCGGCGTCACGCTCTGCGCGAACTGAGGCGCCCCGCCGGACTGACCGATCCGCTCCCCCTCGTCGTCCAGGATCGTGATCGTGCTGTTCTCGCCGCCGATCGAGCCGACCGCCTGCTCCACCCCATCGACCGCCGCCACCTCCTCGACGAGCGACGCGGGCAGCGAGACGCCGGACTGGAGCTCGTCGCTCGTCACCGCCTCGGTCGGCTTGATCGTCACGTCGACCCCGGCGTTCGCCTGGGCGAAGATGTCGTCGAAGGCCTTGTCGACCGACCCCTTCAACATGAAGGTGCCGGAGACCATCGCGACCCCGAGCAGGATCGCGAAGGCGGTCAGCACCGCGCGCAGCTTGCGGGCCCCGACCCCGCGCAGCGCCAGCGCCAGCATCGGGTCCTAGACGTCCCTCATCAGATCGTGGACGCGGTCCTCGCCGATCACGCGCTCGTCGGCGGCGACAGCGCCGTCGGCCAGGACGATGACCCGGTCGGCATAGGCGGCGACCTTCGGATCGTGGGTGACGATCGACGACGGTCTGGCCGAAGTCGCTGCACCGACCCGCGCAGGAGCTCGAGCACGTCGCCGCTCGAGCGCGAGTCGAGGTTGCCGGTCGGCTCGTCGGCGAAGACGACCGCGGGACGGGAGATCAGCGCCCGGGCGATCGCCACGCGTTGCTGCTGCCCGCCCGAGAGCTCGGCCGGCTTGTGGGTGCGACGGTCGTCGAGGCCGACCGTCTCGAGCAGCTGATCGCGCCAGCCGCGGTCGACGTCGGTGCCGGCGATGCGCAGCGGCAGCGTGACGTTCTCCTCCGCGTCGAGGACCGGCACGAGGTTGAAGAACTGGAAGATGAAGCCGAGCTTCTCGCGGCGCAGCTTCGTCAGCCCCTTGTCGTCGAGGCCGGTCACCTCGACCCCGTCGATCCATGCCTGGCCGCCGGTGGGCCGGTCGAGGCCGGCGAGGAGGTGCATCAGGGTCGACTTGCCTGATCCCGAAGGCCCGACGATGGCGGTCATCTCGCCCGAGGGAAACTCCAGCGACACGCCGCGCAGCGCGTCGACCGCGGCGGCGCCCTCGCCGTAGCGGCGGGCCAGGTCCTGGCACGCGACGATCGCCTCGGCCTGCGCGGGAACGGACGCTGCTGCTTCCACGAACCGCGAGGGTATTGGTTCGAGCGTGCAAGGATCACGGCGATGAGGCTCCTCGCCTTCAGCGATCTCCACTGCGACCTCGGGGGCGCCCGCTCCCTCGTCGAGCGCAGCGGGTCGTTCGACGCGGTCATCGCGGCCGGCGACTTCGCCAACCAGCACGACGGCCTCGAGGAGACGATCGCGGCCCTGGCCGTCGATCGAGACGCCGACGCTGCTCGTGCCCGGCAACAACGAGACCGAGGACGCGCTGCGCGCCGCCTGCGAGGGCTGGGATGCCGCGACCGTCCTGCACGGCGAGAGTCGCGGAGGTCGGCGGAGTGCAGTTCTTCGGGCTCGGCGCCGGGATCCCGACGACGCCCTGGGACTGGAGCTTCGACCTCTCCGACGACGAGGCCGCCGAGCGGCTGGAGGATTGCCCGGAGGGCGCCGTCCTCATCGTCCACTCGCCGCCGCACGGGTCACTGCGATCGCAGCGGCGGCGGCGACCACCTCGGCAGCCACGCGATCCTCGACGCGATCGCGCGCAGGCAGCCGCCGCTCACCGTCTGCGGCCACATCCACGAGGCCTGGGGAGAGCGCTCGGCGATCGGGCCGACGGAAATCGCAAATCTGGGGCCGACAGGGGCCGAGTTCGAGATCTGAGGGGGAACCGAGTGGCGTACGACACCGAGAAGCTGCCGAAGAAGGTCTACAAGAAGGAGCTCGAGAAGCTGCAGATCGAGCTCGTCCAGATGGTCGAGTGGGTCAAGCGCGAGGGCGAGCGGGTGGCGATCGTCTTCGAGGGCCGCGACGCCGCCGGCAAGGGCGGGGTGATCAAGCGGATCGTCCAGCACGTCTCGCCGCGGGTGGTCCGGGTCGTGGCGCTCCCGGCGCCGACCGAGAAGGAGGAGACGCAGTGGTACTTCCAGCGCTACGTCGCCCAGCTCCCGTCGGCCGGCGAGGTCGTCCTCTTCGATCGCTCCTGGTACAACCGCGCCGGGGTCGAGAAGGTGATGGGCTTCTGCACGCCCGAGGAGCACCAGCGCTTCCTCCGCCAGTGCCCGACCTTCGAGCGGATGCTGGTCGACGACGGGATCAGACCTGATCAAGTACTGGTTCTCGGTCGACGAGGCGGAGCAGGAGAAGCGCTTCAAGTCGAGGATCGGCGACCCGCTGAAGCAGTGGAAGCTCTCCGACATGGACCTCCATGGGCGCAGCCGCTGGGTCGACTACTCGCGCGCCAAGGACGAGATGTTCACCCACACCGACATCCCCGAGTGCCGCTGGCACGTCGTCGAGTCGACGATCAAGAAGAACGCGCGGATCAACTGCATCAGCCACCTGCTCGACCAGATCCCGTACGAGACGGAGAAGCCGGAGAAGATCAAGATGCCGAAGAAGCAGGGCGACAAGGGCTACGAGCGACCGCCCGAGGACCTCTACGACTACGTGCCCGACGTGGCCGCGAAGCTGCTCGACGACTAGCGCGGGGTTAGGGTGGCCGCATGGCCACCGCCCAGAGCACCACGCCCGAGCCCGCCGCCGCCTCGCCCTCCGAGCCGGGCGACGGGTTGATCCTCGACCCGAACGCGCCGTCGTTCCCGCACCTCGCCGACGGCGACCGCGAGGCGATCGAGGCGACGATCGAATGGTTCGAGGGGCGCGGCAAGGTCGCGCTCAAGGAGGCCGACCGCGAGCACCGCTGGTACTCCGACTACCTCGACTTCCAGGCCGGCGCGCGGATCTTCGCCCGCTTCCTCACGCCCGCCCGTGACGGAGGTGGCGATCCGGAGCGCCGCTGGGACACCCAGCGGATCTGCGCGCTGAGCGAGGTCTCCGCCTTCTACGGGCTGGCCTATTGGTACACGTGGCAGGTCACGATCCTCGGCCTCGGCCCGATCTTCCAGTCGGAGAACGAGGCCGCCAGGCAGAAGGCGGCGCGACTGCTGGAGGAGGGCGGGATCTTCGCCTTCGGCCTCTCCGAGCGGGCCCACGGCGCCGACATCTACTCGACCGACATGGTCCTGACGCCGAACGAGAACGGCGACGGCGGCTACACGGCGAGCGGCGGCAAGTACTACATCGGCAACGGCAACGAGGCGGCGATGGTCTCCGTCTTCGGCCGGGTCGAGGGCATCGACGGGCCCGACGGCTACGTCTTCTTCGCCGCCGACTCCAAGCACCCGAACTACGAGCTGGTCCGCAACGTCGTCAACTCGCAGAACTACGTCAGCCAGTTCGAGCTGCGCGAGTACCCCGTCGCGAACGAGGACATCCTCCACACCGGGCCCGGCGCGTTCGACGCGGCCCTGAACACGGTCAACATCGGCAAGTTCAACCTCGGCTTCGCCTCGATCGGGATCTGCGAGCACGCCCTCCACGAGGCGATCACCCACGCCGACGCGCGCGTTCTCTACGGGATGCGGGTCACCGACTTCCCGCACGTGCGGCAGGCGTTCACCGACTCCTACGCGCGGCTGATCGCGATGAAGCTGTTCGCCAACCGCGCCATCGACTACTTCCGCGCCGCCTCCCCGGAGGATCGCCGCTACCTGCTCTTCAACCCGCTGACGAAGATGAAGGTCACGACCGAGGGCGAGCGCGTGATCGACGAGCTCTGGGACGTGATGGCCGCCAAGGGCTTCGAGCGCGACATGTTCTTCGAGATGGCCGCCCGCGACATCCGCGGCCTGCCGAAGCTCGAGGGAACCGTGCACGTGAACATGGCGCTCGTCCTCAAGTTCATGGCGGGATACCTGTTCAACGCCGATCCCGACCTGGCGCCCGCTCCCCGCGGGCTCGAGCCGGGCGACGACGAGTTCCTCTTCCGCCAGGGACCCGCACGCGGGCTGTCGAAGATCCGCTTCGGCGAATGGCAGGCCGCCTTCGAGCCGTTCGCCGAGGTGCCCAACGTCGCCCGCTTCGCGGAGCTCGCCGAGTCGTTCAAGACGCTGCTCGTCGATGCCGCTCCCGGGCGAGGAGCAGCAGAAGGACCTCGACTACCTGCTCACCCTCGGCGAGCTGTTCACGCTGATCCCCTACGGCCAGCTGATCTGCGAGCAGGCGGCGCACGTCGGCCTCGCCGAGGACACGCTCGACCAGATCTTCGACGTGCTGATCCGCGACTTCTCCGCCTACGCCACCGAGCTCCACGGCAAGGCGTCGGCGACCGAGGCCCAGGCGGATTGGGCCCGCGCCGCGATCACCCGCCCGGTGGTCGACGGCGAGCGGTTCGAGGCCGTCTGGTGCGAAGGTCACGGGGCTGGCGGGGCCGTACGAGATGCGGGCGTAGCCGCCACGCCGAAGACGTCGTTGACGTCGCATAGCGACGTCAAGTGCACTCTCGGTTGTCGGTCAAACTTTTCGTCCAGCCGCGCTTCCTGAGGGGTGCGAAGCGGTATAGATCGCCGTCAGCCCGATGAACGACCTATTCACTACGACGGCCATCACTGGCGAAGCCCTAGGCGGTGACCAAGCTGAGGACTCGCTTCGGTCCGTGATCGACAGCGTGGTCGGGGCTCGGGATGGGCGGCTATCAGCCGAGGGGAGCGGCGACGAGGCGGGAAGCTTCGACCTCGTGCTCATCGTCGTTCCTGCTGGACGGGGTGAGGCGTTGGCGCATGCCTTGATGCTCCGTGGGGGCATTGCTACGAGCGAGGTGCATCGAGCCTCCTTCGTACGCGGAGATGAGGTTCGCAGTAACGACGGGCCCGCCAGGGTGCGCTCGGCTGTCCAGGAGGCGGTGGCGGCACGAGACAACCGACTTCGGGAGCTAGGCCACCTCGAAGAGGTGGGCACCTATGACCTCGTAATCATGGCGATGGCCCCTGGACGCGGTGAGTCGCTGGCCCGGACGGCGAGCACATTCCGCGAGCAGGTCTCCCGCCCTGCCACGGAGGCGGACAGGACGGGTGCCCACGGGTTGCCCGCTGAGTACTCGGCCCTCGAAGGCAAGGCTGAGGACTGGCCGACAACGCTTGGCTACCTCGCTGCCCTTGAAAAGTCAGCGCGGCCAATCGTCGTAGCCGTCGAGAGCCACCACGGTGCTCCCGCAACTCAGCAGATCGGCTTTCTGCGCCACGACGGTCAGCATCGCGGTCTGAGCGGGACAGTCTCCGAGTTCTTCAGCGTCTACTGGCCATCCCGAGATCAGCTCTCAGGGCGGGTCACGCTGTATGAGCACCTGTTTGAGGGAGCACGACCTCGGCACGATCGATGGCGACGACTACTTCGGCCTCAGGCTCAAATTCGGTTCCCACCACGTGGTGTTCCTGGACTCCAACACCAACCTCGACGCTGCCCATCCGAGGAGGCAGCGGGAGCTGGATGACCTTCCGACCGCCGATGAGATCGCTCACGACCTCGCGACAGGAGGCGGAGAGGACTTCGTCGTCAAGGTTCGGGAGGAGGCCGCTCAGCTACGCCAAAAGCTGATCGGGCTCGGCGCTGAACGTGCAGCAGAGATGACCGATGAGGAGATCATCGCCGAGATGGTCAGAGTGTCGTGGACAGGTCAGCCAGCACCAGAAGCGAGGGGAACCCAAGTTGGATTTCGTCAAGCCGCTCGCCGAGGCGATCTCGAGGGCGGCAAGAAGCCTTAGAGCCCCGCCTACAGGTAGCGCTCGTCGCTCGGGACCTTCGGCATCTCGCTCGTGATCTTCTGCATCGTTCCCAGGAACCGGAAGACCTCGGGATAGACGATCGGCTTGCCGTTGTTGAGGACGGCGGCGGAGATGCCGCGCTCGGGGTCGGCCCAGCCGAGCATGTTCGTGAAGCCGAGGTGGCCGAAGGCGTGCTGGGTGTCGCGGCCGTAGAGGCTGAGCAGCTGCGCGCCGAGCATCAGCCCGTAGGAGAAGCGGGTCGGGAAGACGAGCGAGAAGTCGAGCTCGAGATGCGAGCGCTCGACCAGCGCCGCCCGAATCGTGTCGGTCTCGATCACGCGCACCCCGTCGAGCTCGCCGCCGCAGCGCATCACCTCGAAGAACCGGGAGAGCTCGTTCGCGGTCGTCACCGTGTTCGCCGAGGGCACGATCCCGGTCAGGTAGCGGGGGTCGTTCGTGAGCTCGACGAGCTCGTCGAGGCCGGTGCCGAGCGCCCGGCTGAGCAGGTTCGAGACGGGCGGGAGCGTCGGCGGGCCGGTGATGTAGTTGACCGCGACCTTGTCGACGTCCTCGGGCGCGACGCCGTAGTTGGTCCAGCGGAAGCCGAGCGGGTCGAGGAACTCCTCGGCCAGCACGGCCCGGATGTCCTTGCCGGTCACCCGCCGGACGACCTCGGCGAGGATGAAGCCGCCCGAGACCGCGTGGTAGGCGAGCCGGGTGCCGGGATCGGACGACGGCTTCGCGTCGCTGAGCAGCTCGGCCAGGTGCTCCGAGTCGTCGATGTGGTCGAGATCGAGCGCCTCCTTCGGCAGGTTCGGTACTCCCGCCCGGTGCGCGAGGACGTGACCGATCGTGATCTCGTCCTTGCCGTTGCGCTCGTAGCCGGGGACGTGCTCGAGCGATCGGATCGTCGAGGTCGAGCAACCCGCGCTCGCAGAGCTTGTGGATCACGAAGGCGGTGATCGCCTTCGAGGTCGAGTAGACGCAGAAGGGGGTCTCGGTCGTCGCGGCGACGCGCTCGGCGCTGCCGTCGTCGCCCGGGCCGTTGCCGCGGGCGTGGCCGATCGCGCGGTCGAGGATCACGTGGCCGTTGCGGCGGACGCAGACCTGGAGCGCCGGGTGGACGCCGCTGCGGTACCAGTCGGTGACTGCACTCCAGATCGACTCGACGTTGTCGGAGCTGACGCCCCCGTCCTCGGGAGCCGCCTCCTCCCCCACCGTCGTCACCGAATCGAGGCTGCGCGGCACGCGGATCCGCCGCAGCGGATCGGGCAGACCGAGCGGCGGGCGCGGGACCGAGGGGATCGACGGAGCCATGCCGGCGCGATCCTATTTCCCCAGCCCCGCTGCGGGCGCGGGCAAGCGTGTAGGTTGGCGCGAGGAGAGGCCGACTGGGGAGGTTCGAGATGGGTGAGGGGGACGAGCAGGGCGGCGAGGAGCTGCCCGAGCAGGTCGACGCCGAGCAGGCCCGGGCGCTGGTCGCGGGCGGCAAGGTGCTGGTCATCGACGTGCGCAGCGCCGAGGACTACGCCGAGGAGCGGATCAACGGGTCCGTCCACAGCGAGCCGGACGAGATCGAGGAGGCGATCGAGGCCGACAACAGCGGCAAGGAGGACCTGCTGATCGTCTGCGCGGACGGCAAGCGCAGCGCCGAGATCGCCGAGGAGCTGCGCGGTGAGGACCGCCAGGTGGCGAGCATCGACGGGGGTTTCTCGGCCTGGACCGGCGAGCACCTCCCCACCGCTCCCAACCCCGACGAGGAGTACGAGGGGCCGCCGGTGAAGCTGCCGGGCGCCGTCGCGCAGAGCGAGGAGCCCGACGACGAGGACGAGGACGAGGACGGACGACGAAGAGGACGCCGAGCAGCAGGACGAGGCCGACGAGGCCAAGTCCTCCGACGACGGCTGAGGGCCGGCGAGCGCCGGCCCGCCGTGGCCTAGCTCTTGGCCGCGGGCTCCTCGGCTGAGGAGTCCTGCTCCTCGGCCGTGCTGTGCGCGGCGCGCTCCTCGTAGGCGGCCCGCTTCGCCTCGTCGACCTCGGCGAGGACCTTGTCGGCCTTCATGAAGTGGGCGATCGCCTCGCGCCCGCGACGGGGAACGAGGTTGAGGACCACGGCGATCCCGGCCGACGACTTCGGGACCCAGACGTCGAAGCGGTTGGTCTCGATCGCCTCGACGATCGCGTCGGCGACCTCCTCGGGCTCGAGCTTCTTCACGCCCCGGGTGTCGGTGAGGCCGCTGCCCAGCTCGGTGTTGACCACCGCCGGCATCACGCAGGAGACCTCGATCCCGTTGTCGCGGTTCTCCAGGCGAACCGCCTCGCTGAGGCCGACGACCGCGTGCTTGGTGGCGCTGTAGGTCGCGCCGCCCGGGATCCCCGCCTTGCCGGCCTGGCTGGCGATGTTGACGATGTGGCCGCTGCGTCGCGGGATCATCCGCTCGAGCGCCAGCTTGGTGCCGTAGATGACCCCGTGCAGGTTGATGTCGATCATCAGGTGGGCCGTCTCGTCGCTCTCGTCGGCGAAGACCCCGAGGGGCATGATCCCCGCGTTGTTGACCAGGACGTCGACCGGGCCGAGCTCCTTCTCGGCGGCGTCGAGGTAGCGCTCGAAGGAGCCGCGGTCGGTGACGTCGAGCTCGAAGGCGACGGCCCCGCCGCCCAGCTCCGCCGCGGTCTGCTCGGCGAGCGACAGGTCGAGATCGCCGATCGCGACGCGGGCGCCCTTGCGCACGAGCGCCGTCGCCGTCGCCTTGCCGATCCCGCGGGCACCGCCCGTGATCGCAACGACCTTGCCCGAAACCGACTTGACCTGCTTGCGCGCCATCGACCCTCTCCTCACCAGCGTTGAAAGTTCGCCGGGATCATCGCGCACCGGCGGTCCCGGCGCGATGCCCCCGCCGCTCAGGCGTCGAGGAGCGCGCTGACCACGGCCAGCGCGACCTCGGCTCGCGGCAGCAGCGAATCGAGCAGGAGGTACTCGTCGGGGTTGTGGGCGTAGCCGCCGAGCGGGCCGAGCCCGTCGATCGCCAGCGGCACGTGCGGGGCGATGTTGCTGGCGTCGCTCGCCCCGCCGCGGGCGGTCGCCGGCGATCGGCCGCCCGAGCAGCTCGCCCGCCCGCTCGAGGACCGGCGCCGCGATCTCCCGCGAGTCCATCCCCGGCCAGAGCCGCAGGCGCTCGGTGTAGAGCCCGACGCCGTCGACGTCGTTGGGGACGGAGGAGATCACCCGCCCGAACGAGTCCTCGTGGTCCGCGCGCATGTCGACCAGGAGCTCGCCGCCGGCGGGCACCGCGTTGATGGCCTCCCCCGAGCGCATCATCGTCGGCACGACGCTGAGCGCCTCCGGCCCGCCCGGATCGTGCATCGCAGCCAGGCTCCCGGCGACGCCGGCGAGGGCGAGCAGCGCGCTGCGGCCGGCGTCGGGGTTGGCGCCGGAATGGGCGGCGACGCCGTTCGCCTCGACCCGGATCGCAGCAGCGGCCTTGCGCTTGACGACGAGCGCCTCGGTGCCGTCGGGGAGCCGCTCGCCGCCCTCGAAGCAGAGGCAGGCGTCGAATCGGGTGAGGCTCGGGCCGTGGGCGAAGGGCGAGGTCCTGAACTCCTCGTCGTTGACGAGCAGCAGCGCGACCTCGGCGAAGGACCCGGAGCAATCGGCCAGCGCCCGCAGAACGCCGAGCGCCAGCGCGTCGCCGCCCTTCATGTCGATCGTCCCGGAGCCGTGCAGGAGGTTGCCGTCGACGGTCGCCGGCCGATGGCGGTCGTGCGCGACGACGGTGTCGAGGTGGCCGACGAGGAGGAGCCGCGCGGTCCCGGTCCCCGTCAGGGTCGCGATCAGGTCGGGAGCGTGACCGGGCGACGAGCACTCCAGCCGCTCGGTGCGGGCGCCCGGAGGGAGCATCGCCACCGTCGCGGCGACCGCCCGCTCCGCGCCCTCCGCGTCGCCGGAGGGGCTGGAGATCGAGACGAGCGCGACCGTCTCCTCCAGGGCCCGCTCCGCGATCGCCGCGGCGGTCGCGGCGCGCCAGTCGGGATCGAGATGTCGGGCCTCGGGCATCGGGCCGAGCAACCTACCGCCGCTGATAGCTTGGCCGCGCGGTGGCACCCAGGGGCGGCACAGGCATCGGCGATCCGACTCCGCTCGGCACACCGGCCGAGTTCGAGGGCGGCCTCGCCGAGCTGGCCGACCGGACCTGGGCGTGGCTGCAGCCCAACGGCGGCCTCGGCGAGTCGAACGCCGGCCTGATCGCCGGCGAGGGCGAGAGCCTGCTCGTCGACACCCTCTGGGACGGGCGCCTGACCGGACCATGCTCGACGCGGCGGCCCCCGTGACCGCTGCCGCCGGCGCCCCGATCAGGCGGCTGCTCAACACCCACGGCGACGGCGACCACTGGTACGGCAACGGGCTGCTCGACGCGGACGTCGAGATCGTCGCCACCGAGCGGGCGATCGAGCAGATGCGCGAGGAGCCGCCGGCGATGCTGACGCGCCTCGCGCCGCTGGGGTCCGTCGCCGGCCTTGCGGGCCGCGTTCCCCGGCTGCCCGGCGGCGGATCCGCGCGCGGCCTCGCCAGGTTCAGCCAGGCCCTCGGCCGCTACGAGTTCGGCGGCCTGGAGCCCCGGGTCCCCGGCCGGTCGTTCGAGGGCTCGATCGGGCTGGAGGTCGGCGGCCGGCGGGTCGAGGTGATCGAGGTCGGCCCGGCCCACACCCCCGGCGACGCCATCGCCTGGGTGCCCGACGTGAGGGTCGTCTTCGCCGGCGACATCGTCTTCAACGGCGTCACTCCGATCATGTGGGCGGGCCCGGTCGACAACTGGCTGGCGGCGCTCGAGCGGATCGAGCTGCTGGAGCCCGACGTCGTCGTCGGCGGCCACGGCCCGCCCTGCGGCCTCGACGAGGTGCGGACGCTGCGCGATTACTGGACGGCGCTGAGCGAGGCGGTCGCGGAATCCGGCGGCGCGGCGCCGGCGGAGGTGGCCGAGCGGCTGGTCACCTCGCCCGCCTACGCGGCCGCGCCCTGGGGCCGATGGCGTGACCCGGAGCGGACCCTCGTGAACGTGGCCCGGATCGCCGCGACGAGCTCCGGCGGCAAGAGCGCAGTCGGCACGGTCGAGCGCATCCGCCTGATCGCGGCGATGGGCGCGCTGGGCGAGCGGCTGGGCTAGACGACGGCCGGCTCGGGCTCGGCCGGAGCCTGGGCACGGGCGGCGAGCAGCGCTCGGCCACCGCCCGAGGGGCTGACCGTGATCATCCGGCGCTGGTTGAACTCGACCGCGTCACCCGCGGAGCGCAGCTCGACCCGGGCGAGCAGCGACTTGAGCACGATCTCCATCTCGAGCATCGCGAAGCTCGCGCCGACGCAGCGGCGCCGGCCGCCGCCGAACGGGATCCACGTGTACGTGCCCGGGTCGGTGTCGAGGAACCGCTCGGGCCGGAAGGCGTAGGGCTCGGGGTAGATCTCGGGGTCGTGCTGGACGAGGTAGGCGTTCGGCACGAGGTAGCAGCCGGGCTCGAAGGTCCGGTCGCCGACGTCGATCGGCGCCATCACCTTGCGCGGCGCCGCGTTGACGAGGACGGGCCGGCGGCGCAGCGTCTCGCGGATGGTCGCGGTCACGTACTCGTCGCGGCCGGCGTCGATCTCGGCGACCAGGGTGCTGAGGACCTCGGGGTTGCGGACGAGGCGCTCGAAGCACCAGGCGAGCTCGGTCGCCGTCGTCTCGTGGCCGGCGACGAGCAGCGTCATCAGCTCGTCGCGGATCTCCTCGTCCGACATCGGCGAGCCGTCCTCGTGGCGAGCGGCGATGAACACCGAGAGCACGTCGTCGCCCTCGTTGCCCTCGGCGCGGCGCTCGGCGATCAGCGAGTAGATCTGCTCGTCGGCGCGCTCGCGGACGCGCAGGAAGCGCGCGACGGGGCCGTGGTTCTGGCTGAGCTTCTGGAGCGGCGGCAGCAGGCTGAGCGGGTTGGTCCCGAAGGTCAGCATCTCGGTCAGCGACTCCCGCAGCGCGTCGAGCTGGGCGCCTCGCTCGAGCCCGAAGACCGCGCGCAGGATGACCTCGAGCGTGAGCGCCTGGACGTGCGGGTGCATCGGCATCGCCCGGTCCCGCGGCCAGGCGTCGATCTCGGCCTCGGTGACCTCGGCGATCACGTCGGTCAGGGCCGCCATCCGATCGCCGTGGAAGGCGGGCAGCACGAGCTTGCGCTGCGCGAGGTGGCGAGCCTCGTCGAGCAGGAGGATCGAGTTCGGGCCGACGACCGGCTCGAGGATCTGGGTCCCCTCCCCCGGGTGCAGGACGTCGGCGGGCGCGGTGAAGACGGCCTTGATGTCGGCGGGGTCGGAGACCATCACGAAGGGCTCCTGACCGAGCAGCTTGATCGTGAAGGTCTTGCCGTAGCGGGCGCGGGCGCTCTCGAGGAACGGGATCGTGCGGGCCCACCAGCCGAGCGTCTGCACCAGCGTCGGCGCCGATGGACCCGGTGGAAGCGTTCCCCTCACGGGGTCGATCCTACGTCGCGCTCCTCAGCGGGGTCTGTGGCATTCCGCACAGAGGCGCGGCAGCCGGTCACGTCTCGACGACGGTCGACACCTCGGGCGCCCCGTTCAGCGTCTGCAGGACCACGCAGTAGCGCTCGGTGAGCTCGATCAGCTTGTCCAGCTTCGCGGGCTCGGCATCCGTGTCCAGGGCGAACCTGAGTCGGATCGACCGGAAGCCGACCGGGGCCTCGCGGTCGACGCCGAGCGTGCCGCGGAAATCCAGATCGCCCTCGGCGGTGACGGTCCCCTCGACGGGAATCGACAGGGCCGTTGCGACCGAGCGCATCGTCACGCCGGCGCAGGCGGCGAGCGCCTCCAGGAGCATGTCCCCCGAGCAGAGCTCCGAACCGTCGCCGCCGGTGGCCGGGTGCAGCCCCGCCGCTGCGATCGCCGCCCCCGTTCGCACCTTGCAGGTCACGCCCTCGCCCAGGGTCGCCGAGGCCGCGAGCGTCACCAGTGCCGACTCCGGCTCGTCGCGGTAGCGCTCCTTCAGCGGCGCCTGGACCGCGCGCAGTTCCTCCGCCTTCGTCAGGGCGGGCACGGCTCAGCTCCCCGCCGACCGCTCGATCAGCTCGATCCGGTAGCCGTCGGGATCGCGGACGAAGCAGATCCGCGAACCGCCCTCGCGCACCTGGTAGGGCGGCTTCTCGGGCTCGATCCCCATCGCGGCGAGTCGCTCGAGCGTGCTGTCGAGGTCGTCGGCGGTGATCGCGATGTGGCCGTAGCCGGTGCCGATCTCGTACGGCTCGGTGACGTCGTGGTTGTGGGTCAGCTCGAGCCGGGCGCCGTCGCCGGGCAGGCCCATGAAGACGTTCGTGGCGTCGTCGCCGATCGGCATCCGGCGCATCTCCTCGAAGCCGAGCTTCTCGTAGAAGCCGACCGAGGCCTCGACGTCGAGGACCCGGTAGCAGGTGTGGATCAGCTCGCCGATGGCTTCAGACTAGCCGCGAGCGATCGGAGCCGGGTCTAGAAGCCGGCGGGGTGGCGGGCCGTGTAGGACGAGGTGTCCAGGTAGCCGTCGAGGCTGGTGCTCCAGCTCGGGCCGGAGCCGCCGGTCCCGGAGGTGTCCCAGCGCAGGCCGGCGATCACGGCGTAGGTGTGACCGGAGTTGGCGTAGACCGTGATCCAGTTGCCGACGCCGGCTTCGCCCCAGTAGGCGAGGCCGGTCGAGTCGAGCGGGCTGGAGAGGAAGCCGCCGCCGTGCAGGGCGTAGCTGACCGCGCCCGAGCAGTCGTAGCCCGAGGACTCGAAGGAGCCGTGGCCGCCGCCCCAGACGTAGGGCATGTCGCGGATCTCGTTGGCGGCGTTGATCGCCGCGACGACCTGCGGGGGAGCGTCGGCGGGCGGGGTCGCGCTGCCGTCGGAGTTGAGCGTGGCGGTCGAGCCGGAGGGCGCCGGAGCGGAGACGGGCGGTGCGGCGACGTCGGCCGGGTCCGCGGCGGGCTCGGGGATCGGCGGCGGCGCGGCGGCGCGGCGCTCGGCCTGGGCGATGCCGCTCTCGAGGTCGTCCTCGCGGCCGCTGAGGCGGGCGAGGGTCTCGCGGCGGGCGGCGCGGGCGGCGGCGAGCTCGGCCTCCTGCGACTCGAGCGAGGAGCGGATGTCGGCCAGCTCCGCGTGGCGGTCGGCGATCGCGTCGCGAGCGTCGGCGATCCGCGCCCGGGTGTCGGCGAGACGCTCGACCGTGGCGGCGGCGTCGGCGCGCAGGTCCTTGACGCGCTGGACCGTGTCGAGCTGGTACTCGTGGACGCGGTCCAGGTACGTCGCGTCGATCGAGGAGTCCTCCCACTCGGAGGCCTCGATCAGGAGCTTGACCATGTCCGGGTCGTCGGACTTGTAGATGCCGACGAGGATGTTCTCGAGCTCGTCGATCGCCTTCGCGAGCTGCTCGCGGACCTGGGCGAGGTGCTCGCGGCCGTCGGCCAGCTCGTCGGCGGCCTCGTCGAGGTCCTGCTCGGTCTGCGCGAGCTCCGCGGCGGCGGCCTCCTCGCGCTGACGGGCCTCGGAGACCTGGGCGATCAGGGCGTTGATCTCGTCGTTGCTCGAGGCCAGCTCGTCGGCGACGCTCGCCTGCTGGTCGCGGACGTCCTCGAGCGCCGCCTGCTTGGCGGCGATGCTCGCCGAGGCGGGGCTGCCCATGAGGGCGAGCGCCATCGCGATGGCGGCGAACAGGAGCAGGGCCGCAAGCGCGAGGCGTGCGGCAGGAGATCCGTTCCTCGTGTTGAAGGGATGGGGTCGCATTCAGGCGGGCCGAGGGGCGAGAAACCCGCTCGGGACGCGGCAGGCTAGTGCAGGGCCCCCCTCGTGCAAGCGCTTGCTAACAGAAGTGCAAGGGATCTTGCGCCCCTCCGCGTCCGCCGAATCGGCCGTCGCGAGCACCAGGGTGATCGCCGCCACGCACAGCAGGCCGACGATGGCCGAGATTCGGTCGTACGTGCGGGTTGTGCGGCTGCGCTGGTGCAATTCTGCTGCCAATCCGAAAAACGGATGCGAGCGTTTCGTGAGCGTTTCCTCATCCAGCTAACCAAATGCTGGAGGGAAAGTTTCGGCCGCGGCCGGGCCTAGGCGAGCTTCAGCGAGCCCTGCAGGTGCTCGGTGCCCTTGCGCGCGTCGCGCACGGCGAAGGCCGTCTCCCCGGACCGCTCCTCGACCGCGAAGCGGACCGTGCCGGGCAGCAGCACCGGCTTGATGAAGCGGGCCTCGGCGGTGAACGCCGGACCGAGCCGGCCCTCGAGCTGGGCCAGGCAGCGGGCATAGGTCCACATGCCGTGGGCGATCGCCCGGGGGAACCCGAACGCCTTCGCGCTGAGCGGGTGCATGTGGATCGGGTTGCGATCGCCGGAGACCGCGCCGTAGCGGCGGCCGAGGTCGCCGGGGAGCTTCCACTCGGTGACCGCGGGAGCGTCCTCGGGGACGGGCTCGCCGGTCTCTCCCCAGGACGCGTCGGGGTCGCCGCCGCCGCGGCGCAGGATCGTCCCCCGCTCCTCCCAGACCAGCTCCCCGCCGACGCGCGCCTCGGCGACGAGCGTGAAGGCCCGGCCCTTCGGGTGGGGCCGCAGGTCGACGGCGCGGACCGCGAGGTCGAGCGGCTCGCTCGCGGCGATCGGGCGGTGCTGGGTGATCGAGTTGTCGAGGTGGACCAGGCCGAGCAGCGGGAAGGGGAACCCCCCGTCGGCCATCAGGCGCATCTGCAGCGGGAAGGAGAGGACGTGCGGGTAGGTGGCGGGGAGCGTGTCGCGGAGCGTGAAGGCGCAGACCTTGCAGTACTCGGCCAGGCGATCGCGGTCCACCTCCACCCCGTCGAGCTCCAGCTCGAGGTCGGGCAGCTCCGAGCCGCGGCCGCCGACGAACGGCAGCAGGCTCGCGCCGGGGATCGCGCCGAGCGCGGCGCGGCCGTAGAGCAGCGGCGTCCCGGGCGAGCCCTCGAGCTTCTCGGTCCGCACGGGTGCCTAGGCGCCGATCAGGTGCTGGCCGTCGACCCGGACGACGTTGCCGTTCAGCCCGGTCGAGGCGGGGCTGGCGAACCAGGCGATCGCCTCGGCGACGTCGACCGGCAGGCCGCCCTGCGACATCGAGTTCATCCGGCGGCCGGCCTCGCGCGGCCCGATCGGCATCGCGGCCGTCATCGCCGTCTCGATGAAGCCGGGGGCGACCGCGTTGATCGTGGCTCCCTGCTTGGCGAAGACGGGGGCCATCGACTGGACCATCCCGATCACGCCCGCCTTCGAGGTCGAGTAGTTCGTCTGCCCGGCGTTGCCGGCGATCCCGCTCATCGACGAGACGCAGACGATCCGCGCGTTCTCGTTCAGCAGCTCGCGCTCGAGCAGCGCGTCGTTGATCCGCTCCTCGCTGGAGAGGTTGATCTCCATCAGCATCGTCCAGCGCTCCTCGTCCATGCCGCCGAGCGTCTTGTCGCGGGTGACCCCGGCGTTGTGGACGACCACGTCGACCCCGCCGTGCTTCTTCTGGAGCTCGTCGCAGATCAGCGCCGGAGCGTCCTCGTCGGTGATGTCGGCGACCAGGGCGGTTCCCCCGATCGAATCGGTGACCGCCTGCAGCTCCTCGGAGAGGGCCGGCACGTCGAGGCCGACGACGTGGGCGCCGTCACGCTCGAGCGTCCGGGCGATGGCCTCGCCGATCCCGCGGGAGGCGCCGGTGACCAGCGCGACCTTGCCGTGGAGCGGCCGCTCCCAGTCGATCTCGGGGACCGGGGCATGAACGCCCTCGCTGATGCGGGCGAGCTGGCCGGAGACGTAGGCGGAGCGCGGCGAGAGGAAGAAGCGCAGGCTCGAGCCGATCTGACCCTCGGCGCCGGGCGAGACGTAGAGCAGCTGGGCGGTGGCCCCGTAGCGGAGCTCCTTGGCGATCGCGCGGACGAAGCCCTCGAGGGCGCGCTGCGCGGTCGCCTCCCGCGGCTTCTTGCAGTCCTCCGGCGGGGTGCCGAGCACGACCACGCGGCCCGACGGCGCGACCCGGCGGACGGTCGGGTGGAAGAAGGCCCAGAGCTCGCGCAGCTGCTCGCTGGAGGAGATGCCGGTGGCGTCGAAGACGAGGCCCTTCCAGCGCTGGTCGCCCGGAGCCTCGGAGTTCCAGACGCCGGCGTCGATGCCGGCGTCGCCGATCGGTGCACGGACCTCGTCGTCGAGGCGCGAGTCGACCGCGGTCTCGGCCTCGGCGAGGACCTCCGCCACCGCCGGCCCGAGGCGTCCGCCCGGAGCCGAGCCGACGAGCACGCGGCCGTCGATCAGCGGGGCGCCCTCCTCGTAGCGGTCGAGGGTGACCGGCTGCGGGAGCCCGAGGTTCTTGGCGACGAAGCCGCCGATCGGGTTGTTGACGAGCTGCGTGTAGGTGTCCGGCATGGGTTGCTCCTAGGCCTCGAGGATCGCGGTGACGCCCTGGCCGCCGGCCGCGCAGATCGAGATCAGGCCGCGGCCGCCGTTGCGCTTCTTCGACAGCATCTTCGCCAGGTTCCCGACGATCCGGCCGCCGGTCGCGGCGAACGGATGGCCGGCGGCGAGGGAGCCGCCCTTGACGTTCATCTTCTTGCGGTCGATCGAGCCGAGCGGCGCGTCGAGGCCGAGGCGCTCCTTGCAGAACACCGGGTCCTCCCAGGCGGCGAGCGTGCAGAGGACCTGCGCCGCGAACGCCTCGTGGATCTCGTAGTAGTCGAAGTCCTGCAGGGTCAGCTCGTTGCGCGCGAGCAGCCGCGGCACGGCGTACGCCGGCGCCATCAGCAGGCCCTCCTTGCCGTCGACGTAGTCGACCGCGGCGGTCTCGGCGTCGACGAACTGGGCGAGCACCTTCAGCCCGTGCTCGGCCGCCCACTCCTCGCTGCCGAGCAGCACCGCCGAGGCGCCGTCGCTGAGCGGCGTCGAGTTGCCGGCGGTCATCGTGCCGTCCTCGCCGCCGAAGACGGGCTTCAGCTTGCCGAGCTTCTCCGCGGTGGAGTCGGGGCGCAGGTTCTGATCGCGCTCGAGGCCGAGGTAGGGGGTGACGAGGTCGTCCTCCCAGCCGGAGTCGTAGGCGGCTCCGAGGCTCTGGTGGGAGGCGGCGGTGAGCTCGTCCTGAGCCTCGCGCGTGATGCCCCAGTCGCGGGCCATGATCGCGGTGTGCTCGCCCATCGAGAGGCCGGTGCGCGGCTCCGCGTTGCGCGGGAAGTCGGGGACGACCTGGCCCGGGCGGATCTTCAGCAGCGCCTTGGCGCGGTCCGCCGTGGAGCGGGCGGCGTTGGCCTCGAGCAGGATCTCGCGCAGGTCGTTGTTGAGCGCGATCGGCGCGTCGGAGGTCGTGTCGACGCCGCAGGCGATCGCCGACTCCTCCTGGCCGAGGGCGATCTTGTTCGCGGCGAGGATCGTCGTCTCGAGGCCCGTGCCGCACGCCTGGCCCGACGTCGTAGGCCGAGGTCTCGGCGGAGAGCCGGGTGGAGAGCACGGCCTCGCGGGTCAGGTTGATGTCGCGGCTGTGCTTGAGGACGGCGCCGCCGGCCACCTCGCCGAGGCGCTCGCCGGCGATCCCGGCGCGCTCGACCAGGCCGTCGAGGGCGGCGGTGAGCATGTCCTGGTTGGAGGCGCGGGCGTAGGGGCCGTTCGAGCGGGCGAACGGGATCCGGTTCGAGGCGAGGACGGCGACGGGACGTGTTTCGGGCTTCATCTGGCTGTGGCTCCTATGGGAGAGGGTTCGCCGCCGGCGGCGCTTACTTCAACTCTGACGAGGTCAGACCCAAGAGCTGCCTGGCGATGATCAGGAGCTGGATCTGCTGCGTGCCCTCGAAGATGTCGAGGATCTTCGCGTCGCGGGCCCACTTCTCGAGGAGCTCCTCCTCGCCGAGGCCCGCGGAGCCGCAGAGGGCGACGCAGCGCAGGGCGATGTCGACGCCGCTGCGCCCGGCCTTCGCCTTCGCGTAGGAGGCGTGGAGGGAGTTCGGCTTCGAGTTGTCGGCCATCCAGGCGGCCTCCATCGTCAGCAGGCGCGCCGCCTCGAAGTCGGACTCGAGCTCGAGCAGCTCCGCCGCCGCGGCGTGCTGAGTGTGCGCGGGGCGGTCGTAGTCGACCTCGATCCCGGCCTCGGCCAGCAGCTCCTTGGTGCGCTCGAGGCTGGCCCGGGCGACGCCGATCGCCATCGCGGCGACCAGCGGGCGCGTGTTGTCGAAGGTGCGCATGACCCCGGCGAAGCCCTTCTTCGTGTCGATCTCGGGGCTTCCGAGCAGGTCCTCCTTGGGCACGCGGCAGTCGTCGAGGATGAAGGCGGCGGTGTCGGAGGCGCGGATGCCGAGCTTGTGCTCGAGGCGGTCGAGCTTCAGGCCCGGATTCGATCGCTCGACGACGAACGACTTGATCGCGGCGCGGCCGACCTCGCGGTCGAGGGTCGCCCAGACGACGACCAGCTCGGCGCGCTCGCCGGAGGTGACGTAGATCTTCTCGCCGTTGAGGACGTACTCGTCGCCGTCGAGCTTCGCGGTCGTGCGGATCGCGGCCGAGTCGGACCCGGCCTCCGGCTCGGTGATCGCCATCGCGGCCCACTTGCCGGCGAACCGCTTCTTCTGGTCCTCGTCGGCGACCGCGGAGATCGCCGAGTTGCCGAGGCCCTGCCGCGGCATCGTCAGCAGCAGGCCGACATCCCCCCAGCACATCTCGATGATCGAGAGGACGGAGGCGAGGTTGGAGCCGTTGCGGTTGCCGCCGTCGCTGCTCTTCTCGGCCTGGCTGACCCCAGCGGCGCCGGCGCCGCTGGAGCTGCCCCCGTCGTCCAGCCCGTCGATCAGGGCGGCGAGCATGTCGAGCTCCTTGGGGTACTCGTGCTCGGCCGTGTCGTACTTGCGCGAGATCGGGCGCAGCACCTCGGTGGCGACCATGTGCGCCTGGCCGACGAGCGGCTCGAACTTCTTCGGGACCTCGAGGTTGATCATCAGACGAGCAGGCCTCCCTCGATCACGCCGGCGGAGCGGAGGTCGCGGTACCAGCGCTCGACCGGGTACTCCTTGACGTAGCCGTGGCCGCCGAGCAGCTGGACGGCGTCGGAGCCGATCTTCATCCCCTTGTCGGCGCAGAGCTTGCGGGCGATCGCGGCCTCGCGGGCGAAGTCCTTGTCCTGGTCGACGAGGCTCGCCGCGCGGTAGGTCGTCAGGCGCATGCCCTCGACCTCGATCGCGATGTCGGACATGTTGAAGGCGACGGCCTGGCGGTGGGCGATCGGCTCGCCGAACGCCTTGCGCTCCTTGACGTAGGGGATGAGGAAGTCGAGCGCGCCCTGCGCGGTGCCGACCGTCATCGCGCACCAGGCGATGCGGCTGAGGCGGATGCACTCGGCGTAGATCTCGGCCGCGCCGTCCGCGAGGAGGGCGCCGGCGCCGACCCGGACGCCCTCGAGCTTGAGCTCGCCGGTGCCGGCGGCGCGCAGGCCGATCGCCGGCTCGGCCTGGGTGAGGACGCCGTCGGTCGTGGACTCGACGATGAACAGCGCCGGGCCGGAGTCGTCGAGGTCGGCGGCGATCACGAAGAGCTCGGCGTCGGCGGCGCGCGGAACCAGCGCCTTGTGCCCGTCGAGGATGAAGTCGTCGCCGTCGCGGCGGGCCGTGGTCCGCAGCTCGAAGGGGTCGAAGAGGGGGCCCGGCTCCTGGATCGCCAGCGCCGCGGCGGGAACGTTCTCGCCGGTGAACTCGGGCAGGTAGGTGGCCTGCTGGTCGGCGTCGCCCCAGAGGCCGATCGCGGTGCTGACCGCGGCGGGGGCGAGGGCCGCGAAGGCGAGGCCCATGTCGCCGTGGGCGAGCGCCTCGGTGATCAGGGCGGAGGTCACCGCCGAGCGCTCCTCGAAGGCGCCGCCGAGCTCCTCGGGAACGCCGAGCATCGCGATTCCCAGCTCGGCGCTCTGCTCGAGCAGCTCCTTGGGCGCCTCGCACTTCGCGTCGGCGTCGGTGGCGGCCTTGCGGAGCTTCTCGGAGGCGAAGTCCCCGACCGCCTCCTGCATCATCAGCTGCTCGTCCGTCGGCGTGATGTCGAAGGAGCCGGAGCTCTTCTTGCGCGGCTGGCGGGCCGGGGCCGAGCGCTTCTGCACGGCCTGGAAGGTGCGGCCGGCGGCGTTCGCCGCGCGGAAGCCGTTCCTCGTGCCGCGGTAGACGAGCCGCTCGGCGACTCCGCGGAGGCCGGCGCGATCGATCAGGTCGAGCGTCGCGAGGCGATTGAGCCCACGAAGGGCGACCTGTGTTCCTTGTTCGGCGAGGCTCATGGGAGAGGGGGGCGCGGGGGCGGAGAGTAGCCGTTCAGTGACGCCGGGCGGGAATTGTTATCACAGATACGTGGCACATCAACTGATGACGACTGCGAGCCGGGAGTGATCCGATCCGGGATCGGCCACGAAGAGTGAGGCAGGTCGCAAAGCCGGGTAACAGTGCCCAGGCGACGGCCGGACAAACTCATCGCTCAACCAATCAAGGAGACGTACATGTTCCGCAAGTCCCACCTCAACCGCTTCGGCGCAACCGCCCTGATGGTCGGCACCCTGGCCTTCGGAGTCGCCGCCTGCGGCGACGATGAGGACAGCAGCAGCTCGAGCTCGGCCGCCGACACCAAGCCGGTCGCCGAGATCGCCGACCTCTCCGGCGTCGACACCCAGGTCACGTTCGATGCGGGCTTCGTCGAGGCCCTGACCGCACTGAAGGTCACCCCCGGCCCCGTTGGCGACGCCGAGATCAGCAAGGACGGCGTCGCGTCGTTCCCGATCACCGGCGGCAACGTGACCTACTACGACCCGACCTCCGAGGTCCGTCCCTTCGTTCAGGGGATCATCGACCACGAGGGCAGCGGCCTGAGCCTGACCGCCGGGCGGCACCGAAGTCGAGTTGACCGACTTCGTGATCGACCCGGGCACCTCTGAGCTGACCGGCACCGTCTCGGTCGACGGCAAGGAAGCGGCGACGGACGCCCTCCTGTTCGACCTCGACGGCTCGACGCTGAACCCGCTGGAGACCAACTCCGACGGCTCGGCGACGCTCGAGGGCACCACGGTGACCCTCTCCGAGGACGCCGCAGGCCTGCTGAACGACACGTTCGGCATCGAGGACCTCAAGGGCGGCATCGTGATCGGCATCAGCTCGATCACGGTCAAGTAACCCGAGTACATGGCGCGGCCCTCCCGGCCGCAAGTGAGCGCAGCGGCGTCGGACCTCCGGGTCCGGCGCCGCTTCGTCGTTCAGGCCCCCGGCTACGGAGCGGGCCAGGGCCGCAGCAGGGCGATCTGCTTCGAGGTGGCGAGCAGGCGGCCGTTGCGGCTCCAGACCTCGCCCTCCTCGTCGAACAGGCCGTCGATCGAAGCGCGGGAGCGAAAGCGGACGAGGGCATGGCGATCGCCGGGCGTCGGCTGGGCCCGGAAGTGGATCGTGAGCTCCAGGGTCGGCGCGGCCGAGGGCCCGTCGAGGATGCCGAACGGAGCCGGCCACCACGCGTCCGTGTACAGGGCGATCAGCTCCGGGGTCAGCTCCGCCGACCCGCGAGCGCGGATCCAGCCGCCGGTGACGGCCTCCTCCCCGCCGGAGAACGGCGGCGGGCCGAAGCAGGGCCGGGTCTCGAGCCGCTCGAAGAGCGGCGGCGCCCCGGACCAGAGATCCAACTCCGGGACCTGCTCCGGCGCCGGCACGCGCGGGGCCTGCGGCGTCCACTCGGCCATCCCCTCGTAGGCCGAGGTCAGCACGCAGAGGGCGATCGTGGTCAGCTTGTCGCCCTGGCTCAGGCGCACCGAGCAGGAGGTGGCCGTGCGGCCCGACCGCTCGACGGTGACCTCGATCCGCGCCTCGCCCGCATGGGGCGGCCGCAGGTAGTGCAGGGTGAGCGAGCGCGGCAGCCGGGCGTCGTCGGCGATCTCGGCGCGGATCGCGCGCAGGACGATCGCGGCGATGAACCCTCCGTTCGGGCCCGGCGGGCCGAACCAACCGGCGTCGACGGTGCCGCTGTAGACGCCCTCGCCGAGCGACTCGACGGCGCTGTCGGCGGCGAAGACGTCGGCCTGAGGCGGGCGGCTGGGAGGGGTGCGCCATCGCGGCAGTCTCGCAACTGAACCGCGCGGGGATAGGATGCCGCCGTCCCGCCCCCCGAGTCGAGGTCGAGCATGTCATCCCTTCGCCTGCCCAAGTTCCTGCTGGTCCTGTCGCTTCTCGCCGCCTCGCTGCTGGTGGTCGCCTGCGGCGACGACTCCGACGAGGGGTCGGGCTCCGAGACCGCGTCGGGCGACGTCTCGCTGGAGGACTGCACCCCCGACACGCTCGCGACGAAGAGCGCGGGCACGCTCACGATCGGCACGGACAAGCCGGCCTATCCCCCGTACTTCGTCAACGACGATCCGACCAACGGCAAGGGCTTCGAGTCCGCCGTCGGCTACGCGATCGCCGAGCAGCTCGGCTACGAGCCGGCCGACGTCGAGTGGACCGTCGTTCCGTTCAACTCCTCCTTCGCCCCGGGCCCCAAGGACTTCGACTTCGACCTGAACCAGATCTCGATCACCCCGAAGCGCGCCGAGCAGGTCGACTTCTCCTCGCCGTACTACACGGCCGATCAGGCGGTGGTGGCGCTCCCCGACTCCAGCGCCGCTGAGGCCGAGGGGCTCGAGGACCTCGCCGACGCCAAGATCGGCGTGCAGATCGGGACCACGAGCCTCGACGCGGTGACCGCCTCGATCGAGCCGAGCGAGGACCCGCAGGTGTTCGACACCTCCAACGACGTCGTCTCCGCGCTCAAGAACGGCCAGGTCGACGCCATCGTGGTCGACACCCCGACCGCGCTCTACCTGACCGCCGCTCAGGTTCCGGAGGCGAGCATCATCGGTGAGTTCGCGGCGCCGGAGGGCGACGAGTGGGGCGCGCTCCTCGAGCGCGACTCCGAGTTGACCGACTGCGTCTCGGCGGCGGTGGACGAGCTGCGCGAGTCAGGCGAGCTCGACAAGATCCAGCAGCGCTGGATCAACGCCAGCGGCGGCGTGGCGACGCTCGACTAGCGGGGGCACCCACGCCGACAGGGGAGCCGCAAACCGCGCCCGATCGCCGGGCTGAGCGCGAGGCCGAGAAGCGGCGGCGCAATCGGCGGGGCGCGACGATCGCGGCCGTCTCCAGCGTCGTCGTGCTCGGCGGCCTGGCCGCGCTCGTCCTGACCAGCTCGGGCTGGCCCGACGTCCGCGATTCGTTCTTCAACTGGGAGGACTTCAAGGCCACGTTCCCCGACATCGCGGACGCGTTCTGGCTCGACGTCAGGGTCTTCTGCATCGTCGAGGTCGCGGTGCTGATCCTCGGCCTGGTCGTCGCGCTCGTCCGCAGCACGACGTCTCCGGCGCTGTTCCCGCTGCGTCTCCTGGCGGCGGTCTACACCGACCTCTTCCGCGGGATCCCGACCATCCTGCTGATCTTCCTCGTCGGCTTCGCGGTGCCCGGGCTCTACCTCAGCGGCGTGCCGACCGAGCCGGTCGTCCTCGGCGGCTTCGCGCTGACCCTCTCCTACGGCGCCTACGTCGCCGAGGTCTACCGGGCGGGGCTCCGGTCGGTCCACGCCGGCCAGCGCGAGGCGGCGCTCGCCGTGCGGGTTGAACGAGCGGCAGTCGCTGCGCCACGTCGTCCTCCCCCAGGCGGTCCGCAACGTCGGCCCGCCCCTGCTCAACGACTTCATCGCGCTGCAGAAGGACGTCGCCCTGGTCGCGATCATCGGGGTCTCGGGCGAGGCGTTCCGCGTGGCTCAGATCTACGCCCAGACCGAGTTCATCTACACCCCGCTCGTCGCCGCCGCGATCCTCTACCTCGCGGTGACGATCCCGCTGGCGCGGCTCCTCGATCGCTGGGAGCGGGGGCAGGCGCGCTCATGAGCGTCCCGAGCAGATCCGGAACCCCGGTGATCGAGGTCCGCGGGGTGACGAAGTCCTTCGGCGACCGCCAGGTGCTGAAGGGAATCGACCTCTCCGTGCACGAGCACGAGGCGGTCGCCCTGATCGGAGCCTCGGGATCGGGGAAGTCGACGATCCTCCGCTGCATCGACCTGCTCGCCGAGATCGACGACGGCGACATCTTCCTCGACGGCGACGTGATCACCGATCCGTCCGTCGACGCGATCCGCGTCCGGCGCAAGCTCGGCTTCGTCTTCCAGGCCTACAACCTGTTCCCCCACATGAGCGTCCTCGACAACGTCACCCTCGGCCTCGTGCGCGCCGAGGGCCTCGACCGGGGCGAGGCGGAATCCCAGGCCCGCGAGCTCCTCGCCCGCTTCGGCCTCGAGGGCCGCGAGGAGGAGCGGCCCACCCACCTCTCCGGCGGTCAGCAGCAGCGCGTCGCCATCGCCCGCGCCTTCGCGAGGCGGCCGCGGGCGATGCTGCTCGACGAGGTCACGAGCGCCCTCGACCCGGAGCTCGTCGGCGAGGTCCTCGCCGCCGTCCGGGACCTGAAGGCCGAGGGGATGACGATGATCATCGCCACCCACGAGATGGGCTTCGCGCGGGAGGTCGCCGACACCGTCGGCTTCCTCCACGAGGGCCGCCTGGTCGAGGTCGGCCCGCCCGAGCGCGTCCTCGAGGACCCCGAGGCCCCGGAGACGAAGGTCTTCCTCCGCCGCCTCCTGGCCGCGGGCCGGGCCTAGAGCGCCGAGCGAATGGCGCCTTAGCGACGCATTACGTCGTAAAGGCGCCAATGACATTCGAGAGGCCAGTCGGCTCCGTCCCCCTCCTCCCTCATCAGCCCAAACAAACTCTCGGGCCGCCGCACCGGTCCCGGGCGCGAAGCGCGAAGCGCCCCTAAGCGTCGGCGGGCGCCGACAGCAGCTCTTCCCCCAGCAGCTCCCGCACGTTCACCCCGACATCGTCGATCTGCATCGCCGAGGTCCGGCTCGCCTCGCCGCCGGGCAGGCCGATCGGCGCCGCGAGCACGGCGTCGGGGATGCCGAACGCGTCGACGAGGTCGAAGGCGTAGGGGCGCAGCTCGCCGCAGAGGTCGTTGACCGTCTTGATCAGCGCCTTCGAGCGGGTCGACGAGATCCGGCCGTGCTCCTGGTACCAGGCCGCGCTCGCTCTCGATCGTCGACAGCGCGTAGAGGTCGCAGACGCGGTTGAGCAGGAGCTTGTGGTCGCCGTCCTCGCAGCGCTCGATCGCCTCGGTGAACGCCTCGAGGATCTCGCGGTCGACGTGGGCGCGGGCGGCCTCGAGCACGTGGTCCTGGGCGAGGTTGAACACCTCGAACGCGTCGATCCCCGCCTCGATCCCGCCGCGGATCCGCCGCGCGGCGGTCGAGATCACGTGCTCCTCGCGCCAGCGGAAGAGGCCGAGCTGGTACTCGCGGTCGCCGAGGTCCTCCTCGCTCTCGCGGCCGGGGATGAGGTCGTCGCTGAGGCGCTGGATGAGCTCCCGGATCGCGGTCCGCTCGACCGCCGTCTCCCAGACCTGGGCGGCGACGAACTGCGCGGTGCCGAGCTGGTCGAGCTCGCCGAAGCTCTGGCTGAAGCCGGTCAGCAGGCTCTTGGCGACGAGCTGCAGGAGGATCGTGTTGTCGCCCTCGAAGGTCGTGAAGACCTCGGTGTCGTTCTTGAGCTCGCCGAGCCGGTTCTCGCTCAGGTAGCCGAGGCCCCCGCACGCCTCGCGACAGGCCTGGATCGTGCTCGTCGCGTGCCAGGTCGCGATCGCCTTCAGGCCGGCGGCGCGCGTCTCGAGCTCGCGCCGCGCCTCCTCCTCGTCGAGGTCGCCGCCGAAGATGCGGTCGAGCTCGCGCAGGACGCTCTCCTGGGTGAAGTGCAGCGCGTAGGTCTTCGCGAGCGCCGGCAGCAGGCGCCGCTGATGCACGCGGTAGTCGAGCAGGAGGGTCTCCTCCTCCGAGTCGGGCTTGCCGAACTGGCGGCGGCGCAGCGCGTGACGGACCGCGATGGTCAGCGCCGACTTCGTTGCGCTGATCGAGGCGCCGCCGACGCTCACCCGTCCCTGGATCAGGGTCCCGAGCATCGTGAAGAAGCGGCGGTTCTCGTTCTCGATCTCACTCACGTACTCGCCCTCCGGCGTCACCTGCGCGTAGCGGTCGAGCAGGGCGTCGCGGTCGACCCGGATCGAGTCGAACCAGATCCGCCCGTTGTCGACCCCGTTGAGGCCGATCTTGGGGCCGTCGTCCTCGATCCGCACGCCGTCGACCAGGTTCCCGTCCTCGTCGCGCAGCGGGACGAGCAGCGCGTGGACCCCGCGGCTCTCGCCGCCGACGATGAGCTGCGCGAAGACCGCGGCCATGCGGCCGTCCCGGGCGGCGTTGCCGATGTAGTCCTTGCTGTCCTGCTCCTCCGGGGTGTCGACGACGAACTCGCCGGCCTCGGCGTCGTAGGTGGCGGTCGTCCGCACGTGCTGGACGTCGGAGCCGTGGCGGCTCTCGCTCATCGCGAAGCAGCCGGGCAGCTCGAGCGAGGTGATCTCCTGCAGGTAGCGCTCGTGGTGCTTGCGGGTGCCGAGGTGGAGGACGGCGCCGCCGAAGAGGCCGAACTGCACGCCGATCTTGACCAGCAGCGAGAGGTCGCTGTGGGCGAGGGTCTCGAAGCTCGCGACGGCGCCGCCGACCCGGTCGAGGCCGCCGAACTCCGACGGGAAGCCCATCGCGGTCCCGCCCGAGGATGCGAGCACGCGCATCCACTCCATCACCTGCGCCCGGTACTCCTCGCCGGCGAGCGGCCAGTCCGTCTCGGTGAACTCGGGCCGCGAGATCACGCCGCGGATCATCTCCCTGATCTGCCGGTGCTCGCCGTCGAGGAAGCGGCGCAGCGCAACGGCGTCGACCCGCTCGGGATGACGCCGCTGGTCAGGACTCATCGCCGGCACCCGTTCATCAGGGGCCAGATTACCCCTCCCCGCCCGGCGGGAACCACGGCGCCGTCCCGCGGTCCGGCGCTACTCGGCGAAGCGATCGGAGAGGCGCTCGACCAGGCGCCCGAGCGAGGGCACCTGCTTGGCGGTCTCGAGCTGACGCCGCGCCGGCGGGTCCGCGAGGAGGTCCCTGACGGAGGCGAGCTCCTCCTCGCAGCCGAGGTCCTGGGCGTGCGAGCGCAGGACGGGGAGCAGGTCAGCGAGGATGTCGGGCACCGGGACGCGGCGCTCGAGCTCCGGATCGACCAGGCTGGCGTCGACCCCGTCCCGGGCCGCGATGAAGCGGTTCTCCGCGATCACCTCCTGGGCGCTGATCGCGATGTCGCTCGCGTAGCCCTCCTCGGCCTCGAGCCGGACGAGGCACTGGACCAGGGCCACGATCGCGGCGGTGTCGCTGCAGCGCGTCTGCGCGTCCATCACCCGGACCTCGACCGTGCCGAGGGCGGGCTGCGGCCGCACGTCCCACCAGAGGAAGGTCGGCTCCGGCACCGCCTCGGTCCGGATCAGCAGGTCGACGGTCTCGGCGTAGACCTCGTAGCTGCCGAAGGCGCGCGGCACCCCGACGCGCGGGAAGGCCTGGAAGAGCGGCGTGCGCGCGGAGGCGAGGCCGGAGTCACGGCCCTGCCAGAAGGGCGAGTTGCCGGACAGCGCCAGCAGCAGCGGCAGGTGGACCCGCATCCTGTCGTTGACGCGGATCGCGGTGTCCTCGTCCGGGATCCCGACGTGGACGTGAAGGGCGAACGTCGGCTCGCGGCGCGCCAGCTCCCGCATCGACCCGTAGACGAACTGGTAGCGCTCGCCGGCCGAGATGGCGATCTCCTGCCAGATCGCGAATGGGTGCGTGCCGGAGACGGCGGCCCGGAGGCCGAGCGTCTCCAGGGTCCGCTGCAGCTCGGCCCTCAAGGCGCACAGCTCGCCGACGGCGTCGCCGACGGTGCGGGAGACCCCCGTCTGGATCTCGAAGGCGGACCCGTGCGTCTCGGCGGTGACCTGATCCCGAGCGCCGTGCGGGAGCCGCGGGAGCAGGTCCTCGATGCGGTGCGCGAGCGCCCAGGTGCGCGGGTCGAGGAGCATCGCCTCCTCCTCCACCCCGAGCGTGTAGGGACCGACGCTGTGACCCCCGGCCCACTTCGACCACGCCGGGCTCACCTGTTCGCCCGCGGCGCTCACCCAGTCCCGCTACCCGCCATCGGCGCCGTCGAACGCGACGACGCCTGCACGAAGGAGCGGAACAGCTGCGCCTCCTGGGGCCGGTCGACCATCAGCTCCGCGTGCCACTGGACGCCGATCAGGAAGTCGCGATCCGGATCCTCGATCCCCTCGATCGTCCCGTCGTCGGCCCACGCGGTCGCGACCAGGCCGCGGCCGAGGCGATCGATCGCCTGGTGGTGGAAGGAGTTGACCTCGAGATCGGTGGCGGCGACGGTGGACGCAAGCTGGGACCGCGGCTCGATCCGGACCCCGTGGGAGGGCTGGTTGCCGGGGTTGCTCTGACGGTGCTCGATCGGCTCCTTGCCCTCGAAGCGATCGGGGAGGTGCTGCTCCAGCGTCCCGCCGCGGACGATGTCGAGCGCCTGCATGCCGCGGCAGATCGCCAGGATCGGGAACCCGCGCTGGTCGGCGGCGCTGGCGATCGCCAGCTCGAAGTGGTCGAGGTCGGGCTCGACCGGACCGAGGTGCTCGTTCGGCTTGGCCCCGTAGGCGCTCGGGTCGAGGTCCGGGCCGCCCGACAGGCAGAGCCCGGAGAGCCGGTCGAGCAGGGGCTCGATCGCCTCGATGTGGAGGGGCGGGATCACGACCGGCAGCCCGCCGGCGGCCTCGATCGCGCGCAGGTAGGTCAGGCCGAGGGCCATCTCGTGCCGCGGCGGCTCGCCCTCCGGGGTCGGCTGGACCGTCTCGGCCCGGCGCACCTCGGAGGTCGTCACGCCGATCAGCGGCCTGGCGTCCGCCACACCTCTCGAGCTCACAGGATCCACGTGTCCTTCGCACCTCCTCCGCGCCCGCTGTTGACGACCATCTCTCCTTCGGCTCGAGCGAAGCGCGTGAGCCCACCGGGCACAACGAAGGTCTCGTGCGCGCTCGACAACACGAACGGTCGCAGGTCGACATGTCGGCCCCCAAGCGCGCCTCCGCACACGGTCGGGTGCAGGGACAGGGCCACCGGCTCCTGGGCGACGAAGCGGTGGGGCTCGCGGCGGACCATCGCGGTCGCCGCCTCGAGCTGCTCAGGCGAGGCGAGCGGCCCGACCAGCACTCCCTGGCCGCCGAACTCGGAGCGCGGCTTGACGACCAGCTCGGGGAGTCGCGGCAGGGCGGCCTCGCGCTGCTCGGCGTCGCCGAGGTCATAGCCCGGGACGGAGGGCAGCAGGAGCGGCTCCCCCAGGTAGAAGTCGACCAGCCGGTCGACGTAGGTGTGGACGGCCTTGTCGTCGGCCACCCCGCTGCCGGGTGAGTTCACGCATCCGACCGTCCCCGCCCGCAGCGGCTCGATCAGCAGCTCGCCGAGCGCGGTCGGGGAGCCGTCGGCCGCCGTCAGGCGCTCGTCGTCGAGGCGCCGGTAGATCACGTCGACCCGGCGCGTGCCGCGGTCGCCGCAGACGACGATCCGATCGCCGTCGCGCCGCAGGTCGGCGCGGGTCGCGAGCCGCATCGGAATCCGCCGCGAGAGCTCCCGATGCTCGTACCAGGCGCTCGAGGCGGGGCCGTCGGAGAGCAGGACGACGCAGGGGTCCTCCACCCCGGCGGGGGCGGCCCCGCGAATCGTCGCTGCCAGCCGGTCGAGGACGCCGTCGAGGCCGCGCGGCCGCAGCCCGGCCGCGGCGAGGAGGGGCGCGAGCGTCTCGCGGGCGGCAAGCAGGTAGGTGAGGCCGGAGGGGGCGCGCAGGTTGTCCTCGAGGACCGCGAAGCCGCCGTCGCCGCGGCGGACGAGGTCGGGGCCCGCGACGTGCGCCCGCACGGGCAGCGACTCGCCGGCTCCCGCCATCGCCGGCTCGTACCACTCGGCCTCCTCGATCACGCGCTCCGGCAGGACGCCCGCGGCGACCGCGCGGCGTTCGCCGTAGACGTCGGCGAGGAAGGCGTTGAGCGCGCGGGCGCGCTGGATCAGGCCGAGCTCGAGGCCGTCCCACTCGCCGGCGCCGATGATCCGCGGCACCGGATCGACGTCGAAGACATGCGGATCCGCGCCCCCGAATTCGACGCCCCGCTCGGCCAGGGCGAGGCCGCAGCGGCGGGCGGCCTCGGCGAGCGCGTTCGCCCCGAAGGCGGCGAACAGCTCCTCGTAACCGGCGCGCGGCGACCCATCGGGCCGGAAGCCCTCGTCATAGGCCCCGGCGACGAACTCGCCGGGCCGTTCTCCAAGCGGCTCCATCACTGTCGTATCCATCGCTTCACCGTAGGCCCAGGGTGCCGGAACCCGTTTGTCCCGGCGGCTAAACCTCCATCGGCGATTTTCGACGGAGCGTTACGTCTTGCCCTACGATTTCGGTTTCCGTTGAGCGCCGATCCGCCCGCCCGACAGGTGCCGGCGGTGTGGCCAACCCACTCGCGGGCGGTCGCGCCGAACCCCGCCCGGACCCCTCCTCTCATATGAGCGATCCAGCCCACAACTTCATCGACCCCGAGGGGAACCCGCAGCGCGGCGTCCACGACCCGGCGTTCTTCCACGACGGCTGCGGGGTCGCGGTCATCGCCCGCCTCGACGGCCGGGCGATCCACGAGACCGTCGACCGCGCCCTGGTCGCGCTCGACCGACTCGAGCACCGCGGCGCGACCGGCGCCGACGCCTCGACCGGAGACGGCGCCGGGATCATGGTCGGGCTGCCGCACGAGTTCTTCCGCCTGCGCGCGACCGAGATCGACACGCGCCCGGCCGAGCTGCCGCCCCCGGGGCGCCTCGGGGTGGCGATGTGCTTCCTCCAGCGCGACGCCGGAGCCGAGGCCACGCAGGCGCGGATCTGCGAGCTCGTCCGCGAGGCCGGGCACACGCCGATCGGCTGGCGCAAGGTCCCCGTCGACGAGACGTCGGCCGGCGAGATGGCGCGCTCCGTCGCGCCCGAGGTGCGCCAGCTCTTCATCGCCGCCGGCGAGGTCGCCGCCGACGAGATCGAGTTCGAGCGCCAGCTCTTCGTGATCCGCCGCCGCGCCGAGCAGGAGCTGGCGCCGAAGGTGTCGTTCCCGAGCATGTCCTGCCGGACCATCGTCTACAAGGGGATGCTGACGGCGCCGCAGCTGCCGCAGTTCTACCCCGACCTGCGCGACCTCTCGCTGGCCAGCACGCTTCGCGATCGTCCACTCGCGCTTCTCGACCAACACCGCGCCGAGCTGGGAGCTCGCGCAGCCGCTGCGGATGATCGCCCACAACGGCGAGATCAACACCGCTCGCGGCAACGTCAACTGGATGCGGGCACGCGAGGCGGTCCTCTCCTCGGACGCGTTCGGCGACGACCTCCAGGACTGCCTGCCGCTGATCGACGAGGACGCCTCCGACAGCGCCGCCTTCGACCGCGCGCTCGAGCTGATGGTGCTCGGCGGGCGGACGCTCGAGCACGCGATGATGATGATGATCCCGGCCGCCTGGGAGGGCCGCGGGGAGGACATCCCGGCCGAGCTCGAGGGCTTCTACCGCTACCACTCCCGCCTGGTCGAGCCGTGGGACGGTCCCGCCGCGATCGCCTTCTGCGACGGCCACACCCTCGGCGCGATGCTCGACCGCAACGGCCTGCGCCCCGGCCGCTGGACCATCACCCGCGACGGCTGGGTCTGCCTCGGCTCGGAGTCGGGGATCTTCACCGTCGAGCCCGACAAGGTGGCGCGGATGGGCCGCCTCGAGCCCGCGCAGCTCTTCGTCGTCGACCTCGAATCGGGGCTGGTCACGACCGACGGAGACGTCGAGCGCAGCGTCGCCGGCGCCGCCCCCTACGGCGAGTGGTACGCCGAGGGCAAGCTCGGCGTTCGCGAGCTGCCCGACCCCCACGCCACGATCCAGCCGATCGAGCCGCTGCTGAAGCGCCAGCTCGCCTTCGGCTACACGCAGGAGGACATCCGGATGCTGCTCGCGCCGCTGCTCCGCGACGGCCGCGAGCCGACCGGCTCGATGGGCAACGACCTCTCCCTCGCCGTGTTCAGCGACCACCGCCCGTCCCTGTTCAGCTACTTCAAGCAGCGCTTCGCGCAGGTCACCAACCCCGCGATCGACTCGGTCCGCGAGCAGGTCGTGATGAGCCTGCGGACCGACATCGGCCCCCAGGGGAACCTGCTCAGCGACCAGCCCCAGGTCGTCAACCACGTCGAGCTCGCGCACCCGATCCTCACCGACTTCGAGCTCGAGCGCCTGCGGCGCAACCCGCACCCGGCGCTGCACAGCACGACGATCGACATCACCTGGGGCCTCGACAACGACGAGGACGGGCTGGAGGCGGCGCTCGACCGGATCCGCGAGCAGGCGATCGAGGCCGTCCGCGAGGACACGACCCTGCTCGTGCTCAGCGACCGCGCGACCGGTCCCAGCCGCGTGCCGATCCCCTCGCTGCTCGCCTGCTCCACCGTGCATCACGCGCTCGTGCGCGAGGGCACGCGGCTGCGCGCGGCCCTGGTGGTCGAGTCGGGCGAGCCGCGTGAGCTGCACCACCTGGCGGCGCTGATCGGCTACGGCGCGACCGCGATCAACCCGTACCTGATGCTCGAGACGATGACGCTGATGGACGAGCCGACGGTCGGCCTCGAGGGGCCCGTGACCGATGCGTCCGAGCGCGCGATCAGCGGGATCAAGAAGGGCCTGCTGAAGATCCTCTCCAAGATCGGGATCGCCACGATCCGCTCCTACCGCGGCGCCCAGATCTTCGAGATCGTCGGCATCGACGAGACGGTGGTCGACGAGCACTTCGCCGGCACCCCCTCCCGGCTCGGCGGGATCGGCCTCGGCGAGATCGCCCGGGAGGCGCTCGACCGCCACGCCAACGCCTACCCCAACGAGCACGGCCTCGCCCTCGCCGAGTACGTCGAGGACTCGCGGCTCCCCGCCGCCCATCAGAAGCTCCTGCCGCAGGGCGGCGTCTATCGCTGGCGCAAGGACGGCGAGAAGCACATGTGGGACCCCGACACGGTCGCCGCGCTCCAGCACGCCGCCCGCAGCGGCGAGGGCCAGGGCCAGGAGTCCTACGAGGAGTTCAGCCGGCTCGTCAACGAGGAGAACTCCCAGTTCGCGCTGCTCCGCGGCCTGCTCAAGCTGCGCGAGTCCGACACCCCCTACGAGCTGCACGAGGTCGAGGAGGCGAAGGACATCGTCAAGCGCTTCTCGACCGGAGCGATGAGCCTCGGCGCGCTCTCGCCGGAGGCGCACGAGACGCTGGCGATCGCGATGAACCGGATCGGCGGCTGGTCCAACAGCGGCGAGGGCGGCGAGGACCGCCGCCGCAACACGCCCGACCCCAACGGCGATCAGCGCCGCTCGCGGATCCGCCAGGTCGCCTCGGGCCGCTTCGGCGTCGACGTCGAGTACCTCTCCCAGGCCGACCAGATCCAGATCAAGATCGCCCAGGGCGCCAAGCCCGGCGAGGGCGGCCAGCTCCCCGGCCACAAGGTGGACGAGTACATCGGCTCGCTGCGCTTCGCGATGCCGGGGACCGAGCTGATCTCCCCCCCGCCCCACCACGACATCTACTCGATCGAGGACCTCAAGCAGCTGATCTACGACCTCCGCGCGGCGAACCCCACCGCGAGCGTGTCGGTGAAGCTCGCCGCCGAGTCCGGCGTCGGCACCGTCGCCGTCGGCTGCGTCAAGGCCGGCGCCGACCACCTCGTGATCGCGGGCCACGACGGCGGCACCGGCGCCTCCCCGCTCTCGTCGATCCAGTCCGCCGGCGTCCCCTGGGAGATCGGCCTCGCCGAGACCCAGCAGGCGCTGCTCGACAGCGAGCTGCGGACCCGGGTGATCGTGCAGACCGACGGGCAGATGCGCACCGGCCGCGACGTGATCATCGCCGGCCTGCTCGGCGCCGACGAGGTCGGCATCTCCACCGCTCCCCTGATCGCGACGGGCTGCATCATGATGCGCGTCTGCCACCTGAACACGTGCCCGGTCGGCGTGGCGACGCAGGACCCGGAGCTGCGGGCGCGCTTCTCCGGCAAGCCCGAGCACGTCGTCAAGTACCTCTTCATGGTCGCCGAGGAGGCGCGCCAGCTGATGGCCGCGCTCGGCGTCAAGCGCTTCGGCGACCTCGTCGGCCGCACCGAGCTGCTCCAGCCCGATCGCAACGTCGAGCACTGGAAGGCGCGCTCCCTCGACCTCCGGCCGCTGCTCGCGATCCCGGGCAAGGCGATCGACACCCCGCGCGGCCACGTCACCGGCGACGCCCACGTGACCCGGATCGGCGCCTCCTTCGACGAGCGCGAGCTGCTCGGCCCGGCGCGCGAGGCGATCGAGGAGGGCAAGCCGGTGCGGATCGAGCGGCGGGTGACCAACATCGACCTCGCGGTCGGCGGCCGCGTGTCGAACGCGCTCGTCCGCGAGCGGGGCGCCGAGGGCCTGCCCGACGACACCATCGACCTGGTCCTGCGCGGCTCGGCCGGGCAGACCGCCGGCGCCTGGCTGGCGCCCGGCGTGACGCTCTCGATCGCCGGCGACGTCAACGACTACGCCGGCAAGGGGCTCAGCGGCGGCATCCTCTCCGTCCGCCCGGCCGAGAACGCCTCCTACCGCGCCGAGCGCAACGTCATCGCGGGCAACGTCGCCCTCTACGGGGCGACCGGCGGCAAGGCCTTCTTCCGCGGGCTCGCCGGCGAGCGCTTCGCCGTCCGCAACTCGGGCGCCCTGGCGGTCGTCGAGGGGATCGGCGAGCACGGCTGCGAGTACATGACCGGCGGCTGCGTCGTCGTGCTCGGCCCCACCGGCCGCAACTTCGCCGCGGGGATGAGCGGCGGGATCGCCTGCGTCTGGAACCCCGAGGACACCTTCGAGGCCTGCGTCAACCAGGAGATGGTCGAGCTCGAGCCCGTGCATCCCGACGGCAACGACTTCCTCCACGACCTCGTCGCCGAGCACGAGCGGCGCACCGGCTCGACCGTCGCCGCCGGCCTGCTCGGCCGCTGGGAGGAGGCGATCGAGGAGTTCACCGTCGTCATCCCGCCCGGCTTCCGCGCCGCCCTCGCCCACACCGAGCCGCCCGCGAAGGCGCGAACGGTGAACCTCGCCTAGCGAGGTCCGAGCCATGGCCAACCAGCGCGGATTCCTCGAGGTTCATCGCGTGCCCGCTCCCGAGCGGGACGCGGCCGAGCGCGTGCACGACTACGGCGAGATCTACGAGACGCTCCCGGAGGACGAGCTCCGGCTCCAGGCCTCCCGCTGCATGGACTGCGGCATCCCCTTCTGCAACAGCGCCTGCCCGCTCGGCAACCTGATCCCGGACTGGAACGACCAGGCGCGGGTCGGCGAGTGGAAGGACGGGATCGACCAGCTCCACGCGACGAACAACTTCCCCGAGTTCACCGGCCTGATCTGCCCGGCGCCGTGCGAGTCGGCGTGCGTGCTCGACATCGACGACGACCCGGTGATGATCAAGCAGATCGAGTACTGGACGATCGACAACGCCTTCAACGAGGGCTGGGTCGTCCCCCGCCCCCCGGCCATCCGCACCGGCAAGAAGGTCGCGGTCGTCGGCTCCGGCCCCGCCGGCCTGGCGGCGGCCGACGAGCTCAACAAGGTCGGCCACAAGGTCACCGTCTTCGAGAAGGACGAGGCGGTCGGCGGGCTGCTCCGCTTCGGCGTGCCCGACGCCAAGCTCGAGAAGTGGATCATCGACCGGCGCGTGAGCATCCTCGAGCAGGAGGGCATCGAGTTCGTCTGCGACGTCGAGGTCGGGACCGACATCACCGCCGAGCAGCTGCGCGGTGAGTTCGACGCGGCCGTGATCGCGATCGGCTCGCGGGTCGAGCGCGACCTCGAGATCCCCGGCCGCGAGCTCGACGGCGTGCACTTCGCGATGGACTACCTCTACCAGCGCAACCGCTGGGTCGCCGCCTCCCAGGGCCGCCCGGCGCGGGAGCCGGAGCGCGAGATCAGCGCCGCCGGCAAGCGCGTCGTCGTGATCGGCGGCGGCGACACCGGGATGGACTGCGTCTCCAACGCGCTGCGCGAGGGAGCCGAGGACGTGCTCCTGCTCGACGTCTACCCCGAGGTCCCGAAGGACGGCCGCTACCCGACCACCCCGTGGCCGCTGCAGCCGCGGCGGCTGATCACCACCTACGCGCTCGAGGAGGGCGGCGACCGCCTGTTCGGCCGCGAGGTGATGGGGCTCGAGGGCGAGGACGGCGTCGTCAAGCGCGTCCGGGCCCGTCAGGTCACCGGCGACTCCTCGCGGACCCTCGTCGCCGTCGAGGGCAGCGAGTACGAGATCGACGCCGACCTCGTCCTGATCGCGGTGGGCTTCACCCATCCCGTCCAGGAGGGCCTGCTCGAGGGCCTCGAGGTCGACCTCGACTCCCGCGGCAACGTCAAGGCGGGAGCGTTCGCGACCTCCGTCGACCGCGTCTACGCCGCCGGCGACGCCCGGGTCGGCGCCAGCCTCGTCGTCACCGCGATCGCCGAGGGCCGCAAGTGCGCCCGGGTGGTCGAGGCGGCGCTGCGCAGCTAGGGCCGCGCGGCGGCCGACGCCCCGGGGGGCCTATCTACCGAGTCCCGCTCACCGACCCCGACGCGAGGGTTTGCGTCAGGTACTCCTTGACGCGCGACGCGTGTGGCCCAAGATCCGCGTCCAGGTCCTCCATCGAGACCCGCTTCCGCCCTCCACGCTGGCGCAACTGCATGGTCGCCGCACCCTGGAAGCCGGCCTTCTCAACTGCTCGCCGCGAGGGAGCATTCGAGACGCCCACCTTGGTGATCAGGACTTCGCCTCCCCGGTTCTTCAGCTCTGCGGGCAATCGCCGTCCAAGCACTCCCTGCGATGCCGCGCCCCCGATGAGTGGCCGCCGTGAACGAGTCCTCCAGCGAGTTGACCGCCACGGGCAACTCGAGCACGCGGCCGCGCGCAGCTCGAACGGGGGTGGCCCGGGGATAGATCCAGCAGGCGAAGACGATCTCCCTCTCCTCGAGAACGAGCCAAAGTTGCGCTCCGTTCTCGTCACGCCGTCGCCTCGCTTCAGTGGGTGAGGTTCCAGTCACGGCGCCGACCAGCTCGAAGTCGGCGTCATCCGCCAATCGAAGTTCGAGTTCCTCCGCGAGCGCCTTGTGGCCGCTGAATCTCATCGAGGTCGAGCAGGTACCAGACGTGCCGCTCGTCCAGGTAAGCGAACTCTCGAGCCCGGGTGGTGAACTCATCCATGAGTTCCCTGGCACCGCGCTGGCGAAGTGCTTCGGTTAGGCGCTCAGGCAGCGGCGTCGGTATCGGAGGAGGGTATAGAGATGCTGCGCAGACGATGTCGGACCTGCTTGCCTACTCAACGTGCCTCTAGCCCACGACCTTGAACTTGTCCCTGGCCGGCGTCGGGTCGGTGTTGCCCGAGGGGCTCGTCGCTCGAACCTGGAAGCGGTACCTGCCGGGATCGAGGCGCTTGTACTTCCGCGGCGAGGTGCACGACCTGAATTGCTTCGACTTCGCCGGGAGCCCGTCGCCCTTGAGCCTGCACTTGAAGGTCGAGCCGGCCTCGGTCGCGACGAAGCCGAACCTGGCCCTCGAGCTGTTGAGCCTGCTCGCAGGTCGCTTGGTGATCCGCGTCCCCGGCACGGTCTCCTGGCTGTCGTCGCCGAAGCCATCTTCGTCGAGGTCCGACTCCAGGACGACCGCAAGGTCCTGCTGGTACATCGCACCGGAGAAGGTGGCGAGTTGGCTGCTGCCGACCGCAGGGTCACCGCTGACCGACCGGAGCTCGATAGTCGGCATCCGACCTCGCGCAGCCCACGGCTCCGGCGTTCTCGAAGTAGATCCCGGGAAGGTCGCCGGCCAGAACCGGAACGCGGGTCGCGAAGGTGTTGAGCTGGTCGGGGACCGTCGCCTCCTCCGTGCTCTCACCGATGACGTCGAACATGTTGCTGCCCGTCGGTCTGAAGATCTTCAGCTTGGCCATGCCGGGATCGGATGCAAGCGGGCCCGACTGGTAGCGCCAGGCGGTGATCACCCCGTCATGCGGCATCGCGTAGGAGTTCGTCGACGGGGAGGCGTACTGGAACCAGGTGTTGGCCCCGCCGCAGTCGATGGTCGGCGTGAACGTCTCGCCGACCTCCGTCGTCGTGGCGCCCGCCGGGCATGCGACGAGGGCGGAGACAAGCGCCGTCAGCGCGGCCGTACCCCTGATCGATCTCCGCCTCATCCGTTGCGAGGTCAAGATATCCGCCCCCCAGGTCGCCACCCCGGGCTCCATTACCCCGAGGTAATCGACGCGCCTACATCGGGGAGCTAGGGTCGCGGCGGAATGGAAGCTGCCCGAACAGAGAGCGCCGGGGCACTCCTTCGGGAGTGGCGGTCGCGACGCCGGCTCACCCAACTCGACCTGGCGCTCGAGGCCGGGATCTCGGCGCGTCACCTGAGCTTCGTCGAGACGGGGCGCTCGAAGCCGGGCCGCGAGATGCTCCTCGCGGTGGCCGAGCAGCTCGGGATCCCCTTCCGGGAGCGCAACCAGCTGCTGCTCGCCGCCGGCCACGCTCCCGCCTATCCCGAGCGATCGATCGCGGATCCGGAGCTCGAGCCCGTGCGGGAGGCGCTCGACCGGGTTCTCGCCTCCCATGAGCCCTACCCGGCGGTCGCCTTCGATCGCTCCTGGAACGTCGTCGCCGTCAATGCCCCGATGGCGGCGGTGGCGGCGCGCGTCGACATCGACCCCGAGTTGCTCGAGCCACCGGTCAACCTCCTGCGGGCCGGGCTCCATCCGCGGGGCTTCGCTCCGCTGATCATCAACCTGGCCCACTGGCGGGACCACTTCCTCAAGCGGCTGGACCACCAGTTCGCGATCAGTGGTGACGAGGAACTGCGCTCGCTGCGAGACGAGGTGGCCGCCTACCCGATTCCCGAGCAGGAGGCGACTCGTGGTGACGAGGGCAGCGAGATGCTCGGCCAGGTGCGGCTGCGTGCGCCCGGCGGCGGCGAGCTGTCGTTCTTCGGAATGTTCGCGACCTTCGACACGCCATTCGAGGTGACCTCGTCGGAACTCGCGATCGAGTTGCTTTTCCCCGCCGACCGAGCGACCGCCGAGGCGCTCGCGAAAGGAGCACCATGACCACGATCAACCCAGCCCTGGGCCGCCTGCTCGCCGGAATCGGCGGGGCGATCCTGATCGCATCGCTCTTCCTCGACCTGGAGCGAGGCCGCCGGGGAATCCCTGGATGGATGGCAGGCGGCACCCACCTGGAAGGTGTTCCTGCTGATCACCGGCGTCTGCGGGATCGTGGCGGCCGCCACCGGCGGGAGGTTCGGGTTCTTCCGCCCCGACCTCTCCTTCAACGCGATGACGGACATCTTCGGCGTGATGGCCTCGATCCTGCTCGTCTGGTTCCTCTTCGACGTGCCGGACGGAGTCAGCCGCGAGGCCGGCGTCTACGTGGCGCTGCTCGGCGCCACCCTGATCGCCACCGGAGCCGGCGACTTCCGGGTGCGGTCCATCTTCCCCCGGGTGCCGGAACCGGAACCTCCCGCCAAGCGCCCCTGAGCCTCACTTCGCCCCGGCGTCCTTGCGGGGCGACGGGGTCCCCAGCGCGGCTAGGCTCCCCCGGTGCCAAGGCCGACCGCCCCGCTCGACATCCCGGAGATCGACACCGATCCCACCCTGCGGATCGTCGAGGAGGGACTGCCGGCGGGCGCCCCGGAGCGCTCCTGGCTGCGCCGCCATTCGCGCGCGGTCAGCATCGTCTTCGGGGTCACGGTCACCGCGGCACTGGTCATCGGCCTCTACGGCAAGCGGGACGATTTCGTCGACGCCCTCCAGTCCGCATCCTGGGGAGTGCTCGCGGCCGCGGTTGCGATGCAGGTCGTCTGGCTGATCTTCCGCAGCGAGGCGTGGCACGTCTGCGTCGACGCGGCCGGCGGTGAGGCCGGGCGGCGACCTCTCTACCGCGCTGCCGGGGTGGGCTACCTGGGCAACCTGCTCAACGCGAACTTCGGCCTCGCCCTGCGGATCGCCGAGCTGCGGCGGACCTCACCGGATCTGGCGCCGAAGGCCGGGGTGCTGGTGGCGGCGGAGCTGCCCATCGTCGTGATCGAGATCGCGCTGGCGGCGATCTGCTCGTTCACCCTGGTCGGGCCCCTCAACGTGCCGTGGTGGGCGCCGCTGATCGCGCTCGCCGTGGCGCTCGGCTTCGTCGCCGCGCTCGGTCTGCTGGCCAAGAAGAAGCGGCATGGCTTCTGGAAGGGCCTCGCCGTGATGCGGGGGCTGCGCCACCGCAACATGATCATCGCGCTGACGATCCTCGCCGTCAGCGCTCAGGTCTTCCGCAACTGGCTGGTCCTGCGCGGGATCGGGGTCGATATCTCGGTCTTCGACTCCATGGCCCTGCTGATCGCAACCGCGGCGCTCGGCCTGCTGCCGATCGGCCCGGCCCTCGGAGCCACCACCACGGTGATCATCCTCGGCTCCAACGGCGTGGCGGAGGCGGCGGCGGCCGGTGCGCTGCTGACCGCAACCGGTGCGGTGGGCGCGCTGATCTTCGCCGCCTGGGCGGTGGCGGACCGCTTCCGGACCCGCGGCGACGAGGCTAAGGGCGGAGAAGGGGCGGGCCGGCGCCCGGAACCAGCAGGCGGCGAGCGGTCGGCGTGAGCGCCGACCGCGCGGCGGGCCCCGGACCAACGGCGGTGCGCCTCATCAGGGTGGCTGCCTGCACCCGCCCGCGCTGCACCGCGCCGAACGGCTCGGGCATCGGGCAGCCGCGGGTCGACCAGTCGCGCGTGACCTTGAGCGTCGCCCTGGCGGGCGTCAGCTCCTGCGGGCGGCGATGACCGAGGAGCTTGACGGCGAGATCCCCCTGGAGGCGCTCATCGCTGACCACCCCGCTCCCCCTGAACAGGCCGCCCGGCCGCACGGTCGCCTCGCTCTCCCCCGATGCCTCGAACGCGCGCGGCTTGCCGGACCAGACCGCATCCCGGGAGATCACCACCCCGTCGCGGCGCTCCCACTCGTTCGCGAAGTGGAGGCTGAAGCCGAACCTCTCGTTGACGAGGGCTCCGTACTCGCGTGACTCGTCCGGCAGGCAGGCGCGCAGCACGGTGGATCTCGGCGCCTTGCCCCCTCCCCCTCCCCCGCGATTGCAATTCCGCAGGTGGTCGACGTAGACGTGCCCGCCGGTGCGCCTGGCACGCGTCACTGCATAGCCGTGCTCGCCGCGGAACCGCACCGTGCCGGTGAACTCGCCGCGCCGGGCGAGGATGTAGCCCTCGCAGCCCGGTACGTGCAGCCGGTTGCGCCCCGTCTCGGCGAACTCCGTCTCCACCCTGCCACGGCGACCGAAGTCGAGGTCGATCCGGTCCTGCGAGATCCCCTCCCCGACCCCTCTGCCCACCTTGAAGTACGTGCTCGAGGCGCCCGCTCGGTGGTCGTTGCGGAAGGCTGAGAAGAGCGCGCCGTCGAAGCTGCCGCCGCTCGCCTGGAAGTAGACGTGAACGCCTCGATCCGGCGGCAGCCGGAAGTCGACGGTGAAGCCCTGGGCCCCCTGCGCCGCGGCGGGGACGATCACCGAGCCGGCGAGGCAGAGCGCTGCGATTGCCATCGCTCCCTTGGACCGCCGGTTCATTCTCGTGCCGACGTTAGCCGCCGGCGCGGTCGGCGCCCGCCGCTACCGGTTGCGTCCGTAGAGGTCGTGGGCCGCGACCCACTCCTCGGCGACGATCGCCGACCCGAGCGAGATCTCGCCGCAGAGGACGGTCGCGGCGACGATCTCGGCCAGCTTGCGCACCTTGCCGGCGCCGTAGCAGTCGAGCATCTCGAGGCACTCGCGCTGGGTCGCCAGGCCCGTGCCGCCGCCGTAGGTGGCGACGATCAGCGACGGGATCGTGACCGAGTAGTAGTAGTCGCCGTTGTCGCGCAACTCGGCGTAGACGAACGCGGCCGAGGACTCGGCGACGTTGGCGACGTCCTGGCCGGTCGCGATGAACATCGCGGTGATCCCGTTGGCGGAGTGGGCCCCGTTGTTGTTGACGCCCGACATGAAGCCACCGAGGTTCGATACCTGACGGGCCTTGAACATCAGCTTCGTGTCCGAGCGCATGATCTTCTTGACGAGATCGTTCGGGATCACCGCCTCGGCGACGACCCGCTTGCCGCGCGTCCTCAGCATGTTGACCTGCGAGCTCTTCTTGTCCGTGGCGAAGTTGGACTCGAGGAAGAAGTGCTCGAGCGGCTCCGGGTAGTTCGCGAGGATCCAGACGCAGGCCGCGGCCGTGGCCTTGCCGGAGAGGTTCTGACCGGCCGCATCACCGGTCGTGTAGTTGAACCGGGTGAACAACATGCGGCTCGCCGAGTACTGCTCGATGTCGCGCAGCTTGCCCGAGCTCGTCGTCTCTTCGGCGGCGGCCTTGACGCTCTCGAAGTTCTCCTTCAGCCACTCGCCGAAGGCCCGGGCCCCACGCGCGTCCTCGAACAGGAACGAGGGAGCGCGCTGCATCGCGTCGTCGATCACGGTCGCCTTCACGCCGCCGGCCTCGCGCAGCAGCTTCATCCCGCGGCTGTAGCTGGCGACCAGCGTCCCCTCGGCGGTGGCGAGCGGAACGTAGAACTCCCCCTTGGCGTGCTCACCGTCGACCAGCAGCGGCCCGGCGAGGCCGATCGGCACCTGGGCGACCCCGATGAAGTTCTCGACGTTGCCGGGCAGGATCGCCGGGTCGAAGGAGCTCGCGCCGACGTGATCGAGCGAGACGCCGGTGCGCTCGGCGAGGAACTCCCGCCGGCTGGCGGCCGCCTCCGGCGTGTAGTCGTCGTCGGGGTCCCGGGGGATCCGGTCGCCCATGCCCGGCCGGGCCCCTGCCTGCTCCGTCATCGCTCCTCCTCGAGTTGCCGCCGCGGCGATGCTATTCCTCGGCACCGGCGACCTTCCGCAGCAGGCGCCCGAAGGTCTCGCGCTCCTCCGCGTCGAGCACTCCGAACGTCTCCTCCCCCGCCTGCGCCGCGGCGGCGCGAGCCCGCTCGAGAAGCTCCTCTCCCCGTTCGGTCAGGTGGATCGTGTGTTTGCGACGGTCGCCGGGGTGTGGGCGGCGCTCGGCGAGGCCCTTCTCGGCCAGCGTGTCGATCACCTGGACCATCGTCGAGGGGTCGATGTGGATCGACTCCCCGATCGCCTGCTGGGTCCTGCCGGGCTCGGCCGCGACGACGGTCATCAGCGCGAAGTGCGGCAGCTTCAGCCCGAGCTCGCCGAGGGCCGCCTCGAGGCGCTTTCGCGAGCCTGCGTAGACCCAGCTGAGGAGGAAGCCCGTGTATCGGCTGAGGGCCGGCGGCGGCGTCGACTCTCCGAATCCCATCGCGGGGCGACTCTACGAGCAACGGGCCGACCACCCACGCCCGCTAGAAACACGGGATGCACGCCGACCTCGCCCTCACCGTGATCCTCGCATCGGTCGTCCTGCTGCTCGTGGCCGCGCAGTTCACCCGGATCCCGTACCCGATCCTGCTCGTGCTGGGCGGCCTCGGACTCGGCTTCGCGCCGGGCGTCCCCGACGTCGTCCTCGACCCCGAGGTCGTCCTCATCGTGCTGCTTCCGCCGCTGCTCTACGCGGCGGCGTTCTTCACCCCGCTGCGCGAGCTGCGCCGCAACGTGCGCGAGATCTCGTTGCTCGCCGTCGGCCTCGTCCTGGCGACGATGCTCGCCGTCGCCGTCGTCGCCCACGAGGCCCTCGACTTCGGCTGGGCGGAGGCGTTCGTCCTCGGCGCGATCGTCTCCCCCACCGACCCGGTCGCCGCGACAGCGATCGCGCGACGGCTCAACGTGCCCAACCGGATCGTGACCGTGGTCGAGGGCGAGTCGCTGATCAACGACGGAACCGCGCTCGTGGCCTACAAGTTCGCGGTCGCCGCCGTCGTCACCGGCAGCTTCAGCCTGCTCGACGCGAGCGGGCAGTTCGTCATCAACGCGATCGGCGGCGTCGCCGTCGGCATCGCCGCCGGAGCGGTGATCGCCTTCATGCGGCGGCGCATCGACGCGCCGCCGGTCGAGGTGACGATCGCCCTCTTCTCCGGGTACTTCGCCTACCTCCCGGCAGAGGCCCTCGGCGTCTCCGGGGTCCTCGCGGCGGTGACGGTCGGCATCTACATGGGTCGCCTCACCTCGGTGCTGACCACGCCGACGACCAGGATCCAGGGCAACGCGGTCTGGGAGATCGTCCAGTTCCTGCTCAACTCGGCTCTGTTCATCCTCGTCGGCCTGCAGCTGCCGGCCGTCCTCGACGGGATCGACGAGCTCGGCACCGGGGAGCTGCTCGTGGACGGGGCGCTCGTCGCCGCGACGGTGATCGTCGTCCGCCTGCTCTGGGTCTTCCCCATCACCTACATCCCGCGACGCCTGATCCCGAGGCTGCGCCGCAGCGGGCCGCCGCCGCCGTGGCGCCACACCCTCGTGATCGGCTGGACCGGGATGCGCGGGGCGGTGTCCCTGGCCGCCGCGCTGGCGCTGCCGCTGCTGACCGATCCGGGCGCGGCCTTCCCCAACCGCGACCTGATCATCTTCCTGACGTTCTCGGTGATCCTCGCGACGCTGCTCCTGCAGGGGCTGACCCTGCCGCCGCTGATCCAGTTCCTCGGCATCGACGACGCCGACGACACCCAGGAACGCGAGGAGGTCGAGGCCCGCCGGCGAGCGGCGGAGGCCGCCCTGGCGCGGCTCGAGGAGCTGACCGGCGAGGAGTGGGTGCGCGAGGACACCGCGGAGCGGATGCGCGGCGCCTACACCTACCGGCACCGGCGCTTCACCGCCCGCTTCGGGGACGTCGACGGGGACGGGGACGAAGACCGCGTCGACTACGAGGAGCGCTCGGTCTCCTACCAGCGGCTCAGCCGCGAGCTGATCGAGGCGCAGCGGGCGGCACTGATCGGGATGCGCGACCGGGGCGAGATCGACGACGACGTGCTCCGCGCGATCGAGCGCGAGCTCGACCTCGAGGACTCCCGGCTCGAGATCTAGAGCCGGCCGGCCGAGGCCGGCCGCCCCGCCCGGCGTGGGGCGAGGCGGCGGCTCCGGGTTAGGAGCGCTTCTTCGCGGTGCTCTTCCGCGCGGTGGTCTTCTTCGCGGTGCTCTTCTTGGCCGTGCTCTTCCGAGCGGCCGGCTTGCGCGCGCTGCTCGACTTGGCCGTGGTCGACTTGCTGCTGCTGCCGGCGCGTGATGCCGTCTTGCGCGTGCTGCTCGCCGCCCGTTGGAGGACGACTTGCGAGTGCTCTTGCGACGGGTCGTCGAGGCGCGCTCCTCCTTCGGGATCTCGGCGCGGACGACGGCCTTCGTCAGCTGCGGGATCTGCTTCTCGAGGAAGGAAGCCATGCGCTCCTCCTCGCGGCGGATCTGCTTCGCGATCTTGGCCGTCTCCTTGTCGCCGAGCTCGGTCGCGAGGATCTCGATCGCCGTGTAGTTGGCGATCTCCTCGTGCTCGTTCCAGTACTCGGTCTTGGCGTTCTTGAGCTGCTTCTCCTCCTCGCCGGTGCCGCGGATCGCGTGAGCGGCGCCCTTGGCGGCCGTGACCGGAGTCTTCGCCGCCGCCGAGACGAGCTTCGTGACGGGACCGTCCTGGACGTCGCCGCCCAGCTTCTTCACCCTGCGCTCGACGAGCTTGGCGTGTTCTTCGTTTCCTTCAGGTGGTCCTTGAGCCGCTTCTTGTAGGTGTCCTTCTGCGCGATCTCGATGTGCGCGGTGAGCGACTGGACGAGCTCGGTCTCCTTGCCGTGCGCCTCGGTGAGGTACTGGACGAGCTTCGCCTGGCCTGCTGTCTGGTCTGCCATTTGGGTTCTCCTTCGAATTCGGGTGTGAGGAGTGCGATACCCGGATGGGCGCGCGCCCAACCAGCCTGGCGCCCTGCGTCCGCCCGAACAGCAAGGATGTGCGGCCGATGAGGGTCTACTTCCTGCGCCACGCCGAATCCCGCTCGAACGCCGCGAGCGGCACCGTCGCCCTGCCCGAGGAGGAGGGCGACCGGCTCAGCGACCTCGGTTTCCGCCAGGCCGAGGCCGCGGCCGAGCGGATCGCGGCCGAGCTCGAGATCTCCCGCATCGTCTGCAGCCCGATGCGGCGGGCGCGGGAGACCGCGGCCCCGATCGCTGCGGCGACGGGGCTCGAGCCCGAGATCTGGGACTGGATCCACGAGCTGCAGGAGCCGCCCGACTACCCGAACCTGCCGGAGGAGGAGCAGCAGCGGACCCGCTGGTCGAACCGGATGGCCGAGCACGCCGACGACCCGCACCACCGGCCCGGGGGCGGCGAGTCCTTCGCCGACATCGCCGCCCGAGTCGAGCGCACGCGCGAGCAGCTCGTCGCCGACGACGTCGACCGCACGCTGGTCGTCGGCCACGGGATCTTCCTGCGCTTCACGTTCGCGCTCACGGTCCTCGGCGACGCGTTCACGCCGGCGCTGATCGACCGGCTCTGGCGGATCGGCTCGCTCAACTGCGGGCTCTCGACCTTCGACCACCTGCACTCCACCCGCCCGCACGACCCGGCCGACATCGACGGCTGGCGCTGCGTCAGCTGGATGGCCCCGACGGGCGGCCGGCGCTGACGACCGGCACCGGCGGCACCGGGTCGGGCAACTGACCCGTCTCGCCCACGGTACTCGGGCGCCAGACGTTGCCAGTTGCGGGGGTCGGCGCGACTCGGGGAGCCGTCGCCCCCCCCTCGCCGTGCTCAGTCCGGGATCGCCGGCACGAGGTCGAACTCGGTGCCGAGCCGCAGCTCGCTGAAGCGCTTCGCCCAGTCGTCGTTGATCCCGTCGGACTGGCGCTTCATCCCGGGCTCGGCGTCGTAGCTCCTCCGGCGCCTCGAGCCCGAGCCGCTCGAGGATGTTGAGCGTGCTCGCCGCGTAGTCGGCGGCGAAGTTCTCGTAGAGGACGAGGACCGGCTTGATCCGGGTGTGCTCGAAGAAGGCGTCCCAGCTCGCCTCGGCGGCGATGATCTGCTCGAGCAGGTGGCTGATCGCCCGGTAGTGGAAGCGGAGCTGCGGCTTGTGCTCGCTCGAGGAAGGCGCGGTAGGGCGGGTCGTCGGCCGTGGCGCGTCGTCTGTGTCGCTCCAGCTCGCGGTCTGCACCGCCTTCCACAGCGAGACCGCCTGGCGGATCTTGTTCGCGCGGACGACCCGGACGAAGGTGAGCGTCCGGGAACGCCGCCGGCAGCAGCTCCGACAGCGGCAGGTGGCGGTACTCGGGGACGTTGCGCAGCAGGCCGACGAAGTCGCCGAGGTACTGCCACATCAGCTTCGCCGCGAAGACGCCGTTGTCGGTGGTCCCGGCCTCCATCGCCCAGTCGAGGTAGCGGTCGTAGGCGGTCCGGCTCCAGGCCGGCGGCGGCGCCTGGCCCTCGCCGGCCGGCTCGCCGAGGTGGTCGAGGATCGACTGGTCGTCGACGCCCGCGAAGTACTCCTCCGGGCGGCGCGGGCGGCCGGTGCTGCGCAGCGCCTCGAAGTACTCCTCCGGCCGGCCGGCCACGCCGGTGTCGCGCAGCGCCTTGCAGACGAGCGTGCTGCCGGAGCGCGGCGTCGCGCAGACGAGGTAGGAGCGCTCGGGCTTCATCGCACCGCTCCCGTCTCGTCCTCGATCGGGTCGTGGACCTGGTGGTCGTCCAGCGGCGAGAGCGCGTCCTGGCGGTTGACGATCGCGCCCGGCGGCGGCTCGATCGGGCCGTGCCGCAGCGGGTCGTCCGTCTCCTCCATCCACGCGTCCACGCGCTCGCGCAGGTCGGCGAGGCGTCGCGGCGCACTCGGGCGACGCGCTCAGGTCGCGGCTCTCGTTCGGGTCGAGGATCAGGTCGTAGAGCTGCTCCTCCGGGACGATCTGCTCGCCCCAGCCGCTCTCGACGAGCAGGTCCTTCGTGTCGCTGTCGTCGCAGTTGGCCAGCACCGGGTGCTCGTAGTCGTGGAAGCGCCGGATGTACTTCCAGCGATCCGTGCGGACCGCCCGCTGCGGCTCGTAGGCGGCGTGGAAGGTCATCTCGGTGAAGAGCTCGTCGCGGACCGCGTCGACCTCGCCGCGGACGAGCGGCATCAGCGACGTGCCCTGCAGGAAGCCGGGCGGCTCGACGCCCGCGACCTCGCAGAGCGTCGGGTAGAGGTCGAGATGGCTGACCATCGAGTCGAAGACCTTGCCGCCGGTGAACCCGCCGGGGCCGCGCATCAGCAGCATCACCCCGGTGCCGCGGTCGATAGAGGGTCGCCTTCGCCCGCGGGAAGGCGAGGCCGTGGTCGGTCGTGCAGACGACGAGGGTCCGCTCGGCGAGCCCGAGGCGGTGGAGCTCGTTGAGCACCGAGCCGATCCCCTGGTCGAGCGAGCGGGCGCTCGCCTTGAAGGCGGCCATGTCCTCGCGCGTCGCGAGCGTGTCGGGCAGGTTCGGCGCCGGCAGCGAGTAGAGCGTGTCGCGCACCGAGGTCGGCGCCTGGAACTCGCGGTGGGTCTCGAAGAACCCGACCGAGAGGAAGAACGGCTCCGCGACCTCCCGCAGCGTCTCGTTCGCGATCGGGGCGACGTCGGCGGCGTGGTTGGAGTCGACCTCGATCGACCTCGTCGTAGCCGATCACGTGCGGGTCGTCCGAGACGTGCTGCTCGCCGATCAGGACCGAGCGGTAGCCGGCGCTCCGCAGCGGGTGGACCAGGTGCTCGCCGTAGTCGTTGAGCGACCAGCCGCGGTGGGCGAGCCCGAACATCCCGTTGGAGTGGCAGTACTGCCCGGTCAGCAGCGACGCCCGCGACCCCGAGCAGGTCGGCGAGGCGCAGAAGGCCTGCCGGAAGAAGGCTCCCTGGTCGGCCAGCATCTGGATGTTGGGCGTCGGGACCTGGTGGCCGTAGGGCTGGACGTAGCGGCCGGTGTCGTGCGAGTGGATGTAGAGGATGTTCGGCGGGGCGTCGTTCAAGCGTGGTCTTCCCTGATTGTTGATTGGTTCGCTCGACAATACTGGATCGAGCGTGCTCATGCGACGGCCTCCGCAGCCGGCTCCTCCTCCCTGCCGGGCCGCAGCGGAGTGCCGGCGACCGGGCAGCAGCGGTCGGTCGCGGCGTGGTCGATCGGCCCGCCGCCCTCGTCGTGGTCGGCGTCCTCGAGCACGTCCGCCCGGATCGTGGCGAAGGCGATCAACCCGCCGAGCGCCGAGAGCCCCGCGGTGAAGACCATCGCGATCCGGAACCCGTCGGTCATCTGCTCGGGGTCGTAGAACGCGTCCCCGCTCAGGCCGGCGACCAGCGGCAGGATCGCGACGGCAAGCAGCCCGGCGACGCGCGCGACGGCGTTGTTGACCCCCGAGGCGACGCCGGAATGGCGCGAGTCGGCGGCGGCGAGGGCCGTCGCCGTGACCGGGGCGACGACCAGCGTCAGGCCGATCCCGTAGACGATCACCGCGGGCAGCACGCTCGAGACGTACGAGTCGCCGGGGTCGATCCCGAGCATCATCAGCATCCCGGCCGCGATCACGAGCGGGCCGATGGTCAGCGGCGTCCGCGGGCCGATGCGCTGCGCAAGGGCGCCGGCCCGCGCCGAGCCGAGCAGCATCAGGCCGGTGACGGGAAGCGATGCCGCACCGGCGGCGATCGGCGAATAGCCGAGCGAGATCTGCAGGAAGGCGACGAGCAGGAAGAAGACGCCGCCGAGCGCCGCGTAGACCGCGAAGGTGACGAGGTTCGCGGCCGTGAACTGCCGCGAGGCGAAGATCCCCAGCGGCATCATCGGCGCGGCGCTGCGGTGCTCGACGACGACGAAGGCGATCAGCGCGGCCACCCCGATCGCCGCCATCGCGGCGATCAGCGCCGGGTCGGCCGACGCCTCGCCGGCCTGGATCAGCGCGTAGGTCACGAGCCCCAGCCCGAGCGCGGCGAGGGTCGAGCCCGGGTAGTCGAGCCGGCCGGTCGCCTCGGGGTCGCGGCTCTCGGGGACGTGACGGGTCGCCATCATCACGACGAACGCGCCGAGCGGCAGGTTGATCAGGAAGATCGCGCGCCAGGAGACGGCCTCGATCAGCCAGCCGCCGAGCAGCGGGCCGACCGCGGCGGCGACGCCGCCGAGCCCCGACCAGGCGCCGATCGCCCGCGCCCGGTCCTCCCGGCGGAACGTGGCCTCGAGGATCGCGAGGCTCCCCGGCGTGAGCAGCGCGCCGCCGATCCCCTGCAGCACGCGCGCCGCCACGAGCAGCTCGACGTTGGGAGCGATCGCGCAGAGCAGGGACGCGACCGTGAACCAGATCACGCCGATCTGGAAGACCAGGCGGCGCCCGTAGCGGTCGCCGAGCGAGCCGCCGAGGAGGATCAGCGCCGCGAGCGTGAGCAGGTACCCGTTGAGGATCCACTGCAGCCCGCCCGTGCCGGCGCCGAGGTCACGCCCGATCTCGGGCAGGGCGACGTTGACGACGGTCGCCTCGAGGAAGGCCACCCCCGATCCGAGGACGGCCACCGCGAGCACCCAGCGGCCCTGGGTGCTCTCGTAGGTCAGCCCGCCGGGCGGAGCCGTCTCGCGAGCTGCGATCAGCGCCGGGCATCGCCCGACATTAGCCGGGGCGATCGCTCAGTCGGCGGACACGGCCTCGGCCGAGGCCCCGCGGATCAGCGAGGGGAATGACGTCTCGGTCCGGAGCAGCGCCTCGACGTCGGTGACCGCCATCGGGCGCGCGAAGTAGTAGCCCTGCCCGAGATCGCAGCCGAGATCGGTGAGGATCGCCAGCTGCTCCTCCGTCTCGATCCCCTCGGCGACCGCCCGCAGCCCGAGCCCGTGGGCGAGCTCGATCATCGCGACGACGATCGCGCGGGTCCGTTCGCTCTCGAGCCTGCTGATGAAGGAGCGGTCGATCTTCAGCGTGTGCGCCGGGAAGCGCGCGAGATAGGACAGCGAGGCGTAGCCCGTGCCGAAGTCGTCGATCGCGATCTCGGTGCCGAGCCGCTGCAGCTCGGTCAGCACGGTCAGGCCGATCTCGGCGTCGTCGAGGATCACGCTCTCGGTGACCTCGAGGATCAGGTTCGAGGGATCGACGTCGTGGGTCACCAGCGCCTCGCGGGCGTCGTCGACGAGGTTCGGGTCGGCGAGCTGGCGGACCGAGAGGTTCACGGAGACCCAGGGGGCATGCTCGATCGAGCGGTCCTCGTGCCAGCGGCGGCACTGCTGGACGGCTGAATCCAGCACCCACGCGCCGATCGGCACGATCAGGCCGGTCTCCTCCGCGAGCGGGATGAAGTCCAGGGGCATCACGGTCTTCCCGGCGCGATGCCAGCGCAGCAGCGCCTCGACGCCGACGATCGAGCCGTCGCGGAGGTCGACCTCGGGCTGGTAGAGGAGCTCGAGCTCCTCGCGCTCGACCGCGTGGCGCAGGTCACGCTCGAGCTGAGTCTTGCTGCGCAACATGGCCCCGAGCTGCTCCGTGTAGACCTCGTGCCGGCCGCGGCCGGCGGCCTTCGCCTGGTACATGGCCGCATCGGCGTGCGCGATGAGCTCGTCGCGGTCGCCGCCGGGCCCGACCTCGGCGATCCCGACGCTCGCGGTCAGCTGGAAGAGCTCCCCGTCGTGCTCGAAGGGCTGCCGCATCGCCGTGTGCACCCGCTCGGCGACGGCGATCCGGCGCCCAGTCCTCTCCGGGCCAGTCGCAGAGGACGACGAACTCGTCCCCGCTCAGGCGGCCCAGGGTGTCCCCGGGACCGAGGACGAAGGAGAGGCGCTCCGCGACGTCGATCAGGACCCGGTCGCCCGCCGCGTGGCCGAGGGTGTCGTTGATCTGCTTGAACCCGTCGAGGTCGATGAAGACGACCGCGGGCCGCCGGCCCGGCTCTCGCTCGAGCCGGTCGAGCAGGTCATCGAGCCGGCTGCCGATCAGGGTCCTGTTCGGCAGGCCCGTGAGCGCGTCGTGGGTCGCCTGGTGGCGGAGCCGGATCTCCGCCTGCCGTCGTTCCGCGACGCGGCCGAGCTCGGTGCCGATCTGGGCGAAGAGCTCCAGCCGCTCGGGGTCGGGGTCCTGGAGATGATCGGAGAAGAACTCGAGTACGCCGGCGACCTCGTTGCCGGCGAGGATCGGGAAGGCCATCGCGGTCGAGAGCCCCGCCTCCTTGGCGGCGGCGGCCCGAGGCAGCAGCCCATCGGCCGAGAAGTCGTGGATCCAGACCGCCTCGCGGCGATGCAGCACGCGGCCGGGCAGTCCCTGATCGTCCTCGAGCCGCAGGCCGTGGGTGGCATCGCGAACCGCGGCGAACGGTCGATATCCCCGGCCCACCGGTCGGTGGCGAGGAGCGTGCCACCCTCCTCGATCAGCCAGGCATGCCCAAGGGCCCAGCCGCAGTGATCCCGGATGCCCTCGAGTGCGATGTCGATCGCCGGCTCGAGCATGCTCGCCTCGTTCGCGGCGTTCGCGACCGTCTTGAGCAGGAGCAGCCGCTGCTGCTGGTCGTAGAGCTCGCGGGTGGCGCGCTCCGAGATCTCCTCCGCCTCGCGCCGGATCGCCCGCTCGCGGGTGAGCCTGCGAGTGAGCCGCTCGGCCGAGGCCGCGTCGGCCCGGGCCGGGTCTATGCCGCCGTCGCGATCTCGATCCGGCATCGTTCGTCACCTCGGTTCATGCACTCGCTCTGGGTGACCGCGATCTGCTCTCCGTAGAAGTCCGCGAGCCCGAACAGAAGGCCCTCGGCGAACGCGCAGAGCTTGCGTGCGGACGTGTAGTCCATGACCACCCGATCCGGCGAGGAGGCATCGAAGACGAAGTCGGGGGGCGCGGAGCCGGGGTAGACCTTGCGCACCTCCGGATGGATGATCTCGTTGAGCGTGAGCACGAACGTGCGCACCTCGGAATGGGGCTCGAAGAGGGCCGGATAGCGCTGTGCGAACAGCGGCAGGGCGTTCTGGCCGAACCAGCGGATCACCTCGTCGTGCGTCAGCCCGAGCGCCTTGGATGCGGCGTCGACGATCGCGATGAGCTCCGCGTCGGGGTAGTTGCCGAGGGAGGTGTAGACCCCGTCGACGCCCGCCTCCTCGAGCAGGGCGTCCCAGGTGCTTTCCCCGTGCTCGCGGCTGACGATCTCCTCGAGCACGTTGTAGACCACGCCCTTCACCGATTCCCTATCGGCCGCTCCGGCGGATCTCA
>CAWIVF010000004.1:0-79198 GCA_963839535.1 uncultured Solirubrobacterales bacterium
CTCGGCAACGTCGGCGACTGGTGGGACTCGGCGATCGTCTTCGAGAAGCTCGTCGTCTGGACGATGCTCTGGGAGATCATCGGCCTCGGCTGCGGCTCGATGCCGCTCACCTTCCGCTTCCTGCCCCCGATCGGCGGGATCCTCTACTGGCTCCGTCCCGGGACGGTGCGGCTGCCGCCATGGCCCGACCGGGTGCCGCTGACGGCGGGCACCCGGCGGACGATCCTCGACGTGGCGCTCTACGCCGGCGTGCTGGCGTCGCTCCTCTATCTGCTGCTCGCCGGCGAGCGGCCGCCCGGGGAGGCCCTGGTGCTCGAGCCCGGTGCCGTCGCGGTCACGCTCGGCCTGCTCGCCGTGCTCGGCCTGCGCGACAAGGTCTCCTTCCTCGCCTCGCGAGTGGAGGTCTACGGGCTCCTCATGCTCATCTTCCTGTTCCCGCCGGAGAACCTCATCGTCGCCGCGCAGATCGTCTTCGTCTGCATCTGGCTCGGCGCGGCCTCCTCGAAGCTCAACCGCCACTTCCCGTTCGTCGTCTCGGTGATGATCAGCAACACCCCGTGGAACCGTTCCCGGAAGGCGAAGGGCAAGCTCTACCGCGACCACCCGAAGAGCCTGATCCCCTCGCGCTACGCGGCCCTCGCCGCGCACTCGGGCACGTTGATCGAGTTCACGCTGCCGATCCTGCTCCTGCTGACGAGCGGCGGGCTGATCGGAGGCATCGCCGTCGTCGGGATGATCATCTTCCACATCCACATCACGTCGACGTTCCCGCTCGCCGTCCCGCTCGAGTGGAACCTCTTCATGATCTTCGGGCTCCTCTTCCTGTTCGGCCAATACGGCGACGTGCCGTTCTCGACCCTCGACGACCCCCTGCTGATCGCGCTGCTGCTGATCTTCGGCGTGCTCATCCCGATCCTCGGAAACTTCTTCCCCGAGAAGATCTCGTTCCTGCCCTCGATGCGCTACTACGCCGGCAACTGGGCGACCAGCCAGTGGCTGTTCGAGAAGGCCTCCGGAGCCGAGGAGAAGCTCGACCGGGACGTGTTCAAGGTCGCGCCGATCGTCGTCGAGCAGGTCTCGCGCATCTACGACCGCGAGACCGCCGAGGTGCTGCTCAACAAGGGGCTCGCTTTCCGCTCGATGCACGCCCACGGACGCGCGCTCAACGGCCTCCTCCCTCATGCCGTCGACGACGTCGAGGCCTACCACGTGCGCGAGGGCGAGCTGATCTCCGGCGTGGTCAACGGCTGGAACTTCGGCGACGGTCACCTCCACGACCACCAGCTGCTCGCGGCGATCCAGGAGCAGTGCCAGTTCGAGGAGGGACAGGTCCGGGTGATCACGCTCGAGTCCCAGCCCGCCCACATCCAGCGGCAGCGCTACCGGATCTACGACGCCGCGACCGGGCTGATCGAGGAGGGCTGGGTCGACGTGGCCGACATGGTCAACCGTGAGCCCTGGCTCGACGAATCGTGGGACTACCCGGTCGAGGTGACCGGCGCGCGCCGTCCGCCCCAGGCGACGCCGGCGTGAGCGAGGCGATCGTCGTCGGCGCGGGCCCCAACGGGCTCGCGGCCGCTGTCGAGCTTGCCCGCTCCGGGGTCGCGGTGACGGTCCTCGAGGCCGCGGAGACGATCGGCGGCGGCACGCGGACCAGCGAGCTGACGGTGCCGGGGGTCCTGCACGACCACTGCTCCGCCGTCCACCCGATGGCGGTCGGCTCGCCGTTCCTCAACTCGCTCGACCTGGGCAGCCACGGGCTCGAATGGCGGTGGCCCGAGGTCGACCTCGCCCATCCACTCGACGACGGCAGCGCCGGCGTGCTGCGACAGGACATCGACGCGACTGCGGACGGGCTGGGCGATGACGGCCGGGCCTGGCGGCGCATCTTCGGGCGGCCGGCGGAGTCCTTCGACGCGCTCAACGAGGACCTGCTGCGCCCCGTCCTCCACCTCCCCCGCCACCCGCTGCGACTGGTTCGCTTCGGCGCGCCCGCCGCGATGCCGGCGACGCTCCTCACGCGCGCGTTCGGCACCGAGCAGGCGAAGGCCCTGTTCGGCGGGGTCGCCGCCCACGCGTTCAGCCCGCTGAACCGGCCGATGAGCTCCGCCGTCGGGATGGCGCTCACGACCGCGTGCCACAGCTTCGGCTGGGCGGTCGCCCGTGGCGGCTCCCGCTCGATCACCGACGCCCTGGCGTCCGTCCTGCGCGAGCACGGCGGCAGGATCGAGACCGGCAGGCGGGTTGCGTCGCTGGCGGAGCTGCCGCAGGCCGAGACCGTGATCCTCGATCTGGCGCCGGGCGCGGTCGCCGACCTCGCCGGCGATCGCCTGCCGGGGCGGGTCGCGCGGGCCTACCGGCGCTACCGGCACGGGCCGGGCGCCTTCAAGGTCGACCTCGCCGTCGAGGGCGGGGTCCCCTGGACGAACGAGGCGTGTCGCCGGGCGGGGACGGTGCACGCCGCGGGACCGTTCGCCGAGGTCGTCGCCGCCGAGCGGGACGTCAACCGCGGCCGGATGCCCGAGCGGCCGTTCGTGCTCGTCTCGCAGCAGTACCTGGCCGACCCCGAGCGCTCGGCCGGCGACGTCCACCCGATCTGGGCGTACGCGCACGTCCCCAGCGGCTTCGGCGGCGACGCGACCGAGGCCGTCATCGGGCAGATGGAGCGCTTCGCTCCCGGGCTGCGGGACCGCATCGTCGCGACCTCCACCCGCTCGCCCGCTCAGCTCGAGGCCTACAACTCCAACTACGTCGGCGGCGACATCATCACCGGCGCCAACTCCCCGGTTCAGACGCTGATCCGGCCCCGCTTCGCCGCGGACCCCTACTTCACCGGCATCCCGGGGGTCTTCATCTGCTCGGCCGCCACTCCCCCGGGGGCGGGCGTCCACGGGATGAACGGATACAACGCCGCGCGCTCGGCGCTGCGGCGGCTCGGCGCTCCCGAGCGGTCGCGGCCTGAAACGTAGAGCGGGTCACGGAAAGGGGAAGGGCGGCCATTCGGCCGCCCTCCGGTTGACTCGGGGATGCTCGGCAGCAGCCGAGCGGTTGGGGTCAGAGCGTGACGATGAGGCTGACGAGGCCGGCGCCCGCAGCGCAGAAGGCGATGCAGAGCACCAGTGCGAAGTAGAGGTCCCGGAAGAGCTCGTAACCGTCACCGTGGCGCAGCGAGTGCGAACCCGCTCCGTCGCCCGCAGCGGGGCGGATCTTGTAGTGGACCGTGGTGGGTGCGTGGAGCGTTGCCATCTGTCTCAATCCTTGTGTCGCCTGCATGGATCCCTTCGGCATCCGGCGCGCCCCCCTTGAGTGGTGTTCGCGGGAATCGCGCTCCGGGTCGGACAGGCGGCCAGTCGGGGGCCTCGCGCAGCCATCACCATGCCAAGCGGCGAGGTGCGAAACTGGCGAACGGATGGCCGGCCCGGACTCGGATACAGGGGCTCCCTCGACCGTCGCACGTGCCGGGTTAGCCCTGTTGATGATCTTCCCTGCAACCTGGTGGACCGGCTGCGGCGGCGACGACCCGGGCGCCTCTTCCCCGGTCAACGAGCCACTCACGATCTCAGCGGCCTCGTCCCTGACCGATGCCTTCGAGGCCTACGGGGGCTCGATCGAGGGCGAGGAGAAGTTCTCGTTCGCAGGCTCCGACGAGCTAGCGGCACAGATCCGCCAGGGCGCGAAGCCGGATGTCTACGCCGCCGCGAATACGAGCTTGCCGGACGACCTGCACGATGAGGGTCTGGTCTCAGAGCCCGTCGAGTTCGCACGCAACCAATTGGTGATCGCCGTGCCGACGGCTCCGGGAGCAGTGGAGACGGTCGCCGACCTCACGAAGCCCGGCCTCGACATCGTGATCGGCGCCGATGGCGTCCCGATCGGCGACTACACGCGCGAGGTACTCGACCGCCTCCCTCCCCCCGAGCGTGACGCGATCCTCGCCAACGTTCAATCCGAGGAGCCCGAGGTCAAGGGAATCGTCGGCAAGCTGGCAACGGGCGCCGCCGACGCTGGGTTCGTCTACGCCTCCGATGTGGCGGCGGTCCAGGACGAGTTGCGAGCGCTGGAGCTACCCACTCGGCTGGAGCCGGAGGTCACCTACGCCGCCGCGGTGGTCGAGGGGTCCGCGAACGCCGACAGGGCGCAGGAGTTCATCGATGGCCTCCTCGACGGTGCCGGCGCCGAGGCGCTCACCGAAGCTAACTTCCTCCGGCCGCCTCCATAGCCGTGCGCTTCGGCTCGCGCGGCTTTCTCGCCCTCCTCACCCTCTCGCTGCTGCTTGCACTCGTCTTTCTGACGGTGCCGATTGCCGCCATCTTCCTGGAGGCCGGTCCGCGCGAGCTGATCGACAGCCTCGGTGAGGAGAGCGCTCGCGAAGCCCTGCGGCTCAGCTTGATCACCTCCGGCATCGCGTTGGCCCTGATCCTGCTCGTCGGCACCCCTGCCGCCTACCTGCTTGCGACCCATTCCTTCCGCGGGCGCTCCGTGGCGATCACGTTGATCGAGCTGCCGCTGGTCGTGCCCCCGGCGGTCGCCGGAATTGCCCTGCTCGCGGCCTTCGGGCCAGAGGGCGTCGTCGGTGGGCTGATCGCCGACGCCGGAGTTCGCTTGGTTTTCGAGACCAGCGGCGTGATCGTCGCTCTGATCTTCGTCTCCAGTCCGTTCGATCTGCGCCAGGCCCAAGCCGCCTTCGCGTCGGTCGATCGTGAGCTGATCGAGACCTCGCTGTCCATGACGAGCGAGGCGAAGACGCTCTGGTACGTGGCGATTCCGCTTGCGCGCGGTGGACTCGTGGCCGGAGGAGCCCTTGCCTGGGGGCGGGCGCTCGGTGAGTTCGGCGCCACGCTCGTCTTCGCGGGCTCCTTTCAGGGCATCACCCAGACGGCTCCCCTCGCGATCGTTGAGCTCTACGGGACGGACTTCAACGGGGCCTTAGGTCTCTCAGGGGTCCTGATCGCCCTGGCGGCGGCCATCCTTGCCACGGTCAGGCTCTCCACCGGTGAGCGCATCCTCGGCCCGGGGCAGTGACAGCGGAGCGAGGCGCTCCCTTGGAATGTCCCATGCGACTCGCTCCTCCCTCGGCCCCCTGAGCAGGCTCGGCGCCTCCGCGCGTACGGCCGCGGCTGCCGAGAGCAGCCAGAAGACGGTCGTGAAGAGCGGGCCGAGCAGGAAGGGAACCAGGCCCTGGGGGTCGTAGCGCCGGCGAACGGTAAGCGCAAACGCCAACTGCAACGTGGCGATGACCGAGACGGCCACGGCCCAGGCGAGGACCGGCCTGCCGATCGGCACCTCACCCCCGCTGAGCCCATGAGCGATCGCCACCGCCCCTGCGACCAGGGCGCAGAGCACCCAGGCGAGGGATCCGACGCTCTCCAGCGCAATCGGCCACAGCCTGCGGTTTCGCCAGCGCATCGCCTGCGGCAGGTGCGTTCGCAGCACCTCGCCCTGCCCCCGTGCCCATCGACAGCGCTGCGCCCAGAGCGCCCGCATGGTCGTGGGCACCTGCATCCCCACGAGCGCGTCGGGTTCGTAGGTCGTGTGCCATCCGGCGAGGAGCAGCCGCCAGGAGAGCTCGATGTCCTCGGTTGCCATCCGGCGGTCGTAGCCACCGACGGCGAGCACCGCATCGCGGCGGTAGAGGCCGAGGACGCCGGCGACGGTGCCGACGCGTCCTCCCAGGGCCTGGGTTCGGCGGATCAAGCCGATGATCGCCGCCGCCTCGAGGCCCTGCAACGCGCTCAGCAGCGTGTTGCGATTGGTCACGAACGGCCCGCCGGCCACAGCAGCGACGATCGGCGAGCGCTCGATCCGCTGGACCATCAGCCGCACTGCCAGGGGATGGACGTTCGTGTCGGCGTCGACCACGGCCACCAGCGGTGAGCGGGCGCGCTCGAAGCCGAGATTCAGGCGCTGCGGCCTTGCCTCGGTTCTCCGGGTCGCGAACGACCTCGAGGCGGGGGTCGCCGCCGGCGGCCGCGGTTGCCCTCGCGGCGGTCTCGTCCGTGGATCCGTCGTCGAGGACGACCACCTCCAGCGCCGGGTATTCACTGCGGAGCGCGGCGCGCACCGACGCATCGATCACCGCCGACTCGTTGAAGGCGGGGATCAGGATCGTGACGCCCGGCCAGCCGCCCTCCGGGGCCCCATCCTGCACGTCCTCGTCGAGCAGCCTGAACAGCAGACCGCCGGCGATCCACGCCGCCGCCGTGACGATCGGATAGAGGCCGACGAACAGGAGGAGGAGCTCAGCCAGCGTGAGCATTCCTGGCCCCTCCCTCGTCCCGCAACCGTCGCCTGCGTGCCAGGAGCAACAGCGGGACCGCAACCGCGAACGAGATCGCGGTGATCAGGAGAGCCACTCCCACCACCTCGAGCTGCCCGATCACGATGGCGACGACGGCGAGCGCAACGGCCCAGAGCAACGGTCCGGCGATCAGGACCGCCACTCGCGCCGAGCGCGGCGGGGGTTGAAGCGGCACGAACCGAGGAGGGATCTCGTCCATGACCACTCTCGATGATCCCACCCGCTCGGTGACCGTCATACGAACGGCCAGGTAGACGCCAAGCTCGTCGGCTGCGGCCGAGGTGGCGAAGCGAAGGCGCCGGTGGTTCAGCTCACGCCAGTGAGCTGCCCTTGAACGACAAAGCCCCCGGCGGGCGGGGGCTTCGCGCAAGCGGCTGATGGGATTCGAACCCACGACCTTCTGCATGGCAAGCAGACGCTCTAGCCAACTGAGCTACAGCCGCAGAGATCGGCAGTCTAGCGGCGCGAGGGGTCTTTCCTACCTACGGCGCCGGCGCTGCACCCTGCCGCCTCAGGCCGTCGCCTAGGCCGCGTCCAGCGCCTCGTTGACGAGGCGGTCGGCCTCGGCGTTGTGCTCGCGGCGCACATGGCGGATCGACCAGGTGTCGACCCCGGCGAGCTTCGAGCGGACCTCGGCATGGAGCGGCTTGAGGCCGGCGTCCTTGACCTTGTACTTGCCCTGGACCTGCTTGACGATCAGCTCGGAGTCGCCGACGAGGTCGAGCTCGGTGGCGCCGAGCAGCAGACCGGTGTCGATCCCCAGCAGCAGCGCCTTGTACTCGGCGACGTTGTTCGTCGCGCGGCCGATCGTCTCGCTGGCCTCGTGCACGATCTCGCCGTCGGCATCGGAGACGACCGCGGCGATCGCCGCCGGCCCCGGGTTGCCACGCGCCCCGCCATCGACGTGGACGGTCAGCTTCACTTGGGAGCGGGCTCGCTCGGCGGGCCGCTCGCCGAGCGCTTCTCGAGCGTGCCGTCGGAGTCGACGAGCAGGTTCCACGTGCGGTCGGCGGCTCGCAGCTGGTCGATCGTCTCGCCCTTGCCGGCCTCCCGGACCTCGGGGCCCTGGGGCCCGGGGCCGATCTCCCACTGGTACCAGGTCAGCTCCCACGCGACCGTGAGGCGGGCGCCGGGGTAGCCGCCCTTCGTCCGGACCGCGAGGCCGCTGGCCCGCGGCGGGCCGAGGGTCCGGGTGAGCCCCGCCACGGTGCGGCGGTGGTTGCTGGCGTTGAAGGCTCGAAGCGCCTCCGGCAGGGTGGTTCCGGGGCTGTCCCCCGCCGGCGTCGCCGGTGGCCGCGCCGGGGTCGCGGGTGCCCGCGTGGCTCGTTCGCGGCTCGGGCGGCGGGTCTCCTCGCGCTCAGTCCCCTCGCGTCCGGCTCGCTGTGGCCGCGCCTCGCCGTTGGTCGCGGCGGGGAGCCTGGAGAGCAGCCCGCCGAGCATCTGGCCTCGCGGGCGGCGCCGAGGTTGACCGCCGGAGGCCCCGCCCTGAGCGGCGACCTCCTCCGGTCGCAGCCAGCCGGCGGCCTCCGCCCGGGACTTGCAGAGCTCGCAGACGACCGCCTCGCTTCCGGTCCCGGGTCACGTACGTCGTCGGCCGCTCGCCCGGGAGCAGGCGTCTGCCGCACACCGCGCAGCTGGGGTCGGGCTTTGCCTCGTCGCTCACCGGCAGCAGGTTAGTGGCCGCGGGGGCCGGGTCCGGCGCGCCCCGGCCGGGCGGGGACGCCCCGGTCAGCCGCTCAGGCCGCGACCCGCTCGGCGCCCGCTTCCGACTCGGAAGCGACCTGCGCGGCGAGGTGAGCCGGCAGCTCCTCGTAGCGCTCGAAGGCGAGCGTGTACTCGCCGCGGCCTCCCGTGATGGCGCGCAGGTCGGGCGCGTAGTCGAGGACCTCGGCCATCGGAACCTCGGCTTCGATCCTCGTCTCGGCGCCGGCCGGCTCCATCCCGAGGGGATGCCCGCGGCGGGAGTTGAGATCGCCGAGCACGTCTCCGACGGCGTCCTCCGGGACCGAGATCGCCATCCGGACGATCGGCTCCAGCAGCGCCGGCTGAGCCCTCGAGACCGCGTCCTTGAACGCCATCGAGGCGCAGATCTTGAACGCCATCTCGGAGGAGTCGACGCTGTGGTGGGCGCCGTCGACCAGCCGCACCCGGACGTCCTTGATCGGATAGCCGGCGACGGCGCCGTGCTCCATCGCCTCGCCGAGGCCCTTCTCGACCGCGGGGATGAAGCCCCCCGGGATGACCCCGCCCTTGATCGCGTTCTCGAAGACGAGGCCGGCGCCGGCCGGGGCCGGGGAGATCTCGATCCTGCAGTCGGCGAACTGGCCGCGGCCGCCGGTCTGCTTCTTGTAGCGCGCGTGCGCCTCGGCCGGAGCCCGGATCGTCTCCACGTAGGGGACGCGCGGCGGCTTGAGCACGATCTCGGCGCCGAAGCGCCGCTTCATCCGCTCGACGATCACCTCGACGTGAACCTGGGTCAGCCCGGCGATGATCTGCTCCCCGGTCTGCGGGTCGCGATGCACGTCCAGGGTGGGGTCCTCCTCCCGGAGGCGGCGGATGGCGGCGGCGGCCTTCTCCTCGTCCCCCTTCGACTTCGCCTCGAACGCGAAGGCCATCACCGGCGCCGGCAGGTCGAGGCCCGGGGCGGCGAGCTTGCGCGGCTGCGAGGAGAGGACGTCGCCGGCCGCGGTCGTCTTCAGCTTCGCGACGATCCCGATGTCGCCGGCCCCGAGCTCGTCGACCGGGCTCATCTCCTTGCCGTGCGGCTCGGCGATCTGGCCGACGCGCTCGCGCGAGCCACGGGTCGCGTTGTGGAGCTGGCCGTCGCAGCGAAGCGTTCCCGACAGGACCCGCAGGACGTTGACGCGCCCCGTGTACGGGTCGGCCGTCGTCTTGAAGACCTGCGCGATCACGTCGGCATCGGGGTCGGGCGCGACCTCGATCGGCTCGCCGTCCTCGCCCTGCACCCGGCGCGCCCCGCGCATCGCCGGCGAGGGCAGGTCCTCGACGAGCGCGTCGAGCAATCGGCCGGTGCCGAGGTTGTGGGTCGCCACCCCGCACGTGACCGGGAAGAGATGTCCCTCGGTGACCCCCTTCTTCAGCGCCTCGACCGTCTCCTCGTGCGAGATCTCCGCCCCCTCGAGGTAGCGCTCCATCAGCGCGTCGGAGTTCTCGGCGACCTCGTCCATCAGCTTCTCCCGGTACTCGGCGGCCATCGCCGCGAGCTCCTCGGGGATGTCGGCCTCCAGATCGCCGCCGCGCCCGTCGCCCTGGTGCAGCCAGGCGCGCATGTCGATCAGGTCGATGACCCCGCGGACGTCGTGCTCGGCCCCGATCGGGATCTCGGTGGCGACGACGTGGGAGCCGAAGGCCGCCTGCAGGCCGGCGAGGGCGGCGCCGAAGTCGGCGCGCTCGCGGTCGAGCATGTTGATGAACACGAGGCGCGGCAGGCCCGCCTCGTCAGCCCTGCGCCAGAGGCGCTCGGTACCCACCTGGACGCCGTCGACGGCGCTGACGACCACCACCGCGGAGTCGACCGCGGCGATCGCGCCGAGCGCCTCGGCGACGAAGCTCGGCTCGCCGGGCGTGTCGATCAGGTTGATCTTGCGGTCGGCGTGCTCGAACGAGCAGATCGCCGAGCCGATGGAGAGCCCGCGCTCGCGCTCGTCCGGCTCGAAGTCGCAGACGGTGGTGCCCTCGTCGGTGCGACCGAGCCTGCTCGTCGACCCGGCCTCGTAGAGGAGCGCCTCGGCGACCGACGTCTTGCCGCAGCCGCGGTGACCGATCAGCGCGACGTTTCGGATCCGATCGGTCGCCTTGTGCGACATGCCACGACGATATGTCCGGCCGGCGCCGCAGTCAAGGAACCGGACGCCTGACGAGGTCAGGAGGCGTCAGATCAAGGAAGACGAGGCGATGCTGCCTCCGGCAGTGAGCCGAGGATGACGCCGAGCTGGCGTCTCCCGGTCCGTCAGGAGGGTGACTGAGCCAGGTGGGAGCGCATCCCCAGCACTGCCTTCGTGTGCAGCTGGGAGACCCGCGACTCGGTCACGCCGAGGACCTCGCCGATCTCGCGCAGGGTCAGCGTCTCGTAGTAGTAGAGGGCGATCACGAGGCGCTCGCGGTCGGGAAGCGACTCGATCGCCTCCGCCAGGCGGTCCTTGAGCTCGACGTTGTCGATCGCCTCCTCGGGATCGACCGCGTGGGGATCGCGGATCGTGTCGAGCAGGGAGACCTGACCGCCGTCGGAGTCGGAGACGGTCCAGAGGTCGTCGAGCGCGAGCACCGAGGAGTTGGCGATCTCGAGCAGCGTGGCGCGGAAGTCCTCGATCCCGACGCCGAGCTTCTGGGCCATCTCCTCCTCGTTCGGTGCACGGCCGAGGCGGTTCTCCAGCTCGGAGTGGACCTTCTCCACGTCGCGCGCCTTCGAGCGCACCGAGCGCGGGACCCAGTCGAGCGAGCGCAGCTCGTCGATGATCGCGCCCTTGATCCGGGACACGGCGAAGGTCTCGAACTTGATCTCGCGGTCGAGGTCGTAGCGCTCGATCGAGCCGATCAGGCCGATCAGGCCGTAGGAGATCAGGTCGCCCTCCTCGACATGCGAGGGAAGGCCGGCGGCCATGCGGCCGGCGACGTACTTGACCATGGGGGAATACGCGACCACGAGGCGCTCGCGCGCACGCTCGTCACCGTCTTCCTTGTAACGGCGCCACAGGTCCTTGAGCTCTACAGCTTTTACTTTCGTTTCCATCTCCGCGTCTTCCCTGTCGTCATAACTTAGTCCAGGCCCTGCCTATGAGTTCCCTCGTCTTTGCATTCGCAATCACTCATGCCTGCTTGCACCCGCCCGCTCACGCCCGGGGATGGGCGTTGGCGTAGGCGTCCCGGAGCCGGCTCGGCTCCACGCGGGTGTAGATCTGGGTCGTCGAGATGCTCTCGTGCCCGAGCAGCTCCTGGATCGACCTGAGGTCCGCCCCGCCCTCGAGCAGGTGGGTCGCGAACGAGTGGCGCAGCGCGTGCGGGGAGACGCGACCGGCGATCGCGGTCTCGCGGACCCAGCGGCTGAGTCGTCTCGTCACATCCGACGGCGAGAGGCGGCGGCCGCTCTTGGAGAGCAGGAGCGCCTCCTCGCTCGCGTCCGCGACCAACGCCGGGCGGGCGCGCTGCAGGTACTCGGCGACCGCTCGCTGGGCCGGCTCGCCGAGCGGGACGATCCGCTCCTTGCTGCCCTTGCCGCGGACTCGCACGGTCTCGTTCTCGAAGTCGATCGAGCCGACGTTGCAGCCGACGAGCTCGGCGCAGCGCAGGCCGGAGGAGTAGGCGAGCTCGAGCATCGCCCGGTCGCGCGACTCCAACGGCGAGGAGCCCGATACGCGGTCGAGGAGCAGGCGGACCTCGTCCCGGTCGAGCACACGGGGCAGGCGCGAGTCCGAGCGGGGATTCGGCAGCAGCTCCGCGGGGTTCTGCGTCGCGGCCCCGGTCCGGGTCAGGTGGTCGAAGAGGCCGCGCGCGGCGGCCAGCTTGCGGCCGACGCTGGAGCGCTCGAGCCGGCGCTCGCCGAGCGCCGCCGCGAAGCCACGGAGCTGCCGGTAGCGCAGGCGCGCCGGGTCGTCGATCCCGGAGCGGGCTGCCCAGGAGGCGAGCTCGCGCAGGTCGCTGGAGTACGCCCGCACCGTGCTCGGCGAGGCGTGCCGGCTCTCGAGCTCGCCGATGTAGCTCTCGATCGCTCCGGCCCAGGCCGTGCCGACTTCATCGGCCGGCTTCGCTGCGAGCTGTTCTGCCATTCCGCTGTTTTCGCCCCCGGGGCGTTTGAACCTGCCGCCGGCGTCGCCCGGGCGACCCCGATCGGCACTGGAATCAGGCGATGTAGACCGGCGTTCCGACTTCCACGCGGTCGTAGAGGTCGATCACGTCGGGCACGGACATGCGCACGCAGCCGTGCGAGGCGGCGCTGCCGAGCGAGCCGACGTCGGCGGTGCCGTGGAAGCCGGCGCCGTTGTAGATCCCCATCCAGCGCGCCTTCAGCGGGTTCTCGGGCCCGGGCGGGATGATCTGGCCGGCGAGGCTGCCGGCCCAGTCGGAGTCCGGGACGTTCCAGACGGGGTCCACCTGCTTGTCCTGGATGGCTGTACAGACCGGTGGGGGTGTCGAAGCCCGCGGCGCCGATCGCGACCGTGTAGGTCTTCTCCACCTTCAGGTCCCGGTAGAGGGTCACCGTGAAGGACGAGCGGTCGACGACGATGTAGGTCGGGTACTTCTCGGCGAGCTCGGCCGTCGTGACGTCCGGCTTCACCTTCTCGAGGGCCGGCTTGATCGTCCGGCTGGCCGGGTCGTCGATCGCGGCGAGCACGTCCTTGCGGAGGGCGTTCTCGTCGACTTCACGCCCGGGCTTCGCGGGGACCGGCTGCAGCGCACCCGCCGTGGGGGTGACGCTCGCGTCGACCGGGTCGCGGCTCAGGACCTCGTTGATGTGGGAGACGAACTGCTCGACCTCGTCGCGGGAGTAGGTGATCTTGGGATCGACCGCGTGGTTGACCTCCTCGCCGGTGATCTCACGCCAGGTGCGGCCGGGCAGCCCGCCCTCCTGCGAGACGGTGAGCGCCTCGTCGACCATGCCGTCGACGTCGGCTGAGACCTCGAGCTCGCGCGGGGTCAGGGTGTAGTCCTCTCCCCCGTACTTGACCTCGATCGTCCGCTCGAGCGGCGCGATCAGGTTCGTGCGCACCTGGGAGGCGGCGGCGTCGGCCTCGAGGCCACCGACGTCGACCCCGCCGATCGTGACTCCCTCGGCGATCACGTTCTTGTGGGTCGAGTCCCACCAGTAGACGAGGACGGCGGCGACGATCGTCATGAAGACGATCGCGACGAGCGAGATCTGAATCTTGCGGCCCATGGGTTGGTACGACGAGCCGCGGCCCCCGGCGGATCACTCCGCAACGCCTGCGACTTTCGTTTGTGAAGTGTAGGCAGGTCGCCGTTTCGCAGCGATCGCTCGCGACGATTGCAACCGCCTTTGCGCCGATCTACCCCAGGTGGGGTAGGCGGCGTCAGATCCCGAAGGGCTCGCTCTCGGTGCCGCTGCGGTCCTCGACGTCCTCCGGCGGACGCGTCAGCGGGCTGCGCCTGAGGAAGCGCTCGACCTCACCCTCGTACCTGTACTCGCGGTCGATGCCGCGGAGGATCGGGTGCAGGCGCTGATGCTCCGCCAGCGCGATGACGGCCTCGCGGCTGGTGAACCCGTACTCGAACCCGCTCGCCTTGAAGCGCCGGTTGTCGAGCCCGCGGCCGAAGCGCATCTGGTTGCGCATCTCGTCCGGGATCCGGATGCCGAGCGCGCGCAGGGGCAGCGAGGCCAGGCCGCCGCCGATCGGCGGCAGGATCGGCAGGGGCCGCTTGCCGAGCAGCCCGATGACCTCGGAGAGGGCCAGGACGCCGTCGCCGGCGACGTTGTAGACGCCCGGCAGCCGGGTGATCGCGGCGTGCTCGAGCGCGTGCACGATGTCGTCCTCGTGGACGAACTGACAGCGCGGATCGAAGCCGGCGATCATCGGGACCATCGGCCGCGAGAAGAGCTGCGAGTGCGACGTGACGACGTCCGGCCCGAGCACGTTCGCGCAGCGCAGGATCGTGACGTCGACGTCCGGCTGCTTGGCGGCGAAGTCGATGACCGTCGCCTCGGCCTCGACGACGTCCCGCTCGATCGCGTTGTGCGGGCGCTGCGAGCGGGTCATCGACTCGGTGAAGAACGCCGGGTCCTCCTGCTCGCAGCCGTACACGTGAGCGGACGACTTGAAGATGAACTTCCGCACCGGGGAGTCGGACCCGCTGCAGGCGGCAAGCACGTTCATCGTCCCGATCACGTTGTTCTCGTGCGCCTCCCGGCGCGAGGTCGTGCTCGAGTCGACGACGAGGCGCGTGTCGATCACCGTGTCGATGCGGGCGGCTCTGACGATCCGCTGCAGCAGGGCGTGCTGGTTGCTGACCTTGACGAACTCGGTGCGCTCGAGCTCCCGCGTCGGGTTCTTGGAGTCGACGCCGACGATCGCCTCGATCTCGGCGAAGGACTCGAGGGCCTGGGCGAGGCGGCCGCCCCAGTAGCTGGAGAGACCGGTGATCAGGACCCGGCGGGCGGGGCGCCCCTCGGAGCCGTTCGCGGATGGCTCGCTCAACCCAGCCACACCGACTTCCGCTTGGCGAGCATGTCGTGCAGGCCCTCCTGGATGCGGGCGCGAACCTCCTGCGCCACCGACTGCACGAGCGACTTGTCGTCGGCCGGGTCGGACCCCATCTTGGTGGTGTCGATCGGCTCGAGGAAGCGGATCCGGAACTTCGCCGGCAGATAGCCGAGCATCCCGAGCGGGCCGAGCCAGGGGAACGTCGGCGTGATCGGGAAGTAGAGGAGGCCGGTGGCGCGCTGGAGCAGCTTCGACTGGGCGAAGACGGGCGCCGCCTCCTCGGCCCCGACCACGCAGACCGGGACGAGCTGGGCCTCCCCGCGCATCGCCGCCTCGACGAAGCCGCCGCGGCCGAAGCGCTGCACGCGGTAGCGATCCTTGACGAGCTTCTCGGTCCCCTTGCGGCCCTCGGGGAAGACGAGCACGAGCTGGCGCTCGTCGTAGAGCAGCCGATGCACGTTGGCGGGATGCGCCGGCACGGCGCCGATCTTCGGCAGCAGGGTCGAGAAACCGGGGTAGCCCTTGAAGAAGTGCTCGACGGTCATGTAGAGCGGACGCGGGTTCGAGTGCTCGTCGCGGATCGCCTTGCCGATCATCGCCGCGTCGGGCGGGAGCGCGCCGGAGTGGTTGGAGACCAGCAGCGCGCCGCCCTCGGCGGGCACGTTCTCGATCCCCTCGACCTCGCAGCGGAACCAGTAGCGGTAGAAGAACTCGACCAGGGTCGCGTCGAAGATCCGCTCGACCCGCTCCGAGCGCCCCCAGTCGTCGAGCGTCCGATCGGGCTCGAGCGCGGGCAGCAGCGCGCGCATCCGCTCGCGGTCGGAGACGTCGATCGCGACTCCCGCCTCCTCCTGCTCGGCCGGCTCGGGGAGCCGCGCGAGAGATGTTCGGCTGGGCGGCACGCGCGCAATCATCGCACCTGAGGAGCGACGGCTCGGAGCCGTCGCGGGCGCCCCCCAGGGGTAGCCTGGGCCGATGAGCCCCTCCCCCGCCCGCACCTCGAGCTCGGGTTCGGGCCCGCGGGCGGTCACCTATCCGTATCGCCGGATCGAGCGCCTGGAGCCGACCGAGGCCGACGGGCCGGACCCCTACGGCGAGCCCGACCCGCAGTGGCTGCGGATCGACTGGGCCGAGCACCTGCACTCGATCGAGGCGGGCGGCACCACGATCAACTACGCCGAGATGGGCGAGGGCCCGCCGATCGTGTTCCTGCACGGGCTCGGCGGCTGCTGGCAGAACTGGCTGGAGAACATGCCGCGGATGGCGGAGCTCGGGCACCGGGTCGTCGCCCCGGACCTACCCGGCTTCGGGGCCAGCCCGCTGCCGCCCTGGGAGATCACCATCTCCGCCTACGGCAGGGTGATCGCCGACTTCTGCGAGCGCCTGGGGATCGGCGAATGCACCCTCGTGGGCAACTCGATGGGCGGCTTCGTCGCCGCCGAGGTCGCGATCGGGGAGCCCGAATGGGTCGAGCGCCTCGTGCTGGTGTCGGCGGCCGGGATCAGCCACGCGCAGATGCGCCGCGAGCCGGTCCTCGCCGGCGCCCGGGTCAGCCTGGCCGCGAACCCACTGCTGCTCCGCCTCGACGTCGCCTCGATGCGCCGGCCCGGTCTGCGGCGGCTCGCCTTCGGCGGGGTCATGCGCCACCCGGAGAAGCTCCGGCGCGAGATGCTCGTGGAGATGATCGCGCCGGCGATCGGGGCCGAGGGCTTCCTCCCCGCCGTCGCGGCGCTCACCGGATACGACCTGCTCGACCACCTCGAGCGGATCGCGGTCCCGACGCTGGTCGTCTGGGGGCGGGACGACCTCGTCGTTCCCTCCTCAGACGCTCGCGGCTACGTCGAGCGGATCCAGAACGCCGAGTTGGTCGTCTTCGAGGACTGCGGCCACGTGCCGATGGTCGAGCGGCCGGTCCGCTTCAACCGCCTGCTCGCCGGCTTCGCCAAGCCCGACGGTGAGGCGGAAGGACCATGAGCGACGGCCGCGATACGTCGCTGGCCCGCTGCGTCGAGCACGTCCTCGGCGAGCCTGCCAACGCTGCCCCTGCGGAGCGCGCGGAGCTGGAGGAGTGGCTGGGCGCTCGGGGACTGGCGCTTGTCGAAATCGCCGACCCAGGCTCGTTCTCCCTGGCCGGGAAGTTCCTCGCCCGTCGGGCGCGCGGTTGGAGCGTCGACTTCGGCGTCCCGCCCGGGACGCTGTTCGCGCCTACGGGCGGCGAGGGCGAGGGTCCAGCGCTTGGCGCGGCTGTCCTCGTCCCGCTTGAGCTGGGCGCCCGCGAGACGGCACCCGGCCCGGTCGCGGCGGGACGCGTGGAGTCGATCGCCGTCGCCGCCGCCGCCGAGGCCCCGATGCAGCCGCTGGACCGTGTGACGGCGATCGCCGGCCGGGGGCTGGAGGGCGACCGCTACACCACTGGGGCCGGAACGTTCTCGACGGGGTCCGGCAGGGGCCGGGCGCTGACGCTCGTTGAGGTCGAGGCGGTAGAGGATCTGCGCCGGGCGGGGATCGCGATCGACGGGATCGACACCCGCCGCAACCTGGTCGTCTCGGGCATCGACCTCGACGCTCTGATCGGGCGGCGGTTCAGGGTGGGAGCCGTCGAGTGCTTCGGCGCGCGCCGCTGCGAGCCGTGTGCCCACCTCCAGCGGTTGACCGAGCCCGGCGTCCTACGCGGGTTGGTCCATCGCGGCGGGCTCCGCGCCGACATCCTCAGTGACGGCGAGATCCGCAAGGGCGACGAGGTCGTGGCCGTCGCCTAGTGGTCTCGGGCTCCGGCGCTAGCGCCGCAGGCCGGAGCGGACGATCGAGAGCATCGCCTGCGGCGTGCGCCGGCGAGAGCCCGAGAGCGCGTCGGCGAGCGCGTCGGCGGTGCCGGGCCCGTGCATGCCGGTTCCGTGCCCGGTGAGCAGGTGGTCCGGGGAGTAGTCGGCGAGCCGGCGCGGCGGGAGGAGCCGCAGCATCGGGTGGATGCCGACGGCCTCGCCGGAGGCGCGGAAGTAGCGGGCGGTGCCGACCGCCTCGGCGACGACGAGGGCGCGCTCGGCCGGCGCCCAGATCGCGACCTCGTTCCAGAGCTTGTTGCGGACCACGGTGACCGACTCGAGGCCGGTGCCCGTGATCCCGTCGAACGGAAGGCGGTGGTGCGGGACGGAGTGGCGGCCGGCGACGGCGGCGCAATCGCGGTCGTGGCGGTCGAGCAGCTGCAGGACGCCCGCCGGCTCCCCGACCGAGGCGATCCGCTCGTCGAGGCCGGGGACGTCGGTCGGGTCGACGACCCAGACCTTGCCGTCGAGGCGCAGCACGTGGCAGGCACGCTCCATCAGCTCGCCGTCGTCGACGAGCCAGGAGAGGCCGAGGTCGTGCTCCTCGAAGCGCGGCTCCCCCATCAGGAGGTGATCGCACCCTCGGAGGCGCTCGACACGGTGCGGGCGTACTTCGCCATCACGCCGCTGGTGAAGGCGGGCTCGGGCTGCTCGTAGGCCTCGATCCGGGCGGCGATCTCCTCGTCGCTCAGGTCGACGTCGATCGTGCGGGCGTCGACGTCGATCGTCACGGTGTCGCCGTCGCGGAGGGCGGCGATCGGCCCGCCCTTGGCCGCCTCGGGGGCGACGTGGCCGATCATCAGTCCGCGGGTGGCGCCGGAGAAGCGGCCGTCGGTGAGCAGCGCGACGTCCTCGCCGAGCCCGCCGCCGACGATCGCCGCGGTCACCTGGAGCATCTCCCGCATCCCCGGGCCGCCGGTGGGGCCCTCGTTGCGGATCACGATCACGTCGCCGGCCTTGATCTCGCCGGCCTTGACGGCGGTGAAGCAGTCCTCCTCGCATTCGAAGACCCGCGCCGGACCGCTCTGGCCATGGCGCTCGGTGCCGGCGATCTTCACCACCGCGCCGTCGGGTGCGAGGTTGCCGTGCAGGATCGCGAGCCCGCCCTGCTGCTTGACCGGATCGGCGACGGGGCGGACGACGTCCTGTCCCGGCTCCTCGGTCGCGGCGTCAGCCTCCTCGCCGATCGTGCGGCCGCTGACCGTGATCTCGTCCCGGTGCAGCAGCCCGGCCTCCGAGAGCCGGTTGAGCAGCAGCGGGACGCCGCCGGCGCGGTAGAGGTCGGTGGCGACGTAGCGGCCGCCGGGCTTGAGGTCGGCGAAGAGCGGGGTCTTGCGGGAGATGCGCTCGAAGTCGGCCATCTCGAGGGGCACGCCGGCCTCGCGGGCCACCGCGAGCAGATGCAGGACGCCGTTGGTCGAGCCACCCGAGGCGCAGACGCAGGCGATCGCATTCTCCAGCGACTCCTTGGTGATGATCCGGCTCGGGCGCAGGTCCTCGGCGAGGATGCGCATGATCAGCTCGCCGATCCGCTCGGCGACCGTGCTCTTCTCGTCGTCCTCGGCGGGGACCATCGCCGAGCCGCCCGCCGAGATGCCGAGGGCCTCGAACGCGCAGGCCATCGTGTTCGCGGTGAACTGGGCGCCGCACGCACCGGCGCCGGGGCTCGCGACGTCCTCGAGGGCGGTCAGCTCATCGTCGGTCATGTTGCCGGCGGCATGGGCGCCGACCGCCTCGAAGACGTCGACGATCGTCACGTCGCGGCCCTGGTAGCGGCCGGGGGCGATCGAGCCGCCATAGAGCATCACCGAGGGGATGTCGAGTCGGGCGAGGGCCATCACGCAGCCGGGGATCGTCTTGTCGCAGCCGGAGAGGGCGACCACCGCATCGAACTGGTAGCCGCGCACGGTCAGCTCGATCGAGTCGGCGATCACCTCGCGGCTGACCAGCGAGCTCTTCATGCCCTTGGTCCCCATCGTGATCCCGTCCGAGACCGCGATCGTGTTGAACTCCATCGGCGTGCCGCCGGCGGCCCGGACGCCGTCCTTGATGTGCTTGGCGAGGCCGCGGAGGTGGAAGTTGCAGGGCATCGCCTCGATCCAGGTGTTGGCGATGCCGATCGTCGGCCGCTTGAGCGCCGCGTCGTCGTAGCCGATCCCCTTCATGTAGGCGCGCGCCGCGGCCCGGTCCGGCCCGTCGAACACCGCTGCGGATCGCGGCCGCGGAAGCTCCGTCTGCTCGGCGTCGCTCATCGGATGCCCGCGGGAGCGCCGCGGCCGGTCCACTCGCTCAACCGCACCAGATCGCGACGCACGTGACCGGGGTCGAGCTGGCGGCCGGGCAGGTGCATGTTGGCCGCCCTGATCAGGCCGCGCTCGTCGCCGCGCAGAGCCATCCACTTGGCGAGGACGTCGTCGGCGTCGGGCAGGCGCTCGCCGAACTCGCCGCCGGTCCGGTCCGGGAACGCGACGCAGTGCTCGCTGAGCAGCTCGCCGGAGCGGACGTCGTAGCTGACGATCGGCTTGTGCGGGTAGATCAGGTAGCCGTAGGACGGCCCGTCGTCGCCCTCGTCCGGGCCGTAGGCGTGGAGGAACCCGAGCGCCCGGTAGGCCTCGTAGGCGTCCTGCCCGAGGACGGAGAGGAGAAGTTGCTCGGCCCGGCGCTCGGCGCGGAGCTCGCGGCCGGGGTCGGGAAGGTGATGACGCGGGCTCGACTGCGTGCGGCGAGGGCTCAGCCGGCGACGGCGCGCAGGCGGCGAGCAGATCAGGCCCGAACGCGACCGCGAGCAGCACCGCCGCGACGATCGAGATCGATGCGATTGCCGCGGTGCTCATCGGCCGCCGCGGAGCTCGGCGCCGGTCATCCCCCGGCGGCGGGCGGGAAGAAGATCACGCGCTCGGCATCGCGGGGAACCTCGGAGAAGTCCCGCACCATCGTCGCCTCGCGCTTGCCGCCGGCCTCCATCATCGGCACGGCCGCCCACATCCCCTGGTCGAGCTGGCGGCGGAACGCCTCGATCAGCTCGGCCTCCTCGTCGGCCACCTCGGGATCACCCTCGGCGAGTAGCAGGTCGCCGTGACCCGGCTTCATCCGAACGAGCTTCATGGGAGCGATTATGCCAGGGCACCCGAGGGCGCAGGCGCGGCCGCGGGCGATTGGAGGTTGGGGTCGCGGCGGGCCGCGGCTATGCGCCGTGGCGCAGCCGCGTCCGGGCCTTGGTCCCCAGGACGTCCACGGGCCCCGGGCCCGAGCCGATCTCGCGCAGGCCCTGGCCGATGGCCTTGCCGGCCACCGCCCTGGCCTCAACCGCGGCGTCGCGCAGCTCCCACCCGGAGGCGAGCAGCGCGGCCAGCGTCGAGGAGTGGGTGCAGCCGGAGCCGTGGGCGGCGCCGTCGGGGTGCATCTCGCCGGCGATCTCGAGCGGCTCCCCCGCCCCGTCGTCGAGGACGTCGACGCCGGCGCCGTGGCCGCCGGTCACGATCACCGCGGCGGGCCCGAGCGACGCGGATCGCCGCGGCCAGCTCGGCCGGAGGGACGTCGTCGCCCGCGCCGGCGATCGCCCTGCGCCTCGGGCAGGTTCGGGGTCAGCACCGTCGCCAGGGGCAGGATCAGCTCGATCAGCGCGCTGCGGGCGCCGGGGTCGAGCAGCTCGGCCCCGCTCTCGGAGACCATCACCGGGTCGACCACGACGGGCACCTCGCCGACCAGGGCAAGGGCCTCGGCGACGGCCTCCGCGGCCTCGGCCGTCCCGAGCATCCCGACCTTGACCGCATCGACGCCGATGTCCTCGACCACCGCCCGGACCTGGGCGATCACCATCTCGGCGGGCACCTGCCGGATCGCATCGACCCCGACCGTGTTCTGGGCCGTCAGCGCGGTGATCGCGCTCATCCCGTGCACCCCGGCCGCCGCGAAGGCCTTCAGATCGGCCTGGATCCCGGCTCCCCCGCCGGAGTCCGAGCCCGCGATCGTCAGCACCGCCGGTATTCGCTTCTCGCTCATCGGCCGATCGTAGATGCCACCCCCCTTTCGCCTCCCGGCTCGGGCGGCATCTGGGCCGTCCGCGCGTAGCGCCCGGTTGCGTCGCTGCTGACGTAGCCCGTCCGCTCGAGCCGGCCGAGGCCCGCCAGGGCGGCGGGATAGGCCAGGCCCGTGTCACGGCTGACGGCGTCCGCGCTTCCGGCGCCGGCTTCGACCACCGCCAGGATCGCCTCCTCGTCGAGCGTGATCGCGGGGCCGACCTCCCGCACCGCCTCACGCCCGGGGCCGAGCAGGAGGTCGAGCACGTCCTGAGCGTGACGGACCACCGCGGCCCCGTCGGCGAGCAGGCGGTTCGTGCCCGACGAGCGCCAGGAGTTGACGGGTCCCGGGACCGCGCCGACGAGCCGACCGCCCTCGAGCGCCATCTCGGCGGTGATCAGAGAGCCCGACCGCTCGGCAGCCTCGACGACCACGGTGATCCCGGCGAGTGCCGCCATCAGCCGATTCCGCGCCGGGAACATCCAGCGAAAGGTCGGCGAGCCGGGCGGCAGCTCCGAGAGCACGAGACCCTCCGCCCGGATGCGCTCGTAGAGGCTGCGGCGCGAGCGCGGATAGGGGCGCTCGGCGCCCGTGCCGAGGACGGCAACCGTCTCCCCCGCCCCGGCCAGCGCTCCCTGATGAGCGGCGGAGTCGATGCCGAGCGCGAGCCCGCTGATCACCGCGACCCCGCTCGCCGCCAGCAGACGGCCCAGCTCATGTGCGATCTCCCTGCCGTACGCGCCGGCGCGGCGCGAGCCGACCAGGGTCACCGACCTGCCCGGGGACGAGACCGGCCAGCGAGGTCGGGTCGCCGGCTCCGAAGAGGGCGCGCGGGGCGGCGGACCCCAGGTCGCCGAGCGCCGCCGGGAATCCCTCGCCGTGAGCGCAGCAGCTCCAGCATCCGGCGGCGGCGAGGCGCTCCTCCAGCTCAACGTGGGCGGCGGGTGAGCGCGAGCGGTCGAGGTGCTGGGCCGCGTTGCGCGGCGCCGTCGCCTCCGCGAGCTCGGCGTCGCCGAGGCCGAGGAGGTCCCGGGCGCGATCGCCGACCCGACCGTCGACCGAGCGGTCGATGTGAGCCGCGAGCGAGCCGAGCAGCAGCGCCCTCGAAGCGCAGTCGGCGCAGGCCCTCACGTCCCGCTCCCGCCGCGGCGCCGCATCGTCAACGCCATGTCCACGTCGTCGGCGCTGATCCGGTCGCGGCCCTCGAGGTCGGCGAGAGTCCGGGCCACCTTCAGCACCCGGTTCCATCCTCTGCCGCTGAGCCCCACGCTGGCGTGGCCGTCGGCGAGCATCTTCGCGCCGGCTGGAGTCGAGCCGCGCGTGCAGGGCCAGCTCGGGCTCGTCCATCGACGAGTTGACCCGCGATGGACCGAGTCGCGCCGCCTGGCGCTCGCGCGCACCCAGAACCCGCTCGGCCACTGCGGCTGACGCCTCCCCCGGATCGCCGGCCAGAGCGGAGGCGTCCGGCTGCTCCACCCGCAGCGCGAGATCGAAGCGGTCGGCCAGCGCGCCGCTGAGCCGGGATTCGTAGGCGCTGATCCGATCGCGCGAGCAGAGGCACCGCTCGGAGGACTCGCCGTGCCCGCAGGGACATGGGTTCGCCGCCGCGACGATCTGGAAGCGGGCCGGGAAGGTGAGCGCGCCCTGGGCCCGCGCGATCGTCACGCGACCGTCCTCCAGCGGCTGGCGCAGCGCCTCGAGGCTCGGCCGGCTGAACTCCCCGAGCTCGTCGAGAAAGAGGACGCCCCGATGCGCGATCGTGATCTCCCCGGGCCGCGGTGGCGACCCGCCGCCGACGAGCCCGGCCGCCGAGATCGTGTGGTGGGGCGCGCGGAACGGTCGCTGGGCCAGGGTCCCGTCAGGTGGCGGCCGCCCGGCGGCGCTGGCGATCTTCGTCACCTCCACGGCCTCGGAGCGGCCGAGCGGCGGCAGCAGGGAGGGCAGCCGCCGCGCGGCCAGGGACTTGCCGGCGCCCGGCGGGCCGACGATGAGCAGGCCGTGCCCGCCCGCCGCCGCGACCTCCAGCGCGTGGCGCAGGCCCGGCTGGCCGCGCAGGTCGGCGAGATCGGGGAGCGCCGGCGGGCCGAATCTCGGCCGGCGGCGGCCGCTCGTGCTCAGGCACCTCACCGGTCGCGAGGACGCGGAGGTCGGCGAGCGAGAGGAGCGGGGCGACCGCCAGCTCCTCCACGAGTGCCGCCTCGCCCGCGTTCGCCGCCGCGACGGCTACACCGGCACCTCCGCGCCGCTCGGCCTCCTCCGCCATCGCGAGCACCCCGGGGAGCGACCGGATCGACCCGTCGAGCGCGAGCTCACCCGCCAGCCACCAGTCCGCCAACGGCTCGTGCGGGATCTGCCCCGACGCGCAGAGGATCGCTGCCGCGATCGCGAGATCGAAGCCCGGCCCCGCCTTGCGCAGGTCCGCCGGCGCGAGGTTCGCCGTGATCCGCTTGAGCGGGAACTCGAATCCGCAGTTGACGATCGCGGCCCGCACCCGCTCGCGCGACTCCCGAACCGCGGCGTCGGGAAGGCCCACCAGCGAGAACGCCGGCAGCCCGCGGTGGATGTCGATCTCGACGTCCACGGGCAGCGCATCGACGCCATGGAGGGCGAGGGTTCTGTGTCCGGGCGAGCATCGCCGCCGAAGCTAGGTGCCGCCTGCGCACCGATGGCAGTCGCGGAGTGCCGGGAGAGGAAGGCGCTTGTGCCGAGGGTGTGCCGGTCGGCGGAGTGCGCCCCTCGTGGCAGGTCCGTCGCTGAATCGTCACTCCCCGGGAGCCACGTGGCGCGCGGACGCCCTCAGGATCGACGCATGAGAACGGACCCACACGGATGACGCTGGCCAGGCTCCGGACGGGGCGCATCGGTGAGGAACACGCCTGCGAGTTGCTCGCCTCCTCCGGGATCGCCGTGCTCGAGCGGAACAGCCGGACGCGAGCCGGGGAGATCGATGCCGTGGCCCTCGATCGAGGGACCCTCGTGTTCGTGGAGGTGAAGACGATGAGGACCGGCTCGCGCTCCGGCCCCGAGCGTCCGGTCCTGGCGGTCGGCCCACGCAAGCAGCTCCAGATCAGGCGGCTGGCCCGAGCCTGGCTGGCCGAGCGGGCCCCTCCGCCCTACTCGGCGATTCGCTTCGACGTGATCGGCGTCACCCTCGACCCCGGCGGCACTCCGCTCGCGATCGAGCACATCCCGAACGCGTTCTGACTAACTGAGCTCCAGCTGGTGGTATGCCGTGGACGCGAAGGAGCGGCGGTGGAGGTCGCAGATCCCGATCTTCGCGATCGCCTCGCGGTGGCCCGGGGTCGAGTAGCCGACGTTGCCGGCGAAGTCCCAGCCCGGGTGACGCTCCTCGGCCTGGCGCATGTAGCGGTCCCTGGTGACCTTGGCGATCACCGACGCGGCGGCGATCGCGGCGCTGCGGGCGTCGCCGTCGACCACGGCCTCGTGCTCGACCGGGCAACGGGACCCGAGGCGGAAGCCGTCGCTCAGGCACTTGGCGCCCGGCACCGCGACCCTGCCGAGGCAGTCGGCCAGCGCGTTGAGGTTGGTGACGTGCAGCCCCCGCTTGTCGATGCCGCCGGCGCAGCGAGCCGTAACGGCCACCTTCGTCGCCGCGGCGAGCACGGCCGGGTAGAGGCGCTCGCGCTCCTCCTCCGTCTTGCGCTTCGAGTCGTCGAGCCCGGCGAGCGCCTTGCGCTCGGCCGGCCCGAGGCACTTGTAGTCGAGGAGGACCGCGGCGCCGACCAGGGGCCCGGCGAGCGAGCCACGCCCGGCCTCGTCGGCTCCCGCGACGAAGCGGCGGCCGAACTGCTGATCGAAGCGGAACAGCCACGCGGTGCGGCGGCCATCCGGGCGGCGCTTGCGCCGCTTGGGACTAGGGGATGCCGACTCGGTCGGGGGGCCAGTAGGTGAGGACGGCCTTGCCGATGATCCAATCGGAGGGAACTGGTCCCCAGAAGCGGCTGTCGTCGCTGGCTCCACTGTTGTCGCCCATCATGAAGTAGTGATCGGGCGGGATCGTGATCTCCTTGGGGAGATCGCACCCCGGATTCGCCGCACATTCGGCGATGTGGTCGGCCTCGACGGCCTCGCCATCGACGATCGGCAGCCCGCCCTCGATGCTCAGCGTGTCTCCCGGTCCGGCGACGACCCGTTTGACGAAGGCGGTTTCGTCGGGACTGTCGACCGGCTCTGGGCACGCCTGCCCCCGTGGCAGAGGCTGGGTCCCGCAGCGGTCGCCCATGTCTGCGCCCGCCGGCGGGTGGAAGACGGCGATGTCGCCGATCTCCGGATCGCCCAGGCGGTAGGAGATCTTGTCGACGATGATCCGGTCATCGATGTCGAGCGTGGGCTTCATCGATCCGCTGGGGATCTTGTACTGGTCCGTGAGCACCACGATCGCAACGAGCAGGATCCCCAGGACGACCGCAGCACCGATCGCGACCTTCCGCAACATCAGCCCCCGCCCCCGGCCCTCTAGAAGATGCCGAGGCGGTCCGGGGGCCAGTAGGTGGCGAAGGCCTTGCCGATGATCCACTCCGAGGGGACCGGTCCCCAGAAGCGGCTGTCGTCGCTCGACCCCCGGTTGTCGCCCATCATGAAGTAGTGATCCGGCGGGATCGTGATCTCCTTGGGCATGTTGCACCCGGTGGCGTTCCCGCAATCCGCGATGAAGTCGTCCTCGATCGGCTCGCCGTTGACGATCGCGTGCCCGCGCTCGATCCGCAGCGTGTCGCCGGGGGTGGCGACGACCCGCTTGATGAAGTTCGTGTCGTCGGGCTCGTCGACCGGCTCAGGGCATAGCTCCGTGGTGGACACCTGCACTCCCGCATTTGTCGCCCTCGTCGGCCCCCTCGGGCGGGTGGAAGACGACGATGTCGCCGATCTCGGGATCGCTGAAGTGGTAGGAGACCCGCTGGACGAGGACGCGCTGGCCGATCTCGAGCGTCGGCTTCATCGACCCCGTGGGGATCTGGTACGGCTTGACCGCGAAGGCCTGGATCAGGAGCGCGAGGCCGACGGCGAAGCCGACGATCACGATCAACTCGACGACGGCGCCGAACGTCGACTTCGGGCGCGGCATGAGAGGTCCGGTCCGCCGCGCTACGCGCTGGCGGGCGCCTCGTCCTCATCGGAGCCCTCAGCGGGCTCCGCGGTCTCTCCCTCCGGCTCCCCAGCCGGGTCGTCGCCCTCGGTTGTGCCTTCCGCTTCAGTCTCGGAAGCCTCGACCTCGGTCAGCTCCGGTGATTCCTCGGTGCCCTCGCCCTCGGCCGCCGGCACCGCCTGGGGCGCCTCGACCTGAGTGGTGCCCTCCGCGTCGACGGCGCCACCCTCATCGGCGCCGAGGTCCTCCTCCGCGATGCCCCAGCGTCGCTCGGCGACGCGGGCCGCCTTGCCGACGCGGTCGCGGAGGTAGTAGAGCTTGGCCCTGCGCACGTCGCCGTGGGCGGCGAGCTCGAGCTTCTCGATCTTCGGGGAATGCAGGGGGAAGGTGCGCTCGACGCCGACGCCGAACGACTGCTTGCGGACGGTGAACGTCTCGCGGACGCCGCTGCCCTGCCGCTTGATCACGACCCCCTCGAAGACCTGGGTCCTGGTCCGGCTGCCCTCGATCACCTGGAAGTGCACGCGCAGGCGGTCGCCGGCGATGAAGCGCGGGCGGCGCTTCAGCTGCTCCTTCTCGAGGCTTTGGATGATCGTGCTCATGACTGGAAGTTCTCTGCGCTGGCGGCCCTGTTCCCTGGTGGGAAGCAGCGGACCCCTGCCGTCCGCGGGTTCGTCGAGGGGCGCGGGGCCGGGGAATAGTAGCTAAGCGCCGCGATCACCCCGGCCACCGCGCTCGCGGCTGCGGGCGCGGCGCCACTCGCGGACCTTCTCGTGGTCGCCGGATACGAGCACGTCGGGGATCCCCCACCCCCGGTAGGTGGGCGGGCGGGTGTAGTGCGGATACTCGGGATCCCCGTCCAGAGCGGCCGAGAAGGACTCCTCGATCGCGCTGTGGCTGTGGCCGAGGGCGCCCGGCAGCTTGCGCAGGACGGCGTCGGCCACGACCATCGCCGCCAGCTCGCCGCCGGCGAGCACGTAGCGGCCGATCGAGACCGAATCGGTGACGAGGTGATCGCGCACCCGCTCGTCGACTCCCTCGTAGCGCCCGCAGATGAGGGCCAGCTCGGGCTCGGCGGCGAGCTCGGTCACGAGCTCCTCGTCGAGGAGGCGGCCCGAGGGCGCGAGCAGGACGATCCGCTTGCCGCCGCGCGCGTCGCCGTAGGCGGCCTGCAGCGCCGCATCGATCACGTCGACGCGCATCACCATCCCGGCGCCGCCGCCGTAGGGGGAGTCGTCGACCTGACCGGCGCCGAGCGGCGTGGTCTCACGCAGGTCGCGGAAGCGGAGCTCCGACCCGGCGGCGACCGCGTTACGGACGTGCCGCTGGGTCTCGAACCATTCGAACCACTGCGGGAAGAGCGTGAAGATGTCGAGGCGCATTCGGCCGGGGAGCCTACGGGTCGAGCAGGGCGCCGATCTGCGCGAAGACCCTGTCCTCCTCGGCGAGCAGGGTGGCCTCGGTGTAGCGGAGGACCTTGAGGCCGGCGACCTGGAGCGCCGCGTCCTTCGCGCGGTCGCTGCTCCTGCTCGGTCCAGGAGCGGTGGTAGCCGTAGCTGTCGATCTCGACGACGAGGCGGGCAGCGGGCCAGAGGAAGTCGGCCTCGTAGCCGGCGACTGGGACGTTGACGGCCGGCGTCGGCAGACCCCGGCGGATGCAGAGGTCGAGGAAGAGGCGCTCGGGGTCGGAGCGGGTGGCGGAGATCGGGCCGCGCTGCTCGACGGCGATCCGCGCGAGGTCTCCCGTTCCCCGGCGGCCCGGGCGGCTGGCGCATAGGGCAGTGAGGGAGGGGACGTCGAGGACTCTTGGCGGGCGGCCTCGGCGACCGCCTTGCGGAGTTGGCGCTCGGGGACGATCGAGGCAAGGTCGAGGAGGGTGCGCTCGACGGTGGTCACGGGGATGCCGTCGATCTCGGTGACGTGGTCGGCGGGGAGGTCGCGGGTGCGGCGGATCGCGATGCCGGGGCGGAAGCGGGAGCCGCGGCCGGGGACGAGGACGTCCACCCTCCCGAGCTCGAGGGCCGCCAGGTGCCAGAGGGCGGCGGCGCTGCGGTGGCTGAGAACGGCGGCCTCACCGCAGGCGAGGACGGCAGCGAGCCAGATGCCGCTGCTGGGTGAGGCGGCGGTGGCCGACGGCGTAGACGCCGAGGTGGAGCTGGTGGAGGCGGCCCTTCTTCAGCCAGTAATCGACGAAGGAGCCGTCGAAGCCGAGGGCGAGCAGTTGCTGGCGGGAGATGACGCCGTGCTGCCGCATCGCGATTCGGGCCAGCGCAGCCTCCGGTGGCACGGATCCTGCCCGCCATGACGAGCGGAAATCCGTGCCACCGTGACCATGCGGCCGACCGTGGCAGGGGAAAGCGCGCGGGACTAGACGCGTTCGTGGCGAAAGGCGCGCCCAGGGCGCGCGAGAGCGCGGGCTCAGTCCAGGATGTCGACGATTACGCGCCGCTCGCCGCGCGAGCCGGCGGCTCGGGCGACCGTGCGGATCGCGTTGGCGATCCGGCCGCCGCGGCCGATCACCCGGCCGAGATCCTCCTCGGCGACGGAGACCTCGAGGACGAGATCGCCGTCCTCCTCGAACTCCTCGACCTCGACCTTGTCGGGGTGCTCGACGAGCGCCCGGACGAGGAACTCGACCAGCTCCCGCATCGGGAACTAGGAGGTGGAGGCTGCGTCGGCCTGCTTCGTCGTCCGAAGCAGCTTGGCGACGGTGTCCGACGGCTGCGCGCCGTGATCGATCCAGTACTGGGCGCGCTCGGCGTCGATGACGACCTGCGAAGGCTGGGTCTGCGGGTTGTAGCTGCCGATCGTCTCGATCGTGCGGCCGTCGCGCGGGGAGCGCTGATCGGCGACGACGATGCGCCAGATCGGGTTCTTCGAGGAGCCCGCTCGTCTGAGTCTGATTCTTACTGCCATGGAACGGCGACGCAGGCTACAGACCCGCGCCTATCGCCGCCGACCGCCGAGCTGGCCGCGGAGCATCGCCTCGGGGCTGGGCATCTTTCCGGAGGCGAGCTGCTTCATCATCTTGCGCATCTGATCGAACTGCTTGGTCAGCTGCTTGACGGCCTGCACGTTCGTCCCCGACCCGGCCGCGATCCGGCGCCGGCGCCCACCGCGGATGATGTCCGGGTTGGCCCGCTCGGCCGGCGTCATCGAGAGGATCATCGCCTCGAGACGATCCAGCTCGCGGTCGTCGAGGTTGGCGTTCTTGAGCTCCTTCATCGCCTTGCCCATGCCGGGCATCATCCCCAGCACGCTCGTCAGCGGGCCCATCTTGCGGATCTGCTTGAGCTGCTTGAGGAAGTCGTCGAGCGTGAACTGGTCCTGGCGCATCTTGCGCTCCAGCTCCTCCGCGTCGGAGGCGTCCATCTCCTTCTCGGCCTTCTCGATCAGGGAGAGGACGTCGCCCATGCCGAGGATCCGCTGGGCCATCCGGTCGGGGTGGAAGCGCTCGAGCTCGGCGAGCTTCTCGCCGGTCGAGGCGTAGAGGATCGGCTTGCCCGTCACGGCCTTGACGCTGAGCGCGGCGCCGCCGCGGGCGTCCCCGTCGAGCTTGCTCATCACGACGCCGTCGAACTCGGTCGCCTCGGCGAACTGCTCGGCGACGTTGACGGCGTCCTGGCCGGTCATCGCGTCGACGACGAGGAGCACGTTGTGGGGCCGCGTCCGCTTCTTGATCTGGACGAGCTGGTCCATCAGGTCCTCGTCGATGTGGAGGCGGCCGGCCGTGTCGATGATCAGCACGTCCTTGTCCTCCGACCGCGCCTGCCCGTAGGCCCACTCGGCGATGTCGACGGGGCTGCGGTCGGTCCCCTGGGAGTAGACGGGGACCTGGACTTGGGCAGCGAGGCGGGTGAGCTGCTCGACCGCGGCGGGGCGCTGCGTGTCGCAGGCGGCGACGGCGACGGCCTTGCCCTGGTCGCGCAGGTGGAGCGCGAGCTTCGCCGTGGCGGTCGTCTTGCCCGAGCCCTGCAGGCCGGCCATCAGGATCACCGTCGGGCCCTTCGAGGCGAAGACGAGATCGCGGCCGGAGCCGCCCATCAGCTCGGTGAGCTGCTCGTTGACGACCTTGACCACCATCTGGCCCGGGTCGAGGCTCTCGAGTACCCCGGCGCCGATCGCCTTCTCGCGGACCCCGGCGACGAAGCCCTTCGTCACCTTGAAGTTGACGTCCGCCTCGAGCAGGGCGAGGCGGATCTCCCGCATCGCCTTGTCGACGTCGGCCTCGGTCAGGCTGCCCGCGCGAGCGAAGGTCGGAGAGCGTGCCCTGAAGGCGGTCGGATAGTTGGTCGAACATAGGCCGGCAGCTTAAGGCCGCGGGCGCACTGTCCCTACCTCCCTAGGGTCCCGTCCACGGTGGGGCCCCCTCCCGGGCAGAAGCGGACGCGAAGCGGAGGATCTCCCCGGAGTTATCTACGTACTCCCCGATCAGTGCCGTTCGAGAACTCCGGGGCGTCGAAGGGCCTGAGGTCCTCGATTCCCTCGCCCACCCCGATCAGCTTGACCGGGATGCCCAGCTCGCCGGCGATCGCCAGGGCGATGCCGCCCTTCGCGGTCCCGTCGAGCTTCGTCAGGGCGACGCCGGTGACCTCGACCGCATCGCTGAAGACCTTCGCCTGCCGCAGGCCGTTCTGCCCGGTGGTCGAGTCGACGACGATCAGCGTCTCGTCGGGACCGCGGCCGAGCCGCTTGTCGATCACCCGGCGGACCTTCGCCAGCTCCTCCATCAGGTCGTTGCGCGTGTGCAGGCGCCCGGCGGTGTCGATCAGGACCACGTCGGTGCTCGCGCGCCTCCGCCGCGGCGAGCGCGTCGAAGACCACGCTGGCCGCGTCCTGTCCGGTCTGCGCGCGGATGATCTCGCAGCCCGCCCGCTCGGCCCAGGTGGCGAGCTGCTCGACGGCGGCGGCGCGGTAGGTGTCGGCCGCGGCGACCATCACGTTCAGTCCCGCGTTCTTCTGCAGGTGCCAGGCCAGCTTGCCGACCGTCGTGGTCTTGCCGGTCCCGTTGACGCCGACGATCAGCACCACCGCGGGGCGGGCGCGCAGGTCGATCGTCGTGCGGCCGGTCGTGGCGAGGTCGGCGAGCAGCTCGACCAGCCGCCCGCGGATCGCCTCGGCTCCCTCGACCTTGCCGGCGTCGACCTCGCCCTCGAGCCGGCCGACGACGTCGGCGGTGGTCCGGGCGCCGACGTCGGCCATGATCAGCGCCTCCTCGAGGCGCTCCCAGGTCTCGGCGTCGACGGTCTCGAAGAGGCTTGCGCTGAGCTCGGCGCCGAGCGCCTGCCGGCTGGTCGCAAGGCTCTCCCGCAGCCGCTTGAACAGGCCGCCGCGGCGCTCCGGCTCGGCGTCCGTCGGCGCCTCGGATGAGGCCGGGACCTCGCGGTCGCCGACGTCGAGGAGCTCTGCCCAGGAGGTCGCCATCGGCGGGAGCCTAGAGCGGGCGGCTCAGGCAGCGCGATCGTCCGCGCCGTCCGCGGCCGGAGCGGCCTCGGAGAGCTGCTGCTCCTGCGGACCGCGGGGCAGCTTGCGCGAGATCACCTTCGTGGCGCCGTCCTGCATCGAGACCCCGTAGAGCACGTCGGCCGCATCCATCGTCCGCTTCTGGTGGGTGACGATGACGAACTGGGCGCGGTCGGAGAAGCGGCGCACGAGCTGCAGGAAGCGGTCGATGTTGGCGTCGTCGAGGGCCGCCTCGACCTCGTCGAGGATGTAGAAGGGCGAGGGCCGCGCGAGGAAGACGCTGAAGACGAAGGCCAGCGCGACGAGGGACTTCTCGCCGCCCGAGAGGAGCGAGAGCCGCCGGGTCGCCTTGCCGGCGGGCGTCACCTCGATCTCGACCCCCATGTCGTCGGGCTCGCCGTCCTCCTCCTCGCCGAGCGCCTCCTCGGCGCCCTCGGCCGGAGCGGAGGCGGTTCCCGCCTCCCGGAAGACCTCGGCGGCCCCGGAGCCGGTGCGCTCGTCCCCGCCGTCGGGGTCGGCCCCGCCGAGCACGCGCGCCGGACGCTGGGGCTCGACCAGCCGCAGCCGCCCGCGGCCGCCCGGGAACATGTGCTCGACCAGCTCCTCGAAGTTCTTGCTCGCCGCGGCGAACGTCTCCTCGAACGCGGCGGTGATCTCCTTGTCGGTCTGGCGGATCAGCTTGGCGAGGTCGGCGAGGGCGGCCTCGAGATCCTCCCGCTGGGCCTCGAGGTCCTCGACGTGCTCCTTGGCCGCCTCGTACTCGCTCTCGGCGAGCGGGTTGACGGGCCCGAGGTGCTCGCGGCGGCGGATCAGCCGCTCGACGCCGGCCTCGGCGGCGGCGCGCTCGGCCTCGTCGAGCCGGACGGGCTCAGGCCGGGGATCGGGCGCGAGCTTGGCGACGATGCCCTCCCACTCGGCCTCGGCCTCCTCGCTCTTGTCGCGAAGGTGGGCGGCTCGGACCTCGGCCTCGGTCAGCCGCTCGGCGACGCCTCGGAGCGAGCTCTGCAACTCCGCCTCGATCCGCGAGCACTCGCGCAGCTCGACGGCGAGCTCGTCGCCCGGCCCGCGCGCCGATCACGCGCTCCTCGACCCGGGCGGTGCGCACGCCGACGGCGTCGCGCGCCCGGCCCAGCGCCGCGCACAGCTCGGCGAGGCCGGTGGCGAGCTCGGCCTCGGCCTCGACGCGCGTCTCGAGCGAGTCCTGGCGCCGGTGTCCGAGCAGGTCCTCCGCGCGGCGCGCGGAGCGGGTCGCGCGCTCGGCGCCGTTGCGGACTCGCGCCAGGGCGCCCAGCCGTCCCTCGACGTCGGCCGACTCCAGCGCCGCGCCGATTCCCTCCGAAGCCTCCTCGAGCGCCGTCCGGGCGGACTCCAGCTCGCGAGCCAGCGCGGCCTCGGCGTCCCGCTCGGTCGCCCGCAGCTCGGCGGCAAGTGCTCCGAGCGCGGCGCGGCGGCGCTCGACGGCCGCGCGCAGCTCCGCCTCCCGGGAGGCGATCGACTCGGTCCGCGCTCCGAGGCGCTCGTGGGCTGCGCGAAGCGCGGTCAGGTCGCCCCAGATCGCCGTCCGCTCGCGGTCGCGCTCGGCAAGCTTGTCCTCGACGGCCGATCGGCGCCGGTTCGCCTCCCCGAGCGCCTTCTCGATCCGGTCGCGCTCCGCCCGCGCGGCGAGGACGTCCGCCTCGGCGCCCTCGAGGTCGCCACCGCCGGCGGCGAGGCGGTCACCGAGCAGCTTCAGCCGCAGCTCCATCGACTGCCGCTCCAGCCGCGCGTGGGTCTCGGCCGCGTTGGCCTGCTGGCGCAGCGGCCGCAGCCGGGAGCGCGCCTCGCGCTCGACGTCGAGCGCCCGGTCGAGGTTCGCCCGGGTCCGCTCCAGCTTGAGCTGCGCGCGGCGCCGGCGCTTGCGGTGCTTGCCGAGGCCCGCGGCCTCCTCGATCAGCAGGCGGCGCTCGCGCGGCTTGGAGAGCACGATCGCCTCGACCTTGCCCTGGCCGATGACCGAGTGCATCTCGCGGCCGAGGCTCGCGTCCGAGAGGGCCTCGGTGATGTCGGCGAGCCGGCAGCGGGCGCCGTTGAGCCGGTAGCCGCCCTCACCGGCGCGGTCGAGGCGCCGGGTGATCGAGATCTCGGAGAACTCGGAGCCGGCGGCGCCGTCGGAGTTGTCGATCACGACCTCGACCTCGGCGGCGCTGCGGGCGGAGCGGTCGCGCCCGCCGGCGAAGATCACGTCCTGCATCGACTGCCCGCGGACCGCGAGGGGGCTCTGCTCGCCGAGCGCCCAGAGGACCCCGTCGGTGATGTTGGACTTGCCGCACCCGTTCGGGCCGACGATCACGCTGACGCCCGGAGAGAACTCCAGGTGTGTTCGCTCGGGGAACGACTTGAACCCCTTCAGGCTGATCGACTTCAGATGCATGCTCTCTCCGCGGGGACAGCGTGGAGATCCGACCGGACGAAACCGCGGCGGACCCCGAGCTCGCCTCAGGACGTGGCCTCGCCGAGGGCCTCGGCGGCGGCGGCCTGCTCCGCCGCCTTCTTGCTCGAACCGGTGCCGGTGCCGACGACCTCGCCCTCGACCTGGGCCTCGACCCGGAAGATCCGGTCGTGCGGGGGCCCGGACTCCTCGACCGTCTCGTAGTGGACGATCCGGCCGCCCCGCGCGAGCTGCTCCTGCAGGGCCGACTTGAAGTCGAGCAGGGTCCCCGCGGCGAGCTCCATCTGCGGCTCGAAGGCCGCGAGGACCGCCTCGCCGGTGCGCTCGATCCCGAGCTCGAGGTAGCAGGCGCCGATCAGGGCCTCGACGATCGAGGCCATCGCGCGCTCGCTGGCCACCAGCTCCTCGACCGCGATCCCGCCCTCGAATCCGGTGGGACGCGCCTCCTCGAGCATCTCGGGGACCCCGAGCAGGAACGCGATCTCGGCGCACGCGCGCCCGCTGACGACCTGCCCGTGGATCTTGGTCAGCCGCCCGATGTCGGAGCGCGGAAAGCGCGAGAAGAGCTCGTTGGCGACCGCCAGGCCGAGGACGCTGTCGCCGAGGAAGGCGAGCCTCCCCCACGCCCGCTGGCGCCGCTCCGTCCAGGAGCTGTGGGTGAGCGCCTGCCGGCGGCTGCGTGGGTCGAGATCCGCGATCAGCTCCAGCAGCGGGACCACGGCCTCCCGCTCGATCGCCTCGCTTTCGGGACTCAGCGCCACGCGGGCGTCAGCTGGCCCCGACGCGCTCGAAGACGAAGTCGACGGCCGCCCCGACCGTCTCGATGCGTGCCGACTGCTCCTCGCTCATGGCGATGCCATACGTGTCCTCGAGCTCCATCACCAGCTCGTAGAGGTCGAGCGAATCGGCGTCGAGGTCCTCGCGGAATCGGGTGGAGTCCGTGATCTCGTCCGGGGAGAGCTCGAGCTCGGTCGCGAGGTGGTCGCGAACCATCGCGAAGATCTGATCGCGGTCTGCGGTGGCTGCGGGCTCGCTCATGGGAGGTGGTGTATCACGCCTGCTGCGGGTCCGGCCCGGTCTCGGCGCCCTCAGCGGCCGCCCGGATCGCTCCCCGCCCGACCCCGGAGCGCTCGATCAGCGCCTCGGTGCGCTCAACCGCCCGCTCGCTGACGGCCCGCGCCGCCAGGCGGATCTGGTTCGCGATCCCCTCGGCGCCGGCGGAGCCGTGGCCGACCACGGCGACGCCCCGCAGCCCGAGCAGGATCGCGCCCCCGGTCGAGTCGGGGTCGAGGCTCTCGCGCAGCCTGCCGAGCGCCGGGCGCAGCAGGAGGCCGCCGGCGCCGGCGCGAGGGCCCGACTTCGCCGCATCGCGGACCGCCCCGGCGACGGCCTTCGCCGTGCCCTCGATCGTCTTCAGCACGACGTTGCCGGTGAAGCCGTCGGTGACGACGACGTCGGCGGCGGGATCGAGCAGGTCGCGCCCCTCGACGTTGCCGCTGAACCGGATGCCCTCCGCGCCCACCAGGGCCTCGTGCGCCTCGAGCACCAGCGCGCTGCCCTTCTTCGCCTCCTCGCCCACGGACAGCAGGGCCACCCGCGGGGAGTCGAAGCCGAGCACCGCCTCGGCGAAGGCGGAGCCGAGGTGGGCGAACTGGACGAGGTGGGAAGGACGCGCGTCGGCGTTGGCCCCCACGTCCAGCAGCAGCACGGGATGCTCCCGGCCGGGCGCCGGCAGCTGGACGGCCAGCGCGGGGCGCTGCACGCCGCGGAGCCGCTTCAGGGCGAAGAGCGAGGCGGTCATCGTCGCGCCGGTCGAGCCGGGGCTCGCAAGCGCGTCTGAGCTCCCGGCGGCGACGTCGGCGGCGGCGCGGACGATCGACGCCTGGGGCCGCGAGCGGACCGCCCGGACCGGCTCCTCGTCGTTGCCGATCCGCTCGTCCGTCTCGATCAGCTCGACGCCGGAGACGCCGCTGAGGTCACCCAGTTCGCCGCCGCGACCGAAGACGCGGACCGCGATCCCCTCCCGGGCCGCCGCGGTGACCCCCTCGACGACGACAGCGGGACCCGCTTCGGCGCCGAGGGCGTCGAAGGCGACCGTGACCGGATTCGCAGCGGGGGCGCCCGGCGGGGGCGCGGGCACTAACCGGCCTCGGGGCGCCCGGGCGTCTCGAGCGAGGGCTCGTCGAGGGCAACGACCTGGCGGCCGTTGTAGGTGCCGCAGGACGGGCAGACCCGATGCGAGAGCGTCGGGCTGTGGCACGTCGGGCAATCGGTCAGGCGCGGGCCCGCGATCGAGTCGTGGGTCCGGCGGCGATCGCGGCGCGCGCTCGACTGTCTTTTCTTCGGGACTGCCATCGGGCGCGGAATCCTAGCGGGGTGGCGAGGCGCACCGATTCCGGCTCATTTGTCGACACCGTGTCAAATGAGGTCGCCGTCTTGATAGGTTCGGCACGGATGGCTCAGGCGCTTCCCCCGAGGCGCCTGGCATTCCTCTGCTGGCCCGGACCCGATTTCCCCCGAGAGGGTCCGGGCCGGCCCTACCTTTCTCGGCTCCCCGCCTACTCGAGCAGCTCGCCGAGCTTCGCGAATCGGGGATCCCGCGGGCCGCTCGTGGCGATGCTCCTCCGGGTCGACGTCGTTGAGCGAGATCCCGCAGACCTCGCAGAGCCCCGCGCAGTCCGGCCGGCACAGCAGCCGTTCGGGCAGAGCGAGCCGCAGCGCATCGCGGGCCCAGGCGCTCACGTCGAGCTCGCCGTCGCTCACGTAGGGGCTGCGCAGCTCGGAGTCCTCGGAGCCGCCCTGCTCGACCTCCCGCGCGTCGAGCGCGACGCTCAGCCGGGCCGGCTCGAGACAGCGGGCGCACGTGCCCTCGACCGGGACCTCGGCCCGGAGCCGCATCGCGAAGCCGGAGGTCGTCCGCGAGATGTCGAGCCGCGCGTCGAGCGCGGGCCGGCCGAGCGCCAGAGCCTCCCCGCCGACGACCGGCGGCTGGAGCCGCAGGACCAGGTCAAGCCGCGCCGCCTCCCCGCTGCGCAGGGTCAGCGACCCGAGGTCGACCGTGACCGCCGATTCGCCTCCCATAGGCTCCGAGGTTAGCGTGAGCGCGCAGTTCCACTTGGACCCCGGGACGTACCTGGAGAAGATCCGCGGCGAGGTCCCGCGCTTCGACGAGCTGCAGGCCGCCGCCATCGCCGCGGTGCCCTTCCCGCCCGCACGGGTGCTCGATCTCGGGATCGGGACCGGGGAGACCTCCCGCCGCCTCCTCGAGGCATACCCCGACGCTCAGATCACCGGCCTCGACTCCAGCCCGGAGATGGTCTTTCGCGCTCGCGAGCTCGGGATCGAGGTGCGGCTGGCCCGGATGGAGGACCCGCTCCCCGACGGCCCCTGGGACCTCGTGATCGCGGTGCTCAGCATCCAGGGGCTGGACGCGGAGGGCAGGCAGGATCTGCTGCGGCGGGTGCGCGAGCAGTCGCGGGCGCTCGTGATCGGCGACGTCGTCCCTGCGAACGACATCGAGGACCTGCTCGCCTGGTCGGGCGGCGAGCTGGCGTGGCAGGCGGACGACCTAGCGGTCGTCGTCGCCCAGTACTAGGACTTAACTCCTGACGGCCCGTCAGCCGACTTCGGCCGGCTCGATTTCCTCGTCACGACCGGCGAGGCGGTCGCGGCCGCGCTGCACGGCGGCGAGGAACTTCTGGAGGTTGACCTCCAGCGTGGAAAGAATCTCGTCGGCGTAATCCTCGGCTCCGAGGCGGATCTGGCGCTCGGTGTCGCGGGCGTCCTCGAGGATCTCCTCGGCACCGCGCTCGGCCTGCTTGTAGACCTCCTCCTCGGAGATCAGGCGTGCCTGCTGGTCACGGGCTTCCTTGACGACTCGCTCGGCCTCGCGCTTGGCCTCGGCGAGCATCTCCTGACGCTCCTTGACGATCCAGCGCGCCTGCTTGATCTCCTCGGGGATCGTCGCCCGCATCTGATCGAGCAGGTCGTAGATCTCCTCGCGATCGACCCGCACCTGGTCGGTCAGTGGGACCGGCCTGGCGTTGTGGATCAGGTCGTCGAGCTTGTCAATTAGTACTAGGACGTCCATCTTGCCGCCTAAGCTTAGGGATAGGGGAGGAAATCCCTCGTCTCGCCCGGTTTTTCGTCAACGGGCTGCAAGCTCCTGCCCACTCCGCAGCCGGCCGAACCAGCGGCCTTCATCGCTCGATCCGCTCGCTGAGCGCCCGTGCGACCTCATCCGGCACGAGATCGCTGACGTTGCCGCCGAACGTCGCGAGCTCCTTGACGCCGGTCGACGAGAGGAAGCTGTACTCGGCCGAGGCCATCACGTAGGCGCTCTCGATGTCGGGATCGAGCTTGCGATTGAGCTGGTTCATCTCGAACTCGTACTCGAAGTCGGAGATCGCGCGGAGGCCCTTGACGATCGTCGTCGCGCCGTTCTCCTTCGCGAACTCGACGAGCAGGGTGCTGAAGATCCTCACCTCGACGTTGCCGAGATCGACGGCGCGCTCGATGAAGCCCTGTCGCTCCTCGGCCGTGAAGAGCGTCTTCTGCTTGCGCAGCGGCTGATCGACGACGCCGACGATGACGCGATCGAAGATCCGCGCGGTCCGCGTGATGATGTCGATGTGGCCGTTGGTGACCGGGTCGTAGCTCCCGGGGCAGACCGCCACCATCGGCGACTCCGCGCTCATCGCTCCGGCGCTCCGTGGATGCGGATGGCGGTCGATCCGTAACGCCGCTCGTCGAGCAGGGGCAGCGACAGCTCGAGCCGGTCCTCGGCGGCGGTCTCGACGATCACGCGTCCTCCCCCGGAGAGGCGTGATGCGAGCAGGCTGTCGAGCTCGGGACCAAGACGGGGCGCGATGCTATAGGGCGGGTCGCAGAAGATCAGGTCGAACGCACCCCCTTGGGCGGTGAGGAACCGGGCGGCGTCGGAGCGGACCAGCTCGGCGCGCTCGGCGATCCCGAGGGCCTCGACGTTCGCGGCGGCGGGCCGGATGTCGGTGTCGACGAACGTCGCGGACGCGGCTCCGCGGGAAACGGCCTCGATCCCAAGGGCGCCGGTGCCGCAGTAGAGGTCCAGCACGAGCGCCCCCTCGATGTCACCCAGGATCGAGAAGAGCGCCTCGCGGACCCGGTCGGCGGTCGGCCTGACCGCTCCGCTGCGGGGCGCGCTGAGCCTGCGGCCCCCGAGCTCTCCGGCGACGACGCGCACCTCGCTCAGGCCGCGATCGGCTCGGCGCGCTCGTCACCGAAGCGCGCCCGCACCGCGTCGACGAGCGGGCCGAGCGCCGGGCTCTCGAGCGAGCCGTGCTCGTCGATCAGAGCCCAACAGGTCCTCGCGCGCCGCGACGAGGACCCCGACGTCCTCCGGCAGGCTGGCCACCCGGAAGCGCGGCAGGCCGCTCTGGCGGGTGCCCAGCACCTCCCCCTCGCCGCGCAGGGCCAGATCGACCTCGGCGAGCTCGAAGCCGTCCCGCTCGCGGACGATCGCCTCGAGCCGCAGCCGGGCGCGCTCGGAGTCCGGATCGGCGAAGAGGATGCAGTGGGACTCGTGCTCGCCGCGGCCGATCCTCCCGCGGAGCTGATGCAGCTGGCTCAGCCCGTAGCGGTCGGCGTCCTCGATCAGCATCACGCTCGCGTTGGCGACGTCGATCCCGACCTCGATCACGCTGGTCGCGACAAGCACCTGGGCCTCGCCGGCGGCGAACCGGGCCATCGCCGCCGACTTGGCCGCCGAGGGCATCTGGCCGTGCAGGACCTCGACGGTGAAGTCGGCGAACTCGCCGCGCGCGAGCCGCTCCGCCTCGACCGTCGCCGCCTTCGCCTGGTCCTTCTCCGACTCGCTGACGAGTGGGCAGACGACGTAGGCCTGGCGTCCCTCCCGCAGCCGGTCGCGGATGAACCCGTAGGCGCCCTCGCGCTTGTCCTCGCCGACCTGCCAGGTCTTGATCGGGCGGCGACCGGCAGGCAGGCCGCGCAGCGTGGTCGTGTCGAGGTCGCCATAGGCGGTCATCGAGAGCGTGCGCGGGATCGGCGTCGCGGTCATGTGGAGGACGTGCGGCCCCTCCCCCGGCGGTCCCTTGGCGTCGAGCGCGCGGCGCTGCCCGACCCCGAAGCGGTGCTGCTCATCGACCACCGCGACGGCGAGGCGCGCGAACTCGACCGTCGGCTCGATCAGGGCGTGGGTCCCGACGATCAGCGGCAGCTCGCCCGTGGCGAGGACGCCGAGGGTGCGGCGGCGGCTCGCCGCGGGGGTCGACCCGGTCAGCAGCGCCGTGGGGATCCCCGAGCCGGCGAGCAGCCGCTCGAGGGTCACGTAGTGCTGCTCGGCGAGCGTCTCGGTCGGCGCCATCAGCGCGGCCTGCGCCCCCGACTCCAGCGCTCGCAACATCGCGTAGAGCGCGACGACCGTCTTGCCCGAGCCGACCTCCCCCATCAGCAGGCGCTGCATCGGACGCGCGGCCCCGAGGTCTCCGTCGAGCTCCGCGCAGGCGTTCAGCTGGTCCTCGGTGAGCGTGAAGGGCAGGCTCTCGATCCAGCCGCGGACGAGCTCGCCGGGCGGATCGAGCGGCCGCGCGGCCAGCTCACTGCGGCGCTCGCCGCGCCTGATCAGCAGCGCGGCCTGATGCAGGAAGAGCTCCTCATAGGCGAGGCGACGCCGGGACTCCCCCACGTCGGCCGGCTGGCGCGGGAAGTGGATCGCGACCCGCGCGTCGGCGGCCCCCGCGAAGCGGTGCCGCTCGCGGATGGCGGCCGGCAGCGGCTCGAGGACGTCGGTGGCGAGCGCCAGCGCTCCCCACGTCCACTCGCGCAGGCGCTGGACCCGAAGGCCCTCCCCGCAGGGGTGGACGGGGACGATGCCGGTCGTGTGGAGTCCGCTCGGCGGGCCCGGGGCGTCGCGGATCGGGTCGCGCCCCCGCCCCGCGGCGTCGGCCTCGGCGTCGAGGAACTCGTGGGCCTCGACCCGGAAGGAGCGGCGGTCGAGGCGGCCGTTGAGCAGCAGCTTGGTTCCGGGCCTGAGCTTCTCGGCGAGCCACGCCTGGTTGAACCAGATCGCCGTGATCGACCCGGTGCCGTCCGCGACCGTCGCCTCGACGATCCGCAGGCCCCGGCGCCGGGTCGGGCGCGAGCGGGCGGAGCGGACCTCGGCCACGATCGTGGCCTGCCCGCCGATCGGCAGCTCGGCGATCGCGATCGCGTCGGCGCGATCGGGGTAGCTGTGCGGGACGTTCTCGATCAGGTCGCCGAGCGTGTGCAGCCCGATCTTCGCGGCGGCCGCGGCCAGCTTCTCCCCGACCCCGCCGATCGACGTCAGCGGCTGCGCCAGGAGCCCGGGCCGGGGGACGCAGCGAAGCGGCGCCTCGAGCAGGTCCTCGCGGTCGAGCGCCTCGCCGGCGAAGGCCCGAGGGGTCTCCTCGGCGGCGATGTCGGCGAGCGCTGCCATCGCATCGAGGATAGGCGCGGAATCGGCCCTATCTAGGATCGGTGGCGTGGGCGAGATCAGCGCAAGCCTCGACCGGCTCGGCCTCGTGCTGCCCGAGCCGATGCGGGCCCCCGCCGGGGCCGTCTTCCGCTTCGACCTCGTTCGCGTCCACGAGGGGCTCGCATACGTGTCGGGCCACGGTCCGGTCGACGGCGATCGCACCCTCGTCACCGGCAAGGTCGGTGCCGAGGTGAGCGTCGGCGATGCCGCCGAGGCAGCGCGCTCCGTCGGGCTGGCGATGCTCGCCTCCCTCCAGGCCGAGTTGGGGGACCTGGACCGGGTCGACGGCTGGATTCGCGCCTTCGGGATGGTCAACTGCGCCCCGGGCTTCACCGGGATGCCCGCCGTCATCAACGGCTTCAGCGAGCTGATCGGGGATGTCTGGGGTGAGCGTGGCGGCCACGCCCGCTCGGCGATCGGCGTGGCGGAGCTGCCGTTCGACTGGCCGGTGGAGATCGAGGCGGTCGTCTCGGTCCGGGACTGATGAGGATTCCCGGCCGCCGACCCGAGCCCGAGCCCGCCGAGGGGATCGCGCCCAACGGGCGCCCCCGCGAGTCGGTCTGGGACTACCCGCGGCCGCCGATCGTCGAGCCCGAGGACAGGCGGGTGCGGGTCGAGCTCGCCGGAGCCCTCATCGCCGACACCGACCGTGCCGTCCGGGTGCTCGAGACGGCCGGAGCGCCCGTCGTCTACCTCCCCCCGGAGACGATCGCGCCCGGCCTCCTCGAGCCCGTCCGCGGTTCGACCTTCTGCGAGTGGAAGGGCTCGGCGAGCTACTACGACGTCGTCGCCGGCGGGGAGCGTGCGCCGCGGGCGGCGTGGGCGTACCTGCGCCCATCCAAGCGGTTCGAGGCGATCGCCGGCTTCGTCTCCTTCTATCCCGCGCTGCTCGAGTGCCGGCTCGGCGACGAGCGGGTGATGCCTCAGCCGGGCCGCTTCTACGGCGGCTGGGTGACGGCCGAGATCACCGGGCCGATCAAGGGCGAGCCGGGATCGCTGCTGTGGTGAGCGCGGGCTAGGTCCGCGCCGGGTGGCGGTAGCGGGCGAACGTCGACTCCACCCAGCGGTAGCCGCGGCGCTCGCGGAACGGCTCGCGGTACGCCGCGTACGCCGGCGAGGGCTCGGGCAGCTGCGGGGCCTCGGGCGGGAACACGAGCGGCACGAACAGCGCGGCTGCGGCGAGATCGGCGACGGTGAACGACGAGCCGACGAGGTGCTCCCCGTCGCCGGCCTCGAGCTCCCGCTCCAGGCGGTCCATCCCCGCCTCGACCTTCGCCAGGGCCTCATCGGCTCCCTCCTGGCTGCCGACCCGGTAGCGGGCTCGCGAGACGACCTTGGCGACCGCCCCCGCTGCCCGCTGCATCGAGGGGAGCCTGGTGAACGAGGCCGGGAGGATCGAGGCGGCGAACTCACCCATCTTCTCCGGGTCCTGGCGCAGGTAGTGAAAGGCGAGGTGGCGGGTGTAGGGGGCGAGCTCCTCGTCGAAGAAGTCCTCGAGCTCGAGCGCCCGGGCCCGCTCGGCCGCGTCGGCCGGATACAGCGGCGGGTCGGGGAAGCGCTCCTCGAGCGCCGCGATGATCGCGGTCGAGTCGCCGATCCGGCGGCCATCGAGCTCGAGCAGCGGAAAGGTGTGGTGGGCGCCGCGGGTGAGCGCCATCGCATGCGCCATGTGGGCACCCGGAGGGGTCGCCCGGAAATCGGCCTCGACGCCCTTCCAGTCGAGCGCCCAGCGCACCTTCTCGGAGTAGTGCGAGACCGTGATGTGCCACAGCACCGGCTTGGCGGGGGATCCGCTCATTGCGCCGCGATCAGCCACCAGTAGTGGGGCTGCCCGCCGGCGTGGGCCTCCGCCTCCACCCCGTCGGGGGCCATCGCCGCCGCCTGCTCCAGCGGCAAGGGCGCCCCCTCCCCCTCGATGATCGTGACGATCTCGGCGTCGTCGGCGAGCGCCGCGAGGGTTGCGGACAGCGTCGATCCGGCCCCGCCCCAGGCGCAGATGTCGGAGCCGACGAAGCCGACCGCGTCCCCGCGCACGAAGCGCCCGTCGGCGTCGTCGCGGGCCGCGGGGGCGACGGAGCCGACGCGGATGTCGGCGAGCGACTCGCCGAGGCGCTCGGCGTTCTCGTCGACGCTCGCCGCCGGGTCGAGCTCGACCAGCACGGCGAGGCCGGCCTGCTGGGAGGTGCAGTCGAGCACGCGGGCCTCGCGACCGGAGAGCTCGACCGCGTGGCGGGCCGCGAGGATCACGTTGGGGGAGTTGGGCATGAGCAGCACGCCCTCGCTGCCGACGGAGTGGATCCCGGCGAGGAGCTCGTCGGTCGAGGGGTTCATCGTCGGCCCGCCGTCGACGACGATCGCGCCGAGCTGCTCGTAGAGGTTGCGCAGCCCGTCGCCGGAGGTGACCGCCACGACGCCGCAGCGCTCGCCGGCACCGAGGCGCAGCGCGCGCTCGGCCATCTGCTCGCGCATGTCGGCCTCGTCGACCTGCTGGATCGTGCCCGCTCCGTCGAAGACCGCGCGAGCCCGCTCCGGTTCGTCGGTGTGCACGTGCACCCGCAGCGTCCGCCGATCGCCGACGACCAGCACGGAGTCCCCCAGCTCGCGCAGCGCCGGCTCGAAGGACTCGCCCTCGAGATCGTTGCCGAGGACGATGAAGTTGACGCAGTAGCGGTAGCGGCTGTCGCTGTGCTGAGGCGCCGAGATCCTGGCCGGGGCCTGCTCGGGGATCTCGACCTGCGGCGTGTCCTCGCCGCGCAGCCCGGCGACGAGCCCGGCGAGGATCAGCACGAGACCGTGGGCGCCGGCGTCGACCACTCCCGCGTCGGCGAGCACCTCGAGCTGGCCCGGAGTCCGGCGCACCGCCTCCTCGCCGGCGCGCGTGACGACCTCGAGCACCTCGGCGAGCACCTCGTCCTGGCGCTTCGGCTCGAGGCCCGGCTCGAGGCGGCGGCTCTCGTCGGAGATGTGGGCGAGGTGCTGGGCGGCGGCGCCGGCCATCGCGCGGACCACGGTCAGCATCGTGCCCTCCGCGGGGTTGCGGACGGAGTCGTAGGCGGCGTCGGCGGCGCGGGCGAAGGCGGCTGACACGAGCACCGGGTCGATCAGCTCGCCGGGGCGGGTCGCGAGCTCCTCGGCGGCGCCGCGGACGATCTGGCTGAGGATCACGCCGGAGTTGCCGCGGGCGCCCATCAGGGCGGCGCGGGCGACGGCGTGGACGAGCTCCATCCGGTCGGCGGACTCGCCTCCCTCCGCCTCGATCCGGTCGAGCTCGGCGAGCACGGCGCGCATCGTCAGCGCCATGTTGTCGCCCGTGTCGCCGTCGGCGACCGGGAAGACGTTGAGGTCGTTCACCTCGTTGCGGCGCGCCTCCAGGTATCCGTACGACGCCTCGACGACGCGGCGGAAGCGCTCAACTGAACGATCGGGCACGGGCTAGTTGTATCGGGGGCAGCGGCCCCTAGGCCGTGCGCACCCGGCGGGTACTAAGCCGCTTTCGTGACCTTTCCCGGCCTTCAAGCAGCGGGTGCAGACGTAGGCGCGCGTGGGGCCGGAGCCCTCGTCGATGCGGACCTTCTGCAGGTTGGGATTGAAGCGCCGGCGGGTCGCGACCATCGAGTGGCTTCGCGAGTTACCCACGGCGGGCTTCTTTCCACAGCTGTGACATACCTTGGCCATACGGAGGCGGGCATGGTAGCTGACGGGATCGTCAGGGCTTCAGCTGAGTTGCGCAGCAGGTGACATCCGCATCACCGCGGTGGCGGCGTTGCGGCCCTGATCGCGCTTGTCCCCGCCGGCGCGGGCCTCGGCCTGCTCGCGCGTGTCGCAGGTGATGACCCCGAACGCGCAGGGCACGCCGGTGCGCAGCGAGGTGTCCTGGACCCCGCGGGCGGCCTCGGCGCAGACGAAGTCGTAGTGGTCGGTCTCGCCGCGGATCACGACGCCGAGGCAGGCGACGCCGGCGAAGCGGCCGGTCTCGGCGGCGTACTTGGCCGCGAGCGGCAGCTCGAACGCGCCGGGGACGCGGAAGGTGTGGACGGAGGCGCCGCCGGCACCGGCGGCGGCGAAGGCCTCGTAGGCGCCGTTGACGAGCCGCTCGGCGAGGTCCTCGTAGAAGGTCGCAACGCAGATCGCCCACTCGCCGTCGGCGATGGCCGCCCGCTCCTCATCGGAGAACTCGGTCGACCGGGGCCTCACCCATCGCTCTTCTCCTCGGCGTCGCGCTGATGCTCGGCGTGGAGCATCTCGTCGTCCAGCGCGAGGCCCTGGTGATGGAGGATGTGGCCCATCTTGTCGCGCTTCGTGCGCAGGTAGTCCTCGTTGTGCGGGTTGGGGACCGACTGGATCGGCACCTGCTCGGTGACCGAGAGGCCGTAGCCCTCCAGGCCGATGATCTTCTTCGGGTTGTTGGTCAGGATCCGGATGCTGCTCAGCCCGAGGTCGGTGAGGATCTGGGCGCCGATGCCGTAGTCGCGCAGGTCGGCGGGCAGGCCCAGCTCGAGGTTGGCCTGGACGGTGTCCATCCCCTCCTCCTGGAGCTTGTAGGCGCGCAGCTTGTTCAGCAGCCCGATGCCGCGCCCCTCCTGGGAGAGGTAGAGCAGCACCCCGCTCCCCTCCTGCTCGATCATCGCCAGCGCCGCCGCGAGCTGCTCGCCGCAGTCGCAGCGCAGCGAGTGGAAGACGTCGCCGGTGAGGCACTCCGAGTGGACCCGGACGAGGACGTCGTCGGCGCCCGCCACGTCGCCCTTGACCATCGCGACGTGGTGCTTGTCGTCGGTGAGCGCGCGGTAGCCGACCGCGGTGAACTCGCCGAAGGCGGTCGGCAGCGTCGTCGACACCACCCGCTCGACCAGCTTGTCGTGCTTGCGGCGGTAGGCGATCAGGTCGGCGACCGTGATCATCTTCAGGTCGTGCTGGCGGCAGTACGGCACGAGGTCCGGGACCCGGGCCATGGTGCCGTCGTCGTTCATGATCTCGCAGATCACGCCGGACGGATTGAGGCCGGCGAGGCGCGAGAGGTCGACCGCCGCCTCGGTCTGGCCGGTGCGCTCGAGCACCCCGCCGGGGCGGGACTTGAGCGGGAACACGTGACCCGGCTGGACCAGGTCCCGCGGGCTCGACTCGGGGTCGATCGCGACCTGGATCGTGCGGGCGCGGTCGGCGGCCGAGATGCCGGTGGTGACGCCCTCGGCGGCCTCGACGGAGACCGTGAACGGCGTCTCGAACGGCGACTCGTTCTTGGCCGCCATCAGGTCGAGGCCGAGCTCCTCGCAGCGGTCCGGGGTGAGCGACAGGCAGATCAGCCCGCGGCCGTGGGTCGCCATGAAGTTGATCGCCTCGGGGGTGACGAACTGGGCGGCCATCGTCAGGTCGCCCTCGTTCTCGCGGTCCTCGTCGTCGCAGACGACGATCATCCGCCCGCGCCGGATCTCCTCCAGCGCCTCCTCGATGGTCGCGAAGGGGGACCGCGTGCTCTCGGCCGCGGCTGCTTCGGGTTGCGTCATCTCGTCAGCTCCCATCCTTGAAGGGTTGCAGGAGTCGTTCGGCGTAGCGGGCGAGCAGGTCCACCTCGACGTTGAGCCTGCGGCCGGGCGCCACCTCGCCCAGGGTGGTGCGCTCGAGGGTCTCGGGGATGAGCGAGACCTCGATCTCGCCTGCGGTGAGCCCGGCGACCGTGAGGCTGACCCCGTCGAGGGTGATCGAGCCGTGTTCGATCACGTAACGCTCGAGGCCGGCGGGCATGGCGATCCGCACGCGCTTGGCGAAGCCGTCCTCGGCGACGTCGACCACCTCGCCCGTGCCGTCGACGTGGCCTTGGACGATGTGGCCGCCGAGGCGGTCCGACGGGCGCATCGCCGGCTCGAGGTTGACCCGGTCGCCGGCCTCGAGGCCCCCGAGGGCGGTCAGGTCGAGGCTCTGGTTCATCACGTCGGCGTCGAACCCGTCGGGGCGCAGGCCGGTGGCCGTCAGGCAGACGCCGGAGACCGCAACCGAGTCGCCGCCGGCGAGGTCGGCCGCGAGCTCCGCGGCGATCGAGATGCGCGCGCCCGCCTCGTCGCGCTCGATCCGCTCGACGGTGCCCACCTCCCTGATCAGGCCGGTGAACATCTCACCACTCCCGCATCCGCACGCGGGCCAGCATGTCCTCGCCGATCGGCTCCCAGGTCACGTCGAGGGCACGCTCCGCATCGCGCAGACGGGGGGCGCCGTCGCCCCCGAGCAGGGGCCTCGCCCCTCCCCCGCCGAGGAGCAGCGGGGCGAAGAACAACCGGAGCTCGTCGAGCTCCCCGGCGTCGCGGAAGGAGCCGGCCAGCGTGGCGCCTCCCTCCAGCAGCAGGCTCGAGACGTCGCGGCGCCCGAGCTCGCCGAGCGCGGCGCGGATCCGGTCCGGGCCCTCCCCCGAAGGGACGATCACCTCGATCCCGGCGTTCGTCAGGGCGTCGACGTTGCCGCTCGGCGCACCGGGGCCGGCGATGACGAAGACCGGGGCCTCGGTCGCGGTGCGGACGAGCCGGCTGTCGAGCGGCAGTCGCGCCGAGGAATCGAAGACCACGCGCGTGGGCTGGCGCACCGCATCGACGCCGCGGGAGGTGAGCAGGGCGTCGTCGGCGAGCGCCGTGCCGATCCCGACCGCGACGGCATCGAGGTCGGAGCGCCAGCGATGGACCAGCTCGCGCGCCGGGTCGCCGGAGATCCACTTCGAGTCACCCTCGGCGGTGGCGGTCCTGCCGTCGAGGGTGAGCGCCGACTTGAGCACGACCAGCGGGCGGCCGGTCCTGGCGAGCTTGCGGAAGGGCTGGTTGAGGAGCCGCGCTGCCGCCGCCTCGGCGCCCTCGGCCATCTCCACCTCGACGCCGCCGTCGCGGAGCACGCCCGGACCGCGTCCGCTCGCCTTCTCGGTGGGGTCCTCGGAGCCGATCACCACGCGCCCGAGGCCGGAGGCCAGGATGGCGTCGGTGCAGGGGGGCTGCCGGCCGTGGTGGGCGCAGGGCTCCAGGGTCACGTACATCGTGGCCCCGCTGACGTCGGCACCGCGCTGGGCCGCGTCGGTCAGGGCCATCACCTCCGCGTGGGCCTCGCCGAGCCGCTCGTGGAACCCCTCGCCGATCACGATCCCGTCGGCGGAGACGATCACGGCGCCGACCATGGGATTGGGGCTGACCGCTCCTCTGCCGCGAGCCGCCAGCTCGAGTGCGCGCCGCATGTGCACGCTGTCCGGTCGGGTGGCGACGTGGCCGTTCATCGAAGTGTTGATTGACTGGTCAGTCAACCGCGATTCTAGCGTCGCACGGGCCGTTCTCGAAAGCCTCCGCGCCGGTGGCCGCCCGAGCGCCCCATATCCTCCCTCCGCCGCCAGTCGAACGAGGAGGCGACCCTGAGCGACGCAGAGCTGATCCTGATCGGCGGACTCCTGCTCGCATCCGGAATCGCCGCGGCGCTCGTCGCCGACCGGGTCAGGGTCCCGGGCCTCGTGCTCTTCCTCGGGCTCGGGATGCTGGTCGGGAGCGACGGCCCCGGCGGCGTCGACTTCAGCGACGTCGAGCTGACCAGGACCCTGGGGACGATCGGGCTGCTGCTGATCCTCTTCGAGGGCGGGTTGACGGCGGGCTGGCGCGAGATCCGCCCCGTCCTCAAGACGGCACTCTCGCTCGGGATCGTCGGCACCCTGCTGACCGCCCTGATCGCCGGCCTGGCGGCGGCGTGGCTGTTCGACCTGAGCACGCTCGAGGGCCTGATCCTGGGCTCGGCCATCGCCGCCACCGACAGCGCGGCGATCTTCGCCGTCCTGCGCGGGTCGAGCCTGCGCCGTCGGCTGGCGCGCGCGCTGGAGGGCGAGTCGGGGATGAACGACCCCGTCGCCGTCCTCCTCGTCACCGGCTTCATCGCCTGGATCGAGGTGCCCGGCTACGGCGCCACCGACATGATCCTCGAGTTCGTCGGCGACCTCGGGATCGGCGCCCTCGTCGGGAATCCTGGTCGGGTACGTCGCGCGCTGGGTCTTCCTCCGCCTCGACTACCCGACCGGCGGCCTCTATCCGGTCGCCTCGATGGCCGCCGCGGGCCTCAGCTTCGGCCTCGCCGAGGTCGCGCACGGATCGGGGTTCCTGGCCGTGTACCTGACCGGTCTGGCGCTCGGCACCGGGATCGTCCCGGCGCGCCGCACCGTCACCGCCTTCCACCAGGGGCTCAGCTGGGTCGCGCAGATCTCGCTCTTCTTCCTGCTGGGGCTGCTGGTCCTGCCGAGCCAGCTCGACGACGTGGCGCTCGAGGGCATGGCGCTGGCCTTCGTGCTGATCTTCATCGCCCGCCCGATCGCCACCCTGATCGCGACTCAGGTCGAGTCCTACCGGCTGTCGGAGCGGCTGATGCTGAGCTGGGCGGGCCTGCGCGGCGCGGTGCCGATCTGGCTCGCGACCCTGCCCGGTGATCGCCGGGGTCGAGGGCAGCGACGAGATCTTCAACATCGTCTTCTTCGTCGTCGTCTCCTCGACCCTGATCCAGGGGTTCACGTTCGAGCCGCTCGCGCGGCGGCTCGGCCTGACGACGAACGAGCCGGCGCTCCCCCAGCCGCTGCACGAGACGGGGATGATCCAGGAGCTCGGCGGGGACGTCCTCGCCTATCGCGTGGAGGCGGGCGACGCGGCCCGCGGGCGGATGATCAAGTCGCTCGGCCTGCCGCGGGAATCGCTGGTCAGCCTGATCGTCCGCGACGGCGAGGCCGTGCTGCCCCGCGGCTCGACGGTGATCGACGCCGGCGATGAGCTGCACCTGATCGTCCGCCGCGAGGGCAGGCGGGAGATCGCACGACTGACGCAGCTCTGGCGGGACGGGCCCCTGGAGGAGCCGGTGGTCCCGGCGATCGCCCTGCGCGCCTCGCCGCAGATCTTCTCGGTCCGCCCGACCCGCCCCGAGGACGGCGACACCGGCGCCCCGACCACCGTCGCCGGCACGGAGGTCGCGATCGTCCTGCGCACGCGCAGCGACGTCCCCGCGGCGGTCGTGAACCTCGTCGACGGCCGCTTCGCCGTCACCGGTCCGGACCTGATCGCCGTCGGCGGCCGCCGCCACCTCGCCCGCTGGTGCGCCGAGCGGGCCGAGCGGGCCGCGAACTCGGATCAGGACCGCGCGTGGCTCCAGGAAGCCATCGGCGTCATCGATGCTCCAGCGCTGAGGTGAAGCTCAGGTAGCGGAGACGGCCGACGCGATCTCCGCGTAGGCGGCCGCCGGGTCCGGCTTGCCGAAGATCGCCGAGCCCGCCACGAAGAGGGTCGCCCCCGCGTCGGCGACGCTGGGGCCGGTGCTCGCGTCGATGCCGCCGTCGACCTCGATCGCGGCTCCCGACCCGAGCGCGGCCATCCGCTCGACCTTCGCCGGCGAGGCGGCGATGAACGACTGGCCGCCCCAGCCGGGATTGACGCTCATGCAGAGCAGCAGCTCGCAGGCGTTCGCGACCTCGGAGAGCACCTCGACCGGGGTCCCGGGGTTGATCGCGACGCCGGCCTCACAGCCGGCCTCGTGGATGGCGCCGACGAGGCGGTCGACGTGGGCCGTGGCCTCCGCGTGGGCGGTGATCAGGTCGGCCCCGGCCTTGGCGAAGTCGGCGATCTGCTCCTCCGGCCGCTCGATCATCAGGTGGACGTCGAGCGCGCCGCCCGCGTCGTGGACGAGGTCGGCGATGGCGGAGACGATCAGCGGGCCGATCGTGATCGGCGGGACGAAGTGGCCGTCCATGACGTCCACGTGGATCACGCGGGCGCCGGCGTCCAGCACCTCGCTCACCTGCGCGCCCAGGCGGGCGAAGTCGGCGGAGAGGATCGACGGAGCGACCCGGCTCCCTTCCGGGAGGCCCATCAGACCGCGCTCAGCATCGATTCGCCACAGCCCTGGCAGCGCAGGTCGGCATCCTGGCTCATCCGCACGATCGTCTGGTGCGTCCCGCAGCCGGGGCACTGGGAGACGAGCTCGTATCGCTGCAGGCAGTTGACGCAGCGGAACCGGCCGGGCAGCTGCGTGGGCCGCAGCCACGGCTCGTCGCAGCCGGGGCAGGACGGCCGGCGCAGGGCCTCGGGCTCGGTGGCTGGGCTCATGGCGCGATCGTAGAGGGCGCTCAGGCGCTGGGCGCCTCAGCCGCGCAGCTCGGCGATGAAGAACCCATCGGTCCCGTCGCGGTCGGGAAGGGTCTGCAGGCAGCGCGGATCCTCGGGCAGCGACAGCCCCGGGGCCGCGCCGCCGAGGTCGACCAGGTCGCCGGAGGCGGCGCCGATCACCGCGAGGTTCTCCCGCCGCGAGATCGTGCAGGTCGAGTAGAGGATCCTGCCGCCCGGCCGCACGGCCTCCGCCGCGCGCTCGAGGATGCGCCCGGCCAGCTCCGCGGTCGCGCCGATCGTCTCGGGGCTGCGGCGCCAGCGGGCGTCGGGGCGCGACGCGAGGGTCCCGAGGCCCGAGCAGGGCGGATCGACGAGGACGGCGTCGAAGCCGCCCTCCGGCGGGGGCGCCGTGGCGTCGGCGCAGATCACCTCGACGGCCCCGGCCCCGGTTCGCTCGCAGAGCTCGCGCAGCTCGCTCGCGCGGCCGGGATCGCGCTCGACGGCCACCAGGCCGGCTCCCGCGTTCCCCAGCCCCGCGGCGATCTGGGTCGCCTTGACGCCCGGGCCGGCGCAGAGGTCGAGGATCCGCTCGCCGGGCTCCGGGGCGAGGGTCTCGACGACATGGGCCGAGCCCCTTGATTGGGGGACGAGCACGCCTCCGTCGACGGCCTTCTCGACCGCCTCCCAGGCGCCACCGTCGACGACGATCGACGGCTCGCGGAGCCGGGGCCCGGCCGGGGTCGGGAGCGTGCGCCTCCACGCCGGCGGCCAGCAGTTCCGCGAGCACCTCGGCCGGCTCGCCCCGCAGGCCGTTGACCCGATAGGCGCGCTCCGGCGGCAGGTTCACGGTCTCCAGCAGGGCGCGGGCGCGATCGGGCCCCAGCTCCTCCCACCAGAGCTCGGCGAGCCAGGGCGGCACGGAGTGGGCCACCGCGGCGGCCGCCGGATCGGCGTCGCTCAGCCCGGCGAGGAGCTGCGACTGCTCGCGCGCGGCGCGGCGCAGGACCGCGTTGACGAGCCCGGAGCCGCGCCGGCGGCCTCCCGGCCCCTTCGCCAGCGTCACCGCCTGGTCGACCGCGGCGTGGTCGGCATGGCCGGTGGCGAAGAGCAGCTCGAACATCCCCAGCCGCAGCGCCGCCAGCAGGGGCGGGTCGATCTTCGCGACCCCGCGCCCCGCGAGCTGCTCGATGAAGTGGTCGCTGGTCCCCCGCCGCTGGACCGAGCCATAGGCGAGGGCCTGGGCCTGGGCGCGCTCGCGGCCGGCGAGGTGGAGGCGGCTCGCGGCGCTCCGCAGCGCCCGGTCGGCCCACGCCGCCTCCTCGAAGACCCGCCGAAGCGTCTCGTAGGCCGCCAGCCGGGCGGGCGTCGGTGCGCTCAAGCCGTCGCCGCCCGCTCAGGGACTCCGCGGCCACGGAGGTAATCGGAGGCGGCCATCCAGCGACCCCCCGCGGGCTGGACCTCGCCGATCGCGAGGGCGCCGGAGCCGAACCCGAGCAGCAGCCTGCCCTCGACCGCGGCGAACTCGCCCGGCTCGGGCCCGCCCTCGAGCGGCTCCACCGAGCGCAGCCCGAGCCGCTCGCCCTCGCCCGCCAGGGCGACGAAGGCGCCGACGTGCGGGGTCAGCGCCCGCACGCGGAGGGCCTCCGAGGCGGCCGGGCGGGCGACGTCGACCCGCCGCTCGGCGGACTCGATCTTCTCCGCGTAGGTGACGCCGTCCTCGGGCTGCGGGGTGAGCTCCAGGTCACCCGTCGCGTGCAGATCCAGCGCCTCGACGAGGAGGCGCCCGCCGAGGCGCGCGAGCCGATCCGAGAGCGAGCCGAAGTCGTCGGAATGCTCGATCGCCACCTCCTCCCGCAACGCGACCGGGCCGGAGTCGAGCCCCTCGGTCAGCTTCATCACGCAGACGCCCGTCTGCCGGTCGCCGGCCATGATCGCCCGCTCGATCGGGGCGGCGCCGCGCCAGCGCGGCAGCAGGGACGGATGGATGTTGAGCATCGGCAGCTCGTCGATCAGCGGGGCCTTGATGAGCTGGCCGAACGCGCACACGGTCGCCACCGCGGGCTCCGCCGCCAGCACCGCGGCACGGGATTCGTCGCGGTTGATGCTCTCGGTCTGATGCAGCTCGATCCCCAGCTCCCGCGCCCGATCGGCGGCCGGCGGCGAGCCGGTCCGCCTTCCCCTCCCCTGCCGGCGGTCGGGCGGGGTGACGACCAGGGCCGGCCGATGCGGCGGATCCGGCGAGGACCTCGAGCACCGCGGCGGCGAACTCCGAGGTGCCGCAGAAGACGTTGGCGACGCCGGGGCCCGGGCTCAACGTTCGCCGGCCGGCGCCTCCGCCTCGGGGGCGGCGTCGCTCTCGGTTCCGGGCTCCGGATCGGGCTCCAGCATGCCGGGGTCGAAGTGCTCACCGGCACGCAGGGCGCGGAGCGCGGCGCGGCGCTGCTCCCGAACGGTCCGGTCGAGGATCAGCACGCCGTCGAGGTGGTCGATCTCGTGCTGGAGGACGCGCGCCTCGAGGCCGGCCGCCTCGATCAGCAGCGGGGCGCCACTCAGGTCGCGGGCGCTGACCCGGGCGAAAAGCGGCCGCTCCACGTCGACGACGATCCCCGACAGGCTGAGGCAGCCCTCCTCCGCGGTGACGAGGTCGTCGGAGACCCACTCGACCTCGGGATTGACGAGCGCCCGCGGCTCGGAGTCGGGACCGGCCTGGAAGACGAGCATCCGCCGCATCGCGCCGAGCTGGGTCGCGGCGAGGCCGATGCCCATGCGCGCCCTGCATCAGCGCGATCATCCGCTCCGCCTCCGCCTCGAGCTCGGGGCCGAAGGCGGTCACCTCGGAGGCCCGCGACTTCAGCACCGGGTCGCCGAACTGGCGCACCTCGCTGAGCGCCTCGCGACGGCGCTCGAGCGTCTCCTCGTCGATCGCGGGGCTCTCCTCGGAGGGCTCGGCCTCGATCGGCTCGGCGGTGGTGGGTTCGTCGGCCACGCCGGCAATCTTAGAAGGGGGTCCCGGGACGACGTTCATGATCTCCCGTCCCGGTGGCCCCCCTCCCGGCGAGACCGGACGCGAAGCGGAGGATCTCGCCGGAGTTATCTAGCTACTGCGGATCGACGTCGACCGCGAGCGTCGCCCCGCGCAGGGCCCGGGTCAGCTCGGGCCGCTCGAGCACGGCCCGGATCGCGGCGGCGTCGGCGCCCGGGTCGGCGGTCTTGATCAGCAGACGGCGGCGGAACCGGTTGCGGCGCCGGAAGCGCGGGGCCGGGCCGAGCAGCTCCGATCCGGCGCTCAGGCCGGGACCGATCGCGGCGGCGAGCTGGGTGCCGAGCGCCGTCAGGGCGCGCTCGTCCGGCCCGGCGAACTCGATCGCGATCAGCGAGGCGAACGGCGGGTAGCCGAACTCCCTGCGTCGCTCCAGCTCCCCCGCCAGGAAACCCGGAGCGTCGTGGCGGGCCGCCGCGACGATCGGCACCGCGTCCGGCGCGAGGGTCTGGATCAGGACCCGCCCCCCGCGCTCGCCGCGACCGCTGCGCCCGGCGAGCTGGGCGACGAGCGAGAAGGTGCGCTCCTCGGCGCGGAAGTCCGGGTAGCGCAGGGTCGAGTCGGCGTCGATCAGGACGCTCAGCGAGACGTCGTGGAAGTCGTGGCCCTTGGCGACCATCTGCGTCCCGACGAGGACGCCGCCGTCGGCCGCCCCGAAGGCGGCAAGGACGCGACCGTGGCCGTCCCGGCCGGAGGCGCTGTCGGCGTCGAGGCGGAAGACCGGCGCGGGCGCGACCAGCTCGCCGATCAGGTCCTCGATCCGCTGGGTGCCGGCGCCGTGGCGGATGATCGAGACCGAGCCGCAGGAGGGGCATTCGGTCGGCACGGGCGCTGTGTGGCCGCAGTGATGACACCCGATCCTCGCCCCGGCCCCGCCCGAGCGGCCACGGTGCAGGACGAGCGAGACGTCGCAGGAGGGGCAGCTGACCGCCTCGCCGCAGGAGGCGCAGCTGAGATGCGGCGAGAAGCCCCTGCGGTTCAGCATCACGATCGCCTTCTCCCCCTCGCCGAGCGAGCCGAGCGCCTCGCGCGTGCGCTCGTGGAGCGGCCCGGCGCTGGGACCGGTCTCGCGCATGTCGAGCACGTCGACCGGGGGCATCCCCCGGCCGTCGACCCGCTCGGGCAGCTCGAGGCGCTCGAGCTCCGCCCAGGTCTCGGGGCGCGGCGTGGCGCTGCCGGCGACGAGAACCGCTCCGGCCTCGGCGGCGCGGCGCCGCGCCACGGCCCGGGCGTCGTAGCGGGGGTCCCCCTCCTGCTTGTAGGAGGAGTCGTGCTCCTCGTCGATCACGATCAGCCCGAGGTCGCGGAGCGGCGCGAAGATCGCCGAGCGCGGGCCCACGCAGACCCGCGCCTCCCCCGATCGCAGCCGTCGCCACTCGTCGAAGCGCTCCCCCTCCGAGAGCCCGGAGTGGATCACCGCGACGCGGTCGCCGAGGCGGGCGGCAACGCGGCCGAGCGTCTGCGGCGTGAGCCCGATCTCCGGGACGAGCAGGATCGCGCTGCGGTCGCGCTCCAGCGCCGCCTCGATCGCAGCCAGATAGACCTCCGTCTTGCCGGAGCCGGTGACGCCGTGCAGCAGCCGCTCGCGCGGGCCCTCGCCGTCGAGCGCCGCCACGAGGGACCGCACGCAACCCTCCTGCGCCGCCGAGAGCTGCACCCGCCCCGCGACCGCTCCCACCGTGTCGATCGTGGGCCGCCGCCGCACCTCGCGCTCCTCCTGGCGGACCAGGCCGCGCTCCGCGAGGCGGGCGAGCACCGCCGAGTCGGCGCCGGCCAGGCGAACGAGGTCGGAGCCGGAGAGATCCTCGGCCTCGGCGAGGGCCGCCAGCGCCGCGCGCTGGCGCTCCCCCAGGCGCACCTCGCCGGCGAGCGCGGCGCGTCCCTCCTCGGTGATCCGCGCGCGCCGCTCGGTCCGCGCCCGGGCGGCGCGCGGGACGCCTGCGCCCGAGCCGGGCGGCAGGACCAGCGCCAGGCCACGCGAGGGCGTGGAGCAGTAGCGCTCCGCCACCCAGAGGCCGAGGCGGACGAGCTCGGGCGTCGCGCCCGCCTCGAGCGCCTCGATCGGCTCGGCCAGCCGGTCGGGGGCGACGTCGGTGCGGTCGGTGAGCCCGACCACGACCCCGAGCATCCGCCGGTTCCCGAACGGCACCATCAGCAGGGAGCCCACGTCCACCCCCCGCATCGCCGCCGGGATCCGGTAGTCGAACGGCCCACGCAGCGCGCGGGCCGTCGTTATCGGCTCGACCTTGGCGATGTCCATCACGCGATCCAAGCTACGTCTTTCCACGGATGCCCCCCGCGCCGTATATCTTGGGCCCGTGGCGCTGAACCTCGGTCCAGGAGAGCAGATCGTCTTCGAGGGACATCCCTCTTGGCGCGCGATCCTCGGGTTCTACTTGAAGGGCGCGCTGCTGATCGCGGTGATCGTCGCTCTGACCGTCTTCTACGGGAACACGATCGGCGACGACGTGAGCGAGACCGCGATCACGATCGAGCTGATCGGCGGCGGCGCGATCGTCGCCCTCGTCGGCTTCCTGCGACGGGTCGCGACCCGCTACACGATCACCAACCGGCGCCTGCACATCAAGCACGGGATGATCTCGCGCAACGTCCAGGAGACGAAGATCGAGCGGGTCCAGGACGTCAACTACCGCCAGTCGATGTTCCAGCGGATCATGCAGATCGGTGACGTCGACTTCGACACGGCGGCCACCAATCCCGATGGCGACTTCGTCTTCGCCGGCGTCGCGCAGCCCGAGCGCGTCGTCGATCGCGTCCACCACGCAACGGAACCGCTGGCAAGCGGTCCGCAGGGCCGCTCCGGCCTCGGCGACGAGCGCAGCGACCTCCCGCGCTGACATCCGCGAGCGCGCGGAGCGTCTGCTCCGCGAGCCCGTGGGGATCTCAGACCTGGCGCTGGCGTTCGAGGAGACCACCGCATCCTCAGCCGACGTCCACGTCGGCGGCGAGAGCTTCTTCCCGCTGATCCTCGCGGACATCGATTCGGCCACCTCCTCGGTGCACGTCAATCAGTTCGGGTTCAAGCCGGGCGCGATCGGCGAGCAGTTCGCCGCGGCACTGCTCGCCAAGGCCGCGGCGGGGATCCCGGTCCGGCTGGTGGTCGACTCGGTGGGATCGCGCCCCGACGGAGCGAGCCGCGAGCTGTACGAGCGACTGGTGAACGGGGGCGTTGAGGTGCGCGTGGTGCGCGCAACGGGCTGGCGGGCCTCGTCCCAGCCGGCCATCTCGGGTGGTCGCGAGTCGCTGGAACCTCGACCAGATCGGCCACGTCGACCATCGCAAGTGCGTGATCGTCGACGGGCGGATCGGCTGGGTCGGGGGCGCCGGCGTCGAGGACCACTTCGCCGACGGCCGCTTCCACGATCTGTTCCTGCGGGTCACCGGGCCCGTCGTCTCGCAACTGCAGCTGGTCTCGATCGCGACATTCCGCTGGCTCGGCGGGGAGATCCCGCTCGACCAGCTCGACGCGCTGCTGCCGCCAGCACGAGGACGTCGGTGAGTCCGGTCCCGGCGACCGTCCTGCACAACGCACCCGGCGACTACCGCCCGATCACGACGGCGATCGCGGACCTGATCGACGGCGCGACGGAGACGCTCGACGTCGTCAACCCCTACGTCAGCGACAGGCGGATGATCATGCGGATCATCGCCGCCGCCGAGCGCGGCGCGCGGGTGCGGCTGTTCGTCCCCGCCAAGGCGAACAACGTCGCCTGCGCCGGCGCGCAGCTGTTCCATCACAAGGCGCTGCTCGGAGCGGGCGTGCGCATCATCGGACACCCGGCGATGCTGCACGCGAAGGCGTTCGTCCGCGACGGCGAGGACGTCCTCATCGGCACCTGCAACCTCGATTCGTGGAGCCTCAAGCGCTTCCTCGAGCTCGACGTCCTGGTGCGCTCGCCGGATCTGGCGGCGCAGTTCGACGAGCGCTTCTCGGCTCCCGCGGAGCTTGTCTCGACCCCGGGTCAGGCAGCCTCGGGGCCGCTCCAGCGGATCTCGTCCGCGGCGTTCGCGGCGATCTCGCCGGTCATCTGAGCCGCCGGCCGCCGGCTCATCCCGGCCGGCCCGTGCTTGCCGGAGGCGTGGCGCTGATGGAGGCCGAACGCCGCAAGCCCCACCGGCAGCGGCAGCCAGTAGGTGAAGAGGCGATAGATGAACGTGGCGAGGACGGCGTCCGCCGCATCGACCCCGGCGAGCACCAGGGTCGCGGTGAGGCCGGCCTCGACGAAGCCCAGGCCGCCGGGGGTGACCGGGATCTGCGACAGCAGCTGAGCGGCGCAGAACGCGAGCAGGACGAGGCCGGGCACCGGATAGGAGCCGACCGCCGCCAGCGCACGCCAGCAGGATCGCGTAGTCGAAGGCCCAGCGCGCCGACCGTGGCCAGCAGCGCCGGCTTCCAGCTCGCCCCCAGGGTGGTCTTGAGCCGGTCGCGCTCGCGGCGCAGCCGGTCGGGCAGGCCGGTCAGCGGCTCTGACTTCCGCCGGATCCGGTTGCGGACGGTCTGCACCGCCCGCCCGGTCCAGGCCAGGAAGCCGTCCCGATTCATCAGCAGCGCCCCGACCGCGGCGAGCAGCGCGAAGACTCCGAGGCTGACGTAGGCGGCATCCGCCAGGCCCCGGTCGACCGAACCGCCGATGAGGGCCGGCAGCGCCAGGACCGGGAGCCCGAGCACGACGGCGAACGTGAGCAGGTTCACCGCCGTCAGCGCGGCGACGACGGCGGGGCCCGGCTGGCCGCGCTCGACGAGCATCTTGTACTGAAGGGCGCCCCCGACCGCCCCGCCGCCGGGGGCGATCTTCGCGAGCGCGTTGCCCGCGAGCTGCGAGTCGACGATCGCCGAGATCGGTGCCCGCGGAAGCGCCAGACGCTGCAGGATCCAGAGGCACGCCAGCGCCAGCGCCTCGAGCGCTCCCAGCGCCAGGAACCAGGCGGGATCGATCGAGTTGAGCTCCCGCCACGATCCGAGCAGGTCGAGCAGGCTCGGCGCCACGAGGTAGAGCGAGACCCCGGTGATGCCGACCCAGATCGCCGTCCTGCGGAGGCTCCCCTTCCCCTCCCCGGAGTCCGGCTTCTCGTCGGTGAAGTCGGGCTCCGCGCGCTCCTCGATCGACCGCTCGAGGCGATCGCCGAGACGCTCGCGGTTATCGGGTCGAGCTTTCGTCAGACCGCGGCGGCCTCACCGACGCCGGCGGCCTGGCGGAGGTCGTCGACGCGATCGGTGCGCTCCCAGGTGAAGTCCTCGTCGTCGCGCCCGAAGTGCCCGTAGGCGGCGGTCTTCTGGTAGATCGGCCGGTGCAGGTCCAGGTACTCGCGGAAGGCGCCGGGACGGAGGTCGAAGACCTCGCGGACGGCGGCCGTCAGCCTGGCGTCGGAGATCTGGCCGGTGCCGAAGGTCTGGACCATGATCGAGACCGGATGGGAGACGCCGATCGCGTAGGCGACCTGCACCTCGCAGCGATCCGCCAGGCCCGCCGCCACCACGTTCTTGGCCACGTAGCGAGCCGCGTAGGCCGCTGAGCGATCGACCTTCGACGGGTCCTTGCCGCTGAAGGCGCCGCCGCCGTGGCGGGCTGCCCCGCCGTAGGTGTCGACGATGATCTTGCGGCCGGTCAGGCCGGCGTCGCCGACCGGACCGCCGATCACGAACTTGCCGGTCGGGTTGATCAGCAGCGTCTCGCGGAGGGTCTCGGGGTCGTAGAGGTCCGCGTAGTTCGCGTCGAGCACCGGCTTGATCACGTGCTCCCAGAGGTCGGGCTTGATCGTCTCCTCGGTCTCGACGCCCTCGCCGTGCTGGGTCGAGATCAGGATCCGGACGATCTCGGCCGGCACCCCGTCGCGGTAGCGGACGGTGACCTGGGTCTTGCCGTCGGGCCGCAGGTAGTCGAGCGTGCCGTCCTTGCGGACCTCGGTGAGCCGGCGGGCGAGCGTGTGCGCGATCTGGATCGGCATCGGCATCAGCTCGCTGGTCTCGTTGGAGGCGTAGCCGAACATCATTCCCTGGTCGCCCGCGCCGGCGATCTCGACGTCGTCCTCGTCGCCACCGGCGCGGTGCTCGAGCGCCTCGTCGACGCCCTGCGCGATGTCGGGGGACTGCTCGTCGATCGCGGTGATCACGGCGCAGGAGTTGCCGTCGAAGCCGAACTCGCCGTTGTCGTAGCCGATCTCCTTGATCGTCCGGCGGACGATGGTCGGGATGTCGACGTACTCCTTGGTCGAGATCTCGCCCGAGACGACCACGAGGCCGGTGTTGACGAGCGTTTCGCAGGCGACCCGACCGCCGGGGTCGACGGCCAGCACGGCGTCGAGGACCCCGTCGGAGATCTGATCGCAGATCTTGTCCGGGTGACCCTCGGTCACCGACTCCGAGGTGAACAGGTACTCGTTGTCGGAGAGCTCAATCGTCTCGCTCATCGCTGGCGCTGCCTCATTTCGGTCGCTTGCCCGGGGGATGCTAATCGCCGCCGAGCGGTGAGGTGGCCACCCCGACCGCCTCCGGCGCTCCCGTGGCGATGCGCAGATCGGTGTCGATCCGCTCTTCGCCGCCGACCACGGCGAGGGCGGCCGCCGCGCAGGTTGCGCAGGTCGCCGGCGAAGGTGGCGTAAACCGGGTCCGTCGCCAGGCCGACCTCCTCGCCGAGCCGGAAGAGCCCGTCGAGGTTGAGGTAGGCCAGCAGGGAGACCTCATCCGGCAGCGGCTCGGCCAGCGCGGCGAAGCTCTCGGAGGCGGCCAGCCCGCCGTCCTCCTCCCTCGCCAGGCGCACCGCGAGGCGGTCGGTCGCGATCAGGAGCCGGTCGGCGAACGTCGCGTAGGTGAGATCGATCTGAGGGTTGAGGAAGAGGCTCTGGGCCTCGACGCCGGCGATCCGCGACGACTCGAAGGCGGGGACGCTGCCGTCGACGTCGGGCGCAAGCGCGTCGACCACCGGCTGCTGCAGCTCCGCCAGCGCAGTTGCGGCCTCGGTCTCGTCGATCCCGGCGGCGAGGAGGCTGACGTAAGGCGTGCCCGAGCTGACGACGGTCCCGGGGACGGGCGGCTCGCCGCCGGCGTAGACGGGCTGCACCGAAAGAGCGATCTCCGAGCCCAGCAGCGGCAGCACGTCGTCCTCGATGCTGATCCCGCCCTTCTTGCGAAGGGACTTCTCGAAGCGGTCGAAGGACGCCAGCAGGTCAGGCGCGTCGGCGGCGGCCTGCTCGCGCAGGGAGGCGACGCTGCCCTGGGGCTCGCCGATCCCGAGGTAGGCCAGCGCATCGGCGCCCACGTCGGCGGTCAGGGTCGGCTCGAAGCTCGGCAGCGCGGCGAAGAACCCAGGCGAGGTCTCGACCCGCTCGGGATCGAGGTCGCTGCGAACCGCGATGTCGACGTAGTCCCCATCGACGCTGATCGACGCGGCCACACCGGAGGTCGCGGCGGAGTCGACGAAGGTGTCGAGCGACCTGAGCGTCCCCGAGCCGAGCATCTCCCTCGCGCCGGAGGGCGACAGGTACGCGTAGGCCAGGGTCTCCTCCGGCAGGCGGTCGATCGCGCCCGCCGAGGGGGCGGACTCCAGGGGGCCGGAGCCGCGCGGCGGATCGACGATCTGCGCGATCCCGCCCTTCGGCCCGAGCAGCAGGAAGCCCTCGTAGAGCACCGCGGAATAGCCGTCCTCGTCGACGAGGACCTCGGTCCCGCCGATGTCGTTGCTGACCGCGGTCGGACCCAGCAGCTCGTCAGCGAAGTCACGGGCGGCGTCCTCGTCGCCCGCCTCGAGCATCAGGACCTGGTCGACCTTGCCGGCGCCGGGCAGGACGGCGAGAGCCGCCTCGCCGCCCGACCACGGCCGAACCTCCTCGTCGAAGTCGATCGGCCGCCCCGCCACCGACGACACGTCGTCGACGGCGAGCCCGGTGAGCAGCGGCAGCCGCTCGGCGAGGACCTCGGCGGCCTCGAACTGCGCCGTGTCGGAGTCGACGTCGACGTGGACGTAGGCGACGACGTCGTCGGGAACGAGCGCGATCGCGTCGTCACCGGGTGGGCACTGGTCCCCGCCGGGAGCGGCACAGGGCGCCGAGGGGATGACCACGAACCAGATCAGCGCCGCCACCGCGGCGACGATCAGCGCGGCAAGGATCCGGGCCCGCCCGACGTCGGGCAGCGTCGCCCAGTGATCGGCCACCCAGTGCCCGCCGCTCGAAACGCGCTCGCCGGTCGCAGCGACCGCCCGGCGGATCCGGTCTGCGTCGCGGAGTCGCCGGGCCGACGCCCTCGGTGATCGCGGCGGCCGCGGCATCGCGCTCGGCGGCCGGGCGGAAGGGCACCGAGACCGGCGCGTCGTCGGCCGGCTGTCTCGTGCGTCAGCGGCGCCGGCGGCTCGGCGCCTCCCCGGCCTCGACCGTCACCGCCTCCGGCTCCTCGATCGCCGGGTCGGCGGGTTTCGCGGGGCTCGGGGGCGGCGGCACCCACGGAGGTGGATTCAGCCTGGCGCCCTGCCTGGCCCTGGCGGTGCGGGCACGCTCGCGCAGCTGCTCGATCCGCTCGCCCGCCGTCCCCGGGGGCGGCAGCAAGCGGCGAAGGCGTTCGCGCGCCTGCTCGATCCTGCGGTCCCTCGCCACTCGGGACCCTTATACCCCCCCGGCATCCCGGGTCCGCTTGCGCGGCACGAAGTCGATGATCAGCGGGACGCCCTCGAGGCGAAGCGCGGCGCGCAGGTGGTTCTCGAGGTAGTAGGACCAATCGCGGTTGATCAGGGTGCGGTCGTTGACCTGGATCGCCAGCCGCGGCGGCGCGTCGCCGACCTGAGCGGCGTAGTAGGTGCGCAGGCGGCGGCCGCGCTTGGCCGGCGGCGGGTTGCGCTCGACCGCCGCCGCGAGGATCTTGTTGAGCTCCGCCGTCTGCACGCGCGAGGCCCGCCGGTCGGCCAGCTCGAGCGCCTTGGGGAGGACCTTCTGGAGGTTGCGGCCGCGCAGCGCCGAGAGGGTGATCACGGGCGGCCGCAGGCGCAGGCGCTGCTCCAGCCTCGCCTTGGCGTCGTCGAGGTCGACCTCGACGATGTCCCACTTGTTCAGCGTGACCAGCGTGGCGCAGCCCGAGGTCATCGCGAGCTCGCCGATCCGGAGGTCCTCGGAGGTGACCCCCTCGGAGGCGTCGCAGACGAGCACCGCGACGTCGGCGCGGGAGGCGGCCCGCTCGGCGCGCAGCTGGGCGTAGTAGTCGATCGTGCCGGCGATCTTGGTGCGTCGCCGAATGCCCGCGGTGTCGACCAGGATGGCCTCGCGCCCGTCGAGCTCGACCCGGGTGTCGATCGAGTCGCGCGTCGTGCCCGCGACATCGCTGACGATGGTCCGCTCCGAGCCGAGGAGGGCGTTGAGCAGCGATGACTTGCCGACGTTGGGGCGGCCGAGGATCGCGATCCGTGGCAGGTCGCCCGCCTCGGCCTCGCCCTCGGCCGGCGCCAGCTCGGTGACTCGGTCGAGCAGGTCGCCGGTCCCGATGCCGTGGCTGGCGGAGACGGGCATCGGCTCGCCGAGCCCGAGCCGATTGAGCTCAGCCGCGACGTGCACGTCGCGCGGGTTGTCGACCTTGTTCGCGACGACGATCACCGGCTGGGGCGCGGCCCGCAGCAGGGCGGCGACTTCGGCGTCGCCCGGGCCGAGGCCGGCGCGTGCGTCGACCACGTGCAGGATCAGGTCGGAGTCGGCGATCGCCTCGCGGGCCTGGTGCTGGACCGCGCGCGAAAGCGAGTCCTCGGCGGCCATGTCGACCCCGCCGGTGTCGATCAGGGTGATCGACCTGCCGTTCCACTCGGCCTCGACCTCCTTGCGGTCGCGGGTCACCCCCGCCTCCGAGTGCGTGACAGCCTCGCGGACGCCGGCGAGCCGGTTCACCAGGGTGCTCTTGCCGGCATTCGGATAGCCGACGACCGCCACCTTCATGCGAGCCCCCGCTCCGCCGCCAGGGCGGCGATCCGCTCGATCACGCCGTCGATGCCGAGGCCGGTCGTGTCGACCTCGACCGCGTCGTCGGCCGGTCGCAACGCCCCGTGCTCGCGCTCGCGGTCACGCAGGTCACGGTCGCGCATCGCGGTGAGCACCGAGCCCGCCTCCTCCCCGCTCTCGGCGGCGCGGCGGCGGGCGCGCTCGTCCTCGCTTGCGGTCAGGAAGATCTTCAGCGGCGCGTCCGGGCAGACCACCGTGCCGATGTCGCGGCCCTCCGCGACCCAGCCACCGTCGGCGACGAGGCCGCGCTGGCGCTCGACCATCGCCTGGCGGACATCCGGATGCACGGAGACGCGCGAAGCGGTGGCAGAGACCTCGGGCGAGCGGATGGCGCCGGTGACGTCGCGGCCCGCGAGCGAGACCGTTCCCGGCCCCATGCCGAGGTCGAGCTCCCGAGCCAGCGGAGCGACGGCGCCGGGGTCGTCGGGGTCGGCGCCGGCCTCGAGCGCCGCCAGAGCCACGCAGCGGTACATCGCCCCGGAGTCGAGGTAGGTGAAGCCGAGCCGCTCGGCGAGCGCCCGGGCCACGGTGGATTTTCCGGCCCCGGCGGGACCGTCGATGGCGATGACCATGACGGGTCAGCCTAGAGAGGGTGCGCAGAGCGACCGCAGATCGCGCTCGAAGCCGGGATAGCTGACACCGGCCGCGTCGAATCCCTCGACGGTCACGCCCTCCCGCGAGGCGACGCCGGCGACGGCCCCGAGCATCGCCAGGCGGTGGTCGCCGAGCGAGTCGATCCGGCCGCCACGGAGGCCTCCGGTGCCGGTCACCGCGAATCCGTCCTCGAGCGCCTCGATCTCGCCTCCGAGCGCCGTCAGCGCGTCGACGACCCCGGCGATCCGATCGGATTCCTTGTGTCGCAGCTCAGCCGCCCCGGTCACGATCGTCCGTCCCTCGGCGAAGCAGCCGAGCAGGGCGACGAGCGGCAGCTCGTCGATCGCGAGGGGGATCTCGCCCGGGACCACCCGCGTGCCGCGGAGCTTGCCGGCGCGGACCCGGACCTCACCGACGGGCTCCCCCGCCTCCATCGCGGTCTCGGCGACCTCCACGATCGCGCCCATCCGGTTGAGGATGCCGATCAGCCCGACGCGGGTCGGGTTGAGGCCGACCCCGCGGACGACGACGTCGCTGCCGGGAGCGATCAGGCCGGCGACGAGGTGGAACGCCGCCGACGAGAGGTCGCCCGGCACGGTCATCGCCGGCAGCGAGAGCCGCTCGGCCGGCGAGACGCTGATCGTGCTCGACACGGGGTCGGTCGGCAGAGCGGTCTCCCGCCGGACGTCCACCGGGACCCCGCAAGCGGCGAGCATGCGCTCCGTGTGATCGCGGCTCGGCGCCGGCTCACGGACGCTGGTCGGCCCGTCCGCGAGCAGACCGGCGAGAAGGACGCACGACTTGACCTGAGCCGATGCGACCGGCAGCCGGTACTCGGCCCCGGTCAGCCGCGCGCCGTCGATCGCGAGCGGCGGCAGGCCGCCCTCGGCGCCCTTCGCGACCGCGCCCATGCGCGCGAGCGGCTGGAGGATGCGCCCCATCGGCCGCCGCCGGATCGACTCGTCGCCGTCCAGCTGGAAGCTGCGGCCCTCCTGCCCGGCCAGCAGGCCGGCGAGCAGGCGGATCAGCGTGCCCGCGTTGCCGACGTCGATCGGCCCGTCGGGCTGCGCCGCGCCGCGCAGGCCGAATCCCTTGATCGCGACCTCGATCCCGCCGTCCTTCGGGGCTCCGATCGTCACCTCGGCGCCAAGCGCCTCGACGGCCGCGAGCGTGCTGCGGGTGTCGGCGGAGTCGAGGTAGCGGGAGACCCGCGCCTCCCCCTCCCCGAACGCGCCGAGCAGCCCCGCCCGATGCGAGATCGACTTGTCAGGCGGGGCGACCAGCTCCCCGCGCAGCGGGCCGGCGGGCTCGAATCGCGCCTCCATCGCCGCCGGGCTCAGGGCTCCACCGGGCCGGTCGAGGCGACGGTGTGGCCGAGGCCGCGCACGATCTCGGCGGCACGATCGGCCTCGGCGGTTCCGCCGATCCAGAGCGAGATCGCGCCGGTCCGCTGATCCGCGGCCGGGAACAGCGACATGTCCTCGATGTTGACCCCGGCCCCGGCGAGGGCGAGGGCGATCTCGGCGACCGTCCCGGGGCGGTTCTCGACCGAGATGCGCAGCTCGAGAAGGGGGGTCGCGGCGAGGTCGGCCTCGAGCAGCAGCCGGCGGTCCTCGCGGGCGGCCACCTGCCAGGCCGCGAGGGCCTCGCGATCGCCACCGCGGATCAGCTCGGCCGCCTCACGAAGTCGCTCCACGACACCGTCGATCTCGGCGGCGACCGCCTCGGAGTTCGAGCTGTAGATGTCGGCCCAGATCCCCGGGTTTGCGCCCGCCACGCGGGTCGCGTCGCGGAAGCTGCGACCGACCTCGGGGGTCCGGTCGGCATTGCTGCCGTGCCCGGCGGCAGCGGCGACGAGGACGTTGGCGAGCACGTGGGGCAGGTGGCTGATCGCCGCCATCTCGCGGTCGTGGGTGGCGGCGTCGATCGCCCTCGGGCGGGCCCCGAGGCCGGAGATCAGGTGGTGGAGGCGGTCGAGGAGGATCCCCTGCGTCTCAGCGGTCGGCGTCAGGTACCAGCGGGCCCCGTCGAAGAGGTCCCCCCGCGCCCCCTGCACGCCGGCGGTCTCGGCGCCGGCGAGGGGATGGCCGCCGATGAACCGCTCGGCTCCGTCGACGCCGGCGAGGGCCTCGAGCAGGCCCAGCTTCGTCGAGCCGACGTCGGTGACGACCGCCTCCGGCCCCGAGGCGGCGATCGCCTCCGCGACCAGGCCGGGCAGCGCCGCGACCGGCGCCGCGCAGATGACGGCGTCGGCCTCGGCGGCCGCCTCACCCACCGATTCGGCGGCCCGGTCGAGCGCGCCGCGGGAGAGGGCGTCGGCGAGCGTCGAGGGGTCCCGGTCGAACCCGACGACCTCGGCACCGAGCCGCTCCCTGGCGGCGAGGCCGATCGAGCCGCCGATCAGGCCGACGCCGAGGACGGCGATCCTCATCGGAGCTCAGGCACGCTCGCGCCGGGCGCGAACCGCCTCCGCCAGGCGATCGAGGACCACGCCGGTGCTGTCCCAGTCCATGCAGGCGTCGGTGATCGACTGGCCGTAGACGAGGTCCCCATGGGCGAGATCCTGACGGCCCGCGAGGAGGAACGACTCGAGCATCACCCCGACGATGCCGCGGTTCCCGGCCGCCACCTGATCGGCGAGGTCCTCGGCGACGGTCACCTGGCGGTCCGGGTCCTTGCGGCTGTTGTCGTGGGAGGCGTCGACGACGATCCGCTCGGGCAGCCCGACCGAGGCCAGGCGCTCGAGCGCCTCGGCGACTGTCCGCCGCTCCGTAGTTGGGCTCGTTGCGACCGCCGCGCAGGATCACGTGGGCGTCGGCGTTGCCCGACGTGTGCAGGATCGCCGGTGTCCCGTCCGGGTCGACGCCGGTGAACGAATGCCGGGCCGCCGCGGCGCGAACCGCATCGACCGCGACCTGGGCGTTGCCGTCGGTGCCGTTCTTGAAGCCGATCGGCATCGACAGCCCGGAGCCGAGCTGACGGTGGATCTGGCTCTCCGTCGTCCGCGCGCCGATCGCTGCCCAGGAGACCGTGTCGGAGATGTACTGCGGGGTGATCGGGTCGAGGAACTCGCAGCCCGTGGGCAGCCCGAGCCCGAGCACCTCGAGCAGCAGGCGCCGGGCCATCCGCAGGCCGGTGTTCACGTCGCCGGTGTCGTCCAGGTGCGGGTCGTTGATCAAGCCCTTCCAGCCGGTGGTGGTGCGGGGCTTCTCGAAGTAGACGCGCATGACGACGAGGAGGTCGTCGCGCAGGTCGTCGGCCCGAGCGGCGAGGCGCTTGGCGTACTCACCGGCGGCCTCGACGTCATGGACGCTGCAGGGGCCGACGACGACGAGGAGCCGGTCGTCCTCGCCGTCGAGCACGGCGGAGGTCTCCCGGCGCCCACGCAACACCACCTCGACCGCAGCGGGCGGGAGCGGCAGCTCCGCGAGCAGGTCCGACGGGCGGTCGAGCGGCTCGATCCGCTCGATTCGCCGATCGCGAATTCGTTCAACTTCGGGTTCCATCACAACCATCATCCGTGTTCGTCCTCTCCGGTGTTCTCAGGCAAGAGCGTGGGGACCGCAAGGGTCCATGGCGGCGTCCGGAGGTGTACTCGGGTTCCTCGGGCAGGCCGGCGTGGCCTGAAGCGGACGCCTAGCTAAATCGCCAATACCACGAGTCGGCATGCAGACGGGCGCCACCGGAGACCGGAAGGGGGCGCGCGCAGGAGGTCGGCATGCCGCTCATTGCAGACACTTCTAGCAGGGGTCGCGGGTGGGCGCAAGCGCGCATGGCCACGTGCGACTAGAGCAGGGGCTGCAGCGCCGCGAGGAATCGCTCGTTCTCGGCCGGGGTGCCGTAGGAGACGCGGATGTGGCCCGGGCCGCCGAGCGGGGTCCCCGGGCGGACGATCACGCCGGCGCGGCCGAGGCCCTCGACGATGGCCGCCTCGTCGCGGTCGCCGAGGTCGATCCAGGAGAAGTTCGTCTGCGTCTCGGCGGTGGTCAGGCCGAGCTCACGCAGCGCCTCCTCCACCCCGATCCGCTCGGCGACCGTCCTCTCGACCCGGTCGAGGATGTCGTCCTGGTGGAGGAGCGCCTCGGCGCCGGCGGCCTGCGAGAGCAGGTTGACGCTGAACGGCTGACGGACGGCGTCGACCGCGGCGCGGAACCGGGGCGAGCAGAGCGCGAAGCCGCAGCGCAGGCCGGCGAGGCCGTAGACCTTGCTGAACGTGCGCAGCAGCACCAGGTTGGGGAAGCGGTCGAGCAGGTCGGTCGTCGCGTCGGGGTGGTCGAGGACCTGCATCTCGATGTAGGCCTCGTCGAGGATCACCGTGACGTGCCCTGGGATCCGCTCGAGGAACTCGGCGATCCGCTCCGGCGGCAGGCAGGTCCCGGTCGGGTTGTTCGGGTTGCAGACGATCACGAGGCGCGTGGCGACGGTGACCTCGCTCGCCATCGCGTCGAGGTCGTGCTCGTAGCGGTCGTTGAGGGGAACGCGGATCTCGCGCGCTCCGGCCAGCGGCGCGAGCTGCGGGTACATCGAGAAGGAGGGCCACGCGTAGACCAGCTCGGCGCCCGGCTCGCAGAGGGCGAGGGCGGCGGCGAGGAGGATCTCGCAGGAGCCGTTGCTGACGGCGATCCCGGCGGGGTCGCGGTCGAAGCGGTCGGCGATCCGGCGGCGCAACAGCGACGCGTATTGGTCGGGATAGCGATTGGCCTGCGCCGCGGCCTTCGCGACGGCCTCGAGCACCGCCGGGTGCGGGCCCCAGGGCGACTCGTTCGAGGCCAGCTTGATCACGTCGGATGCCTCGTATGTGCGGCGGGCGCGCTCGATGTCCATGCCGCCCTCGTAGTGGGGCAGCTGGGCGAGCTTCGCCGCGAACTCGGGAGATGACCCGGCGGTCATTGCGCCGAGTGGAGGTCGGAGCGCAGCCCGCGTGCGGCGCCGACGTAGGTGTGCGCGGGGGTGTGGTCGGCCGGGGCGTAGTAGTGGACCATGGCTCGGATCACCCGCTCCATCGCGCCCGGCACGGCGATCTCGCGAGTGCAGAGCAGCGGCACCTCGTCGAGCCCGAGGGCGCGAGCGGCGACGGCCGGGAACTCCGCGTCGAGGTCGTCGGTGCAGGTCAGGATGCAGCTGATCATCCGCTCCGGATCGAGCTCGTTGCGGGCGATCATCTCCCGCAGCAGCTCGTCGGTCGCAGCGAGGATCGAGTCGCGATCGTTGCGGTCGGCCTGCGCGGCTCCGCGCAGCGCGAAGACGCGCTCCTCGCTCATCGCTTCCTCTCGCTCGGGCCGGGCATCGGCCCGGCATCCTTCCAGAGGCGCTTGACCTCCGAGCGCGAGAGCTGGCGCGCCTCCCCCTCGGGAAGGTCGCCGAGCTCGAGCGAGGCGAAGCGGGTGCGCCGCAGCGAGACGACCTTGTTGCCGACCCGCTCGACCATCCTGCGGACCTGCCGGTTGCGCCCCTCCTTGATCGTCAGCTCCAGGAAGTTCGAGCCGACCCCCTCGACCTGCGCGGGCTGCGTGGGGCCGTCCTCGAGCTCGACCCCCTCGCGCAGGCGGCGCACCTGGGACTCGGTGGCCGGCTTGCGCAGCCGTGCGACATACGTCTTGGGGACGCCGTAGCGCGGATGGGTGAGCCGGTTGGCCAGCTCGCCGTCGTTCGTCAGCAGGATCAGGCCGGTCGAGTCGGCGTCGAGGCGGCCGACGGGATAGAGCCGCCGCTCGGAGGCGACGAGATCGGTCACGGCCCGCCGCCGGCCCGGCTCGTGCGCGGTCGAGGTGACGTTCTCCGGCTTGTGCAGCGCCCAGACCTCGTGCGGCTCCGGCAGGACCGGGGTGCCGTTGACCGCCACCCCGCTCGAGGCGTCGACGTCGCGGGCGGGATCGGTGACGCGCTCGCCGCCGACGCTGACCACGCCGTGGGAGATCAGGTTCTCGGCGCCGCGCCGCGAGGCGACGCCGCAATGGGCGAGGTACTTGGCGAGCCGCATCGGCTCAAGCTAGCGAGCGGGAGCGTCCGCGCCCCCGGTGGCCGGGGGCCTAGGCCTCGGCGCGCTGCTCGCCGGCCTTGAGCAGGCGCTCGCGCAGCTCGGCGGCGTCCTCGGGGGTGGGATCGAAGGCGGCGACGTCCGGGAGGGCATCGAGGCCGGTGAGCCCGAAGAGGCGCTCGAAGAGGTCGGTGGTGCGGTAGATCACCGCGCCGAAGCGGGACCGGCCCGACTCCTCGATCAGTCCGCGCTCGGCAAGCGTCTGGACGCCGGACTCCGAGCTGACGCCGCGGATCCGGGCGATCTCCGGGCGGGAGACGGGCTGGAGGTAGGCGACGATCGCCAGCGTCTCGGCCTGCGCCTGCGTGAGCGGCGGCGTCTTCGGCCGCGCCAGCAGCCGGCGGGCCGGGAGCTCGGCCATCGGGTCGGTGGCGAGGGCGAACCCGCCGCTCAACTCGCGCAGGACGATGCCCCGGCGCCCGGGCGCCAGCTCCTCGCCGAGCAGGTCGAGGGCGTTGCGCACCTGGACCTCGCTCGCCTCGCAGGCCTCGATCAGCTCGCCGATCGCGACCGGCTCCGGCGAGAGGAACAGCAGCGCCTCGATCACCCGGGCGAGCTCGGCGGCGGATGATCCTGCGCTCACGAGGTCACCGCCTCGGCCGGTCGGGCGCGGGTGGCGCGGCCGCTGATCTCGATCGGCCCGAAGTTGTCCCGCTGGGACCAGGTCGCCTCGCCCTTCTTGTGCATCTCGAGCAGGGCGAAGATCGTGACCGCCTGCGTCAGGCGGTCCTCGGTGCCGAAGGCCTCGTCGAAGTCGACGCGCGCGGAGCTCGCCAGCAGGTCGCGGAGGACCTCGACCCGCCGCTCGAGGGAGACGGTCGGGCGGATGTGGCTCGTGTCGAGGCGCGGCGGCGTGCGCAGCAGATCGCCGAGCGCGGAGCCGAGGCGAGCCGGGTCGTAGGCCTTGCGGGCGGCGTCGATCGACACCCGGCGCAGCGCGAGCGGCAGCGGCGCGGAGCGGTAGAGGAAGGGCCGCTCGGCCTCGAAGCGGGCGGCAAGAGCGGCGCCGGCGTCCTTGTAGCGGCGGTACTCGAGCATCCGGGCGAGCAGCTCGTCGGCGGCCTCCTCCGGCCCGAGGTCGAGCTCGACCTCCTCGGCCGCCGGGAGCATCAGCCGCGACTTGAGCTCGAGCAGCGCGGCGATCAGCACCAGGAACTCGGTCGCGGACTCGAGGTCGAGCTCGCCCGACTCGCTCAGCCGGCCGATGTAGGCGGAGACCACCTCGCCGAGCGGGACCTCGAGCAGGCTGATCTCCTCACGCAGGACGACCGCCAGCAGGAGGTCGAACGGCCCCGCGAAAACGTCGAGGTCGAGCTCGAGATCGTCCGAACGCACGGGGCAAGAGTAGGCGCGGAGCCGGTCGGGAAGCACGGCTCCCCGCCGACGGCCCCGCGACTCACCGCAAATCGCGGCGAAGTCGAGCTCTACGCCGGTTCGCCGACGCCCATTCGCTCGCGCACGTCGGCGAGCGTCTCGGAGGCGATCGCGCGGGCGCGGTCGGCGCCGGCGGCGAGGATGCGCTCGAGCTCGGCCTCGTCGCCGCGGAGGTCCGCGTAGCGCTCGCGGATCGGCGCGAGGTAGTCGGCGACCGCCTCCCCCACCGCCCCCTTGAAGTCGCCGTAGCCGGCGCCCGTCGAACTCGGCCTCGACCTCCTCGGGCGCGATGCCGCGGACGACCGAGAGGACGTCGATCAGGTTGGCGATGCCCTCCTTGCCCTCGCCGCGCCGCACCTCGCGGCCGGAGTCGGTGACCGCGCTGCGGAACTTCTTGGTGATCGCGGCCGGCTCGTCGAGGACGTAGACCGTGCCCGCCTCGCTGCCCGAGGTGGTCGACATCTTCGAGGTCGGGTCCTGGAGGTCCATGATCCGCGCTCCCAGGTCGGGGATCCGGTGCTCGGGGACCACCAGGGTCCGGCCGAAGCGCTCGTTGAAGCGCCGGGCGATCTCACGCATCAGCTCGATGTGCTGGCGCTGGTCGTCGCCGACCGGGACCTCGGTCGCGCGGTAGGCGAGGACGTCGGCCGCCTGCAGGACCGGGTAGTTGAAGAGGCCGGCGGAGACGAAGGCGCCGCTCTGCGCCTCGACCTGCGCGCGCTTCGTCTTCCACTGATGCATCCGGTTCAGATCGCCCCAGGCGGTGACCGCGCCGAGCAGCCAGCAGAGCTCGGTGTGCTCGCGGACGTCTCCCTGGCGGAAGAGGACGCAGCTCTGCGGGTCGAGGCCCGCGGCGACGAGGATCGCCGCGGTGTCGTAGACGCGCTCGCGCAGCTCGGCGGGCGAGTAGTCGACGGTGATCGCGTGCAGGTCGACGATGCAGTAGATCGCCGCCGCCGGATCGGCCGGGTCCTGGCCCGCGACGTACTGGCGGATCGCGCCGATGAAGTTGCCGAGGTGCTTGCGCCCGGTCGGCTGGATCCCGCTGAAGATGCGCCGCTCGCCCACGGCGCGTGACCTTAGATGACCTAGCGCTGGGCGAGCAATTCGTCGGCGCGGGCGTCCTCCTGGGCGAGGGCCATCCTGACCAGCTCGACCAGCTCCGGGGGTGCCTTCTCGAGCGAGCCGGTGTCGTGCGGCGGATCGGGGTCGTACTCGATGCCGAGCTGGATCGCCTGCGCGACGGTGTCGCCGGCGATCCGGCCGGCGAGCGTCAGCGCCATGTCGATGCCGGCCGAGACTCCGGCGGCCGTCATCACCTTGCCGCGCTCGACGACGCGCTCGGTGACCGGGTTCGCGCCGAGGTTCGCCCGAGCTCCTCGCGCGCCGCCCAGTGCGTGGTCGCGTCGACGCCGTCGAGGATCGCCGGCGGCGGCGAGCACCAGCGCGCCGGTGCAGACGGAGGTCGTCCATTCGGTCCCCGGGTGGGCGGCGGCGACCCACTGAGGCAGGGCGTTCCCGGGGTCGAGCAGGCGGCGGTTGCCGGTCCCGCCCGGGACGACGATCACGTCGGGCTCCGGGACGTCGGCGAGCGAGCGATCCGCCGTCACCCCGGCCATGCCGCTCTCCGTCCGCTTCTCGCCGGGCTCCTCGGCGACGAAGACGACCTCCGCGCCCGGCAGCCGGGAGAGCACGTCGTAGGGCCCGATTGCGTCGAGGGCGGTGAACCCGTCGTAGATGGGGATGGCGATCTGCATGGTGAGCCTCTCGTTCGGTCGGTGGTCGGGGGTGTCAGGCGGGCTGGGGCGTCAGCGGGGAGCGGAAGCGCTCGCGGTACTCGCGCGGGCTCGTGCCGAGGCGGCGGTGGAAGGCGCGGCGCATGACCTCGGCGCTGGCGAATCCGCAGCGCGACGCGACCCGTTCCAGCGAGTCGCCGTCGGTCTCGAGCATGCTCCGGGCCCGCTCCACGCGGAGCCGCTCGACGTAGTCGGCCGGGGTCGCGCCGAGCTCGCGCCGGAAGATCCGGCTGAGCTGGCGCTCAGACAGGTGCAGCCGGGCGGCCAGCGCTCCGACGGAGAGATCCGAGTCGAGGTGCTCGGGGATCCAGGCCTGCAGATCGCGCAGCGGCTCCCGCTCCGCGGTCTGCTGCGCGAGCTGCACGGAGAACTGGGACTGCCCGCCCGGCCGGCGGGCGTAGATCACGAGCATGCGGGCGGTCCGCAGCGCGACGTCGCGGCCGAGGTCCTCCTCGACCAGCGCCAGCGCGAGGTCCATCCCGGAGGTGACGCCGGCCGAGGTCATGACCGACCCGTCGCGGATGAAGATCGGGTCCGGCTCGACGCTCACCTGCGGGTAGCGCCGGGCGAGCTGCTCGCAGCGGGACCAGTGGGTGGTCGCCCGGCGGCCGTCGAGCAGCCCGGCCTCGGCGAGCAGGAAGGCGCCGCTGCAGACGCTCGCGGTGCGCCGGGCGCCGGCGGCGAGCCGGGCGATGCCCGCGATCAGGGCGGCGTCGCCGATCGCCTCGCGGGTCCCGGTCCCCCCGGCGACGATCAGGGTGTCGACGCCGTCGAGGTCGTCGATCGACGACGTCGGCGGCGAGCTCGAGACCGCTCTCGCTGCGCACCGGACGGCCGTCGGCGGTGGCGAGGACGAGGTCGGCCGGGCGAGCCGGCGAAGAGGCCCGCGGTGTGGAGGACCTCCCAGGGGCCGGTGACGTCCAGGGACTGCACGCCCTCGAAGGCGACGATCGCGGTGCGGGGAGACGGCGCCATGGGCCGATCATCCGTGCCCCGGTGATGTCCGTCAAGTCACATAGCCCACGATTCCGGACGCCAGACGCCCACGGCGCCCTACGGCACCGGCTGATCGCGCAGCTGGTGCGCCGGGGTGAAGAAGTTCCGGTAGACGAGCGTCGTCGAGACCAGCGCGGAGATCGTCGCCGCGCCGAGCAGGACCCAGAGGAGGATCAGCTGCAGGCGCACGGCGTCGACCGGGTCGGCGCCCGCGAGGAGGGCTCCGACCATCGTCCCCGGGAAGAAGATCAGGCCCGTGGTCTTCGTCGAGTCGATCAGCGCGATCGTCCCGGACCGCAGCGAGCTGCGCAGGTGTGGCAGGGCCGCCTGCCTCGACGTGGCGCCGAGCGCCAGCGTCGCCTCGATCTCGGCGGCCCCACTCGACATCTCGTCGCCGAGGCGGTTGAGCGCGACGGCGCAGGCGGTCATCGAGTTGCCGACGACCATCGCGCCGACCGGGACGAGGTAGCGGGCGGTCGCGTCGAAGACGCCGAGCGCGAGGACCAGTCCGATGGTCACCACGGCCGCGAGCGTCAGCGCAATCAGGATCGGCAGCGTCGCCCCGGGCACCTCCTTCGCCCGGGAGCGGGCGGTGAGGGTGCCGAAGCCGATCGAGATCAGGAGCAGAGCGACGACGAACCAGAGGCTGCCGTCGTCGAAGACGAACTGGATGACGTAGCCCGCCGCGGTCAGCTGGACGAACGACCGCAGGACCGCGATGGCCATGTCCTGCTCGAGGTCGGCGCCGCGCCAGCGGGAGATCGCGATCGCGATCGCGACAAGGACCAGCGAGGCGGCGACCTCGCCGAGGGTGACCTCGATCCCGGTCATGCGGCGCCGTCCACGATCCGCCCCTCGTTCAAGCCGCAGGATCGACGACCCCGCCAGCCGCTCGGCCTGCGCCTCGTCGTGGGTGACCAGCACGATCGACGCGTCGAGCTCACTGCGCAGCCGGTCGATCGTCGCCTCGACGGCGGCCCGCGCCTCCCCGTCGAGCGCCGACGTCGGCTCGTCGAGCAGGAGGACTCGCGGCTCGAGGGCCAGGGTGCGGGCGAGCATGGCGCGCTGCTGCTCCCCCACCGAGAGCTCCTTGACGTCCCGCTCGGCGAACGAGGGATCGAGGCCCGCCTGCTCGAGCAGCGGTCCGACCTCCGGCTCCCGGTCCGCCAGGCCAGCGGCGAAGGCGATGTTCTCGGCCACCGTCCCCGGCAGCAGCGCAGGGCAGCTGGGGGACGAGGCAGACCTCGCGGCGCAGGGCGAGCGGATCCAGATCGCGGACGTCGCGTCCCCGGTAGCGAACCGAGCCCTGATCGGGGTCGACGAGACGATCGAGCAGCCGCAGGACGGTCGACTTCCCCGACCCGGAGGGCCCGACCAGGGCGCTGACGCCCTCGGGGATCTCGGCGCTCAGCCCGTCGAGGACGGTCCTTCCGCCCCTGCTGAGGCTGACCTGGTCGAGCGTGAAGACCACGCGACGATTATCGCCACGCCGCCGCCGAGCACGAGCAGCGCCGCGGCCGCGACGACCAACCAGGTCAGGTCCGAGTCGCCGCCCCCGGCTTCGCTCGCCGCGGCCGGCGGCGGGCCCTCGCTCGCCTCGCCGGTGGCGGTGTCGATCGTGCCGAGGACCCCGCGCTTCGGATCGACGACGAGCACGTTCGCACCCGACTCGTCGAGCTCGAGGCGGACGTTGTCGATCCTCGCCGGGGGAACCCACTCGAGGTCGATGCAGAGGGTGCGGCGGCCGACCGTGTCGATCGCGTGGACGAAGGGCTCGCCGGCCGGGCCCTCGCCGTAGCCGTAGATCAGGCCACCGTCGTAGAGCGTGTACTGCCACCTGCTGCCTAGACCGGCGACCCGCGACATGGGGAAGCCGCGCATCTCCTCATCCGGGTCGTTCTCCGGCAGCAGGGAGCCCGGGGCAAGCCTGCCGCTGGCGAGGTCGAGCGTGCGCAGCCGGTAGTACGTCGGATCGCGCCGGTCCGGATACTCGATCACGTACGCGGTGCGGCCATCGGGCGAGATCGCGTCGAAGCTGAAGTCGCCGTCGAGGGTGATCCGCCGTTCGACCTTCAGCGAGTTCGGCTCGACCACGATCATCGAGGTCTCCGCCTGCGGGAATCCCATGCGAGGCCGGATCAGGACGAGGGCGCTGCCGTCCTCGGAGAGCCCGTCGGTGTCGCCGGCGATGCTGACCCCGGGCACGGTGAAGCTGCCATCGATCGAGAGCCGGTCGAGCAGCGTGCCGTCCTCGGTCGCGATCCGCTCGACGAGCGTGTCGCCGTGGTGCGGAACCGCGAGGAACCGCTGGGCGCCCGAGGCGCTCACGACCCCCTCCCCCGTCGTATCGACTCCGCCGGGAACCGGCAGCCCGTCCGCGATCGCCTGCGACGGAAGCGCCGCACCGGCGGCCAGCGCCACGACGACCAGGATGCCTGCCAACGTTCGAGCCTTCACGTTTCCTCCCACGGGTTGACCGAAGGGGATACGGTCGCCACCGGGCCTGAGGTCCGTTCACCTCCGATCCGGGACCTCCCGGCGAGGCCCAGCCGTAAGGGGAGTAGATGGCGACGCTACGTCTTGCGCTCAGCGGCCCCTCCGGGGCGGTGCCGTCTGCGGCGCTGCAGCTCGGTCCGGTCGCCGCCGACCGCGACGGCGCCCGGCGCAGCGAGCGCCGTCTGATCCGCGCCGCTCAGGACGGGTCGGAGGAGGCGCTCGAGCAGATCTTCCGCCGTCACTGGCCCTTGGCCCACCGGGCCGCCTACCTGGTGGTCCACGACTCGGCCAGCGCCGAGGACATCGCGCAGGAGGCCTTCCTCGCCGCGATCCGCTCACTGGATCGCTTCGACCGGCGGCGGCCCTTCGGGCCCTGGCTGCACCGGATCGTCGTCAACCGGGCGATCGACTGGTCGCGCGCGCAGCGGCTGCGCGGAGAGGTCGCCACGGAGTCTCAGGCCCGGCGAGCCGACCGCGAGGAGGCCGGTTCGATCCCCGGCGGCCCGCCGATCTCCGAGGAGGTCGTGACGGCGCTGGCTCAACTGGACCCCGAGCGACGCGGAATCGTGGTGCTCAGGCACCTGCTCGAGTTCACCCCCGGCGAGATCGCCGCGGCCCTCGAGCTTCCGCGCGGCACCGTCAACTCGCGGCTGAGGCGGGGACTGGACCAGCTCAGGGAACTGCTCGGGGACGAGGCGTGATGAGGGATCGAGAGCTCGGAGAGGCGATGCGCCGCGCCGACGTCCCGGATGCAGCCGGCGCCGAGGACCGTTCCTGGGAAGTGGTTTCGGCGGCCTACCGGGAGGCCGGCGCCCGAGGTGGCGCCCGGCGCCGGCGAGGCTGGCGGGCGGGCATCGTGGCCCTGGTCGCGGCCGCGGCGGCCGCGTTCGCCCTGACCCCGGCCGGCGCCGACGTGCGCGACTGGGTCGCCGAGGCGATCGACGACGAAGTTGCGGTCCAGAGGGAATCGCTGACCCGGCTCCCGACCG
>CAWIVF010000005.1:0-129400 GCA_963839535.1 uncultured Solirubrobacterales bacterium
AGGAAGGGCTTCGCCGTCATCACGTAGATCGTCAGCACCACGATCAGGCCGGCGATGCCGCCGACCCTGCTGAGCTTCGCGCTGAGCTCGTCGAACTCGCTCGAGAGCTTGCGGTCGCCGGCGCCGAGGTCCCGCTCGGCCAGCTTGACCGCCTGCCGGGTGCGCGGAGCGAAGAACCCATGCACGAGCCCGAAGAGGATCAGGATCGCGAGGAAGCCCCACGAGACGAAGAAGTCGCTCGCCTCGTAGGGGCCGTCGGAGACCAGGTAGAGGCCGGAGAGCAGGACGACGGTCATGCCGAGCGTGCCGGCGACCCGGTCCCAGGCGACGATCGCGCGCCCGACCGGCGGGACCGCGGTTCCGCCCTCCCGGGCCGCGAACGCGATGAACACGCCGTAGGCGAAGGTCGGTCCGAACGCCAGCACCACGGCGAGGATGTGGAAGAAGAGCGTGACGTCGTAGAACGAGACTGCTGTGACGATCATGCGCGCAACATAACGCGCCCGGAGGTCGTCATGCGCGCATCAGCAGAGCCGTCCAGTCGCCGACCGGGACGACGTCCTCCGCTCGGAGCCCGGCGGCGCCGAACGCGTCCCTCACCCCGTCGGCCTCGCTGCTCAGCAACCCGCTGAGGACGAGCCTCGGGGGCACCTCGATCACGCCCTCCTCCATCCGCGCGGCGAGCCCGCGCAGCAGCGGCGCGGTCAGGTTGGCGACGACCGTCGGGGCCACGGGGGGCGCCTCCTCCCTCAGGTTCAGTCGCCGGAACGTCGCCGCCACGCCGTTCGCCTCGGCGTTGGCCCGCGCGGCGGCCACCGCCGGCTCCTCGTGGTCGACGCCCTCGACCGGATCCCAGCCGAGCCGGGCGGCGGCGATCGCCAGGACGCCCGATCCCGTGCCCCAATCCACCAGCGCTCCTCCGGCCTCGCCGCGATCGGCAAGCCCCAGCAGCAGCTCGAGGCAGCCGCGGGTGGTGGCGTGGGCGCCGGTCCCGAAGGCGCGGCCGGGATCGACCACGATGTCGATCTCCGCGTCGCGGCCCGATCCCTCCTCCCAGGACGGCCTCACCACCAGCCGGCCGCCCCCGACCAGCACCGGCTCGTGGAAGTCGCGCCAGCGATCCGCCCAGTCGTCGGGGATCTCGGTGGTCTCGATCTCGACCAGGCCGTCGCCGGCGGCCGCCTCGAGGTCGGGCAGCTCGGGGAGCTCGCCGGGCGGCCCGTAGATCGCGTACTCGACGTAGGTCTCCCCGCGGTCCTCCTCGACGCCGCCGGGCACCAGCTCGAGGAGCTCGGCGAGGACCCGCTCGGCGAGCTCGGGCCGGCAGCGGACGGCGAGCCGGATCACGGGCAGGTCATCGGAACGCGCGCTTGACGCGCTCGAAGATGCCCGCGCCGGACCCGCCCGGGGCGTTGCGCGCCTCGAGCGAGGCCTCGAGCCGCTCGGCCAGCTCGCGCTGCTCGTCGGTGAGATGCACCGGCGTCACCACCTTGATCGCGACGTGCAGATCACCGCGCCGCCCCGGTCCCCGCAGCGACGGCAGTCCCTCGCCACGGATCCTGATCGTGTCGCCGTGCTGGGTCCCGGCCTCGAGCTCGATCTCCCGCTCGCCGGTGAGCGTCTCGACCGGCAGGGTCGCGCCGAGCATCGCGGTCGTCGCCGTCACCTCGAGCACGCTGACGAGGTCGGTTCCCTCCCGGTGGAAGCGGTCGTCCTCGGCGACGAGGACCTGCACGTAGAGGTCGCCGCTCGGGGCGCCGCTCTCTCCCGCGTGGCCGGCGCCGCCGATCCGGATCCGCTGCCCGTTCTCGATCCCGGCCGGGATCTCCACCTCGTACGTCTTGCGCTCGGCCTTCACCCCGTCGCCGCCGCAGACCTCGCAGGGCGTCTCCGGGACCTTGCCGTCGCCGCCGCACGTCGGGCAGGCCGAGGCGCGGACCATCTGGCCGAACGGGGTCCTGGTCGTCTGCCGGACCTGGCCCGCGCCACCGCACGTGTCGCAGGTGCGGATCGGGGTCCCCGGCTCAGCGCCGTTGCCGTTGCAGTGCTCGCAGCGGACGACGGCCCGGAAGGCGACCTCGCGGGTGACCCCCTCGAGCACGTCGGCGAGGTCGATCTCGGTCCGGACGCCGACGTCCCCGCCCGGGGCCGGGCCCGCCCTGCCGCCGCCGCCGAAGACGTCGCCGAAGATCGACTCCCCGCCGCCGCCGAAGATCGAGGAGAAGATGTCCTCGAACCCGGTCGCCCCCTGAGCGCGCGAGTTGAAGCCCCCGGTGCGCAGGCCGTCGTGACCGAAGGCGTCGTAGGTGCGGCGGCGCTCGGCGTCGGAGAGGATCTCGTACGCCTCCGCCGCCTCCTTGAAGCTCTCCTCGGCGTTCGGGTCGTCCTTGTTGACGTCCGGGTGCAGCTCGCGGGCGAGCCGGCGGAACGCCTTCTTGATCTCGGACTCGTCGGCGCTGCGGTCGACGCCGAGGACCTCGTAGGGATCGCGGGGCACGGTGCGGTCTAGCCCTCGTAGACCGTGGCGAAGAAGCGGGACAGCTCGCCGGCGGCGTCGCGGACGGAGTCGATGGCGCGGGCGTAGTCCATCCGCAGCGGCCCGACCACCCCGACCGCGCCGAGGTTGCGGTAGCCGAGGCCGTAGCTGGCGCTGATCATGCTGACCGAGCGCAGCGCCGGCTCGGGGTTCTCCTCGCCGATGCAGAGGAAGACCGAACGCTCGCGCAGCGCCGAGCGCAGCACCGAGAGGACGCTGACCCGGCCCTCGAGCGCGCTCACGACCCCGTCCGGATGGGGGATGTCGCCGGCGTGGGACTCCGAGAGCAGCCGGGCGGTCCCATCCATGTAGAGCTGCTGAGGCGAGGCCTGGGCGAGCTCGTCGATCGCCTCGCCGATCTCGCCGAGGAAGCGGCGCTCGCGGTCGCCGAGCTCCGGGTCGTCGATCCGGGCGGCGATCGTCCGCGAGCCGATCCCGAGCCCGGCGAGGCGCTCGTTGAGGAAGGCCGAGGCCCATTCGACCAGCCCGGGGTCGACGGTCGTCTCGAAGGTGAAGACGCGCTTGGCCACGTCGCCGTTGTCGGCGATCGCGACGACGGCGACGACCCGCGGCTGCAGCCGCAGCACCTCGATCCGGTGGATCGTCGCGGTGCTGGCCGGCGGCGCCGTCGCCAGGGCGAGGAGGTCGTTGGCCTGGGCGAGGGCGGCGGTCGTCTCCCGCAGCGCCTCCTCGACCTCATGGCGGACCTTCGAGAGGCCGGGACCGACCGCGACCTCGGGAGTGCGCCCGCGGGCCCGCGACTCGATCAGGTCGTCGGCGTAGCGCCGGTAGCCGGCGTCGGTCGGGACCCGGCCGGCGCTCGTGTGGGGATGGGTGAGGTAGCCCTCGCGCTCGAGGGCGGCGAGCTCGGAGCGCACCGTCGAGGGGCCCCATTCGACGTCGGGGCGATCGGCGATCGTCCGGGACCCGACCGGGGTTCCGGACTTGAGGTATGCCTCCACCGCAAGGTCGAGGATCTGCGCCTGTCGCTCACTGAGCATGTCGCTGATTCTAGGAAGCGGGCCGAGCGCGGAGCCCGGGCCGTTCGCTCAAGGGGCCCGGCCGACCACGAATGCGGCGACGAAGAACAGGACCGCGAGCAGCACCAGAACCGCGAAGACGCCGTAGCGCCGGCCGCGGGCAGCTGCGTAGAACCCGGCCATCGTGGCGACGAAAGCGGTGAGGCCCGACCCGACGAGGAGGGCGGCGAGGAGGGTGCGGCGCTCGACCGAGCCCGGAAAGCACTCGATGCTCGGATCGGCACTGCGATTGACCTCGCGGCACGTGTCGTCGCGGAGGATGTCCACGGCGGTGCCGATGCACAGCAGGCCCCCGATCCCGATTGCCAGCGCGACCAGGGCGATCGCGAGGGCCCTCAACGCAGCTCGAGCTCTGCCTCGGCGTTCCGCACGATGCCGGTGCCGGCCTGAGTCGCCTCCGTGTCGATCACGAGCCTGTCGCCATCGCGCTCCCGGACCGTGCCGGTGACGACGATCTCCTCCTCGGGGACGCCCATCCCGCGGAACTGGACCTTGAGCCGGCGCAGCGTCCGCGGGTCGGAACCGGCCGCCTCGGTCTGCGCGCGGGCCACCTGGGCCATCGTGTAGAGGCCGTGGAGGATGTTGCGCGGCAGGCCCACCATCTGGGCGAAGTCGTTGTCGATGTGGATCGGGTTGAAGTCGCCCGAGGCGCCGGCGTAGCGGTGCGGGAGGTACTTGTCGGGCGTCACCCGCAGCTCCGGGATCGCGTCGCCCTCGTTCAGATCGGCGCCGGCCATCCTCACACCCCCCGGACGATGTTCGTCCACGTCGCGCGGACGACCTCGTCGCCGTCCTGGTTCACCGAGGTCGACTCGAACACGTAGAAGCCCTTGCCGTCCCGCTCGCTGATGTCGGCGACGCGGGAGGTCGTCGTGATCACGTCCCCGGCGCAGACCGGCTCGCCCCAGACGAACTCCTGGCCGCCGTGGACCATCGCCGCGAAGTTGATCGCGACGTCGGGATCGAGGATCGCCGGGCCGAGCGCGGGCGAGCTGTAGACGACGGTGAACATCGGCGGCGCGACGACGTCGCGGAACCCGGCCGCCCTGGCCGCCTCGCGGTCGTGATGCACCGCGCCGCTCTCCCCGACCGCGTTCGCGTACTCCCGGATCTTCTCGAGGCCGACCTCGTAGGTGACCGCCGGGTACTCCTTGCCAACAGCTTTCGTCTCGACCGGCATCGGGGCGCGATCCTAGTGCTCGCGACGGACCTGCGAGCCCCCGGTGATCGTCTCCGTCCCGTCGGCGAAGCGGACCAGGGCCTTGTTGCCGCCGTCGTAGTCGGGCGCCCAGAGGAGCAGCGTCGCCTCCTTGCGGTCGTCGTCGCCGGGACCGACGGTGCACGGCTCCTCGCTCGGCTCGTCGAGGCCGCGCCAGAGGCGGACGAAGGGGTTCGACTCCCACTCCTCCCCGATCGTCGACGGCTCACGGTGGCCGGGGTGGATCCGCACCTCGTGCGGCAGCTCCATCAGCCGGTCCATGACGGACGACCTCAGGTCGCCGAGGCCGGTCGCGCCGGGAGCGCCCGTCCCGCCGACCGTCCCCTTGAAGAGGACGTCCGCGGTCAGGCAGTCGTCGTCGTTGATGCGCAGGGCGAGGTGGTCGCCGCAGTGCCCCGGGGTGTGGATCGCCTCGATCCGCAGGCCGCCGGTCTCGAGCACGTCGCCGTCGTCGATCGTCTCGGTGACGGCGTCGCCGACCTCCTCCTTGCAGAGCGGATGGCCGAGGACCGGGACGCCGAAGCGCTCGGCCAGCTTCTCGACCCCGACGACGTGGTCGTAGTGGTGGTGGGTCAGGAGGATGTGGGTGATCGTCGTCCCCTCCCGCTCGACCCGCTCGACCAGCGGATCGGTGGCGAGGTTGGAGTCGATCAGCACTCCGGTCCCCCCCACCTCGTCGACGGCGAGGTAGGCGTTGGAGAGCCATTCGGACTGCTCGACACGTTGGAGAATCATTATGTTGAACTCTATGACGCTGCGGATCCCGTCCTGGGCCTCCATCAGCTCGAAGCCGCGGTTCACCTCGTCCAGGCCGATCCGGTGGGAGATGAACGGGTCCACGTCGATCTGGCCCTGCATGTAGAGGTCGACCAGCTTCGGCACGCCCTCGCGGCCCTTGACGCCGCCGAACGAGGAGCCGGCGACGCGCCTGCCGGTGATCAGCCAGCGCGGGATCACGTCCAGGGTCTCCCCCTTGCCGGCGACGCCGGCGACCGTGCACAGCCCCCACGCCATCCGCGCGGTCTCGACCGCCTGCGCCATCACCCTCACGTTCCCGGTGGCCTCGAAGGTGTAGTCGAAGCCGAAGTTGCCCTCGGTCATCTCCAGCAGGCGCTCGACCGTGTTCTCGTCGGCCTTGACCAGATCGGTCGCGCCCTGGCCGCGGGCGAGCTCGAGGCGCTCCTCGGAGAGGTCGACGCAGACGATCCGCTCCGCCCCCTGCAGCCGGCAGCCGGCGACGGCGCCGAGGCCGACCATCCCGGCGCCGAACACGGCGCAGGTGCTGCCCGCGCGGACCTCGGCCGTGTTCATCGCCGCGCCCAGCCCGGTGGAGAGGCCGCACGCGAACAGGCAGGCCCGGTCGAGCGGCGCCTCGGGATCGACCTTGGCGAGGGCGATCTCGGGCATCACGGTGTACTCGGCGAAGGTGGACGTGCCCATGAAGTGGCGGATCTCCTCCCCGGAGCCGGCGCGGCGCAGCCGCGTGGTGCCGTCGGGGAGATGCCCGAGGTTCTGCTCGGCCCTGATCGCCATGCAGAGGTTCGTCCGCGGGTCGACGCAGTGCACGCACTCGCCGCACTGCGGTGAGAAGAGCGTGACGACGTGGTCGCCCTCCGCGAGCGAGGTGACCCCCTCCCCGACCCGCTCGACGACCCCGGCGCCCTCGTGGCCGAGCACCGCGGGCGCATACCCGGAGGGATCGACGCCGGAGGCCGTGTAGAGGTCGGTGTGGCAGACCCCGCAGGCAACGAGCCGAACAAGCACCTCGCCGGCCCGAGGATCCTCGAAGCTCAACCTCCTGAACAACAAGCGGCTCGCCAAATTCCTCAAGAACGGCCGCGCGCATCCTCATGCCTTCACCCTCCTCGATCGGATCCCCATCCTAGGCGGCCCCGGGAGCAGGAGGGCGGCCGGGCGTGCCAGCCGAACTCAGGGAGCCGCGCCAGCGGCGACGGGAGGCTGGAGGCCGCCCGGCCGCCCGCTAGGGCCGTCACCGGCTCGGCGAGCTTCAGATCCTTCTTGGTGGCATCAAGCGACACCAGGTAGCTGCGCTTGCTGACCCGAGTAGCGAGCCCCCGCCGCTCGAGCTTCTTCATCGCGGCCGGGCAGCGCTTGCAGCGCGGCCCGGACTTGCAGCACTTCTTCTTCGTCTTGACGAGACGCTCGGCGGCCATCGACGGCGCAGGCTAGCAGGACTCAGTTAGGTCGCCCTAACTACCAGCGGAGCCGGGCCTGGTCGGGCGCTCCCAGATCCGGCAGGGCCTCCTCGGCGCTCTCGCGCAATTGCGCCGAGCGCTCGCGGGCCCGGATCGCCCACCACTCGTATGCCCGGCTGACGGCGAGGTAGGCCACGATCGCGTAGACCCAGCCGAGGATCACGTCGGCGACGTAGTGCTCCCCCGTGTAGACGAGGGTCAGGCTCATCGCCAGCGCATAGGCGAGGCAGGCGATCCGCGGCCAGCGGCCGGAGCTCCAGAAGAAGCAGAGGATCAGCACGGGGAACGCGGTGTGCAGCGAGGGGATCGCCGCGACCTCGTTGGACATGTTGCTGCCGCGGTCCCAGATCGCCGCCGCGTGCTCGACGCCGAGCCCGTCCCAGACGCCACCCACCACCCGGCCGATCGGGCCGATGTATCCGTCGTCGCTGGCCATCCAGGGCGGCACGGCCGGGAAGAGCGCGTAGGTCACGAAGGCCGCGGCGGTGACGGTCAGGACCATCGCCCGGAACCGGAGGAACCGCGGGCGCGCGATCCGCCAGAGGACGGCCGCGACCGCGACCGTCACGAAGAAATGGCTCAGGTAGACGGCCCAGGCGGCGACGTCCCAGACGTGCAGGACGCCCGGCTCGTAGAAGCGCTCCTGGAGCTGGACCGCGGGGACGCCGCCGAAGAGGAACTCATCGACGTCGATCTGCGGCAGCACGTGCGGTTCGAAGAGGGGGTTCTGCCCGACCCGGCCGCGCAGCGTGTCGTAGACGAAGAGGAGGGCGAAGAACGGCAGCCAGTCGAAGATCACCCCGCGCGCCCAGCCGCGCAGATCGGCGGCGGAGACCGCCAGCAGGCCGACGAGGATCCAGAGGAAGATCACGTCGCGGGAGAGCATCAGCCCGTTGACGGCGACGAGGATCGCCGTCCCGATGCAGAAGACGACGAGGCCGATCAGGGCCGAGCGGCGACCGCGATCGATGGGTCGGCCGTCGTTCATAGGCCGCGGATCATAGGCGCGGCCCGGACGCCGGCGAGGGTCAGGTGGCCCGGACCAGATCGACGATCGTGATGCAGCCCGAGAGCGTCTCCGGCTGCGGCCCCGGGCTCATCCTGGTCGCGTCCCAGCAGCCCGCGTCCTTCGTCTCGACCTCGTAGAGGCTCGTCTCGTCGGGCGACGAGCCGACGACCTTGCAGATGAAGCGCTCGTCGTCCCCCTCCCGCTCGGCGCAGGTCCCGGTGTCCTCGGCGTCGGCCGCCGCGCGGATGGATTCGGCCAGGGACTTCTCGCTGACGCCGATCACGGCTCCGGGCCGGTACAGGAGGAAACCGATCGCCGCGAGCGCGAGCAGGACCAGGACGAGGGCCAGCAGCTTCCCCATCGGGTCAGGCTATGCCGAATCCGGGGGCGGCGTCGGCGTATCGGCGCCGCGCCTGGTGCCGATCCAGTCGTCGAGCTCCTGCCAGTGGTCGTAGAGCCAGTCGATCCGTCCCTCGCGATCCTGCGGGATCTCGGCTGCCGGGACGCGCCAGAAGCGCACCGCGATCGTGCGGCCGACGAGCTTGCCGCGCCAGATGTCGCCGATCGTCGCGAACCCGTCGAAGCCGACGTGCGCGCAGAACACGACATCGGTCCCGACCGTGTCCTCGAGCACGGCGAGCGGTCCGCCGAGCCGCGGGGGCAGCAGGTTCTGCAGGCGCTCGGCCTTCGCGGCGATCTCCGGCATCCCCTCGGCGATCTTCTCCTTGGCGCGGGCGAGCTTCGCCTCGGTGAAACGGGTTCCCTCGGGGTAGACGAGGATCCCCTCGCCCGGGTGCATGTCCTCGGCGAGCAGCCGCAGGCGCTCGACCTCGGCGGCGGAGTCCCCCGAGGCGCGGCGGACGAAGTTCGTCGGCACCCAGCGGCCGCCGATGTCGATGACCGGGATCGACCGCAACTCGTGCTTGATCACGTAGCGCAGGCCGAGGCCGTGCGCATGCGCGACCAGGGTGTCCGGCAACAGGTTGTCGACGATGCTGGCGTGCCGGATGAAGAGGACGACCGGCCCGGGCCCCGCCACCTCGAGGTCCTCGACGTCGAAGCGCAGCCCGAACGCAACACGGATGCCCGCCAGGTGCCAGCGGGCCCAGCTGATCCGCAGGTTGTAGAGGGCGACCTGCCGGTAGATGCTGTCGCCGCGGAAGGGCCCGCCGTTGCGGATCCAGATGCCGAGCATGACGAGCAGCGCGCGCAACTCGCCGAGCAGGAACCACCAGAGGAACGCCACGAGCCGGACGCCGACCCAGGGCTTGCGGCGGCGGAGCCAGAGCACGAGGTCGACGAGGGCCGCCCCGAGCAGCAGGACCGGCAGGAGCACCGTGACGAGCACGAGGGCGAGGATCTCCAGCGAGATCCCCCGGGTTCGCCTGATCAGGCGGGCGCCCCGGGGGCCGTCGTCGGGGAAGACCTGGCCGCCGCCGATCAGCTTGACGCGCATGCGTTCGAGCCTAGTCGTCGCCGAGGGTGAGCACGGCGAGGAACGCCTCCTGCGGCACCTCGACCGACCCGACCTGCTTCATCCGCTTCTTGCCCTTCTTCTGCTTGTCGAGGAGCTTGTTCTTGCGGGTGACGTCGCCGCCGTAGAGCTTCGCCGTGACGTCCTTGCGGACCGCCTTGACCGTCTCGCGCGCGAGGACGCGGGAGCCGACCGCCGCCTGCACGGCGACGTCGAACTGCTGCCGCGGGATCGTCTTGCGGAGCCTCGAGACCAGCTTCTTGCCCTGCTCGTGGGCGTTGTCGCGGTGGCAGATGACCGAGAGCGCGTCGACGGTCTCGCCGGCGAGCAGGACGTCGAGCTTGACCAGGTCGCCGGGGCGGTTGTCGAGCGGCTCGTAGTCGAGCGACGCGTAGCCGCGCGTGTTGGACTTGAGGATGTCGTAGAAGTCGAGGACGATCTCGCCGAGCGGCAGGTCGTAGCGCAGCTGCACCCGCTCGGGGCTCAGGTAGTGCATGTCGACGTGGGTGCCGCGGCGCGACTGGCAGAGCTCCATCACCGGGCCGATGAACTCCTTCGGGCAGATCAGCGAGGCGCGGATGTAGGGCTCGGTGATCACGTCGATCATCCCGGGATCCGGCAGGTCGGCGGGGCTGTGGACCTCGAGCAGCGTCCCCGCTGGTCTTCGTCACGAGGTAGCTCACGTTCGGGGTCGTCGCCATCAGCTCGAGGTCGTACTCCCGCTCGAGCCGCTCGCGGACGATGTCCATGTGCAGCAGGCCGAGGAAGCCGCAGCGGAACCCGAAGCCGAGCGCGTCGGAGGTCTCGGGCTCCCAGGACAGGGCGGCGTCGTTGAGGACCAGCTTCTCGAGCGCGTCGCGCAGGTCGTCGTAGCGGTCGGAGTCGAGCGGGAAGATCCCGCAGAAGACCACCGGCTGGACCTCGCGGTAGCCGGCCAGCGCCTCGGTCGCCGGGTTCGACTGCGCGGTCAGGGTGTCGCCGACCCGCAGCTTGGCGACGTCCTTGAGCCCGGTGATCACGTAGCCGACCTCGCCGGCCTCCATGCCGGTCACCGGCGGTCATCTGCGGCCGGAAGAAGCCGAGGTCGTCGATGTCGGCCTCGGTCCCGTTCTGCATCGCCCGGATCGCGTCGTGCTTGCGGAAGCTGCCGTCGATCATCCGGACGTAGGCGATCACGCCGCGGTACTGGTCGAACTCGGAGTCGAAGATCAGGGCCCGGGGCGCGGCCTCCGGCTCGCCGACCGGGGCCGGGAATCCGCGCGACGATCGCCTCGAGCACGGCGTCAACGCCCATCCCGGTCTTCGCCGAGATGTGGATCGCGTCCTCGGGGTCGGTGCCGAGCAGGTCGGCGATCTCGTGGGCGACGCGCTCGGGCTCGGCTCCCGGCAGGTCGACCTTGTTGAGGATCGGGATCAGCTCGAGGCCGGCATCGATCGCGGCATAGGTGTTGGCGACGGTCTGCGCCTCCACCCCCTGCGCGGCGTCGACGACGAGCAGGGCGCCCTCGCAGGCGGCGAGGCTGCGCGAGACCTCGTAGGAGAAGTCGACGTGGCCCGGCGTGTCGATCAGATGCAGGTGGTAGGTCTGGCCGTCGGCGGCGTCGTACTCGACCCGCACCGCCTGGGCCTTGATCGTGATCCCGCGCTCGCGCTCGAGGTCCATCGAGTCGAGGACCTGGGCGCGCATCTGGCGCTTGTCGACCGAGCCGGTGAGCTCGAGGATCCGATCGGCCAGCGTCGACTTCCCATGGTCGATGTGGGCGATGATCGAGAAGTTGCGGATGTGCTGCATTGAGTCGGGCATTTCGGGTCCGCCGTCGGTGCGATGCGGCCGCCTAGCGTAGATGCCCGCCCGCCCCGGTTCGGCCCTCAGCGCCTGAAGACCCCGAGCAGCTGCCTCGCCTCGGGCACCCGCAGCGCGAGGACGGCGGCGAGGTAGACCGCCCCGCCCGCGGCGAGCGCGCCGCCGAGGGAGCCGATCTGGCCGAGCGTGCTGCGACCGAGGGCCTCGTCGAGCACGTCCCAGACGACGTAGGAGACGCCGGCGAGGACCGTCGCCGCGATCGTGACGCGGACGGCGCCGTCGAGGAGGCTGCCGAACTCGATGCCGCCGAGCTCCCGGCGGAGGACGACGATCTGGGCGCCGACGCTGGCGCTGGTGGCCACCGCGGTCGCGGCGACGATCCCGGCCACCCCGTACGGCTTGTAGAGAGCGGCCGAGAGCCCGGCCGTCAGCGCCAGGTTGAGTGCCGCGATCCAGGTCGGCACCCACGGCTTCTGGAGGCTGAAGAAGGTGCGGGTGAGGATCAGGAAGAGGCCGTTGAACGGCAGCGAGAACGCGAACCAGAACAGGGCGGTGGCGGTCAGGTCGGTGCTCTCCGGGCCGAAGTCGCCGCGCTCGAAGACCAGCCGCGTCATCGGCTCCGAGAGGACGAGGATCGCCGCCGCGGCCGGGACGAGGACCAGGAGGATCATGCGCATCCCGTTCGCCATCGTGCGGCGCAGGTCGCCGTACTCCCGGTTCGCGGCGTACCGGGCGAGGGTCGGGAAGATCACCGTGGCGACGGCGACCGAGAAGACGCCCTGGGGCAGCATGTAGATCCGGAACGCCTTGTCGATCGCCGCGGGCGCCTGGTCGCTGACCCCCGGCACGAGCGATCCGAAGATCCCGTTGATCGCCAGGTTGAAGTTGATCAGCCCGAGCGAGATCGTCACCGGCAGCATCAGGATCAGGACCCGCTTGACGAGATCGCTGCGCCACTCGAAGACGCGGCTGAACTCGAACGGGGTGTTGCGGAGGTCCCAGGCGACCATCGCGAGTTGCAGGGCGGTCCCCACGACCACGCCGATGGCGTAGGCGTAGATCTCGTCGCCCTCGGGGAAGGCGGGAGCGAGCCCGACGAGGACCGCGATGATCGCGACGTTCCAGAACAGCGGCGCGATCGCGAACACGCCGAAGCGGTTGTAGCTGTTGAGGATCCCGACGACGACGCCGGAGACGCCGAGCATGACCAGGATCGGGAAGAGGACCCGCGAGAGCCCGACGGTCAGGTCCAGCTCCTCCCCCGAGTAGCCCGGCGCGAACAGCGGCATCAGGACGGGCGCAAGGAGGATGAAGAGCGCCGTGATCAGCCCGAGGACGAGGAAGGCGCCGAAGATCAGGGTCGAGGCGAGCCGGAAGGCCTCGATCCGGCGGTTGCGCTCGAGCTGCTCGGTGAAGACCGGGACGAAGGCCGCCTGCAGGGCGGCGTCGGCGAACAGCGAGCGGATCAGGTTCGGGACGAGGAAGGCGATCGTGAACGCCGACATCGCCAGGCTGGTGCCGAAGTACCTGGCGGCGAAGATCTCGCGGACCAGCCCGGCGATCCGCGAGAGGCCGGTCGCGATGCTGAAGAACGCGGTCGAGCGGCCGAGGCGGCGGCCGGTCTCCTCCGCGTCCTCGCCGGCCGGGAGGTCCTCGGCCTCGGTCTCCTCGTCCCCCCACGCGGGCGGCGGCCCGCCTCGATCTCGCGACTCGTCCATGGACCGCTAGAGTGTGCCGCCGCCCATGGCGAACATCGCATCACAGAAGAAGCGCATCCTCCGCTCCGAGCGGGAGCACGACGAGAACCGTCGCCTCACCGGCGCGGTCAAGACCCATTTCCGCCGGCTCGAGAGCGCCGTCGAGGCGGGCGAGGCCGACACGATCGAGTCCGAGCACCGGACGCTGGTCGCACGGATCGACAAGGCCGTCCAGAAGGGCGCGATGCACGCCAACACCGGGGCTCGCAAGAAGAGCCGCGCCGCGCGCATCCGCTCCTCGCAGTCGTAGGGAGCCTCCGCGCTCACCCCTCGCCGCCCGCCGCACGGCGGACCGCGAGCGTCAATGCGACCTCGTCGCTGTAGTTCGACCCTCCCCGGGTCCACCATTCGAGGTCCGCGACCGCCGCGATCGCAGCCGACAGGTCGGCCGGATCGACCCCGCGCACCGAGCGGACGAGCATCTTCGAGGGGTACGGGGGCATCGGCAGGGCGGCCTCGATCTGCTGCGGCGACTTGCCCGCATCGAGCGCCTCGGCCGCCTGGTGGGCGCTGCGCAGGCGGTTGGCCATCCCGTAGACGAGGGGCGTGACGGCGTTTCCCTCGGCCAGGAGGGCGTCGGCCGCGGCGATCGCGCCCTCGGCGTCCCTGGCGACGACCGCGTCGGCGAGGGTCCAGCCGGCGCGCTCGGAGACGTCGATCGTGAGGCTCTCCAGGTCCTCGAGGTCCACGGTCCCGCCCTCTCCCGCCCAGAGCGCCAGCCGGTCGAGCTCGCTCGAGAGCCGGACGGTGCCCTCGCCGATCCGGGCGACGAGCGCTCGGGCGGCCTGCGGCGCCAGGCTGAATCCGCGCTCCCGCGCCCCGGAGACGAGCCAGCCGGGCAGCTCACGGCGACCGGGCGCGGCATAGGTGATCACCTCTCCGCCGGCCGCCTCGACGGCCTGCGCAAGGCCCTTGGGCGCGGCGCCGCGCGCGACCAGCACGACCGTGACCTCCTCGGGCGCGCTCGCCAGCGCCTCCGAGACCGCCTTGACCTGGGTCGCCCGCCAGCGCTCGACGCCATCGGCCAGCAGGTAGCGGCGCTCCGCCATCAGCGAGATCGCGGGCAGCGAGCCGATCAGGGCCTCGGCGTCGGGTGCGGCGCCGCCCGCTCCCGCGAACGTCTCGAGCGACCCCTGGCCCCCCTCGCGCTCCGCCCGGGCGCGCAGCCGGGCCAGGGCGGCGTCGAGCTTCGCCGAGTCGGTCCCGATCATCAGATAGGCGGGTTTCATCGCTGCCGGCACGGGGGCGAGTCTACGTCCGCGACCGGCCCCAACCCTCGCGCTCAGCCGCCGGCGCCGGAGCAGCCCGCCCGATCGGCGGGCGGTGGGCCGGAGCTCACCCACGCGCGGACGCCGTCAGGCCCGATCTCCACGCTCGCGTTGCCGTCGAGGTCGGTGCGCAGGGTGCAGACGCCGTGCTCGGCGAGCGCCGTCAGGGTCTCGGGCGTCGGGTGGCCATAGGAGTTCCCGGCGCCGACCCCGATCAGGGCGATCCGCGGGACCGACCGGTCGAGCAGCTCGCCGAGCCCGGCGTCGTCGCTGCCGTGATGGGCGACCTTGAGCACGTCGAGCGGGCCCGGATCGAGGTGCACCGCCTCGGCCTCGGCGTCCCCCGTCAGCAGGGCGTCGTATCCGGCGAAGCGAGCGACCATCACCAGCGAGTCGAAGTTGCGGTCAGCAGCCGGTGGCGCGTCACGCGGGGGCCAGAGCACGTCCAGCTGGAGTCGCCCGAACCTGAACGAGCTTCCCTCGCCCGTGCGCAGCACGCGCGTGCCGGCCGCCCGCGCCGCGGCGGCCAGCTCGGGCGCCGGCCGGGCGTGCACCAGCTCGGCGGCGGGGACGGCGGTCAGGATCTCGAACAGGCCGCCCGCGTGATCGAGCTCGTCGTGGGTGAGGAAGACGGCGCGCAGCCGGTCGATCCCGAGCTCGCGAAGCGCCTCGGCGGCCGCGCCTCCAGGGGGGCCGCCGTCGATCAGCAGCGGCGCCCCGTGCGGCGGCTGCAGCAGCGTGGCGTCGCCCTGACCGACGTCCAGCTCGGTGATCCTCAGCGTGGCCGGGGGAACCGGCCCCCGGGCGGGGTCCGGGGCGAGGACGGCCCAGGTGAGCCCGGCCAGGGTGAGCACCGCCAGGCCGGCGCGCGCGGCAGCCGGGATGCCCAGCCCGCGCCTGCGTCTCGCGTTGGCGATCGCCGCCCCGACCAGCGCGAGGAGCGCCGCGTAGACGGCGGCCGTGACGGCCGCGCCCGGAGCACCGATCCGGAGCTGGGCCCAGGCCGGATCGGCGAGGGCGCGGGCGATCCGGGCGATCAGGTCGACGAGGCCGCCCTCGACCCAGCCGAGCCCGCCGAGCGGGATCGCCGGCACCTGGCCGAGCAGCGCGATCAGCATGCCGAGCCACATGACCGGCGCGATCAGGGGCAGGGCGAGCAGGTTCGCGGGCAGCGCCGCAAGCGATGCCTGCTCGAAGTGGTGGGCCATCAGCGGCGCGGTCGCGAGCGTCGCGGCCAGCGTGAGCGCGATGCCCTCGGCCAGAGGCCCGGCGAGGCGATCCGGGAGCCTGCGCCGCAGGGGCGGCAGCAGCAGGGCCCGGATGGGCGCGGCCCAGAGCCCGATGCCGACGACCGCGGCGAAGCTGAGCTGCCAGCCGACGTCGGAGCCGAAGCGCGGGTTGATGAGCAGCGTCGCGGCGGCGGCCAGGAGGACGAGATAGGAGCGCTGCGCCGGCCGCCCTGCGAGCGTCGCCAGGATCGCGGCCGCGCCGACCACCCCGGCCCGCTGGATCGAGGGGCCGGCTCCCGCGACGGGCACGTAGACGGCGATGAGCAGGACGGTGAGCAGCAGCCGCGGGCGCAACCGGACGCCGGCCACGCCGAGCAGGACTCCCGCGAGGATCGCCAGCAGCATCACGTTCTGCCCGCTCACGGCCAGCAGGTGGGCGAGGCCCGACCGCTTGAACGCCTCCCTGGTGGCCGGATCGATCAGGTCGTCCTGGCCGAGGACGAAACCGCGGGCGAGGGCGGAGCTCTCCTCCCCCATCCCGCTGCCGAGCGCCTCCTCGGCCCGGGCCCTGATGCCGTCGACGATCCCCGCCGCGCCGCCGCGGCCGCCGGGCTCGAGCTCGATCCGGTCCGCCTCGAGCTCGAGTGCGATGCCGAGCCGCTCGAGCTCGCCCCGCCGGAACGGGTCGGGGTGGCGAAGGCGCCCCTCCACGCTGAGCAGCCGGCCCACCGGCAGCGGACCGATCGGCTCCCTCCCCACCACCATCACCCGTCCGTCGGGGGTCTCGAGCGGCACGCGGACCTCGCCGAAGGCGCGCCGGGGCACCGCGTCGACGTAGCCGGCGACGGTCACCGGAGCGCCCGTCGGGGCGGTCAGGGCGCCCGCGTCGATCGCCTCGACCCGGGCGCCGCCGACGCCGAGCCCCAGGACCGCACCCAGTGCGGAGATCGCGAGGAGCCGCACGCCGAGGAGCGCTCCGGCGGACCGTCCTCCCGGCGCGAGGCGCCCAAGCCACGCGAGCGCTGCCGCCGCCACGAGCAGGGCGGGCGCCCATCCCGCCGGCGCGGCGAGGTGCGGGGAGGCGAGCAACCCGGCGACGAGCCCGGCCAGAGCGAGATGACGCCACCAGCCGGCGGCCCGGGTCACGGCTGGAGCCGGTCGCTCAGCGCCTCGATCGTCGTCGGGCCGATCCCCGGGATCTCGTCGAGCTGCTCGATCGAGGAGACGCCGCCGTGCTCGTCGCGGTAGGCGAGGATGTCCGCGGCCGTGACCGGCCCGATCCCCTCGATGGTCTCGAGGTCGGCCTGATCGGCCGAGCCCAGGCTGATCGGCCCCTCGGCGGCCGGGTCGGTCGCCGTGGATGCCGATCGCGCCGGCGGCGACCCGCTCCGGCACGACGACCTGCTGGCCGTCGGCGAGCCGCGCCGCGAGGTTGATCGAGTCGGGATCGGCCCGGCCGATCGGCCCGCCGGCGCGCTCGAGCGCGTCCGCAACCCGCGAGCCCGCCGGCAGCCGGTAGACGCCCGGGTCGGCAACCGCGCCCGCCACGTGGACGACGACGTCGCCGTCGGAGGCCGGCGGGCCGCCGCTGCCCACCGGCTCGGTCGCCAGTCGAACTCCCGTCGCGCCGGCCCCCGGCTCGGCCTCACCCGACTCACGGACCGCGCGGATGCCGAGCAGCAGCAGGACGATCCCGATGGCCGCGTAGACCCCGATCTGGACCCGGGTCGACCCGCCCGTCATCGCCGCCCATGTCCTCCGCCACGCACCGGCGGATCGTCGCCGGAGCGGATGGGCGGCTTGCGACCCGGGAGTGCCGGATCGGCGACCGAGCCGCGCCGAATCGCCGACCGGTCAGCCGGTGCTGAACCCGGAGGTGCCCTGCGGCTCCTCGTCGTCGACCTCGAGCCGGCTCACGCGCGCCCGCTCCGGTCCATCAGCGCTGAAGGAGATCAGCTGCTCGACCGCGCCGGCCGGCCCCTCGAAGGCCATCTCGACGGCTCCGTCGTCGCGGTTGCGGGCGTACCCGGCAACCCCGAGCTCATTCGCCAGCCGCTCCACCGAGGCGCGGAAGAAGACGCCCTGCACCTCGCCATGGGCGATCACGCGACGGCGAATCGTGCCCCCGCCCGAGTCGGGATCAGTACTCGTCGTCGTCCTCGTAGCCGACCGCGGCCGTCTGGCGGCCGAACGTCTCGTCGACGGAGACCGCCGGGGACTGCACGGAGAGGATCGCCAGCGGCTCCTCTCCCTCGTTGGCGATGGTGTGATCGCTCGCCGGCGGGATCAGCGCGAGGTCGCCCTGCTCCAGGTGCTCGGTGTCGCCGGTCGTCGAGAGCGTCCCGGTGCCGCGGACCACGACGTAGACCTGCTCCGCCTCCTCGTGGGAGTGGAGCTCCTGCGAGACGCCCGAGGGCACCTCGATCCAGGTGACCGTCATGTGGCGCGAGCCGAGTTCCCCCGCATCCATGAGGATGTGGGAGCTGAGCCGGTGGAAGTCCTTCACGGCGGCGTCGGAGAGGCGCCTGACGAGCATCGCGGGGTTTCTAGCAGACCCTCAGCCGCGCCCGTGGCCCCATGGACGGATTTCGAGTCACCTGACCACGAGGTTGACGAGCTTGCCCGGGACCACGATCTCCTTGACGACATCGCGGCCCTCGAGGTGCGTGCGGACCTTCTCGCTCTCGCGGGCGAGCTGCAGGAGCTCCTCCTCGCCCGCACCCGAGTCGGCCTCGATCCGGTCGCGCAGCTTGCCGTTGACCTGGACGACGAGCGTGACCCTGTCGGACACGAGCATCTCGGGATCGGCCTCCGGCCAGGGCTGCTCCCAGATCCGGCCGCCCTCGAGCATCTCCCAGACCTCGGCGGCCGAGATGCGGCGCGAAGGGGAAGATCAGCGACGCGGCCGTGGAGGTCGCGAAGCGGACGGCGCGGTCGCCCGCGGGGTCGCCGAGGAGCTCGCCCTTGAGGCGATAGGCGTCGTTGACGAGCTCCATGACGGCGGAGATCACCGTGTTGAACTGGAATCCCCGCTGGAAGTCGCGCGTGGCCTTGTCGATCGCCCAGTGCGCCTTGGCGAGCAGCTCGCGCGCCGGCCCCGAGGCCTCGCCGCTGCCAATCGTCGCCGGCCTCCGCCGTCGGCTGCGGGCCGGCCTCCGTCGACCTGCTCGCGCGCCAGCCGCCAGAGTCGGCCGAGGAAGCGGTGGACGCCCTCGAGGCCCTCGTCGACCCAGTCGCCGCCGCGATCCGGCGGGCCCATGAAGCAGACGTAGGTGCGGGCCGTGTCGGCTCCGTAGCGGGAGACGTAGTCGGAGGGGCTGACGACGTTGCCCTTCGACTTCGACATCTTCGCGCCGTCGCGGCTGATCATCCCCTGGGTGAACAGGTTCGCGAACGGCTCCTGGGCCGAGAGCTGACCGTCGTCGGCGAGGGCCTTGACGAAGAACCTCGCGTACATCAGGTGGAGGATCGCGTGCTCGACGCCGCCGATGTACTGGTCGACCGGCATCCAGTGGTCGGCGATGGCGCGGTCGAAGGGGCGCTCCTCGTTGGTCGGATCGAGGTAGCGCAGGAAGTACCAGGAGGAGTCGACGAAGGTGTCCATCGTGTCGGTCTCGCGCCGGGCCGGGCCGTCGCAGGACGGGCAGGTCGTCTCGACCCAGTCGGTCGCCGCCGCCAGCGGGGACTTGCCCTTCGGGCGGTAGTCGTCGATCTCCGGCAGCTCGATCGGCAGCTGGTCGTCGGGGACCGCGACGGTCCCGCAGGCGGGGCAGTGGACGATCGGGATCGGGCAGCCCCAGTAGCGCTGGCGCGAGAGCAGCCAATCGCGCAGGCGGTAGTTGATCGAGGGGGAGCCGCGGCCCTCGCGCTCGAGCCGCTCGATGATCCGGCTCTTGGCGGCGGCGGGGCTGAGCCCGTCGAGCTCGCCCGAGTTGATGATCCGGACGTCGTCGGACTGGGTGACGAAGGCGGCGTCGGCGGGTGGCTCGGACCCGTCGGCGGGCTCGACGACCGGCCTGATCTCGAGGTCGTACTTGCGGGCGAACTCGAAGTCGCGCTCGTCGTGGGCGGGGACGGCCATGATCGCGCCGGTGCCGTACTCCATCAGCACGTAGTCGGAGACGAACATCGGGATCCGCTCGCCGCTGACCGGGTTCGTGACCGTGCGCTCCAGCCTCACGCCCGTCTTCTCGCGGTCCTCCGCCCCGCGCTCGAGCGATGAGCTGCGCAGGGCGTCGGCGACGTAGGCGCGCACCTCGTCGGCGTTGGCGGTGCCCTCGATCAGCCGCTCGAGCTCGGGGTGCTCGGGGGCGAGGACGAAGAAGGTGGCGCCGAAGAGCGTGTCGGGGCGGGTCGTGAAGACGGGGAAGTCGGCGTCGATCTCCTCACAGCGGAAGACGGCCTGCGCCCCCTCGGAGCGGCCGATCCAGTTGCGCTGCATCGTCACGACGTGCTCGGGCCACGACTCGAGCAGCTCGAAGTCGGCGAGCAGGCGGTCCGCGTACTCGGTGATCTTGAAGAACCACTGGTCGAGGTTGCGCTGCTCGACCAGGGAGCCGCAGCGCTCGCAGTGCCCGTCGATCACCTGCTCGTTGGCGAGGACGGTCTGGTCGACCGGGCACCACTGCACCGGCGCGTTGGTCCGGTAGGCGAGCCCGCGCTCGTAGAGCCGCAGGAACAGCCACTGCGTCCAGCGGTAGTAGGAGGGCTCGCAGGTTGCGACCTCGCGCGTCCAGTCGATCGAGATGCCCCACTCGCGGAACTGGCGGCGGAACTCCTCGATCGAGCGCCAGGTGGAGACGCGCGGGTGCTCGCCGGTGCGGATGGCGTGGTTCTCGGCCGGGAGCCCGAAGGCGTCGTAGCCCATCGGGTGGACCACCTGATGGCCGTGGCGGCGGCGGAAGTGGGCGATCGCGTCGCCGATCGCGTAGTTCTTCAGGTGGCCGACGTGGGGCTCGCCCGAGGGGTAGGGCAGCATCTCGAGGACGTAGGCCTTGGGGCGCGAGTCGTCGAAGCCCTCCTCGCCGGGGTTGGGGACCACCCAGGTGCCCTCCGACTCCCAGACCTCCTGCCAGCGGTGCTCCAGCGCGCGCGGCTCGTAGCGGTCGGGCTCGTTCTCGGGGTTCATGGGGAGCAGCAGTCTAGGCGGGGTCGGCGCCCTGCTTATATTGGGCGCGGGTTCGATTTTCCGAGGAGGAGGCGCCATGTCCCGACTGATCAGGCTCGACCGCACCGGCCACACCACCCTCGCCGAGTGGAGCGGCGCCGACGACGTGGAGTTCCGGCGAGCATCGGAGGCGTTCGCGCGCGAGCTGGAGCTGGGGATGATCGCCAGCGCCACCACCGCCGAGCGGCGGCGCCGAGGTGGTCCGCGAGCTGCCGGCCGACGCCGAGCTCGTGGTCATGCGCCGCCAGATCGCCGGCGGCTGACCCTGGACGAGCGCGCTCCTTCGCGGACCGGCGAGGGGCCCGAGGCCCCGGCCGTCGTCGTTCCCGGCGAGCTGGCCGAGCTCGCCAACGTCTCCTGGCGCCGGCGGCCGAGCGCCGAGTCGCTGCGGCGCCGGGGCTGGAGGTGGACGCTGTGGACGGTCGCCGTGTCCGCGCCGTTCGTCGCCGTGGCCGGGGTGCTGCTGGTGCTCGAGCCGCTGCTCTTCCCGGTCTCGCTCTGGGCGCTGGCGCACGCCGTTGCGATCCCGGCGCTGGCGGCCCGCCGCGGGGCGCGGCTCGGTCGTCCCGCTCGGCGGGCGGCGCTCGGCGATGGCCGGCGGCGATCCGGGGCCGGAGCGGGTGGCGCTTGGGCTGCTCGGGGATCTCGTCGGCCATGAGGCCCGCGCAGCTCGTCGCCGCGACGGGATTGCTGATGGAGCCGGGACGGCTCGGCGTGTGGCTGCTCGGCGAGCGCGGCGCGATCCTCGTCCGGCCCGGCGGGCGGCGCGTCGACTGCTGGTGCGTGCGCATCGGCGACGCGGACGGCCTGCCCGCGGCGGATCGCGTCTCCCACCTGCTGCTGGCGCTGCGCGAGGACGAGATCGGCTTCGCCACCGTCGCCAACCTGGACTTCTCCGGGGCGACCTGGCGGATCCGGCGGCGACTGGAGCCCCGGGCCCGGCCGGCCCTGGATGCGGCGGCTGCCGCGGCCCGGCGGCCCTGAGCGTCAGGCGGCCTCCGGCGGCGAGAGCCGCGCCATCGGCCTGCCGCGCCGGGTGACCAGGAACTCCTCGCCGGCGGCGGCCCGCTCGAGGAAGCGAGCCGGATGCCTGTCCGAACTGCTCGGCCCCGACGGAAGTCGGCGCCGACGGTCCTGCTATGGAGCTGAGGGGATTCGAACCCCTGACCTTCTCGGCTGCCAGCGAATGCTCTAGCCAGCTGAGCTACAGCCCCGGAGAACTCGTAATCGGCCGCAAGTTTAATGCACGCCCGCTGTCCGTTCCGGGCGGGCTCGAGCCGAAGGTGGATGGCCCTGCGTTCCTCGATCTGACTCGATCGGGAACAGGTAGCACCGGTCGAGATCGCCGCAATATGCCGCGACCGCATCGATCTCGTCCGCCGAGTACTGCGTGTAGACAGCGCCGTTGGGCGTCTGCCGGCAGCGTAGTGAGGTTCACGCTGACGACGGCGCCCTGGAGGCGGGCCCACTTGCATTGCACGCGGAGCGATGCCGCCGCCGAAGTCGAAGCCGAGGTCGTAGCGCTGTGTTCGGTCTGCGGCTCGAAGGACGCGCGAGCCCGAGCTTCGTCGCCTCAGCGGCGATCACGGCTTCCGCGATGTTCCCCTTGAGGTTCGGAGTTCACCGCCACGAACACATGTTCGCATCCGGGCCCGGACGGAGCGGCCGAGCGAGAGGAGATGCTCACCCCTCCCGGTACCTTTCCCGCACCGCCGGGCGCTCGGGGCACCCGCAATAGCTAGGGAGAACGACCATGGCTGAACAATTCGAGACGCCGACCCTCCTCGGGGCCGATGCCCAGCTGGCCAGGCAGACCTTCATGACCAGCGTCTTCGGCTGGATGTTCCTCGGGCTCGCCCTGACCGCGGGGATCGCCGCCTACGTGGCCGCCAGCGGCGACATGCTGGCCTGGTTCGAGGACCACCCGCTCGCCTACATCGGCATGTTCGTCGGCGAGATCGCCCTGGTGATCGCGATCTCGGCCGGGATCAACCGGATCTCGTACTCGATGGCCGTCTTCCTCTTCGCGGCCTTCGCCGCGCTCAACGGCTTCACGCTCTCGGTGATCATCGAGATCTACACGACCGCCTCGATCGTCTCGGCGTTCGCGGTGTCGTCCGGCATGTTCGGCGGGATGGCCGCCTACGGCTATCTGACCAAGCGTGACCTGACCAGCCTCGGATCGATCCTCTTCATGGGCCTGATCGGGGTGATCATCGGCAGCATCGTCAACATCTTCTGGGCGAACGAGATCCTCTACTGGTTCGTCACCTTCGCCGGCATCCTGGTCTTCTGCGGGCTGACCGCCTACGACATGCAGAAGATCAAGCAGATCGGCGAGAGCGGGATCGACGGTGAGAGCAGACGCAAGGCCTCGATCCTCGGTGCCCTCTCGCTCTACCTCGACTTCATCAACCTCTTCCTGTTGATGCTGAGGATCTTCGGCTCGGCGAGGAGCTAGGTCAGAGGCGTCGGCGCCGCCGACGTCGAGCACGATCTCGTCGTCCGCGGCCGAGCGCACGCGGAACTCGAGGTCGCAGCGCTCCTCCAGCTCGCGGAGGAGGTCGACCGGCTCGCTCAGCGCGACGTCGATGCGTGCCCGGCCCTCGGAGAAGCGCTTGATCGAGATGTCGCCGGTGCCGCCGATCGCGTTCGCCGCGTCCTCGAAGCGGACGAGCTGGGAGAAGTCCTCGAACGGGCCGACGTCGACGCTGACGTGGCGGCGGCCGTTGCGGTCGTGGGCGCGCCTGGCGGCCTCGGCCCGCGCCGCTGCGGCAAAGGCGCCCGGCGGCGTCGGCGCCTCGACCTCCCAGTCGCCGGCGACCCGGTCGATCGCCTCCTCGAGCGCGTCGAGGATCCGCTGGCGGTCACCGCCGTCGTCGCTCGTCGCATCGACGAGCCGGGCGTTGAGCTCGGCGGCCTCGCGCAGGGCGCGCAGCCGGATCCGCGTCGCCTGCCCGCGCGCTCCGACCTTCAGCTCCTCGAGCTGGCGGCCGAGGATCGTCAGGCTGCGCAGCTCCTCGTCGGCGCGATCGCGCGCGGTGAGCAGCTCGCTGCGCAGGCGGTCGATCTCCCGCTCCTGCTCGGAGACGCGCTCGCCGAGCGCCCGCGCCTCGCCCCCGCGCCGCTCGGACCTCCGCCTCGGCGGCCCGCAGCGCCTCACAGCGCACGCCGAGCTCGGACTCGAGCCCGTCGATTGCCTCGTCGACCGCGCTCCTGCGGTAGCCGAGCAGAGACCTGCTGAATCTTCCTCCGGCGATGTCCGCGAGCGTAGGGGCGGACGCGGACGTGAAAAGCCGCTCTAGCCCTCGCCTGCGGCGGGTACGCCGACCTGATCCTCGAGGCCGAGCTCGACCTGCTTGGCCTCACCCCAGAGCTGATCGAGGCGGTAGAGGTCGCGCGTCTCCGGCACGAACACGTGGAGGATGCAGTCGAGGTAGTCGAGCAGGACCCAGCGCGCCTCGGGAAGCCCCTCCACCCGCCGCGGCAGCAGGTCGTCCTCGTGCTTGAGCCGGTAGTGGACCTCGTCGTGGATCGCCTTGGCCAGCCGCTCGTTGCGGGCGGTGCAGATCACGAGGACGTCGGTGTAGCCGAGGATCTCGGCGACGTCGAGCGCGACGATGTCCTCCGCCTGCTTCGAGTCGGCGATGGCGGCGATCCGGCGGGCGAGCTCGGCCGGGGTCATCGGGCCTGCCCTCCGTAGAGGCCGCGCTCGGCGATCAGCTCCGCGACGGTGTCGGGGACGAGCCAGCGCACCGGCTCCCCCGCGGCGATCCGGGCGCGGATCATGGACGAGGAGACGCCGACCGGCGGCATCTCGATCGCACGGGCCCGCTCGCCGGCGCCGAGCCGCTCCAGCACCTCGTCGACGTCGCTCCGCTCGACCCCGGGCCGCTCCGCGATCGCGATCCGGGCGAGCTCGAGCACCCGCTCCGGTCGCTTCCAGCCATCCAGGCCGGCGGCGACGTCGGCGCCCATGACGAAGGTCAACTCGGTGTCCCTGAAGCTCATCCGCAAGCAACTCAAGCGTACGGTAGGCGAAGGACGGGCCCTCCCGGGCCACCTCGACGTCGGAGACCGAGATCCGCTCGCAGCCCTCGACCGCGAGCCGCGCCATCTCGAGCCGGACCTCCGGCCCGGGCTCCGGGTCGATCCGCTTGTGCGGCGCCTCCCCGGTCGGGACCAGGAGCAGCTCGTCGAGCCCGAGCCCGAAGACGGCCTCCTGAGCGAGGAGCAGGTGGGCGAGATGCGGCGGGTTGAAGGCGCCGCCCAGGACGCCGACGGCGCGGCTCACGCCCGCGTCTGGCCGGTCCCGCGCAGGACGTACTTCGTCGAGGTGAGCTCGCGCAGCCCGATCGGGCCACGGGCGTGCAGCTTCTGCGTGGAGTTGCCGATCTCGGCGCCCATCCCGAACTCGAAGCCGTCGGTGAAGCGGGTCGAGGCGTTCACGTAGACGCAGGCCGCATCGACCCCCGCGGTGAATGCGTCGGCGGCATCGTCGGAGCTCGTCACGATCGCCTCGGAGTGACCGCTGCCGTGGCGGTTGATGTGCTCGATCGCGGCGTCGAGCGAGTCGACGACCGCAACGGCCAGCTTCAGCGCGTGGTACTCGCGGTCCCAGTCGTCGTCCTCGGCGGCCCCGACCTCGACCTCGCCCGCGGACGCCCGGGAGGAGTCGTCTCCGACCAGCTCGACCCCGGCGGTGCTGAGCTCGGTGAGCGCCGCCGGCAGGAACTCCGCGGCGACGTCGGCGTGGACGAGCAGGGTCTCGGCCGCGTTGCAGACGCTGGGGCGGCTCACCTTCGCGTTCAGGGCGATCGCGCGGGCCATCTCCAGGTCGGCGTCGGAGTGCACGTAGACGTGGCAGTTGCCGGAGGCCGCGTAGAGGATCGGGACCTCGGCGACCTCCTCGAGCGACTTCTTCAGCCCCTCGCCGCCGCGCGGGATGATCAGGTCGACCAGGTCGCGCTGCCTGGCGAGCTCGGCGAGCTCGTCACGGCTGCCGCCGCCGATCAGCTCGATGGTGCCCTCGGGAAGCCCGGCCTCGCGGACGGCGTCGCGCGCGAGCCCGCCGAGGGCCGCGTTGGAGGCGGCGGCCGTGCTCGAGCCGCGCAGGAGCGAGGCGTTGCCGCTCTTGAGGCAGAGCGCGGCGGCGTCGATCGTCACGTTGGGGCGAGCCTCGTAGATGATCGCGATCACGCCGAGGGGCACGCGGCGGTGCTCCATCTCGATCCCGCTGGCAAGGGTCTTGCGCTCGATCTCCTCGCCGATCGGATCGGGCAGCGCGATCACCGCCTCGACTCCGGCGGCCATCGCCTCGATCCGGCCGGGGTCGAGGCTGAGCCGGTCGATCAGCGCGTCGTCGAGCCCGTCGGCGCGGCCGCGCTCGACGTCGATCGCGTTCGCCTCGAGCACCTCGTCGGCGCGCTCGCGCAGCATCCGGGCCATGATCGCCAGCGCCTCGTCCTTGGCGGCGGTGGGAACCGCGGGCAGCAGCAGCGAGGCCGCGCGCGCCCGGCGGCAGAGATCGGTGACGGTTTCGGTGGTCGCGGCCATCGAGGACAAGGGTAGCCGGGCGGCTTACCTGAGCTAGAGCACGAACCTGTCCCGGTGGATCGCCTCCTCGGCGCCGTCCGGGCAACAGCTCGGCCACCTCGGCGCTGCGCTTGCCGCGGACCCGCGCCAGGACCTCGGAGGAGTGCTCGGCGATGCCCTTGCCGATGATGCCGCCCTCGCCGACGACCTCGACCGGGTCGCCGGCCGAGAAGCTGCCCTCGATCTCGACGATCCCGACCGGGAGGAGCGACGAGCCGCGCTCGCGCAGGACGCGCGCGGCGCCCTCGTCGACCACGATCCGGCCGCGGGCCGGCGTCGCCCAGCGAAGCCAGAGCTTGAAGCTCGACCCGCGGTCGGTGCGGGTGGGGAACGCGGTCCCGATCCGCTCGCCCCCGGCCGCGGCCAGCAGCGTGCCGGGAGCCGTCCCGTCGCAGATCGTCACGGCGACCCCGGAGCCGCTCGCCATCGCGGCCGCCGAGACCTTGCTGCGCATGCCGCCCGACCCGAACGTCGAGGAGGGCGCGCCGATCTCGTAGTCGTCGAGCTCGGCGGGGTCGCCGACCTCCTCGATCAGCCGCGCATCGGGGTTGCGACGCGGATCGGCGGTGTGCAGGCCGGCCTGGTCGGTCAGCAGGATCAGCCTCCGCGCCTCGATCATGATCGCCACCTGCGCCGAGAGGAAGTCGTTGTCGCCGAAGGTGATCTCGTCGGTCGCGGTGGTGTCGTTCTCGTTGATCACGGGGACGACGTGCCAGGCGAGCAGCTTCTGGAGCGTCTGGCGGGCGTTGAGGTAGTGGATGCGCTCCGACATGTCGAAGGCGGTCAGCAGGACCTGCGCCGAGCGGACGTCACCGGCGGCGAGGCGGTCCTCGTAGGCCCGGTAGAGCGACCCCTGGCCGACCGCGGAGGCGGCCTGGAGCTCGTCGACGGCGGTCGGGCGGCGCTCCAGCCCGAGCAGCCGCCTGCCCCGGGCGATCGCGCCGGAGGTGACCATCACGACCTCCTCGCCCCCGCCGTGAAGCTCGGGCGACCTGCCCGCAGACCTCGTCGAGGACGTCGGTGCGCAGCGCGCCGTCCGCGCCGGCGACGATCGAGGATCCGAGCTTGACGACCAGGGTCATGGTCGGGGCAGTCTAGGCCGGGTCAGGGGTTGAGCTCGAAGGCCTGGTCCCCCACCCGCACCTCGTCGCCCGGCTCGAAGCCGGCATCGCGCAGAGCCTTCACCACGCCGATCTCATGGAGCCGGCGGCCCAGATACGAGAGCGCCTCGGGGTTGCCGAGGTCGTGGCGCTCGATCAGCATCTCCACCCCTCGCCCGCGCACCTCGAAGGCGCCGTCCTCGGTGGGCACCACGTCGAACCCGCCCGAGCCACCCGGGCGGTAGACGCGATGCTCGGCCTCGAAGTCGGGATCGGCGGCGACGGGCCGCTCCCGCTCCGGCGCTCCGGCACGGGCGACGGCGCCGAACAGCTCCGCGGTCAGCTCGGGCAGCCCCGCGCCCGTCGCCGAGGAGATCGCGATCACCCTGCGGTCCGGATGCGCCTCGCGCCACTCGGCGAGCTGCGCCTCCACGTCCTCCGGCGGCAGCAGGTCCGACTTGGAGAGAACGATCACCTCGGGCAGGCGCTCGAGGCCGTGCCCGTGCGCGGCGAGCTCCGCGCGGACGGTCGCGTAGGCGGCCGCCGGATCGCTGCCGGCGCCGATCTCGAGCAGGTGCAGGAGCACCCGGCACCGCTCGACGTGAGCGAGGAACTCGTGACCGAGGCCGGCGCCCTCCGCCGCGCCCTCGATCAGGCCCGGGATGTCGGCGAGGACGAGCTGGCGGTCGTCGCTGTCGATCGTGCCGAGGATCGGCTCGAGCGTGGTGAACGGGTAGTTCGCGACCTTCGGGGCGGCCCTGGTCAGGCGGCCGAGCAGCGAGGACTTGCCGGCGTTCGGCAGCCCGACCAGGCCGGCGTCGGCGAGCAGCCGCAGCCGCAGCTCGACCCAGCCCTCCGCGCCGGGGAGGCCGCGCTCGGCGAACCGTGGCGTCTGCCGCGTGGCGGCGGCGAAGCGCTTGTTGCCGTGCCCGCCGAGCCCGCCCGCCGCGACGACGGCCCGCTGGCCCGCCTCGACGAGGTCGAAGTACTCCCCGTCGAGGCCCTCGACCGTCGTCCCCGGCGGCACGAGGATGACGAGGTCCTCGCCGCGGGCGCCGTGGCGGTTGCTGCCCTCGCCGTGACGGCCGCGCTTGGCCCGGAAGTGCGCCGACACCCGCATCGCGGCGAGATCGCGGCGCGAGGGGTCGCAGAGGAGCACGACGTCTCCCCCGTGCCCGCCGTCGCCGCCGTCCGGCCCGCCGCGCGGCACGTGGGCCTCACGGCGGAAGGAGACGACGCCGTCTCCGCCGCGGCCACCCTGGACGAATATGCGCGCCTTGTCGTGGAACATGGGACGAGGCTAGTGCCGCATCGCGCCGGGGCGCGAGCGTGCGGGGCCGCGAGAGCGGCCCGGCGGCGGTGCGGAGGGCTAGGCCTCTGCCGAGTCGTCGGCCGGAGCGACCGAGATCATCCGGCCCTTGCGGGCGGACTTGAACTCGACGACGCCGGGACGGGTCGCGAAGATCGTGTGATCGCGGCCGATGCCGACCCCGTCACCGGGATGGAAGCGGGTGCCGCGCTGGCGGACGATGATCTCGCCGCCCTTGACCTGCTGGCCCGCGAAGACCTTGACGCCGAGGAACTTCGGGTTGGAATCGCGGCCGTTGCGGCTCGAACCGAGCCCCTTCTTGTGCGCCATCAGTCGCTCTCCTTCTTGGCGGCGGGCTTCTTCTTCGCGGCGGGCTTCTTGGCGGCCGGAGTCTTCTTGGCGGCCGGCTCCTTCTTCGCCGGCGCGGCCTTCTTCTCCGTGCTCGCCTCGTCGCTCTTGGCCGGCTCCTTCTTCGTCGCCGGCTTGCGCGTCAGCAGCTTCACGTCGGTCACCTCGAGGCGGGTCAGCTCCGAGCGGTGGCCCTTGGTCTTGCGGTAGCCCTTCTTCGCCTTGTACTTGAAGACCTTGATCTTCTCGCCGCGCTCGTGGCCGGCGATCTTCGCCTCGACCTTGACCTTCTCGAGGTCGCCGGGGTCCAGCACCGTGTCGTCGTCGCTGTGGAACATCAGCGCGCGCAGGCCGACCTTCTCGCCCTCGTCCTGGGGCATCCGGTCGACCAGCAGGAACTGGCCCTTCTCGACGCGGTACTGCTTACCGCCGGCTTCGACTATCGCGTAGGTGGGCATTCGGATTCAGTCTCTCAGGATTGGCTGTCTTGGCCGGGTGAGGAACCGCTCCCGGCGCGGGAACGGCGCCGTCCGCCTCTGCGGCCGCGGCGCCGAGCGCCGGATTCTAGACCGTCGGCGTCATCGTCATCGCCCTCGTCCTGGACGGGGGGCCCGTCGAGCAGCGTCGCCTGCCCCGAGGAGCGCTCGATGCTGTCGATCCGGACCAGCTTGCGCTGGCCCACGAGCGGCGCCGCGCCGGTGACCGTGATCACCAGAGCGTCGACGCGGGCGACCGCATCGCCGGCGTTGTACATGTGCGGCTCGTCCATCGTCAGCAGCACCTCGTCGCCGACCGTGAACGGCAGCGCCCGGCGCTCGATCTCGGCGCGCTCGCCCGATTCCGACACCTCGAAGGTGTCGATCGGGAGCGCCTCGCCGCCCTCGAACAGGAACGTCTTGCCGAGCTCCTCCTCGAGCTCGAGCAGGCCGCTGTCGTGGCGCATCAGCTCGCGCGCGACCCGCGGGTTGACGCGGATCAGGTGCGCCTCCGGATCCGGCTTCGAGTCGACGACGTCGCGCAGCTTGCGCAGCGCCTCGATCGCGACCGTCTCGGCCGAGCGGACGACTCCCTCGCCGTCGCACGTCGGGCACTTCGTCGTGAGGATCTCGCGGACCCCGTCGGTGACGTTCTGGCGGGTCATCTCGACCAACCCGAGTGGCGAAACCTCGACGACGTAGGTCTTCGTGCGGTCCTCGTCCAGCGCCTTGCGCAGCGTCTTCAGGACCTGGTCGCGGTTCTTCGCCCGCGCCATGTCGATGAAGTCGATGACGATGATCCCGCCGATGTCGCGCAGCCTGAGCTGGCGGACCACCTCGTCGGCGGCCTCGACGTTGACCTTCGTGATCGTGTCCTCGAGCCGGCCCTTGCCCTTGCCGGTGAAGGAGCCGGTGTTGATGTCGATCACCGTCAGCGCCTCGGCGTAGTCGATGATCAGATAGCCGCCGGAGGGCAGGTCGACGCGGCGCGAGAGGGTCGACCGGAAGGCCGCCTCCGCCCCGTGCCGCTCGAACAGGTGCTCGCTGTGGGCGTGCAGCCGGACCGAGTCGACGAGCTCGGGAGCCGTCCGCTGGAAGAACGACGTCACCCGCTCGAACTGCTTCTGGTCGTCGATCTCGGCGCTCTCGAACTCGCTGCCGAGCACGTCGCGGAGGACGCGGATCGGCAGGTCGGCCTCCTGGAAGACCAGCGAGGGGGCCTCGACGCCGGTCGAGCGGCGCTCGAGGACCTCGTGGAGCTTGTGGAGGTAGGAGATCTCCCGCTCGAAGTCCTCCTGCTTGGCGCCCTGCGCGGCGGTCCGGACGATGTAGCCGCCCTGGTCCTTGTGAGCCGCGTGGATCTTCTCGAGGCTCTTGCGCATCTGCGTCCGCTCGCCGTCGGGCAGGCGCCGGCTGACGCCGATCCCACCTCCCTGCGGCATGTAGACGAGGTAGCGGCCGGCGATCGAGACCTGCATCGAGAGGCGTGCGCCCTTCGTCTTCAGCGGGTCCTTGACGACCTGCACGACGATCTCCTGACCGCGCTTGATCAGCTCGTCGATCCGGCGGCCCTGGCCGCGGCCGCGCTTCGGCTGGGACTTGCCGTCGGGGGTGACGATCTCGTCGACGTGCAGGAAGCCGTTGCGCTCCAGCCCGATGTCGACGAATGCCGCCTCCATCCCGGGCAGGACGTTGTCGACCACGCCCTTGTAGATGTTGCCGACGATCGACCGGGAGCCGCGGCGCTCGACGTAGAGCTCGCCGACGCGGTACTTCGCGTTCCCGTTGCCGGGGCGTCCTTTGTCTCAGCGGGGGCACGGCCGCCACCCTGGCGACCACCGCCGCCGTTTCCGCCGCGATTGGGGGCGGATCCCTTGGATTCGAGTACGGCTACGCGTGTCTCACCGGCGTCAACCGATACGAGGATCTTTTTCTTCAAGTTGGCTCACCTCACAGAGCTGTCCTGACCCTGCCGGGGGAGGCGAGCTGCGACTGGACGTAGACGCTCTGGAGGAAGCCCAGCGACATGAAGGTGACGAGCACCGACGATCCGCCGTAAGTCATCAACGGCAACGGGATGCCCGTGACGGGCATCAGCCCGATGTTCATCCCGACGTTGACGAAAACCTGAAAGAGCAACATCGCGGCGATACCCGCCCCGACCATGCTCCCGTACAAGTTCTTCGAGAGAGTCGTTATCCGCAGCGCCCGCCATACAAGCAGGGCGTAGAGGGATAGAAGGAATGCAGCGCCGACGAAGCCCCATCGTTCCGCCACGGTGGCGAAGATGAAATCCGTATGGCTTTCAGGCAGGAAGTCGTGCTGCGCTTGGGTGGCATCGTCGCCTCGTCCGGTCTTTCCGCCGGATCCGACCGCGATCAATGCCTGCTTGGTCTGATAGCTGGAGTCGGCTGGGTCGTCGCTCGGATTGAGGAACGAGGTCAGCCTCTCCTGCTGGTAGTCGTGAAGTACGGGTAGCCCGACCGCCGGCGCGACGACGAGCACGACCGCGACCGCCGCCAGAGCGAGGCCGCCGAGCGCAGCGAAGTGCGTCCAGCTCACCCCCCCGACGAACAGGATCGTGAGCGTGACGACGCCGTAGACCAGGGCAGTGCCCAGGTCGGGCTGCTGTAGGACGATCAACGCAGGCACGAGGCCGAGCAGGAGGAGCCGCGCGGTGCGCTGCACCTCCGACTGGCGTCGGACCCTGTCGATCACGAAGCCGGCGAGAGCGAGGACGAGCAACAGCTTGCCCAGCTCGGACGGCTGAAAGGTGAAGAAGGGGAGCTCGATCCAGCGCTGCGACCCGCGCGCGTCGGACCCGAACGGGAGCACCGCGAGGATCATGAAGACCATCAGCGCATAGATGCCGACCCGGAGCTCGCGGAAGCGCGAGTAGTCGAAGCGGGCGAGCGCGAGCATCAGCGCGATCCCGACGACCGCATAGATGCTCTGGCGCAGCGCGAGATCGCCGTCCGTCGTCACGGCGAGGGCGATGATGCTGGAGCCGATCAGCCCGATCCGCGCCGAGGGCGATCAGAGGATCCATCCGCAGAAAACCGGTGCGCTCGGTGAACCCGGCGCTGCGCTCGTCGAACGTCTGCGGGGCCGCCATCGTGGCTGTGGAGCGCGCGGGGATCATCCCTCCGGAGCCACCTCGACCGATGAATCCACCGGCTCGATGTCCTTTTCCTCGAGATTGAGCAAGGGAAGGAGGATGTCACGCGCGGCGGGTGCCGCCCGCTCGGCGCCGAAGCCGCCGCCCTCGATCGTCGTCACGACGACGTACTTGGGGTTGTCGTAGGGGGCGATCGCGGCGTACCAGGACTGATCGATCCCGCTCGAGGTCTCAGCGGTTCCGGTCTTGCCGGCGATGTCGACCGGGAAGCTGCTGAAGATGTCGGCCGAGGTGCCCGGGGCTGACCATCGCCGCGTCGCGCAGCCCGTCGAGGATCGCCTGGCGGTAGGCCGGGTCGATCTCGACCGTGCGACGGACCTCGGGGTCGAACTCCTGGAGCGTGCGCCCGAGGCCGTCCTCGACGTGGTCGCCGAGATGGGGATGGACCACCTCGCCGCCGTTGGCGAGCGTCGCGTAGGCGGTCGCGAGCTGCAGCGGCGTCGCCTGCAGGTCTCCCTGGCCGACGGAGAGGTTGATCGCGTCGCCGATGCTCCACGGGCGGTCGGTCAGGCCGTCCTCGAAGAGCTCCTGGCGCCACTCCGGGGTCGGGACGGTCCCGGGCACCTCGCCCGTCAGGTCGATCCCGGTCGTCGAGCCGAACCCGAGCTTCGCCGCCCAGTCCTGGATGGCCTCCTCGCCGGCCTCGTCGGAGCGAGCGCCGAGCGTGTAGAAGAAGACGTCGGAGGAGACCTGCAGGGCGCCCTGCAGCTGCAGGGCGCCGAACACGGCGTCGCCGGCGTTCCGGAAGTCGATGTCGCCGGCCCGGAAGACGCCTCCGTCGACGATCGTCTCCGTCGGCGTGAGCAGTCCCTCCTCGAGCGCCGCCACGGCGGTGACGAGCTTGAAGGTCGACCCCGTGGGATAGGCGCCCTGGATCGCCCGGTTGAAGGCCGGCGAGCTGTTCGCCTCGCTGAAGATCGCCGCGATCTCCGACTCCTTGGCCGGCGGCGTGAAGATCGACGGGTCGTAGGTGGGATAGGAGCCCATGCCGATGATCGAGCCGTCGCGGACGTCCATCGCCACGAACGCGCCGGGCAGGCCGTAGCTCGCAAGCGCCGCCTCGCCGGCCTGCTGCACCTTCTCGTCGAGGGTGAGCACGAGGTTCTGGCCGGCCTGGGGCTCGATCTGGGAGAAGGGCTTGCCGCGCGGCTCGCCGAGGTTGTCGACCTGGGTGCGGATCGCGCCGTCACGCCCGCGCAGCCACGAGTCGTACTGCTGCTCGAGCCCGCCGCGACCGATCCGGTCACCGGCCTCGAGGTCCTCGTAGAGCGGCTCCTTCAGGTCCTCCTCGTTGATCTCGCCCACGTAGCCGAGCAGGTGGGCGGCGAGGGTCCCGTCGGGGTAGCCGCGGACGAAGATCTCCTGGGCGGTGATCCCCGGGAACTCGTCCTGGCGCTCGCGCAGGTACCTGACGAGGTCCTGGTCCACGTTCTGGTCGAGCGTCGCCGGACTGGCCGGCAGCGCCTTCGTCTGCTCGCGGATCTCGCGCTTGACCTTCGGCAGGTTCATCCCGGTCACCTCCGCCAGCTTGCGCAGCTCGCGGTTGCGCTCCTCCTTGTCGCGGAACAGCTTGTCCGGACGGACCTGGAGCGCGAGGGTCGTCGAGTTGTCGACCAGCACGTTGTCGTAGCGATCGAGGATCAGGCCGCGCGGCGCCGGGATCTTGATCTCGCGGACGCGGTTGGCGTTGGCCTCCTTGACGTAGGCGTCGCTCGAGAGGACCTCGAGGTACCAGAGGCGGAAGAAGATCGCGGCGAACGCGATCAGGGCGACCGTGCCGAGCACGGCGACGCGAACCGCGAATTGCGAGTTCATCGGACGCTGGTCGTGGTCGTCGCGGAACATCAGACTGAGGTACCCCCGCCCATGATCCCCGAGATCCCCGGGCGGCTGCCACCCAGCATGTCAGGCGAGGTGCGCGCGCGAGCCCCGGTGCCGCCGTCGACGATGGCGGCCCGCAGGAGGCGGCGGATCAGCGGGAACAGCGGCACCGCCAGGAGCGCGCCGAGCAGTGACTGGGCGAGGATCTCGCGCAGGACCATCACGCTGATGGGCGCCTCGATCCCGAGGGTGAGCTGCATCGCTCCGTAGATCGTCACGGCGACTCCGGTCAGGGCGCCGGCGAGGAGTGGCGGCACCAGCGAGCTGACGATGTCGTAGCCCTCGCGCCAGCGTCCGGCGAGGTAGCCGGCGGCCATCAGCGAGAGCGAGGCGACGCCGGTGATGCCGCCCACGGTCACGTCGAGCAGCAGGCCGGCGCAGAAGCCGCTCACGCCGCCGGTCACGGCGCCGCCGAGCAGGCCCAGCGACACGATCACGACCGGGACGATGTTGGCCGTCGTGCCGAGCAGCGGAATCCCGGCGAAGAACCCGAGCTGGATCAGGACCGTGACGAAGACGATCGCGGCGATGCGCAGGACGATCGGGGGGGTGATGATCATCCGTCGCCTCCGGTCAGCACGGTCACGTGGGCGAAGCCGTCGATGTCGGCGAACGCCTCGATGCGGACCTCCTGGGTCTCCTCGCCGGTCGGCGTCGTCTCGGTGATCTCGCCGATCGGGATGTCCGCCGGATAGCGCGAGCGGAGATCCGGGTTCTGGGGATCGGTGAAGCCGGCGGTGACGAGCGTGTCGCCGTCCTCCGGGTCCTTGCCTCCGCGGCGGAGGCCGAAGCTGAGCGTGCCGGGCGAGCCGACGACGGGCTCGACGAGCCCCTGCGCGCCGCCCTCGACGTCGCGGGCGGCGACGGCGTGGGTGGGGTCGGTGATCAGCAGCACGTCGGCGGTGCTGCCGGAGACGTGCGACACCCGGCCGAGGAGGCCGTCGCCGGTCACCACGGCGTCGTCGAGCTCGATCCCGGCGTCCCTGCCCTGGTCGATCTTGACCGTCGAGTCCCACGCGTTGAAGGAGCGGACGATGATCTCGGCGTCGAGCGGCTCGTAGGCGGCGAGGGAGTCCTTGCGGAGGAGCTTGGCGACCTCGTCGTCGTAGCCCGCCTTCTCGGCCGCCTCCTGCTCCTTCACCAGCTGCTCCCGCAGCTCGGCGACCTCGTCCTTCAGCTCGTCGTTCTCGCCGCGGGCGTCGAAGGTCTCGTCGAACCAGTTGACGAGGTCGCGGCCCGGCTTGAGGGCGCGGTCGGCTCCCTCCTGGATCGGCGTGAAGATCGACGAGAGGCCGTTCTGGATCGAATGCAGCGGGCCGTCCTCGGCCTCGCTCACGGAGATGCTGATCAGCATCAGGCAGGCGACGACGAGGAGCACCAGCACCGCACGCCGCCTGCGTACCTGTTTGCGGTACATCGAAGCCTCCGGCTAGCGCCGGCGCCGCCGGGTGGAGTTCCGGTTCGCGCGATGGATCGTCTCGAACTCCTCGAGCGAGCGTCCGGAGCCCACGGCGACACAGGTGAGCGGCGAGTCCGCGAGCTGGGCGGGCATCTGGCACTCGGCCCGGAGGCGCTCGTCGAAGCCCTGGAGGAGCGAGCCGCCGCCGGCGAGGGTGATCCCGCGATCCATGATGTCGCCGGCGAGCTCCGGCGGGGTGCGGTCGAGCGTCTCCTTGACGGCGTTGACGATCGAGTTGACCGGATCGGTCAGGGCCTCGCGGACCTCCTCGGAGCTGAGCATGACCGTCTTCGGCAGGCCCGAGACGATGTCGCGGCCGCGGATCTCGGTCTTGATCTCCTCGCGCAGGACCGTCGCCGAGCCGGCCTCGAGCTTGACCTCCTCGGCGGTCTGCTGGCCGATCATCAGCTTGTGGTGCGTCTTGCACCAGTTCACGATCGCGTCGTCCATCTCGTCGCCGCCGACCCGGATCGACTGGGAGACGACGATGCCGCCGAGCGAGATCACCGCAACCTCGCTCGTGCCGCCGCCGATGTCGACGACCATGCTCCCGGTCGGCTCGCCGACCGGGAGGCCGGCGCCGATCGCCGCGGCCATCGGCTCCTCGATCAGGTACGCCTGGCGGGCGCCGGCGGCGAGGCAGGCCTCCTCGACGGCGCGCTTCTCGACGCCGGTGACCCCGGAGGGGACGCAGACGACGACGCGGGGATGCGCGAAGCGGTTCTGGTGGACCTTCTGGATGAAGTGCCGCAGCATCTCCTCGGTGACGTCGAAGTCGGCGATGACGCCGTCCTTGAGCGGCCGGATCGCCTGGATCGTGCCCGGGGTGCGCCCGAGCATCCGCTTCGCCTCCATGCCGACGGCATGCACCTCTCCGGTGCGCGAGTCGACCGCGACGACGCTCGGCTCGGAGAGCACGATGCCGCGCCCACGCACGTAGACGAGCGTGTTGGCGGTGCCGAGGTCGACGGCCATGTCGCGGCCGCCGAAACCGGTCAGGTATCCGAAGACGCCCATCTAGGGATGAGCCACGCGACAGGAGGGTCGCGGGTGGAGCTGAGTGCGGAAGAAGGTCATGGAATCTCGATCTGAGCGGGGAGTTCGGGTTCGGGAGGGATTGGGCTGATCGCCCGAGGGGCGCACCGATAAAGGCACCGTTGGGCTCATTGAATCGGCTTTCGGGTGCGAATCCGGCCCGCCCGCTTCCCGGTGCAAGACCGGGCCCCTCGACGGCTTGCGGAGCGCCGCCAGTCTAGCGAAAGGGCGTCGCCCCACCCACTATGTGAGCGGTTGCAAATGGAAAGCTAAGGGATTCTTAGCTGTTCTGCAAGCCCGCGATCATCCTGCTCAGCATCGGGATCGGCAGCCCGATCACATTCGAGAGGTCACCCTCCACCCGGTCGACGAACGCGGAGCCGAGGCCCTGGACCGCGTAGGCGCCGGCGCGGTCGTCCCATTCGCCGGATTCGAGGTAGGCGCTCGATCTCCGTCTCGGAGAGCTCGCGGAAGGTCACCGCGGTGCGCGCGAGACGACCCTCCTCCTCCCCCGCGGCGATCACGACCACCCCGCTGAGGACCTCGTGGGTGCGGCCCGAGAGGGCGCGGAGGCGCTCCCCGGCGCCGAGGCGGTCCTCGGCCTTGCCGAGCAGCCCGCCGTCGAGGGCGACGTCGGTGTCGACGCCGATCACCGTGCGTCGGCAGCGACGAGCTCGGCGCCGGCGAGCGCCTTGCGCCGGGCGTTCTCCAGCACAACCTCCGCCGGGTCGCCCTGGCGGAGCTCCTCCACCCCGGGCACCACGGTCTCGAACTCGAGCCCGAGCAGGCCGAGCAGCTCACGCCGCCGCGGGGACGCGGAGGCGAGGACGAGGCGGCTCGGCGCCTCCGGGGTCACCCCAGCTCGGGGAACCAGATCCCGATCTCGCGCTCGGCCGACTCGTGCGAGTCGGAGCCATGCACGAGGTTGAAGGTGACCTCGGTGCCGAAGTCGCCCCGGATCGAGCCGGTCTCCGCCTCGATCGGGTTGGTCGAGCCGATCAGCTGGCGTGCGGCCTTGACCGCCTCGACACCCTCGAGGACCCCGGCCACGAGCGGGCCGCCGGTGATGAAGGACACGAGCTCGCCGAAGAACGGCTTCTCGGTGTGCTCGGCGTAGTGCTCGTTGGCCGTGGACTCGTCGGCGGTGACGAGCTTCAGGGCGGCGAGCTTCAGGCCCTTGCGCTCGAAGCGGGCGAGCACCTCGCCGGTGAGGCCGCGCTCGAAGGCGTCGGGCTTGATCAGGATCAGGGTACGGGTGGTCTCAGCCATCGGTGGCGGGTCCCTTCAGTAGTGGGCGGGCTAGGAGGTGGTGGAGGACGGCCGGCGGCGCGGGCGCGTGCCCTCGGCGCTGCCGTCCGGGGAAGATTCGCTGCGGGACGAGCGCTCGGGGCGCTCGGCGCGCGTGGCGCGCTCGCTCGAGCCCTCGGCCGGAGCCTTGCGGCGTGGCGGCGGGCCGTCGGACCCGCCGGCCTCGCCCTCGGCCCCGGGGGCGGGGCGGGAGCGCGAGCGGGTCGAGGAGGAGCGCATCGGGGTCTCGCAGTAGGGGCAGATCGACCAGCGCGGGTCCACCGGCCGGTTGCAGGAGCGGCAGGGGTCCTTGAGGCGGTACTGGCAGTCGGGGCAGCGCAGCCAGCTGCGCTCGATCGGGTGCTCGCAGCGCGGACAGGACTGGGCGGCCAGGTGGCGCATCCGCAGCTCCGACGCCTGGGTCTCGATCTCGCGCTCGCGCGCGTCGGCGAGGAACTCCGGCGGCCGCAGGATCGAGTAGACGACCGTGCCGATGAAGGGGACGAGCGATGCCGCGGTCGCGGTCGTGACCAGGACCGGATCGGCGATCCGGCGCCGGGCGTCGGCCCACGTCCAGTAGACGAGGGACAACCAGACGATCACGAGAACCAGGATCAGGAGATTGATCGCAAGGTTCAGCGAGCCGTCGTCGATGCCGAACACAGCGGTGAGCATGCGGGAGCGCGTCAGTCTAGTCGGAAGCGGCGGCAGATCTCCTCGGGCAGCAGGGATCTGGCCGGGGGGTTTCACAGGAAGAGGCGACCGAAGAGGTAGCCGAGCCCGAAGAAGACGAGGATCACGACCGCGACGACGGCCGCGACCAATCCCATCATCGAGAGGAGTTCTGAGCGCGCCTCACGGTCCATGCGTAGCGCAGAAGGTAATGCGAACCGGCGCAAAGTGCCACTCCCTGCCGGTCGCGGGCGATCTCGATGGCCCGCTCGACCGCGGCGCGGGGGTCGGCGACGACCTCCGCCTCCACCCCCGCCTCCCCGAGCAAGGTCACGAGTTGACTGGGATCGGCGGCCCGGGCGCCGGGCCGGCCCATCGCCGCACCCGGGTCGGCGGCCGTGCAGACGCAGTGGGAGAGGTGCGGGGCCAGCGCGGCGACGATGGCATCGGCGTCCTTGTCGGCGAGGATCGACAGGCAGCCGATCACGGGACCCCCGCCCTCCCGGTCCGCGAGCGCCTCGGCCAGCGCGCGCGCCCCCTGCTCGTTGTGCGCTGCGTCGACCAGCAACGGCGGCCGGCCCGGGATCGCCTCGAGCCGGCCCGGGAGGACGACCTCCGTCAGCGCCCGGCGGACGAGGTCCGGCCCGGCAGGGGCCCGGCGATCGTCTCGGCCAGGGCGACCGCGACGGCGGCGTTCCGCGCCAGGTAGGGAGCGAACGAGGCCGGCAGCAGGTCGGGGTCGAGGGGGCGCGGCTCCACGTGGGCGGCCCCGCGCTCCGCGGCGGTCCGGCGGGCCAGCTCGGCGACCGCCGGGCTGAGGTCGCCCACCACGAGGGTCGTTCCCTCCCGGAGGACGGCCAGCTTCTCGGCGGCGATCTCGAGCTCGGTCTCCCCCAGCCATTCCGTGTGATCGAGCCCCACCGAGGTGAGCGCGGTGGCGGTCGAGGGGATGACGTTGGTCGCGTCGAGGCGGCCGCCGAGCCCCGCCTCGACGACGGCCGCGTCCACCCCGGCTGAGGCGAGGGCGACGAAGGAGGCCGCGATCGCGGCCTCGAACTGGGTGATCCGCTCGTCGTCGCCGAGGCTCTCCTCCACCGCCGGAATGACCTCGGCGACTCGGCTCCACCGCGGCCGCGAAGTCCTCCGGCGAGATCTCGGCGCCGCCGATCCGGACGCGCTCGCTCCAGCGCCAGACGTGCGGCGAGGTGCAGGTGCCGCTGCGGATCCCTGCCGCCTCGAGCAGGGCCGCGGTCATCACCGTGACCGAGGACTTCCCGTTCGTCCCGACGACGTGCAGGGACGCGAACCGGCCCTGGGGCTCGCCGAGCGCCTCGCACAGCGCCCGCATCCGCTCGAGCCCGAAGCGCCAGCCGACCGGCTCGAGGCCGGCGAGGTAGCGGTCGGGGTCTATCTACCCCTCCAGCTCCGCCAGCTCGGCCCGGTAGCGCTCGAGCTTCGCCCGCTCCTCCTCGACGACCTCCGGGGGCGCCTTCGCGACGAACCCCTCGTTCGAGAGCTTCCCCTCCCCCCTGGCGACCTCGGCCTCGAGGCGGCGGCGGCGCTCGGCGATCCGCTCGGCGACGGCGGCGGAGTCGAGCTCGGCTGAGGGCAGGATCTCGAGCGCGCCGACGGTGGCCACGGGCTCGGCCTCGGGGTCGGCTCCGTTCAGCTCGACCCGGGCGAGGCGGCCGACCAGGGGGTGGGCCGACGCGCCGGCGGCCGTCCGGGCACTGAGGGTCGTTCCGGGGGCGACGCCGGCGAGCTCGCGCCAGCGGCGCAGGCTCCGGGTGAGCTCGATGGCGGCCTCCACCTCGCGCTCCGCCTCGGGGTCGAAGCGGGACGGATCGGCCTGCGGGTAGGCGGAGACGACCAGCTCGGAGGCGCGATCGGGCAGGTAGCCCCAGATCTCCTCGGTCACGAACGGCATCAGGGGGTGCGCCATCGCCAGCGTCCGCTCGAGCACGTGGAGGAGGTTGCCGGCGGCGTCGGGGTCGCCGTCGTAGAGCCGCGACTTGACGATCTCGAGGTACCAGTCGCAGAGCTCGGAGTAGACGAAGCGGTAGAGCTCGAGCGCGGCGTGGGCGAAGTCGAAGGCGTCGATCCGCTCCGAGACCGCGGTGATCGCGCGCTCGAGACGCGAGAGGATCCAGCGGTCCTCAACCGTCGCGTCGCTCGGGGCGGGGGCGGCGTCGGCGTTCAGGAGGACGAGGCGCGAGGCGTTCCAGATCTTGTTCGCGAGGTCGCGGCCCTGCTGGACCTTGGCCTCGGAGAAGCGGACGTCCTGGCTCGACGACATCGCCAGCAGGCCGAAGCGCAGCGCGTCCGCGCCGTGGCTGTCGATCAGCTCCAGCGGGTCGATCCCGGTGCCGAGGCTCTTCGACATCCGGCGGCCGTCGGGAGCCTGCACGACCGAGGTGATGCAGACGTCGCTGAAGGGGATCTCGCCGGGGAACTCGAGGCCGGTCATGATCATCCGCGCGACCCAGAGGTAGATGATGTCGCGGGCCGTGACGAGGACGTCGGTCGGGTAGAAGGCCCGCAGCTCCGGCGTGTCGTCGGGCCAGCCCAGGGTCGCGAACGGCCACAGCGCCGAGCTGAACCAGGTGTCGAGGACGTCGGGGTCGCGGCGCAGCTCGGAGTTGCCGCAGCCGCAGGCCTCCGGCTCCGATTCGGCGACGTGGGTCTCGCCGCACGAGTCGCAGTACCAGACGGGCAGCTGATGTCCCCACCAGAGCTGGCGGGAGACGCACCAGGGGCGGATGGCCTCCATCCAGTCCATGTAGACCCTGCCCCAGCGCTCCGGGGTGAAGCGGATGCGCCCGTCGCGGACGACGTCGATCGCGGGGCGGGCGAGCTCGTCCATGCTGCAGAACCACTGCAGGCTGATCAGCGGCTCGATCCGCTGGCCCGAGCGGTGGGAGAACGGGACCGCGTGGGGATAGGGCTCCTCGGCCGAGATGCTGCCGGCCTCGCGCAGGGCCGCGACGACCCGCTCCTGCGCCTCGGCGACGGTCAGGCCCGCCCACTGCTTGCCGGCCTGGTCGGTGAGGCGGCCGTCCTCGCCGATCACCGAGATCTCGTCGAGGCCGTGCTTGCGGCCGATCTCGAAGTCGTTGGGGTCGTGGCCGGGGGTGATCTTCAGGGCGCCGGTGCCGAACTCGGGGTCGACGTAGGGGTCGGCGATGATCGGCAGCCGGCGGCCGACGAGGGGCAGGACGCAGAAGCCGCCGACCAGGTCGCGGTAGCGGTCGTCGTCGGGATGGACGGCGACGGCGGTGTCGGCGAGCATCGTCTCGGGGCGGACGGTGGCGACGGTCAGCGTGCGGTCCGAGCCCTCGACCGGGTAGTCGATCGAGTAGAGGACGTCCTCGACGTCGCGGTTCTCGACCTCGAGGTCGCTGATCGCGGAGTTCGACCCCGGGTCCCAGTTGACCATGTAGTTGTCGCGGTAGATCAGCCCCTTCTCGTAGAGGCCGACGAAGACGCGGTGGACCGCCTTCACGTAGCCCTCGTCGAGGGTGAAGCGCTCGTTGGCGTAGTCGGCGGAGGCGCCGAGGCGCTTCAGCTGCTCGACGATCGTCCCGCCGTACTGCTCGCGCCAGCGCCAGACCTCCTCGAGGAACTTCTCGCGGCCGAGCTCGCGGCGGTCGATGCCGCGCTCGCGCAGCTCGCGCTCGACCACCGACTGGGTGGCGATCCCGGCGTGGTCGGTGCCGAGGATCCACTTGACCCGGCGGCCCTCCATCCGGCGCTTGCGCGCGAGCGTGTCCTGGATCGTGCCGTTGAGCCCGTGGCCCATGTGCAGCGAGCCCGTGACGTTCGGCGGCGGGATCGCGATCGAGAAGTTCTCCTCCGGCGTCCCCTCCGGCTCAGGCGTGAAATAGCCGCCCTCCAGCCAGCGGGCGAAGATCCGCGACTCGGCCTCCGCCGGCTCCCAGCGGGTCGTCTCCTCGAGGCGCTTGCGGCGGTCGTCGTCCACCCGCCGATGTTATTCGGGTGGCTCGAGGCTCAGGATCGCGCGCAGGTGGCGAGCTACGCGCTCTCCTCCTCGAGCTCGTCCATCGCGGCGTCGCGCTCCGGCGCCACCGCCTGCGTGACGAGCGTCGGGGACAGGCCCTTCTCGATCGTCTCGCGGGTGACGACGCACTTCTTCACGTCGCGGCGCGAGGGAAGCTCGAACTGGACGTCCATCAGGGTCTCCTCGATGATCGAGCGCAGGCCGCGGGCGCCCGTCTCGCGCTCGATCGCCTTGTCGGCGATCGCGTCGAGCGAGTCCGGGGCGAAGACGAGCTCGATGTCGTCGAAGTCGAAGAGGCGCTGGAACTGCTTCGTCAGCGCGTTGCGGGGCTCGGTCAGGATCGTGATCAGGTCCTCGCGGCGGAGCTGGTCGATCGAGGCGAGCACCGGCAGACGGCCGATGAACTCCGGGATCAGGCCGAACTCCATGAGGTCCTCGGGCAGGACCTGGCCGAACCACTCACCGATGTCGCGGTTCTGCTTCGAGGCGATCGACGAGCCGAAGCCGATGCCGCCGCTGGAGACGCGCTTCTCGATCACCTTGTCGAGGCCGGCGAACGAGCCACCGCAGATGAAGAGGATGTTCGAGGTGTCCACCGTCAGGAACTCCTGATGGGGGTGCTTGCGGCCGCCCTGCGGAGGCACCGAGGCGGTCGTTCCCTCGAGGATCTTCAGCAGCGCCTGCTGCACGCCCTCACCGGAGACGTCGCGGGTGATCGACGGGTTGTCGGCCTTGCGGGTGATCTTGTCGATCTCGTCGATGTAGATGATCCCCGTCTCGGCCTTCTTGACGTCGTAGTCGGCGGCCTGGATCAGCTTCAGCAGGATGTTCTCGACGTCCTCGCCGACGTAGCCGGCCTCGGTCAGAGCCGTGGCGTCGGCGATCGCGAACGGGACGTTGAGGATCCGGGCGAGCGTCTGCGCCAGCAGCGTCTTGCCGCAGCCGGTCGGTCCGAGGAGCAGGATGTTGGACTTCTGCAGCTCGGAGAGCTCGCCGCTCGTGTCCTCACCCGCGAGCTGGACCCGCTTGTAGTGGTTGTAGACCGCGACGGAGAGGGCGCGCTTGGCCCCGTCCTGGCCGACCACGTACTCGTTGAGGATCTCGTTGATCTCCACGGGCTTGGGCAGCGCGTCGAGCTCGAAGCTCGGAGCCGTCGTCAGCTCCTCGTCGATGATCTCGTTGCAGAGGTCGATGCACTCATCGCAGATGTAGACCCCGGGGCCGGCGATCAGCTTCTTGACCTGTCGCTGCGACTTCCCGCAGAAGCTGCAGAGGAGCTGCTCATTCGAGTCAGTTGGACGTGCCAGCGTTCTCTCCGTTCATGAAAGGGAGTCCGGGCAAAGACCGCCGCCACGAAGCGTAGGGGACGGCGATGCCCTCGGTTGCCCCTTGTTACGCGGCCGGACCCCCCGTCCCTGCCCGGGCGGCGGGATTGCAACGGGATGCCAGGGCGAAATAGACTGCCGCGCCCCCATGAAGGGGGCAGGAAATCACCGAAAGGGAGACTCATGGGTAAAGGTCGACTTGGAGCAGCCGTTGCCGTGGCTTCGCTCACGTTTGCGGCAACCGCCTTCGCGGACGGCAAGGTCACGCTCAGCGGACCGATCGAGGAGGACCCGGCAGCCTCAGTGAAGCTGGTCGTCGTCAAGCAGGGCGGCGCTCCGAAGAGCGTCAAGAACGTGCGGATCAAGAACCTCCTGGTCAACTGCGACAACGGCGACGCGCGGATCGCGCTGAGCCTCTCCGGCGCGGCGAAGGTCGAGGAGCGCCGCAAGATCCGCAAGGTCTATGTGGATGGCAAGAGCAAGGTCGTGCTCGAAGGCAAGGTCAAGGCCGACAGCACGAAGGTCGTCGCCGACATCAGCGGCTCCGAAGTCCAGGTCGACGGCGCCGGCGACTGCAAGGTCCCGAACGTCTCGTTCAAGGCCAAGAAGTAAGCCCTGAGTCCCCGCGGGAGCGATCCTGCGGGGACTCAACCGTTTTCAGGCCCCCCCACTCCCCGGACCGCCAAGCGGCCGGGAGAGCGGCTTCCTCAGCCTTCGAGGACCAGACGGAACTTGAGCGTCTCGCTGTCCGGCTCGGCGGTTCCGCCCCGCTCGGGGGCGTAGCTGATCTTGATCTTGACGGGCACGCTGCCGCGCGACTCGAGCTTCTTCGCCTTGGCCCCGGTCGCGACGACCTTCAGGCGCAGATGGCCGGCCCGGCCGACGTCGCGCACCACCGCGCGGACGCCCTTGCCCTCGAGGGCCAGCTGACCGGCCGCCGGAACCTCGACGTCCACCTTCGCGGTGCCGCGGCGCTCGTCGAGCTTCGGGGGTCCGACCTTGAACCGGCCGCCCTCGTTCGGCAGCCCGGCGGCCTTCACGGTGAAGGCGCGCGAGGCCGGTGAGGCGTCGGTGTTCCCGGCGGAGTCAGTCGCGCGAACCTCGAGCTCGTGGTCGCCGTCGGCGAGCACGGCCGAGCGGTAGGGGGAGTCGCACGCGACGAAGGCGGCTCCATCGAGGCTGCACTCGAAGTCGGCACCCGCCTCGTTCGAGCTGAACTCGAACTCGGGGCTGGAATCGTCGGTGAGGCCCTGCGGCCCGGACTCGATCGCCGTCTCGGGGTCACGCGTGTCGACGACGAAGCTGCGTGAGGCCCGCGTCGCATCCACGTTGCCGGCCGGATCCGTGGCGCGCACCTCGAAGGTGTAGCTGCCGTCGCCGAGGTCGGGCGCCGTGAAGGGCGAGCTGCACTCCGGGAACGGGACGGCGTTGATCCAGCAGTCGAAGCTCGAGTTCGCGTCGGACGAGTCGAATTCGAACGTCGGGGTCGTGTTCGTCGTCGTGCCGGTGGGCCCGGAGTCGATGGTCGTCTGCGGGTCCGTCCCGTCGACGATGAAGGTCCGGCTGGCGGGTGACGGGTCCGGGTTGCCCGCGGCATCGATCGCCCGGACGTCGAACGTGTGGCTCCCGTCATCCAGGTGCGCGGAGGTGTAGGGCGAGGTGCAGCTGGCGTAGGTGCCGGAGTCGATCCGGCATTCGAACGTCACTCCGCCGCCGGTCGAGCTGAACCCGAAGCTCGGCGTGGTGTCGTTGGTGCCGCCCTCCGGGCCGGAGTCGATCGACGGTGTCCGGCGGATCGGTGTCGACGACGAACGAGCGGCTGGCGGCGGTCGGGTCCGCGTTGGAGGCGGCGTCGGTCGCGATGACCTCGAAGATGTGGGCTCCGTCGTCGAGCCGCGGTGAGGTGTAGGACGGGCCGCAGGTGACGTAGACGGCGCCGTCGATCCGGCACTTGAAGGTGGAGCCCGGCTCCGAGGAGCTGAACGTGAACTCGGGCCGCCTCTCGTTCGTCGGGCCGTCCGGCCCGGAGTCGACGGTCGTCTCCGGCGCGGTCACGTCGACCACGAAGGTGCGGGTGGTCGCCGGGGCCTCGGTGTTCTCCGCCGGGTCGGTCGCTCGCACGTGGAACGTGTGCTGGCCCTCGCTCAGATCCGCGGCGGGCTCGTAGGGCGAGTTGCAGGGAGTGAACGCGTCCGCATCCACTCGGCACTCGAAGGTCGAGTTGGCCTCGTTCGAGTGGAAGGAGAACGACGGGGTTTTGTCGTTGGTCGAGGCACCTTCCGCGGGGCCGCTGTCGATCGTCGTGGCGGGGTTCGTGGCGTCGACGGTGAAGGTCTGCTCGGCCGGGGTCGCGTCGGGGTTGCCGGCTTGATCGGTCGCCCGCACGCGGAAGGTGTGAACGCCGTCCGCGAGCGGCGCGGTGGTGACCTGCGGGGGCGAGCACGGCGTGTACGCAGCCAGGTCGACCCGGCATTCGAAGGTCGAGTTGGCCTCGTCGGAGGAGATCCCGAACGTGGGAGTCGAGTCGTTCGTCAGGCCGGACGGGCCGCTGTCGATGCTCGTCTCCGGCGCGTCGGCGTCGACGGTGAACATCGAGGAGGCCGGGCTGGCGTCGAGGATTGCCCGCCACGTCGGTTGCGGCGACCTCGAGCGTGTGCTGGCCATCGCTCAGCGGGGGCGACGTGTAGGAGGCCGAGCAGGGGGCGAACGCTGCGGTGTCGATCCGGCAGGCGAAGCTCGAGCCGCTCTCGGACGAGCCGAACTCGAAGCTCGGGGTGTTGTCGCGCGTGAGGCTGTCCGGGCCCTGATCGATGGTCGTTTCCGGGGCGGTGGTGTCGACGACGAAGGCCCGCTGGGCCGCGGTCCCGTCCTGGTTGCCGGCCCGGTCGGTCGCCCGCACCGCGAAGCTGTGCTGCCCCTCGGTGAGGACGTCGGTGGTGAAGTCGTACCCGCAGGCCTCGAAATCGCCGTCGTCGACCTGGCACTCGAACGTCGAGCCGGCCTGGCTCGAGTGGTAGCTGAAGGTCGGGGTCGTGTCATTGGTCCGCTCGCCCTCGGACGGGCCGTCGTCGATCGTCGTTTCGGGTTCGACGGTGTCCACGGTGAACGCCCTCGACGCCGAGTCGGACTCGGTGTTGCCGGCGGCATCGGTGGAGCGAACCTCGAAGGTGTGAGCACCCTCGTCGAGGGAATCCGTGGTGACCGGCGACGTGCAGGATTCGAACGGAGCGGAGTCGAGGCTGCACTCGAAGGTAGCCGCCCGGGTCGTCGGAGCTGAACTCGAACGTCGGCGTGGGTCCTTGGTCGGCCCGTCGGGGCCCGAGTCGATGGTCGTCGTCGGCGCGGTCGTGTCGACGGTGAAGTTGCGAGAGGCCGGGACGTGTCCTCGTTGCCGGCCGCGTCGATCGCACGGACCTCGAACGTGTGGGGCCCGTCGGTCTGCGTCGAGGGCGTGTTCGGCGAGGCGCAGTCGTTCCAGGGCCGCTGTCGACCCGGCACTCGAAGGTCGAGTCGGGCTCGGTGGAGTGGAACTCGAAGGTCGGCGTGTTGTCGCGGGTCAGACCGGTCGGCCCGGAGTCGATGATCGTGTCGGGGCCCTGGGTGTCGACGACGAAGTCGCGCGATGCCGGCGAGGAGTCGGTGTTGTCGGCTTCGTCAGTGGCACGCACGAGGAACGTGTGGCCGCCGTCGCTGAGCTCGTCCGTCGTGAACGGGGAGTCGCAGGGCGCGTAGGCAGCGCTGTCGACCTTGCACTCGAACGTGGAATTGGCCTCATCCGAGCTGAACTCGAAGGTGGGGGTGCTGTCGCTCGTGCGCTCGTCCTGCGCGGGGCCCGCGTCGATGGTCGTCTCGGGCGACGCGGTGTCGACCGTGAAGGTCCGCGACGCCGGGCTGGCGTCGGTGTTGCCCGCCTCGTCCGTCGCCCGAACCTCGAAGGTGTGCTGGCCGTCGCTGAGCGAGGGGGACGTCGGGGAGCTGCAGGGCGTGAAGTCGGCCGTATCGACGCGACACTCGAAGGTCGAGTTGGCCTCGCTCGAGCTGAACTCGAAGGTCGGCGTCGAGTCGTTTGTGAGGGGGCCGGGGTCCTGATCGATGGTCGTCTCGGGCGCGGTCGCGTCGACCGTGAAGGAGCTCTCCGCCGGGGATTCGTCGACGTTGCCGGCTCCGTCGATCGCGCGGACCCTGAAGGTGTGCGGCCCGTCGGTCAGCTGGGCCGAGGTGTACGGCGAGGAGCACGAGGCGAAGGCTTCGGTGTCCACGCTGCACTCGAACGTCGAGCCGGCTTCGTTCGAGCTGAACTCGAAGGTCGGCGTGTTGTCCTTCGTCAGGCCGCTCGGCCCCTGGTCGATCGTCGTCTCGGGGTCGGTCTGGTCGACGCTGAAGGTCTCCGAGGCGGGAGTCGGGTCGGTGCGGCCGCCGAAGACCGCCCGCACCTCGAAGGTGTGCTGGCCCTCGGAGAGGTTCGTGTAGTCCTGCGGAGATGAGCACGAGCTGAACGGGTCGCCGTCGAGCGAGCACTCGAAGCTGGCGCCCGACACCGGCGAGGAGAACGTGAAGGACTGGTTGGGCGAGCCGTTCGCGGTCGCACCCGAGTCGATTTGGGTCTGCGGCGCGACGTCGATCGTGACGGTGCCGGTGTCGGTGCCGCCGAAGCCGTCATCGACCTGGAAGGTGAAGCTGTCGCTGCCGGAGAAGTCGCCGTCGGAGGTGTAGGTGCGGGAGCTGCCGAATCCCGACAGCGAGCCGTGCGAGGGCCCGGAGGTGATCGTGTAGCTCAGCGAGTCGTTGTTCGCATCCGTCGCCCCGAGGGTTATCTGCTTCGGGTCGCCCGTCTCGGCCGTGACCGTCTGGTTCGCGGCGCTCGGCGGCGAGTTGACGGTGAAGGTGGTGCTGGCGGTCGACGACGTGCGCCGGATCGAGTCCGCGGCGTCCATCGCGCCGTTGTCGATCACCCGGGCGCGCACGGTGTACGTGCCAGGCGCCAGGCCCGTCGTGTTGATGGTCTTCGTCTGGTTGGCGGTGATGATCGCGCCCTCGGCCGCGATGGTGTCCGTCTCGAAGCCCGACGCCCCGTTGGTCGTGTTGAAGTCGAGGTCCCACTGGATGATCTGAACGCCGCCGCCATTGGCGGAGTCCGGATCGGTCGGCGGGTCGAGCGTGATCGTCGTGTTCCCGTTCGTCGGCGGGCCGCGTGGCGCTCAGCGTCGGCGCCGGGATCGTGGAGCTGTTGACGTCGGCCGTGCCGAGCGGGAACCAGTAGCCGGCGTTCTCGACGTTGTTGCAGTTGGTGCCGCCGTCGGAGTTCAGGAGCTCGGCCTCGACCACGAAGGCGCCGCGGTTGGGGAATGTGACGGACGTGGACTTCGCCGCGTTGTCGCCGTCGGCGTCGCAATCGGTGGTCGTCCCGGTGACGGCCCCGGTGCGGAGGTTGCGCAGACGCCAGCGGACGCCCATGAAGCGCTCGGCGTCGCCGCTGTCGGGGTCGTCCCCGTTGTAGGAGAAGGTCACGCTGCTGCCGGGAGTGATCGAGTTGTTGAAGTTGTTGGCGCCCCATCCGTAGAGATAGGCGTAGTCCTCCGGCCCCGAGCAGCCGCTGCTCCCAACGAACTTGAAGATCGAGCTCGAGTTGCCGCTGGTCTCACCGGCCGTGTCGCGCGCTGCGATCCGGATGTTGCGGTCGCTCGTCCTGCGGGTGCCCGAGGTGACGATGATGCAGCTCATTCCCGTGTTGGAGGTCGGCGTCGCGTAGCTCAGGTTCGCCCGCGTACGCGGGTAGCCGCTGGCGATCGTCGGCCGCTGGGCGGTGACGCTGCGGACCGTCGTCGGGTCGACGGTGGTGTCGTAGTCGTCGTCGGTGATCAGCGACGCGATCGCCTGCTCGTCGGCGTCGGTCGCGAGCACGGATATCCGGGTCTGGTTGCCGCTGTTGTCGGTCTGACCACCTGTCGCACAGCTGACGAGCCAGGCCGTCTGGCCGGAGCAGCCCGTGCCCGTGTTGAGGATCGACGGGGCGGCGGCCTGCGCGACGGACGGCAGCGCGAACATGGCTCCCAGGAGCCCGATCAGGAGCAGCAGGGGATGGATTCTCGATCTCATGGGGTTCAACTCCTGCTTTCCTTCCTGACGAGCTTCACGCTCAAGTTCTTCGTCCGGGGCTCGCCGCCGTCGGGGGCGAATCTGACCGCGACCTCGACCTTCAGCGACCCCTTCCGGCGGAGCTTCTTCGCCGCCCTGCCCTTCGCCGCGATCTCGAGCTCGATCGAGCTCGCCGAGGTCGGCTCCGACCGGTCCCCGCGAACGCCCTTGCCGCTCAGCGAGACGACTCCCGGGCCCGGGACGACGGCGGTCACGGTTGCGGTACCCCGCTTCTTGTCGCGCTTCGGCTTCGACAGCTCGAACTCGTTCGAGGGAGGCTCGGGGTCGGGCCTCGTGTCGGGCGTGTCGACCGTGAAGGTGCGCGTCGCGGGAGTCGGATCGATGTTGCCGGCGGCGTCGACGGCCCGGACCTCGAAGGTGTGGCCGCCGTCGGCGAGCGGATCCACCTGGTGGGGCGACGTGCAGTCCTGGAAGCCGCCGCCGTCGATCTGGCACTCGAAGGTGGGGTCGGGCTCGTCGTAGACCTGGGTGGCCTCGAACTCGAAGGTGGGTGCGCGATCGGAGATGGTGCCGGTCGGCCCGGCGGTCAGCGTCGTGCCGACCATGTGCAGGTCGACGATGAAGTCCTTCTGCGCCGCGGCCTGGTTCCCGGCGTCGTCGGTGGCGATCACATCCAGCCGGTGGCCGTACTCCGCCAGCTCGGGCGTCGTGAAGGGCGATTCGCAGGTCCCCAGGTCCCGGAGTCGACCCTGCACTGGAACTCGACGCTCTCATCCGCCGTGAGGGTGAAGGTCGGGGTCGTGTCGTTCGTCCGCTCCGGGCCCGCGATGGAGGGCACCGGGTCCGTGCGGTCGATCCTGAAGCTCTCGTGGTCGGGGGTCTCGTCCCGGTTGCCGACGCCGTCGACCGCGCGGACGTCGAAGCCGTAGGTGCCGTCCTGGGCGGGGCGGTCATCGCGGCGCCCGAGGTGCAGGGGGCGAAGTCGGCATCGCCGATCCGGCACTCGAAGTGGATCCCGTCATCGGCGGGGGAGTCGAACGAGAAGCTGACCGTCGCGTCGTTCGTCGGCGAATCCTGAGCTTCCGTGATCTCGGTGTCCGGGTCGACGTCATCGACGGTGAAGCTGCGCTGCGCCGGGCTCGCGTCGCGGTGACCGACCTGATCGACGGCCCTCACCTCGAAGACGTGCTCGCCACCGCTGAGAACGATCGACTTCGGGTCCTCCTCCGTGGAGTCGGGAGCCGGAACCGGTGCGCCGGGCTCGCAGGCCGTCCACCCCGACTCCGCATCCCCGGCGGCCGGATCGAACCGGCACTCGAAGGTGGCGTCGGGGTCGTCCGAGGAGAAGTTGAAGGCTGGGGTGGCGTTGGTCACGGCACCCTCGGCCGGCGGGCTCGAGAGGTCGGTCCCCGGGACGGAGACGTCGACGACGAGGCTGTGCTCCGCCGGCTCGCTCGCGTTGCCGGCGAGGTCGACGGCGCGGACGCCGAACGAGTGGGTCCCGTCCTCGAGCGGCGGCGTCTCGTACGGCGAGGAGCAGAGAGCCCAGTCGGCGTCGTCGAGCGAGTCGACGCGGCACTCGTAGTGGTCGACATCAGGGTCGCTCAGGAGAAGTGGAACTCCGGAGTGCCGTCCGTGTTCGGATCGGCCGGGAGGGGCGCGTCGATCGTGACCGAGGGAACGACGGTGTCGACGGTGAAATCCGTGCGGGACGCCGCGTCGGAGGGGTTGCCCGCGGGATCGGTCGCCCGCACCTCGAAGGCATGCTCGCCATCGGCCAGGTCCTCGGGAGCGACGAAGGGGCTCGAGCACTCGGCCCACCCGCCCTCATCGCTCGGGTCGAGCCGGCACTCGAACGTGCTGCCCAGCTCGTTCGACCCGAACTCGAAGCTGGGGCGCCTCTGGTTCGTGGCCGGCCCGGGGGCGGTCGTGATCTCCGGCAGCGGGGCCACGGTGTCGACGGTGAACGTTGCGGTCGCGTCGTCCTGGTTCATCGCGGAGTCGGTCCCCGTGACGGTGAAGGTGTGGACCCCGTCGTCCAGCGGAGCGGATGTGTAGGGAGAGGAGCACGAGGCCGGCGTGGCGCGTCGATGCTGCACTCGAAGGTGGTCGCCGGATCGGCCGCGCCGAACTCGAACGTCGGGGTGGGGTCGCTCGTCGAGGCGCCCGACGGACCACTCGTGATCGCCGTCGCCGGCGGGCGTCGTGTCGACCGTGAAGCTCCAAGAAGCGGGCGTCGCGTCGGTGTTCCCGGACGGGTCGATGGCGCGCGCCCGAAGCGTGTGCGCGCCCGTCTGTCAGCACCGGTGCCTGGTAGGCGGCAGGGGCAGGGCCGCGAAGGGGCGCTCGAGTCGATCGAGCACTCGAACGTCGAGCCCGGCTCGCTCGCGGAGAGCGTGAAGCTCGGCGTCGCGGTGTTGAACGTTCCGCTCGGCTCCGGCGATCGTCGTCTCCGGCGCCGCCCCGTCCGCCTGCTAGCGTGGGAGCCGTGTCGGTGCGCGGCGTCGTGGTCCGTCGCGTCTGCGACGACCCGGTCGCGGTCATCGTGTAGATCTCGTCGTCGCCGTCGCGGTCGCTGCTGAAGGCGATCGACACCGCCGTTCGGCGCGTAGGCGGGGTGCTCGTCGTCGGCGCGTGTTCGCTGGTTCGCTGCGTCTGCGGCGCCGCCGGTGGCGCGGCATCGTGAAGATCTCGAAGTCGCCGAGCCGCCCCGGTTGCTGTGGAACGCGATCGTGGTGCCGTTCGGGCGAGTACACGGGGGCGCCGTCGTTGGCGCCGTCGGTGGTCAGGCTGCGTCTGCCCCTGACCGTCGGCGTTCATCTTGTAGACGTCGTTTTGCGACCGCGAACTGCTGCTAGGCGATCTCGGCGCCGTCCGGGCGACCAGGCGGGCGCGAAGTCGGAGTCGCCGTGTTGCCGTCAGCTGCGTCTGCGTGCCGCCGGCCGCGGTCATCTTGAAGATCTCGTTGTTGCCGTCGCGGATCGAGCGGAAGGCGATGTAGTCGCCGTTCGGCGACCAGGCGGCTCGCGATCGTCGCCCGTGTTGTTCGTCAGCTGCTGACGTCCCGGTGCCGTCGGCGTTCGCCATGTAGATCTCGTTGTCGCCGTCGCGGTCGCTTGCGAAGGCGATCTTCGTGCCGTCGGGCGAGAAGGCGGGGTCGACGTCGGCACCGGCTGGTCGACGTCAGGTTACGGGAAGCTGCCGTTGCCGTTGATCGCGAAGACGTCCTCGCTCCGGCCGGGCCGCGGGTGAAGGCGATCCGGCCGTTCGGGCCCCGGACGTCGGTCGGCGCCGCCTGCGCGAGCAGCGCCGAGCCGACGATCCCCTCGTAGCTGTCGTGGCCGAGCTTGTTCGGGTGGAAGGACTCGCCGGTCGGGTTGAGAGGCCGTTGAGCCACTCGCGTCGTCGCAGGCCGCGTGGCCGAGGAAGCGCCGCGCGCGTCGGCGAAGCGAAGCCGTGCGCCTGCGCCCGCGCCCGCGTCGACGTCGGCGAGCAGGTCGGCGGTCTGGTTGAGGCGGTTCATCTCGCCCTCGTTGAAGAACGTCGCTGCGTTGCAGTCCTCGCCGTTGAAGATCCGCGGGTAGCCGACGACGTCACGCGGCGTTCGGCGCCTCCGCGCGGATCGCGTCGTAGATGCGGTCGAGCGGCCCGGCAGCATGTTGTTGATGGTGTCCTGGGCGCCGTCGACCGCCGGCATCGCAGTCCGGCTCCTAGAAGCGGGCTGTCCGCACTCGAGCAGAACGTCGGTGAAGCCCGCGTCGTTGCCGCCGATCGAGATCGACACGTACTCGGTGTCGGCGCCGAGGCGGATCGATCCTGCGTCGGCGTTGCCGTTCTGGCCGCTCCGGTCGATGTGCCGTGGTCTGCGCCCCGCCGCAGGCGGCCAGGCAGAGGTCGTGCCCGGAAGCTGCGGGTCGATCAGCTGGCGCGAAGGCGAAGTTGCTGCGCTCGCAGTTCGGCTCGTAGTAGTCGCGGGTTCCCGTCCCGCTCGAGTAGGAGTCGCCCATCGCGACGTAGTCGGCAGCCGGCGAGCTCGCCGGGGCCGCCACGCCAGCACGGCCGCCGTGGACACGAGGAAGCCTGCGAGCCGCGGCCCGCTCGATGTGCGGCGAGGTAGCCTCATCGGCCCCGGAGAACGAATTTCTCGACATCGGGCTCGAAGCCCGTCCGTTTCGATCGTGGCCGCGGCCTTCAACTCGCCGAGCTTGTGGAGCGATCGCATCTGGCGCTTGGAGAGGTGCATCGGGACGGGGAGGGTGTGGCCCTGCCTGATCTCGAACTGGCCGCGCCGAAGAAGAGCCCCTGCGGCGATGCCCGGACCGCGTCCTCAACCTGTTGGCGGACCGAGGGAGACGTGCCGTCGCAGCCGGCCTCGGACTCGTCGGGACAGCGAAGCCGCAGATAGAGGACCCCGCTCTCGGTCGGCCGGGCGCGCTTCATCGCCAGCTCGGCCGGGCATGCTGACCTGGTCGCGCGGGGCGACCTGACGGTGTCGGTTGCTGGTCGTTGAAGGTATTGACGTCGTCGGGTCTCGACCCGGGCGGAGGCCGTGACGAGGGCAAGGCCGAGTCGCCGACCTCGACGATCAGTGACCGGCGGAGTGTCGTACCGGCCTGATGACGGCGCCGCGGATGCAGATCACCGAGTCGGCCGAGCCGCGGCAGCTCCAGGCGAGGCCGGGACGCCGAGAGAAGGAGATGCCGGAGGGAAGCGACTCGAGGATCGTCATCGGGCCGACCGTCGCCGCGGTGCCGAGGTTCTCGCACCGAGCTAGTACGTGCCGCCGCCCGGCCTTGTAGTCGGGGCCGCCGTACTTTAGGACACGAAGGTCGATCCGCGTCACGGCCGAGGTCACGAGACGAACTCGTCGTCGCGTCAGCGTCCCCGGCGGCGTTCACGCTGGCGTCCGTGATCGCCTCATCGGCGGCCTCCGGTTCACCGCTTGGACGATCAGGTCGATGCGGTCGCCCGGATCGAAGCCGGCAACGTGCAAGCAATCGACGAGGCGGCCGCTGCGCCGTGCAGTCCGACCGGGGCCGGTCCACGGAGAGGAAGTCGAGGCCCGCGGCCGAGCTCGATCGAGATCGGTCGGGGCCGTCGTCGGCGAGCCGCCCTGGTTCAGGACGCTCACGAGATACGCGACCTCACCGCCGACCCGGAAGGAGCCGATCTGCGGCAGCTGATCGTCGATCGTCACCTCAGGTCGGGCGATGCGCACGACGTCGCCGTGTCGTTGTCGGAGTCGTTGGCCGGGTTCGCGTCGTCCGTCGTGGCGACGGTGGCCGGTTCGTGACGGAGCTGTGCCGGCGTTCGAGCTGACGTCGCCGTGATCGTCAGACGCGGCCTGCTCGCTCGCGGCCAGGACCCGTCGTGATCGCAGTACGACGTCCTGGCCGGTGATCGAGCAGGTCCCAGCCCGGCCGCTCGCGGCGTTCGGCGTGATCCCGGTCGGCAGCGTGTCGGTGACCCGAGCCGGGCCCGACGGTCGGCGCGTCGCCGACGTTGTCGACGGCCACTGGTAGTCGACCTCGCTCGCCGACGACCGCGGCGCCGTCGCGATCGAGCTGCGAGGCGCGAGGTCGATCATCTCGACCTCGTCGCGTCGGAGTCGCCGTCGTTGTCGGGATCGCGGTCGCCGGCGGTCGAGACGGAGACCTGGTTGGTCACCTGCGGGGCGGCGGCGGCGCTGGCGACCTGACGTCGAGCGTGAGTCGGGGGCGGAGCCGCCGACGTCGACCTCGGCGGTGCGCGTGCAGGTGACGACGCCCGCGGCCTCGCCGCAGCTCCAGCCCGGGCCTGCAGCGGAGTCGAAGTTGAGGCCGGCCGGGAGCGTGTCGGTGACGGTGATCGGGCCTGCGCGCGTGGTCGGCTCGCGCCGCCGTTGTCGACGCCGAGCACGTAGGTCCCCGTGCCGCCGACGCGGAAGGCGACCCGTGTGGCTGGAGTGACCGACAGGTCGGGACCGGTGACGGAGGTCGGTGTCGCTGGCCGTGTCGTTGTCCGGGTTGCGATCGTCGGCGGTCGAGACTCGACCGTGGTGGTCACGGTGGCGGCGCGTCGCGGTCGATCGCGACGCGCAGCTGCGACGTCCGGGACCAGCGCTCCTCGGCCGCGATCGGATCGGCGTACTCGCAGGTGACGACTCCCGCGCTCTCGTCGCAGGTCCAGCCATCGCCCTCGGCGCTGACGAACGTAGAGGCCGGCGGGCAGGGTCGTGCTGACACGGTCGTCTGCCCGTCGTCGGCGTCGACGCCCTCGTTGTCGACCGCGAGCAGGTACGTCCCGTCGACTCGGCAGTGAGAAGCTGCCGGTCCGCCTGATCGCGACGGAGCGTCGGCCTCGGCGATGGCCGTGTCGTCGGTGGCGGAGTTGTTGGCCGGGTTGTAGTCGTCGGTCGTCGCGACCGCTCGCGGTGTTGTCGACGCTCGGCAGCGCGCGCCGCTCCAACGTCGACGACCAGCTCGATCGTCGGGGCCGCCTCGCCCCGGGAGCGACCCGTCGGTGGTGCAGGTGACGTCCTGGCCGACGGCGCGCGCAGCTCCAGCCGGTGCCGGTCGCGCCGACGAAGTGAGGCCGGCCGGAAGCGTGTCGGTGACGGTCGACGGCGCTGACGGTCTCGGAGTCGCCGATGTTCGCACGTCGAGGTCGTAGATGCCCTCGCGGCCGACGCGGAACGCCTCGTCGTGGGTCTTCTCGATGTCAGGTCGATCGCGCGCACGTTCGCGGGTCGGAGGAGGAGTCGTTCGCCGGGTTGTCGTCGCCGGCGGTGGCGACCGTCGCCGTGTTGTCGACCGACGGGATCGCGTCCAGGCCGACGCTGACGACGCAGCTCGATCGACGTCGGGCCGCGCGCGTCGGCTCCGATCGGGTCGGCGTGGACGCAGGTCACGTCCTGGCCGACGTCGGCGCAGCTCCAGTCCGTGCCGACCGCGCTGACGAACTGAGGCCGGTCGGCACGTGTCGGTGACCGTCGATGGCCCCGTCGTCGGGTGCGGTCCGACGTTCTCGACATCGAGCGTGAAGGTCGCTTCGCCGCCGGCCGTAAGGTTGCCGTCGTGGCTCTTCTCGATCGCCAGGTCGGGAGCGTCGATGACAGGGTCGGGTCGGAGTCGGAGTCGTTGTTCGGAGAAGGCGTCGCCGGTCGTCGAGACCGAGGCCGTGTTGGTCACGGTCGCCGAGGTCTCGCCGGCCGGCAGGGCCGCCGAGGTCCGCGAGCTCGATCGGGCGGCCGTTCACCGCCGCGGGATCGACGCGGCGTGGATGCAGGTGACTGTCTGGCCGGCCGACGTTGCAGACCAGCCGGTACCCGCGGCGGATCGAAGGTGAGGCCGTCGGGCAGGGTGTCGGAGACGGTCGTGGACCCGATCGTCGCCGCCGTGCCGGGGTTGTTGACGCTCAGCGTGTAGATGTTGGCCGGATCGGCCCCGACGCGGAAGCTGCCCGTCGTGCGACTTGTCGATCGCGAGGTCGATGACCGTCACGGTCGTCGGGTCGGAGTCGGAGTCGTTCGCCGAGTTGGAGTCGCCGGTGGTCGTGGACCGAGACCGAGTTGTTGCCGCCGGGGAGCGCGGCGGCCGTGACGTTGACGTCGAGGTTGATGTCGCGGAGCGGTCGCGTTGCCGGCGATCTGCCCGCTGCGGGTGCAGGTGACGACCTGGCCGATCGCGCTGCAGGTCCAGCCGGTGCCGCTGGCGCCGGCGTACGTCAGCCCGGCGGGCAGGATGTCGGTGACGGTCGTGGTGCCGTTGGTCGGCCCGGGGCTGAGGTTGGTGACGTCGAGCTCGTAGCGCCCCTGGGTGCCGACGCGGAACGGGTCCGTGTGGTTCGACTCGACCTTGAGGTCCGGCGGCTCGACGACGGTGATCGTGCGCGTCGCCTCGGCGGTGTCGCTGTCGACGTCGGTGATCCTGCATCTTCGCGTTGTAGGTGCCGGCGGTCGTGTAGGTGAAGCTGGTCGTCGGGTCCGTCGTGGTGCGGTCGAAGGTGCCGTTGCCGTCGAAGTCCCACTGGTAGTTCCGGACCGCCGCGGCGTGCGTCGAGGCCGAGGCGTCGAAGTCCACCGTGTAGGGCTTGATGCCCTGCGTGCCGCTGACGGCGAGGGAGGCGGTGATGCCCTTGCGCAGACGGCGACGTCTGATCTCGAACTGCGCCTCGTTGTTACCCGCCGCCGAGGGCAGGCCGAGCGTGTCGTTGACGGTCCCGCCGCCGAGGCCGCAGTCGCTGGAGGTCGGGACGCTGAAGCTGTTGTTGACCACCTTCATGGTCCCGTTCGACGAGTTGTAGCCGCGTGCCGGTGATCGGCGAGTTCGGCCCGGGCGGGCTGGTCGTCCCGGTGATCAGGGTGTTGACGTCGATCGGGCTCGTCCTCGAGGCGATGCGGCAGCCCACCGCCGAAGGGGACGCCATCGATCTTGATCCAGACCTTGAGACGAAGGCTGGCGACTGCCGGTCAGCGGGTTGAGGCTGCCGGTGATCGGCGCGGCGGAGTTGATGTGGACCGTAGGTAGCCGCCGTCAGATCTCGAATTCGGGGTACGTCTGACCCGACTCCGGGATGTTGACGTCGCCGTTGGAGGCGATCGTGCCGGTCAGCTTGATCGGGTCGTTCGGTCGAAGGCGAACGTGTTCTGCTTGATCCGCAGGAAGCCGTCGGTGACCGTCGCCGTGAAGGTGCCGGGGTTGGCGACCTTGGCGGCCTCCGCGTCCCGTGACGCCAGCATCCCGGCCGAGACCGCGACCAGCATCAGGACGACTGCCGCCCATGCGGTCCGCGCCCTCATCGGCCGGCTCCGTTCGGGCAGCGGACGTCGGAAAGGGTCGAAACGTCGGCCCGGTTCAGCTTGCGGTCGAAGAGCCTGGCCTCCCAGGTCCGGGTGCCGCAGCCCTCCGACTCGACGGTCAGGCTCGGCGCCGCCAGCTCCAGGCGGATGCCGGCGGACTCGATCGGGGAGGTCCTCGACGCTGATCAGCTGCTTCGCGCCGTCCATCCGGACGGTGGGCTCGCTCGCCTTGCGACCGGCCTGGCGCCCTCGCCGCGGAGCTCGTACGAGCGCCGCTCGGAGAAGCCGAAGAGCTCGAGCCTGCCGACTTCGCGTCGCGCGTCCCCGTCGAAGCGGAGGCGCAGCTGCGGCGGGAGGGCGAAGCGGACTTGGTCAGGGCGGACCCGGCGCCGTTCGCCTTGAGGACGACCTTGCCGAACCCCTGGGGCTGCGCTCCCTGCCGGCCGGCAGGGCGGTGGCGCGGGCACGCATGAAGGGCTCGCCGCAGCGCGGGAGGTCACGTCTCGAAGTAACAGGACTTCTTCGGCTTCGAGGGCCGGTCGGGAAGGGGCTCGTCGCTCAGGTCGACCGTCCACGTCCGGGTCGCCGGCGAGGGGTCGGCGTTGCCGAGCGGGTCGACGGCACGGACCGCGAAGTCGTGATCGCCCTGGCCGAGCCCCGAGTAGGTCTGCGGCGAGGTGCACCCGTCGTAGGTGCCCTGGTCGAGCGAGCACTCGAAGGTCGCGTTCGGGTCGTCGGCTTGGAACTCGAACGTCGCCTCCTGGCTGCGCTCGACGGAGGCCGGGCCGGTGACGATCGAGGTCTGGGGAGCCTGGGTGTCGACCCTGAAGCTGCGCACCGGCGGGGCCGGGTCCTGGTTGCCCGCTCCGTCGACGGAGCGCACCGAGAAGGTGTGATCGCCGTCCGCCAGCCCCTGGTAGGTCTGACTGCTCGACGACTGACAGGGCACGAAGGCGGACTCGTCGATGCTGCACCGGAAGGCGGCAGCATCCGGATCGGGCGAGTCGAAGCCGAACGTCGCGGAGGCGCTCGAGATCGTGGTCCCCTCCGTCGGCCCGCTGGAGATCTCGGTCCCCGGGGCCGTCTGGTCGACGTTGAAGGAGCGCGTCGCCGGGTCCGACTCGACGTTCTGGACGAGATCGGTGGCGCGGACGGCCAGCTCGTGGTCGCCCTCGCTGAGCGCCGCCGGCGTCAGGGGCGAGGAGCACGGCTCCCAGTTGCCGGCGTCGAAGCGGCACTCGAAGGTCGAGTCGAGCTCGTCCGCGGAGAACTCGAACGTGGGCGTGTCGTCGTTGGTCAGCGCACCCGGGCCCGAGCTGATCTGGCTGTCAGGGGCGGTGAGATCGACGCGGAAACGCACGGTCGCGGGCGTCGGATCGATGATCGAGGCTGCGTCGATCGCGCGGGCGCGGAACGTGTGCGGGCCCTCGTCGAGGTTGCTGTATTCGGCCGGCGAGGTGCACGGGTCGTAGGCCGACCCGTCGAAGGAGCACTCGAAGGTGGCGGCCGGGTCGGGTGAGGAGAACGCGATCGTGGCGGCGTCGGTGCCGATCCGCGCGGCCGGCGCGGAGTCGATGAGCGTGTTGGAGCCGATCGCGTCGATCGCCCACGTGCGCGAGTCGGTCGCCTGCTTGCCGTAGGCGTCGGTCGCCCTGACCGTGAACTCGTGGTCCCCGTCGTCGAGGTCCGTGTAGGTGATCGGCGAGCCGCAGGGCCTGAAGTCGCCGTCGTCGAGCTTGCACTCGGTGGTCGGGGCGACGGTCGCGCCGGCCTCGCTGGTGGCGAAGGCGAACGTGACGTCGGTCGCGTCGGTCTCCGCCGGCGGCTCCTGGGTGATGTTCACGATCGGGTTCGCATCGACGCGTGAACGTGGCCGAGGCCGGGCTCTGGTCGGTGTTGCCGGCGGCGAGCGCCCGGACCCTGAAGGTGTGCGAGCCGTCGTCGAGGTCGGTGTAGCTGCGCGGCGTGTCGCACGAGGCGAAGGTGCTGCCGTCCAGCGAGCACTGGAAGGTGGCTCCGGTCGCCAGCGAGCTGAAGTCGAAGCTGGCCGCGCGGGTGGCGATGGTCCCCGAGGGGGCCGAGTCGATCGTCGTGCTCGGGTCGATCCGGATGGTGACGGTGGCGGGGTCCGTGCCGCCGAATCCGTCGCTGACCTGGACGACGAACGAGTCGGTGCCGGCGTAGCCCGGGTCCGAGGTGTAGGTCCGGTTCCTGCCGCTTCCGCTGAGCGAGCCATGGGACGGCGGGGTCGTGATCGAGTAGCTCAGGGTGTCGCCGTCGACGTCGCTGCCCCCGAGGTCGATCGGCAGCGCGGCCTCGGTCTCGGTGGCCAGGGACTGGTTGTTGACGACCGGCGGCGTGTCGACGAGGAACGTCGTCGTGTCGGTCTTGGTGCGGCGGATGTTGTCGGCGCCGCCGAGCGCCCCGTTGTCGCCGACGCGCGCCCGGACGGTGTGCAGGCCGGGCGACATCCCGGTCGTGTTGATCGTGCGGGTCTTCTGCGCGGCGGTGAGGCCGGTGGCGTGGTCACCCAGGCTCGTCTCCTCGTACCCGTTCACCCCGTTGCCGGTGTTCTCGTCGAGGTCCCACTCGATCGCCTCGGCCACGCCGCCGTGCGAGGAGTCCGAGGGGTCGGAGACGGTCGCGCTGATCGTGGTGTTGCCGTTGATCTGCGGACGAGTCGCCGAGAGGTCGATCGTCGGGCTGGCGGAGGCCGGCGAGTTGACGTCGACCGCCACCCAGGTAGAACCAGTAGCCCGAGTTCATGTTCGAGTCGCCGTCGCAGTCGTCGTTGAGCAGCTCCGCCTCGACGACCCAGCGGCCGCGGTTGGGGAAGTTGACGGTGAGCGTCTTGTCGTCGTTGTCGCCGTTGTTCGGGACAGGAGGTCTGGGGGGTCGTGGTGGCCCCGTCGCTGAGCCGCCGAGCGCGCCAGCGGATCCCCGTCGAAGTCGTCGTCGTCGGCGTTGATACCCGAGTCGGGGTCGTCGCCCCGATAGGTGAACGTGACGCTCTGGCCGGTCTCGATCGAGGTCGCGCTCGAGGAGCGCTGGTAGATGTAGGGGAAGTCCTGGTCGCCGGTGCACTGGCCGGCCGCCGTGAACTTGATGTCGGAGGAGGTGGACGGCGTCAGCGTGCCGTCATCGAGGACGGCGCGGATCCGCAGCGGCTTGACCGTCCGCCGCGTGCGCGACCGAGGATGCCGGCAGCTCATCCCGGAGCCGGACGTCGGCATCTGGTACTGGAAGGTGACTCGCGAGTAGCCGTAGCCGCCGTTGACGTTGGGGCGCTGCGGCGTGACCGCGACGGTCGTCTCGCCGGCGGTGTTGTCGGTGCCGTCGTAGTTGTCGTCGATCCTCAGGCCGGTGACGCGGCGGGCCGCCGCATGTCTGACCAGGACGCTGACGCGGCCGACGTTGGCGCTGTTCCCCGTCTCGCCGCCGGTGGCGAACGTCTCCAGCCAGTTCGTCTGCCCGCCGGTGGAGGAGGTGTTGACGATCGTCTGCGCGCTGGCGTTCTCGGCCGCGAACGCGACGACCATCATCAAGGTTGCGGTAAGGAACGACACCAACCGGCGGGACGGTCGGAAAGTTGCCATCACGCCGAGGCCGGGTCGTTCGCATCCATGCGTCACTCCTCGAGTCCTCTCTCTCACTCCAGAAACTAAGTTCCCCCTGCCGCAGGCATGGTGCGGCATGCCGAGTGGCCCGTCAACTGATTAGCCGGATAGATCATCCGTCTAACCCAGCGAAATCATGCGTCCAGAGGGACGCGACGGGCTAAAGGTCCGGTGAGCCGTCCTCGTCGGCGACCCCATCGACGAAGTCGAGCAGCATCGCCGAGAGCGGCGCGATCCGCTCGCGGGAGAGGCTGTAGAGCCGGTAGTAGCCGTCGCGGCGGCCGTCGACGAGCCCGCTCGCGGCGAGGACCCGCAGGTGCTTGGACACGGCCGGGTCGCTGAGGCCGATCAGCGTGGCGAGCTCCTGGGTCGAGCGCGGCCGCTCCGCCACGAGCTTGAGGACCTCCAGCCGCGTCCGGTCACCGAGCGCGCGCAGGAGCGGCAGCAGGCTCTCCCCCGAGGGGTTCGGCGGCGCCTCGTAGGAGGCGAAGGCCGCCGGGTAGAGCACGGCAACCGCCTCGGGCGTGTCGTTGACCAGGCCGAGATGGGGCCAGAGGAATCCGCTGGGGACGAACGTCACCTCGGCGCCGGGGGTGAGCGTGATGTTCTGCGCGTCCGCGCGGCGGATCTGGAACTCACGCTTGCCGGCGTCGACCGCGATCCGCGGGTGCATCGAGCCGAGAAGCGGCCAGAGCTCGCCCTTGGCGAGCGCCTTCGCCCCGTCCTGCCGAGCCTCCTCGAGCCGCGGCGAGAACTCCTCCCACCACTCGGCGAAGACGATGTTCCAATAGCGCTCGACCATCTCGAGGAACGTGTCCACGAGGACCTGGGGCCGGTCGAGCCCGAGCTTGACCAGGCGCACCGTCGGCGTCCCGTACTCGGCCGCGCGCTCGAGCAGCTGCTCCCGGATCAGCGGGTCGTCGAGGGCGCACCACGTCTCCGGCGGCGCGCCCGTCAGGTTGCGGAGGATCGAGCAGCTCTGCTCGTCGAGCGGCAGGGAGCGGATCCGCTCCATGTCCTCGGCGAAGCCGAGCGTCGCCGAGCCGGGCGGCGGCACCAGCCCGGCCGGGATGTGGTCCATGTGCCGGAACCGGAAGTCGGCGAGGCCCTGCTTCATCTCCCGGGGCAGCCGCCGCCGCGTCTGCCGCGCCCAGTCGTGATGCAGCGGATGGTGCTTCGGCTTGATCAGCACCGACAACGAAAGGATCGCCTCGAGCGCAGGCGAGCAGGCAAACCCGACCCTGACGTCCTCCCCCTCGGGAAGCTGAACCCGAATGCTCAACTAGACCGTCTCTCCCTCCCCCCGAAGTGCACGAGGAAGCCTAGGGAAGCGCCCCGACCAAACCTCGTAGTGCTCTGACGGCGCAGGTCGAGAGGCGTCAGATCAAGGAAGAGTGCGGCGATGCTGCCTCCGGCAGTGAGCCGCGCGATGACGCCGAGCATGGCGTCTCTCGGCAAGCGTCAGCGGTTTTCGATTACTCGGTCGACGATGTTGTACTCGACCGCTTCCTCGGCGCTCATGAAGTAGTCGCGCTCGGTGTCGCGCTTGACCCGGTCGATCTCCTGGCCCGTGTGGTGGGCGATGATCTCGTCGAGGCGCCGGCGGATGTCGATGATCTCGCGGGCGTGGATCTCGATGTCGGTCGCCTGGCCGGAGAAGCCGCCGGAGACCTGGTGGATCAGGATCTTCGAGTTCGGGGTGGCCATCCGCTTGCCGGCGGCGCCGCCGCCGAGCAGCAGGGCCCCCATGCTCATCGCGATGCCGACGCAGATGGTCTGCACATCGGGCTTGATGTACTGCATCGTGTCGTAGATCGCGAGGCCCGCGTAGACGGATCCGCCCGGCGAGTTGATGTACATCGAGATGTCCTTGTCCGGATCCTCGGACTCGAGGTGGATCAACTGGGCGACGATCAGGTTGGCGATGTCCTCGGTCACCGGGGTGCCGAGGAAGATGATGCGCTCGTTGAGCAGGCGGGAGTAGATGTCGAACGCGCGCTCGCCGCGCGAGGTCTGCTCGACCACCATTGGAACCATCGGACTCATCGGCGCGGCAGTCTACCTGGACGGTCCGGCGGGGAAATCGGGCGGGCTGGACATCCGGTCGAAAACCCGAGGGCAACCGCTACTTTGGGCCCTGCCCATCGTTGGGAGGGATGAGCACCAACCGCTTGCGAACCAAAGGGAGAAACTGAATTGAGAAAGATCGCAATCATCGTCACCTCGGCGGCAGCCCTCGTGGTTCCCGCCAGCGCGATGGCGAACGTCATCGAGCACGAGGGTCAGATCGTCCGCGACGACGCGACCCTGGTGAAGCTGCGCGTCGAGACCAAGGGCGGCGACGCCGTCAAGGTCGCCGGCTTCAAGGCCAAGAACGTCCGCGTCAACTGCGACGACGGCCGAAGCCGGATCACCTTCACGGCGCTGACGCCGATCAAGGTCAAGCGGCGATGACACCTTCGCGGTGCGACTCAGCGACGGCGCCGGCGGATACCTGAAGATCAAGGGCCAGGTCAAGGACAGGTGGCCGGGCAACCGTGGGCAGCCTGCGGACGAGCGAGTTCAAGTCCGGCGGTCAGACCTGCCAGGCGCCGAAGCAGCGCTTCAAGACGCGCAAGGCCTAGCGAAGTGCAGTGGGCGTCCCGGCTGCGGCCGGGGCGCCCCGCCTCGCCTGAGGTCCGCTACTCGTCGTCGCCGGGGGTCCAGAGATCCCCGGCCGGTGCCTGGCCCTCCCCCGCGGGAGTCCAGAGCTTCTCCCGGGCCTCGGCCCGGTCCATCTCGATCGGCTTCGCCGCATCGACGATCAGGTCCGCCGCCTTGCGCATCCGGATCTCCTCGATCAGGAGGGCGTCGCGGCCCTCGGCCCGGAGGCGCTTGAGCAGCTTCTCGGGCTTGCCCTTCTGACCCGCCGGGGGCGCGAGCGCCTCGAGCAGCTCCTCCTCGGTGACCTCGATCTCCTCGGCCTCGGCGACGGCCGCGAGGACCGCCTCGCGCCGCAGGCCGCCCTCGGCGTCGTCGGTGGCGTCGGCGATCGCCTCGTCCCGGTCCTTGCCCTGGATCTTCAGGTAGGTCTCGGGGTCCATCCCGCGGGAGGCGAGCGAACGCTCGACCCGCTCCCAGACCTCGGTGGCGCGGGCGGTCACGATCTCGGCGGGAATCTCGATCTCGGCGTTCGCGACGGCGGCCTCGAGGGCCGAGTCCCGGAACTGGTGGTCGGCGCGGTGCTCGAAGGCATGGAGCAGGCGGTGCTCGATGTCGGCCCGCAGCTCCTCGAGCGTGTCGAAGTCGGAGTTGTCGGCGGCGAAGTCGTCGTCGAGCTCGGGCAGCTCCTTCGCCCGCACCTCCTTGACGTCGACCTTGAAGGTCGCGGGCTTCCCGGCCAGATGCTCGGCGTGGTAGTCGTCGGGGAAGGTGAGCTCGACCGTGCGCTCCTGCCCGGCCTCGGCTCCCTCCAGCGCCTCGTTGAAGCCCTCGATCAGGGCGTCGGAGCCGAGCTCGAGCAGGTAGTCGGAGGCCGTGCCGCCCTCGAACGCCTCCCCGTCGATCTCGCCGGCGTAGTCGATCAGCAGGAAGTCGCCCGTGGCCGCGGCGCGGTCGACGGGATTGAGCGACGCGAAGCTCTCGCGCATCCGCTCGATCTCCTTGTCGATCTCCTCCGGCGGCACCTCGGGCTCGGCCTTGCCGATCTCGAGGCCCTTGTACTCGCCGAGCTTCGCCTGCGGGCGGACGCCGACCTCGATCGTGAACTCCAGGGGCTCGCCCTCGGCCGGTGCGTCCGGCATGTCGAGCTTCGGGTCCCCGACCGGGGTCACCTTCGAGTCGAGCAGCGCCCGCTCGTACCACTCCGGCAGTCCCTCGCGGATCGCCTCCTCCATCACCGCGTCGCGGCCGAGCCGCTGCAGGACGAGCTGAGCGGGGACCTTGCCCTTGCGGAATCCCGGCATCTTCATCTCGCGGGCGTAGTGGGTCGCCGCGTGCGCCAGGGCCTTGTCGACCTCGGCGGCGGGGACCGTCGCGGCGATCTTGACCTTGGAGTCGGGGAGGTCGGTTACGTTCGTCTCGAGTTCCATCGGGCGCGGAACCTTAGAGGTATTACCGTGTCCGCCCATGGAGCCCGGAACCACTGCGATCGGCACCTGGAGCGGCGGGCGCTTCCTCGGCTACGGCGAGAAGGTCGACGAGGAGCGTCTGATCAGCGTGCTCCGCCCCGGCGGCGGAATCGACACCGTGATCACCGCCGACACCTACGGCCAGGGCGAGGCGGACCGGCTGCTCGGCCGGGCGATCGAGGGCGTCGACCGGGGCTCGTTCAGCCTCGTCGGGGCGGTCGGCCACGACTTCTACGAGGGTGAGCGGGACGGCCCGCGCGGGTTTCCCCGCTTCACCGACCCGCGGCTGCGCGGACCCGGCGAGTACGCCGGCTACCTGCGCACGGCGGCCGAGCGCAGCCTCGAGCGGCTCGGCGCCGACGACTTCGACCTGCTGATGCTCCACAACCCCGACCGCACGGGCTACACCTCCGAGGAGGTCTGGCAGGGGATGGCGGCGCTGCGCGAGTCGGGCCTGGCCCGGCAGATCGGGGTCGCCCCGGGACCGGCCAACGGCTTCACCCTCGACCTGCTCGACTGCTTCGAGCGCTTCGGCGATCTGATCGATTGGGCGATGGTGATCCTCAACCCCTTCGAGCCGTGGCCGGGGGAGCTCGTCCTCGCCGCGGCCGCCGAGCGCGAGATCGACGTGATCACCAGGGTCGTCGACTACGGCGGGCTCTTCTGGGGCGACGTCGCGCCCGGCCACGAGTTCCCGCAGCACGACCATCGCCGCTTCCGGCCCGACGGCTGGGTCGAGAGCAGCTCCGAGCGCCTCGCCGCGCTCGCGCCGTTCGCCGAGCGGCACGGCCTGACGACGATGCAGCTGGCCTGCCTGTGGAACCTCTCCCAGCCCGCCGTCGCCTGCGTCGTGCCGACGCTGATCCAGGAGTCCGGCCCCGGCGCCCGCCCGATCGAGGAGAAGCGGGCCGAGCTGGCGAGCCTCCCCTCCCTGCGCCTGGATCCCGCCGAGGTCGCCGAGATCCGGCGAATCGGCGACAACACCGGCTCGATGGCGCTGAAGGGGGCGAGCCCCGAGCACGAGGGCGAGGTCCGGCCCGACCGCTGGCCGCTCAGCCCGGAGCTGGTCGCCGCCGGGGAGCGCTGGGGAGTCGATCCCGAGCGCGACCTCGTCCAGATCCCGTCCCCGGCTTGAGGGAGCGCATCGAGCACGGGCTGGCCGGAGCCGTCAGCGGCTCTCCGGGAAGGCTGCTCGCGTTCGTCCTCGACTTCTTCGCGGCCCTCTGGCGCGCACTACGCGGCGACCCCCGCCATCCGGAGGAACGGAAGCGTCAGCCCTGACGAGGCTGCGGGGCCGCTGATCAAGGAAGAGTCGACCGACGCTGCCTCCGGCAGCGAGGTCGGCGATGACGCCGAGCAGGGGCTCCGCAGGCCGTCAGAGCCAGTCGATGCGGCGGAAGAAGCGGTACATCGAGACGACCGCGACGGCCATCACCGCGAGGGCCAGCGGGTAGCCGGCGGCCCAGCCCAGTTCCGGCATGTGCTCGAAGTTCATCCCGTAGATGCTCGCGAGGAAGGTCGGCACCGCGATGATCGCGGCCCACGCCGAGATCGCCCGGACGACCTCGTTCTGGCGCAGGTTGATCAGCGCCAGGTTCGAGTCGAGCGCGGCGGTCAGCAGCTCGCGCTGGTCCTGGAGCTGCTCGTCCACGCGCTGCGCGTGATCGGCGACGTCGCGGAAGTAGCGGCGGATCTGCTCGTCGACCTCGATCACGACGCCCCGTTCGAGCGACTCGAGCGGGGCGATCAGCGGCTGCACGGCGCGGTGGAACTCGACCACCTCCCGGCGCAGGAAGTAGATGCGCTGGGTCACGTCGGCGTTCTGGTCGGCGAAGACCTCCTGCTCGACCTCGGAGATGTCGTTGTCGAGGCCCGCCGCCACCGGCTCGTAGTCGTCGACGACCTTGTCGAGGATCGCCCACGCCGCCGCCGCGGGCCCGACCTCGACCAGGTCGGGGCGCGCCTCGAGTCGCTTGCGCGCCGGCTTCAGGTCGCTGCCGGCTCCGTGGCGGACCGCGATCACGTAGCCGCTGCCGAGGAAGAGGTTGATCTCGCCGAACTCGACCTCCTCCTTGTCGTCGTCGTAGCGGGCCGTCTTCAGCACGGCGAAGAACGAGCCGTCGTAGTCCTCGAGCTTGGGGCGCTGGTGGGACGCGCCCGCGTCCTCGATCGCCAGCTCGTGCAGGTCGAACGCGTCGCGAACCTCCTCGAGCTCCGCCGGGTCCGGCTCGTGGAGCCCGAGCCAGACGAAGCCGCCGTCGTCGCGAGCCGCCCGCTCGGCGGCGGTCCTGACGTCGAGAGGCCCGACGTCCTGGCGGACCCCGTTGCAGTACTGGGCGCAGTCGACGATCAAGGCAGGGCTCCCCGCGTGTTCTTTGGCGCGGAGCCCCCGAGTCCTGCCCTCAGCCCTCGTCCCCGGCGTAACCCAGGATGGATCGATCGATCAGCCACTCGACCGGGGCGTGGTCGTCGGTGTAGACCTCGTCGCCGGGGAGGCGCGGCCCGATGCGGGCCGATTCCACCACCGCGAGGTCGTGCAGATCGCGCGGGAGGAAGGACGTGGCGGCGAGCAGGCCGGTGTCCGAAGCCGGTGCGGTGCTGCCGAGCAGCAGCGTGTTCGCGTCCTCGAGCGGGTCCCGCATGACCGTCGGGAGCTCACTGGCCATCGTCGACCCCAGCACCGTCTCGAGATCGTCGTTCCCCTCGGGGTGGCCGACGTTGACGACCACGACGCCGCCGGGCGCGAGGCGCTCGCGGACGAGCTCGAAGAACTCCCTCGTGGCCAGGTAGAACGGGATGTAGGGCTGGCGGTAGGCGTCGACGATGATCACGTCGTAATCGCCGTCCGACCGCCGCAGCCACGGGCGCGCGTCCTCGGTGTAGGTGTGGAGGTTGGGCCCCTCGAGGTCGAAGTACTCCCGGCCGATCTCGGTCAGCTCGCCGTCGATCTCGACCCCGTCGACCCTGGCCTCGGGGAAGTAGTGCCCGTACATCCGGGCGGCCGTGCCGGCCGCGTTGCCGAGGATCGCGACGCGTTCGGGCGCGCGCTCGAGCGCCGCGAACGGAAGCACGATCAGGCCGTCCCAGTAGCGCCCGGTCAGGTACGTGCCGGGCTTGATCATCGAGTGGGTGGCCTGGCCCTCGTTGAGCTGCAGGATCCGGTCCCCGTCGGGCTCCTCGACGACCTGGGCGTACTGGGACTCGGTTTCGGTCTCGTAGATGACCTCGCCGTACTCGGAGGCCTTGACGGTGCCGATCGGCAGCGCCAGCGCGAGCGCGAGCAGCGCCGGGACCGGGACGAAGCGGAGGCCGAGGCCGGCGACGGCGGTCAGGCCGATCAGGAGCGCGAAGACGAGGAAGGTGCGCTGCGTGCCGAGGACCGGGATCAGCAGCAGCGAGGAGGTCATCGTCCCCACCAGCGAGCCCGCCGTCGAGATCGCGTAGAGGCGGCCGGCCAGCGAGCCGGCGTGCTCGACGTCGGAGATCGCCAGGCGCAACGCGTACGGGGACGCCGCGCCGAGCAGCATCACCGGCACCGCGATCAGCGCGAGCACGGCGAAGAGCGAGCCGGCGAAGGCACCGGCGGAGATCTCGTCGAGCGCGTCGACGGAGATCTCGAAGAAGGGCTGCGCGACGAACGGCACGACCGCCAGCAGCACCGCGGCGGCGAGCACCATCTTGCACAGCCCGGCCAGCGTCGGGTTGCGGTCCGCCAGGCGGCCGCCGAACCAGTAGCCGATCGCGAGGGCGACGAGGACGACCCCGATCGTGTTCGCCCAGACGATCGTCGACGCGCCGAAGAACGGGGCCATCAACCTGGCGACGGCGATCTCGGCGCCGAGCGACCCGGTGCCGACGACGAAGACCAGGAAGTAGAGGTAGCGGAGCCGGGTCACGCCCCTCCGCCCGCCTGCGGCCGCCCCGGAGCCGCTTCGATGCGGTCCCTGAGCCGCTGTCCCTGCCCGGCGCTGACCGCCCGCTCGGCGCGCTTGGGGTCGAGCTCCACCCCGCGGGCGGCCGCGAGGTCGATCAGCTCCTGCCGCTCGGTGTCCTGGCGGGCCCAGCGGAGCACCAGCCAGGTGAGCACGGCGATGCTGATCACCGTGCTCTCGGCCATCATCACGATGCCCGCCGTGCCCTGGTCGGTCAGGCCCGGAGACGTCGTGCTCGGCCTGGCCGGCCGCGTAGCGGCCGTAGAGGACCGAGCCGGACCACATCAGGACGTTGGCGAGGACCGCGCCGATCAGGCGGATCGCGGCGACGAACCCGGCGCTGGCGGCGCCGCCGAACCAGCTCGGCTTCGGCAGCGGCCCGAGCAGCGACATCCAGAAGGCGAGACCGGCCGTGAAGAAGCAGATGTGCTGGAGGCCGTGGACCAGGTCGCTGTCGAAGGTGGCGGCCTCGTAGAGCGCCGGGATGTGCCAGGCGTAGAGCAGGACCGTCCAGATGCCGAGCGCGATGATCGGGTTCGCCAGGTGGCGCATCCAGCGGAACCCGCGCATCGCGAGCAGCGGCTGCATCACCGGGCCGGTGAGGCCGAGGACGATGAACAGCGCCGCCACGTCCATGATCAGCAGGTGCTGGATCATGTGGAACGTGAGCAGCTCCTCGGCGAGGCGATCGATCGGCGAGACGAGCGCGACCGCAAGCACGACCAGCCCGGCGAGGAAGAACCCCTGGCGCCAGAGCGGCACCGGCCGCCCCGCGGCGGAGAGGCGGAGGATGCGGACCGAGTACGCGATCGCCACGACCACCAGCGAGAGCGACGGGAGCGATTCGACGAGAGTCGTGCCGAGGTCCGCGACGGGAAGCATGGCCCGATGAGGCTAGCGATGGGCGTCGTCCAGCCCCGGCGGAGGAGGCTAAGGACCGCGGCGCCGATGCCGATCTCGAGAGAGATGACCCGGGACTCCGCGCCGTATCGGCCGGCGGCTGCTGCCGCTCCTCCTCGGATGCGTCCTCGTGGTGGTGCCGACCGCGACGGCGAGCGAGCTCCGCGGCGCCGGCCGGTTGCACGTGACGAAGGTCGGAGTCGAGTCGATCTCGCTGAAGTGGCGCGATCGCTCCCAGGGCGAGACCCGCTACGAGGTGCTGGTCGAGGGGCCCGGAGCCCGCCGAGCGACGATCCCGCGCAATCGCGAGTCGGTGCAGGATCCGCGGGCTCGAGCGCGGCGCCCGGCTACGAGGCCCGGGTGCGGGCGTGCCGGCGCAAGCACTGCGGCCCGGCGCGTCAGGCCGTCCGCACGGCCACCCTCCTCGCCCCCTTCAACGGCCCCCACCCGGACACGCGCTGCGCGACGTTCCCCGGCTCCGACGAGTTCAACCGCGACATCTCGGACGCCCCGGTCGATCCGCGGTCGGATCGCATCGTCGCCCAGATCAACTCCGACGGCGCCGACCTGCTGCACCCGGACTTCGGGTCGAACCCCGCCTACGGGATCCCGTTCGTCGTCGTCCCCTTCGCCCAGCCGACGGTTCCGGTGGGCTTCACGGCCTACGGGGACGAGAGCGATCCGGGCCCCTACCCGGTTCCGCCGGGCGCCCCGGTCGAGGGTGGCGCCCGCAGCGACGGGGACCGCCACGTCCTCGTCGTCCGCCGGCCCCGGTCGGCGGGGGGCGACTGCAGGCTGTTCGAGCTCTACCGGGCCTTCGAGCGCGGCGGCCGCCGCAACCGCTGGGAGGCGGACTCCGGCGCGATCTTCGACCTCGGCTCGCCGCTGGCCGGACAGCGGCCGGACGGGTGGACCTCGGCCGATGCGGCCGGCCTGCCGATCTACCCCGGGCTCGTCACCGTACGAGGAGGTCCAGTCGGGTGAGATCGACCATGCGATCCGGGTCACCTTCGAGGAGACGCGCCGTGCCTACCTCTCCCCCGCCACCCACTTCGCCTCCGACTCGTGCGACCCCGACCGGCCGCCGATGGGGCTGCGCCTGCGCCTGCGCGCCGGCTACGACCTCTCCGGAGTTCAACGGGGACGCGAGGGTGATCGCGGTCGCCCTGAAGCGCTACGGGGTGATCAACGCGGACAACGGCTCGAACTGGTTCATCTCCGGCTCAACCGACCGGCGCTGGAACGACGAGAACCTGAACCAGCTCAAGGACATCCCGGGCTCGGCGTTCGAGGTCGTGCGCCGGGGCCGGAGACCTCCGGCTGCTGAGCCCCGGCGGGCCGGGCCGGCTCAGCCGAGCACGCCCTCGAGCTCGAGCAGCCTGCGCTTCAGCTCCAGCCCGCCGCCGTAGCCGCCGAGCGCGCCGCCGCTGCGCAGCACCCGATGGCAGGGGACCACGATCGGGATCGGGTTCGCGCCGAGCGCGCTGCCGGCGGCGCGGAAGGCGCGCGGGCTGCCGGCGCTCGCGGCCACCTCGCCGTAGCTGCGCGTCTCGCCGAACGGGATCCGGGCGGTGCGGCGGAGGACCTTGCGGACGAACCCGGTCGAGAGCCGCCAGTCGATCGGCGACGTCGAAGCTGCGCCGGGCGCCCTCGAAGTACTCCTCGAGCTCGCGCCGCACGGGGTCGAGACGAGCCGGCGCCTCGATCATCCGCGGCGAGATGCGCGCGGCGAGACGGGCGAGCTGCTCGTCGGCGGGGACGTTCGGGTACCCGAGCAGGACGAGCCCGCGGGGCGTCGCTGCGGCGAGCAGCGGCCCGAGCGGCGAGTCGATCGTGCAGTAGGCGAGGTCGAGCAGCCCCTCGGCGTCGGCCGCCGCGGCGAGCCGGGCCATCACGGCTCCATGGTCGATCGCCGGCTCCGTCGCCGCCACCGCGGCGTCCCTCAATTCCGTCGTCGCGCTCATCGCATCGCCTCCATCTCGATCGCATCGGAATTCCTCAAGCTCTTGATCGCCTCGTGAACGCTCCGCCGGGCCGCCGCCTCCGAGCAGTCGATCGCCATGCCGATCTCGCGGTAGCGCAGGTCGAGCGCGAACCGCAGCACCACCGCGGCACGCTGCTTGTCGGGCAGCCTCCCCACCGCCTCCCAGAGCGCGGATCCCCCGACTGCTCGGCGGCGAGACCCCGGCCGACGCCGGGCCGGCTGTCGGGCTCGGCCAGGCGAGCCGGGCGACGCCGCGCCGCGCGGCCCTCGTCGATCGCCTTGCGCCGGGCGATCGTCAGCAGCCATGCGCGCGGGTTGGCGCCGTCGAAGCGGGGGTAGGCCCGCAGCGCGGCCAGCAGGGTCTCCTGAAGGGCGTCCTCGACCTCGTCGGGGCCCAGCATCCCCCGGAGGAAGCGGGCGACCGCGTCCGCGTGCGCCTCGACCAGGGTGCCGAACGGAGGCAGGGTGGCGGTCGTGGGGGGCATCTTCTCCTTCAACGGACGCGGCGTCCGTTTCGTGAGATCGCGCCGACCGCCGGAGCGCTAGGGAGAGGGCAGATCCGAGATCGGGATCCGGGCGATGCTCTCGCCGCTGTGGACGATGCTGTCCTGCTCCTGGATCGGAGATGTCGAGGAACGGATAGTCCTCCCAGCCCTCCGGCAGCGTGGCGGTGATGACGCCGTCGCCGCTCCTGGCCCGGCCGAGGGATCGCGATTCGATCACGGAGTCGTAGAGCCAGCCGCGGTACTCGCCGTCGGGCTCGGGCAGGCCATTCAGCTGGATCTCGAGCTCCGGAGTGGCGCCTCCGCCGGTCATGCTGACCTCGATCCCGCCGCTGCCGAGGTCGGCGCCGGGAACCGGCTCCATCGCAACGGGCTCACCCGAGGCTGCGGGCTTCTCCTCGGCGGGCGCCTCCTCGGCGGGCGCCTCCTCCCCGGTCTTCTCGTCGCCCTTGCCCTCCTCGTCGCCCTTGCCCTGCCCCGAATCCGACCCCTTCTCGGTGTCCGACGGCACCGCGGGCACCGGAGCGGGGTCGCCGCCGGAATCGCCGGAGGAGAGGATGACCACGAGGGCGATGATCGCTGCGAGCAGCGCCAGCAGGCCGATCGTCGTTCGCGCCGACACCTGGGTCCGCTCACGTCGAGGCTTCGATGCGGCCTTCGGGAACGGGTGCGGGCGAGGGCAGCGGGCGCGGCTCCTCGTCCGCCGCCGGCGCATCCCCCCGCAGCGGCGGGGGCGGCATCGACACCGGGGTCGTGGGCTCCTCGGCTCGGGACTCCGGAGCATCGGCGACCTCGGGTCGGCGGCTCATCGGCAGCGGTCGGGCGACTCAGGTTCGGGCTCGGGGTCGGCCTCGGTGGCTCGGGCTCGGGCTCGGCCGGCTCCTCCGCCGCGGGCTCGGGCTCGCCGGCCCACCCGGCCGGGGACAGGGCCCGCAGGTTCTCCTCCACGGTCTCGACCGCATCCGGCCCGCGGACGGCGGTGCGCTGGGCGAGCCAGACGAGCGCCCGCTTGCGCTGCCGCTGGATCACCTGCTCGTCGAACCCCGCGACCATCGCGATCGTCTCGTCGGGCAGCCCGCGGCGGTAGCGAAGCTCGAGAGTCGCCCTGAACGGCGACTCGAGCTCCTGCAGTCCCGCGGCGAGCTCCGCCAGTGGATCCGCATCCCCGGCGTCTAGCCTTCCGCCCTTGATGGCACGTCTTCTCTCGACCATGTGCGTCGCAGTATTGCTTTTGCTGGTGACGGTTGACTTCGCGGGAGCCGAAGAGGGCTCGTCCGCGGTCCGCTTCGTGCATGCGGTACCCGGTGTCGGCGACGCGACTCTCGACGTCGGCGGCCGTCGAGATCGGCACCGCCGGCTTCGGGGAGGCGACCGAGCAGGTGGACGTTCCGGCCGGGGAATCGACCCTCGGCCTGGCGGCTCCGGATGGCGTCGAGCTGTCGGCCGACCAGGAGCTCGAGGCGGGCCGCAGCTACCTCGTCGTCGCGCTGACGACCGACGGCGGCGGTGAGCTGCGCATCTTCCGCGACCAGGGTGCCACCGCCGGGGTCGCCCGCATGCGGGTCATCCACGCGGCGCCCGAGCTCGGGGACGCCGACATCGCGATCGACGAGGAGGTGGTCGCGAAGGACGCGGCCTACACGGACGCCACCGACTACCTGCAGCTGGAGCCGGGCGACTACCGCGTGGACGTCGAGAGCCCGAAGAACGGGGACGTCGTCCTCTCGGACGACGTATCGCTGACCTCCGGCACCTCGAACACCGCGCTCCTGGTGGGAAGCCAGGGAGAGCCGGCGCGGATCCTGGTCGTCGAGGACGACGTCGCGACGCCGAACGGGGCGCCTGAGACCGGTCTGGGCGGCCTCGCACCCCGCGAGCAGGGCCAGGACTGGGTGGCGGCCATCGCGGCTGCCCTCACCGCCGGAGGCTTCGGGCTTCTGCTCGTCCGCCGCCGGACCGCAGCCCGCGCACCGGGTCGCTGACGGTGCGGGCGCCGGCGCTGAGCCTGGCGCTCGGCTTCTTCATCCCGGCGCTGCTCGCCGGGGCCGCGGTGCTGCAGCTGACAGACAACTCTGGGTCCCCCGTAGGCCCAGCAGCGCTCGGGCTGGCGTCGTCTCGCATCTCCGCCGTCCCCGAGGTCGGGGACGGAGCCGCCGAGGGCGAGACGAGCGAGCTGCGGCGGATCGTCACCGGTGGGGGCGTCACGGCCGGCCCACCGACCGAGCCGGGCCTCGAGCCGGTCGAGCCGCGGCCCGCCGAGCCGGCGCGGGTGATCATCCCGGACGTGGGCGTCGACGCCTCGGTCGTCCCCGTCGGCGCAACCGAGGACGGGATCGAGGTTCCGCCGGTGTTCGAGGCCGGCTGGTACGCCGAGGGGCCGCGGCCGAGCGAGCCGGGGCGCGCGATCGTGCTCGGTCACCTCGACAGCCTCACCGGCCCGGCCGCCTTCACCCAGGTGCCCCAGGCCCGGCCCGGGTCCGAGGTGACCGTCGTCGATCAGGCCGGGGTCTCCCACCCGTTCCGCGTGCTGCGGACGCTCGAGGTCGCGAAGTCGAGCTTCCCCGCGGACGAGATCTACGGCGCGACGCGGCGCCCGAGCCTCGCCCTGATCACCTGCGGCGGCGAGTTCGACCCGGCGACCGGCTACGAGAACAACGTGATCGTCTTCGCGCGGGAGCTGCGCCGCAGCTGAGGCCCGGGGCCGGTCCCGTGGAACCGGCCTATGGTGGTTGCATGAGCGACCCCGCTCTACCGCCGGGACCGCGCCTGCCGGGGCCGGCGCAGGCGATTCTCTGGGGCCTTCGATATCCGCAGTTCACGGCGGCCGCGCACCGCCGCTTCGGCTCGACGTTCACGGTCAGGCCGGGGACGATGCCGCCGCTCGTCCTGACCACGGACGCCGATGCGATCCGCCGGCTGCTGACCGGAGACCCGCTGAAGAAGCACCACGGCAACGAGGCCGTGCGCCCGCTGCTCGACGACCGCTCGCTGATGCTGCTCGGTCCCGCCGAGCACCTGCAGCGGAGGAAGCTCCTGCTGCCGGCGTTCCACGGCGAGCGCGTCGGCGGCTACGCCGAGCTGATGCAGGAGCTGATGGACCGGGAGGTCGAGCGCTGGCGACGCGGCGACGCCTTCGCGGTGCTGCCGGTCGCGCAGAACGTGACGATCGAGGTCATCCTCGACGCGGTCCTCGGGGTGTCCGACGAGGACATGCGGCGCCGCTTCCGCCGGCTCATCGACAACACCCTCTTCTTCCCGCTCGGCTCCCTGCGGCTCCGCCTCGGCGAACGGTTGACCCCGCGCGTCCCGCCGCGGCAGCGGCTGCGCGAGATCGCGGCATTCGGCTCCGGGCTGGTGACGCCGGCGGTCTCCACGTACTTCCCCGAGCTGAAGACGCGCTCGCGCGCGAACCTGATGACGTTGCCCTGGTGGCGGCACCACGACCGCCTGATGGCGCTGCTGGACGAGCAGATCGCCGCCACCCGAGCCGACCCGGCGCTGTCAGAGCGCGAGGACATCCTCGCGATGCTCGTGCAGGTGCGCGACGAGCAGGGCAACGCGCTCACCGACGACGACCTGCGCAACGACCTCCTCACCCTGATCGCCGCCGGCCACGAGACCACGGCGGCGGCGATCGCCTGGGGAGCGGCACTCCTCGCTCAGGACGGCGCCGTGCGCGACCGCGCGACCACCGCCGCGCGCGGCGGTGACGAGGGCTACATGGGCGCGCTGGCCAAGGAGGTTCTGCGCATCCGCCCGCCGATCCCGGTTGCGGCCGGCAGGGTCCTGGAGGAGCCGTTCGAGATCGGCCCGCACCTGATTCCGCCGGGGACGACGATCCTGATCGACGCGTGGGGCGTTCACCACGACCCGGAGCGTCATCCCGACCCGGAGGCGCTTCCGGCCGGAGCGCTTCCTCGACGAGGCCCCCGAGCCCTACAGCTGGCTGCCCTTCGGCGGCGGTGCGCACCGGTGCATCGGCGCGGCACTCGCCGAGCTCGAGATCAGGATCGCCCTGACGACGATCCTGAAGAAGGTCTCGATCGCGCCGGCCGGCCCGGAGCTGACACCGCCCGGCCGTCGTGGGGTCGTGGTCATCCCCCACGCCGGCGGGCGGATCAGGATCGTCTGACCCTCAGCCCGCGTTCAGGTCGGCTGCGTCCTGGATCAGGGCTTCGAAGGCCGCCTCGTCGATCTCGTCGCCCTCGTGCAGGTCGATGGCTCGCCGCGCGTTGCCGTCGAGGCTGGAGTTGAAGAGGCCGGCGGGGTCCTCGAGCGAGGCCCCCTTCATGAAAGTGAGCTTGACCTTGTCCTTGTAGGTCTCGCCGGTGCAGATGATCCCGTCGTGGGACCAGACCGGGACGCCGAGCGGATTGGAGGGCTTGCGCCACTTGATCTCCTCGACCACCTCGGGGTCGGCCCGCTTGATCAGCTCGCGGATCCGGGAGAGCGTCTCACCGCGCCAGTCGGACAGCTCCGCGATCTTCGCGTCGATCAGCTCGGACGGAGACTCTGCCATGAGGCCGATGATATCCCCGGTAGACGGCATCTCGCCGCGGCGGTACGCTCGACTTCATGAGAACAAGCAATGAGGTATTTCGCATCCACCTCATGTTGCTTGCGATCTGCCTCACGTCCCTGCTCCTGAGCGCCTCCGCCTCCCCCGCCAGGGCGGCCTGGACCCCTCCCGTCTCGGTCTCGGTAGCCGGCTCCGCGGCCAGGGCCCCGCAGGTGGCGGTCGACGGAGACGGCAACACCACCGTCGTCTGGGAGAGCGGCACCGGATCGAGCCGGAGCATTCGCTCGGCCTTCCACCCGACCGGGGGGCCCTGGGATGCCTCGTTCACCCGCATCCCGGCCGGCACGGACTGCTTCGACCCGCAACTGGCGGTCAACCCGGCCGGCGCGGCGGTCGTCGTCGCGGAGTGCACCGCCGGAACCGCCAGCGTGCATGCCGCCTATCGCGCCGCGGGAGGCTCGTGGGCCGGGTCGATAGCCGTACCCGGATCCGGCGGGGGTGTCGATCCCCGAGTCGCCATCGATGACGACGGCCACGCGGTTGTGGTCTGGGAGAGCGGGAGCACCGTGCAGTCCTCGTATCGTCCTGCGGCCGGTCCCTGGGGAGCTGCCGCCCAGGCGAGCCCAGCCGGCCATGTCGTACGCGATCCGCAGGTTGCGATCAGCTCGACCGGCAACGCGCGGGCGGTCTGGCGCCATGAGCTGAATCGAAACATGACCGACCCGGTGGTGACGGTGGAGAGCGTGAACCGGCAGGACGCCGGGGCGTGGAGTGCAACGCCCGCGGTCCTGACGTCCCCGGCGACGTCCACGATTCCCATTGCAGAGGGCGAACCTCAGATCAGCTGGAACACCGTGGGCGGTCGGACGGCGGTCTGGGCCAACCGCACTACGCCGGCGCTGGCGATCCTGGAGAACCAGTGGGGCAGCGGTGCTGGGGGCTGGGGTGGCGACTTCGCCGACCATTCCACCTCCGACGGGGTCAGAAGCGTCGAGGAGCCGCAGGTCGCACTCGATGATGCGGGCCACGCCGTAGCGGTGTGGCGCGGCTACGACAGCGGAACGGGCAGCTTCCGCACCCAAGCGGCCACAACGGATTTCCTCAGCGACGATTGGTCGGCCCCGATCACTCTCGCCGACGTCGAAACGGGCGCTGCCGACCCTGAGGTTGCAGTGAATCCGGCCGGTGACGCGACCGTAGTCTGGCGGACCATCGGCGGGGAGATCTCCGCCGTATCGCACCCGACCGGGGGCCCGTTCTCGACCGCGACCCCGATCTCGAACGCATCACACACGGGCTTCGGCGACCCGGAGGTGACCGTGAACACGTCCGGCGATGCGATCGCGGCGTGGGCTGCATCCGGCACCACCCCCACCCACATCGCCGTCGCGATCGACGACGTCACCCCTCCGGCGCTGTCGGCGATCAGCGTCCCGGCCACGGTGGCGAAAGGGGCCAATGCAGCGATGACCGCGGCCGCTACGGACGCGTGGTCGGCAGCGACCCTCGCGTGGGATTTCGGCGACGGGTCGACGGGGGTCGGCGAAGCCGTCGACCACGCCTACGCCACCACGGGTGCGAAGACGGTTTCGGTGACGGCGACGGACTCGGCGGGGAACAGCGCCACTCAGACCCGCGAAATCGTCGTGACGAGTCGCCTCAGCCCGCTCGCCCTCCAAGTCACCGTCCCGAGGCAGTCGTGGCGGAAGATCAAGAAGTCCAAGGGGGTCAGCTTGCGCTGCACCCTCGATGCCGTTGGCACCTGCAAGGCCAAGGCGACCGTGAGCCGCAGGGCCGCCAAGCGACTCGGGCTGAAGGTCCGCAGGGGGGCAACGACACTTCGCGTCGGCAGCGGCCGCGTCGCGATCGATCGGGCCGACCGCCCGACGAAGCTGAAGGTGAAGCTGACGCGCAAGGCCCGCGCCGCAATCGGGGAGGCCACGCGAAACGTCCCACTCAAGCTCGCCGTCACCGGTAGCGCGCCCGACCGAGGGTCCGCATCGCTGACTCGGAAGTTGAAGATCCGGCGGTAGCGGCCTTCGGGCTACGTGCCCGGCTTCTTGAACGTCTTCGCCCTGTAGTCGCGGAAGAAGACGGAGACGGTGTGCTCGCTCGACGGCCAGTTCGGCACGTTGATCGTCTCGGTGAACTCGCGGTGACCCCTCGACGTCTCCTTGACCGCGATCGTCCCGCTCGCGTCGGCGCTCGAGGGCATGTAGTTGTCGACCCCGGTCAGGAAGCTGATCGAGCTGAAGGGAGGCAGCGGCTCGCTCAGGTCCGTGGTCTGGTCGGAGCTCATCGTCGAAGTTGAACACCGCCAGGACCCGGCGCGCCCGCGGGGCGATCTCCGGGGTGATCACGTTCAACCCGTTGAACTCGAGTCGGTCGGTGGCTCCCGGATAGGGCTGGTCACCCCACCACTCCCGCATCCGCGTGACGGCGATCGAGGTGTGATCGGGGTCCCTCTCGATGAACGGAGCAAGGAGCGGAGCGTTGAGCACCCGGTAGAAGTAGTCGTCGCGCTCGAAGGGCTCGGGGTAGTTGTGGATCACGGTCTCGCCGGACCCCTTGACCGCGAACTCGTAGTGCTTGCGGCCGTTGACCTCGAAGGGCCCGAAGGCGCCGTCGGATCCGATCAGCTTCTTGTAGACGGGCTTGCCGGGCACGCGATGCCCGGTGGCGCCATCGAGCTCATAGACCTTCAGCTGGGCGCCCGCCATGCCCTCGTTGGTCGGGAAGTCGAGGGCGCGACCGGCGACCTTCACCTTCTTCGGCGGCTCGGGCACGACGCTCTTGGTCGCCGGCGCCTCTCCCGATCAGGAACTCGTAGACCTCGAGGAAGCTCGCGGCCGAGGTCGTCACCTCGGTGTGGGCCCGGTTCGGGAAGTAGACGTTCGTCGCGCCGTCGATGGAGCGCGTCTGGTCGCCCTCGCCCCAGATCGCCAGCGTCGGGACGCCGCCGGGGGGCGACGAGCTCGAGCGGCCGTCGAAGTTCACGTAGCGGCGGACGCTCGCCGCGCGCTCGGGGGTCGCGAGGTAGGAGTGCATGACCGTCGTACCGCGCGAGTGGGCGAGGACGTCGACCTGATCCGAGCCCGTCCTCTCCTTGACGTCGGCGATGAAGCCGTCGAGATTGGCGATCGCCGTGTCGTTGGTGCCCTCGAGGGTGTCGTACTCGTAGGCGAAGATCCGCTTCCGGGGGAAGCCGTTGCTGGCGAAACGCATCGTGTTGGTCTCGAACTGCTGCACGGAGCCGGACTGCCCGTGGACGAAGATCATCGGAGTCGGGGCCGGAGCCGCCTGGGCCTCGGCGCTGAGGGCGAGGATCGCGACCGCCGCGATGAGGCTGGATGCCTTACGCATCCTTGCTCCGGAGCTGGACTCGTCGATTGGCGGCGTTGGAATTGCCGGCGGCGTCCCGAGCCTTCACACGGATCCTGGCCGTCGCTTTCACCGGTCCGCGCTCCGCAGCTTCGGCGACGAAGCGGCGCGCCGCGGAGGGCACGCGCAACCGCAGCTTGCCCTTGACGCCGGGCGCCAGATTTCGCTTGGCGGGCTTCAACTTGAACCGACTGGAAGCCCTCGCCCCGGGGGCCCCGCCGTTCCGGTGCTTGACCACGAGGCTGCCGCGGCCCCTGGCGGTGCACGCCTCATCGCAGGTGGCGACGACCTTCACACGCCGACCGAGCTCCTGCCTGCGGGGCCCGGAGAGCTTCAGGCTCGGCGGATCGAGGTCGGCTCGAGCCGTGGCAACCGCGCTCGAGGTGCCGTTGCACGACACGGTCTGGCCGGTTGTGACGATGCTGGTCGAGCAACCTTCGTCATCGACCACGGTCAGCCTCACCGTGTAGTCGCCGGGCGCGGAGTAGCTGTGCGAGCCGGTCGGTGAGGCGCCGGTTTCCACCGTGCCGTCGCCGTAGTCGAACGTGTAGGTGGCGACCGAGCCGTCGGCGTCCGACGAAGCGCCTCCGTCGACTGTGATGCTCCTCCCGCCCCCGCTCGAGCGGCTGACCGAGAGAGCGGCCGTCGGTCCCTGATTCGGGCTCGTGGCGATGCTCTGGAAGCTCGGGCTGCCGGCACCGGAAGTGAACGGAGAACCGGGGATCAGGCTCAGGGTTCCGTCCCCCGCGACATCGAAGGCGGGGACGTTGCCGGCCGCCGCATCGATGGTGCCGTAGAGGTGCAGGCCCTCGGAGGTCTGGGCGAGGAACTGGGGATCGGTACCGGCGGGAACCACCGGACCGGAGGCGAGCGCCCCGCCGGGCCCGATGACCATCGCCGCGATCTGGTCGGTTGCCATGAACCCGGCATACAGCCGGGTGCCGCTAAGGCTTGGCCGCAGCGGCATCGGCTGAGTGCCGGCGCCCGTTGAGAACGGTGTGCCCGCCACGGGCGTCAGCGCCCCGGTGGCGTCGAAGTTGAAGGCTGCGATCGAGTTCGAGAACCAGTTATTGACGTAGATGCGGTTCGCGTTCGGCGCGAGCGCCGTATTGACGACGCCGATGCCGCCGGTCGGTGCGGACGCACCTGGCGCCCCGAGCGAACCGTCCTGATTGATCCTCATCGCCGCAACGTTGGTGGTGCTGTTGCCTGGAACCAGGAGAAAACGACCGTCGGCGCTCACCGACGGCACTCGCAGGCCCTCGACGGTGGGGTTCGTTGCGAAGGGTGAACCGGGCAGGGCGGTCAGCGACCCGTTCGCGGCGATCTCGTAGCCGGAGATCGAATTGCCGTTCACCACGTAGAGATGCCGGCCATCAGGCGTAGTGACGAGAGCGATGGGTCCGCTCGCGCCAGTGGGCGTGGGCGGGCCGACCGACTGGAGCCCGCCGCCGGCCAGCACGCGGAACGCGCTGATGCTGTCCGAGCTCTGGTTCGCGACGTAAAGCTTCGTGCCGTCGGGAGTGAGCGCCACCCCCTCGGGGCTCAGGCCGGCGGGAAAGGGCGAGCCGGCGACCGGGGTGAGGGTCCCGTCGGAGTTCACGGTGAGGGCGGCGACGCCGCTCGTTCCGGTGGCGTAGATGGTCTTGGCCGAAGCGCTCGCGGCGAAGAGAAGGACGATGACCAGACCAGCGAGCAAGCTCACGATCGCTCGTGACCCGCGGCCACCTGCGGACTCTCCAACCGCCATAGGACGCAAGACTACGGAACCGTCGTGCGGACTCTCGACACAGGACCTCAGCCCTGAGCCGGCTCGATGAGGTCACCTCAGATTTGCTCAGCGACTGAGTGAGCCCGCTTCCTTCCCGCGCAGCTCAGCAGGAGGCCCGGGCGTCGCGACGGTCTGCGGCGCAGGTGTCCTCGCCGGCCCCGCCGCTCGCTGAGTCGTTGCCCTCGACCTCGTCGCGCGTATTGAGCGCGTCGTCGCCGTGCCGGCCGAAGAGCGTGTCGTCGCCCGACCCACCGGTCAGTCGGTCGTCGGCGGCGCCGCCGAGCAACTGGTCGCCGCCGTCCGCTCCCGAGAGATAGTCGTCGCCGGCCTCGCCACGGAGGAAATCCTGACCGAGACCTCCGTAGAGGCGATCGTTGCCGCCCCTTCCGCGGATGCTGTCGTCGCCACCAGCGCCGCGAATGACGTCGTCATCGTCGCCGCCACTGATGACGTCGTCCCCGCCCCTGCCGTAGACGGTGTCGTTGCCGCCCCGGGCGCAGATCACGTCATCGCCCGCGGTCGCATGGATGATGTCGTCGCCGGCGGTTCCGCGAATCGTGCACGCCCGCGGATCGGTGGGATCGGGGGACTCCGAGTCGTCCTGCGCACCGGCGCAACCCGGGTCGTCGGGGAAGTCAACCTTGCCGTCGGAGTCGTTGTCGAGCCCGTCGACGCATTGCCTCTCAGGGGGGCCGCAGGTGACCGTAATCGAGACGGTCCCCACGGAGCCGCCGTTCAGCGTGTATGTGAAGGAGTCCGAGCCGCAGTAGCCGGCATCTGGGGCGTAGGTGAGGTCGGCGCCGGAGTTGGTGATGACGACCGTGCCGTGGGTCCCGTCGGTCTTCGAGGCGATCGTCTTGCGGCCGGCATCCGTGTCGGTGTCGTTGGCGAGGACGTCGATCGTGGTCGCCGAGGCATCCTCGCTGACGGTCGCGGAGTCGTTGACGGCGGTAGGTGCCACATCTTCCGCCAGGAGGACCGTCACGTCGTTTGAGAACGTGTTCGCCGTAGCAAGGTCCCCCTTGCCGTCGCCGTTGAAGTCGCCGACGGCGACCGAATAGGGAAAGTTGCCCACCGTTTCGGGGCTGGTTGGAGCGGCGGTGAAGGCACCGCTACCGTCGCCGAGCAGGATCGTCACGGTGCCGTGGCTGGGGTTCGCCGTCGCCAGGTCCTGTTTGCCGTCGTCGTTGAAGTCGCCGACGGTGATCGAGACCGGGTTCTGCGACAGGGAACTCGCGGCAGCGATGAAGTCGCCGCTCCCGTCGCCGATCAGGATCGAGACGGTGCCGTCGTCGTAGCTCGCCACCGCCAGATCCTGCTTGCCGTCCCCATTGAAGTCGCCGACCGCAACCGAGGCCGGGCCGTCGCCGACCGCCTCGGGGCTCGTGCCGCTGGGGCTGAAGCCGCCGATGCCGTCGCCGAGCAGGATCGTCACGTTGTCGGAGCCCGTGTTCGCCGTCGCCAGGTCCTGCTTGCCGTCGCCATTGAAGTCGCCGACCGTGACTGAAGATGGGAAGGAGCCAACCGTCATCGGACTGGTTGGGGTGGCGCTGAAGTCGCCGCTGCCGTCACCGAGCAGGATGGTCAGGTTGTCGGAGGCCTGGTAGTGAGCCGTCGCCAGGTCCTGCTTGCCGTCGCCATTGAAGTCGCCGACCGTGACTGAAAACGGAGAGGAGACCACCGCCACAGGACCGCTGAGGGCGGCGGTGAAGTCGCCGCTACCGTCGCCGAGCAGGATCGTCACGTTGTCGGAGCCCGTGTTCGCAGTCGCCAGGTCCTGCTTGCCGTCGCCGTTGAAGTCGCCGACGGCGACCGCGACCGGGGCGCTCCCAGTCGCTTCAGGGCCGGTGCCTGCGGCGCTGAAGTCGCCGCTACCGTCGCCAAGCAGGACCGTCACGTCGTTGGAGCTCGAATTCGCCGTCGCCAGGTCCTTATTGCCGTCGCCATCGAAATCGCCGACCGCGACCGAATACGGCTCCGATCCCGCCGCCTCTGGGCTACTCGGTGCGGCAGTGAAATCGTTGGCCTCCGCCGCACCGCACATGCCAAACAGGGCGATCGCTGCGCACGCGGCGAACCGACGCCGCCCCCTGCGGTCATTGGAAACCCACCTGGATGTCATCGTCGGCCACTCCGATCGGATAGTGCCGCGACTGCTCGCAGGCGGTGTCTGCTGATGCGTACCCATCGACAGAACCGAGCAGAGCTTGAAAGCCGAGCAGGAAGCTCGACCGGAGAAGGTCCTACGAGGGGTGAGCGACGGGGCTCGAACCCGCGACCGCCTGGACCACAACCAGGAGCTCTACCAACTGAGCTACGCCCACCGTGTGGCGCTCAATCTAGCGGGGCTCCGCCCCGGCCCTCGCCGTGGCCCTGCCCGGCCGCCGGGCCGGGTCGACCCCCCGAGAGGCCGACCCGGCCCTGTCGACCCCCCGAGAAGCCGACGTGGCGCACCGCGCGTGTTCCAGGCCGTCGTCAGGTCAGGGCTCGGGCAGCCCCGGCCCTCCCGGGCCATACCTGACGATCACCTGGAAGTTGGGTCCGTTCACGGCCAGGCCCGGCTTCCCCTTGTTGAGGTAGGCCTCCCAGGCCAACTCCTGCTCGGTGTACTTCGCCGGGACCGTGCCGTCGGCGCACTTCGGCGTGGGTGCCATCGCGCCGTTCGGCTTGACGGTCTGTCGCAGGGGCGACCCGTCCGGACAGAGGATCGGCAGCCCCGTGTCGAGGTTGATGTAGCCGATCACGTCGCCCGGCTTCGGCAGCTCGAACGGCGGGCCGCCGTCGTCGATCACCTCGAACGGGGGCGGATTGATGGTCCTCCCTCCGGGAAGGTCGATCAGCCCCGAGGCGGTCGCGAGCGCCGCTCCCGCCGGAAGCGCGACGATGGTTGCGAGGAGGAACGTGATCCTGCGGTTGATCCAGCTCGCCAGCGGGCGGCGCCGGCGCGGATTCGCCTCGGCGGCCCGCAGGAAGTCGTGGCTCCAGGCGTCCAGGCTCGGGAACTGGCTGAGTGGCTGCGGCTGAGCGCTCATGTCGCCTCCTCCAGCGGGCCGTACTCGTCAAGCGCGCCCGCCAGCGCCTTGAGGCCGCGCGCGACGCGGGCCCGGGCGGCCTCCTGGGAGATTCCCAGCCTGTCGGCCACCTCCGGGTAGGGCAACTCGTCGACAACGCGGAGCTGCAGCGCCTCCCGCTGCTCCGCCGAGAGGCGCCGGAGCTCGTTGCGGACCCCGCTGCGCAGCCGGTCGAGTCCGGCGAGCTCGATCACGCGGGCGTGCTCCTCTTCGCCGGTCAGCCGCGGCGGCTCCAGGCCAAGCCGGCGCAGGCCCCGCCGTTCGACGGCGCTGCGACGGAAGTACATGGCAAGTTGCCGACGGGCGATCCCGAGCAGCCACTGCCGCGCCTCGAGGTCGCTCGAGCCGCGGAACCCCCGCCTGCCCAGGAACGCCTGAGCAAGCGTCTCGGCGGCGAGCTCGACGCCCGTGTCCACGTCATAGACGTGGCGGACCATGAACACGACGATCGAGTCGAGGTGCTCGCCGTAGAAAGCGCCGAACGCGGACGGATCCCGCTTCGAGCGGCGGAGGGCGTCTGCTGAGGAGTCCTCGATGGGCATTCACCCTCTTAAGTTGCGTTCGGCCCGATTCTGTGACGCAAGGTTGTCATGGGCCGTCCCCGGAAACCGGCGGAGTCAGCAGTGGCTGCCGGAACCTCCGATCACGAGCAGGTCGGTGTCCAGGATTGCGGTCGTTGCGGTTGGCAGCTCAGGAAGCCCCCGCCGCCGCGATAGAACGCCATATAGCGGCGTTGAACCGGTTCTTGGCCGAGCGGTCGTAGTTGCCGAGGTTGATCGTGGTACCGGCATCGGAGCGAGGACGAGCTTGATCCTCGAAGCGATCTGCGTCAGACGCATCCGTTGCCGTCGGAGCCGGTGTCGTGCACGGCTGATCGACTCCCCGTGCGTCCGGGGCTTGATCGTGGCGCGCGGCGTGACACCTGCCCGCACCGCCGGCGCTGCGATCAGAAACAGGGCAACGACGCAGAAGAACGCGCGGCCCCGTGGATGGCGAAGCTCATCCCTACCCCAAATGAGTTTGTGACTGGGCCGGCCGGGGGACGACGCACGCCGCCCCCGAGCCGACGAACAACGCGCGAAGAGTACCCCCGGCAGGACTTGAACCTGCGACATCCGGCTTAGAAGGCCGGCGCTCTATCCAGCTGAGCTACGGGGGCGTGGGATCAGAATATGACGGGGAGGGAGGCGTTTCGCGAGCTTCGAGGCCGGCGGCCTGCAGGGCGGCCGGGAGGTCGCGGCCCCACTCGAACCGGATCACCATGCCGTCGCGGAACGTCCACGTGTGCGCCTCCTCCTGGCGGATCTCCATCTCGCTGCCGCCGCGGTGAGAGCTGGCGCGGAACTCGATCGATGCGACGACCACGTCGCCGGTGCCGAAGACCTCGCGCACCTCGTGGTGCGTCGACTCGAACGACTCGGTGATGTTCTCGTAGGCCTGGCGTACGTCGGCGACACCCCGGCGGACGCCGCCCTCGACGGCGTAGGCGGGGTTGACGAACTCGACGTCCGGCGCGAGCAGCGGGATGAGCTGCTCGAGATCGTCGTCGAAGACGCCGTCCTCGTACATCCGGCGGACCAGCTCCGCATGGGTCTGCGCCATGCGCGGCCTCAGGCTTGGAGGCGGACCGGCAGGGACTTGAGCTGGTTGACGAACTGGGTCGCTGCGTGTCGCGGCGGGCCGTCGAGCTCGATGCGCGGGTAGCGCGCCAGCGTCTCCTCGATCAGGATCTTCAGCTCGAGCCGGGCGAGCGCCGTGCCCAGGCAGTAGTGCCTGCCGCCGGCTCCGAAGGCCTGGTGCTCGGGGTTGCGCGTGACGTCGAAGCGGTCGGGGTCCTCGTAGCGGGTCTCGTCCCGGTTCGAGGAGACGTACCAGAGCACGACCTTCTCGCCCTCCTTGATCAGGCGCCCGTTCAGCTCGACGTCGCGGGTCGCGGTGCGGCGGAAGTGGGCGAACGCGGGGAACATCCGCAGGGCCTCCTCGACCGCGGAGGGGACGAGCGACGGGTCGTCGAGGAGCTGCTGCTTCTGCGTCGGGTCCTCGATCAGGGCGCGCATCGCGCTGCAGTAGGTCGCCTTCGTGCTGTCGTTGCCGGCGGCGACCAGGAGGAAGAAGCCCATCACGATCTCGTGCTCCTCGAGCTTCTCGCCGTCGAGATCGGCATGGACGAGGACGCTGGTCAGGTCATCGGTCGGCCGCTCGCGCCGCTCGGCGATCAGCTTCGCGCAGCGCTCGAACATCTCAGGGACGTCGCGCTCCATCACGGCGGTGACTCCCTCGGGGTTGATGTCCTCGTCGTTGGCGGCCAGGATCGAGTTCATCAGCCGCGCCCAGATCTCGTCCTCGCCCTCGGGGATCCCCATGAAGCTGCCGATCACCCGCGAGACGACCGGCTGGGCCACGTCGGTGACCAGGTCGCACGTCTCCCGGCCCTCGAGTTGGTCGAGGACGTCCTTGGTGATCGCCCGGATCTGATCCTCGTGCTCGGCGATCCGCCTGGGGGTGAACCCGCGCTGGAAGAGCTGCTTCAGCCGGTCGTGCTTGGGCGGGTCCATGCCGATGAACATCGCCTGGGTCAGCTCGAGCGGGAGGATCGCGTTGGTCAGCGCCGTGATCCCGAAGGCCGAGGAGTAGGTCTGCCAGTCGCGGCTGACCTCGTGCACGTCGTCGGCGGTGGTCACCGACCAGAAGCCCGCCTCGTCGGGGTACTCGGTGATCTTCGGCGACCAGTGCACCGGGCACTCCGCGCGCATCCGCTTGAAGATCTCCTGCGGCGGGCCGTCCTCCCAGTGCTCGAGGTCGGACAGGAGGAGCCCGTCGAGGGGCGCCTCCCCGGCCGCACCATTGCCGGCGACGTCGGTACCCGGATGCGCTTGCTGCTCGGACATGCTCTCCACTCCTTAGCTCCCCGTCAGAGGCGCAGCCTACGCCTCCGCCCTCGACCGCGACGGACAACCCGCCGCTTCGCCATGCTCCCCCGGGTGAGCGATTCGCGCATCGACGAGGACATCGAGGCGCTCTGCGCCTTCTCCGCGAGGCTGGCCGGCACCGATGCCGAGCGACGGGCCTGCAACCACGTGGCCTCCCGCCTCCGCGAGCAGGGGCGCGACGCCGCGACCGAGCCGACCTACGTGCAGCCGCAATGGGCCGTCGTCCACCTGATCCACTGCGCCGTCGCGGCGTTCGGGAGCATGATCGCCGCGGTCGTCCCGGCGCTCGGGTTCGCGCTGGTCCTGCTCGCGGCCGCATCCGCCTACCTGGACCTGAACGGCCGCTTCTACCTCCTGCGCCGGATTCCGTTCCGCCGGGCCTCCCAGAACGTGATCGCGAGGGATCCGGCGGCCGGAGCGCGCGTCGTCCTTTGCGCGAACGTCGACGCCCCCCGGACCGGCGTCGCCTACACCGGCCTGCTCAACCGGATCGGCGACGCCGCCGGCCGCCGCCTGCCGCTCGTCGCCTCCCCGACGCGAATCTGGTTCTGGTCGATCGCCCTGCTGCTGCCTCCCCTGGGGGCGCGGATGGCCGGCCTCGACGAAGTCTGGCTCGCCTCACTGCAGCTCCCCCAGACACTGATCCTGATCGTCGCCGTCTTCCTGCTCGGCGAGATCGCCCTCTCCCCCGCCTCGCCCGGCGCCAACGCCAACGCCTCGGGCGTCGCCGCCGTGCTCGACGCGATCAGGCGGCTCGAGGCCGATCCGCCGGCGTCGCTCGCGGTGGACGCGCTCCTCTGCGGCGCCGGGGAGACGACGATGGAGGGCATGCGCAACCACCTGCGCCGCCACCGCCGCGAGATCGACCGCGAGTCGACCTGGTTCGTCTCGCTCGAGTCGGTCGGTCGCGGGGACCCGCGCTGGGCGGTCTCGCAGGGACCGGCGATCAGCCTGCCGATGGACCCGGAGCTGGCCGGGATCTGCGCGGCGCTCGCCGAGGGGACCGGCGCCGAGCCGATGCGCGACGGCCGCACCAGCGCGGCCTTCGTCGCCCGCGCGAACGGCTACCGCGGCCTGGCGATCACCTGCCGCGAGCCCGACCGCGCCCTGCCCGAGCACCACCACACCCCCGCCGACACCCCGGACCGCGTGAACCCCGCCGCCGTCGCGTCGGCAAGCGCTCTGGCGGTCGACGTGATCAGGGTCCTGGACCGCGAGCTCTCCCGCCGCAGAGCGCCCGCTCGCGAGGCCGGCTCCGAGCCGGCCGTCGCAACCCCCGCCTAAGAGCTGATCGTCACCTTGCGGGTGAGGGTGCTCTCGTTGCCCGCCCCGTCGACGACGGAGACGAGCAGGCGGGACGAGACGTCGCCCTTCGCATCCTTGAGGAGTCGCTTCGCGCGCCCCCGTGGCGCCGGCAGCCGGACCTCGACCTGGCCCCCACCCGCCTCGACGATCGCCTCGCCGCGAGAGAGCAGGACGCTGCGTGGACGGTCGGTGCTGCCGCCCTTGCCGGGGTCCTTGGCGAGGTCGAGGCTGTGCTGCTTGACCGCGATCTTCCCCGCCTCGTTGGATCGAACCTTGACGGTGAAGCCGTGGTCCAGGAAGCGGCTGCGGGAGATCTTCTTGCGCGATCGCAGGTTGATGTTCGGGTCCTTCTTGTCAGCACCAGGGTTGAGCGGGCCCTTGGGGCGAACCTCGCCGGCCGGCGGCCCATACTTGAGAGCCTCCGGGTTGCCGCCCTTGGGCAGACGGAACGGGCCCGTGATCTCGTAGACGGCGCCCGGCCCTCCCGGACTCGCCGGGGGCGCGAACGCCCGCTGCGAGGTGCAGTACATGCGCTTGCCGGAGGGGTCGAAGACGACGCCGCAGACCTCCGAGCTCTCGTGGTCGGGCCCGACGAAGCGCAGCAGCGGGGAGACCTCGCGATCGGAGGTGATCAGGCCGATCTCCATGTTCCCGCCGTCCTCGCAGACGAGCACGTCGCCGACCGCGGTGACGGTGACGTTGTCGACCGCGTCGAGCGAGGAGTCCAGGGCGAGCTGGCGGTCGAAGAGCTTCTCGATCCGCTTCTTGCGGGCGTCGTAGGCCCAGACGACCTTGTCGGCCTTCGTCGTGAAGTAGACGACGCCGTCGTGGTACCAGATGCCCTCACCGTTGTTGAAGGGGGTCATCTCGGGGACCTGCTGGCGGGTCGGCTTGCCGGTCTTCGCCGTCGTCGGATCGGGGACCTTCTTCCAGCGCACCCGGCCGTTTCCGCCGACGACCGCAACCTCGAGCTCGCCCTTGTCCAGGTCCGGATAGTTCCTCGGGGTGAAGCGATAGAACCCGGCGTTGCTGTTGTCCTCGGTCAGGTAGAGCTGCCCTGCCACCGGGTCGACGGTCACCGCCTCGTGCTTGAAGACGCCCAGGGCGGGCCGCGGCTCAGCCTCCAGCTTTCCGGCTGGGTCGCATTCCCAGACCATCCCGTCGTCGCTCTCCTCGCCGGACAGCCACGTGCCCCATTGGGTTGGGCCGCCGGCGCAGTTGACGTTCGTGTCGGCGAGGATGCGGTAGGCGTCCTTGATCCCACCGTCGCGGCCGAACCTGATCGCCGACGCCCCCGATCCGGTCTGCGGCAGGGACTCGGAGTTCGTCGTCAGGATCCAGCCCCCGTCCTTCGGTGCGGAAGGTCGCCTGGCCGTCGGGGAAGATCGGGTAGACGTAGGTCGTGCCTTCGACCGGGGTGAGACCCCTCGCGACCATGCGCGAGCTGAAGCCCGGCGGCAGCATCAGGCCGTTCGCGTCAGGCGGCTGCAGCGCCCCGTAGGGCGACTCGCCGGCGCGGGCGGGAGCGGCGAGAGCCTCTCGCAGCCAGGCCGGGCCGAAGGTGATCGCGGCAGCCGCCGCCGCGCTGGACTGGAAGAGCTCGCGTCTGCTGACCGTCATGGCGGCGATTCAACCACGGAACGACGCCGTCCATGTTGCAGTCCGGTGAACTCAGACCGGTGTGACCGGGTTGTGGCGCTCGGTGAAGCGGCGGTCCTTGCCCTCCGCCTGCGCGTAGCGGCGGACGAGCTCGGCTCGCAGGTCGTCGGGCTCGATGACCGCGTCGATCACCAGCTCGGAGGCGAGGTGGAGGATGTCGACGCCGGCCGCGTACTCCTCGCGCTTGGCGGCGACGAACTCGGCGCGCTCGTCCTCGTCCTCGATCGCCTGGATCTGGTTGAGGTAGACGGCGTTGACGGCGGCCTCGGGCCCCATCACCGCGACCTGCGCACCCGGGCAGCGCGATGCACGCGTCGGGCTCGAAGGCGGGCCCGGCCATCGCGTAGAGCCCGGCGCCGTAGGCCTTGCGCACGATCACCGAGAGCTTCGGCACCGTCGCCGAGCTCATCGCGCTGATCATCTTGGCCCCGTGGCGGATGATGCCCTGGCGCTCGACCGACTTGCCGATCATGAAGCCGGGCACGTCGGCGAGGAAGAGCAGCGGCACGTTGAACGCGTTGCAGGTGCTGATGAAGCGGGCGGCCTTGTCGGCGGAGTCGACGAAGAGCACGCCGCCCTTCTGCTTCGGCTGGTTCGCGACGACCCCGACCGCCCGGCCCTCGAGCCGCGCGTAGCCGACCACGAGCTCCTTCGCCCAGCGGGCCTGCACCTCGAGGAACGAGCCCTCGTCGCAGACCCCGTCGATCAGGTCGCGGATGTCGAACGGCGTCTTCTCGTCGGCGGGGACGACCTCGGAGGGGCGCTTGGCGGGGTTCGGCTCACCGGGAGCCGCCGCGGGAGGGTCCTCGCGGAAGTTGGTCGGCATGAACGCGAGGTAATCGCGGGCGAGCTCGATCGCGGCCTCGTCGGTGTCCGCCAGGAAGTGCCCGCAACCCGAGACGCCGGTGTGCATCCGCGCCCCGCCCATCTCCTCGAGCGTCACGTCCTCGCCGATCACCACCTGTGCCATCCGCGGCGAACCGAGGTACATCGAGGCGTTCCCGTCGCGCATGATCACGACGTCGCAGAACGCGGGGATGTAGGCGCCGCCGGCGGCCGACGGCCCGAACAGGACGCAGACCTGCGGGACGCGACCCGACATGCGCACCTCGTTGTGGAAGATCCGCCCGGCGCCGCGGCGGCCGGGGAACATCTGGACCTGATCGGTGATCCGTGCCCCCGCCGAGTCGACGAGGTAGATCATCGGCAACTCGAGGCTGAGCGCGCGCTCCTGGATCCGGATGATCTTCTCGACGGTCTTGGCCCCCCAGGATCCGGCCTTGACCGTCGGGTCGTTCGCCATCAGGGCGACCCGGCGACCGCCGATCGAGCCGAGGCCGGTGACGACGCCGTCGGCACCGAGGCCCTCGGCGTCCCAGTTGGCGAGCAGCGCCTCCTCGGAGAAGCTGCCGGGATCGAGAAGCCGCTCGACCCGCTCGCGGACCGGCAGCTTGCCCTGCTCGGCCGTCTTGTCGTGGTGCCGCTCGGGACCACCGGCCAGCGCGGCGGCCGTCGCCTGCTCCAGCGGCGTCGTATCGCGGGTCTCGCTCACAGGTAGTCGGCCAGGTTGGACTCGTCGGTCGTGGGCTCGTTCCCCGCGCGGATGCTGCGGCGGCGGCGCTCCCGCTCCTCGTCGTCCATCTCGTCGTCGTCGTAAGGCGGGTACTCGGACTCGTCGGCCTCCTCCGTCGCCTCGGCTGTCGGCGCAGTTGCCTCGGGCTCGACGGCCAGCACCTCGGTGCCGGCCTCCTCGGCGGCCGGCGGGTCGGCGGGCGGTGGGGGAACGCTCGCCGCCGGGGGACCGGCGGACCGGCTCGGCGGTCGGTTCGATGCGGTGGCCGCGAGGGATTCCGGTAGGTCCAGGTCCTCGGAGGCGGGCCCGTCGATGGTCTTCCGCAGATCGCCGGCCACCCGCTCGAGGGCGTCCTTGACCTCGTCCCGCTTGCGCACGAGCGCGGCGATCTCCTGCTCGACCCCGCGGGTCCGCTCGGCGGCCTCGGCAATTGCTCGCTGCAGCCGCGCCTCCGCCTCGCGAATCGTCGCCTTGGCCTGCTCGTCCGCCTGCTTGCGGGTGGCGGCTGCCTCCGTCTCGGCGGTCTCGGTGACCGTGCGCGCGTGCTCGTCGGCCGCGGCTCGCGTCTCGCTCGAGTACGCGTCGGCGGACCTCCGCTGTTCCGCGGTGTCCCTCTCGGCCTCCGCTCGCAGGCGGTCGGCCTCGGCCTGAGCCTCGGCGGTGATCCTGTCGGCGCTCTCCTGCGCGGCGCTGAGGATCGTGCCGGTGCGCTCGCCGACCCGCTCCATCTCCCGCTGCACCAGCATCGCCCGGGCCTGATCGCCGCCGCCCGTCTCGAGCCAGTCGGCCAGCTCGTTCAGGTACGCGGAGACCGCCCTGGGGTCATAGCCGCCCCGCCGCTCCTGCGGGAACGTGGCCCTCCTCAGCTGGTCGATGAAGTCGGTGGACATGGCGCCTCCTCAGAGGCCGAGTTCGCTCGGGACCGGCTTGTCTCCAGAGTAGTCGTAGAAACCCTTCCCGGACTTGCGGCCGTACCAGCCGGCGGCGACCATCTTGCGCAGCGTCGGCGGGGCGGCGAAGCGGCGCTCCCGGTACTCGTCGAACATCACGTTGCCGATCGAGACGAGCGTGTCGAGGCCGACGAAATCGGCCAGGGTGAGCGGCCCCATCGGGTGGTTGGCGCCCGCCTTCATGGCGACGTCGATCTCGTCGATCGAGCCGACGCCCTCCTCGTAGGCGCGGATCGCGTCCAGCATGTAGGGGACGAGCAGCCGGTTGACGATGAAGCCGGTCTTGTCCTTCGCGTGGACGACCGTCTTGCCGAGCTCGCGCCCGACCTCGAAGCCGACCTCGAGCGCCTCATCGGAGGTCGTGACCGTCTGCACCACCTCGAGCAGCGGCATGACCTGGGCCGGGTTGAAGAAGTGCAGGCCGAGGAAGCGGTCGGGGCGGGTCGTCGCCGCCGCCTGGTCGATCACCGCGAGCGACGAGGTGTTGGTGGCGAAGAACGCGTCCTCCTTGACGATCCCGTCGACCTCGCGCCACATCGCCAGCTTGCCCTCGAGGTCCTCGGTCATCGCCTCGATCACCAGGTCGCAGTCGGCCAGGTCGCCGTAGTCGGTGGTCCCGTTGATCCGGCCGCGGACGCCGTCGGCGTCGCCCTGCTCCATCTTGCCCTTCTCGACCGCGCGGCCGAGCTGCTTCTCGATCTTGCCGATCCCCTTCGCGAGGGTCTCGTCGTCGACCTCGCGGAGGACGACGTCCCAGCCCGCCTGGGCGCAGATCTGGGCGATCCCGTGGCCCATCAGGCCGCCGCCGACAATTCCTACCTTGCTGATCGCCATGGGTTCTCGAGGCCTTTCGTTCGGGGGGCCCGCGCTCGGCGGGCGAAGTGGGCCGCGGACCCTATCGCGGCGGCTCAGGCCTTCGGGGGCGTGAGGCCGAGGGCCTCGAAGCGCTCGCCCATCGCGGCGGCGAGGGCGTTCAGCCCGCTCATCGGCCTGACCATCACCTTCAGCTCGGCGATCAGCCCGTCATCGTCGAAGGAGAGCAGGTCGAGGCCATCGAGAGCCCGGCCGCCGACCTCGGCCTTGAAGATCAGGGTGGCCACGCGCGCGTCGGGATCCTCGAGCCGGTGGACGTAGGAGAAGTTCTCGAAGACCTTCATCGCGCCCTCGGTGAGGATCGTGCCCACGACGTCCCGCCCCTCATAGGCGGAGAAGACGACCGGGCTGAAGAACCGCACGTCGGGGGCGAGCGACTCCCGCACACCCTCGGCGCTGCGGGCGTGCACGGCTTGGACGAAGCGGTCGTGGAGCATCAGCCGAGGAACCTAGCGGCGATCTGCTCGATCGTGCCCATCGTCCGCATCGTCCAGGCTCCGGTCAGCCCCTCGAGGGTCTTGAGGTCGAGGTCCGAATCGCTGATCCCGCCGCTCGGCAGCCAGAGGAGCTCGCGCTTGCCGAAGGCCAGCCGGTCCTCCTCCGTCGCCAGCGCGAGTGCCTTCTCGCGGACCGCCTTCGAGGGCTTCGCGGCGAGGAGCGCGACCTGGAGCTTGCCCTTCGACGCCGAGACCTCGGCCTCGGTCGAACGGCTCGCTCGAGGCGATCTCGCGCAGCTCCTTCGCCGAGCGGATGAACGTGGGGACCGCGTAGCCGAGGCCCTTCTCGAGCCCCTCCTCGATCCGCCCCTGCAGCTTCGCCTCGGGCTCCCCGGCCGAGTCGAAGACGACGTTGCCGCTCGCCCGGAACGTGGCCACGGACTCGAAGCCGAGCCGCTCGAACTGCGCCCTCAGATCGTCGTTGGTGATCCGCCGCCCGCCCAGGTTCATGCCGCGCAGGAAGGCGGCGTGCAGGGCCACGCTCAGCCCCGGTGCCAGTCGATCGGGCCGGCGGTGAGCAGGTGGGAGCCGAGCGGCCGGCCGAGAACCTCCTGGGCGGCCCGCGAGGCGTTCAGGAGGCCCTCGAGGTCGACTCCCGTCGCGACCCCCATCTCGTGCAGCATCGAGACGACGTCCTCGGTGGAGACGTTGCCGGTCGATCCGGCCGGGACCGGACAGCCGCCGAGCTCGCCGAAGCTCGACTCGAAGGAGTCGATGCCCTCGCCGAGCGCGGCCAGGACATTCGCGAGCCCCTGGCCGCGGGTGTTGTGGAAGTGCGCCGTCAGCTCGACCGACCCGAGCCGCTCGCGGGCCTCGGCATAGAAACCGGAGACCTGCCGCGGGTTCGCCATCCCGGTGGTGTCGCCGAAGCCGACCTCCTCGCAGCCGGCCGCGGCCAGCCGCTCGGCGAGCTCCAGCACGCGGTCGACCGGGACCTCGCCCTCGTAGGGGCAGCCGAAGCTCGTTGCGATCACCCCCTCGCAGCGGAGGCCCTCCTCCCGCGCGGTCGCCAGCACCCGCTCGAGGCCGGCGAGGGAATCGGCGATCGAGCGGTTCACGTTCTTGCGGTTGTGGGTCTCCGAGGCCGAGAGGAAGACGCTGATCTCGTTGAAGCGATCCCGCGCGGCCAGTGCGTTCTCGAGCCCGCGCTCGTTCGGGATCAGCACCGAGAAGGCGACGTCATCGGGGCGATCCACCGCGGCGAGGACCTCGGCGCCGTCGGCGAGCTGCGGGATCACGTCGGCGCGGACGAAGGACGTGACCTCGATCCGTTTGAGGCCCGCTGCAATGAGGAGTTCGGATCAGGCGGACCTTCTGGTCCGTCGGGATGACCTCGGGCTCGTTCTGGAAGCCGTCGCGGGGGCCGACCTCCCTGATCCTGACCTCGTCCGGATAGGCGGCCACGTCAGTCCGCTCCGCCGGTGCTGATCACCCGCCGCTGGTGCGTACCGACGCCGATCGTGCGGTCCCCCTCGCGGACCTCGACGTCGAAGTGGAGCTTGCGCTCATCGACGACCTCGGTGAGCGTCGCCGTGGCCGTGCAGACCGCTCCCTCGCCGGCTCCGGCCACGTGCTTGATGCAGACCTCGAAGCCGACGGTGGCCTTGCCCTCGGGGAGGCGCTCATAGACGAGCACCGAGGAGGTCCGCTCCATCATCGCGATCATCCCCGGGGTCGAGAGCACCGAGGCATCGATCGTCCCGCCGACGTCGGTGACCAGCGGCCCGGCCACCTCGAAATCATCGCTGCGGGTGATCCCCGCTTCGATCGGCCCGGAGTCGCCGTTCCCGCGCTCAGGCTGCGGGAGGTCCATCGCATCGTCGAGGTCGCTCACTCAGACCATCCCCAGGCCGCCGGAGACGCCGAGCGTCTCGCCGGTCACGTAGGAGCTCTCCTCCGCCGCGAGGAAGGCGACCGCGGAGGCGACCTCCTCGGGCTGGCCGAGGCGGCGCATCTGCGTCGTCGCGGCCATCGTCTCGATGATCTTGTCGCCGATCTCGCCGAGCTGGCGCGCGCGCTGGAGCAGCGGCGTGTCGATCGGGCCCGGGCGCGATCGAGTTGGCGGTGATGCCGTAGCGGGCGTTCTCCCGGGCGATCACCTTGGTGAAGGCGATCACGCCGCCCTTGGCGGCGGAGTAGACGGCCGAGCCCTTCGACCCGACCCGCCCCGCCTCCGAGGCGATGTTGACGATGCGGCCGTAGCGGGCGGCCTGCATGCCCGGCAGAGCGGCATGGGTGCAGGCGAGGACGCCGACGAGGTTGAGCGCGATCAGCCGGTCCCAGAGCGCCGGATCGGTGTCGGTGAAGAACGCGAACTCGTCGGTCCCGGCGTTGTTGACGAGCACGTCGAGGGTCCCGATCGCCTCCACCGCCGCCTGCGCGGCGTCCGGGTCGGTGACGTCGAGGGCGACGGCCTCCGCCCCGGCCTCGGCGGCGACGCGCTCGGCCGACTCGAGGTTGATGTCGCCGACGTGGACGCTCGCCCCCTCGGCGGCGAGCCGGGCGACGATGGCCTCGCCGATCCCGCTGCCCCCGCCGGTGACCAGCGCGGTTCTCCCTTCGAGCCTCATTCGCCGAGAGCATATGCGGCCGCCGCCGCCGGAATAGACTCGCCCCGATGCCCGCCGACGCCGCCGAAGGCTCCTCCGAGCCCGCTCCCGTCCCGATCCTGGGAGGCACCGGCGCGCTCGGCTACGGCCTGGCGGTGCGCTGGGCGCAGGCCGGGCTCGACGTCGTGATCGGGTCCCGCGAGGCGGAGCGTGCCGCGGAGGCCGCCGAGCGCGTCCGCGCCGCGGTCGACGGCGCCAGGGTCGAGGGCCTCGCCAACGAGGAGGCCGCCTCCCGCGGGCCGATCGCCTTCCTCACCGTCCCCTTCCGCGCCCAGTCGGAGACCCTGAACAACCTGCGCGGCTCCCTCCAGGCCGGCCAGACCCTCGTCGACTGCACGGTGCCGCTCGCCGCGGCGGTCAGCGGCAAGGCGACCCGCTCGCTCGGCGTCTGGCAGGGCTCGGCGGCCGAGCAGGCGCAGGAGATGGTCCCCGAGGGGGTGACGGTGGTCTCCGCCCTCCACACCGTCGGCGCCCCCAACCTCGCCGACCTCGACTCCACCCTGGACGAGGACATCCTCGTCTGCGGCGACAAGAAGCGCGACAAGGCGCCGGTCGCGCGGCTGATCGAGCGCATCGACGGGCTTCGCGCGGTCAACGCCGGACCGCTCGAGATGGCCCGGATCGCCGAGCAGCTGACCCCGCTTCTGATCTCGGTGAACGTCCGCTACAAGGCCCACGCCGGACTGAAGCTCGTCGGGCTGCCGGACGGCGATCCCTGGGCGTGAGGGTCGTCTGCCTCGCCGGCGGCACCGGCGGGGCAAAGCTGGCGGCCGGTCTGCAGGAGCACGTCGGCGCCGACCTGAGCGTGATCGCCAACACCGGCGACGACACCGAGGCGCTCGGCGTGCACGTCTCGCCGGACCCCGACCTCTGCACCTACTGGCTCAGCGGGGAGATCGACGCGGAGCGCGGCTGGGGCATCGAGGGCGACTCCTTCCGCGTGTTCGAGCGGATGCAGCAGCTCGGTGCGCCCGGATGGTTCGGCCTCTCCGACCTCGACCTCGCCACCTGCCTCGAGCGGCGCCGGCGCCTCGACCTCGGGGAGCGCCAGACCGAGATCCAGGGCCGGATCGCACGCGCTCTCGGCGTCGCCGCCCGGGTGCTGCCGATGTGCGACGAGCCGGTGCGCACGCGGGTGCGGACCCCCGAGGGCTGGCGCGACTTCCAGGAGTACCTCGTCAAGGACGGCGCCGCGCCGCCGATCGAGGAGGTCTCGTTCGCCGGGATCGAGGCGGCCCGGCCGACGCCTGAGATCGCCGCCGCGATCGCGGCGGCCGACGTCATCGTGATCGGGCCGTCGAACCCGGTGATCTCGATCGGCCCGATCCTCGCGGTCCCCGGCCTGCGCGAGCTGCTCGCCGCCGCGGCGGCTCCCGTCGTGGCCGTGAGCCCGTTCGTCGCCGGCGAGGTGATCAAGGGGCCGACCGACAAGTTCATGCGCGCGATCGGGCGGGAGCCGTCGGCCGCCGGGGTCGCGGGGGCCTACGCGGGCACGATCGACGCGCTCGTCGTCGATGCCGCCGACCCCGCCCCCGATCCCGACGGCGTTCGCACCACCCGCCTCGACACGCTCATGCACGACGCGGCGAAGCGGGCCTCGGTCGCCCGGGACGTCCTCGACTACGCCGCCTCCCTGCGCGGCTGATCCGGTGGCCGCCACCGCGATCCTCCCGGTGAAGCGCTTCGCCGCGGCGAAGACCCGCCTGGCCGGGTCGGCGGCCGCGGCCGACCGCCCGGCCCTGGCGGCGGCGATGCTCGCCGACGTCCTCGCCGCGCTCGGCCGCAGCGCGCGAGGTCGAGCGGGTGATCGTCGTCAGCGGGGAGCCCGCCGCGGTCGAGGCGGCGCGCGATGCCGATGCGGAGACGATCGACGATCCCCGACGACGCCGGCCACAGCGAGGCCGCCCGCCTCGGGGTCCGCGCGGCGCTCGGGGCCGGCGCCCGCCGGGTTGCGCTGCTCCCGGGCGACTGCCCGCTGCTCGACGGCGGCGGAGCTCGACGCGGCCCTCGCGAACCTCGAGACCGGGAGCGCCGGCGTCGTCCCGGACCGGCACGGAAGCGGCACCAACGCGCTGCTGCTCGACCCGCCCGGCGCGATCGAGCCCGCCTTCGGCCCGGGCAGCCGGGAGCGCCACCTCGAGCTCGCGGAGGCGGCCGGCGTGCGGGGAGTGCTGGTCGAGCTGCCCTCGCTCGCCCTCGACCTCGACACCGCGGACGACCTCGCCGAGCTGACCCGCCGGCTGCGCGCGGAACCCGGCCTGGCCCCGCGGACCGCGGCGGCGCTCGAGGCGCTGGAGACCCGGTGAGCGGCATCGAGCTGATCCCGGTCCCGGGGTTGCCCGAGATCGAGGCGGGAGCGCCGCTCGCCGAGCTGATCGCCGCCCGGGTCGAGCTCGCCGAGGGCGACGTCCTCGACCATCGCGCAGAAGGTCGTCTCCAAGGCGGAGGGCCGGGCCGTCCGCACTCGACTCCGTCGCCCCCTCCGAGCGCGCCCGCGAGCTCGGCGCGCGGCTCGGCAAGGACCCCGCCCTGGTCGAGCTGATCCTCGGGGAGAGCCGCCGGATCGTTCGCGACGAGCGGGTCCTGATCGTCGAGACGAACTCCGGCCTGATCTGCGCCAACGCCGGCATCGACTCCTCCAACGTCGGGTCGGCGGGCGGCGTGCTGCTCCTGCCGGTGGACCCCGACGACTCGGCGCGGCGCCTGCGGGCGGAGCTGCGCGAGCTCACGGGCCGCCGGCTCGCGGTGATCGTCACCGACAGCTTCGGCAGGCCGTGGCGGGTGGGCCAGAGCGAGGTCGCGATCGGCTGCGCCGGAATCGACCCCCTCGACGACTGGCGGGGCAGGGTCGACCGCGACGGCCGCGAGCTGGCGGCGACCGAGGTCGCCCTCGCCGACCAGATCGCCGCGGCGGCGGACCTCGCCCGCGACAAGGACGAGGGGGTGCCGGTCGTGGTGGTCCGGGGCCTCGGCGACCGCGTGAACGAGGACGACGGCCCCGGCGCCGCGGCCCTGCAGCGCGACCCCGCCGACGACCTCTTCCGCTGAGCGGGAGCGACGGCCCCGCTAGTACGTCTCGAGCACCTCGTAGAGCGTGTTGCGCTGCGCCGGGGTGCGGCCGGCCCGGCGCGCCGCCCCGATCAGGTCCTCCGGCTCGAGCCTGCTGCCGTGCTGGGAGCCGGCCATCCGCGAGATGCTCTCCTCCATCAGCGTGCCGCCGAGGTCGTTGACCCCCCAGCGCAGCGCCTCGGTCGCGGCATCGAGGCCCATCTTCACCCAGCTCGCCTGCAGGTTCGGGATCGAGCGGCCGAGCGCGAGCCTGAAGACCGCGGTGTGCTTGAGGTTCTCCTCGTCGGAGATCTCCTCGATCCCGTGGGTGCGGCCGAGCATCGTGTGGAACGGGATGAACGAGAGCGGGACGAACTCGGTGATGCCCCCGGTCCGCTCCTGCAGCTCGCGGATGACCCGCATGTGCTCGGCGAGCTCCCGCGGGGTCTCGATGTGGCCGAACATCACGGTCGAGGTGGAGCGCAGGCCGGCGCGGTGGGAGGCCTCGATGATCTCGACCCAGCGCGCGGCGGGGAGCTTGTTCGGGGAGATCCGCTGGCGGACGCCGTCCTCGAGCACCTCCGCGGCCGTGCCCGGCGTCGAGCCCAGCCCGCAGTCGCGGAGGTAGGCGAAGACGAAGTCGGGGTCGCGGCCGGAGCGCTCGCACATGAAGTGCACCTCCATCGGCGAGTAGGCGTGGAGGTGGATCTCCGGCGCGACCCGCTTCGCCCGCCGCAGCCATTCGCCGTAGTGCTCGAGCGTGTAGTCGGGGTGGATCCCGCCCTGCATGCAGATCTCGGTGGCGCCGAACTCGACCGCCTCGCGGATCCGCTCGGCGAACTCGTCGGGATCGAGGTGGTAGGCGTCGGGCGAGCGGCGCGTCTGGCCGAACCCGCAGAACGCGCAGCCCACGGTGCAGACGTTGGTGAAGTTGATGTTGCGGTTGACGACGAAGGTGGCGACGTCCCCGGCGATCTCCGCCCGCAGCTCGTCGGCCGCCTGCCGCATGTCCTCGATCGCCTCGGGCCGGTCCTCGGCGAACAGCGCCGCCAGCTCGTCGGGGTCGAGCACGGCCCCGTCCCTGCCCTTGCCGATCGCGCGCGCCGCGACGTCGCCGTTCACGGCCGCCCGGCGGGAGGCCCCGTTGGACGGGGCCCGGTTGCGCGGCAGGAAGGTGGGATAGGCCGTCTCGAGCACGCCGAGCACGCCGGCGTCGACCCACTCGTCGTTCATGTACTGCGGGTAGACGCAGAGCCGCTCGGTCAGCGCGAACCCGGCCGGTCGCAGCCGCTTGCGGACCTGATGGGGGCTCGGGAACGGGTGCTCGGGGGAGATGTGGTCGCCGTTCGCCGAGAGCCCGCCGAGGTCGGTGGCTCCCGCCTCGAACGAGGTCCAGCCACCAGTCGGAGAGGTTCGGGGGCACCTGCACGCCGACGTCGGGCATCAGCCGGCGCGACTCCGCGACGAGCCGCTTCATCTCCTCGAGCGTCACCGGCTCCGCCCAGGCCGGCCACTCCGGCTCAGCTCCGGCGGGGGACTCGGAGTCCGACCCGGCCCAGCGATCGCGGGAGGCGCGATCGGCGATGTCGGCGACCTCCTGCCCGTAGTAGCGGGGGTGGGCGACGAAGTTCTGCAGGATCACCTCCTGGATGTGGCCGTGGCGCTCCTGCACCGCGGCGAGCGCCTCCAGCGACGCGACCCGCTCGTCCTCGGTCTCGCCGATCCCGACGAGGATCCCGGTGGTGAAGGGGATCCGCTCCTCGCCGGCGGTCTCGATGAACTCGAGCCGCACCGCAGGATGCTTGGTCGGCGAGCCCGCGTGGACCGTCTCCATCAGCCGCTCGCTCACCGACTCGAGCATCAGGCCCTGCGAGGCGGTCACCGCTCGCAGGCGGCGCAGGTCCGCGCGGGAGACGACGCCGACGTTCGTATGGGGAAGGAGCCCGCGCTCGAGCGCCCGCTCGCAGGCCCAGGCGACGTAGGAGGTGAAGTCGTCGTGGCCCCATTCGGCGAGCCGGGCGGCCACCAGGGGGTTCACCTCCGGCTTCTCGCCGGTCAGCACGAGGAGCTCCTTGACGTTCCGGCGCTGCGCCTCGTCGAGCCGCTCGATCACGTCCTCGGGCGAATGGAGGTGGGCCTGATGGGTGGCGAACGCGCAGTACTTGCAGTAGCAGCGGCACGTCCGCGACAGCGAGAGCGTGAGGTTGCGGGAATAGGTGACGCGCCGCACAGCCGGTGAAGCTAGCGATCGGGCCAGCCCAACGAGAACGGGGCGCCCGTGGCGCCCCGTTCGGTCAGCTCGTTTTCCGCGTGTCTCAGGTGCCGGGGGTGCGCTCGACCTGGACCGTCGCCTCGCCGGTTCGCCCGGCCTTGTCCTTGACGACGACCTCCTCGACCTCAGCGGCGACGATCACGAAGCGGTAGAAGGCGGCCGCAAGGAGCGCGCCGACGAGCGGGCCGACGATGTAGGGCCAGACGCCGCCCCACTCGCCGGAGATCAGGGCGGGCCCGAACCAGCGGGCCGGGTTGAGCGATGCGCCCGTCAGCGGCCCGAAGACCATCACGCAGAAGCCGAGGGTGAGTCCGATCGCCAGCGGGGCCCAGTCGCGCCAGGCGCGCTGGTTGAGCGCGACGGCGACGACCGCGAGGACGAGCAGGAAGGTGCCGATGCCCTCGACGATGGCGCCCTGGAACTCGCCGCCGAGAAGGGGGCTGACCTGGACGGCGCCGTAGTTGCCGGCGGCGCCCTCGTCGACGAGCAGGCCGCGGACCAGCAGCGCGCCGAGCACGCCGCCCGAGAGCTGTGCGAGCACGTAGACCACCGCATCGACGGGATCGATCCGCTTGAGGGCAGCCGCGGCGGCGGTCACCGCCGGGTTGAGGTGCGCGCCGCTGACGCCCCCGAGCGTCTGGACCAGCATGAACAGGACGAACGCGTGCACCAGCCCGATGACTGCGAAGTCGGAGCCGAACTGGGCGGAGCTCCCCGTTGCGACGAAGAGGGTGACGACGGTCCCGACCACGAAGACCAGGAAGAACGTGCCGACGAGCTCCGTGATGTAGGCAGCAAGTCCTCGATCCTGCACTCTCAATACCTCCAGTGAAGTTGTCGCCGCGGGGCGGCCGAGCGGCGGCAGTCTACCTCGGGTGCCCGGGGAACGAGCGCAGCGGGGCTCAGTCGCCGGCCGCGTCGTGCTCCGCCTGGAGCCGGCGCGCCTCGGCGAGGACCTCGAGCGCCTCGTCGCGGTCGCGCCAGCCGAGCGACGTCGACCTTCTTCTCCTCGAGGTCCTTGTAGACGCTGAAGAAGTGGGAGATCTCGTTCTGCAGCTGATCGGTGATGTCGCCGCGGTCCTCGAGGGTGTTCCAGCCGGGGTCGTGGCAGGGGACGCAGATCACCTTGTCGTCGACCCCCTCCTCGTCCTCCATCTTGAACAGGGCGATCGGCTTGACCCGGATCACGCACCCGGGGAAGGTCGGCTCCGAGACGCAGACGAGGCAGTCGAGGGCATCGCCGTCCTTGCCGCGATGGCCGATCAGGTAGCCGTAGTCGGTCGGGTAGACCGTCGAGCCCGCGAGGAAGCGGTCGAGCACGATCGTCGTCGAGCTCCGTGTCGTACTCGTACTTGTTCCGCGATCCCTTGGGGATCTCGATGAACGCGAGGAGCTCGTCGTCCGCCATGCGCGGCCGAGGCTATCCTGCGCGCCAGAGATGAGTCGGATTGCCGCGTCGCTGGCGGCCGTTCTCGTCGCGCTGGCGTTCGCCGGCTGCGGTGACGACGGCGCTGAACCGGACGCGCCCTCGGTTGGCGCGTCCGTTTCCCTGGTCCTGGACTACCAGCCGAACGCCGTCCACGCCGGGATCTACTCCGCCATCGCCGAGGGCGACCTCGAGGACGAGGGCATCGACCTCGAGGTCCAGGAGCCCGGTCAGTCCACCGACGCGCCGAAGCTGCTGCGCGGCGGGCCGGGTCGATCTCGCGGTGATGGACATCCACGACCTCGCGATCGCGCGCGATCAGGGCGCCGACCTGGTCGGCGTCGGCGCGATCGTGCAGCGGCCGCTTGCCGCCGTGATCGCCGCGGACCGGGACGAGATCCGCAAGGCGACCAATCTCTTCGGAGCCACGGTCGGGGTCACCGGGCTTCCCTCCGACGACGCCGTCCTGCAGGCGATCCTCGATTCCACCGGTGCGGACGCCATCCCGCCGGAGGTGGTCACGATCGGCTTCGGCTCGGTGGCGGCTCTCTCCGCCGGCAAGGTCGACGCGGCCACCGCCTTCTGGAACGCCGAGGGCGTCGCCCTGCGCCGCTCCGGCGTCCCCACGCGCGAGTTCCGGGTCGACGACTACGGCGCCCCGAGCTACCCCGAGCTGGTTCTGGTCACGACGCGGGAGAAGCTCGAGTCGGAGCGAGAGGACCTGGCCGCCGACGCTCGCCGGGCTCCAGGCGGGCTACGAGCGTGCCGCGGCCGACCCGGAGGCGGCGCTCGGCGCGCTGCTCGAAGCCGTGCCCGGCCTGGTCGAGGGAGATCAGCGAGCCCAGCTCGATGCACTCGACGGAGCGTTCGAGCCGCCGCTCGTCCTCGACCGGGCCGTGCTCGAGGAATGGGCGGACTGGGAGCTGCGCTACGGGCTGGTGGACGACGCGGCCCGACGTCGAGGCAGTCGTTCGACTTCAGCCTTCTGGCCGGCTGAGCAGGCGCTCGACCAGCTCGGGCAGCTCCCGCGCCATCCGCGACCGCGGCACGACCTGGTCGAAGCCGGCGGCCTCGGCCGCCCTGCGGACTTCGACGTCGACGTGTGAGTAGAAGCCGAGCGTCGGCGGGCCGATCGCGGCGACCTCCGCCGCATCGACGGCCTCCAGGTCGGCGACGATGAGGTCGGCCGAGGCGGCGTCGTCACCGGCGCTCCCGCGGATCTCCACCTCGTGCCCCGCCGCGCGCAGGGCGCCCTCCACCCGGCTGGCGAGCATCAGGTCGGTGACCAGCCCAAGGATCCGAGCCACGGGGGCCTAGAGCGAGCGCCGCTCGCGGTACTCGCGCCGGACGCTCTCCGGCCTGCCCCACATCTGGGTGATCTCGGCCCGGCCCTCGTTGAGGTCGCGGACGATCAGCTCGCCCTCGATCCCCTGGCGGTCGAGCATCGTCAGCACCCAGGTGACCGTCTCCGGGGCGGCGGCATGGCCGAAGCCGTTGGCGACGTTGATGCGCCAGTGCCAGTCCGCCTCCGAGTACGGCTGCGCGTTGATCTGGGTCATCGGGATGGAGGCGTCGACGTAGCGGGTCTCGTCGACCAGCCGGAGGTCGAGCTGCATGTCGGTCCAGTCGCGCGGAAGCGCCTCGACGATCTCCGCGAATGCGTCACCGAGTCCCATTGGCGCAGCCTACTGAGAGCCCTCAGCCGAAGAACAATTGCTGAAGTAAGAAGAGGTTCAATGCGATGATCATCGCCGCGAGCACCGAGGCGAACGCGGTCAGCCAGCCCGGGTTGACGAGCGCCCCCATCACCGACTTGCGACGGGCGATGATCAGCAGGGGGACGAGGGCGAAGGGGATGCCGAAGGAGAGCACGACCTGCGAGACGACCAGCGCCCGGGTCGGGTCGAGCCCGATCGCGAGGATGATCAGCGCCGGCGTCAGGGTGATCGCGCGCCTCAGGTTGAGCGGGATCCTCCGCTCGATGAAGCCCTGCATCACCACCTGCCCGGCCATCGTCCCGACCGACGTCGAGGCGAGGCCGGAGGCGAGCAACGCGATGCCGAAGATCGTCGCGGCGTTGTCGGAGACCGTGTCCTGGAGGCCCGCGTAGGCACCCTCGATCGAGTCGATGCCGACCAGGCCGCCGGCGTTGAACAGCCCGGCGGCGACGATCACCATCGACATGTTCACGAGGCCGGCGATCGTCATCGCGATCACCACGTCGACCTTCTCGAAGTTGAGGATCTTGCGGCGCTCCTCGTCGTTGCGGCCGACGACCCGGGACTGGGTCAGCGCCGAATGCAGGTAGACCACGTGCGGCATCACCGTCGCCCCGAGGATCCCGGTGGCGAGCAGGACGCTCTCCGTCCCGTCGAAGCCGGGGATGAACAGTCCCTCGGCGATGCCGGCCGGGTCGGGGTCGGCGCGGGTCACCTCGAAGACGAACGCGGCGATCACCACCCCGACGAACCCCGCGATGACCGCCTCGAGCTTGCGGAATCCGCGCTGCTGGAGGATCAGGATCACGAACGAGCCGACGCCGGCGATCACGCCGGCCCAGAACAGCGGGATCCCGAAGAGCAGGTAGAGGCCGAGCGCGGCGCCGATGACCTCGGCGACGTCGGTCGCCATCGCGACCAGTTCCGCCTGGACCCAGAGGGCCAGCGACGTCTTGCGGGGGAACTCCTGGCGACAGAGCTCCGGCAGGTTCTTGCCGGTGGCGATCCCGAGCTTCGCCGACTGGGTCTGGACGACCATGCCGATCAGGTTCGCGGCGAGGACCACCCAGAGCAGCGCGTATCCGAACTGCGAGCCGGCGGCGATGTTGGTGGCGAAGTTCCCGGGGTCGATGTAGGCGACGCAGGCCACGAACGCCGGGCCGAGGAACGGCCAGAGGCGGCCGAGCCCGCGGCGCTCGCCGTCGAGCGAGCGGCGAGCGGCGTCGGCGACCCTCGCCTCGCCCGGCAGGGCGCGGTCGGCCGCGAGCGGGTCTTCCGCCCCCGCGCCGGCGGGCTTCGAGGGGGTCGCGGCCAGGCTCAGCTCGAGGGAGAGTGAGTGCAGTCCAGCTGCATGCGCTCGGCCAGCTCCGGGCCGATCGCATGCTCGGCGCCGTCGAGCTCGACGACCAGGGCGCCGCCGAACGGCTCGCGGCGCTTCAGGCGCAGCTCCGTCCCGGGGCGGATCGAGCACTCGTCGAGGAAGCGGAGCATCGCCGGCTGCCCGTCGGAGACGCGCGTGAGCCGGCCGGTCTGCCCAGGCTCGAGCGCGGTCAGGGGCACGCCCGGCGTGGCGGTGACGATCAACTCGCGATCGGGGATCGGGTCACCGTGCGGATCGTGCTCGGGGTGGCCGAGGGCGGCGGCGATCCGCTCCTCGAGCTCCTCGGAGATGTAGTGCTCGAGCACCTCCGCCTCGTCGTGGACGCGGTCCCAGGGCATCCCCAGCGCGTCGGCGAGGAAGGCCTCGAGCAGCCGGTGGTGGCGGATCGTCTCGAGGGCGATGCGCTCGCCGGCCTCGGTCAGCTGGACGCCGCGGTAGGGCCGGTGGCGGACGAGACCGAGCCCGTCCATCCGCTTGAGCATCGCCGTCACCGTGCCCGGCGAGACGTCGAGCCGCTCCGCAAGTGAAGTGGTGCCGACGGAGCCATCGGTGCGGGCGGCGAGTGCGTGGATGGCCTTCGCGTAGTCCTCCACTGCCTCGTTGCCGCCGGCGCGACGGCCGCGCCCGTGGCTCCCCGGCTCCGACACCCGCTCGCCCATCAGACCAGCAGACCCGGTCGCGTACATGACGACGACGCCGGCGAGGAGCCCCGCGATCGCGGTTCCGTCCAGCCCGCCACCGGCCCGCTCGCGGATCTGCGGGGCGATCTGCACGATCACCTGGACGATCGCTCCGATGCCGACGCCGAGCAGGAAGCTGACGATGCTCGGGTTGTAGAACGCGACCCCGATCCAGGCGCCCAGAACGGCCGGGGCTCCGGCCAGCAGGCCGAGGCCGATCAGCCGCATGGGAGTCGGCCGCGAGTCGGCGAGCGGAGCGACGATCGCAAGGCCCTCGGTCGTGTTGTGGATCGCGAAGCCGACGACCAGGAACGCTCCCAGTGCAAGGGCGCCGCTCGCGTAGGCGGATCCGATGGCGAGACCCTCGCCGAGGTTGTGCAGGCCGATCCCGGTGGCGATCATCGTCGCCAGCTGGATGCCCGAGGCGCCCGCTCCCTCGGCCCGCTCGCGGCGGGCACGCATTCGCGCGTCGACGGCCATCAGCGCCAGATAGGCGGCGCCCGCGCCGAGCAGGACGAGGGCGGCGCCGCCGAATGCCTGCGGCCCCTCGCCCGCGATCTCGAGGCCCTCGAGCAGCGCATCGAGCCCGAGGAACGCCAGCAGGCCGACCGTGAAGGCGAGCAGCCCGCGGATCAGCCCGGGGCCGACGCGTCGCAGGAAGGGCAGCCAGACCATCCCGATCGCGACCGGGATCACGCCGACGTAGATGCCGAGCAGGGCCATCAGGCCGAGGAAGCTCAGGTCGACGCCCGGCGTCTCCGCCGCCGCGTCGATCGTGGCGATGATCGTGCCGCCCGTCGAGGTCAGCAGGAACAGCTCGTAGGCCTCCCCCTCCACCCACGGATAGGGGATCGTCAGCGTCCGCGAGGCGAGCCGCCCCACCTCGCCGGCGCCGGTGAAGGGCCGGTAGGCGTCGTTGACCGAGACCTGCTCGATCCCAACCGGGTCGGGGCCGTCGTTGCGGACGGTCAGCTCGATCTCGCCCGGCCGGAGGACGGTGCGCTCGACCGTCAGCTCCTCGACCGGCACGCCGTTGCGGTCGCCGAGGCCCGGTTCGCCGAACGCGAAGAGCGCGATCGCGGCGGCGGCGAGCAGGACGAGCGGGATCACGCCGAGCGCCCATGCCGGCAGCCCGCTCGTGCGGCGAGGGGCTCCGCTGCGCGCCGGCCTCCATCAGGAGACCTCGAAGAAGCCGGCCCAGCCGAGCTCGGCGAACTCGGTCACGTGGGCGTGGAACATGTACTTGCCGGGGATGGGGAAGCGCATCTCGAGGATGCCGCGCTGGGCCTGCCCCTGGATGACGATGTCGGTCAGCTCGATCGGCTGCAGCGACGTCCCGGTCGGGAAGTGGTTGAAGAAGTTGCCGTGCAGGTGGAACGAGTTGACCGGGTCGTACTCGGTCAGGTTCGCGAGGTAGACGCGGACGAGCTCCCCGCGCTTCACCTGGATCGGGTGGCGCTGGTAGTGGAAGCCGACCGTGTTGACCGCGTAGACCTCGTTGGCGAAGTCGAAGTTCGTGTCGAAGGCGTTCATCACCATCACCATCTCGTCGGCCTCCGGGCGCCCCTCGGCCGGGTCGACGATGAACGCCCCGTAGAGGCCCTTGGCGATGTGCGCGGCAAGCGGGCGAGACGTGGCAGTGGTAGAGGTGCATCCCGAAGGGCCGGGCGTCGAACTCGTAGGTGAAGGTCTCGCCCGGCTCGATCTGCCCGGCTCCGCCCGCCTCGCCGATCCCGGGCATCCCGTCCATGAACGCCGAGTGGACGCCGTGGAAGTGCATCGTGTGCGGGTGCGCGGAGGCGTTGCGGAATCGGATCCGCAGCCGCTCGCCCTCGGTGCAGCGCAGCGTCGGCCCGGGCACGCGGCCGTTGTAGGTCCAGGCCGCGTACTTGACGCCCGGCGCGACCTCGATCTCCTGGTCGACGGCGACGATGTCCCACTCGCGCAGGACGCGGCCGTCCGGCAGGCGGCTCGTCTTGCCGCGGTCGAAGTCGCGGAGGATCTCGGAGGGATCGAAGCCGTTGGCGGCGTGGTCGACGTCGCCGCCGGCGCGGAAGTCGGCGTGGGCCGTCGCATGACGGCGGAGTGCCCGGCGTGGGCGTCCTCCCCGCTCGCCGCGGCGGCGGTCGCGTGGTCGCCATCGCCGTGCAGGCCCTTGTGCGGGACCAGCCCATGCAGGATGGGCAGCGAGGCGCCCGGCGAGCGCCCCACCGGCAAGGAGCTTCCTCCTGCTCATGCCCGCGGTCCGCTCCGGCGGCCTCCGGCGATCGGCGACTGATCTTTTGGCTCGGCCACATCCAAAAGTTTGGCACATCAAAACCTGGGATGCCCTGACGGCCGAATCGGGGCTCCTACAATCGACCGATGGAACTCGGAACCCTGGAGCTGGACGCCCAGTACCGCGCACTTCGCGAGGGGGCGGGGCTGCTCGAGCGCCCGGACCGGAGCCGCATCGCCGTCACCGGCTCGGAGGGGGCGGAGTTCCTCCAGGGCCAGCTCACCAACGACATCGAGGCTCTGGAGGAGGGCGAGGGCTGCTACGCCGTCCTGCTCGACCGCAAGGGCAAGATCCGCGCCGACATGCGCGTGCTGAGGCTGGCGCCCGACCACCTGCTGATCGAGACCGAGGCGGCGTCGGGCGCGCTGGTGCTGGCCCACCTCGAGATGTACAAGATCGGCCGCGACGCGCACGTCGAGGAGACGTCGGCCGAGCACGTGCTGCTCTCGCTGATCGGACCGAGATCGGAGGAGGCCATCGGGGGCGTGCCGCTCCGCCCCGAGCACGCGCATCGGGAGATCGCGCTCGCCGGAGCCGCGGTCCGCGCCATCGGCACCGACCTCGGCGTCGACCTGCTCGTCCCGGCCGACGCCGTCGAGGCCGTCAGGGACTTCCTGCTCGCGGCCGGCGCCGAGCCGATCGGCGCCGAGGCGGCGGAGATCGCGCGGGTCGAGGCCGGGCCGCCCGAGGGTCGGCTTCGAGATCGGCCCCCAGACGATGCCCCAGGAGGCGGGGATCAACGAACGCGCCGTCAGCTTCACGAAGGGTTGCTACATCGGCCAGGAGACGGTCGCCCGCCTGCACTACAAGGGCAAGCCGAACCGGCACCTGCGCCTGCTGAGCCCGGAGCGGCCGGTCGAGGTCGGCGATCCGGTCACGGTCGACGGCCGTGAGGTCGGGACCGTCGGGACGGCCGTCCTCTCCCCCGCTCGCGGCCCGCTCGCGCTGGCGATCCTGCGGCGCGAGGCGGAGCCCGGCGACGACGTCGTCGTCGGGGACGGAATCCGAGCCACCGTGGAGGAGATCGCGGCTTGAGCGTCGCGCCTCGCCGGGCGATCGGCCTGGGCGGGCGGCCGCTCGGATCGGACTCACCGCTGCTCGGCGGGTCGGTCGAGGAGGCCGAGTCCGTCCTGCACGCCCCGGGCCCCGACCGGCCCGCGCCCGCGTTCGATCCCAGCGCCGACGGCCTGGCGACGACGCCCCCCTCGTCGCTCGAGCCGCGCGGGGACGAGCCCACGGCGGCGGAGCTGAAGGAGCTGATCGCACGGGAGGAGCCCGACCGCGACCTCGACGACTGGGGCCGCTCCGAGCGGATCATGGCGATGGCCGACCCGCTGCTGAACTGGTACTACCGCTACTGGTTCCGGGTCGAGGCCGAGGGGGTGGAGAACGTCCCCGCCACCGGCGGCGCCCTGCTCGTCTGCAACCACGCCGGGGCGCTCCCGCCCGACGCCCCGATGATCATGCAGGCCCTGCGCAACGAGCATCCCGACGCGCGGCCGCTCTACATGCTCGGCGAGCACTGGTTCAAGGGCTACCCCGGGGTCAGCATGCTCGCCGCGAAGCTCGGGGTCGTCCCCGCCCACCCGGCGAACGCCCAGCGGCTGCTCGGCGACGAGGGCCGCCTCGCGCTCGTCTTCCCCGAGGGCATGAAGGGGAGCGGCAAGGTGCTCTGGCAGCGCTACCGCCTGCGTCGCTTCGGGCGTGGCGGCTTCGTCCGGACGGCGCTCCGCGCCAAGGTCCCGATCATCCCGATCGCGCTCGTCGGCGGTGAGGAGGCGATGCCGATCTTCGCCCACCTGCGCTCGCTCCAGCGGATGACCGGCCTCCTCTACGCCCCGCTCAACCACGCCTTCCCCCACTTCGGCCCGCTCGCCGCGCTGATGTACATGCCGGCGAAGTTCAAGATCCGCTTCCTCGAGCCACTCGACATCGGCGGCCTGCCGGAGGACACCGTCGACGACAGCGCGGCCGTCCAGGGGATCGCCGAGGAGGTCCGCGCCCGGATCCAGATCGCGCTCGACGAGATGGTGGCGGAGCGCAGAGTCGGTCTGGCTCGGGTAGCGACCGATTACTCTCGGTGGGTGGGGAAGGTTGGGCTTGCAGCGATCCTGAGCACCGCCGTCGCGCTGCTCGCGCCGACCGGCGCGAGTGCCGCGAAGCACTGCACCGAGCCGCTCGACGGCGATTGGAAGCGGGCGACGCCGGCAGAGGCCGGGATGGACGCCGCCAAGCTGCGGGATGCGATCGATTACGGCACGAGTGAGGGCGGCCTGGCGGTGCGCGTGTATCGCTGGGGATGCCTGGTCGGCGAGGACCGCCTCGCGGGTGGCAACGACGATCAGCGGTTCGAGAGCTGGTCGCTCGGTAAGTCGGTCACCTCCCTCCTGTTCGGCGCCGCGATGACGCGCGGCGAGATCTCACCCGACGACCGGGTCGGGGCGCTCATCCCCGAGGCCGACCGGGAGCACGGTCAGATCCGGATGCGCGACGTGCTGACGATGACCAGCGGGCTTCACTGGAACGGCTTCCGCGACTACAACATCTTCACCCAGCGCGACCGGGTTCGAGACGCTCTGACCCTGGGCATCGACCACCCGCCCGGGACCTTCTTCGAGTACGCCCAGAGCGCGGTCGCCCTGATCCCGAAGGCGGTCGAGGGGGCCACCGGCTCCGACCCGCAGGCCTACCTGCAGAAGCACCTCCTCGACAAGCTGGGCATCGAGGCCGGAACCTGGGACTGGGAGCGGGACGAGGCGGGAAACATCGAGGGCTTCTGGGGCACGCGGATGACCGTCGACGATTTCGGCCGCCTCGGCGAGCTGATGCGACGAGGCGGCGTCTGGCGCGGCGAACGGTTGCTCTCGCGCGGCTACGTGCGCAAGGCGCTGAGCCCCTCGCCGGCCAACGGTTGCTACGGGTGGCTGATCTGGGTCAACTCGGGGAAGCCCTGCATCGGGCCGCGGATCAGCTCGCGCGAGGTCGCCGACGAGTACGGCTACCCCGGCACCCCCCGCGACGGGTTCGTGTACTCCGGTCTGTTCGGCCAGATCGTCGCCGTCTTCCCGAGCCAGGGAATCGTGATCGTCCGTACCGGCCAGGACGACAACGCGAGCCTCGCCGGCGGCACCAACTGGCAGATCGAGCTCTTCCGGCGGGTCCTGAAGTCGATCGTCGACGAGCCGGTGAACCTGCCCGACGATGGTCCCGGGAAGACGATCCACAACAGCGATGAGGGATTCCAGACCGCGCTGCTCAATCCCGGCGAGTACTCACAGGGCGCGTTTCCCGAGCCGCTGCCTCCAGCCGGCCCCGCCAGGGCGCGCGCGGCGATCCTTCGCTCCGGCGGGCGCCGCATCCGCGGCAAGCGAGCCTTCGTGAAGCTGATCTGCCCTCCCGCCCCGGCCGGAGCGGTCGAGGGCTGCAACGGAAGGCTGCGGGCGAAGGGTGCTCGGCCACATGCCTACAGCGTGGCTGCCGGCGAGAAGGGCCGCATCGGCCTGCACCTGAAGCGCTGGAAGCGCCGGCGGCTCGAGCGGAGCGGCGACGTTCAGCTCCGCGTCAGGGCGAGAAACCGGGACGAGGCCCGCGGCACCCTGACCACGCGACGCCTGCGCTACCGCAAACGCTGACCCCCGCCCCGGAGCGATCGGCGCTGCGTCGCCCCCAGTTCGGATACATTCCGGAACGGATGAGGAGGAGTTCCGCCGCAGCGCTGCTTGCCATCGCCGCCGCGACCGTCGCCGGTTGCGGCGCCGAGGACTTCCCCAACGAGCCGCGGCCCGCCTCTCCGGTGGAGCTCAGCGCCAAGGTCGACGACAAGCAAGGTCGTCGTCGCGCCCGATGAGATCGGCGCCGGCCTGGCGGTCGTGACGATCTCCAACCAGTCGCGCGACGACGTCGAGGTCGGCTTCAGCGGACCCACCAACGCGAGCACGACCGAGATCGCCGCCGGCAACGTCGGCACGATCAAGCTCGAGCTCGAGCAGGGCGACTACGAGGTCGACTCCGGGGTCAGCTCGATCTCGAGCGGCACCCTCACGGTCGGCGAGCCGCGCGAGACGGCTCAGAACGACCTGCTGCTGCCCTAGGGCACCCGGGCGCAGGGATGGCCGAGCCGCAGAACGCCGGGGAGCAGTTCGGCGACCACTACCGGATGATCTACGCCTTCGGGGCGGGCGGTCAGACCCCGACGATCCCGGTCGCCTGGGACGAGCTCGCGCGCCGCGCCGCCGAGGCGCTCGACGAGCGCGCCGCCGGCTACGTGTTCGGCTCGGCGGGCAGCGAGGACACCGCCGCGGGCAACGAGCAGGCCTTCCGCTCCTGGCGGATCGTCCCGCGGGTGCTGCGCGACATCACCCGGCGTGACCTGGCCACGAACCTGCTCGGCTTCGACTGGCCGGCCCCGGTGGGACTGGCCCCGATCGGCGTTCAGGAGATCGTCCATCCCGACGGGGAGCTGGCCAGCGCCCGCGGGGCCGCCGCGGTCGGGGTGCCGATGACCGTCGGGACCGTCGCCAGCCACACGCTCGAGGACGTCGCCGCCGAGCTCGGGGACACCCCGCGGATGTTCCAGCTCTACTGGCCCAACCACCCCGAGCTCGCCGAGAGCTTCGTGCGCCGCGCCGAGGCGGCCGGCTACGGGGCGCTGGTCGTGACCGTCGACAACGCCTTCCCCGGCTGGAAGCCGCGGGACCTCCAGAACGCCTACCTGCCGTTCATCCACGGGCTGGGGCTGTCGAACTTCTTCGCCGACCCCGTCTTCCGCGACTCGCTGGAGCAGACCCCCGAGGAGGATCAGGGGGCCGCGGTCGGCCAGTTCATCCAGGTCTTCGGCAACCCCGGCCTGACCTGGACCGACCTCGACCACCTGCGGGCGATGACCTCGATGCCGATCCTGCTGAAGGGGATCCTCCATCCCGACGATGCGCGCGAGGCCCGGGAGCGCGGCATCGACGGCGTCGTCGTCTCGAACCACGGCGGCCGTCAGATCGACGGCGCGATCGCGGCCCTCGACGCTCTCCCCGCGATCGCCGACGAGGTCGGCGAGGCGATGACGATCCTGCTCGACAGCGGCGTCCGCTCCGGCGCCGACGCCGTCAAGGCGCTCGCCCTCGGCGCCGACGCCGTGCTGATCGGCCGCCCCTACCTCTGGGGCATGGCGCTCGAGGGAGCCGAGGGCGTCGAGAAGGTGCTGCGCTACCTCCTGGCCGAGCTCGACCTGACGATGGCGCTGTCGGGCGCCGTCCGGCCGGCGGAGCTCGAGCCGGGACTGCTCGGCGGCGCCCCGAGGGCTGAGCGGGCGAGGCCCGGCCCAGCGCGGTCAGTCCGCCTCGTCGGCCTCCGCGACCAGGGCGTCGATGCGCTCGAGCTTCGCCTCGGCGGAGGCGACCATCTCGTCGAGGGTCGTCCGCGCCTTGTCCGACGAGGTCTTGATGCCCGTCAGGGCCGAGCGGATCGCCTGAGCCTGCTTCAGGCAGGAGAGCGCCTCCTCGGCCACGGCGCGAACCTCGGTCGCGTCGACGGTGAGGTCTCGGCCGCGGGCCATCGCGACCCGGGCGGCGGCGAGGCGGAAGGCGGTCGCCAGGGCGAGCGAGTCCGGCTCGTCGCGATCGACGGCGACGATCATCTTGTTGCCCTCGTACTCGTGGAGCTGCTGGCGCCCCGAGGGCACCCGGTCCTCGCCGGCGACGACGAGCACGCCGAAGGACGCGGCGCGGGCGGCCATGGCGGCGTTGAGCTCGGCCCAGGCGTCGTTCTTGGAGAGCTTCTTGTCCTTGACCTCGAAGACGATGCGGCCGTTGGAGGGACCGGTGGCGGCTCCGATCTCGACGACGACGTCGCCCTTCTTGCCGCCGCCCTCGGCGCCCTCGGCGCCGGTGTGGGTGGCGCAGTCGCCGCGCGATCCGGCGATCACCTCGAGCGCCTCGTAGACGCGCTCCTCGAAGCTGAATCCCTTGCGCGTCCCGGCCGCCTCAGCCTCCGCGACGGCCTCCTCGCCGGCGTTGCGCTCGATCAGCCTGCTGACCCGCTCGCTCAGATCGGCGACGCGGGCCTGCAGGGCGCGTGACTCGCTCGAGTGGCTGTCCTGCAGGTCCTTGATCTGCTTCCGTGGCGGTCCTCGGCCTCGAGCATCGCCTTCGCGGTGCGCATCTGGACCGCGTTCAGCGGGTTGCTGGCGTCCTCGGCCCTGAGCATCCGGTTGAGCTGCTCCTGCTGGTGCTGGACGGCCGTCACCAGCATCGCCTTGATCTCGCCCTGGACCGAGTCGGTCCGGTCGACGTCGAACTTCTCGGCGATGTGGTTGGCGATCTCCGAGCTGCCCTCCTCGAGGGTGCCCGGCGAGCTCCTCGCTGAGCTTGCCGACCCGCTCCTCGAACACGCGCTGGACGTAGTCGACGTTCGTGGCGGTGCTCTCGGAGTCGATGACCCGGGCGCCGATCTCGATCGCCTTCTTGACGGTCTCGACCGCGGCGGTGCCGGCCTCGGCCCGCTCGCGGACGACCTTGGCGGCGCGCTCGTCGCTGATCGTCAGCGACTCGATCACGATCCGGTCGCCGAGCGCGCGCACCGACGGCCCGCCCTCGAGCGGGAGCTGATCGATCGTGTGTCGCTGGGAGGCTTCCATCTGGACTCACGAAGGTAGTCGCGGTCCCGGATGCGTTCCTGACACTGCAACGGAACGCCCGCCCGGGCCGGATGACGGGGCCGCGTCTGGGATAAACCGGGGATGAGGCTCGCCCCCCGCCCCGAGCTGAGCCGCCTGCGCGACGTGCTCGCCGAGATCGCCGACCTCGGCAGGGCCCGCGCGCTGCTCTTCTGGGACGAGCGGACGCACATGCCGCCGGCCGGGGCCGCCGGCCGCTCCGAGCAGCTCGCCACCCTGGTCCGCGTCCGCCACCGGCTCCTCGCCTCCGCCGAGCTGCGGGCCCTGCTCGAGCGCCTCGACGGGACCCTCGACGACCCCGTCGACGCCGCGACCGTGCGGATGGCCGCCCGGGAGGCCGACAAGGCCCGCCGCGTGCCGGCCGACCTGCGCGCGGACATCGCCCGGGCCGGCTCGCTCGGCGAGCGCGCCTGGGCCGAGGCCCGGAAGACCGGCGACCTCGCCGCGTTCACGCCCTACCTGGCGCGCAACATCGAGCTGCGCCGCCGGTACGTGGAGTGCTTCGACGACCTCGACCATCCCTACGACGCGCTGCTCGACGACTACGAGCCGGGAGTCCGCACCGCCACCATCGCCCCGCTCCTGCACGACCTGCGGACCGGGCTCGTGCCGCTGCTCGCCGCGATCGCCGAGCGCCCCGACGCCGTCGACGCCTCCCCGCTCGCCGGCAGCTTCGACCCGGACGAGCAGGAGCGGATGGTGAGGCGGATCGTCGCCGGCCTGCCGCTCCCCGCCGACTCGTGGCGGCTCGACCGGACCATCCACCCCTTCGCCGTCTCGATCTCGGCCGGCGACATCCGGCTCACCACGCGCTACGAGCCCGACGAGCTCTCCTTCGGGCTGTTCTCGAGCCTGCACGAGGCAGGGCACGGGATCTACGAGTCATCGGTCCCGCCCGAGCTTCGCCGCGGTCCCGTCGGCCGCCCGGCCTCGCTCGGCTTCCACGAGTCCCAGAGCCGGCTCTGGGAGAACCTCGTCGGCCGGTCCCGCCCCTTCCTCGCCTCGATCCTCCCCGAGCTCCGCGCCTCCTTCCCCGAGCGGTTCGGCGAGGTCGATGCCGAGACCCTCTATCGCGCGGCCAACCGCGCCGGGCCGAGCCCGATCCGGGTGGAGGCCGACGAGGTCACCTACAACCTCCACATCGCCCTGCGCTTCGAGCTCGAGCTGGCGCTCTTCGACGGCGAGCTGGAGCCGGCGGACCTGGCCGAGGCGTGGCGCGCCCGCAGCGCGGAGTACCTCGGGATCGAGCCGCGCGACGACCGCGAGGGGGTGCTGCAGGACGTGCACTGGGCCGCGGGTTCGTTCGGGTACTTCCCGACCTACGCACTGGGCAACCTGATCGCGGCCCAGCTCTGGGAGGCGGCGGGGGACGAGCGCCCGGACCTCGTCGAAGCTCCCGCGCTCGGGCAGCTCGAGCCACTGAGGGCCTGGCTCGACGACAGGCTCTACCGGCACGCCGGCCTGCACCTGCCGGAGGAGCTGATCGACGTCGCCCTCGGCCGGCCGCTCGAGGCGGCGCCGCTCCTGCGCCACCTCGGGGCGAAGTACGGGGAGCTCTACGGCTTCGATGCCGAGCCCCCGAGACGTAGACCCGCCTGCCAAGCGCCGACTGAGCCTTCCCGGCTACGATGCCGCGGCCTTTCAATCAACCCTGCCGAGACCAAGGAGAGACGTGGCCACTGACATCGCCGAAGTATCGAAGCTGGACGTCGAGCCGGGCACCCTGCCCGAGAAGATGGCCGCCTGGGTGATCCGCCAGGAGCGCGAGAGCGAGCCCAAGGACGCTTTCCAGATCGAGGAGGTGGACGTTCCGGAGCCCGGCGCCTTCGAGGTGATCGTGCGCGTGATGGCCGCCGGCGTCAACTTCAACAACGTCTGGGCCGCCCTCGGCAAGCCCGTCTCGGTCTTCGGCTACGGCGACCACCCCGAGTACGGCCACCACATCGGCGGCTCCGACGCGTCCGGCGTCGTCTGGAAGGTCGGCCCGGGCGTGACCAACTGGAAGCCCGGCGACGAGGTCGTGATCCACTGCAACCAGGCCTCCTACGAGGACGTCGAGGTCCACGGACTCGACCCGATGGCGGCGCCGTCGCAGCGGATCTGGGGCTACGAGACGACCTGGGGCAGCTTCGCCCAGTTCACGAAGGTCCAGGCTCAGCAGCTGCTGCCGAAGCCGGAGAACCTCTCGTGGGTCGACTGCTCCGCCTACGGCCTGACGTACTTCACCGCCTACCGGATGCTGATGAACCGGGCGAAGATCCAGCCCGGTCACAACGTGCTCGTCTGGGGCGCCGCCGGCGGCCTCGGCGTGTTCGCGATCCAGCTCTGCAAGGCGGCGGGCGCCAACGCGGTCGGCGTCGTCTCGTCGGCCGAGAAGGGCGAGCTCGTCAAGCAGCTCGGCGCCGTCGACTACATCGACCGCAACGAGTTCAAGGGCATGATGCGCACCGGCGAGGAGACCGCCGACGAGGAGAAGGCGCGCTTCAAGGAGTCGCGCGCGTTCGCCAAGAAGGTCAAGGGGATCCTCGGCGACGCCCCCGACGTCGTCTTCGAGCACGTCGGCAAGGCGACCTTCCCGACGTCGGTGTTCACGGTCAAGCCGTTCGGCAAGGTCGTGATCTGCGGCGCCACCTCCGGCTACACGCTGGACTTCGACGTCCGCTACCTGTGGATGAAGCAGAAGGAGATCGTCGGCTCGCACTTCGCCAACGCCTACGAGTGCATGCGCGCCAACCAGCTGATGGCGGAGGGCAAGGTCCGCCCGGTCCTCTCCGAGGCGATGGGCTTCGAGGGCGTCCCGGAGGCGCACCAGATGCTCCACGAGAACCGCCACTCGGGCAAGATCACGATCCGCGTCGGCGCGACCGACAACGACAGCGGCAAGACCGCCGAGGGCGACGGGGCGATCTGGGCCGAGGTCGGCGCCTGAGCCTGATCGCTCAGCCCCCGCCCGCGCAATAAGATCAGCGACCGCATGGCCGAGGTCAACGTCATCAACTGGCACGTCAACCCGTTCCGGGCCGACCGCTGGTACGCGATCTGGCGCCCCGCGCTGCAGCGGGCGGGGGCCTTCGGGGCCACCTCCTACTCGCTGACCCGCTCCGAGGACGACCACCTGCACTTCCTGCAGACGACCGTCTGGAACGACCGCGCCGACTTCGAGCGCTTCTGGTCATCGGACGAGGTCGCGGCGGCCCGCGAGGAAGCGATCAACTACTACAACAAGCCCGTCCTGCCGAGCTGGCACGTTCAACTGGTTAACGAGTAGAAGCTCGGGCTACTTGCCGCCTCGGGTGGCGGCCCTCCCGGGCAGACCGGACGCGAAGCGGAGGATCTGCCCGGAGTTATCTAGGCGGCGGCGGCCACGGCCGTTTCGATCTCGCTGGTCGTCTCGGCGAGGATCTCGATCATCGCGTCGGTCGCGTTGCTGCGCGAGCCGGCGCAGAGGGTCACCGCCCAGATCCGCCGCACCGGCGGCTCCGGGGCGACGTCGACGATCGCAACCCCCGGATGGAGGTTGAGCAACGCCAGGTCGGGGAGCAGCGTGACCCCCATCCCGGAGGCGATGAAGGCCTGCATGACGTTGTAGTCGTCGCTCTCGTAGAGCACGTTCGGCTGGAAGCCCGCGCGCTCGCAGCTGCCGATCGTCAGGCGCCGGCAGGAGCCGTCGCCGGTCCCGCAGAGCCAGCTCTCCTCGGCGAGCTGATCGAGGCGGATGCAGTCCTCGCCCGCGAGGGGGTGATCGGCCGGCAGGGCGACGTGCATCTCCTCGTCGAGGAGATGGGTGAGGATCAGGTCCCGGTCGGGCGCGATCGGCTCGACCTCGAAGTCGTAGGCGAGGACGACGTCGGCGCCGCCGCGCTTGAGCATCGGCAGCGAAACCTCCGGATCGCCCTCGCTGAGGCTGAGCAGGACCCCCGGGAAGCGATCGTGGAAGTGCCTGGCCGCCGCGGCTCACGATCGTCACGCTGGCGCTCGGGAAGCTGACCAGGCGGAGCTCGCCCGCGCCCTTGCCGGAGAGCTGGTCGAGCTCGCGCTCGGCCTGATCGAGCCGCGCCATCGCCGCCTCGGCGTGGCCGACGAGCAGGGTCCCGGCATCGGTGAGAACGGGTCCCGACCGAAGCCTGAGCAGCAGCTGGGCCCCGACCTCCGCCTCGAGCGCGGTGATCTGCTGGCTGATCGCCGACTGCGAGACGTAGAGGCTTTCGGCGGCGGCGGAGAACGAGCCCCGCTCCGCCACCTCCCGCAGGACCCGCAACCGCTTCAGATCAAGCATAAGGCCACCTTATCAGACGGCTTTGGACTTCCTATTGCGCTTATCCCGCGAAGGGAGGAAGGTGGTTCCACGGTTCAGTCCACCCACCGGCCGGAGGCCCCAGATGTTCACCCACCCCACCCTCCCCACCCAGACCGACGACCCCGCCGCCACCCGTCACGGCGAGCACGTCAGGGCGCTCCGCAAGCCGCTCGATCCCCGGGACTCCGGCGAGTCGATCGCGGTCCGGATGCTCGGCGAGTCCGATCGTCCCGCGCTCGCCCGCCTCGCGGGTCGCGACAGCGCCGACGTGCCCGCCGGAGACGTGCTCGGCGTCGAGGTGAGCCGCAATCTGGTCGCCGCCCTCTCGCTGACGGACGGCTCGGCGATCGCCGACCCCTTCCACCCCAGCCGGCCCGCGCTCGAGCTGCTCAGGCTCCGCGCCCGTCAGCTCGGCGCCTCCCGGCGCGGCCTGCGCCGGCTGCGGCGGCGCCCCCGGTCCCGAAGCGCGCGGCACCCTCGCCGGCTCGCCTCCCGGCGCCGGCGGCAAGCTGCTGCAGCTCTAGCCCTGCTCCAGCGGGGCCATCGTCAGGCCGGCCGAGGACAGCTGCTCCCAGTAGAGCTCGGCCGGCTCGCGTGGGCCGCTCCAGACGATCGCCTGGCCGCTGTTGTGGATCGTGTTGGCGTAGCCCATGCCGCGCCCGTAGTCGACGCCGGGGATGAAGCTCGCGAGCGTCCGGGCGACGTGCTCGAACGTGTTGTGGTCGTCGTTGCGGACGATCACGCGCCAGTTCCCGCCGAGCCCTGAACCGGGCCCTGAGACCCGCGGTCGCTCCTCCGTCGTCGTAGTCATCAAGTCCCTTCGCCTCCCCCGCTCAGCTTACGAACCCGCCGGCCGTGGCGGCTCGACGCCGGCTAGCCGGGAACCGGGACCTGGACCTTGAGCTTGTCGAAGAACCCTTCGCCCTTCGCCTTCTTCGTGTCCTTGCGGTCGCCGAAGGTGACGCCGGTCTTACGGCCGCCGACCTGCTCGGCGTCCTTGTCCTTGAATCTCTTCATCCGCTTGCCGTTGATCTTGGCGGTGATGCTGCTGCCGACGGCCTGGATCTCGATCCGGTTCTTCTTCGCCAGGCCCTCGATGCGCTTGTCGCGATCCTGGTCGATCACGTCGCCGTTCTTGAGGAGCTGCCAGCGGCGCGGCTTCGGGAAAACGCGCAGCTCGTAGCCCTCCTTCTTGTTGGCGCGGACGGTGACCCCGACGTAGACGCTCTCCCTGACCTTGTCGTCGGTGCCCTTGGTGACCTTGCCGATCACCTTGACGATCTGATCGGGTCGCTTCGAGTCGCCCTCCACCGGGGTCGCGAACACGCAGTCGGCGGGGCCGCCCTTGACCTTCACGCCGAGCGCCGACTTGTTGCGCCACTCACGGTCGCAGGCGCCGCTGCTGCGGACGAGCGTCTGCACCGACTTGTAGTCGGCACGGCTCGAGAAGGAGGTCTTGTAGACGCTGATGCCGGCGTGCGCGAACGCGGCGGCGGCGAGGACTACGAGGACGGTCGATGTGGTGATGAGACGATTCATTCGGCGCTGAGCCTAGCTTGCGGCGCGGTCACGAGGGGCGCGTCCGGCGGCCTCTGCCCGCTTCCTTGCGAACACGCTCCGAGCCCCGGAGTAGCGCCGCTCAGGACTGCTTCGGAGCGCTTGCGCCAGTAGCGCTCGAGCCCGAGCCAGACCTGGTCGGGAGGCATCGCCGAGCGAATCCGCTCCGCCGCGTCGCCGGGATGGCGGTCGATCCGCTCCTCGAGCTTGGCGAGGAAATCCTCCCGGTCGCTGACCCTGGCGGTCTCGGCCAGAGCGTGCAGCTCCCGCTCGGCGGCCTCGAGATGCTCGGGTGGGTCGTCGGCGGGCCCGAAGTGCGTCAGCGCGAGCCGCTCGGGCCCGAAGTCCCGCAGCGCCGCGATCGAGGCCGCCCAGAGCTCGATGTCGATGTCGGGGGGAGGGCTCGGGATCCAGACCTCGCCGGTCGGCGGGATCATCACCCCGCCGACGTCGCCGACGAACGCGTCCCCGGAGTCCTCGTCGAGGTAGCAGACGTGATGGGAGGCGTGGCCGGGGGTGGCGAGCACGCGGAGGCCGTCGATCGTCTCGCCGCCGCTCAGGACCGTCACGTTCTCCTCCGGGACCGGGACGACCTCGCCCCAGAGGCGATCCATGTCGTCGCCGTAGAGCCGGGCGGCGCTCTTGAGCAGCCGCGAGGGGTCGATCAGGTGAGGGGCGCCGACCTCGTGGACGTAGACGCGGAGATCGGGGAAGCGCCTGACGAGCACGCCGGTCGCGCCGGCGTGGTCGAGGTGGATGTGGGTGAGCATGATCGCCGCGGGCTCGCCGCCGTCGAGCTCCGCCAGGACCGTCTCGATCGAGCTCGCCGGGCCGGGATCGATCAGCGCGCCGCGCCGCTCCCAGGCGCCGATCACCCGGTCGAGGCCGAGGTGCTTCGAATCGATGACGCGCGCCCGCGAGTCGCTCACGCCCGGCAAAGCTACCCGGCGGGCGCGGATCTACAATCAGGGCGTGAGCGAGCACCGACTTCCCGAGCCCGATCGCCCCTGGGTGATGCGCACCTACGCCGGCCACTCCGACGCCCGGCGCTCCAACGAGCTCTACCGCCGCAACCTCTCCAAGGGCCAGACGGGCCTCTCGATCGCCTTCGACCTCCCCACCCAGACGGGCTACGACCCCGACGCGACCCTCGCCCGCGGCGAGGTCGGCAAGGTCGGCGTCTCGGTCGTCCACCGCGGCGACATGGAGACCCTCGTCGAGGGCATCCCGCTCGGCGAGATGAACACGTCGATGACGATCAACGCGACCGCCGCCTGGCTGCTCGGCCTCTACGTCGCGGTCGCCGACGAGCAGGGCGTCGAGCGTGCCGAGCTCAAGGGCACGACGCAGAACGACATCATCAAGGAGTACCTCTCGCGAGGCACCTACGCGTTCCCGCCGGAGCCGTCGATGCGCCTGATCGCGGACATGGTCGCCTTCACGGTGAACGAGATCCCGAGCTGGAACCCGATCAACATCTGCTCCTACCACCTGCAGGAGGCGGGGGCGACGCCGGTCCAGGAGATCGCCTACGCGATCTCGAACGCGATCGCCGTCCTCGACGCGGTGCGCGAGCGGGGACAGGTCTCGGAGGAGGACTTCCCGAAGGTCTTCGGCCGCATCTCCTTCTTCGTCAACGCCGGCGTCCGCTTCATCGAGGAGCACGCCAAGCTCCGCGCGATGGGCGTCCTCTGGGAGGAGCTCGGCCGCGAGCGCTACGGCGTCACCGAGCCCAAGTTCCTGCGGATGCGCTACGGCGTCCAGGTGAACTCACTCGGGCTGACCGAGGCGCAGCCGGAGAACAACGTCCCGCGGATCGTGCTCGAGGCCCTTGCCGTGACCCTCGGTCGTGACGCCCGCGCCCGCGCGATCCAGCTCCCCGCCTGGAACGAGGCGCTCGGGCTGCCGCGGCCCTGGGACCAGCAGTGGTCGCTGCGGATCCAGCAGATCCTCGCCAACGAGACCGACCTGCTCGAGTACCCCGACATCTTCGAGGGCTCCGTCGTGATGGAGGGGCTCGTCGCCGAGCTGCTCGAGGGGGCGCGCGCCGAGATCGCCATCGTCGCCGAGCACGGCGGCGCGATCACCAACGACGCCGTCTCCTACATGAAGGCCCGCCTCGTCGAGTCCCACCGCGACCGCGTCGCCCGGATCGAGCAGGGCGAGCTGAAGGTGATCGGGCAGAACTCCTACACCGAGACCGAGGACTCGCCGCTGACCGTCGGCGAGGACGGCGGCATCCTCACCCCCGACCCCGAGGTCGAGCGGGAGCGGATCGAGGCGCTCGAGCAGTGGAAGGCGGAGCGCGACGACGAGGCCGTCAAGCAGGCCCTCGCCACCCTCGCCGAGGCCGCCAAGGACGAGTCGGCGAACCTCATGCCGCCGACGATCGAGGCCGCCAAGGCCGGCGCCACCACCGGCGAGTGGTCCGAGACCCTCCGCGAGGTCTTCGGCGCCTACCGCGGCCCGACCGGGCTCGACGGATCGGCGACCGGCGGCAACGCCGATCTCCTTCGGACGTGCGCGAGACCGTGTCCGAGGTCGCGGCGAAGCTCGGCCACCAGATCCGCATCCTCGTCGCCAAGCCGGGGCTCGACGGCCACTCCAACGGCGCCGAGCAGATCGCGGTCCGCGCCCGCGACGTGGGCATGGAGGTCATCTACCAGGGCATCCGGCTCACCCCCGAGGAGATCGCCGCCTCGGCGGTCCAGGAGGACGTCGACGTCGTCGGCCTCTCGATCCTCAGCGGGTCGCATCGCGAGCTGGTGCCGCGCGTCGTCGAGCTGATGCGGGACGCGGGCGTCGATGCGCCGGTCGTCGTCGGCGGGATCATCCCCCCGGCCGATGCCCGCTGGCTCACCGAATCCGGGATCGACCGCGTCTACACGCCCAAGGACTTCGACCTGAATCGGATCATGGTCGACATCGCCGAGCTCGTCGCCGCCAAGGCGAGCGCACCGCAGCCCGCCTAGCGGGGCCGGGGCCGCAAGCCGGCTGACAGGACGGGTCCGCTGGGCCCGCCCCCTTCCCCGACCCGCCACAATTGACGGCGGGGCCTATGAACGAAGAGTTGAATTCAGATCGCAGCGCCTGGCTGCGCTGTTACCGCTGCTGGTCGCAGCGGCTCGAGGCGCAGGTCCATTACGACGCCATCCTCAGGATCGACCCCGAGACGGGCGAGCCGGCCGAGCGCATCGACGAGGTCCAGGAGTCGGTGGTCCAGTGCCTGGACTGCATGCACGACCAGCCGCATCTCGCCGTCGAGGACGGCAAGGTCGCCCCGATCGAGGACCGCTGGGAGCGGCTCGTGGCGGGCACTCCCTGGGTCGCCTCCTGCACCGTCACCGTCGATCAGGACCTCGTCGAGGTCTGCTCCGGCCCCGAGGCCGCCGACAGCCTCACCTACGGCGCCTTCGGCGATGCCGGCACCCGCGAGTTCTTCACGCACGTGCGCTTCCACAAGCACGAGGGCGAGCGCATCGTCGTTCACCTCCTCGTCGAGCTCTACGCCCGATCCGCGAACGAGGCGAGCGAGGTCCTGGAGGGAGCCGCCCGCGGCCCGCTCGAGATCACCTCACTGGCGGAGGAGTCGCGCCCGCCGGCGCACGCCGCCGACGAGGCTCACTAACCGGGCACGTACGAGAGGCGCCGCAAGCGGTCCGCCTGCATCGGGCCGAACTCGCTCCGGGTGCCGTCCGCCCACCGCACCGTGACCGAACCGACCTTGGCGCACGTGCCGAGGCCGAAGTAGAGGCGGTAGTGGCCCTGGGAGTAGCGGGAATCGTCGCTCTGGCCGACGAAGCCGAACTGGCGACGGCCGTCGCAGCGGACCTGGACCCGGGCGCCGATCCCCTCGGCGTTGCCGGCGGGACCGTCGAGGTCGATCTCGAGCCAGTGCCCGCCGGGACCGAGGTTGCGCGCCCTGCTCAGCTCCTTGCGGTTGGAGAACGCGCTGGTGCCGGTCACGACGAGCGGGTCGCGGAGGCCGTCGTTGTCGTAGTCGAACCAGGTCGTGATCGCGGCCCCGACGTCACCGGTGGCCTCCAGCCCGGTCTTGTTGAAGTCCCGCGGGCCGACCCGCCGGAAGATTCCCTGCGGGATCAGGTGCAGGTCCAGCCGGCCGTCGTTGTCGTAGTCGACGAAGCTCGCCGCGACGCTGCGTCCCGGCAGGCCCATCGGTCCCATCCGCAGGCGCTGCAGCTTCCCGGCGCGGCTCTCGAACAGGGTGCTGCCGCTGCCGCTGACGGCCAGCACGTCGAGGTCGCCGTCGGTGTCGATGTCGGCGACGGCGAACTGCGCGACCTTCCCGTTGCGGGCGTTGCCGCGCACGCTCTGCACGAGCCTCGAGCCGTCATGGCCGAACCGGTAGATCGCGATCCCGTCCGGCTCGGCGGAGAGGAGCTCGGGGCGGCTGTCGCCGCCGATGTCCGCCCAGCGGTAGGTCGACGCGATCCCGGCCGGAGCCGGGGTCCGGGTGAATCCGCCGCCGGGCGCCTGGAGGTAGAGGCGCGGCACCCGCTCCTCGCAGCCCTCGAACAGGTCGATGCGGCCATCCCCGTCGACGTCCACGGCGGCGGCCTCGCGACCTCGGCAGGCGCCCTTCAGGAGGCCGCTGT
>CAWIVF010000006.1:0-511558 GCA_963839535.1 uncultured Solirubrobacterales bacterium
GGGCGACGCCTTGGCTATTGCGGGCAGGTCGTCCGGCTGTCCGGCGTCGTTGCGGCCGAGAAGGAGCTTCGCAGGATCGGCACAGTCGTAAAGAAAGGCTCGCCGGTGGGGCCTTCGCCAAAGAGGCACTCCAAGTCGACGGTGACGCGGCGGGCGTTGTACAGGGGGGGGTATATCGAAGGAAGGAAACCGACCATGACCATAAATCCAAGCTCGACATGGGACGCCGCGGCCTGCCGATCGGTGAAGAGCGCGCGACCCTCGCGGATGATGAAGATATCTTGTCGTAGGGAGGAACATGACAGACCGGCCCGCAGGCCGACCTCGCCGAGACCGACTGCAGCGACAGCGCAGCGACCGGCCGCCGAGCTTGATCCGCTCCCAGACTTGATGCACGTCGCCGAACAGCGACAGCGCCTCGCCGAAGCCGCCGGCGCCGGCGACCAGCCGCCGAACTGGTAGACCGTCTCCCCGGCCGCGACGATCAGCGCCCCGATGCCGGTGCGGATCAGCGCGCCGCGCAGCACCACGAGCGCCGTGGCGAGACCGCGCACCGAGACGGCGGCGGCGACCAGCCCGGCGACCCAGCGCCCGGCCATGATGCCGGCGAAGGTGGCGGCATAGGTCGCAAGCCGGCCGAGGTTGTCGAAGAGCCCGCGGATCGCGATGCCGAGCGGTCCGGTGGTGCGGGCGACCGCCGCGATGGCGTTCGCCACCGCCTCGAGCGCCGGAGCGGCAGCGGCGGCGAGCTGGTTCGAGAGCCCGCGCCAGATCAGCCCGAGCCGGGAGATCGCGGCATTGGCGCGCTCGATGCGGTCGGCGTCGGCCTCGGAGACGACCACGCCGAAGTCGCGCACGTCCTGTGTGGCCTGGCGCAGCGTCGCGGTGTCGAGCCGCGCCATGGCGATCGAGCCCTCCTCGCCGAAGAGCTGTCCGGCGACCGCCGCGCGCTCGGCCGCGGGCACGAAGTCGGCGATCGCCTGGTTGATGCGGCCGACCCGCTCGTCGAGCGGCAACGCGAGCAGCTCAGAGGCGGAGAGCCCGAGCCGGCCGAGCGCCTCCGCCGCGGGTCCGGCGCCGGAGGCGGCCTGGCTCAGCCGGCGGGTCAGGTCCTTGGTCGCCTGCTCGATGCCGGACATCGCGACGCCCGCGAGCTCGCCGGCGCGCTCCAGCACCTGGATCGAGGCGACGGTGGTGCCGAGGGACTGCGCCAGCTTCGCCTGCGCGTCGACCGTGGCGAGCCCGGAGCGGACCATGGCGATGCCGGACGCGGCCGCAGCGGCGATCGCAGCCGCGGTCGCGATCTTCACCCGCGCCGAGAAGGCGGCGAGGCGGGCGTTCGCGGCCTCCATCTCGCGACCGAGCCGGCCGAAGCCGCGGCTGCCGGCTTCGCCGACGCCTTCGAGCTCGGCGCGGACCTCGCGGCCGCCGACGACGGCGAGTCGGACGACACTCTCTTCTCAGCCACGCCCGTCTCCGATCGCTTCGTTGAGCTTGCGGACCATCACCGCCTCGATCTCTGGCAACATTTCGGCCGCAGCGATCGGCGCGACGCCAAGCGCTGCGGCCAACGCCAGCGCCGCGCCCATGTCCCAGCCGATCACCGCGCCGGGGATCACTCGAAGCTGGCCGCCGAGGCGAAGGGCCAGGTCCCAGACCTGCCAGCCGTCGTGGGTCTGCGGCCGGTTCAGTCGCGCCGGGCAGTCTGGGCACGCTTGCACGCAGGCCGCGCAGTAGCGGTCGCCCCCGCCGAAATGCCAGTCGGCGAGGGCGCGGAGACGTTTTTTTCCGCATCCAGCAGCAGGCCTTTCGAGACGTAGATCGCCTGGAACGCCTCGAAGATGGCCAGACCTCGAGCAGCGCGTCGATGCCCGCGGGCGTGACCGGCACGGGCTGCCGTCGGCGTCGCCGACGCCCTCCCACTCGCTGACCGCGCGCCGGGCGATCGCCTTGGCGAAGACCAGCGCCCGCTCCTCGTCGGAGGCGGTCTCGGGCAGCACTTCGACGCGGCGTCGCTCGGGCCGCCACCATCAGCGCGGTGGTCAGCGGGGCGAGGCGCAACCGCACGCCATGGCCGAGGTCGAGCCAGCGCGGCACGGCCGTGAGGTCGAGTGTCAGCATTCGGTTATCTCCTTGACGTGATCGTCAGTAGCCGGGGCGTGCGTGCGCGAAGGCCACGCGTCACAAGCACGTCAGGGGTAGCTCAGCCTGTTGACCTGATGGTGAGCTAGGAACAGATTCGAAACACGCCGTTCCAAGTCGGGCGGTCGCAGGCTACCGGTGGGCGCCGTGGGGACGCAGGCGACGATCCTCCATGCGGACCTCGACGCCTTCTACGCGTCGGTCGAGCAGCTGCTCGACCCGGCATCCGCGGCCGGCCGATCGCCGTCGGGGCGGCGTCGTACTCGCCGCGTCCTACGAGGCCAAGGCGTTCGGAGTGCGCGGCGGCATGCCGGGGCGGCGGCGCGGAACTCTGCCCGCGGCTTCGTTAGCGGGAATTTCGGCGAGTATCGGCGCCTCGGCGACGCGGCCATCGGCGTCCTCGGCGACTTCACGCCGCTCGTGGAGCGGATCTCGATCGACGAAGCTTTCGCCGACGTCGCCGGGTGCACGCACCTGTTCGGCCCCCGGCCGAAATCGCGGCGGCCGTCCGGAGACGAGTCCGAGAGGAACTCGGACTTCCGATCTCGATCGGGGTGGCGCGCACCAGGCATCTCGCGAAGATCGCCTCGCAGGTCGGCCAAGCCGGACGGCCTGTCGTCGTCGACTCGGGGCCGAGCTCGATTCCTCCACGATCTGCCGGTAGGCCTGATGTGGGAGTAGGGCCCGTCGCCGGGGCCGGCTTGGCGGGCACGGCATCTCACCATCGGGCAGTTGCGAATACCCGGCCGGGTCGCTCGAGCGGCTGATCGGCCACGCCGGCGGGAGAGAGGCTCGGCGCGCTCGCCTGGAACCGCGATCCACGCTATCCGTGCCGAAACCGCGCGCGCGCTCCGCTGGCGCGCAGTCGGGACTCGGGCGGCGGCCCGCTGTGAAGCCGGTGTTTGGGCCCACTTTGCGGCGTCTCGCCGATCGGAACAGCCTCGCAGCTGCGGGCCAAGGACGCTGGTCGGGCGAACCGTGACGGTGCGCGTCCGCTTCGCCGACTTCGGGCGGTGAGGCGGTCGGTGACCCTCGAGGCGCCGATCTCGGCGACGACAATGCTCGCCGAGATCGGCGGGGAGCTGGTGCGCGCCACGCTGGCAGACCACTCGGCGGAGCGGATCATCACGCTGCTCGCGATCTCGGTCTCGCATCTCAACCGGCAGTCGGAACTGCAGCTGGAGCTTCCGCTCGGGCTGCCCGATGAGAAGCGTCGGCCGGGCACTCGTCAGGGCGCGGCGCGATGGTCGGCGGACCGCGCCGTGGACGCCATCCGCGCCCGGTTCGGCCGTGACTCGATCAGCTACGCGACAGACGCGCTCGACCGGAGGCGATCGGTGCCGGATGCGTTCCGCGAGCTCGCCTAAAAGGACCTCGGCCGGGAGGACTGACGAGACGCGCGTCGGCCGGCCTTGTGGGTCCTTACCCTGTACAGGATGCCGCCGAGTAGGCCTTATGGCGCGAGTTAGAGCGGAGCCAGTCTAAGGCGGATGCATCCGGCGAACGCTCAAGATTTTGGACTTCGGACTTTCCCACCCAAAGTTCCTGTCGAAATCCGATCTAGTCCTGGTGAAAAATGCCCTATCAAATCAATGGCACGAGGCACCCCACCAAATCACCCAAAGTCAACAGGTTCGGAGAATATCGGCCCGGAGAGAACGGATTTCGGCCTTTCGCCGCGTCGCGCAGTGGGGAGCCTCCCCGCTACAACCCTCAAAACAACGAGAAAATTCGGCCCCGCGAACGAGCGGAGAACGGGTTGTGTCGGGAGGTTGGCGGAGCAAAGGGAACTGGGATCGAATACTCTCTGACCCGAAAGCCGTTGACTACGAAGTCGACAAGATCCGTCGGCTGGGGCCGGCGCGGTGGAGCGAAGCGGATCAAGTACAAGAAGTTCGCCCGCAGACCCAGCCCACCCGCCGCGCGGCCGGGCGCGCCGTCAGGCGCAGACCAGCACCAGGCAGCCCTCCGGCGAGCGGTGCTCGGCGTGGTCGCTGTCGGCGGCGGCGAACTGGTAGTCGCCGGCCCCGACGATGAGGTCGTCGACGAGAAAGGCGCCCTCGAGCACGAAGACGTGCTCGTCGCGGTGGTGGCCGTGCGGCGGCAGCACCGCGCCGGGCTCGCAGCGCAGCAGGTAGAGGCTCGGCCCCGCCCCCGTCCCGGGGGCCAGATCCTTCCGCCAGACCTTGTCGAGCCACAGGCTCCAAGGCCCCTCGTCGGCGCGAAGGACCCGGTGCCCCGCCGCGGGCGCGTCGATTTCGGCCTCGATCGCGGCGAGGAGCCCCGTCGGCGGCTCGACCGGCGGCGCGAGGCGGATGAGCGCCGCCGCGAGCGCCTCGACCTCCGGCGCGGCGGCGCGGTCCGGCCGGGTGCCCGGCAGCGCGCCGGCGCCGCCGAGGCCGAGCCAGTCCAGGGCGTCGCGCCCGTCGGTCATTGCAGCTCCTTCCGCAGCGCCATCAGTCCCCGCCGCACCCAGGTCTTCGACGTGCCGACCGGCACACTCAAGGCGCGGGCGACCTCCTCATGAGTATAGCCGTTGAAGAAGACGAGCAAAAGCGCGCGACGGACTTCCGGCCTGAGCGCGTCGAGCGCCCGGTGCAGCGCGCGCGCGTCGACCGCGCTCTCGGCCGGCGGCGCGCTGGCTACGAGGTGCGGGAAGTCGTCGATCGGCGCGGAGAGACCGCGCGCCCGGTCGGCCCGCAGCCGATCGATCGCGCGGTTCCGGGCGATCGTCATCAGCCAGGCGAGGGCGCTGCCGCGCTCAGGCCGGAACGACGCGGCGTTGCGCCAGACTGCGACATAGACCTCCTGCGCCACGTCGGCCGCCGCCTGCCGGTCGCGCAGCATCGCGACAAGCACGCCGAATACCTGGGACGAGCTCAGCTCGTAGAGCCGGCGGAACGCCGCCCGGTCGCCGGCGGCACAGGCGACGATCAGCTCGCCGATCAGCGGACGCCGCGCCTCGTCGTCGCCTCGGCGCGCACCCTGCGCGGCGGAATAAGTGGCTTGGGTCAGGAAAACCACCCCGTGACGCTGCGATGCCTCATCGCCAATGTATCACTAAACGAGGGCCGCGGCAGATCGGATGCGCGCCGCGCGGGATCTTTGCCGACGCCTGCGGTCTCGCCCTTCCGTGCCGACAACTCATGGACCACGCGCCGCGACCTCCCGAGGACTCGTCCCGGTAGCGGACCTGAACCGGCTAGGATCAGACCTCGTTGCGCAACCGGGCGAGCTCCGCCTCGAGTTCGGCGATCCTCCGGTCCCGCGTGGCGAGCACTTGGACCACATCCTCCGCTTCGAACCGCTGCGGAATGTGCTGGGGGCAGTTGGCATCCCAGGCTGCGACGTCGAACACCACCGCCCGTTCGCCTTGCGCCACGTACCCTTCCGGCATCAGACGCGCGACGAGCTCGGGGTCCTCCTCGAACCGGGCGGTCCCCCAGATCTTGATCCGGCTCCGCGCGGCATAGTCGATGAGAAACAGAAAGGCCCGCGAGTTCTCGATCAGATTGCCCTCGCTGATGTGCTGCCGGTTGCCGCGGAAATCCGCGAAGCCGACGGTCCGCGCATCGAGCACCCTCAGAAACCCCGGCGACCCGCCCCGATGCTGGACGTACGGCTGGCCCTCCGCGTTTGCTGTCGCGAGGAAGAAGCTCCGCTGCGCGGCGATGAACGCCGCGAGGTCGTTCGTGATCTCGGTCTGCCAACCGCCGCGTGCCTCCATCGCGGCGTAGCCCCGCCGCGACCCGCGCCGGGCCTGCAGCGCCTTGACGGTGTCGGTGAAGGCGACATCGCTCGAAGGTCGCATCTCGGTGATCATCTCTCGTCTCTCGCTTTGGCCGCGGGCGCGCCGGCGATGGTTGCCGCGGTGGATGCGGGAAATACGATCTCCTCCCTCGGGGTCGGGTTCAATTTAGGCTCACGGCCTCGGTAGCCAATATGATAGAGCAGCCTGGGGATGATAATCCGCTTGCATCGCACGAGATCATTGCAGGAGGCGCAATAGTCGCATGGATCGGATCGACGCCATGACCGCCTTCGTCGCTGTCGTCGAGCGTGGCGGTTTTGCATCGGCGTCCCGCGCGCTCGGGATGTCCCCATCGACCGTCACGCGCATCGTCGCGGGGCTCGAGGAGCGGCTCGGCGTCCGGCTGCTGCAGCGCACCACCCGCGCCGTCCGCCTGACCGAGCCCGGAACCCGCTTCCTCGAGCGCGCCCGGCGCATCCTCGCTGACGTGGACGAGGCCGAGCGCATCGCAGAGACCGAGCATGGCGTGCCCGTTGGGCGCCTCGTCATCACCGCCCCGGTGATGTTCGGCCGGCTGCACGTCGCGCCCCTCGTCTGCGAGTTCATGGGGCGCCACGCCGCGGTCAAGGTCGAGCTGCTGCTCAACGACCGCAACGTCAACCTGGTCGAGGAGGGTGTTGATCTCGGAGTGCGGATCGGTGCTCTTCGCGACTCGGGCGACGTGGTCCGCCGAATGGGCGCGACGCGGCGGGTCACGGTGGCATCGGCGCGCTACCTCGAGCGAGCCGGCATTCCACAGCGCCTCGAAGACCTGGCCGGACACCGCACCATCGTCTGCACCGGCCTCGGCCCGGCCGAACGGATGCGCTTCGGCGAGGGCCGGGAGATCGCCGTGACCCCGGCCTTCGTCACCAACAACGTGGAGGCGGCGCTGTGGCACGCAGGCAACCACGGCGGCCTCGTCCAGGTCTTGAGCTACCAGGTCGCCGAAGCGCTCCGCTCCGGCACGATGCGGCTCGTGCTCCCCGAGTTCGAGCCCGAGCCGCTGCCGATCCAGTTCATCTATCCGAGCTCGCGCCTGCTCTCGCTCAAGGTCCGCGCCCTGATCGACCTGGCGGTGCTGACCTGCGACTGGTCCTTCGTGGATGTCTAGGGCATGTACCCATAGACCGGCTTTCTCGACGATGGTGGTCCGCTCTCGGCCCAAAGCAGGCGTTAGTTAACGATGCACATCCCCGAGCTAGGCAAGCCGGACTTCGATGTCGGCAAGGTCGGCGCCTCTATACTCGGCTCGCCATCGTTCGCCAGACGCAGCAGGCAATGCTTCCGTCAGTGTGCCTGTCGTGACGAACTCTCCAGCGCGCAGGGGATCGCCGCCGTGACGCGCGAGTTCCCGTACGAAGATACTTCAGCGCCTTGATTGGACTTCCGAGAACCTGAGCGCCGCCTCCGGAAGCGTGGGCGCCCGCAGCCTCTGAAAGCGTTACAGAAAACGATGCGAGCCGGTCTGCCCAGCGTTTCCGCGCCTCGCCCACTGGATGCCGCGGACCTAACAACCCTCGTCGGCGATGATCGCAGATGTCTCGTCGGAGACGCCCATAGCGCCACTATGCGCTCGTTTCCTTTGAGCGCAAGAACTCCGCCCGGCCGTTTTCAGTTGTACAGCCGTCATTGTCTCGGCGCCGACCGTATGTCCGGAAATGGCGCAAAGCGAACAGCAGAGTCTTTTGGGTACACGCCTAGGCTGCACGTAGGCCTCGAGGGCCCCTGATTGCCGCCTCGAGCCAGTTCGTCGCGCCTGATACCCTCTCCGCCTGAACGCCTCGGGCGCCCGTTAACGATTAAATCCTGACTATTTTAGGTGCCAAATGGATTCCATACGGATTCCATATGCGTTCCATATCGAGCGAACCCGCGTAAACCTTTGACGTCCAAGCCTTCAGCCGGCCCTCGTATCAGGCGCCGAGGAGATGCGGGGCCAGGCGGGTCCAGAGCCACCAGCTGCCGACTGCGCCGGCGGCGGCGCTGCCGCCCCAGAGCAGAAGCCGGCCGTTCCCGAGCACGTAGAGGGCCGGCATCACGATCAGCACCACGGCGACCTGCGCCGCCTCGATGCCGAGGTTGAAGCCGACGAGCGCGGTCGCGAGGCCGACGCCGGTCAGCTGCAGGCTGCCGAGGGCGCTGGCGAAGCCGAAGCCGTGGATGGTGCCGAAGAGCGCGGCGACCGCGGCGCGCGGCGCGGGAATGAACGGGCGGACGTTGTCGGCGGCGGTGATCACGATCGAGAGCGCGACCAGCGCCTCGACGAGACCCGAGGGCGGGCGCAGGAGCTCGGTCGCCGACGCCGTCAGGGTGAGGGCATGGGCGAGCGTGAAGCCGGTGACCGCCGTCAGCACCCCGAGCGCCGCGCTGCGGGCCGCCCCGGCGGCGCAGACGGCGGGCAGCATCAGCGCCAGCAGGAAGACCAGGTGGTCGGCTCCGCCCAGGAGATGCTCGATGCCGGCGCGGAAGTAGCCGGGGAAGCTCCCGGCGACGCCGCCGGCATCGCCGTCGAGCGCGATGCCCGGGCTGGCCGCGCTCAGCATCGTCGAGGTCGACGCGCCGCCGACCGTGGCCTGCAGGAAGGTCCGGTGGTCGGGGTCGATCTCGGTGAGGAGCTGCGAGCGCGCGGTCAGGGGCGCCTCGGCATCAGGGCAGCGGCCGCGGTATCGCAGGTCGAGATAGGCGATCCCGGCGCTGCTCGATGCACCCGACCCGACGTGCGTCAGCGCGCAGGCGCCGCCGGCCTGAAGCGAGAAGCCGGAGCGCACGTAGGCGTCGACGAGATCGAGCCGGCGCCGCGCCTCGCCCCAGGTGATGCGGCCGTCCAGGTCCTCGTCCATCCAGGCCACCACCTCGATGTCGCGGAACGCGAGCCGCAGCCGCGCCTCGACGCTCCGGCCCTCGCGCTCGAGGGTGACATAGGAGCGGGTGGTCTCGTGGGCCGAGGCGGCCGGCGGGCCGCCGGCTAGGCCGGCGACCGCGAGCAGCGCGGCGACGACGAACGCCCGCGGGCTCATCGCGCCGCCACCCGCACGGCGTCGGGGATCCGCAGCGCCGGGACCGACAGCCCATGCTCCTCCATCCAGCGCAGCACCGGCGCCGCGGCCGCCGGCTCGCCCGCCGCCATGGCGGCGTCGATCAGCAGCTGAGCATCCTCGATCTCGTGCTGGAGGTCCCAGTTGAGCCGCGCGCGGGCGAGGGCGAGCGGCGGGTCGCGCTCGACCTCGAGGTAGAACCGGGCCTCCTCGCGGGCGTGGGCGGTCAGTCCGAGATCGAGGTTCTGGCGGAACCGGCGCGACAGCTCCGTCCGGGCGGCGTCGAAGAGCGCGAACCGGCCGAGGCGTTCGGCGGCGATGGCGCGGCGCAGCAGCACCCCGTCGACGTCCGGCGCTGGCTCCAGCAGGTCGAGGGCGGCCTCGTCGCCGCCGCCCGCGAGCAGGAGGTCGGCGAGCATCAGCCGGATGCGCAGGGCCTCCGGCTCCTCGGCCAGCGCCGCGGCGAGGTGGGCTCGCGCCAGGTCGCGGTCGCCTTGAAGCGCCGCGATCTCGCCGAGCAGGCCGAGGCCGTAGCTGCGCAGCGACCCGTCGAGCAGGTCGGTTCGGGAAAGCACGCCCTCGAGGCGCGCGTAGACCGCCGGGGCCTCGGGGGTCAGCGTCAGGGTCGTCGACTGGCAGAGGAAGCCGAGATCGGGGCGCTCGCGCCGCGTAGAGCCGCCGGCAGTCGCGATCCGCGGTGTCCAGCCGCCCGAGCACGACGTTGATCGTGGCCCGGGCGAGCAGCGCCGCGGCGTCGCGGGGGAGAGCGCCAGCGCCCGGTCGAGCAGATCGAGGGCTCCGGGAAAGTCGTGCTGATACTGGCGCGCCGTCGCCGCGAGATGGAGCGTCTCGGCGTCGGGCGTGTCGAGGAAGGGCCGCAGCATGCCGAGCGCGGCGCCGACCAGCCGCGAGTCGCCGGCGTCTCGACCTTCGTTGATCAGCTGGCGCGCGGCGGCCTTCGCGGCGGCGGGATCGTCCGGGTTCGCCCGCGCCGCGCGCAGGCGTGCCCGCAGGTCGTCGGAGTAGATGCCTCCGGACCCCGGCAGCACGGCGACGACCCGGTCGTCGGCCAGCGCCGCCGCGTCGCCGTCCGAGGCCAGGCGCGACGCCAGCGCTCCGGCCAGCACCAGCGCGACGCCGACGGCGATCGCCGCGGCGAGGGCGGCCAACGATCGGCGGCGAGGGCGGGCAAGCGCGATCATGCGGCGATGCCCATGCGCCGGGTGTAGAGCGCCATCAGCATCACCGCCGCGGCGGTGATCCAGGACCCCGCCACGCGCACGGCGATGCGATACGGCGGCCGACGCGCGACGGTGGCGGCCGCCATGGCGTTGAGCACGATCAGGAAGACGCCGACGAGGACGCCGGCGTAGGGAACCCAGGTCGCGACGGTGGCGGGCGGCACGCCGGTGTCGAGACCAGTCGCGAGGCCCGCGGCGGCCGCGAGCAGCACCAGCGCGGGGCTTCGCACCGGCGCGCCGGCCGCAACCGCCAGGCCGGCCAGGATTGCGCCGACCAGGATGCCGAGCGGCGCCGCCGGCCAGGCGAGGCCGGGTCCGAGCAGCAGCCCGGCCGCGAGGGCCACGGCCAGGCCGATCAGCGGCGCCCGCGCCGGACCATCCGGCCCGCGCCCGAGCAGCAATCCGAGGGCGAGCAGCAGCAGCAGATGCTCGAGCGCCAGCACCGGGTGCAGCGCGCCGGCATAGAAACCGCCGCCGTCCGGAAGCGTGCCGTGGGCGTGGGTGGCGGTGCCGCTCAGGGCCGCAGCCGCGATGGCCAGCAGGCGGGTCATGCCACGCCGGTCAGGAACGCGCCGCCCGCGAGGGCGATCGCCGCGCCGGCGACCCGTACCGCCGCCCGGCCGACGCGCCACCTGCCGATCTGGCCGATGGCGATCCCGGCGAGGTGGAGCAGCCCGGTGGCGATGACGAAGCCGACCGCGTAGATCGCCGGGACGGCGGATTGCGGCAGCTCGGCGCCATGGGCGTGTCCGTGGAAGACCGCGAAGGCGCCGACGAGCGCGACGGCCGCCCAGAGCGGCGGACGCGCCGCGAGGACCACCATCAGGCCGAGCACGACGCCGGACAGCGCGATGCCGGCCTCGACGCCGGGCAGCGGCACGCCCGCGACGCCGGCGGCGCCGCCGAGCGCCATGACCAGCGGGAAGACAACCGGCAGCAGCCAGATGGCGGGGGCGCGCAGGATGCCGCCCCAAAGACCGACGGCGACCATCGCCACCACGTGGTCGAGCCCGGTGATCGGGTGCAGCAGGCCGCTGGTGAGCCCGCCGAGCTCGCCGCCGGTATGGGCAAGCGCGGGGCTGGCGCCGACGAGCAGCGGCACGACGAGCAGGGCTGGGCGCGCTGGGGACATGGGAACGCCTTTCTGGCTGGGCCGCGGGACGGGGGCGGCGGCTGCGGATGGCGGGCTAGGGAGGTCTACGGAACCCGCCCCCGGAGAGTTTCAACGGAATGCGGATGCCGAGCTCGAGCGCCGCGGCTCAGTAGAGCCCGTTGATCTCGACCGGGAGCTTGCGGATCGGGCGGGGCTCGGCGATCAGGTCGGCGGCGCGGCTCGGCTGGGCCTCGATGCTGCGCAGGCGCTGGAAGCGCTGGTTCGAGACGGTGCCGATCTCGGCGCGGGTGCGCAGGATGGTCGGGCGCAGGAAGACGAACAGCACGCGCTTGGTGGCATTCTCGCCGGTGGAGCTGAAGAACCGGCCGACGAACGGGACGTCGCCGAGACCGGGGATGCCGCTCTTGGCGGTGGTCCGGTCGTCGGTGATCAGCCCGCCGAGCACGATGGTGCCGCCGTTGTCGGCGACGACCGTGGTCTCGATCTGCCGCTTGTTGGTGATGATGTCGGCGGCGTCCGGGACGTTCTGGTTGCTGATCGACGAGACCTCCTGGCTGACCGCGAGCTGGACGCTGTCGCCCTGGCTGACCTGCGGCACCACGCGGAGGATGACGCCGATGTCCTGGCGCTCGATGGTGTCGAAGGGGTTCTCGGGCTGGTCCAGCGTGAAGGAGCCGGTGCGGAACGGGACGTTCTGGCCGACCAGGATGCGGGCCTCCTGGTTGTCGAGGGTGGTGATGCTCGGGGTCGAGAGCAGGTTCGCCTTGGTCGACTGCGCGAGCGCCTGGATCAGGATGCCGTACTCGTCCTCGGTCGAGAGCCCGATCGAGAGGCCGGTCGGGGTGAGGGCGGGGGCGACCGGGACCCGCAGCAGCGTCAGGATGTTCTGGAGCGCCAGCCCGCTCTCCGAGAACGAGGTGGCCGCGAAGCTGGCGTTGGTCGCGGCGTCGCCGAGCCCGAGCTGGACGCCGAGCTGCTCGGCGATGTCGCCGGAGATCTCGGCGATCGCCGCCTCGATCAGCACCTGCGGACGGCGCTGGTCGAGCTCCGCCACCAGCTGGGCAGGTCGTTCTGCACCTCGGCCCGGGCGCGGATCACCACGGCGTTGATCTCGACCGCCGGCTGGATCGAGATGTCCTCGGCGGCGAGCGAGGTGACCGGCGGGCGCTCGAAGCTGAGCTGGGTCTCGCCGACCGTGGCGTCGGCTTCCGGCGGAACATCGAAGCCGTTGGCGATCGAGGGTTCCTGCACCGAAGCGGGGGCGTAGAGCGACTCGGCGACCGCGTTCTGCACGGTCGCCTCGGCGCCGGCGCCGATGACGCCGCGCAGCACCTCGGCCAGGCTGGCGGCGTCGGCGTAGCGCAGGCGGTAGACGCGGGTGACCGGCACCAGCGCCGGCGGCTGGCGGCCGGGCTGGTCGAGGTCGGCGACCATCAGGCGGACCCGGTCGGTCAGCTCGGGGCTGCCGCGGACCAGCAGCACGTTGTTGCGGGCGTCGATCGCCACCCGCATCGCGAGGCCGCCCTCGGCGCCGAGCACCCGGGTCAGCGCCGTGGCGATCTCGGAGGCGTCGACGTTGCGGACCGGGATGGTCGAGAGCTGGGTGCCGTCGCCGTCGTCGAGGCTGCGGGCGATCGCCTCGATCCGGTCGACGTTCTCGACGGTGTCGGTGACGACGAGGGTGTTGGTCTCGGGCAGCGCCTCGATGTAGCCGAAGCTGGCGACCAGCGGCCGGAGCGCGGCGACGGCGGTGGCGGAGGGGAAGTTGTCGAGCTGCACCAGGCGGGTGACGACGTCGAAGCGGCCGGCGTCGGGGCCGTCGCCGAGCTCGCCGCCGCCTTCGCGCACCACGGCCTGCGGGACCACGCGCCAGATCGTGCCCGAGCGCAGCGCCGCGAACCCCTGCACCCGCAGCACCGACTGGAAGAGGTCCCAGACCCCCTGCTCGGTCAGCTGCTCGGCCGAGATGACGGTGACGTTGCCGGTGACCGTCGGGTCGAGGACCAGGGTGCGGCCGGTGATCTCGGAGACCTGCTCGGACAGGGCGCGGATGTCGGCGTCGCGCAGGTTGATCACGAAGCTCGCGCCGTCGTCGGACAGCTCCTGCGCCGGCGCCGCCGAGCAGAGCGCGCCCAGCAGAATCAGCATGGCCCCGAGTGACGCGCGCCTGCTCACGTCAAATCACTCCCGCGGCGATGACGGCACTGCCCGTTGGCCGTTCCGCGCCGCTGCGATCCTGCCACGGCCGGGCGCTGTAATCTCGTCAAATAAGTGCCAGCCGCGTTAGATATTTTCCACGTGTTGCCTGTTTGCCCCGACGCGTCCGAGGTCCTAGGGCCAGTACCCATTAGACCGCCGACGCTGCGACACGACGCCCGTGCGGTCTGCTGCGCGGCAGATGCGGACCCCAACGCGTCTGGCGCACGTATCCGCAATGCGCCATGAACGGACGTTCGTGACGGGGCCAGAAAGGCCCGTTTGGACCCGAAGCGGCCGCATAGCTCGCACTGTTGCCCGCATGGCAGCCGCTTCACAAGCAAGCGGCTGCATGGCCCTTGGTGCAACTCAGAGCGATCGTGCAGCGAACACGCAGAATGGTTGGGCCTGGCCGCCTACGCCGCCCAATTCTGCGCCTTGAACGGCTCCTCCAACACCGGGTTCGTGATATTTCCCGCGTAGTTCGCCAGCACCGACACTGCCAGCCCGGCGATCACTTCCAGTACTTGATCCGGCCCAAAGCCCGCGTCGGTGAACGTCGAAATGTCCTGCTCGTCCGCATGTCCGCGCTTTTCAATCAACGCTCGCGTGAAGCGTGAGAGCGCGGCGAATTCAGCGTCCTTCGGCAGCCGCCTTTCGCGAATTGCGCCAACATCGTCGGCGTCGACACCTTCCTTCAGTGCCAGCGTCGAGTGGAAGGCGATGGCCCATGCGCAGGTGTTGGTGACGGCGTTGGTGAGCAGGAGCACTTGCTTCTGCGGGCCGCTGAAACTGCCGCCGTGGAAATTGCCGAAGGCGCCGACGAAGCCGTTTACCAGCGTCGGTGACTCGGCCATCGTCGCGGCCAGGTTGGGAATGAGGCCGACCGCTTGCTTCAATCCTTGCAGGGCGGGCCTGGATTTTTCTGGCGCGGATTCGAGGGTGTGGATGCGATATTGATGCATGGCGTAATCCTATGAGGGGATGAGCACGCGGCAACACGCCGCGCCGGCTGCACTATCGGCTGGCACGCGCTGCGCCTCAATTCCCTGGCAGGTAAGTTGAGGTCGTGGAAAACGGTTGGAAGACGGTATTCTCATCTCGCGTTTCGATCGCGCGCTTACCTGCCAGGGAATTGACGCTGCGCGCGCCGGCGATATCTAGCGCATGATGTCCACACAACTTTCCTCTGCGTCCGCCGCAACAGGCGCTCAGGTCGGAACACTGCTGCAGTATTGGCGCAAAACACGCAGCCTGAGCCAGTTGGCGCTGGCGCATGAAGCCGAGGTGTCACCGCGCCACATCTGCTTTCTCGAGACCGGCCGCGCGAAACCGAGCCGCGAGATGGTGATGCTGCTTTCTAACGTGCTCGACGTTCCCTTGCGCGAGCGCAACCTGCTGCTGCTCGCCGCCGGCTTTGCGCCTGTGTATGCCGAGACGCGGCTCGAAGCGCCGGAACTCGGTGCGGTGCAGACTGCGCTACGCGCAATCCTGAGCCAGCAGGAGCCGTTTCCGGCGGTGGTGATGGATCGGCACTGGGACATCCTGCAAACCAACGAGGCCGCTCAGCGCTTCTTTGGCCTGCTGCTTGGCGAGCGCGCGTCGGCCGGGCCGGCCAACGTGGTGCGCATGATGTTCAGTCCGAGCGGCTTGCGTCCGTTTGTCAGCAACTGGGAAGCGGTAGCCGAGGCGCTGATTCAGCGCATGCATCGCGAGGCGGTGGGTGGCGTGACCGACCCGGCGACCGCTCGGTTGCTGGAAGAAGTGTTGGCCTATCCGGATGTGCCGAAGCGCCTGCGCCGGTTGAACCTGGGCGCGCCGTCGGTGCCGGTGCTACCGGTATGTTTTCGCAAAGATGAACGCGCTTTCAACTTTTTCTCGACTGTCACCACGCTGGGCACGCCGCAGGATGTGACGTTGCAGGAGTTGCGCATCGAGTGCTTCTTCCCCGCGGATACGGCGACAGAGGAGCAGGCGCGGGCGTTGCGTGAGCTAGCTGCAAGGCCTTGAAGCGCTCTGGCGCAAGGTCTGGTTCCTGCACCCTTGCGGCCATTGCCACGCTTTTCGGAAAGGTCCTCAATGGGCCCGAGAGCCGACATGCCATCGCTGGATCAGGCATGGCCTTTATGAGTACACTCCCTAGCGCCCCTCGACCGGCGCGTCGTCCCCTGCCGCGTCCCCCTCGCCGGTTGCGAGGGCACGCAGCGCGGCGACGCCGCTGTCCGTCTGGCCGGCGGCAGGGTCCGCCTCGCCGCGGTTCTCCGGGAACGACAGGGTTTCCCGGCGGCCCGCGACGATCAGCACCACATGGTCGCCGTGAACCTCGGCCAGGGTCGCGTCCGCAGCGATCTCCTGCCCGACCGCGTACGCCCGCGCGGGCTCTCCCGGACCCGACACGATCGCGCTCGACGCCTCGGCGCCGCTGGCGATCACCACGCCATGCAGCGTGAGCCCGAGTCCGGATTCGCCGGCCGGCCCGGCAGGGCGCGCCGGCCGACCGAAGGGCGACCAGGCCAGGATCGGCTCGAGGGAAACCTCCGCGAGGGCCGGGGCCTCTGGGGCCGCGGGCGGCGGCGGCAGGCCGCTCTCGCCGGCGAGGCGGGCGGGAAGCGTCCGCGCGGCCAGGCCGACCGAGAGCGCGGCGAGGCCGGCGGCCACCCAGACCAGTCCGTTTCGCGGCACGGGCATCATCGCGCGCTCCCGGTGGCGACGAAGCCGACGAAGCCCCGATAGGTCGCCGCAACCGCCAGGTCGGTCACTTCGAGGTCGATCCGTTCGAGATCCGGATCTTCGGTCGGCGTCCGCACCTCGGTAACCCGGAAGGAGCGGCCGAGCAAGACGGCGGGGTCCGGGTCGGGGTCGGCGCCGAGCTCGATCTCGGCCAGCCGGTTCTCCGCCGCCAGTTGCGCCAGCGCCCGCAACTCGAGGCCGTCGATCCGGGCGACGTGGGCCTCGGTCGCCATCAGCAGCGAGACCGCCGACACCGCGAGGATCGCCAATGCCACCAGCGACTCGATCAGCGTGAAGCCGGCGTCGCTCCCGAGGGTCATGTCAAACCTGAGTTTTCCTTAGCATACGCGTTGTGCATGCGTTGTGCATGCCCTGTGCATGTGCGGATTTCCCCAACCGCTGTCTCCGCAAGGGAATTGTTCCGCCCATCGATCCACCGGATCAGTCGCCGACCCGCGCCACCGCGGCGCCGAATCCGTCGAACGCGACCTGCCATGTCCCACCGCCGCCGGCGATGCGGAGGACCGCCGGCGGCTGCGGCAGGTCGGGTGCGATCATGACCGGATCGCCGCTCCCGCCGTCGCGCGCGAGCCGCAGCGGCGCGGGCAGGCCATGGTGCCGGCCCAGATCGCGCGGCGCACTCTGCCAGCGTGCGCCGGCGGCATCCCATGCGAGAAACCGGTAGCCGCGCTCCTCCCAGACCAGCGCGAACGGGACCGAGGTGACGAGCGCCTCGTCGGCGGCGAGCCGCAGGCGGTTCGCCAGCCGCGTCGCCTCGGCCTCGCCGGAGCCGCCGCGGTCGAGCGCGCCGAGGCCGAGCACCGTCACGCCGGACATGACTCCGACGATCGCGAGGACCACGAGGACCTCGACCAGCGAGAGCCCGGCCTCCCGCTGGCGGCCGGTCACGGCAGGCCACCGTTCAGGATGTCGGCGTCGACGCCCTCGCCGCCGGGCTCTCCGTCGGCCCCGAGCGACATGAGATCGTAGGGTCCATCGGTCCCGGGCGCCCGGTAGACGTAGGCGTTGCCCCAGGGATCGACCGGCAGCTGCGGCAGGTAGCCGCCGCCCGCCCAGTTCCGCGGTTCCGGCGGCGACGCCGGCCGGGTGACGAGGGCCTCGAGCCCCTGCGAGCTCACCGGGTACACCCGGTTGTCGAGCCGGTACATCTCGAGGCTGGCGGCGATGGTGCGGACGTCGGTGCGCGCGACCGTCACCCGCGCCTCGTCCGGCCGACCGATGACGTTCGGCACGATCAACGACGCGACGATGGCGATGATGACGAGCACCACCATCATCTCGATCAGCGTGACGCCGCTGTCGCGCCGGCGCCCCGTGGTCCGCTGCGGCGGCGCCTTGCCTTTCCGCGATCCCATCCCCGTTCCGCCTCCGTATCCCACGATCGTGCCGTTCGATGGTTACGAGGTGAAACTGCGGAAGGTTTCATCTCGTAGTCGGGGAAAGGTGATCTGTGGAAGCGGTCGTCATGCCTGCTCGCCCCGCCGAATTCTCGGCCGCCGCCGCTCGGCCCGACCTGCGACCGGTCGCTCCCGGCGACGGGGGGTCCGCCCACCTCGGGCTGGGCGCCGACGCGCTGGCGCTGCCGAGCGAGCTGGCGCACATCCTGCGGGTGCCGCTGCCGCTCGCCGCGCATCGCCAGCGGCAAGCCGCCGCCGGCTTCGCGGTCGAGGAGCTCATCGCCGAGCCGCTGGAGGCGTCGCACGTCGTGCTGGGGCCGGAGCTCGGCCGGGGCGAGTATCTCGTCGTCGTGGTGGCGCATCGCGAGATGGCGGTCTGGGCCGGGCGCGCGGCCCCCGGGCAGCGGCTGGTGCCCGACGTGCTCGCGCTGCCGGTGCCGGCCGCCGGCTGCTGCTCGGTGCGCGAGGCCGGCGGCCGGGTGCTGGTGCGGCGCGCGGACGGGACCGGGTACGCCACGCGCGCCGAGCATCTCGAGGCGTTCTGGCGGGCCGACGGCGCGCCGCAGGTCGTGCTCTATGGCGGCGGACGGCTGCCCGAGCAGGTGCCGGTCGGCGCCCCGGGCCTGATGCCCGCCGGGGCCGACCCCGGAGGCGGCGCGCTTCGACCTGCTGCAGGGCGCGCATGCCCGCGCCGGGCGCGGCCGGCGGCGGGTGCTGACGCGGCTTCTCGCGGTGATCGCGCTGGCGCTGGTGGCGCATGGCGCGGTGCTGGCGGCCGACACGTTGGCGCTGCGGCGCATCGCCGAGGCGCGGGGGACGGCGCTGCGCAGCGCGCTGTCGGCGCGCGTGCCCGACCTGCCGCCGTCGCTGCCGTTGGACGAGGCCTTGCTGCGGGCGCTGCCGGCGGCGCCGGCGGCCCGCGGCGAGTTCCTGCCGCTGCTGGCTCGGGTGGCGGACGTGCTGAGCGTGCAGGAGGTGACGCTGCGCGACCTGGGCTACAGCGCCGAGGACGGCGGTCTTTCGCTGTCGGTCGAGGCGCCCGACCTGCCGGCGTTGCAGCGCGTCGAGGACGGCCTGCGCGGAGCGGGCCTGGCGGTTTCTGCGGGCGTCGCGACCACCGGCGACGGCTCGGCCGAGGTGCAGTACCGGATCACGGGAGGCGGCGGATGAGCGGGAGCGGCGTCGACGTGGTGGGGGCGGCGCAGCGGGCGCGAGCGGGTCCTGCTCGCGGTCATGGCCTCGGGGCTCGCAGCCTACCTGCTGTTCGTCGGCGCGGCGCGGCCGCTGCACGCGGCGCGCGGCGAGGCGCTAGCCACGATCGCGCGGCACGAGGCGGCGCTGGCTCGGCTCGCGGCGCTGCCGGAGGGGAATGCGCCGGTCGCCTCGGGCGAGCCGGTGACCGCGATCGTCACCGCGAGCGCGCCCGGCTACGACCTGACGATCCGCCGGATCGAGGCGGAGGGCGAGGGCGCGCGGCTGGAGATCGAGGACGCGGGGTTCCCCGAGCTGGTCCTCTGGATCGAGGAGCTCGAGCGCGCGCACGCCCTGCGGCTGATCACGATCGAGATCGAGCGGCGGCCGGAGCCCGGGCTCGTGGGCGCCCGTCTGACGCTCGGGAGGTGACCTGATGCGGGACGCCGGGACATCGCCGACCGATCCCGCGCTGCCCTACGGCTTCGCGCGGCGCAACGGGGTCATCCTGCAGCGCGACGGCGAGCGGCCGGTCTGCTCCTGCCGGGCGGGCGCGTCCGTGGAGGCGATGATCGAGGTGCAGCGGCTGGCCGGGCCGGACCTGCGGTTCGAGACGCTGGATGCGGCGGGCTTCGACGCGGCGCTGGCGCCGCGTCTACCGCGACACCGCCTCCGACGCGTCCGAGGCGGCGGCCGCCGACGGCGACCTCGCGGCGCTGGCCGACAGCGCGGCGATGGTCGACGACCTGCTCGACCAGAGCGACGACGCGCCGGTGGTGCGGCTGATCAACGCGCTGCTGCTCGAGGCGATCAAGGAGAGCGCCTCGGACATCCACATCGAGACCCAGGAGCGCCGCCTCGTCGTCCGCTTCCGCGTCGACGGCATCCTGCGCGAGGTGATCGAGCCGCGGCGGGCGCTGGCGCCGCTGCTCGGTCAGCCGCATCAAGGTGATGGCGAAGCTCGACATCGCCGAGAAGCGGCTGCCGCAGGACGGCCGCGTCTCGCTGCGGGTCGGCGGCCACGAGGTCGACGTGCGCGTCTCGACGATCCCGTCGCAGTACGGCGAGCGGGTGGTGCATGCGCCTGCTCGACCGCGACGCGACCCGGCTCGGCCTCGACCGGCTCGGCATGAGCGCCGCGCGACCGCGAGGCCTTCGAGCGCGCTGCTCGCGCGGCCGGACGGCATCCTGCTGGTCACCGGGCCGACCGGCTCGGGCAAGACCACCACGCTCTACGCCGCGCTGGGCCGGCTCAACGACCGCAGCCGCAACATCATGACGGTCGAGGACCCGATCGAGTATTCGGTGGACGGCGTCGGCCAGACGCAGGTGAACCCGCGCACCGAGCTGACCTTCGCCCGCGGCCTGCGCGCGATCCTGCGCCAGGACCCGGACGTGATCATGGTCGGCGAGATCCGCGACCGCGAGACCGCGCAGATCGCGGTGGAGTCGGCGATGACCGGGCATTTCGTGCTGTCGACGCTGCACACCAACACCGCGGTCGGCGCGGTGGCGCGGCTGATCGACATGGGGGTCGAGCGCTTCCTGCTCGCGCCGATGCTCGCCGGCGTGGTGGCGCAGCGGCTGGTGCGCCGGCTCTGCCCCGACTGCGCGCGGGCCGACGTGGCGACCGAGGCCGACCACGAGCTGCTGCAGGGGGCGCTGCCGGTCGGGGCGCGCGCTGCGCCGGGCCGGCGGCTGCCCGGCCTGCCACGGCCTCGGCTACCGCGGCCGGACCGGCATCTACGAGGTGGTGACGGTCGACCGCGAGATGGAGGCGCTGATCCACGGCGGCGCCGCCGAGGCCGAGCTCGTCGCGCAGGCGCGGCGCCGCGGACCGAGCCTGGTCGAGGACGGGGTGCGCAAGATCCGCGCCGGGATCACCACGGTCGAGGACGTGGCCCGCGTGGCGCAGGAGCACTGAGCGATGGCGGCCTTCACCTATCGCGCGGTCGACCGCGGCGGGAAGCCGCAGTCGGGGGTGCTGGAGGCGGCGAGCGCGGTCTCGGCGCGGGCCGACCTCGCGGGCGCGCGGGCTCCTGCCGGTCGCGGTCGCGGCGAGCCGTGGCACGGCGGGCCGGCCCGCGGGGCGCTCGCTCCTCGGCGGGCTGCGGCCGGCGGTCGGGGCGCGCGACCTCACGCTGATCACCCGCCAGCTCGCGACGCTGATCGGCAGCGGCGTGCGTATCGAGGACGCGCTGCGCACGGTGGCGCAGCAGAGTGCGCCGCGGGTGGCGGCGGTGCTCCTGAACGTGCGCGCCGCGGTGCTGGACGGGCGCAGCTTCGGCCAGGCGCTGGCCGAGTATCCGGGGGTGTTCTCGGAGTTCTACCGCGCCTCGGTGGCGGCGGGCGAGCAGTCGGGCCAGCTCGACCAGGTGATGCGCCACCTGGCGGCCTTCGTCGAGAGCCGCGCGCGCAACGCCCAGGCGATCCAGCTCGCGCTGATCTATCCGGCGCTGCTCGCCCTGGTGTCCGCCGGGATCGTCGTCCTGCTGATGACCTACGTCATGCCGGACATCGTCCGGGTCTTCACCGCGCGCGGCGCCGACCTGCCGCTCCTGACGCGCGGCCTGATCGTCGTCAGCGAGGCGCTGCGCTCCTGGGGGCTCGCCGGCGCGCTGACGCTCGGCGTGGCCGCGATCGCCTGGCGGCGCTGGCTGGCGGCTGCGGGCAACCGCCTGCGCCTTCACCGGCTGCTGGCGGAGAACCGCGCCAGCGCCCGGCTTCGTGCGGCGGCTGAGCTCGGCGCAGTTCTCGGGCACGCTCGCGACCCTGGTGCAGAGCCGGGTGCCGGTGGTCGAGGCGCTGGCCGCCGCCGGCGCGGTCACCCCGAACCTCCACATCCGCGCCCGGGTCGAGGCGGCGGCGGCGCGGGTGCGCGAGGGCGCGAGCCTGCGCGACGCCATCGGGGCGGCGAACTGCTTCCCGCCGATGCTGATCGCGATGATCGCCAGCGGCGAGGCCGGCGGCAACCTCGGCGAGGCGCTGACGCGCGCGGCCGACGACCAGCAGCGCGACCTCGACGCCTGGGTCCGGACGCTGGTGGCGCTGGCGGAGCCGGCGATCCTGCTGGTGATGGGGGGGATGGTCATGGTGATGGTGCTGGCGATCCTGCTGCCCATCGTGTCAATGAACAACCTGGCTGGACTTTGAAGCCAGAGGGAGGGACGAAATGCGACCAGGCGGCTTGCGATCCATGCCCTCGGCGTCGACCCGGCGCGACGTCTGTCGCCGGCTCCTCGCCGTGTCCTCGGTGCCGTTCCTGGCCGGCGGGATCGGCGGTTGCGCCCGCTATCGGAGGTGGAGGGGCGGCGGCGGCGAAGCGGCGCTGCTGCTGCCGATGACCGGGGAGGCCAGCGCGCTCGGCCGGAACATGGCGCGCGCGGCGAGCTTGGCTGTGCCGGACCCTGCCGGCCAGCCGCCGGTCCTCGACACCGAGGACACCGCCGACGGGGCGGCGGCCGCGGCCGAGCGGGCGCTGGCGGGCGGCGCGCGCATGCTGCTCGGGCCGCTGCGCGCCGACCAGACCCCGGCGGTGCTCGCGGTGGCGGGCGACGTGCCGGTGGTGAGCTTCTCGAACGACGATCGCCTGGCCGGGCAAGGCGCCTTCGTCATGGGGATAACGCCGGCGCAATCGGTCGCCGCGGCGTTCAGCTATGCCCGGGCGCAGGGCGTGCGGCGCGTCGCCGTCGTCTCCGCCCCGGGACCGCTCGGCGAGGCGACGGCGACGGCCGCACGGCAGCTCGCCGGGGCGGGAGGCCTCGAGCTGACCGCGGTGCTCACGCGCGAGAGCGGCGCGCCGGACCTGGTCTCGACGCTGCGCTCGGAGAGCGGCGGCACCCTTCCGGACGCCGTGTTCCTGCCGGACGGGGGAAGCGACCTGATCGCCTTCGCCGCGGCGCTCTCCGGCGCCGGACCCCGGTTGATGGGCGGGGTGCAGTGGGGCGTCCTCGACGTCGCGGAGGTCCCTGGCCTCGAGGGATCGTGGTTCGCCGCGCCGCCGCCCGACCGGTTCGTGCCCTTTCTCGACACCTTTCAGGCCCGCTTCGGCGAGCCGGGGGGCCTGGTCACGGCACTGGGTCACGACGCGGCGCTGATGGCCGCGGTCCTCGGCAGCGCCGGCGCGCTGGACCGCCGCGGCCTGACCCGGTCCGAGGGCTTCGACGGGGCGCTCGGTGGCTTTCGGTTCCTCGAGGACGGGCGCTGCCAGCGCGATCTGGCGGTCGTGACCGTCGAGGGCGGGCAGATCGTCGCGATCGGCGAGGTGAGCGGGGCATGATACCGTCGCCGGGTGATCGATTTTCGATTCCGATAAGCGGCGATGTGGCCGTGCCCACGCTGTGTCCACGCGTGGAATTGTGCTCAAGTATATGTCTTTGCTGGATTCTTCAAATCCATTTTTACCAGTTGGAAACCTTTGCCCACGGCCGCGGCGCGAGGCAATCGGGGCCATGAGCCGGGCACCGGCGCCAGGCGGGCGTGACCGCGAGGCCGGCGTCACCCTGACGGAGGTGCTGGTCGCGCTCGTCCTCTTCGCCCTCATCGGCGGCGCCGGCCTCGCGGTGCTCGATCAGGTGCTCCGCGTCCAGGTGCGGACCGACGGCCGGCTGGAACGGCTGGCCGAGGTGCAGCGGGCGATGCACCTGCTGACGCTCGACTTCATGCAGGCGACCGGCGGCAGCCTCGGCTCCAGCGACGGCGCGGTGGGGTTCCGGCGCAGCGGCGCAACGGGCGGAATGGCGGTGCGCTACGGCCTCGACGGCGCCGACCTGACGCGCAGCGTCTCGGGAAGCTCCGGCGAGGCCAGGCAGGTGGTGCTGTCGGGGGTGGACGCCGCGCGCTGGCAGTTCTACGCGCCCGAGGCCGGCTGGACCGACACCTGGCCGCCCGACCCGGCGCAGCCGGCCGCCAATCCGGCGGCGGTCGCGCTCTGGGTGCGGCTGGCCGGACCCGGGCTTTCGGGCGAGCTGCGCCGCATCGCGCTGCTCCCCGCCGAGGTCGCGCCGTGACCCGTTCCGGAGACGCCGGGGTGGTGCTGATCAACGTCCTGGTGCTGCTCGCCCTCGCCGCCAGCGTCGTCACCATGATGCTCAGCCTCGCCGACCTGTCGATCGCCCGCAGCCAGCGCTTCAGCGAGGCCGGCCAGGCGCTGGCGCTGATCCGCGCCGGCGAGGCGTCGGCGATCGCGGCGCTCCGCCGGGACATGATCGAGGCGCCCGAGGCCGACCATCGCGGCGAGGCCTGGGCGGCGGTCGGGCAGCGTGGCATCGAGATCGCGGGCGGGACGTTCGAGCTCGAGATCGCGGACGCCCAGGGCCGCTTCAACCTCAACGCGCTGGTGGGGGGCGGGCTGCAGGCGGTGCAGATCCTCCAGGCGATCGCCGCCGAGCTCGAGCTCGCGCCCGGGACCGCCGCGCGCATCGCCGCCACGATCAACGTCGACGGCCCCCTGCGGGAGCTCGGCGATCTGAGCCGTCGAGCCGGGATCCCGGCCGGGCAGGTGGAGGTGATGCGCGGGCTGGTCACGGTCCTGCCGGGAAACGGCGACGTCAATGTCAACGCGGCGCCGCCAGAGCTGCTGGCAATCCTGCTGCAGAACCCGGTCCAGGCCCGCGTGCTCGCGGCGACGCGCGAGCGCGCCGGCTTTCTGACTCCGCAGGACGTGGAGGCGGCCGGCGTGATCCTGCCGCCGGGCGTCGGGTTCGCGTCGGACTTCTTCCGGGTCCGGACCTCGGTGCGGGTCGGCGAGACGCCGCAGGTGATGGAGAGCCTGCTGCGACGCCGCCGCGGGGCCGATGACAGCGCGGAGGTCGCGGTGGTGGGGCGCCGAAACGCAACGGCGGCGGTGCCTCCACCGCCGCCGTCGTCGTAGCTGCCCGAGGGGCTGCTGCCCCTTACATCGAGGTGCCTGGCTGCGTCGCCCCCGGGATCGGCTCGTTGAGGTACGGGAAGGCGTTCTTCAGCTCGGCCGCGCTGATCGGCGCGCCGTCGGTGAACGGCACGTTGCCGACCGGCGCGTTGCGCGGGTTGCAGAGGCCGAGGTTGACGTTGTCCTTCGCCATCCCGAGCGCCTTGCCGATCGGCAGGTCGTGGCAGAGCCGCCCCATCACCACCCGGAGCGCCAGGTCCACGGCGTCGTCGCCCGGCCGGCGCCCGTTCGGGAAGCCCGCCAGATCGCCACCGGCCACCCCGAAGGTCGACTGCTTGTTGCGCGGGGTCGGCGGGACGGCGGTGTTGAGCCGCATCATCTCGGACGGCGTGACCGTCTTCTGCTGGTTCAGCCCCTTGAAGCCGGTCAGGAAGGCGGCGACGAGGTCCTGGCGCGGCAGGTTGTTCGGCGCGAGGTTGCGTATGTTGGTGCCGAGCGTCTTGTTCACCCTGTCCCGGAACAGGAGGTCGAGCAGCGCCGGCAGCGTCGGGTTGGTGACGTAGGTCGCCAGCGCGCCGTCCTGCGTCGGCTCGGCGGCGCTGTAGAGGTCCTTGTCCGGGAGACCGATCACCAGCTCGTTGGCCAAGGGCGCCGACAGCCGCGAGACCTGCACCAGCGGGCCGCTGGTTTCGCTGGTGCCGTTGTAGGTCGGCGACGGGTCGAGCGCGCTGCGGCGCGGCAGGCTCGCGCTGGTCCAGGCGCCGATCACGCCGTTGCCCTTGCCGACCACGCAGGAGATCGGCAGCTCGAGCGCCAGCGAGGTCACGTTGGACTCGCCGACGACGTCGTCGTTGGCGCGGCTCTGGGTGATGCCGCCCGGGAAGCCCTTGCCGTCGCCGGCTCCGGGCGCGCTGTCGCCTTCCACCGGCACGAAGTTCACCAGGTCGAAGACCCCGCCGAGGTTCACCGCGAACGCCTCGGCGCGCTGCCCCACGAACACCCGGCCGGGCGTCGAGCAGCCCGGGACGTTGATCGAGTAGACGTGGCGCTGGGCGTAGCCGGCGTAGTTGGGCAGGGTCTTGGTGCCGATGTTGTCGATCGGCTTGACGAAGCTCGGGCCGCTCGCCGGGCGTGACCGGCCGGCTCCTGCCCTCGCGGCGGTCGCCATGGATCACGTTCAGCGCGTAGCTCTCGCGCTCGTTGATCGTGGCGTCGCCCGGCGCCGTGATCGGGCCGCCCTGCCGCAGCGGGATCGCGACATCCTTGCCGCCGACCTTCAGCGTGATGCCCTTGCCCCGGTTGGCGAGCCTGGTGTCGAAGTCGAACTGGAAGGTCATGTCCTCGACGGCATCGCCATTGTTGTCGACGTGGATCTCGTAGACCGCGTCGTTGTCGAGGACGAAGTAGTTCGGACCGCCGTAGGGATGCTGGAGCGGGAGATAGTTCGCGATCAGCGTCACGTACTTCTCGCGGCCCGGCTCGTAGCTGCGGAACATGTAGAAGTCCGTGCTGTCGATCCGGGGCTTGCCCGCGGTGCCAGGCGCCTCGCGGTGGCTCGAGCTCCACCCCACCGAGGCCGTCGACGCCATCGCCGCAAAAAGCGACGCGCCGATCAGGTATTTCCATTTCAGCCGCATTGATACACCTCCTATGCTGCCCTCGCCCGCACGGGGCTTGAGGCAAAGCGCCACCCCGCCTGGCCGGCGGGCGTTGCCGGCCGGCACTGCGGGTGCTCGTCGATACGAGATGCGAGGAACCAGAGTTTCACCGTGACAGGGCACTGTTTCGATATCCCCCGAGGGGCGGGATCGCAGCGCGGCGTCGCGGGGACGGCACGGTGAGCTGGGGCGGGGCGGTGCTGGGCGCGACGCTGCTGGCGATCGCGGTGATCGATTTCCGCACGTACCGGATCCCCGACTGGCTGAGCCTGCCGTTGGTCGCCGCCGGGCTCGCCTGGAGCGCGCTGACGCGGCCCGACTGGAGCGCGCACCTCGTCGGGGCGGCGGTCGGCTACGCCAGCCTCGCGGCCTTCGGCGCGCTCTACTTCCGCCTGCGCCGGCGCGAGGGCCTCGGGCTCGGCGACGCGAAGCTGTTCGCCGCCGGCGGCGCCTGGCTCGGATGGCAGGCGCTGCCGCTGGTGCTGGCGGTCTCGGCGGTCGCGGGCCTGATCTTTGCGCTTGTGACCAGGCGGCGGCCTCCGGCCGCGCCAGTCGCGTTCGGGCCCTGGCTGGCGCTGGGAATCTGGGTAGGCTGGCTCATGCTCTGAGGCCGGCGTCGTTATCGCCGATCCCGGGCCCCGCGGCGCGCGTAGGCGCCGCGCTGCTCGGCGGCGCGGGAGCCCCCGAGCTCAGCCGCGATGACCGCCGCTACCTTCTTCGCGGTCCAGACGCCTCCGTCGTCGGGCGGACCGGCTCCCGCAGCAGCGCGAGGATCGCCGGCGTCAGGATCCGAGACTTCGCGCCGTTCCCCCGCCTCCGGTCTCCGAGCGAGGGCGGGCCGAAGCGGCTGTAGCCACCAGCAACTCCTCGACCCAGCACCGGACGAAGCCGGTCAGCTTCGCCACCTCGCTGCCCCTCCGCCAGCAGCCAGATCACCTGGCCAGCAAGGCAAGCTGGCAGGTGACCGCCGTGCTGGCCACGGGAATGCCTTGCCGCCACCGGGGAAAAGGCTACCTGCCACGAATGATCCGCCAGTCCGTAGTTTTCGGAGCGGAGCAAAATGGGCCAGTCCGGCGCCGGTGATCCGGCCGAGGGTCGCTCGGACGGCCCCGATTGCCTCGAACGCGGTCGCGAGCACTACGAGCGGCGGGAATGGGCCGACGCCTTTCAGGTGTTGTCGCGCGCCGATGAGGCCGCCGATCTGGCGCCAGGCGATCTCGAGCTGCTGGCGATGTCGGCGTATCTGGTCGGCCGGGACGACGACTACCTGCGGACCCTCGAACGCGCCCACCAGGCTCACCTGGACCGCCACGAGCGCCACCGCGCCGTCCGCTGTGCGTTCTGGCTCGGCTTCCAGCTGTTCCTCCGTGGAGAGGTGGGCCGCGCGACCGGCTGGTTCGCCCGCGGCCAGCGACTGCTGGAGGGCGAGAATGAGTGCGCCGAGCAAGGCTACATGCTCGTCCCCGTGGCGGACGAACACATCGCCGCCGGCGAGTGGGAGGCTGCCTACGAATGCGCGGCGCGGGCCGCCGATATCGGCGAGCGCTGCGGCGACGCCGACCTGGTCGCCTGCACCCGTTACCAGCAGGGCCTGATACGCTGTCGAACAGGGGCGGGTCCAGGAGGGGCTGGCGCTGCTGGACGAGGTCATGGTCGCGGTGACCGCCGGGGAGCTGTCGTTGATGATGACCGGCCTGATGTACTGCGCGTCATCCAGGCCTGCATGACGGTTTACGCGATCGGCCGTGCACGCGAGTGGACCGCCGCCCTGGCGCGCTGGTGCGAGCCCGACCTCGCCCCGTTCACCGGGGTCTGCCGCGTGCATCGCGCCGAGATCCGGTTGCTGCACGGCGACTGGCATGGCGCGATCGAGGAGGCGCACCGTGCCCGCGAACGCGCCAAGGGAACCTCGAGGAGAACGGTGGCCGCGGCATTCTACCAGCAGGCCGAGGTGCACCGCCTGAGGGGCGAGTTCGCGGCGGCCGAGCGGGCGTACCGGAGCGCGAGCCGCGGCGGGTTCGACCCGCAGCCCGGGCTGGCCCTGCTGCGGCTGGCGGAAGGAAGCGTCGACGCCGCCGCCGCGGCGATCGGCCGTGCCCTCGGCGCCACCACCGGCAGCCTCGGGCGCGCGCGGCTGCTGCCGGCCTGCGTCGAGATCATGCTGGCGGCCGGCGAGCCGCAGGGCGCAGAGGGTGCCTGCGGCGAGCTGGAAGCGACGGCGCGGAGCTTCGACACCGACGCGCTGGTGGCGATGGCGGCGCAGGCGCGCGGGGCGATCCAGCTCGCCAACGGCGCGGCCGAGGCGGCGCTGTGCTCGCTGCGCAGCGCGTTCGATCTCTTGCAGCGGGCCGAGGCTCCGTACCACGCGGCGCGGGCGCGCGAGCTCGCCGGGTCGGCCTGCCGGAGCCTCGGCGACGAAGAGGGCGCGGCGCTGGAGTTGGAGGCCGCCGCGACGGCCTACCGTAAGCTCGGCGCCGCGCCCGATCTCGCCCGGCTCGCAATGCACGGGACGGGCGCCGCTCCGAATCGCCGCCATGGCCTGACGCAATCGCGAGTTGCAGGTGCTGAGGCTGGTCGCCGCCGGAGGCACCAACAAGGCCATCGCCGCCGAGCTCTTCCTGAGCGAACGGACGATCGAGCGGCACCTCAGCAACATCTTCACCAAGCTCGATCTTTCCACGCGCGCGGGCGCCACCGCCTGGGCCTACGAGCACCGCCTGATCTGAGCGTCCGCCGTCCGACATGGGTGGAATCACCCATGCCGCCGCTCCGGCAAATTGGGTGGTTCCTCCGAAGCGCCGCGGCGGCCGCGCGGCGTATTCTCGGCGGGCGCGATCCAGCGACGGAGGAGACCCATGTCCGAGCAGAACAAGGCGCAGGTACGGCGCGTCTTCGAGGAAGTCTACAACCGGGGAGATCTCGCCGTCATCGACGAGGTGGCGGCCAGCGACCTGATCATCCACGCCTCGTCCCAGGATATCCACGGGCGCGAGGGGGCCAAGCAATACGTCGCCGCGTTGCGGGCGGGGTTCCCGGACCTCCACTTCACCGTCGAGGACCAGATCGCCGAAGGCGACATGGTGGTGACCCGCTGGACCGCCCGCGGGACTCACGCCGGCGAGTTCCAGGGCATCCGCCCGACCGGCAGGGCGATCCGCCTCGCGGGATCCGACATCGACCGCATCATCGACGGCAGGACCGTGGAATGCTGGGCGCATGTGGACGAGCTCGGGTTGATGCAGCAGCTCGGCGTGGTCGCGGCGGCGTGATTACATTGTTCGCGGCAATTCTCACCAGCCCCCCCCCTGCCACCGCTCGAGGACCTGACGATGCTGCGCGGCGCGTGCCGTTCCCCCTTTCCTCCCTCTCCTTCCCTCCCTCCCCCCCGCCCCCCGCCGGCACGAGCCTGAAGGAGGGCGCGATGACCCAGGCATTCGACGTGATCGTCGTGGGCGCGCGATGCGCCGGTTCGCCGACGGCCATGCTTCTGGCCCGGGCGGGGCATCGGGTCCTGTTGGTCGACCACGCCTCCTTTCCGAGCGACACGGTGTCCACCCACATCCTGCATCCCCTCGGCGTCCGAGCGCTGTCCGGATGGGGCCTTCTCGACCGCCTGACGGCGACCGGGTGCCCGCCGATCCACACCTACGCCTTCGACTTCGGTCCCTTCACGCTCGCGGGCGCGCCGGGCACGAGCGAGGCCCCGCTCGCCTACTGCCCGCGGCGGACCATTCTCGACAAACTGCTCGTCGACGCGGCCGCCGAAGCCGGTGCGGAGGTCCGCGAAGGCTTCGGCGTCGAGGAGGTCCTGATCGAGGACGGGCGCGCGGTCGGCATGAGGGCCGCTCGAAGCATGGCGGGTCCGTCGTCGAACGCGCGAAAATCGTCGTCGGCGCCGATGGCAGGCACTCGGTCGTGGCCAAGGCAGTTCGGCCCGAGCAGTATGACGAGAAACCTCCCTTGCTCGCGGCGTACTACACCTATTGGAGCGGGCTGCCGATGGACGGGCGGCTGGAAATCTATACCCGCGACTACCGCGCATTCGCGGCCGTTCCAACCCATGACGATCTGACAATGGTCATCGCCGGATGGCCTTACGCGGAATTCGCCGCGAACAGGACGGACGTCGAAGGAAACTACCTGAAGACGATCGACCTGGTACCGGCCTTCGCCGATCGCCTGCGCGGGGCCAGACGGGAGGCGCGCTTCGCCGGCGCGGCCGTGCCCAACTACTTCCGCAAGCCTTACGGCCCGGGTTGGGCGCTCGTGGGCGACGCCGGCTACAACAAGGACTTCATCACCGCGCAGGGCATCCTCGACGCCTTCCGCGACGCCGAGCTCTGCGCCACCGCGATCGACGCGTCCCTCTCGGGAAAGCGTCCGTTCGAGGAGGCGATGAGCGAATACCAGCGCACCCGGGACGGACGGGTGAAGGCGATGTACGAGTTCACCTGCGAGCTGGCGACGCTGGAGCCGCCCCCGCCGGAGTTGCAGCAGCTCCTGGCGCGGCGCACGGCAACCGTGACGCCATGGACGGGTTCGCGCGGATGAACGCCGGGACCATCTCGCCGGCCGAGTTCTTCGCGCCGGAAAATGTCGACGCGATCCTGGCCGCCGCGCCGCCGGTGCACGCCAGTGCTGGCCAAAGAGCATGAGGAGATCACTCATGCATAGCGCGATGAAGAACTTGCCGATCGTGGAGGACTACGGAGGCGGCTTCTGCAGTCGCCTGGTCGAATGGGGCGGGATGATCGTCTCCTATGAAACCTTCCCCAAGGGTGTCGATGCGACGCCGCTTGTTCAAGGGACTGCCGGAAGACATGTGCCAGTCACCCCACTGGGGCCACATCCTGAAGGGTCGCGTGCGCATCAAGCGCAAGGACGGCGACTTCGTGCTGAGGACCGGAGACGTCTACTACCTCGAGCCCGGACATGTGCCGGTCTTCGAGGAGGACACCGAGATCCTCGAGTTCAGTCCAAGGAAGGAATACCAGCAGACGATTGACGTCGTCGCCAGGAACATGGCCGCGGAGCAATCCGCCAGATGAGCTGAGTGCGCGCCGGCAACCACCCCGCCGGTGTGGCGAAACAGCGGCCTGCTGGTTCGGGTGTCCGAGCCCGTGACGCCGCAGCGGAGTGAGACCGGCGGAAGCGGGCGCATCGCCTTGCGGGGTTACAGGCCCGCCACCGCCATCCACCAGGCGTGCCGACTGAAGCTTTGAGCGGCCCCCTGCCATTGACCCAGAAGGAGTAACAGAAATGGCAATCTTCGACGGAGACGGCAGAGACAATACGATCTTCGGAACCGATCAGGCCGACACGATCAACGGCAAGGGAGGCAACGACTCCCTGATCGGCGACGCGGGCGACGACCGCGTGCGCGGCGGGCAGGGCAACGACACGGTGGCCGGCAGCCTCGGCGACGATCACCTGATCGGCGACGCCGGCGACGACGACCTGTTCGGCGGTGCGCTCGACCTGCCCGGGCCCGGCGACGACGACCTCCTGGACGGAGGCGCCGGCAACGATCGCCTCTTCGGCGAGGCAGGCCGCGATCGCATGTTGGGCGGCACCGGCGACGACGAGCTGGCGGGCGGGAAGGAGGTCGACATCATGACCGGGGGTGCCGGCGCCGATGTCTACGAGTACCGCGGCAAGATCGCGTTCTTCCCGAAGTACGAGACCGGGGTCGGTACCGGCAACCGGGACAAGATCACCGACTTCGATGCCGCGGCGGGCGACAGGTTCGACTTCGTCTCGACGCCGCTCGTCGACGAGTTCGTCGGCGACGGCCCGGTCGGCGAGGGCGAGGTCGGCTTCTTCGAGACCGCGACCCGCACCATCATCGTCGGCAACGACGACGCGGACCCGACCGCGGAGTTCGAGATCGAGCTCGTAGGCACCGATCTCGGCCTGACCGCGGATAACTTCACCGGGCTCACGTCCAGGCCCGACTGGATCAGGCTCGCCATCTTGTACCAGGTCTCGAACATCTCGCGGCCGTAGATGCCCTTGATGGTCAGCCCCTTGAAGATGATCGGGTTCCAGTCGAGCGGCATCGCGGCGGGCGGAATGCCGAGCATGGCGATCTTGCCGCCGTTGTTGATGACCTCGAGCATCGAGTAGATCGCGGCCTTCGCGCCCGACATCTCGAGCACCACGTCGAAGCCTTCCACCATGCCGATCTCGGCCATGACCTCCTCGAGCTTCTGCTTCGCGACGTTGACCGTGCGCGTCGCGCCCATCGTCGCGGCCAGGTCCAGCCGGTAGTCGTTGATGTCGGTCACGACCACGTGGCGCGCGCCGACGTGGCGCACGATCGCCGCGGCCATGATGCCGATCGGTCCGGCGCCGGTGATCAGCACGTCCTCGCCGATGACGTCGAAGGAGAGCGCCGTGTGCACGGCATTGCCCAGCGGGTCGAAGATCGACGCCAGGTCGTCGGAGATGTCGTCCGGCAACTTGAACACGTTGAACGCCGGCAGGCAGAGATACTCGGCGAACGACCCCTGGCGGTTGACGCCCACCCCCACGGTGTTGCGGCACAGGTGCCGCCGGCCGGCACGGCAGTTGCGGCAATGGCCGCAGGTGATGTGGCCCTCGCCGGAGACCCGGTCGCCCACCTTCAGGCCGCGCACCTCCGAGCCGACCTCGACGATCTCGCCCGCATACTCGTGTCCGACCACCATCGGAACCGGGATGGTCGACGCCGCCCAGGCGTCCCAGTTGTAGATATGGATGTCGGTGCCGCAGATCGACGAGCGCCTGATCCTGATGAGCACGTCGTTGGGGCCGACCTTCGGCACCTCGACCGAGGTCTGCCAGATGCCCTTCCCGGCCTCGAGCTTCGAAAGCGCCTTCATCGTCAACCTCCGATGACCCCGAGCTCGCGACCGACCCGCCCGAAGGCGGCGACCGCGGCATCGATCTGTTCGGTCGTGTGCGCGGCGCTGATCTGCGTGCGGATGCGCGCCTTGCCCATCGGGACCACCGGATAGGAGAAGCCGATCACGTAGATGCCCTCCTCCAGCAGCCGGTCGGCGAACTCCGCGGCGAGCCGCGCCTCGCCGAGCATCACCGGAATGATCGCATGATCGGCCCCGGCCAGCTCGAACCCGGCCGCCGCCATCCGCTCGCGGAACTGCGCGACGTTCTTCCAGAGCCGCTCGCGCAGGGCGTGGCCCTGCTCGACCTTGTCGATCGCCGTCAGCGTCGCCCCGACGATGGCCGGCGCCAGCGAATTCGAGAACAGGTAGGGGCGCGAGCGCTGGCGCAGCCAGTCGACGATCGGCCCGCGCGCCGCCGTGACCCCGCCGGAGGCGCCGCCGAGCGCCTTGCCGAAGGTGGTGGTGACGATGTCGACCCGCTCCACCACGTTGTGATACTCGTGCGTGCCGCGGCCGTTCGCGCCCATGAAGCCGGAGGCATGGGAATCGTCCACCATGACCATGGCGCCGTAGCGGTCGGCCAGGTCGCAGATGCCCGGCAGGTCGGCGATCACGCCATCCATGGAAAACACGCCATCGGTCGCGATCAGCTTGAACCGCGCGCCCGCCGCGTCGGCGGCCTCGAGCTGGGCCTCGAGGTCGGCCATGTCGTTGTTGGCATAGCGATAGCGCTTCGCCTTGCAGAGGCGGACCCCGTCGATGATCGACGCGTGATTGAGCGCGTCCGAGATCACCGCGTCCTCGGGCCCGAGCAGGGTTTCGAACAGGCCGGCGTTCGCGTCGAAACAGGACGAGTACAGGATGGCCTCGTCCATGCCCAGAAACTCGGCCAGCCGCTTCTCCAGCTTGTGATGCATGCTGTTGGTGCCGCAGATGAAGCGGACCGACGCCATGCCGAAACCATCCTCGCCCAGGCTTTCCCGGGCTGCCGCGATCAGATCGGCATCGTCGGCCAACCCGAGATAGTTGTTGGCGCAGAAGTTGAGGACGTCGCCCTGCGCGACCTTGATGGCGGAACCCTGCGGCGAACGCAGCTCGCGTTCGTGCTTGTAAAGCCCTTCCTTGTGCAGCGTTTTCAGCTCTTGGTCGAGATGGCCCCTGAATTCATTCAGCATGTTTGAAACCCCAATCATTTCGCTACACGGTCGATCATGTCGGCCCGATCAAGTCTGCTTGATGGGGACATGCCACGTCGACGACGCTTCTCGGGCACGGAACATCATCGCTTTCCTGCAACGTTCCTCATTAGCATCTCAGAGGCGCACTCGAAAACTCTGTTAGCATAGCGGTACCTTGCGAGACGTCGGCTGAGAAGGCGGATGTGGGCGATGAAGACCCACGCTCCTGCGGAGGCGATGGATGTCTCCGACTCCTGGCCAAGCGGTGGCAGCGGCCGAGCCAAGCGAAGGTGCGCTCGACGACCCAGCGGCGCGGTAGAACGTCGAACCCGCTCGCCTTGTCCGAAAGGGCACGCAGCTCTACCGCTACTACGTCAGCCAGGAGGTGCTGAAGCGCGGGCCGGACCTATGCCCGGTCGGCCGGGTGCCGGCGGCGGAAATTGAGGCGGCGGTCATCGACCAGCTGCGCGGCATCTTGCGGCAGCCCGAGATCGTCGTTGGCAAGTGGCGCGCGGCGCGCGTGGAGCAGGGCACCGAGGACGAGGGGCGCGAGGCGCTGTTGCAGCTCGACCCGCTGTGGGACGAGCTTTTCCCGGCCGAGCAGGCGCGGATCGTGCAGCTGCTGGTCGAGCGGGTCGATGTGCGGATGCACGGCGTCGAGGTCCGGCTGCGGCCGAACGGGGTCGCCGGGCTGGCGCGGGAAGTGGCGGGCAGCAGGAGGGCGGCGGCATGAAGCGGGCGACCGTCTCAGCCGTCGGCGAGACGATCACCGTCCACGTCCCCTGACGTTCAGGAAGCGCGGCGGGCGGAAACTTGTCGTCACGCCGGACGGCGCAGAGTGGACACCACGGCCGCGGGTCGGCAACGCTATGGTCGTCAAAGCGCTGGCGCCCGCGCGGGGGTTCCGGTGGCGGAAGGTGCTGGACGAGGGCGTGCACGCGACGATTGAGGATTTGGCCAAGGCGAAGGGCGTCGCGTCGTCGTACTTGAGCCGGGTCCTGCGGTTCACGCTGCTCGCGCCGGAGATCGTCGAGACAATCCTTGATGGGCGGCAGCCGGCGGCAACGACTGTTTCCGCCCCGCTCGCTGCCATCCCCACGACGCAAGCGGGGCCGCTCTTGATGGAATTCTTGATGCCGGGCCGCTCCGCGCCCTCTCGCTCCCTTATGCAGCCGGTGGCACCTGTCCCTGCGCGGCGATCGCGCCGGAGACAGGAGAAGCCACATGCTCGATCTCGTGCTCATCGCCCTCGGCATCGGCAGCTTCGCGCTGCTGGCCGGCTACGCCGCCCTCTGCGGTCGCCTCTGACGGAGGACGCCATGAGCCTCGACCATACCCTCGCGGCCGCCGTCGCCGCCGGACTCCTCGTTTACCTCGGCTGGGCGCTCGTCCGGTCCGAGCGACTCTGAGGCCCCCACCATGACCCTCAACGGCTGGCTGCAGATCGCCCTCTTCTGTGCCATCATCGCCGCGCTCACGAAGCCGCTCGGCGCCTACGTCACCCGCGTCCTCGAAGGCACCCGGGCCCTCGCCCCCCTCGAGCGGCCGCTCTACCGCCTCGCTGGCATCGACCCGCGCGCCGAGCAGAGCTGGCTCGGCTATGCCTTAGCCATGCTCGCCTTCAACCTCGCGGGCTTCCTTGTCCTCTACGCGCTCCAGCGCCTTCAGGCCGGCCTGCCGCTCAATCCCGCGGGGTTCGGCGCAGTGCCGCCCGAGCTCGCCTTCAACACCGCCGTTTCCTTCGTCACCAACACGAACTGGCAGAACTACGGCGGCGAGACCACCATGGCGAATCTGACGCAGATGACCGGACTCACGGTGCAGAATTTCGTCTCTGCCGCCACCGGCATCGCGGTCGCGGTCGCGGTCATCCGCGGCTTCGCCCGTGCGTCGGCGAAGAGCGTCGGCAACTTCTGGGTCGACCTCACCCGCATCACCCTCTTCGTGCTGCTGCCCATCGCGGCGTCATTGCGCTGGTCCTCATCTTGCTGGGAATGCCGCAGACGCTGGCCCCCTCGGTCGACGCCACCACCCTCGAAGGGGCGCGCCAGACCATCGCCACCGGCCCGCTCGCCGCCAGGTGGCGATCAAGATGCTCGGCACGAACGGCGGCGGCTTCTTCAACGTCAACGCCGCCCACCCGTTCGAGAACCCCACCGCCGTCGCCAACCTCCTGCAGATGGTGGCGATCTTCTCCCTCGGCGCGGCGCTCACCAACGTCTTCGGCCGCATGATCGGCGCCGAGCGCCAGGGTTGGGCGATCCTCGCCGCGATGGGCGTCCTCTTCATCACCGGCGTCGGCGTCACCTACTGGGCCGAGGCGAACGGCAACCCACTCGTCCATGCCCTCGGCGTCGACGGCGCCAATATGGAGGGCAAGGAGGTCCGCTTCGGCCCGGCGCTCTCGGCCCTCTTCGCCGTCATCACCACCGCCGCCTCCTGCGGCGCGGTCAACGCCATGCACGACAGCTTCATCCCGCTCGGCGGCCTCATCCCGCTCGTCAACATGCAACTCGGCGAGATCATCGTCGGCGGCGTCGGCGCCGGCCTCTACGGCATGCTGATCTTCGTGCTCGTCGCGATCTTCATCGCCGGTCTGATGGTCGGCCGCACGCCGGAGTACGTCGGCAAGAAGATCGAGGCACGCGAGGTCAATCTCGCCATGCTCGCGATCCTGTCGCTGCCGCTCGCGATGCTCGGCTTCACCGCCGTCGCCGTGCTGCTGCCGAACGCCGTCGCCTCGATCGCCAACGCCGGTCCGCACGGCTTCTCGGAGATCCTCTACGCCTACACCTCGGCCGCCGCCAACAACGGCTCGGCCTTCGGCGGCCTCACCGGCAACACGCCCTGGTACAACCTGACGCTCGGGGTCGCGATGCTGATGGGCCGCTTCCTCGTCATCATCCCGGCCCTCGCCATCGCCGGCTCGCTCGCCGCGAAGAAGGCGGTCCCGGCCTCGGCCGGCTCCTTCCCGACCCATGGCGGGCTCTTCGTCGGCCTGCTCGTCGGCGTCATCCTCATCGTCGGCGGCCTCACCTTCTTCCCGGCCCTCGCCCTCGGCCCCGTGGTCGAGCACCTGGCTATGCTTGCCGGCCAGACCTTCTGATCGGAAACCATCATGTCCAGACCCAGGTCCGCTCTACTCGCGCCGAAGATCGCGGTGCCCGCGCTCGGCTCGGCCTTCGCCAAACTCGACCCGCGACAGATGATCCGCAACCCGGTGATGTTCGTCGTCGAGGTCGTGGCGCTGCTCACCACCCTCCTCTTCCTGCGCGACCTCGCGACCGGCGCCGGCAACCTCGGCTTCAGCTTCCAGATCATCCTCTGGCTCTGGTTCACGCTCCTCTTCGCGAACTTCGCCGAGGCGATCGCCGAGGGCCGCGGTAAGGCCCAGGCCGCGAGCCTCAGGGCGACACGCAGCGACATCACCGCGAAGAAGCTGCGCGCCCCCGGGGACCGCGCCGTCTTCGACAGGGTGTCCTCGCTCGACCTCCGCCCCGGCGACCTCGTGATCGTCGAGGCGGGCGACTTCATCCCCTCGGACGGCGAGGTGATTGAGGGGATCGCCTCGGTCAACGAGGCCGCCATCACCGGCGAGTCCGCGCCGGTGATCCGCGAGTCGGGAACCAGCGCGCCAGGCCGAGGGCGTAGCGGGCCCAGCTCGAGCTCGGCGCGAGCTCGACGGCGCGGGTGGCGAGCGAAAGCGCCCGCTCGCGGGGGTCCGGCTCGGTCGCGCCGATCGGGTGGCGGAAGCGGAAGGCGTTGGAGTAGACGAGCGAGAGGCAGGCGTGCGCCTCGGCATAGTCGGGCTCGGTCGCCACGGCGCGCTCGAGCCCGATCCGCACCGCCTCGATCATCGCCCGGTCGAAGGTCCGCCAGTAGGCGTAGAAGAGCAGGACCGCCGCGTAGCTGCCGAGGGTCTCGGGCACCTGTCCGTCGGCGTCGCGCGCCCGGTCGCTCTGGATGGCGCCGTACGGCTGCGCCAGCGCCCGCGCGACGCGGTTCGCCACCTCGTTGCGGAGCGCGATGATCTCGGAGGGGTGCAGGGTGCGCTCGAAGGTCTCGGCCCAGACGGCGCGGCCGCTCGCCGCCTCGACGAGGAGGATGTCCACCTCGAAGCGGTCGGGCAGGAGCGAGGTCTGGCCGGTCACGATGTAGTCCGCGGCGAGATCGCGCCTGGCGGCCTCGAGGTCGACGTCGGCCGGGTGGCGGAAGGCGGTCTCGGTGCCGAAGACGCGCAGGCCGGTGAAGCGGGCGAGCGCGATGATCAGCGACCGGGTGAAGCCGCGGGTGAAGCTCGGGAAGGATGACTGGTCGCCCTCCTCCTCCAGGGCCGTCACCAGCACCCTCGGCAAGCCGTCCGGACCCTGCCGGAGCGGCGCCGGATCGGTGCGGCGGAACACCGGCACGTACCCTCCGCGCGGGATGTCGATCCGGAGGTGGCTCGCCCGGCCCTCGGTCAGATAATAGCGCTCGAGCGAGCGCCTGAGCCGGCCGGCCTCGATACGGACGATGGAATCGAGCTGCGGGTCGAAGCCCTCGTCGCGTCTGAAGACTGCGGTGGCGATGGCATAGGCCTTGATGCGCCCGGACCGCCCGGCCAGCGCCTCCTCGACGACGTAGGCGAGGAAGTGGCGATTGCGCTCCGAGGCGTCGAAAGCCGGCGACGCGAGGATGCGTTGCAGCTCCGCGTGAACGGCATCGGCCGAAGCGGTCTGTTCCTCCCCCACCATGCCACGGCTTCCGTATCCGCCTGGAACTCGCGCGGGATGATGCCACAGCGGCGACGCGACGGGAACCTGAAGACCGCCGTTGCTGACAGTGACGTACTTCGCAGGTCCGCGAGCCGGGCGCAGCCTGATCGCGTCTCGGACCGGGTGAGGCAATGGCCAAGGCCGACATCGCACAGACCGGGCTGGCCCAGGCGGCGGCGCGATTTCCGGCGGCGGCCGCGAGGCTTCGCCGGCTCGCGCTCGCCGACCCGGGATTCCGCGAGCTCTGCGAGGAGTACGGGTTGGCGCGGCAGAGCCTCGCCCGCTTCGAGGCGCTGCCGGACGCCGCCGAGCGGCCGGAGGTCACGGACTACCGGTCCGTCATCGCCGAGCTCGAGGGCGAGATCGACCGGTTTCTGAGGGAGGCAAGACCGGGAGGCTGACGGAACCCTCCAAGGAAGCTCACCGGAAATTCGGGCACGGCCCGGCTAGCCTCGGGAGGGGCGCCGGGGAGGCCGTGCCTCGCGGACATCAGGGCAGACCATGAAGAAGTTCCCGACCGCCTTCACCATCCTCTTCGTGCTGATCGTCGTCGTGGCGGCGCTGACCTGGATCATTCCGGCCGGCCAGTACGAGCGCGCGATGAACGAGACGCTGGGGCGCGAGGCGCCGGTGCCTGGCACCTACGCCCTGGTCGAGCCGAACCCGCAGGGGCTGGTCGCAGTGCTGATGGCGCCGATCGCCGGGCTCTACGACCCGGCGACGGGCATGGCGAACGCCGTCGACGTCGCGGTCTTCGTGCTGATCATCGGCGGCTTCCTCGCGGTGGTGACCAAGACCGGGGCGATCGACGCCGGCATCGGCTGGCTGCTGACGGCGCTGAAGGGGCGGGAGATCTGGATGATCCCGATCCTGATGGCGGCCTTCGCCGCGGGCGGGACGAGCTACGGGATGGCGGAGGAGAGCCTCGCCTTCTACGCGATCGTGCTGCCGGTGTTCATCCGGGCGGGCTACGACGCGCTGACCGGGGTCGCGGTGATCATGCTCGGCTGCGGCATCGGCACGCTCGGCTCGACCTTCAACGCCTTCGCGACGGTGATCGCCTCGAACGCGGCGGGGGTGCCGTTCACCGACGGGCTGCTGCTGCGGGTGTTCATCCTCTTCGCCTGCCTCGCCGCCGGCATCCTCTTCGTGATGCGCTACGCGCAGCGGGTGAAGGCGGAGCCGGCGCGCTCGGTGGTGGCGGCGCAGCGCGAGGACAACATCGCGCACTTCCTCAAGGGCTCGGAGCTCGGCGCGCCGCTGCCGGAGTTCAACCGGGTGCGCGAGATCATCCTGGCGCTGTTCGGGCTCACCTTCGTGATGATGCTCTACGGGGTGATCGCGCGCGGCTGGTGGATGGGCCAGATGTCGGCGCTGTTCCTCGGCATGGCGATCGTCACCTTCTTCGTCGCGAAGTTCGACGCCTCGACGAAGATGGACGAGCACACCTTCGTCGACACCTTCGTCAACGGCGCGCGCGACCTGCTCGGGGTGGCGCTGATCATCGGCGTCGCCCGCGGCATCGTCGTGATCATGGACGCGGGCAAGATCACCGACACCATCCTGAACGCGCTCGCCGGCACCCTCGCCGGGTTCGGCAACGTCCTCTTCATCAACGTCATGCTGGCGTTCCAGACGATCCTGTCGTTCCTGGTGCCGTCGTCGTCGGGGCTCGCGGTGCTGACGATGCCGATCCTGGCGCCGCTGTCGGACTTCGCCGGGGTGCAGCGCGACCTGACGGTCACCGCCTACCAGTCGGCGAACGGCTGGGTGAACCTGTTCAACCCGACCTTCGCGGTGGTGATGGGCGGGCTGGCGATCGGGCGGGTGGCCTACGACCGCTGGCTGCGGTTCGTCTGGCCGCTGCTGGTGATCCTCGCGGTGATCATCTCGGCGGCGCTCAGCCTCACGGCGATGATGACGGACGTGCCCGCCGCGGCCCCGGCGCCCGCAGCGGCGCCGGCGAACTGAGGCGATGGCGAGCCGAGGCGAGCGTGGCGGCCGAAGGCTTCGGATCGTTGCGCACTTCCTCGCCGGCATCCCCATCCACGTCGCGATCAAATGGCGCACCCGCGCCCAAGAACGGGAGGAGACCTGACCATGCAACTCGGCGTCCACTCGGAGATCGGCAAGCTCCGCAAGGTGATGGTGTCGCGCCCGTCGCTCGCCCACGAGCGGCTGACGCCCGGCAACTGCCACGACCTGCTGTTCGACGACGTGATCTGGGTGCAGAAGGCGCGCTCCGACCACGCCGACTTCGTGCTGAAGATGAAGGACCGCGGCATCGAGGTCTACGACATCCAGGACCTGCTGACCGACGTCTTCCGCGACAGCCCCGAGGCGCGCGCCTTCGTGCTCGACCGGCGGATCACCCCGAACCAGGTGGGGCCGGCGCTCGCGCGCATCCTGCGGCCGTGGCTCGACGAGCTCGACCCGCACCTGCTGGCGCGGCACCTGCTCGGCGGCGTCGTGCGCGACGACCTGCCCGCGGACATGGTGACGCCGGTGATGCGCGAGGCGCTGTCGGCGACCGAGTTCATCGTGAAGCCGGTGCCGAACGCGCTCTTCCAGCGCGACCCGTCCTGCTGGATCTACGGCGGGGTCACCTGCAACCCGATGTTCTGGCCGGCGCGCAAGCCCGAGGCGCTGTTCCAGCGCGCGGTCTACAAGTTCCACCCGGCCTTCACCAAGAACGAGTTCGAGATCTGGTGGGGCGACAGCGACGAGGACTGGGGCAACACCTCGATGGAAGGCGGCGACGTCATGCCGATCGGCAAGGGCGTCGTGCTGATCGGCATGGGCGAGCGCACCACCCGGCAGGCGGTGAACCAGGTCGCCGACCGGCTGTTCGAGAAGGGCGCCGCCGAGCGGGTCATCGCCTGCGCCATGCCGAAGTCGCGCGCGGCCATGCACCTCGACACGGTCTTCACCTGCCTCGACCACGACAAGGTGACGGCCTTCCGCGAGGTGGTGGACGAGATCACCTGCTTCTCGCTGCGGCCCGACGGCAACGGCGACGTCGAGATCACCAAGGAGGAGGGCCACCTCTTCGACGTCTACAAGGCGGCGCTGGGCCTCAACGACCTGCTGGTCGTCGGCACCGGCGGCAACGCCTTCGACGCCGAGCGCGAGCAGTGGGACGACGGCAACAACGTCGTCGCGCTCGAGCCGGGGGTGATCGTCGGCTACGACCGCAACACCCACACCAACACGCTGCTGCGCAAGGCCGGCGTCGAGGTCATCACCATCGGCAGCCAGGAGCTCGGGCGCGGGCGCGGCGGCGGGCACTGCATGACCTGCCCGATCCTGCGCGACCCGGCCTACTGAAGGGGAGGAAATCCATGTCGTTCAATCTCAAGGGCCGCAGCTACCTGAAGCTCGACGACTTCAGCCAGCGCGAGATGCTCTACCTGCTCGACCTCTCGCGCGACCTGAAGCGCGCCAAGTACGCCGGCACCGAGCAGCCGCAGCTCAAGGGCAAGGAGATCTGCCTGATCTTCGAGAAGACCTCGACCCGCACCCGCTGCGCCTTCGAGGTCGCCGCCCACGACCAGGGGGCGCACGTCACCTACCTCGACCCCTCGGGCAGCCAGATCGGCCACAAGGAGTCGATGAAGGACACCGCCCGCGTGCTCGGGCGGATGTTCGACGCCATCGAGTTCCGCGGCTCCGGCCAGACCAATGTCGAGGAGCTGGCGAAGTTCGCCGGCGTGCCGGTCTACAACGGCCTGACCGACGACTGGCACCCGACGCAGATGCTCGCCGACATGCTGACCATGGTCGAGAACTCCGACAAGCCGCGGACGCAGATCGCCTACGCCTTCCTCGGCGACGCCCGCAACAACATGGGCAACTCGCTGCTTGGTGCTCGGCGCGATGATGGGCTGCGACGTGCGCATGGTGGCGCCGAAGGAGAACCAGCCGCACGACGACGTGCAGGCGATCGCGCGCAAGTGGGCCGAGCAGACCGGCGCGCGGCTGATGGTGACCGACGACATCGACAAGGGCGTGAAGGGCGTCGACTTCGTCCACACCGACGTCTGGGTGTCGATGGGCGAGGCCGAAGGAGGTCTGGGAGAGCCGGATCAAGCTGCTCACGCCCTACCAGGTCAACATGGCGCTGATGAAGAAGACCGGCAACCCGACGGTCAAGTTCATGCACTGCCTGCCGGCCTTCCACAACACCGAGACCAAGGTCGGCAAGGAGACGTTCGAGAAGTTCGGCATCTCCGAGATGGAGGTGACCGAGGAGGTGTTCGAGAGCCCGATGAACGTCGCCTTCGAGCAGGCCGAGAACCGGCTGCACACCATCAAGGCGATCCTCGTCGCCACCCTGGGGAACTGACCGATGGGCCGCATCGTCGTCGCCCTCGGCGGCAACGCGCTGCTCAAGCGCGGCGAGGAGATGACCGCCGCCAACCAGCGCGTCAACGCCCGCATCGCCGCGGCGGCGCTGGCGCCGCTCTGCGCCGAGCACGAGGTCGTCATCACCCACGGCAACGGCCCGCAGGTCGGGCTGCTGGCGCTGCAGGAGATCGCCTACCCCGGCGAGGACGCGCCGCTCGACGTGCTCGGCGCCGAGACCGAGGGCGCGATCGGCTACATGATCGAGCAGGAGCTCGGCAACGTGCTGCCGTTCGAGAAGCCGATCGCCACGCTCCTCACCATGGTCGAGGTCGACCCGGACGACCCGGCCTTCCAGGACCCGACCAAGTTCATCGGCAAGGTCTACGACGAGGCCGAGGCGAAGGCGGAAGCGCAGGCCAAGGGCTGGACGGTGAAGCCCGACGGCAAGCACTGGCGCCGGGTGGTGCCCTCGCCGCTGCCGCAAGCGGATCTTCCAGCTTCGCCCGATCACCTGGCTGCTCGAGAAGGGCACCGTGGTGATCGCCGCCGGCGGCGGCGGCATCCCGACCATGTACGAGAAGGGCACCCGCCGGCTGGTCGGCGTCGAATGCGTGATCGACAAGGACCGCGCCACCGCGCTCCTCGCCCGCGAGATCGGGGCCGACCATCTTCGTCTGCGCCACCGACGCCGACGCCGTCTACCTCGACTGGGGCACGCCGGAGCAGCGGGCGATCCGCTGGGCCACGCCCGACGCGATGGACGCCTACGACTTCCCGGCCGGCTCCATGGGCCCGAAGGTGGAGGCGGCGCAGGACTTCGCCCGCGCCACCGGTGGCCGCGCGATCATCTGCGCCCTCGCGGACGTGCCCGCGGCGGTGCGCGGCGAGAAGGGCACGACGATCGCCGACGACCCCGAGTTCGGATCCGATAAGCTTTCATTGAGGCCCGCGATGATCGACGCATGGTCGACGACGAGCCCCCTAGGCCCGCGGCCCTCCGGCATGGCGCGGTATCAAGTCGGAGCGCGCTGGCGCGCTTCAAATCATTCAACGGGAGGAACCCATGAAGCACTTCCTTACAGCCATTGCCATCGCGACGCCGCTCGTCGTCGGAATGCCCGTCCTCGCGCAGGTCCAGCTGGATCACAATACCGCGCAGGCGTTGACCGATCTGGGGATCGACACGTCGCAGGTCACCGAGCAGGACGACGTCGGCTACATCAACCAGATCCTGGCTTCGGACGCCGACGCGACGACGAAGAAGGCGGAGATCATGGAGCTGCTCGAAGCGGAATAGTCGTCGCCTGCTGGTGCGGCGCCGGCGGTTGGCAGGCATCTGAGTGCCAACCGCCACGCCCGCAATACCGCCGAAAGGACAACCCGATGCCGCATACAGGCATGATCCGGAACCCGGGCGCATCCGCGGGCCGGGCGGTCTCGAGCTTCGGCAGCGGGCCGGCGCTGGCAAACGTGCCGGAGGCGGCGCGGGCCGAAAAGCGAACCACGATCGTCGAGAACCCCGGTCCGGACGTCGGCGGAGAGGGGATCCGGTTGCGCTGAGGTCACGCCATGCCCGCAAGGCGGTCCAGCACCCCCGAGCCGCTCGGCCTCGCGGCCGCCCTGCTTCCGGTGGTCGCGCTGGTCGGGCTGCTCGGCCTGTCATTCTTCCTGTTCGGCGACGCGGCCGCCTCGGGTCCGAACCAGGTGGCGCTCGTCTTCTGCTCGATCGTGGCGATCGCCGTCGCCTGGCGGCACGGGCACTCCATCGACGACCTGCGAGACGCTGCGGTCGCCAGCGTCACCGCGGGACTTCCCGCGATCTTCATTCTCCTGTCGGTCGGCGCGCTGATCGGCACCTGGGCGCTCAGCGGCACCCTGGTCGCCATGGTCTACTACGGGCTGCAGCTCCTGAACCCCGACTACTTCTACCCGACCGCCTGCCTGATCTGCCTGGTCGCCGCCGTGTCGATCGGCAGCTCCTGGACCGTCGCCGGCACGCTCGGCATCGGCCTGATGGGGGTCGCCCGCGAGATGGGGCTCGATCCCGCCATCACCGCCGGCGCGATCATCTCCGGAGCCTACTTCGGCGACAAGCTCTCGCCGCTCTCGGGCACCGCCAACCTCGCCTGCGCCGCCGCCGGGTCCGACCTCTACGAGCACTTCGGCGAGTCGCTCCGGACCTCCGTCCCCTCGCTCGCCCTGGCGCTCGTCCTCTTCTGGTACCTCGGCTCCCCCGTGGAGTTCGACCCTGCCGGCGTGTCGGCGCGCCTCGAGGCCGCCTTCGCGCCCTCGCCGATCCACTTCGCTCCGCTGGCGCTGGTCCTCGCGCTCGCGCTCATGCGCTGGCCGCCCTTCGTCGCCATCTTTCTCGGAGCGCTGGCGGGCGGCGTCCTGGCCGTCGTGGACGCGCCCGACCGGGTCGCCGCCTTCGCCGGGGCGGACCTGCCCCATGGCCTCGCGCTCCTGAAGGGCGTCTGGGCCACGCTCTCCGGAGGCTACGTCTCGGCCACCGGCGAGCCCGCCATCGACCAGCTGCTCTCGCGGGGCGGCATGGCGAGCATGCTCGGCACCGTCTGGCTCATCCTCGTGGCGCTCGCCTTCGGCGGCTTCATCGAGCGGGCAGGCGTGCTTGAGCGCCTGATCGGCCCGCTGATCGCGGCGGCGCGGTCGGCCGGGGCGCTGGTCGCGACCCTCGTTGCCGCAGCCTTCGGCACCAACCTCCTCGCCTCGGACCAGTACATCGCCGTGGTGCTGCCGGGACGCATGTTCCGTCCGGCCTTCGAGGCGCGCCGACTCGCGCCCGTCGTGCTGTCGCGCACCCTCGGCAACTCCGCCGCCGTGACCTCGCCGCTCATTCCGTGGAACAGCTGCGGCGCCTACATGGCCGCGACGCTCGGCGTGGCCACCACCGCCTATCTCCCGTTCGCCTTCTTCAATCTCATCAATCCACTGGTCTCGATCGGCTTCGCCTTCCTCGGCTTGCGGATGCTGCGGAAGGTGGAAGCGAAGCCGCACTCCGACGTGACCGCTCCGAAGGACGACCAGCCCTGAAACAAGGGCGGGCCCATGTTCCCGGCACTTCGCCCATCACCCTCGCCGCCGTCCGCGCCGCAAACTGCCCCAAGAGGCGGAATGCCGTTCAGACCAATTCCGCCGTTTCAGATCCTGGCGTTTCGTTCTTCACCCAAGCCATCAGGAGCTCGTAGAAGATTCCCAGCAGGATCGGCCCGAGGAACAGCCCGATCAGGCCATAGGTCACGGTGCCGCCGATCACCCCGAGGAGGATGACGAGCATGGGCGTGGACAGTCCCCGTGCCATCAGGATGGGCTTCAGGACGTTGTCGATCACCGGGATGACAATCAGCAGAAGCGTCAGGATCAACGCCGGCCCGGTGTCCTTCGCCGACCATGCCCAGATGATGACCGGCAGCACAACGGGCACCGGTCCGACCTGAACGATGCAGAAGAGCAGCACGAGGAAGGCGATCACGCCGGCCGCCGGAACACCGAACAGAGTCAGGATGAGACCAGTGAGAAGCGCCTGGAGCAAGGCGACGCCGATCACCCCGCGCGAGATGTTGCGGATCGTCGCTCCGGCCAGATCGACGAAGTGCGCCCCGCGATCGGCCGCTATGCGGCGGGCGAAGGTCTTGACGACTTCGCCTAGCCGCGGGCCCGGGACGAAGAGGAAGCCGGCGACTAGCACCGATACGGCAAATCCGAGCATACCGAAGCCGACGCCCGCGATCTTGCCGACGATCGCGCCGGCCGCCTGCAGCAGCGGAGGTCCGAATCGCTTCACCGCGGCTTCGAGGTTGACGGAGGCGAGGCTCCACGCCTCATGGACCTTTTCGCCGATCACCGGCCACTCTCGCACCGACTCTGGAGGCCGCGGCACGGCCACCGTCTGGTTTTCGAAGTCGGCGACCAGCTCCAGCGTGGTTTCGGCGACGTTGACCGTGACCGCCCCGAGCGGGGCGACGACGATCACGAGGCCCAGCAGCGTGATCAGGGTCGCCGCCAGCCCGCCGCGACCACCGAGAAGCCTCCGCAATGCCTCGAAGGCCGGATAGAGCGCCACGGCGAGGATGACGGCCCAGATGATCATGATGAAGAAGGGCGCGAGCAGCGTCAGCGACAGATAGGCGAAGAAGCCGACAACGATCAGCCGGATCACCAGGTCGGTGAACTTCGAGTCGAAGGATTGGCCGTTGGGATTCATGTCCGTCGCGGCCGTGGGTCCAAGTTGATCGTTCTGCATGATGTCCTTCTCTGCCGGCTCGCGAACACTGCGCCCCCAGGTCCGCCGGGATACCCAGGACAGGCGGTGCGCCGCTGCCTCGACACCCGCTTGCACGAAGAGACGTGGCGGCCCGGAGCGGTTGCGTCATAATGCCGAAAGATCCCGGCGGGAGGAACCATGTCGATCGTCGAAGCCTATCTCGGCCTTGTCGCCCGCTGGCGATGGAGCTTCTTGCTGGCGTTGCTGATCGGATCGTTCGTGCTTCAGGCGGTGCTGCCAAATGGGCCCATCACCCGTCTCACGGGGTTCACGCTCTTCATGCTGATATTTGGCGGCGCCCTGTACGCCGGGCGCACCGGCCGCCGGGCGTCGCGGGCGGCGATCGCGCTGCTGCTCGCGACGGCCCTGCTCCAGATCCTCAACGTCCTCGGCGTCGCCGCGCTCGAGGGCCCGCTCACGGCCCTGGCCCTGACCATTGTCCTCGGCGCCCTCGTCGCGACCTTCGCCGAGCTGGTCGGCAACCGGGAGCCCACCGCCGACAGCCTGGTCGGCGCGATCTTCGGCTACTTCGTGATCGCCACCGCCTGCGCGCTGCTGTTTCGCCAGATGGAAGGCGCGCATCCCGGATCCTTCCGCCTCCCGGAAGGCGGGGACCTCGATACCCAGATGCTCTATTTCAGTATCATAACCGTGACCACCGCCGGCTATGGGGACATCACGCCTGCGACATCGGTTGCGCAGATCGGCGCCGCGCTCGAAGCGGCGCTCGGCACGCTCTATCTCGCGATCCTGATCGGGCGCATTGTCGGACAACTCGCGCCCGGATTCGAGCGGCCGGCCCCGGTGCTGACGGAGCGAGCGCCATCGGATGCCGGCATCGAGAGCGATTTCGGTCCCCTATGAATACCGCTCGGCTCCGGTTCCTACGGAAGCTCGGCACCGCGAGCGGACGCTGACCCGTCCCGCCAGCCCAGCATCGCCAGGATCAGCGCGCGCGCCCAGACCGCGTAGAGCACGCCCAGGATCGAGTAGAGGCACCAGTCGAGCGTCTTCGAGAGCGTGCTGCCCTCCGCGGTCCCGAGCAGCACCCAGACGAGGGGGATCGCCAGCGCGACGGCGCCCTGGTGCCGGCCGCTGAAGGCGCGGGGAACCACCAGCAGGCCGAGGAACGCCATCGCCAGCAGCGCGGCGCCGGGCTGGGGCCAGAAGGTGTAGAGCACCGAGAAGGCCACCGCCACCGCGCCCGCCATCAGCGCCGAGAGCACGCTCTCCGCGCCGGTCTCGCGCACGTCGCGGCGGCTGAGCGAGACCAGCACGATGGCGATGGTGAAGAGCACCCGCATCGCCGAGGTCAGGTTGAAGGCGAGGAGCAGCGTGAACGCCGGCAGCATCACCAGCGCCGCGACGGCGGCGTTGCGCGTCCGCTCCAGCGGGTCGCCCGGCGGCGCCGGAGGGGCCGCCCGGGCGGCGACGCGACGGGCTGGGAACAGCGCGAAGGCAAGGTAGAGGCCGGCGACGGCCAGCACGCCGTTGAGCGCGAACGCCCCGAGAGCGCGCCGCCGACCTGCTCGGACTCGCCGGTGGCGATCGGGAGCATGATGGCGAAGGTCTGCAGCAGCACGCCGATCAGCGCGGTCTTCGGCACCGCCTGGAGCCGGAAGGCATGGAAGAGCACGAGGCCGACGAACCCCACCATCAGGTAGGGATACTGGCTCAGCACCCCGGCAATGCCGGCGAAGGCGAGCGGCAGCAGCGCCAGCAGCAGCGCAAGCACGACGACGACGCCGAACGGCGGCGGCGCCGGCATCTTCAGCGTGAAGGTGGCGAAGAGCATCGCCGCGACGAAGGGCAGCGGCGCCCCCATCCACACCGCCACCCCGTAGACCAGCGGCGTGACCAGCGCCACGCGCAGCACCTGCTGCGCCTGGCTGGGGTCAATAGACATAGGAGATCAGCGCCCGGACGCGAATCAGAAGCTTCCAGAGCGGCCGCAACCAGTCGGCTTCCTCGGTATAGACCATCACCGTCGCCTGCGAGCCCAGCCGCACGTTGGGCGGCCGCTGGTCAGGCGGATCGAACTGCAGCCGGACGCCGAACCGCTGCGGCTCGGCGAGCCATTGCTGCTGCGGCGGCGTGTCGACCAGCCCGCCCGGGGCCGCCGTCTGGTTCACCGTCATGATGCCGCCGGCGAACGACACCAGCCGCGCCGGCCAGACCTTCCCGGGGAGCACGTCGAGCGCGACCTCCGCCGCGTCGCCGACGTTCATGTTGCCGAGCTGGTTCTCGCGAAAATACCCGATGACCCAGGCGCCCTGCAGGTCGATCATCGTCAGGACCGGCTGCCCGGCGGTGGCGGTCTCGCCCGGCCCGAGGCTGAAGTTGGTGACCCGGCCGCGCGTCGGTGCGACGACCTGCGTCTGGCTCAGGTCGAACTGCGCCGTCTCCAGCGCCGCCTGCGCGGCACGCAGCTGCGGGTTGTCGGCGCCCGCCGGACCCAGCGCCTCCTCGGCGCTGCGTAGGTCGGCCTCGGCCGCTGCCACGGTCGCCTCGCCCGAGGTGACATCCGCGATCGCCTCGTCGCCCTCCGCCGCCGGCGTCACGCCGCGCGCCACCAGCTCCAGCGTGCGCTCGGCCTGGGCGCGGCTGTTGGTCAGCACCGCTTCCGCCTCGGCGACCCGCGCCTGCGCGGCGGCGACGTCGGCGGTCGACGCCCCGATGGACTGCCCGACCTGCGCAAGGTCGGCCTCGGCCGCCTCGACCGCCAGCCGGAACGGGGTCGGATCGACCTCGAAGAGCAGCGTGCCGGCTTCGACGATCTCGTCGTCGCTGACCGCAACGCGCAGCAGCTCGCCCGACACCCGCGAGGAGATCGGCAGCACCAGCCCCTCGACCGTGCCGATCGAGGAGACCGGCGCCGTCCGGTCGCTGGCGATCTGCAACGCCAGCAGGAACAGCAGTGCCGCCGCGACGACGATGGTCCAGCGGCGCACCGGATCGCGCGGAGCCTTGGCTTCTCCGCCGGGAGGGTCGTGAGGATCGGCGCTCTCGGACATTTCGATCCGCTCGATCGGGACTGTGGGACGGTGACGATCAGGCCGGAAAGGTGACGTGTCAAGCACGGCCCCGATCTCTTGGATAAGCGACCCTGTTTGGTTTTGAAGCGTCGCCCGGCTGCCGCACCGGCATCCACTCCCGGCCCCGGCCGCCACGCGATCGGCGTCAGGGTTGCGAGTTCGATCGGCAGGAGCTTCACCAGGTTGGCGACGAAGCGCCGTCGGAAGCCGGTCTCGGGCTCGTCCCGGTAGCGGACGATCTCGCCTCGATGTAAAGGCCGGCTCAGCTCGTCCGACGGGCCGGCCAGGGCAGGGGGGCGACCGGGATGCCGTCCTCGAGCAGCGCGCGCGCCTCGGAGGGGCGGGCCTCGCCGATGATCGCCCGCTCGGGCGCCAGACCGTCGTGGATGCGCCGGGCCTCGGCCGCGAAATCGCGCCCGACATCGTCGGCGGCGGCCTCGATCCGCCGCCGCAGCTCGGCGAGCGCCTGCTCGGCCGGGGAGGCCGGGGCGCGCAGGTCCGGAGCCGACGCCGGGGCGGACGACGCCAGGCCCGGGGTCATCAGGTCCTTCTCGATCGCGCTCGAGCCGCAGACCGCGCAGGCGACCAGCCCGGCATCGGTCAGCCGGTCGAAGTCGTCGCTCGATCCGAACCAGGAGTCGAAGCGGTGCTCCCGGTCGCAGCGCAGCGCGTAGCGGATCATCGGCCTTCCTGTCACATCCGTGCAATCACTGAGATATAGTGCCGGTCCGTGAATGCAATCTATCCTCGCCGGGGAAACGGCGTGAACGCGGAAGGTCGTCGCTGAGCGATGGGAAGCCGGTATCACCTGGGCCTGGCGGCGCTGGTCGGCCTGCTGCTCGCGGCTGCGGTCGGCCTGCGGCTGCCGCCGGTGCTGGCCTTCGTCTTCGGCGCGGTCCTCGCCTACCTGGCGCTGGCGCTGGCGCTGGCGCGGTCGCGGGATCCGGCGGACGCCGCGCCGAGCGACGAGCCCGCGCCGATGCCGAGCGGCTTCGGGCGGGCGCTGATCGAGAAGCTGCCGACGCCGCTCCTGATCGTCAGCCGTACCGGGCGGATCGCCTACGCCAACCCGGCGGCACACGAGGCGCTGCCGGCGCTGCAGGTCGACGCGCACTACGCCAACGTGCTGCGGGCGCCGGCCTTCGTCGAGGCGGTGGCGGCGACGCTCGCCGACGGTGGCGACCGGCGGGTCGACTTCACCGCCCATCCGGGCCGCGAGCGCGCCTTCGAGGCGCGGGTGGCGCTGCTGCCGCCCGGCGGCGCCTTCGGCCCCGAGGCATTGGCGATCGTGCAGATCGAGGACCGGACCGAGGCGCGGCGTGCCGAGGCGCTGCGCTCGGACTTCGTCGCCAACGCCAGCCACGAGCTCAGGACCCCGCTCGCTGCGGTGATCGGCTACATCGAGACGCTGCAGCACCACGCCCGCGACGACGCCGAGGCGCGCGAGCGGTTCCTGGCGATCATGGCGCGCGAGGCCGGGCGGATGCAGCGGCTGGTCGACGACCTGATGTCGCTCAGCCGGATCGAGATGACCGAGCACCTGCGGCCGGCCGAGGAGTGGTCGCTCGCCGAGATCGCCGCCGAGAGCGCCACGGTGCTGCTGCCGGTGGCGCTTCAGCAGGGCGTCACCCTGGAGACGGACCTGCCCGAGCCGGGCGAGCGCGTGCTCGGGGACCGCGACCAGCTGGCGCAGGTCTTCACCAACCTGGTCGACAACGCGATGCGCTACGGCGGCGCCGGCACCACGGTGCGGGTGCGGGCGCTCGGGCCCGACAAGGCGCACCCGAGCCGGGTCGGCATCGCGGTCGAGGACGACGGCCCGGGCATCGACCGCGAGCACCTGCACCGGCTGACCGAGCGCTTCTACCGGGTCAATCCGGCGTCGAGCCGCAACAAGGGCGGCACCGGTCTCGGCCTCGCGATCGTCAAGCACATCCTGAACCGGCACCACGGGCGGCTCGAGATCGCCTCGGCGCCGGGGAAGGGCAGCGTCTTCACCGTCTGGCTGCCGGCGGCGGCAGCGGGCGGGCCGGCCGCGCCGCGGCCGGATGGCGCGGCGGAGACCTCCGCGCCGGATCGGCGTTCGGCATGAGCGACTTGCGCCGTCATCAAAACGTCTTGATTCTGTAACGATCCGGTCGCCTTGGTGGTTATACTGCGCCGGCAAGCGGGTTGCCGTCGGCCCGCGCATCGGGAGTTGGTCGCCGCCATGGCGCATATCGTATCGGCCTTCGACGAGGACCTGATCCAGGTCCAGGCGAAGATCTCGGAAATGGGCGGGCTCTGCGAGGAGCTGCTCGCCGAGTCGCTGGAATCGGTGCAGAACCGCGACCCGGGGATGGCGCGCTCGGTGATCGAGCGCGACAGGCTGCTCGACGCGATGGAGGCGGCGATCGAGGAGAGCGTGGTGCGGGTGATCGCGCTGCGCCAGCCGGTGGCGGCCGACCTCAGGGTGCTGATCGCCGCGATGAAGATCGCGACGACGCTCGAGCGTATCGGCGACCTCGCGAAGAACATCGCCAAGCGGGCGATCCCGCTCAGCTCGGCGCGGCCGGTCAAGCTCACCGGCTCGATCGTGCGCATGGGCCGGCAGACCCTGACCCAGCTTTCGGACGTGCTGAACGCGCATGCCTCGCGCGACGTCGATCTCGCGGTCCAGATCTGGAACCAGGACGTCGAGATCGACGAGATGTACAACGCCATCTTCCGCGAGGTGGTGACCTACATGGTCGAGGACAGCCGGCTGATCGGGGTGGGGGCGCAGCTCATGTTCATCGCCAAGAACCTCGAGCGGGTCGGAGACCACGCCACGCATCTCTCCGAGATGGTCTACTACATCGTGAAGGGCGAGAGCCTCGGAGACGATCGGCCGAAGGGCGAGCCCACCGGGCTCGACGTCGCCGAATCGTAGGAACAGCCAGGAACCGGGAGCCTATGGCCGCAAAGATACTGGTCGTGGAGGACGAGGAGCCGATCAGCCAGCTCCTCGCCTACAACCTGCAGAAGGAGGGATTCGGCGTCGTCACCGCGGTGGACGGCGACGAGGCGCTGGTCTCGATCGCCGAAGGCAAGCCGGACCTCGTGATCCTCGACTGGATGCTGCCCAACGTCTCCGGCATCGAGCTCTGCCGGCAGTTTCGCGCCCGCGCCGACACCCGCGACATTCCGGTCATCATGCTGACCGCCCGCAGCGAGGAGGAGGACCGGGTCCGCGGCCTCGACGTCGGCGCCGACGACTACGTCACCAAGCCGTTCTCGATGTCCGAGCTCGTGGCCCGGATGCGCGCGGTGCTGCGCCGTACCGCGCCGGCGGTGGCCGGCGACGTGGCGAGCTTCGCCGACCTCGTGCTCGACCGCGAGCTCTGCCGGGTGCGGCGGGGGAAGCGCGACGTCCACCTCGGGCCGACCGAGTTCCGGCTGCTCGACGCGCTGATGCAGCGCCCGGGGCGGGTGTTCTCGCGCGAGCAGCTGCTCGACCGGGTCTGGGGGCAGGACGTCTACGTCGAGATCCGCACGGTCGACGTGCATATCGGGCGGCTGCGCAAGGCGCTCAACCGGCGCGGCGACCGCGATCCGATCCGCACGGTCCGCTCGAGCGGCTACGCGCTCGACGAGACCTACGCGGGCTGACCGGGCGGAGCGCAGGCGCCCCGACCTCCTGGGGTGTCCACGCGTGATATTGTCGCAACTCGCTGAAATCGCTCGATTGCGAGCTCCGGAATTAACCTCCTGTCAGGCCTCCTCCCGCCTCGACGCGGACCCGGAGGGAGCCGCGCCGCGCGCCCCGAAGGCGGCACGGCGCGGTCGCGTCTCGTACGAAATCCGATTGAGCGACTTAGACCCGCATCCGCGAAGCCCGCTGCCGCAAGGCTCTGGAATTGCCGCATTAACCGGCGGCAGTCGCTGTAGGTTTCCCGTAGTTTTTCCGTAGTTTTCCTGTAGCTACAAAACCGTCGGCGGAGGGGAAGGTTAACGCGCGTGTCTCGAAGGACGGGGCCGAGGCCTTCAACCGGAAAGGGCATCACATCGCTTCGAGCGGACCGAGGGCCAGGAAGTGGGTTTCGCCCGAGCTGTCGTCGGTGCCGTCGTTGTCGGTGACGACGAAGGCGGTGCCGGCGGTATCGATGGCGAAGCCCTCGACCTTGTCGGCGACGTAGCCGCGCGGGACGGCGAGATCGGGCAACAGGTCGCGCACGGTCTCCTTGGTGACGAGCGGCAGCTCGCCGTCGAGCGGGGCCGGGGCGAGGCCGGCGAGAGACACGCGGGTGATGCGCTTGATGCTCGCGCTCTCGCCGATCCGGTTGTCGCGCTCGATCAGGTAGAGGTGGTCGCCGTGGGCGGTGATCTCCGAGAGGCCGACCCAGCCGCCTTCGGGGGCGGCGTCGAGCGGGTAGCGGACGGCGCCCCACTCCTCGGTCTCGGGGTCCCAGGCGAGAAGCTTCACCTGGCCCTTCGGGTCGTCGCCCCATTCGCGCTGGATGGCGATCCAGACCTTGCCGTCGGCGACGGTGACGCCCTCGGCGCCGGAACGGGTCTGCTGGCCGAGGAGCGCGGGCGGGTAGCCGATCTCCTCGACGATCTCGCCGCTCGCGTCGACGCGGATCAGGGCGTGCGGGACGACGGCGCCGGGATCGCCCTCACTCGCCAGCCAGAAGCCGCCCTCGCCGTCGGGAGCGATGCCCTCGAGGTCGAGCTTCTGCGCCGGGCGGCCGGCGCGGGTCACGTCGATGGCGCGCACGATCCGGGCCGGGGCGGCGGTCGCGTCGATCTCGAAGATGCGCGGCTGCATGGCGTAGACGCTGTCGCTGACGGCGAAGAGGCGGCCGGGCGTGGCGGGATCGGCGGCGAGGCCGGAGAGGGCGCCCCAGCCGAGCGGCGTGTCCGGGCCGTCGGCGACGATCGACGGATAGGCCGGGGCCTCGCGCTCCGCGAGCGCGTAGATCATGACGTGGGCGCGGGCGAGGCCGTCCTCGACGAGGTCGACCTCGTTGGCGGTGGCGAGCAGGCCGCGCGACGGGATCGCCGTCACCCCCTCGGGCGAGACGCCGGAGGGCAGGAGCTGGTGCAGCACCGGGGTGCCGTCCTCGATCCGGTGGACGCCGACGACCGAGCCGCGCTCGGAGAGCACGAAGAGATAGTCGGTGTCGCCGAAGCGCGCCGCCTCCATGCCCTCGGGCTCGACGCCCTTGGCGTCGGAGCGGCCCTCGGGATAGTGGCCGATGGCGGCGACGGCGTGCTCGAAGGCCGGGCCGCTCTCGAAGGCGACGCTGCCGTCGCGGCCGAAGATTGTGAAGCTGCGGCTGCCGCCCTGCCAGTCGCCCTCGTTGGCGGTGGCGAGCCGGTCGGTGCCGAGCCACTGCACCGCGTCGGGCTCGCGCGGGACGCCGGTGGTGCTCCCGGTGAAGTCGAGCGCGCCGTCGTCGGTCAGGTCGACGCCCTCGAGGTCGACGGCGCCGGCGGAGAAGTGCGCGAGCACGCTGCCGTCGCGGCCGACGATGACGACGTGGTTGTTCTCCTGAAGGGTCACGGCGATCTCGCCGTCGGCGTTCACGTCGACGAACTCGGGCTCGGGATCGTCCGGCGCGACCTCGGCGAGGCCGGTCAGGTCGGCGCGGACGATGGCGTCGCACCGCATGGCGCCGTCGGCGAGCGGGACGATCGCCAGCCAGCCGGCGGGGAGCTGCGGGAGGGCGCCGTCGTTCACCTCCTCGTCGCGCTCGTTCTCGATCGCCACCGCGACGAAGCTGCCGTCGGGGGCGAGCGCGGTCGAGTTGGGCTGGCCGCCGAGGTCGCAGGAGCCGGTCTCGGCGCGGGTCGCGAGGTCGACGGCGGCGAGGCGGCCGGAGGGTTCGGTGAAGCTCGCGCGGGTGTTGACGGCGACGAAGGCGGTGTCGTTAAGGATCGACACGGCGGTCGGCTCGCCGTCGAAGGCGAGGCTGCCAAGCGCGGCCGGGGCGGCGGGGTCGGCGATGTCGATGAAGCCGACCGCCTGGTTCGGGCTGTCGGTATAGACGAGCGTCATGCCGTCGCCGCTCGCCGCGACGATCTCGGCCGAGGTCGGCGTCGCCGGGTCGCTGCCCGCGGGCAGGTTGCGCGCGACCGGGAAGGAGGCGAGGCGGTCGAAGAAGGGCGCGGCCGCCGCCGGCATCGCGGCGGCGAGCGCGGCGGTCGAGGCGAGCAGGGCGGCTGGGAATCGCAGTTGCGGCATGAGGGGCTCCCTTGGGTGTCCGCCTGCTTCATCGGCCCGGCGCGTGACGGCTCGGTGACGGATTCGAGGCGTTTGGATGACGCCCTCGCGGACACGCGGCGGCGATTGCGGTTGACGCCGGCATCGGGGCGCATTTCGGTGGCCGTGGCGATGGGCGAGCAGGCGACAGTCGAGGCGGCGCTCGTCCTGCGGCCGGCGCGGCCGCAGGACGCGGCCGCCTGCGCCGCGATCTTCGACGCCTGGGTCGACGCCACCGACTGGATGCCGCGCCTGCATCCGCCCGCGGCGGTCGAGCGGCACTTCCGCGAGACGGTGCTGGCGACGAGGGCGGTGACGGTGGCGGAGCGGGAGGGCAGGGTGGTCGGGTTTCTCGCGCGCGCCGGCGGGCATGTCGACGGGCTCTACCTGGCGGCCGAGGCGCGGCGGCAGCGGGTCGGCACCGCGCTGGTCGCGGGCGCGAAGGCGGCGAGCCCGGACGGGCTGACGCTCTGGACCTTCGCGGCCAATGCCGCGGCGCGGGCGTTCTACGCGCGGCAGGGGTTCGTCGAGCTGCGGGAGACCGCGGGCGACGGCGAGGCGGGCCTGCCCGACATCCTGATGGTCTGGCCGGGGGCGTGGTGAGCGGGCGCGGCGCGGTCCTGCCGGTGCTGGCGGTGGTGGCGGGCATCCTCGTCGTCTGGTACGGGCTCGCCGTGGTGCTGAACGGCCCCTGGGCGCGCGACCAGGCGGAGCGGGCGGGGGTGTCGCTCGGGCCGGCGGCGCTCGTGGCCGCGACGATGTCCCAGGAGCGGCCGCGGCTGCCGGCGCCGCACCAGGTGGCGGCCGAGCTCTGGAAGTCGACCGTGGGGATGAGCCCGACGTCGAAGCGGAGCCTCGTCTATCACGCCTGGGTGACGCTGGCGGCGACGCTCGCCGGGTTCGTGCTCGGCGCGGGACTCGGCATCCTGCTGGCGATCGGGATCGTGCACGACCGGACGATGAGCGCCAGCGTGCTGCCCTGGGTGATCGCCAGCCAGACGGTGCCGATCCTGGCGATCGCGCCGATGATCATCGTGGTGCTGGCCTCGGTCGGGCTGACCGGGCTGCTGCCGAAGGCGATCATCTCGATGTATCTGTCGTTCTTCCCGGTGGTGGTCGGGATGGTGCAGGGGCTCAGGAGCCCCGACCGGATGCTGATCGACCAGATGCGGACCTGGAACGCGAGCCGCGGCGCAGACCTTCCTCAGGCTGCGCTGGCCGGCGGCGCTGCCCTGGCTCTTCGCCTCGCTGAAGGTCGGGCGTCGCGGCGAGCCTCGTCGGGGCGATCGTCGGCGAGCTGCCGACCGGGGCGGTGGCGGGGCTCGGGGCGCGCATGCTGTCGGGGAGCTACTACGGGCAGACGATCCAGATTTGGGCGGCGCTGGTCATGGCGGCGATCCTCGCGGCGGCGCTGGTCGGGGCGATCGGGCTGGTCGAGCGGCTGACGGCGCGGGCGATGGGGGCGCGGCCGGCGTGAGCGTGTCAGGCACCATCGGCCTTGGCGAAGGCCTTGAGCGCGTCCTTGCCGATCCAGCGCGCGGACTTGTCCGGGGACTGGGCGAGGTTGGTCGCGAGCTCGCGCGCGCCTTGGCGCAGGGGTGGGCTCTTCTTGCCGCCGATGGCGCGCAGCGCCCAGTTGACGCCCTTCCGGACGAAGTTGCGCTCGTCGGTGGCGGCGGCCGCGATCAGGGGGAGGCGCGCGAGGTAATCGGCGTCGGTGCCGCGGCCGTGCAGGGCGAGGCAGGCGAGGAGCGCGAAGGCGGCGCGGCGGCCGAACTCGTCGTTGAGGGTGGCCCAGGCGTCGACCCTGGCGAAGGCGTGCGGCACCCGGTCGAAGAGCTTGAAGCAAACGGTGTCGACGATCGCCCAGTTGTCGAAGTCGGCGCGCCAGCGATCCATCTGCTCGGGCGTCACCGCGGCCGGGTCGTCGATCATGCAGGCGACCATGCGCGCCTCGTAGACGCCGGTCTCCCAGAGCGCGGCGGCGAGGGCGTGGTCGCGGCCGAGCGCCTTGGCGACGGCCTGTATCCTCGCCATCGGCACGCCGATCGCCTTGTCGGTGACGATGCCGTAGCGCGGCGCCATGTCGGCGCGGACCTTCTCCGAGGCGTGCGCCTCGAGGGTGGCGAGGGTGGCGGCGACACGGGCGTCAACATGGGCGTCGGTCACGGCGGGCTCCCGCGGTCAGGGGCCGAACTGGAAGGCCTCGAACCGGCCGAGACCCTCGTCGATGCGGGCCTTGTCGCCCTCGCGGGGGTCGGAGATCCAGGTCCATTGCTGGATCAGGAGCTTGCGCCCGGCGCGGTCGGCCTTGAGGTCGATCGCCGCGGCGACGCGGTCGCCGACGAGGACCGGCAGGGCGAAGTAGCCGAGCTGGCGTTTCGCTGCCGGGACATAGGCCTCGAAGCGGTGGTCGTAGTCGAAGAGGGAGGCGAGGCGCCGGCGCTGGATGGCGAGCGGGTCGAAGGGCGAGAGGAGGTGGACGCGGTCGGTTTCGGGCAGGGCCTCGGCCAGCGCCTCGGGCGTCGCCCAGTGCGGCTTGCACCCGTCGATCGCGACGGGGACGAGCCGGCGGCGGCGGACGCGGGCCTCGATCAGCGCCGCCACCGCTTTCTTGCGCGGGGCGTCCATGTAGCAGATCGAGTCGAGGCTGACGACGCCTTGGGCGCGCAGGGCGCGGTCGAGCAGGTAGTCGAGGGTCTGCGCCTCGGTGGCGACGCGCGGGCGCGGCGGCCAGCCGAAGTGGCGGTCGATGAGCTCGTAGGTCTTCACCATGCCGTCGCGGGCGCCGACGGTCAGCATGCCGGCGTAGAAGGCGTGCTCGAGGGCGCGCTTCTCGGGCTTGCGGCTGGCCCAGAGGTGGAGCTTCTCGACGCGCTCGCCGTCGATGTCGCGGATGGTCAGCGGGCCGTCGCGGCGGATGCGGGCGACGATGCGGCGGATGTCGGCGGGCGGGACGTCGCCGAACCAGGCCGAGGGGGCTGCGCGGTGGTCGCGCATGTCGGCGAGGTAGAAGCGGATGTCCCGGGTCGGGATGTAGGCGAGCGCGTGCGCCCAGTATTCGAAGACCGACTTCTCGGTCGAGAGCGCCGCGGCCAGGTGGGCGCGGGCGTAGGCGGGAATGCGCGACCAGAGGATGTGGTGGTGGGCGCGCTCGATGACGTTGATCGTGTCGATCTGCACGTAGCCGAGGTGCTCGACGGCGGCGCGGACCGCGGCCGGGCCGGCGCCGAAGGGCGCGTCGGCGTCGAGCCGCTGGGCGCGGAGCCAGAGGCGGCGGGCCTGGGCCTTGTCGAGCGGGATGGGGGCGGGCGGCATGGCGCAGGTTTCGCCCGGGCCGCGGGGCGACGCAAGTGAGCGCGGCGCTTCTCGGGACGGTCGCGGTCTGGCTCGGGGGCTGGTGGCTGAACGCCCGGCTGGCGCGGGCCGGCGGCTGGGCGGGCCGCTGGCTGCCGCCGGTGGTGTTCGGGCTGACGCTGCTGGCGCTCTGGGAGGTGGTGGTGCGCGGCTTCGCGGTGAGCCCGGTGCTGCTGCCGGCGCCGAGCGCGGTCGCGGCGCGGCTGGTCAGCGACTGGCCGACGCTGCTCGCCGACGTGCGGCAGACCTTCCTGCAGGGGGCGCTCTCGGGCTACGTCATCGGCTGCGGGGCGGCCTTCCTCGTCGGGATCGCCGCCGACCGGGTGCCGTTCCTGCGCGCCGGGCTCTTGCCGGTCGGCAACTTCGCGAGCGCGCTGCCGATCGTCGGCATGGCGCCGATCATGGTGATGTGGTTCGGTTTCGACTGGCAGTCGAAGGCGGCGGTCGTGGTGCTGATGGTGTTCTTCCCGATGCTGGTCAACACCGTGCAGGGGCTGGCCGCGGCCGACCACATGCAGCGCGACCTGATGCGGACCTGGGCGGCGAGCCATCCGCAGACCCTCGTCAGGCTCCAGCTTCCCGCCGCGGCGCCGTTCCTGTTCAATGGCTTGAAAATCTGCACGACCTTGGCTTTGATCGGCGCCATCGTGGCGGAGTTCTTCGGCTCGCCGACGGTCGGCATGGGCTTCCGGATATCCACCGAGGTCGGGCGGCTGGCGCTCGACATGGTGTGGGCGGAGATCGTCGTGGCGGCGGTGGTCGGGTCGGCTTTCTACGGCGCGGTGGCGCTGATCGAGCGGGCGGTGACGTTCTGGCACCCGTCGCAGCGCGGCTGAGTGACTTGGTCCAAGCAGGGAGAACAACAATGAGACGATGGTTCGCGGGCGTGAGCGCCGCGGCGATGCTGGCGGGTGGCGTGGCCTCGGCCGAGGAGGTGACGCTGCAGCTGAAGTGGGTGACGCAGGCGCAGTTCGCCGGCTACTACGTAGCGCAGGAGCAGGGCTTCTACGAGGAGGAGGGGCTCGAGGTCACGATCAAGCCGGGCGGCCCCGACGTGGCGCCGCCGCAGGTGATCGCCGGCGGCGGGGCGGACGTCGTCATCGACTGGATGCCCTCGGCGCTCGCCGCGCGCGAGAAGGGGCTGCCGCTCGTCAACATCGCGCAGCCGTTCAAGCGGTCGGGGATGATGCTGACCTGCCGCAACGATTCGGGCGTGACCGCGACCGAGGACTTCCCTGGGCAGACGCTCGGGGTCTGGTTCGGCGGCAACGAGTATCCGTTCCTGTCGTGGATGTCGAAGCTCGGGCTTTCGACCGACGGCGGCCCCGAGGGGGTGACGGTGCTGAAGCAGGGCTTCAACGTCGATCCGCTCCTGCAGAAGCAGGCGGCCTGCATCTCGACGATGACCTACAACGAGTACTGGCAGGTGATCGACGCCGGGCTGACGCCGGAGGAACTGACGGTCTTCAAGTACGAGGACCAGGGGGTCGCGACGCTCGAGGACGGGCTCTACGTGCTCGAGGAGCGGCTGGCCGACCCGGCCTTCGTCGAGACGATGGCGAAGTTCGTCCGCGCCTCGATGAAGGGCTGGAAGTGGGCCGAGGAGCACCCGGACGACGCGGCGATGATCGTGCTCGACAACGACGAGACCGGGGCGCAGACCGAGGCGCACCAGAAGCGGATGATGGGCGAGATCGCCAAGCTGACCGCCGGCACCGACGGCACGCTCGACCCGGCCGACTACGAGCGCACGGTCGAGACGCTGCTGACCGCCGGCTCGGATCCGGTCATCACCAAGGCGCCGGAGGGCGCCTGGAGCCACGCGGTCACCGACGTGGCCTTCAAGTAGGCGAGCGGGGGCCGCGGCGCCGCGGCCCCTTCATCCCGGAGGAGACGCATGGCCTGGGACGAGGCGGAGCTCGATCGGCTGCGCGCCAAGTATGCCGACGACCCCGGCGGGCGGATGCACGACCCGCATTTCGCCGCGGTCGCCGCGCGCATCTTCAGCCGCGGCGCGCGGCCTGCGCCCTTCGTCGGGGTGCCGACCTTCCTCGCGGCGCCGCACCGGATCGTCGATCCGGCGGCGCCGGACTTCTCCGGGCTCGACGTGGCGATCAGCGGGGTGCCGTTCGACCTCGCCGCCTCGAACCGGGCGGGCACGCGCTTCGGGCCGCGGGCGGTGCGGACGATCGAGCGGGTCGGGCCGTACAACCACGTGCTGCGCGTCGCGCCGCTGCACGAGATGGCGGTGGCCGACGTCGGCGACGTGCCGTTCTCGAGCCGCTACGGCATCGCCTCGGCCCATGCCGAGATCGAGGCCTGGACCGCGGCGATCGTCGGGCAGGGGGTGCGGCCGCTCTCCGTCGGCGGCGATCATTCGATCAGCTATCCGATCCTGCGCGCCGTAGGGCGCGAGCGGCCGGTCGGGCTCGTGCACGTCGACGCGCATTCCGACACCGGCGGGCCGTTCGACGGGCTCAGGGAGAACCACGGCGCGCCGTTCCGCAACGCGGTGCTCGCCGGCGTGCTCGATCCGACGCGGACGGTGCAGATCGGGTTGAGGGGGGCGTCGGAGTATCTCTACGAGTTCGCGACCGACAGCGGCATGACCTGCATCCACGCCGAGGAGATCGACACGATCGGCCTGCCGGCGGTGATCGCGAAGGCGCGGGCGGTGGTCGGCGACGGGCCGGTCTACGTCTCCTTCGACATCGACGCGCTCGACCCGGCCTTCGCGCCCGGCACCGGCACGCCCGAGGTCGGCGGGCTGACGACGCGCGAGGCGCAGGCGATCCTGCGCGGGCTCGAGGGGATCGACATCGTCGGCGGCGATCTCGTCGAGGTGGCGCCGCAGTACGACGCCACCACCAACACCGCGCACGCCGGCGCGCAGATGCTGTTCGAGATGCTGAGCCTGATGGCGGTCGCGCCGTCGCGGCGCCGTCCGTGACCGAGCGCAACGCGCGTGCGGTTCCCGGTCGCCTGTTGCTCTGCAAGTGCGTGAGTAGCAGGATACCTCCGCCCTCACGGTCCACGCGGCGACGGCATCAGTCCCATTCGTGCGACGCTCGGATGGCGGTCCCAGTCGAGGAAGAACTCGTCGAGCTGCGGCGGCGGCACGTCGGTGCCGGCGAGCATGGCGTGGGCCTGGCCGCGGTGGTGGATCTGGTGCTGGAAGAGGTGGGCGAGGACGGCGTCGAGCCGCTCGGGGACGAGGCCGGCGGCGCCACGGTCGGTCATCACCGTGCGGTCGAGGTCGGACGTCGCGAGGGCGTCGCAGAAGGCGATCAGCCGGGCGTCGCTCGCCGCCTGCGCCGCCCGGAGCGCCGCGGGCTCGGCGAGGTCGGGCCAGGCGTCGGGCACGACCGGCCGGCCGTCGCGTGCCTCGAGGGCGTTCAGGTAGTAGAGGTCGACGCCGAGGTTGTGGTTGAGCGTGGCCCGCAGCGACGGGAAGAAGCTGACGCGCGGCGCCGCGAACGCCTCGGGGGTGAGCCGCTCGCAGGCGGCGAGCAGGCGGGCGTTCGCCCAGGCGTTGTTGCGGGCCATCGCGCGGAAGTGGGCGACGAGGCGGTCGGGCATCGGCGGGTCTCCTTCGGCCGGGCGGCAGGCTACGCCGCGGGCGGCCGGCGCGCCAGCGGCGGGCGGCGATGAGCGCGGCGCGGGTGCCGGCCTGGGCGGTGACGGCGGGGCTCGTCGTGGCGGCGGCGCTGGTCCTGCTGGCGATGGGGCGGGTGCCGATCTGCACCTGCGGCTAGGTGCTGCCCTGGTACGGCAACACCATGGGTCCGGGCAACTCGCAGCATCTGACCGACTGGTACACGCCGAGCCACCTGATCCACGGCTTCATCTTCTACTGGCTGCTCTGGCTCGCGGCGCCGCGCCTCTCGTTCGGCTGGCGGCTGGCGATCGCCACCGCGATCGAGGCGGCCTGGGAGATCGTCGAGAACTCGCCGATGATCATCGACCGCTACCGGGCGGTGACGATCTCGCTCGACTACTACGGCGACAGCGTCATCAACTCGGTGATGGACATCCTCGCGATGATGCTCGGCTTCTGGCTGGCGTCGCGGCTGCCGGTCTGGCTGACGGTGGCGCTGGCGGTCGGGATGGAGGTCGTGACCACGCTGCTGATCCGCGACGGGCTGACGCTCAACGTCATCATGCTGCTCTGGCCGGTCGAGGCGATCCGCGTCTGGCAGGCGGGCGGCTGAGGCCGGCGGGCGATAGCGTTTGAACCTCGGCGCGGCCCTCCATATGGTCCGAAGATGACCACGGCGCTGATCTCGCACGGCGACTGCCTCCGGCACATCAACCCCCCCGGGCATCCCGAGCGGCACGAGCGGCTCGAGGCGATATGGGGGGCGCTCGAGGCCGAGGAGTTCGCCTACCTCGTGCGGGTCGAGGCGCCGCTGGCCGAGGACGCGCACATCCTGCGCGCGCATCCGGCCGCCTACATCGAGCGGCTGCAGGCACGGTCGCCGCAGCAGGGCTATGCGCCGATCGATTCCGACACCTTCCTGATGCCGGGGACGCTCGCCGCCGCCCGCCGCGCGGCGGGCGCGGTGGTGCAGGGCGTCGACATGCTGATGGCGGGTGAGGTGAGGAACGCCTTCTGCGCGGTGCGGCCGCCCGGCCACCATGCCGAGACCGCGACGGCGATGGGCTTCTGCTTCTTCGGCAGCGCGGTGATCGGGGCGCGGCACGCGCTGGAGGCGCACGGGCTCGAGCGGGTGGCGATCGTCGACTGGGACGTGCACCACGGCAACGGCACCCAGGACCTCGTCTGGGACGACCCGCGCATCCTCTTCGCCTCGACCCACCAGATGCCGCTCTACCCGGGCACCGGCGCGGTGGAGGAGCGCGGCGCGCACGGGCAGGTCGTCAACGTGCCGCTGCCGCCCGGCGCCGGCGGCGGGGTGTTCCGGGCGGGGATGCTCGGGCGGGTGCTGCCGGCGGTCGAGGCGCACGCGCCGCAGATGATCCTCGTCTCGGCGGGCTTCGATGCGCACGCGCGCGACCCGCTGGCCAACCTCAACCTCGTCGAGGCCGACTTCGCCTGGGCGACCGCGCAGCTCTGCGCGCTCGCCGACCAGTGCTGCGACGGGCGGATCGTCTCGACTCTCGAGGGCGGATATGATCTGAGCGCGCTCGCCGCGTCGGTCGCGGCGCACGTGCGGGTGCTGATGGAGCACGGACATGGCTGAGGACGGCCTGCGGCCGGTGACGGAGCTCTCCTTCGAGGACGCGCTCGCGGAACTCGAGTCGGTCGTCGGCCGCCTCGAGAAGGGCGAGGTGCCGCTCGAGGAGTCGATCGCGCTCTACGCCCGCGGCGCCGAGCTCAAGGCGCACTGCGAGGAGAAGCTGAAGGCGGCCGAGGCGCGGGTGGCGGAGATCACGCAAGGCCCGGAAGGCGTCCGGGCGCGGCCGGTCGACATCCCTTGATGCACGCGGACGAGCTGCAGTTCCATTCGGCGCTGAGCCAGGCGGCGACGCGGGTCGAGGAGGCGCTGGGCGGGCTGCTGCCGTCCGACGAGACCGACCTCGGGGCGGCGATGCGCTACGCGGTGCTCGGCGGCGGCAAGCGGCTCAGGGCCTTCGTGGCGCTCGAGAGCGCGGCGATCTTCCGGGTGCCGCCGGGGCAGGCGCTGAGGACGGCGGCGGCGGTCGAATGCGTGCACGCCTACAGCCTCGCGCACGACGACCTGCCGTGCATGGACGACGACGACATGCGCCGCGGCAAGCCGACCGTGCACAAGGTCTGGGACGAGGCGACGGCGGTGCTCGCCGGCGACGCGCTGCAGACGCTCGCCTTCGAGGTCATCACCGCGCCGCAGTCGGCGATCGACCCGCGGGCGCAGGCGCGGCTGGTCTGGCGGCTGGCGCAGGCGGCGGGCGCGCACGGCATGGTCGGCGGGCAGGCGCTCGACATCGCGGCGGCGGCCGGCGCGGCGCCGCTCGACCTCGCGGCGACGACCGATCTGCAGGCGCTGAAGACCGGAGCGCTGTTCGGCTGGGCGGCCGAGTTGGGGGCGATCCTCGGGCGGTCGGATCCGGAGCCGCTCCGGCGCTACGCGGCGGCGCTCGGGCTCGCCTTCCAGATCCGCGACGACATGCTCGACGTCGAGGGCGACGCCGAGGCGACCGGCAAGCGGGTCGGCAAGGACGGCGAGCAGGGCAAGGCGACCTTCGTCTCGCTGCTCGGGCTCGACGGCGCGCGGCGCAAGGCGCATGAGCTGGTGGTGGAGGCGGCGGAGGCGCTGGCGCCCTACGGCTCGGCGGCGGGGAACCTGCGGGCGGCGGCGCAGTTCGTCTTCACGCGGAACCGGTGAGCGTGCCGAGGGGAGGGAAGCGATGAGCGATCCGCGACCGGCGACGCCGCTGCTCGACCGGATCGAGTGGCCGTCGGACATGAAGGGGCTGACGCTGCCCGAGCTGCGCCAGCTCGCCGACGAGCTGCGGGCCGAGACCATCTCGGCGGTGAGCGTGACCGGCGGGCACCTCGGGGCCGGGCTCGGCGTCGTCGAGCTGACGGTGGCGATCCATGCGGTCTTCAACGCGCCGAAGGACGTGCTGATCTGGGACGTCGGGCACCAGTGCTACCCGCACAAGATCCTGACCGGGCGCCGCGACCGCATCCGCACGCTGAGGGCCGGGGGCGGGCTCTCGGGATTCACCCGGCGGGCGGAGAGCGCCTACGACCCGTTCGGGGCGGCGCATTCCTCGACCTCGATCTCGGCCGGCCTCGGCTTCGCGGTGGCGCGCGACCTCGGGGCGCCCGACATCGGCGACGTGGTCTGCGTGATCGGCGACGGGGCGATGTCGGCCGGCATGGCCTACGAGGCGATGAACAACGCCGGCCACATGAAGGAGCGGCTGATCGTCGTCCTCAACGACAACGAGATGTCGATCGCGCCGCCGGTCGGGGCGATGTCGAAGTACCTGTCGCGCCTCTACGCCGGCGAGCCGTTCCAGGACCTGCGCGCCGCGGCCAAGGGCGCGGTCAACCTGCTTCCGGGTCCGTTCCGCGAGGGCGCGAAGCGCGCGCACGAGCTGGTCAAGGGGCTGGCGATCGGCGGCACGCTCTTCGAGGAGCTCGGCTTCTCCTACGTCGGCCCGATCGACGGCCACGACATGGAGAGCCTCGTCCCGATCCTGCGCGCCGTGAAGGCGCGCGCCGGCGGCCCGGTGCTCGTGCACGCGCTGACCCGCAAGGGCAAGGGCTACGCGCCGGCCGAGGCGTCGAGCGACAAGTACCACGGGGTCGCGAAGTTCGACGTGGTGACTGGCGCGCAGGTGAAGAAGCCTTCGAACGCGCCCTCCTACACCAAGGTGTTCGCGCAGAGCCTGATCCGCGAGGCGGCGGCGGACGAGCGCATCGTCGCGGTGACGGCGGCGATGCCGGACGGCACCGGGCTCGACCTGTTCGCCGAGAGGTTCCCGAAGCGCTGCTTCGACGTCGGCATCGCCGAGCAGCACGGCGTCACCTTCTGCGCCGGCATGGCGGCGGCGGGGATGAAGCCGTTCGCCGCGATCTACTCGACCTTCCTGCAGCGCGGCTACGACCAGGTGGTGCACGACGTGGCGATCCAGGGACTGCCGGTGCGCTTCGCGATCGACCGCGCCGGGCTCGTCGGCGCCGACGGGCCGACGCATGCCGGGGCGTTCGATGTGGCTTATCTCGCGTGCCTGCCGGGCTTCGTGGTCATGGCGGCCGCCGACGAGGCCGAGCTCGTGCACATGGTGGCGACCGCGGTGGCGATCGACGACCGGCCGAGCGCCTTCCGCTTCCCGCGCGGCGAGGGGGTGGGCGTCGAGCTGCCGGAGCGCGGGGTGCCGCTCGAGGTCGGGCGCGGGCGCGTCGTCGTCGAAGGGCAGGGGGTGGCGATCCTGTCGTTCGGGGCGCGGCTCGGCGAGTGCCTGAAGGCGGCGGAGGCGCTGGCGGCGAAGGGGGTGCGGCCGACGGTGGCCGACGCGCGCTTCGCCAAGCCCTTGGACCGGCAGCTGATTCTGCGGCTGGCGCGCGAGCACGAGGGGCTCGTCACCATCGAGGAGGGCTCGGTCGGCGGCTTCGGGAGCCATGTGGCGCAGCTCCTCGCCGAGGAGGGGGTGTTCGACCGGGGACTGAAGTTCCGGTCGATGGTGCTGCCCGATCGCTTCATCCAGCAGGATACGCCGGAGCGGATGTACGCGGAGGCTGGGCTCAATGCGGCCGACATCGAGGCGAAGGTGCTGGGGTTGCTGGACGTCGCGAAGCTCGGGGCGCGGAGGGCCTGATCCGTTCGGGATCAAGGGTTAGCGGCGCGAGCCTTGAATGCACACTTCATGCACAACGCATGCACAACGCATGCACCTGAAACCCGCGATCCGGGAAAGGTTACTGCAACGGAGATCGCCGACCTGCAACGCTGGAACTTCCAATCCAACATTGATCGTGGCACGCTCATCAGATGCGGCCACTTCGGTATTCCATCAACGTCACATTGGACGGATGCTGCGATCATCGCGTAGGTGTAGCGGACGAGGAGCTGCATCGTCACGCCGTCGAGAACCTCGCGCGGGCCGATGCCCTCGTCTTTGGCCGGGTCACCTACCAAATGATGGAGGCCGCGTGGCGGCCGGTGGCGCGGACGGGAGTGAGGCCCGACTGGATGGCCGACTGGATGGAGCCGTTCGCCCGGACGATCGACGCGGCAAAGAAGTATGCCGTTTCGAGCACCCTGGACCAGGTGGACTGGAACGCGGAGCTCGTGCGCGGGGATCATCTGGAGAAGACCGTTCGGCAGCTCAAGCAGCAGCCGGGCAAGGGGCTGTTCGTGGGAGGCGTGAAGCTGCCGCTGGCCTTGGCGGAGCTTGGACTGATCGACGAATACGAGCTCATCGTGCAGCCAAGGCTCGTGGGGCACGGGCCGACACTGTTCGCGGGACTGTCGAAGTACGTCGATCTGAAGCTCGTGAGCCGGCAGGAGTTCGGCTCAGGGGCGGTGGCGATGCGCTATGTGCCTAGAGCGCAAGGTTGAGGCCGTCCTGTAGTCGTGCGGGGCGGCGAGGACAGCACGAGGCTGAAGGGCAGACCGGCGGCGATCAATCCGTGTCGGGCGGCACCTCGACCGCGAGCACCTCGAGCTCGACCGGCTGGCCGCGCAGGGTGACGGTGACCGACTGGCCGGCGACGGCGCCGAGGAGCGCGCGGGCGACCGGGGCCGGGTAGGGGATGCGGCCGGCGGCCGGGTCGGCCTCGTCCTCGCCGGTCAGCACCACGGTGCGGGGCTCGCCGTCCTCGGCCTGGTAGGTCACGCGGCTGCCGAACTGCACCGCGGGGTCGTCGGGGTCGGGCGCGGTCAGCCGGGCGGTGGCGTGGCGCGCGCGCCAGTAGCGCAGGTCGCGGCGCAGCCGGGCGGTGGCGGCCTCGTCGGGCGAGTTGCCGAGCGCGGTCTCGATCTCGGCGAGGCGCCGCTCGATCTGCCGCAGGCCGCGGGGGGTGACGAGGTTCGGGGCGGAGCTCACCGGGATCTCGGGCAGCGCCTCCGGGCGCGAACCGTCGTCCTCCTTCACGAAAGCGCGGCTCATCGGCTGTCCTCCCTGAGGACGAAGCGTATCGCCTGCGGCCCGGTGCGGCAACCTCGCGCTGGCGGGATCGCCACGGGGGGCGCTCAGCCCCGGCGTGAGCGCGGCGTCCTGGCCGTGTCGACAGGGCGCGGGAGTTCCACGACCACGTCCGAGGTCCCGGTCTCGGTCTCGGGCGCGATCACCAGCCGGGCCTTGAGGGCCGCGACCTCCAGCTCGAGGCCGCGCACGCGCTGCTCGAGCGTCGGTTGCCGGGGCCGCCGCAGGGAGGTCCGCCAGCTCCGGCCGGCCTGCAACAGCGGCTCCAGGCGACCGCGGACCCGGAGCAGCAGGTCGTGTGTCGCCTGGCGGATCGAGGCGGTTCGCTGCGGCGATGCCGCGGCGATGGTCCAGCCGAGCACCGAGCTCGCCCCGAACCAGACGAAGAAGCCAGCCGCCCCGGCCCAGACCGGCACGAGGAAGCCCGGCAGCAGCACCGCCGCCCAGCCGGCGGCCGGCCGGCGCGGCGCCGGATCGGGCAGCCGGAAGGCGCGGCGGCGCTTCGGGTCGGTCCCCGCCAGATGGGCGAAGCCGGCGAGGCTGACCACGATGGCGACGATGGTCGCGAGGACGCTCACTCGGCAGGCCCCAGGACGGGCCTCGGCCGGCGCCTCGGCAGGCGGCCGCGGGCATGCCACAGCAGGGCGGCGCCGGCGATGAGCAGGAGCAGGTCGACGGTCAGCACGTCGGTCTGCCCCGCGAGCAGCGCCTCGGCCCAGTCCATGCCGCCGGTGCCGAGGCGCAGCACCGGCAGCAGCAGGCAGGCCGCCCCGAGCAGCCGCTGGTAGAGGGTGCCGAGCCGCGCCGGGTCGGGGACGCGAAGGCCGACCGCGATGGCGATCGCCGCGCCGAGCACGAAGCCGGCGGGCGTCCACCAGAACGGATCCCCGGCCGGCAGCGACGGGAAGAAGGCGTAGGCCGAGGCCAGCATCGCGATCGGCAGCCCGTAGCCGGTGATCTGCACCGCCCGCCCGAAGCCCCGCCAGGTCGCCTGGTCGGCGCGGCGCCGCACCCAGAGCCGGAAGCCCGAGAGGATGACGAAGCACATCGCCACCCCGAGCGCGCCCCAGATCGCCTTGGAGAGGATGCCGGCGAAATGCCCGAAGTGCAGCGGGTACATGAGGCCGTAGAAGAGGCCGCCGGCCGACGGCCGGGTCCCGACCGGCGCCTGGCGGCCGAGGAAGGCGCGGCTCGGGCCTTCGTAGACGTTGGTCACGTAGAGCATTCCGCCCGCGGACGGGTCGTGCCAGACGAAGACGCGGGCGTCGGCGCGGCCGTAGTCGGAGATGCCGACGTAGGTGACCGGCCCGCCGGCGCGGGCCGTGGAGTCGGCGAGGATGTAGTCGAGGCTCGCGAGCGGCGCCGGCGTCGGATCCTCGGGCACCGGCGGCTCGAACAGCGTCGCGGACATCGCCTCCTCGTCGCCGCCGAAGGCGACGCTGGCGACGAGCGGGAAGCCGATGGTGCCGGCGAAGCTGAAGAACGACCCGGTGAAGGCGAGCAGGAAGGCGAAGGGAAGGCTCCAGCTCGACGCGAGCACGTGCCGGTCGCGCACCGAGGCCAGCCGACCGCCCGGCCGCTCGGCGAGGAACAGGTCGCGGATCAGGTGGCGGTGCATCAAGAGCCCGGAGACCACCGCCGCCATCATCATCAGCCCGAGGATGCCGGTCAGGATCAGGCCCCAGGGATCGGGCAGGTAGAGCTGCACGTGCAGCTCGACCAGGAACTTGCGCAAGGCGCTCGTCTCCCAGGCGGCGGGCTGGTGCCAGATGAAGCCGTCGTGGCGGTCGAGGGTGTCGCCGGTCCGGGCGTCGATGCGGAACATGGTCCCGAGGTCGTCCTCGAGCCCGGTCTCGGGGTTCAGGGCATGGGTGTGGAAGAAGACGTGCAGGTCGGAGCCCTCGCCCGACCACATCCCGACGTCGTGCAGGTATTCGGGGTCGACCTCGCCGGCGAGCTGGCGGACCCTGGCGTCGATCGGCACGTCGAGGGGCCGGGCCTCGCGCGGCGCTCCGACCGACCAGCGCCCGATCTCGTTGGCGAAGACCGCGACCGCGCCGGTGGCGACGACGGCGTAGAGCAGGAGGCCGAGGACGACGGCGCTCCAGCCGTGGATCGCGGTGAGCCGCTTGATCTGGGTCTGCGACAGGGCGCGCATCAGCCCGCCATCGCGACCGCGACCAGCGCGCCCTGGACGATGATCGCGCCGGAGATCACCAGGGTGCCGCGGACGAGGTTCTCCTCGAGGCAGGCATAGAAGAACGGCAGCGCCCAGAGCAGCGGGGTCAGGAGGACCGGAAAGGCGATGTCGTTGATGCCGGCCGCGCCCGAGGGCAGCCACAGAGGCATCGCCATCAGCGACGCCACGCCCGCCACCAGCGCGCCCGGGCCGGCGAGCAGCCAGCGGGTGAGCGTCGGATGCGCGGTGATCGCCTCGGCGATCCGGCGCGTGCGATGCTCGACGATCTCGGAATACGTCACGCGAGCACCTCGCTGCCAGAACGTGTGGCTACCGCAGGCGCTGCGTCGCTTGCCCGACCTTCGGCCAGAATGGGCGGAAGTTCAAGGGCGGGGCGCATCAGGGCGGCGGCCGCTCGAAGGGCCGGCCGGCGGGCGTTAACCCGAGGACGTCGGCGTCGGTTTCCCGTCGGTTTCCTGTAGTTTTCCCGTAGCTACAAATCCGCCGCGACGCATTCGGTTAAGCCACGCTCCCCGTCCGGGAAGGCGACCCCCGCGGTTACCCCATGCTCAAGGCAAGAGCCGGCACGAGGTCTTCGAGCGATCGCCCTGGCGGGGCAGTCAGGGCGATCGCTCGAAGCGAACGCGAGGCTTGTGCAGGCCGGCGGGCGGCATGGCTCGTCGCTACGGAGCGGCGCGTCGGCGTCGCGGCGGTGGCGCCGGCGCGCCCGCGCCGCGCCGCAGCGGCGGCGCGGGTTTCCGCGTCGCAAAAGGAAGGAAGGAAGGAAGATCTGCACCGAGGCGCTGATGAAGCGGCTGCTTCATCAGGCGCCTTCTCCAGCGTGGGTCTGCGAGTCGGGCCGGCGTCAAGGCTGAACGGCCTTCGGCCGCGGCTTCGCCGGCCTTGACCCCGGCCCGACTCGCGGCAGGAGGAAGACGGAAGGGCGGCGGCCTTCAGGCGATTGCGCTGGGATCAGGGCAGCGGTGGCCGGGTTCCGCGCAGCCAGAACGGGCCGATGAGGTTGAGGACGAGGATGCGCAGGATGTGGTGGGCGCCGACGAAGGCGGGCTCGAGGCCGAGGACGAGCGCCATCGCCGCCATCGCCTCGACGCCGCCGGGGGCGTAGGCGAGCCAGAGCTGGCCGAACGGCAGGCCGAGCAGCCACACGCCGGCCGCCGCGAAGGCGGCGGAGACGGCGAGGGCGAGCAGGATGCTGACCACCGCGCCCGGGACCGTGCGGGCGATGGTGGCGAGCGTGGTGCCGCGGAAGCGGGCGCCGATGACGGCGCCGGTCGCGACGAAGCCGAGGATGACGAGGGGCTGCGGGAAGCGGCCGTGGACGAGGCCCGAGGCGTGCAGGGCGGCGCTCGCCGCCATGGCGCCGAGCATGGTCCCGGCCGGCACGCCGAGCCGGTGCAGGAGCAGCGCCAGTGCGCCGCTCGCGACGAGGACGAGCGCGCCGTCGGCGAGCGTGTTGACCTCGGGCGCCGCCGCGCTCCCGCCGGCTCCGACGGTGGCGAGGGACAGGAGCGGTGGCATCAGCGCGACGAGGGTGAAGACGCGCAGGGTCTGGGCGAGGATGACCCGCGGCAGGTCGGCACTGCTGGTCGCGGCGAGGACGGCGACGGCGCTGAAGGCGCCGGGCATGGCGGCGAAGCGGGCGGTGGTGCGGTCCCAGCCGTGGACCCGCTGGAGCCAGGCGGAGGAGACGAGGATGGTCGCGGCGATCGAGGCGACGAGGAGCGCGACGCTGCCGGGCCAGGTCCGCATCGCCGCCAGGCTCTCGGGGGTGACGCTCGAGCCGATCGAGATGCCGAGGAGCAGGAACGCCAGCTCGCGCAGGCCGGGCGGCAGCCCGACGGGCAGGCCGGCGAGCGCCGGGGCGGCCGTCGCGACCATCGCCCCGGTCAGCCAGGCCGCGGGCAGCCCGAGCCCGGCGAAGAGCGCGGCGCCGGCGGCGGCGATCGCCGCGGTCAGCAGGGTCCAGGCGGCGGTGCGTCGGTCGGGGAGCGGGGGCATGCGCGGTCAGTCGAGGCTGACCTCGCTCGAGTGCGTGACCTTCGGCGGGCTCGCGAAGAAGGGGCCGGCGAGGGCGCGCCAGGCCTGGAAGGCCTCGGACTGGCGGAAGGTGACGATGTGGTCCTCGACGGTTCGCCACCTCACCACCAGCCGGTAGGTGTCCGGCGTCTCGACGATGCGGTGCAGCGTGACGCCGTGGCAGCCTTCGGCGGCGAGGAAGTGCGGCCGGGCCTTGGCGACCGCGGCCTCGAAGCCGGCGGGGTCGGTGACGGTGATTTCGGCGATCTCCAGGAACATGGGCTTCCTCGCTGCTGCGGTTCGGCGTCGATGTTGGCACAGGTGCCGGGGATCCGCATCGGCTCGCGATGCAGATCGGCATGGATGAGGTCAGGCGCCGTCCCGCAGGAGCACCGAGCCCTCGGCGCTGAAGGCGAGGCGGACGGCGGTTCCGACTGCCGGCGGGGCGGTGGCCTCGGGAACCGTGAGGAACAGCTGGCCCGCGTCGGTGTCGACGAGGATCTCGGTGTGGCTGCCGACGTAGGTGGTCTTGGTCACGGTGCCGGCGAGCGAGCCCGGAGCCTCGCTCGACGATCGCGACGCGGTTGGGGCGCACCGAGAGCCGCGCCGGTCCCGGACCGTGGCCGCGCGACGGCAGGCTGAGGGTCGCCGATCCGACCTGCACCTCGGCCACGCCGTCCTCGACCGAGACGATCCGGCAGGGGACGATGTTCGACTCGCCGATGAAGTCGGCGACGAAGGCGGTGGCCGGGGTGTCGTAGAGCTCGCGCGGCGACCCCTGCTGGGCGATGACGGCGCGGTCCATCACGATGATCCGGTCGGAGACCGCCAGCGCCTCGGTCTGGTCGTGGGTGACGTAGACGACGGTCAGGCCGAGGGACTGCTGCAGCTCGCGGATCTCGTCGCGGACCCGGCGGCGCAGCTTGGCGTCGAGGTTCGAGAGCGGCTCGTCGAAGAGCAGCACCTGCGGCTCGAGCACCAGCGCCCGGGCGACGGCGACGCGCTGCTGCTGGCCGCCGGAGAGCTCGGAGGGGAAGCGCGCCTCGAAGCCGGTGAGCCCGACGAGCGCGAGGCCGTCGGCGGCGCGGCCGGCGGTCTCGCGCTTGTCGTAGCCCGAGAAGCGCAGGCCGTAGGAGACGTTCTCCATCACCGTCATGTGCGGGAAGAGCGCGTAGGACTGGAACACCATCGACACGTCGCGGTCGGTCGCCGGCAGCCGGGTGACGTCCGCCCCGCCGATCAGGACGCGCCCCGCCGTCGGCATCTCGAGCCCGGCGATCATCCTGAGCGTCGTCGTCTTGCCGCAGCCCGAGGGGCCGAGCAGCGTGACCAGCGTCCCGGCGGCGATCTCGAAGGAGACGTCGTCGACGGCCGGCGTGGTGCCGCCGGGATAGACCTTGGTCACCCGCTCGAAGGCGACGGAGGCGGCCTTGCCCGCGATCCTGACCATCAGCCGGCTCCCGCGAGCGCCGCGCCCTGCGGCGGCATGTTGGTGCGCATTCCCGCGAGGCCCGGGCCGCCGGTGCCGCGGCGGCCGATCGTGCGGCGGCCGACGGCGAGCTGCATCAGGCCGATGACCGCGAGCATGACCAGGATCAGCACGGTCGCATAGGCGATGGCGACGCCGTACTCGTTGTTCTCGACCCGGCCGACGATGTAGCTCGTCGCCATGTCGTAGCGGCCGGAGACCAGGAAGATCACGGCGCTGATCGCGGTCATGGCGCGGACGAACGAATAGACCAGCGCCGCGAGGATCGCCGGTTTCAGGAGCGGCAGCACCACGCGGCGCAGCGTCGCCCAGGAGCCGGCGCCGAGGGTCAGCGAGCTCTCGTCGAGGCTGCGGTCGATCTGGGCCATCGAGGCGATGCCGGCCCGCACCCCGACCGGCATGTTGCGGAAGATGAAGGAGATCACGAGGATGATGCCGGTGCCGGTCAGCTCGATCGGCGGCACGTTGAAGGCGATGACGTAGGAGACGCCGATCACCGTGCCCGGGATCGCGAAGGACAGCATCGTCCCGAACTCGAAGGCGCGCTTGCCGCCGAAGTCCTGGCGGACGAGCAGCCAGGCGGTGATGAGGCCGATCGCCGCGGTCAGCGGCGCGGAGATGAGCGCGATCCAGATCGTCGTCCAGAAGGAGGACCAGGCCGAGCCGCGCCAGTGCAGGCCGTGCTCGGTCCAGTCGAGGCCGAAGGCCTTGACGTAATGGGTGAGCGTCAGGCCCATGTCGACGCCCCAGAGCCGCACGAAGCTGCCGTAGACGATGGTGCCGTAGACGACGAGGGTGAGCGCGACCCAGCAGCCGACGACGGCGTAGAGGCCGACGCGGAGCGGCGCCGGCAGCAGCGGGTGGATGCCGGAGTCGCCCTTGCCGGAGACCGTGGTGTAGGAGCGCCGGCCGAGCCAGAACCGCTGGGCGTAGAATGCGGCGAGCGTGAACATCAGGAGCACGACGGCGAGGGTCGCGGCCATGCCGGGGTCGTTCTGGGCGCCGACGATCGCGAAGAAGATCTCGGTGGAGAGCACGTCGAAGTTGCCGCTCAGCACCAGCGGGTTGCCGAAGTCGGCCATCAACTCGATGAAGCCGAGCAGGAAGGCGTTGGCGAGGCCGGGGCGCATCAGCGGCAGGGTGACGGTCACGAAGGTCTGCCAGCGGCCGGCGCGCAGCGTCTGCGCCGCCTCCTCCATCGACGGGCTGACGCCCTCGACGACGCCGATCAGCACGAGGAAGGCGATCGGGGTGAAGGCGAGCGTCTGCGCGATCAAGAGGCCGGGCAGGCCGTAGACCCAGCGGGTCGGCTGCACGCCGAAGACGTCGGCCCAGGCTTGGGTGAAGAACCCGGAGCGGCCGAAGAGCAGGATGACGGCGAGGCCGATCACGAAGGCGGGGGTGATGATCGGCAGCACGGTGAGCGCCCGCAGGATGCGGCGGAAGCGGAAGCCGGTGCGGGTGGCGACGAGGGCGAAGGCGAGGCCGAGCAGCGTCGAGAGCACGCCGACGAGGACGGCGAGGAGGAAGGAGTTCCAGGCGACGCCGCAGCGCGGGCCGCCGGTCAGGCAGCCGAGCGACCAGAGCCGGTCGCTGAACAGCCGCTCGCCGAAGGCGGCCAGCGAGTAGCCGGTCTCGGTGACGAAGGCGTTCAGGAGCATCTGCGCGATCGGCACGAAGACGAAGAGCGTTACCGTCGCGATCACGAAGCCGATCGAGCCGACGACGAAGACGTCGCCGCCCACGGCGCCGCGCGCGGCGATGCCGAGGGTCAGCAGGAACAGGAAGGCGAGGGCGGTGGCGAGCGCGCCGTAGCCCATGCCGAACTGGCGGCCGTCGAGCTCGCCGAAGACCGCCTCGAGCCAGTCGTAGCGCCAGCCGCGCAGGCCGATGGCGAAGCCCTGCGCGACGAGCCAGCCGAGGCCGAGGGCGCCGATGACGACGAGCAGCCGGCCGAAGGCCGGGTCGGGCTTGCCGCGACCCCAGGCGAGCAGCGGCAGGAGCAGGATCGGGGCCATCGGCGCCAGCCACGGCTTCTCGCCCTGGAGGACGAGGAACAGCGCCGGCGCCACGTCCTCGTCGAGCGGCCAGCCGTCGAGGAGCCAACGGAGGCTCCAGAAGCCGCCGTCGACGGCGTACCAGGGCAGCAGGCAGAAGCCGGCGAGCCCGACCGCCATCCAGAGGACGACGGTCGGGTGCAGCGGGCGGACGGTCGCGGGCGTCACCCTACTGCGGCAGCGACGCCACCTCCTCGTCCCACTTCGAGAGCAGGCGCTTGCGCTCCTCGCTCGAGCCGTACTTGGCGAAGTCGTAGTCGATCAGCTTGATCGTCGAGAGGTCGGGGGCGCTCGGCGACTGGGTCGCGTTCTTGTTCGACGGGAGCTGGAACGAGTTCACCGTCTGCGCCCGCGACTGCACCTCGGCGCCGAGCGCCCAGTCGTAGAACTGCTTCGCCTCGCTCCTCGTTGCGGGCGCCCTCGATGATCGACATCGAGCCGATCTCGTAGCCGGTGCCCTCGCAGGGCGCGACCGGCACGATCGGGAAGCCCGCCGCCACCTGCGCCACCGCGTCGTGCAGGAAGACGATGCCGACGGTGGTCTCGCCCAGGCCCGCGGCCTTGATCGGGGCGGAGCCCGACTTGGTGTATTGGTTCACGTTCTTGTGGAGGGCCTTCATGTACTCGAAGCCCTCGTCCTCGCCCATCAGCTGCACGATGGTCGCGAGCATGGTGTAGGCGGTGCCCGAGGAGTTCGGGTTGGCGATCTGGATGTGGCCCTTGAACTCGGGCTTGATCAGGTCGGCCCAGCACTTCGGCTCGGGCAGGCCGTTCTCGGCGAGCAGGTCCTTGTTGTAGCCGAAGCCGAGCGCGCCCGAGTAGACGCCGACGGTGCGGTGGTCGCCGGCCTCGGCCTGGTTGATCGCCCAGTCGTGCAGCTCGCCCATCAGCGGTGACTCGTACTGGATCGTCAGCTCCTCCTGCGCCGCCTGCAGGTGCGGGTCGCCGGTGCCGGCCCACCAGACGTCGCCCTTGGGGTTCTCGGCCTCGGCCTTCACCTGGGCGTAGATCTCGCCCGAGCTCTTGCGCGTCATGTCGACGGTGATGCCGGTCTCGGCCTCGAAGTCCTTGGCCATGAGCTGGCACCAGGCCTCGTCGGCGGCGCAGTAGAGCGTCACGCTGTCGGCCATGGCCGGCGCCTGGCCGAAGGCCGCGAGCAGCGCGACCGCGCCCGCCGAGGTCATGAGCTTCCGCATCGGTTTCTCCTCCCGTGTTCACCGTCCTCCGGCGGCGTGGCGCGGGGCGGTTAGGCGAAGCGTCCTGCGAATCCGCTGCCGATGCAATCGCGTTCATGGGGAAGCCGTTGAAAAAACGTCTTGCCGGCCCGGGGTGGCGACGGGATCATGCACAGGTGGTCACAACGGCGGCGCCGGTGATGGAATCGAAAATCAGGAGCTTCGTCAGCGCCCAGCAGGTGGCGGAGCGGGCCGGCGTGTCGCGCTCGGCGGTGTCGCGCACCTTCACCGACGGCGCCAGCGTCTCGGACGCGACCCGGCGCAAGGTGCTGAGCGCGGCGGAAGAGCTCGGCTACCACGTCAACCATCTCGCCCGCAGCCTGATCCAGGAGCAGAGCGGCATCGTCTGCCTGATCGTCGCCGACGTCGCGACGCCCTACCAGAGCCGGATGCTCGACGCGCTGACCCGCCGGGTTCAGGCCATCGACCGGGTGGCGATGGTCATCAACACCTCGGGCGAGAGCGGCAGCGTCGAGGCGGCGCTGGGCCAGACGATGAACTACCGCGCCGCGGCGACGGTGGTGCTGTCGGGGGCGCCGCCGGCGGCGCTGGTCACCACCTGCCTCAACAGCGGCCAGCGGGTGATCCTCATCAACCGCGACGACCATTTCGCCGGGCCGATCAACATCGCGGTCGACAATGCCGAGGCCGCCGGCGAGGCGCTGCACATGCTCTATCGCTGCGGCTGCCGGCGGATCGCGGTGGTCTCCTCGACCGCCGGCACCCCGAGCCTCGTCGCCCGCGAGCGCGCCTTCGCCGCCGCCGCGGCCGGGCTCGGGCTCGAGCCGCGGGTGGTCCGCGCCGGGCCGACGAGCTACGAGGCGGGGTTCGAGGCGGGGAGGGTGCTCCTCAGCGGCTCGGCGCGGCCGGAGGCGGCCTTCTGCGTCACCGACCTGCTCGCCTGCGGGTTCATGGACGCCGCCCGCCACGAGTTCGGGCTCGAGGTGCCGGCCGACCTCTGCGTGGTCGGCTTCGACGACATCGAGCAGGCTGGCTGGGCCTCCTACCGGCTCACCACCTTCCGCCAGCCGGTCGACGCGATGGCCGACTACATCATGACGCTGCTGACCGATCCGGACGCGGGCGATGCGGCCGGCCGCCGCTTTCACGCCGCCCCGGTCTGGAGGCGCTCGGTCCGGCCGCGGTAGCCCGCCTCCGCCCGGACCTCGCCGGTGCCGAGGTCGATGCGGAAGTCACCCGAGGGCGCGGCGTCGAGGTAGGTCGTCAGCATCCGCAGGAACCCGGCGATCCACGCCTCGGGACTGGCCTCGGGCCATGTCCGGGCGGCGAAGGCGGCGGCGAGCGCGCGGTAGCGGGCGAGGCGGTCGGCGGGGATGTGCGCGAGCGCGAGCGCGCGGCCCTTGCGCAGGCGGTACCAGTCCTCGACGAGCGCGAGGAACGGCAGCGGCCCGGCGTCCTGCGCGCCGGCGGCGCGGGCGAGATCGCCGAGGCAGAGGGTGCGGGCGCGCGCCGCCATCGCCGCGGGCCATTCGCGCGGCAGGTAGCGGTCGGCCGCGAGCGCGGCGACGTGGCGGGAGAGGAAGTCGCCGAGGCTCGCCGCCTCGGTCAGCGCGGCGTGCCCGCCGCCGGTGCGGTCGATCTCGCGCCGGTAGGCGGCGAAGGCGAGGTCGTGGCCGGGCGCCTCGTCGAGCGCGACGCTTTGGACGTGGAGCGCCGCGTTCTCGAAGGTGGCGATCTTGTAGCCCGGCGGGAAGGCGACGGTGGAGGGGACCGCGACGTTGACGAGGCTGCGGGCGCCGTCGCGCCAGATGGTGGTGTCGTTGACGTGCAGGTGGCCGCTGAAGTGGACGCCGATCCCGGTCGCCGCCACCGCGCGGGCGGTCGCCGCCGTCGGCGTCCGGCGCACGAGACCGGTCTCGCCGAAGAGCGCGACCTCGTCGGCATGGGTGGCGCCGAGCAGGTCGAGGCAGGGATAGTGCGAGAAGGCGAGGAGCCGCTTGCCGCCCGCCCGGGCGCGGGCGGCGACGTCGGCCATCCAGTCGAGCAGGAACGGCTTCAGCCGCACCACCGCGTTCCAGCCGGCGTCGGTGCTGTCGACGTAGCTGGCCTCGGCGGCCGGATCGAGGGCGCCGTTCCGCGGCTCGAAGACGTTGGCGTCGATCGACAGGAGCCAGAGGCCGCGCACCGGCTCGACGAGGTAGGAGGCGTCGATCATCCGCCGCACCGTGCCGCCGTCGGCCGAGCGGATCGCGAAGCTGCGGGCGGCGAGCGCGTCGTCGGCGCCGAACGGGCTCTCCCAGTGCAGGTGCTCCGGGCGGCGGAAGAAGCCGAAGTCCGCCATCGCGGCGAGCGCCGCCGCGTAGCCGCCGCAGTACATCTCGGGGGTGACGACGCGCGCCGTGGAGGCGCCGGCGGGCGCGGCCGGATCGCTGGTGACGAGCGTGTGGCTGCCGTCCGGATCGAGGAAGCGCTTGCCCTGGTGGCGGCCGTGGATGGCGTAGAGATCATGGTTGCCCGGGGTCGCGAAGAAGCGCAGGCCGTGCCGCTCGCGGTAGCGGTCGAGGAGCGCGACGCTCGAACGCATCGTCGCCGCCTGGCCGTCGTCGGTGAGGTCGCCCAGCACCGCGACCAGCCGGATCCCGCGCGCGACGATGTCGTCGAGCAGCGCCGGCAGCGCCGCGAAGCTCTCGTTGAACACCCGCGTCGAACTCGGCGGTGTCGGCCAGCGTGCGGAACGCGACGCCGTCGCCGCAGCCGACGCCGGGGCGGCAGTCGACGTCGTGATAGTGCGGGTCGGCGATGATCGCGATCGGCTCCACGGCTCAGATCGCCCCTCGGGCGTCCGCGTCCACCATCGCGACCCACCGCGCCGCCCGGCGGGCGGCCTCGACCAGCATCGGCTTCGGCGTCTCGCGCCATTCGTCCGGCCGCAGCGTCCCGCCGGGCGCGGACATGCGCCAGCGCGTCGTCGAGGGTCGGGTAGCGCTCCGGCATCTCGACGTGCAGGAACAGCGCGACCAGCGCCACCGAGCGGCTGCGCCCGCCGCGGCAGTTGACGAGGATGTGGCCGCGCTCGCGCCGCGGATAGGTGTGCTTCTCCGGAAGCCGCTGCTCGAAGGCGCCGCGCAGCAGGTAGAAGCCCGCGAGCATCATCGTCTGCGGGTTCCCCGGCCCGTCGATCAGGCCGAGCTTGTAGTAGCGCACCGCCCCGATGCCGTAGAGCGACGCGCCCGGGGCTTCCGGGAACGGCGCGCTGGCGTAGTTGAGGTCGAGGTTCACCGCGCAGTTGACGACCGTGGTGATGCCGTGCGCCGCCAGCAGGCCGAGATCGCCCGCGCCCTCCATGCCGCCGACGTAGAGGCCGGGTCCGTAGCGCGGGACGGCGGGCTCGATCAGGCTGATCGTCGCCCGGTCGTGCCGGGGAGCGGCGGTCATGCCCCGAGCGCGAGGCCGGTCGCCGCGGCGAAGCCTTCGGCGATGCCCGGCGCCGCCGCGATGACCGGCCCGCCGTCGGCGAGCCCGCCGAGGTCGAGGAACGGTCCGACCCGACCCCCGGCCTCGGCGACGAGGAGCAGCCCGGCGAGGCAGTCCCAGGCGTTCATGTGCACCTCGGCATAGCCGTCCGAGCGCCCGTCGGCGACCCAGGCGAGCGCCAGCGCCCCGGAGGCGCCGCGCCGCACGTTGGCGCCCTCGTCGAGCAGCGCCGCCAGCGCCGCGACGTAGCGCGCGTTCGGCACCCGGGTCGACCAGCCGAGCTCGACGCAGGCGGAGGCGAAGTCGCGGGTCGGCGCGACCCGGACGGCCGCGCCGTTGCGCGTCGCCCCCGCGCCGCGCCGGGCGAAATGCAGCTCGCCGAGCGCGGGGTTGCAGATCGCGCCGATCTCGGTGGCGCCGTCGCGGACGAAGGCGATCGAGACGCAGAAGTGCGGCACGCCGCGGGCGAAGTTGGCGGTGCCGTCGATCGGGTCGACCACCCAGGTGTCGCGGCCGGCGCTGCCGCCGGTCTCCTCGCCGAGGAAGGCGTCGTCCGGGAAGGCCTCGGCGATGGCGCGCTTCACGTGGCGCTCCACCGCGGCGTCGGTCTCGGTCAGGAAGTCCTGCGGCCCCTTCATGCGGAAGCCGGCGGCCCGGTCGAAGCCGTCGAGCGCCACCCTGCCGGCCGAGAGGGCCAGCTCGCGGCAGAAGGCGGCGCGGGCGTCGAGGTCGGAGCCGGCCTGGCCCGCGGGACGGATGTCGATGTTCATGGGATCACGCCACTGAGGAAACCTTGGCGGCCGCGGCGATGCGGCCCTCGGAGATGCCGTCCGCCACCCGGTCGAGCGTCGGATAGTCCGCGCCCGCCCCGGTCACCACGTAGCCCGGGCAGAGATGCGCCGGGGCATCGCGCGGCACCTTGCCCTGTGACAGCGGGCGGTAGCGGCCGCCGGCCTGGCGCAGGATCAGGATCGCCGCCGTCACGTCCCAGGGGTTGACCCCGAAGCCGCAGGCGGCGTCGGCCCAGCCGGCGGCGACCTGGGCGATCGAGAGCGCGGCGCTGCCGGGGCGGCGCAGGGTCGAGAAGGTCTCGACCAGCTCGCCGAAGCCGGCGAGCGCGCGCTCGCGCCCGTCGAGGCGGAAGTCGCGCGCCACCGGATAGCCGGTGATCAGCGTCGCCCGGCGCTCGTCCGGCAGCGCCCGCGAGCGGATCGGGGCGCCGTTCAGCCAGACGCCGCCCAGGTCGGCGGTAAAGACGTTGCCGCCGACCGGGTCGACGATGGCGCCGGCGACGATCTCGCCGCCGACGACCGCGCCGACCGAGACGCACCAGGAGGCGAGGCCGCGGGCGAAGTTCGCGGTGCCGTCGATCGGGTCGACGTACCAGGCGACCCGGCCGGTTCCCTGCGGGCCGTCCTCCTCGCCGACGATGGTGGAATCGGGGACGCGGTCGAGGATGAGGCCGCGGATCGCCGCCTCGGCCTCGCGGTCGTAGCGGGTGACGAGATCGTGCAGGTCGGCCTTGTAGTCGATCGCCATCGCCGAGCGGAACGCCGCGAGCAGCGGCGCGCGCACCGACAGCGCGGCGTCGGTGGCGACGGCGCGGAGCGCGGCGGAGCTCGGCGCGAGTCACGCCGCGGCCTCGCGCAGGGCGGCCTCGAGCAGCGCCAGCAGGCCGTCGCGGGTCGGCGACGATGGCGTCGGGCCGGAGGTCGAGCTCGTAGGGCAGCTCCCAGGTGCCCCTGGCCTCCATCAGGATGTTGCCGCCGATCCCGGCGCGGCGGCCGCAGAGCACGTCGCGGTCGAAGTTGTCACCGACGTACCAGGCCTCGGCCGGGACGACGCCGAGCGCGCGCGGTGGCGAGGCGGATCATCTCCGGGTTCGGCTTGCGGACCCGGGCCGTCGTCGCTGTGGATCCTGACGGCGAATCGGTCGGTCATGCCGTGCTCGGCCAGCCAGTCGAGGTGGACCTGGCCGGAGAGGGCGTTGCTGACGATGCCGACCGGGATGCCGGCGGCGTCGGCGCCGTCGAGCAGACGGTCCATCCCGGCGCGGAGCCGCCGGTCGCTCCTCAGGTGCCCCATGCGGCGGCAGAGCTCGGCGGCGTCGCCGAGCACCGCCTCGCGGGCGGCGGCGGGCCAGTCGGCGGCGACGAAGTCGCCCCAGAACTCGGCGTGGGTCAGCTCGCGCGGCGCGAAGGGCCGCGACATCGCGTCCTTCCACCGCGAGTCGGCGCGGGCGCCGAAGCCGATGTCGCGCGCGATCTGCGCGGGTCCCGGGGCGCCGGCGATCCCGGCCAGCCGCTCGGCGACCTCGGCGGCGAGCGCCGCCTCCCAGCCCGGCACCTTCGTCGTCTCGACGATCACCCCGCCGAAGTCGAGGAGCAGCGCCCGCGGCGCGGCGAGCTTGCGGCCGGAGAGGGCGCGGGGATCAGGCATCGGCGGCCTCCGGCTCGGCGCGCACCGGCAGGCGCGACGACACCTCGCGCGCCACCCGGTCGAGGGTCGGATAGTCGGCGCCCGGCGCCGACGCCGTAGTAGTCGTCGGCCGTCTGCGGCGCCGCCAGCGTCGCGCCGCGCGACAGCGCGACGAACCGCCCGCCGGCCCGCTCGAGGATCAGCGCGCCGGCGGCGATGTCCCAGGGATGGGTCATGAAGCCGAGGGTGGCGTCGGCCCAGCCGGCCGCGACCCAAGCGAGCTGCAGCGCCCCGGTGCCGGGATCGCGCAGCGACAGGAAGGCCTCGGCGAGCGCCCGGTGCGGGGCGAAGGCGGCCTCCCCGAGCGCCGCGTAGTGCCGGGCGACCGGGAAGCTCGTCAGCAGCACCGCCTCCCACTCGCGGGCCCTGGCGCCGGCCGTCAGGGGCGTGTCGCCGAGCCACGCGCCCGCGAGGTCGGCCCGGAAGGTCTCGCCGGTCACCGGCGCGTGGACGACGCCGGCGACGACCTCGCCGTCGACCTCGGCGGCGATCGAGACGCACCAGGTCGGCAGGCCGCGGGCGAAGTTGGTGGTGCCGTCGATCGGGTCGACGTACCAGACGACGCGGCCCTCGCCCTGCCGGCCGCCCTCCTCGCCGACGACGGCCGAGCCCGGCACCGCGGCGCGGATGTGCCGGACGATCGCCGCCTCCGACGCCCGGTCGTGCGCGGTGACGATGTCGTGGAGGTCGCGCTTGGTGCTGAACTCCATCGCCGAGCGGAAGGCGGCGCGAAGCGACGGCGCCACCTCGAGCGCCGCCGCCTCGGCGACCCGCATCAGCTCGCTGCTCTCGGCGTGGGACGTCATCGCTCCTCGTCTCGGGTCGGGGCGGCAAGGGCGCCGCCCGGGGTTCACTTCGCGTAGCTGACGCGCCAGAGGTCCTGCCAGTCCTGGCGCATGTCCCAGTCGTCGAGCGCGGTCGAGGCGTCGTACTGCTCGAGCCTGTCGAGCACCGCGCCGATCCCCGACGGCTCGTCCGGCGGCAGGCCGATGTCGGGATTGGTCGGCAGCTTGCCGTCGATCACCTGCGGCGCGATGCCCTCCTCGGTCAGGATGTAGTGGATGAAGAGCTTCGCCGCGTTCGGGCTGTCGGTGCCGCTCGCGATCAGCCCGAGCTTCACGTAGGTCCAGCCCGGCCACGGCCCGAGGTCCTTGCAGAGCCCGAGCTTGTAGCCCTTGTCGGCGTTGTCGCGGAACTTGGCCGAGCTCAGGAGCCCGAAGAACGGCTCGGTCTGCCCGGGCGCCCCGACCGCCTCGGAGATCGCGTCGTCCGAGTCGGTCAGCAGCGGCCCGTTGGCGGCGAAGGCCTTCACCCAGGCCCGCATCGCGCTCTCCTCGCCGCGGTCGAGCTCGCTGCCGAACTGGGTCTCGTAGGCCGCCGCCATCGCGTCGTCGTGGTGCATCTCGGTCTGGTTGAACCAGTCGGGGTAGGTCGGCTTCGACAGCGGGTCGTAGAAGGCGACCTTGCCCTTCCACTCCGGCAGCGTCAGCTCCCAGAGGTTCTTCACCGGGCATTCGTCGTAGACCTCGGTGTTGTAGGCCCAGACGCTGGCGTTGGTGGTGATCGCCAGCGGGTCCTGGAACTGCGCCGGGATCTTGTCCTTCATGTCCGGCGGCAGCCAGCTCTCGACGAAGCCCTCCGGCAGGAGCTGGGCAAATCCGGCCGGGGCATCGGTGATCAGCACGACGTCGCCCAGCACGTTACCCGCCTGCGCCTCGCGGATGATCATCTCGAGCTGGCTCGAGGCCGAGACCTTCTCGCCGGTCGCCTGGAGGCCGTACTTCTTCGAGAAGTTCTCGGCCATCTCCACGATCTTGCCGGTCGAGTCGTAGATGGTGATCGGCGGCTCGGCCTTGGCCGCCGCGGCCAGCGCGTCGAGGTCGAACGCCTCCTCGGCCGCGGCCGGACCGGCCAGCACCGCGGCGGCGAACAGCGCGGCGATCGAGGCGCCGGCTTTCAGGCACTGCGTCTGCATCTTCGTCTCCTCCATGGCTCGGCCGTTCCGGCTCGCCTTCACTTCACGTAGCTGACCCGCCAGAGATCCTGCCAGTCCTGCCGGGCGTCCCAGTCGTCCGCGGCGCTCGCCGGGTCGTAGGGGAACATCTGCTCGACCACCGCGGCGATGCCCGACGGCTCGTCGGCCGGCAGCTTCGCGTCGGCGTTCGTCGACATCTTGCCGTCCGCGGCCTGCGGGGCGATGCCCTCCTCGGTCAGCAGGTAGTGGATGAAGAGCTTCGCCGCGTTCGGGCTGTCGGTCCCCGCCGCGATCAGGCCGAGGCTCGGATAGAGCCAGCCGGCCCAGGGCTGCATGCCCGTCGCAGATGCCGAGCTTCGCCCCGGCCTCGGTGTTGTTGCGGAACTTCGCCGAGCTCATCATCCCGACGAACGGGGCCGTCTGGTCCGGCGCGCCCACCGCCTGCGCCGCCGCCTCGTCGGCGTCGGTCAGCAGCGGCCCGTTGGCGGCGAGCGCGGCGACCCAGGCCGCCGTCGCCGTCTCCTCGTCGGTCTCGAGCGGCTTGCCGTAGCGCGCCTCGTAGGCCTCGGCGATCGCCGCGTCGCCGTGCGTCGCCATCTGGTTGAACCAGTCGATGTAGGACGCCTTGCCGAGCGGGTCCTGCAGCGCGACCTTGCCCTTCCACTCGGGCTCGGTCAGCTGCCAGACGTTCTCGATCGGGCACTCGTCGTAGGCCTGGGTGTTGTAGGCCCAGAGGTTCGCCTCGTTGGCGATGACCAGCGGGTCCCGGTAGCGCGGGTCGATCTTGTCGGCGAGGTCGGGCGGCACCCAGCTCGTCGCGAAGCCCTCGGGCAGGAGCTGCGCCGCGCCGGCGGCGACGTCGCTGATCTGCATCACGTCGCCCTGCACGTTGCCGGCCTGCGCCTCGCGGATCACCATCTCGAGCTGCGCCGCGGCGTTCGCCTTGGTGCCGGTCGCCTCGATCCCGTACTTCTTCGAGAAGGCCTCGGCCTGCTCCACGATCTTGCCGGTGTTCGAATAGACCTGCAGCGGCGGCTCCGCCTCGGCGGCCGCGACCAGCGCCTGCAGGTCGAACTCCTCCGCCGAGGCCACGCCTCGCCAGCGCCGCGAGCAGCGCCGCCGCCGATACTCCGAGCATCTTCCGCATAAGCGTTTCTCCCTTATGTCTCAGTTCATCCGTGCGCGCGTGAGGGCCGCGTCGGCCGCCAACGACCGGTTGCCGTCGCGGTCGAAGACGTGCAGCGCCTCCGGCCGGACCGCGAAGCGCACCGGCTCGCCGGCCCGCACCTCCGGCGGCTGGTGCGTCGTCAGGAAGAGCTTCGATCCCGCGCTCTCCAGCTCGACGATCCAGCTGCCCCCGGTCGGCAGCACCCCGGTCACCTCCGCCTCTCCCGCGAGGCCGTCGCCGTCCCCGAGCCGGATCGCCTCCGGCCGGAGCCCGACCGCCCCGGCCTCCGGCGCCCGCTCGCCGAGAAAGCGCCGCGCCGCCGCCGCGAGCGGCGTCCCCGCGCCGAGGTCGATCATGTTGATCGGCGGGTTGCCGACGAACTGTGCCACGAAGCGGTTCGCCGGCCGGTCGTAGATCTCGTTCGGGTTCCCCACCTGCTGCAGCCGCCCCTGGCTCATCACCGCGATCGTCGTCGCCAGCGTCATCGCCTCCCACTGGTCGTGGGTCACGAAGACGATGGTGGTGCCGAACTCCCGGTGCAGCCGCTTCAGCTCGGCCCGCATCTCGAGGCGCAGCGCCGCGTCGAGGTTCGACAGCGGCTCGTCGAGCAGCAGCACCTCCGGGTTCACCGCCAGCATCCGCGCCAGCGCGACCCGCTGCTGCTGCCCGCCCGAGAGCTGCGAGGGATAGCGGTCGCGGTAGGCCTCGATCCCGAGCGTCCGCATCACGCTCGCCACCCGCGCCTCGCGCTCGGCCCGCGGCACGTTCCGGAGCCTGAGCCCGAAGTCGGTGTTGCGCTCGATGGTCAGGTGCGGCCAGAGCGCGTAGCTCTGGAAGACGAGCCCCATCTGCCGCTTCTCGGGCGGCACGAACACCCCTTCGCCGACCGAGTCGACCACCCGCGAGCCGACCCGGATCTCGCCGTCGCTCAGATGCTCGAGCCCGGCGATCATCCTGAGCGTCGTGGTCTTGCCGCAGCCCGACGGCCCGAGCAGGCACATGAACTCGCCGTCGGCGATCTCGAGGTCGAGGCCCTCGACCGCGTTCGCCCCGCCCCCGCCGTAGCTCTTGCGCACCCCGCTGAGGTTGATCCGCGGCATCTCAGCCTCCCAGGCCTTCCGCCAGGTTGCTCCTGGTCAGCTTCTGTCCGAGCAGCGCCCCGAAGTAGGCGAGCGCGGCGATGATCAGCACGACGGCGTTGGCCGCCTGCGTGTAGTGGTAGTCGACGAGCCGGAGCGAGAAGGTGGTCAGCACGTCGGTGCTCGGCACCGCCAGCACCACGAAGAGGCTGAGGCCCTTGATCCCGGAGATGAAGGGCAAGAGCACGCCGGTCGTCAGCGCCCCCTTCTGGATCGGGATGACGATCGAGGTCATCCGCCGCAGCCAGCCGGCGCCGGCGACCTGCGCCGCCTCCTCCGGGTCCTTGCCGAGCTGCATCATCGCCGCGATCCCGGCGCGCGAGGCATAGGGCATCTGGTCGGCGATCAGCGCGAGCATCAGGATCAGCGAGGTGCCGTAGAGCGCCGGGATCGGCCCGCGCGGCACCGCGAAGAGCGAGAGGTAGGCGGTGGCGAAGGCGATGCCGGGCACGAGATAGGGCAGGAAGGTCACCTGCCGCAGGAACGTCCCGAGCGGCCGGACCGGCGTGCGCACCACGACGTAGCCGACCAGCAGGCCGAGCAGCCCCGAGGTCAGCGACGCGACGCCGACGATGCGAAGGCTGTTCCAGGCCGCGTTCCACAGGTCGGGGCTGAGCAGGATCCCGGTCTGCAGCGCCACGGTGTTGAGCCCGGTGCCGATCCAGTAGTCGAGGGTGAAGTTGTCGAGCGTGAACCGCCCCGGCACCTTCATCACCGTCGAGAGGACCAGCGTCAGCAGCGGCAGCCCGACCGAGAGCGCGAACATCAGCGCCGCGAACCCGGTCGCGCCCCAGCGCCAGCGGCCGAGCGGGCTCAGCCGGTCCATCGAGCCCTTCGAGCCGATGGTCACGAACCGCCGCGCCTCGCGCATCAGGTACGCGTCGATCGTCAGGGTGAGGACCCCGATCAGCATGATCGCGCCGGCGAGCACCGCGGCGACGCCCGACTGCCGCGAGGCGATGTTCTGGTAGAGCGAGGTCGCCAGCGTATCGAAGGCGACCGGCAGGCCGAGCACGTAGGGCACGCCGAACTCGCCGAGGCACTTGGCGAAGATCAGCACCATCGCCGACATCAGCGCCGGCCGCATCAGCGGCAGGATGACCTGCCGCATCACCGTCAGCCGCCCGGCGCCGAGGATGCGCGCCGAATCCTCGAGCTGGCTGTCGAAGCGCCTGAGCGCGTTGCCGAAGAGCAGGATGATGAACGGCGCGTAGTGCAGCGCCAGGATGATCGTCACCGGCACCCGGCCGTAGGCCAGCCAGTCGGGCGGCGAGAAGCCGAACGTCTCGAGCCACCCGGCCTGCCCGCCGACCGTGCGGTTCTTGAACAGCGTCGTCCAGGCCAGCGCGAAGGTCCAGGCCGGCAGCATGTAGGGCACGATCAGCGCGGTCGCGAACCACCTGCGGCCGAACATGTCGGTCCGCGCCAGCAGCCACGCCAGCGTCCCGCCGACCGCCATCGCGACGACGATCGCCCCGAGCGCGACGCTCAGCGTGTTGACGAGCGGCCCCCAGAACAGGTTGTGCGCGACCCGCGAGGTGAAGGTCCGCTCGAGGTAGTACCAGGTCAGGCTCGCCGACGTCGGCCTCGATCCGTCGCTGGTCGCCGAGCTGCACCGTCACCGCGTCGAGCAGCATGGCGATGATCGGCACGACGATCAGGTAGGCGAAGAGCGCCGCCATCATGATGCCGATCAGCGTCGTCGGCTCGCTCGCCGCGATCCGGAGCTTGTAGCGCAGCCGCCGCCCGGCCGATGCCGGGGTTCCGGCCGCGGGTCGAGCCCTGTCGTCCGGAGACGTCACGCTCACCCGGCCGGTCCGTCAGCGATGGGTGAAGGCGGCCTTGCGTCGCCCAAGCGTCTCTCCCGCGATCCCGGGGTCTTCCGCCCCGACGGGCCCGCTGCATCGGGCTCCGGTCCATTGCTTGAACGCGCGGTCGCCGCGAGTCAACAGTCAATGCACACCTGTGCATCGCGATCCGCCCCGGGCTTGCGCAAGTCGCAGGTGCAGCGGCCCTCGGCGGTCCGAGCGAAGCATCCCCGCTCGGCCTGCACGCGCGTGCAAGCGTCCGCGCGAGAAGGGGCCGGCAAGAGGAAGGCTCGGTCCGCTACCGGGATCGGGAAGCGGACGTGCGCGGCTGGTCAGGGGTTCCCCGGGGGTACGCTACGGTATATGACGTTACCTTCCGGCGCGGGCGGGTGTATGACGACGCAGTGAGCGCTGACGCGATGCGAGGCAAGCGATGAGCGAGAAGGTTGATCCGGCGGCGGGGCCGATGTCTGCGGAGACGCTGCGCATGTCCATCCTCCAGAAGGAGATGGACAAGATGGACGTGGCGCGGAAGGCGCGGGAGGCGGAGGAGAAGAAGCTCGCCGCCTTCACCTCCGAGTTCCTGCACAAGCATGTCACCGAGGACGAGATCGCCATGGTGGGCCGGCTCGTGATGAACGCGGTGAAGGACGGGAAGATGGAGGCGATGGTCTACAGCTTCCCGTCGGAGCTCTGCACCGACAGCGGGCGGGCGATCAACAACAGCGCGCCGAACTGGCCGGAGACGCTGCAGGGCAAGGCCAAGGAGCTCTACGATCGCTACCAGGAGCGCGCCAAGCCGCAGGGCTACCGGCTGAAGGCGATGGTCATCAACTTCCCCGGCGGCGTGCCGGGCGACATCGGCTTCTTCCTGAACTGGGCGCCGCCGGCGGTGTGAGCCGCTCGCGGACTCGCACGCGAGACTGCGGCTAAACGGCTCGCTGAATCCGACAGAACCGCACCGTTCCGCGACGTCCGGTGAACGCGCCGCGGCAGAGCCTCACCGCTCAGGGCCAGGCTCAGAAGACACCGGCACCACGTTGCGGGCGGTTCGGTCCGGGACGTAGTCGTCGGGGCGCTTCTGGCGCTTGCCGAGCTTCGGCTCGTCGTACTTGACCTTCTCGTAGGGGATCGAGGCGAGGAGGTGGCTGAGGCAGTTGATCCGCGCCGCCTTCTTGTCGTTCGAAGTCGACGATCCACCAGGGGGCGTGCGGCGTGTCGGTGAGGCGGATCATCTCGTCGTAGGCGCGGGAATAGTCCCACCAGCGGCGGTAGGATTCGAGGTCCATCGGCGACAGCTTCCACTGGCGCACCGGATCGTCGATGCGCTGGCGGAAGCGGCGCTCCTGCTCCTCCTCGCCGACGGTCAGGAAGTACTTGAGCAGCGTGATGCCCGAACTCGGTGATCAGCGCCTCGAGGTGCGGGATCTCCTGCAGGAAGCGCGTCGCCGCCTCCTCGCTGCAATAGCCCATGACCCGCTCGACGCCCGGGCGGTTGTACCAGCTGCGGTCGAAGATCAGCACTTCGCCCGCGGCGGGCAGCTGCTCGATGTAGCGCTGCATGTAGATCTGGGTCTTCTGCCGGTCCGACGGCGCGGGCAGGGCGACGACGCGGAACACCCGCGGGCTGACCCGCTCGGTCAGCCGCTTGATCATGCCGCCCTTGCCGGCGGCGTCGCGGCCCTCGAAGATGATGACGATGCGGGCGCCGGTCGCCTTCACCCAGGCCTGCAGGTGCGCGATCTCGACCTGCAGCCGGGCGAGTTCCTTCTCATAGGCCTTGTTGCGGGCCTTCTTCGCGTCGGCGGGGGCGGATGCGGCGGGCGCCTCCGCTTCCTTTGCCTTCTTGTCCTTCTTGGTCATAGGGTTTCTCCCTTCGGGCTGCGTCGCCTCGAAGGCGCGCAGCGCGTCGTCGAGGTCGTCGAAGATCATCTCGGGGCCGATGGCTGCGAGCAGCCCGGCCCGGTCGAGCAGGCCGCGCACCTCGGCGTGGACCTCGGCGAGGCCGAAGGCCGTGCCGCGGGCGGCGAGGTCGGCCCGCACCTCCTCGAGCATCGCCGCGGCGGTCGAAGTCGACCTGGGAGATGGCGCTGGCGTCGAGGAGCAGCCAGCGGGTGTCGGCCGGCATCGCGTCGGCGATGGCGTGCAGCCGGGCCTGGACGTGGTCGGCGTTGAAGAACAGGAGGTCGCCCTGGATCAGCGCGATCGTCAGGCCGGGGACTGGCTGCGCGTCCGCCCGGCGGTGCAGCTTGTAGAAGCCGTCGCGGCCGGGAACGCGGCCGAGCAGCGCGTCGCGCGGATACATCATCTTGTGCAGGAGGTAGGCGAAGGTCGCCCCGATCGCGACTAGGACGCCGTTCAGCACCCCGAGGCTTATGGGCGCGAAGAGCGCGATCATCGCGAAGACGAACTCCACGCGGCTGATCCGCCAGATCTCGCGGAGCGCCGGAACGTCGACGAGGCTCAGGGCGGCGGCGATCAGGATGGCGCCGAGGGCGGGGATCGGCAGGATGGCGAGCGCGGGCTGGAGGTAGAGGACGATCGCGACCAGCGTGCCGGCGGCGACGACGCTGGCGAGCTGCGAACGGCCGCCGACGCTGGCGTTGATCGCGGTGCGGGAGTCCGAGGCGGTGATCGGGAAGGCGCTGAACAGGCCGGCGGCGAGGTTGGCGGCGCCGAAGCCCACCATCTCGCGGTCGGCGTCGACCGGGTAGCCGCCGCGCTCGCCGAAGCTGCGCGCCGTGACGATGCCGGCGGCGAAGCTGACGAGGAAGATCGCGGCGGCGCCGAGCAGGAGCTGGTCGAGGGGCGGCGCCGCCCGTGGCCGGGAGGGAGAGCGTGGGCAGGCTCGACGGGATGTCGCCGACGACGGCGATGCCGTGGCCGCGGAAGTCGAGGAGCGCCGAGAGCAGCGACTGCGAGACCGACCACCAAGACGGGCCGGGGAACCGGCAGCCGCGTGACGCGTGCCGCCTCCAGCACGCCGAACATGGCGACGGCGAGGGCGCCCTTGAGGAGGCCGCTGGCCGCCGCTTCGTCGCTGAAGCGGCCATTGCGCCTGATCAGCATCTCGTCCTGAACCTGGCCCCGGAAGCCGGGCAGCTTGATCCCGCCGCCGAGTCCACCGCTGACAGCGAAGACGTCGGTGGCGCGGTCGCCCCCGATGTCGGCGAAGGCGAGGCCGTGCCGGTCGCGGAGGGTGAGCAGGAAGGACGTCTCGTCAGCGCGGACGGCCCCGGAGCCGACGCGGATCTGACGAGCCGGCAGCCCATCGAAGGAAGCCGCGATCGGCAGGTCGATGTGGCGGGTCGCGATATCGATGACGGCTCCCGGCCGCGCCTCGAACTCGACGCTCGGCTGCCCCGCCTCGCTGCGGCCGACGTGGACGTCGGCACCCGCGTCGCGCTCGACGTCGACGGCCTTGCTCGCGAAGGTGAGCTTCCCGGAGGCCGTCGTCCCCACGGCGCGAATGTGCACGTAGGAGCGGCTGGCCTTGCCGTCCGCGGAGCTGATGTAGACGTAGAGGCCGTCCTCGCCCATCGCCGGCGGGCGCATGATCTCGAGGCCGGGAAAGGCCGGCGAGGGGCTCAGCCCGGTGGGCGCGAGCTCGTCGACGAAGCCCCCGGCGCCGTCGTTGCGAAGCAGCGCGGAGTGGAACTTGTGGTTCGTGGTGAAGAGGTCGAGGAAGCCGTCGCCGTCGTAGTCGACGACGCCGACGTCGAGCAGGTGCTTGCCCGGCAGGGCAGCGGCGGCCGGACGGCCGAAGCGAGAGTCGGCGGCCGCGCCCGAGGCGAGGACGAGCAGCAGGGCGCCCGCAAGGGCAAGGAGGGTGAGCGAGCGGCGGATCAGCATGCACCGACTGAACCAGCCGGCCAGCGCGCTGTGGGCTCACTCAGGTGGCAAGCCCCCACACCCTCCAGAGTAAACCTCCGGGGGATGCTCCGCTTCGCGTCCGCTCCCCCCGGGAGGCCGGCGGCCTGGACGGGAAATCATGAACGCCCCCTGTTGGAGTTATCTAGTGAAGTCCTCGTCGGCGGGGAGGCGGCGGATGAACGCCACGATCAGCTCGATCGTCGCCTCGACGTCGCTGAGCTGGACCATCTCGACGATCGAGTGCATGTAGCGCAGCGGGATCGAGACCAGGCCGGTGGCCACCCCGGCCCGGGAGAGCTGAAACGCGTCGGCGTCGGTGCCCGTGTAGCGGCCGGAGGCCTCGTAGGTGTGGTCGATGCCCTCGGCATCGGCCGCCTCGCGCAGCAACTCGCAGACCCGCGGGCTCAGGGTCGAGCCGCGGCCGATCACCGGCCCCGACCCGAAGGCGTGGTCTCCGTTCTCGTGCTTGTCGATCCCCGGGGCGTCGGTCGCGTGCGTGACGTCGACGACGATCGCGACCTCGGGCGCGACGGAGAAGGCAACGGTCGTCGCCCCGCCGAGGGTGATCTCCTCCTGCGACACCGCGGCGCCGAGGACTCCGACCGACGGGGCGTCGCCCTCGGCGATCCGCCGGGCGACCTCGAGCGCGACGTAGGAGCCGAGGCGGTTGTCCAGCGAACGGGAGACCAGGCGGCCGTTCGGGAGCGGCAGCGGCTCGGCGGCGAGCACGGCCGGGATCGCCGACGCTGACGAGGCCCTCGGCCTGCTCCCGCGACGACGCGCCGATGTCGATGTGCATCTGCTTGATCTTGGCGGGCTGCTTGCGGTCGTCCTCCTCGAGCAGGTGGATCGGCTTCTTGCCGATCACGCCGGGGACCTCACCCTCGTTGCCGCGGATCAGGACCCGCTGGCCGACCAGGTTCTGGGGGTCCCAGCCGCCGATCGGCCCGAACCAGAGGAAGCCCTCATCGTCGATGTGGCTGATGAAGAGCCCGATCTCGTCGATGTGGCCGACGACGGCGACCGTCGGGCGGTCGTCGCCGACGCCGACGCCGACCGTCGAGGATCCGAGGACGTCGGTGCCGACCTCGCCGAACTTCGCGGCCGCCTCGCGCCAGACGCGCGCCGCGGGCACCTCATAGCCGGAGGGCGCGGGGACCCGGATCAGGGCATCGAGAATCTCTGGGGTCCCGGCGTCGGCCATCGCGCGATTATCGCGGCTCGGACGGCCCGTGCGCCTCGAGGAGGCGGCGGTGCCGGTGCCGGAAGAGGGCCGCCACGATGCGCCGGGCGATCGCCCCGCTGCCCGGGATCGCCGCCGGGACCCGCCGGAGGGCGAAGCCGAGCCGGTCCGTGACCAGGCACGCCCCCTCTCCGCGCGGCTCGATCGTGCGCTCGTGCTCCCAGATCAGCATGGTCGCCATCTGCGAGCGCTCCAGGAACCGGCGGGGCGGCTCGATCTCGGCCAGGCAGAGATCGTCGTAGTCGACCGGCAGCACGCCGCCGAGCAGGAGCCAGCTTCGCCCCGCCGGCACGCCCGGCTCCAGGTCCGCGATCGTCGCATCGCGCAGCGCCCGCGGGAGCGGTCATCCGCAGCAGGGGGCCGAGCTCGTAGTTGACCCCCTCGAGCACGGTGGCCCGCTGCCACATCTCAGCCGCCGGGATCCCCAGGGCGGTGGCGACCTCCACTCGCTCCAGCGGCCTAATCGCGCCAGCTCCCGGCGGTCGGGGCCGGAGGCCAGCCCGAGGCCGCGACGACGTCGGGGTCGAGGCCGGGGACCGCGGCGGCGAGCGCATGACGCTCGCGCTTCTTCGCCGCCACGAGCCCCGCGTGCTCGTAGACGCGATCGTGATCGGCGTAGTGCAGGCGGGGCATGAGGCTGCGGCGGCGGGCGACGTCGAGGTCCCCGTCGAACGCCGGCACCTCGTAGCCGAAGTCCGGGTCCCGCTCCCAGGTAACTGCGCCGGTCTCGACGGCGTCCAACACGGACGCGACCATCTCGGCATCGACCGCGAGGCAACCCGGTCGCTCCGCCGGGCCGCCGATCCAGCCCTGCTTGATCGCGTAGAGCGGTCGCCGCCCGGCCCGCAGCGCGGCGAGGGCCTTATTTGCCCGCTCCGCGCCCACCGGCTCGGGCGAGTGCTCGAGCCAGAGCAGGACGGCGAGGGCCGGGTCGAGCGCGACGATCGGCGCGAGGGTGCCGACGCCGCGGCAGTGGACGTAGGTGAAGCCGTCCGTCGCGGCGAGGTCGGCCGCGCCGATCTCCTCTCCCCCGCGCTCGGTGACCGCGTCGGCCCACGACGGGGGCCCGTCGGGGCGCCCGCTCAGGTCCGGCGCGGTTGTGGCGTAGGGATCGGCCAAGGCCGGCCCAGCCTAGGTCAAGCCTCTTCGCCCGGGTTCTTGCGCGGGATCAGCACCGTCCGCTTGAACTCGGCGACCAGGGTGTTGTCCTGCTTGTAGACGCGCGTGTGGACCTTGACGATCCCGCGGTCCAGCTTCGTCTTCGAGGGCCGCACGTCGAGCACCTCCGACTCGCAGAAGAGCGTGTCGCCGTGGAAGACCGGCGCCGGGTGGCTGAGCTCCTCCGTGGCCAGGTTGGCGATCGCCTTGCCGGAGACGTCGCTGACCGACATCCCGAGCGCGAGCGAGTAGACCAGCGGCCCGACGACGACGTTCTGGCCCTGCTGCGAGTTGCCCGCGTAGACGTCGTTGAGGTGCAGCGGGTGGTGGTTCATCGTGATCAGGCAGAAGAGGTGGTCGTCGGACTCGGTGACGGTCTTCGCCGGCCAGTGCTTGTAGACGGCGCCGACCTCGAACTCCTCGAGGTAGCGGCCGTAGGGGTGTGCCCCCGACGCCTCGCGCTCGGCCTGGTCGGTGGTCAGCTCGTGGGTCTCGTTTTCGCTCATGGCTCCTCGTCGATTCGGTGTGTGCGGGAAGGGTCTCGGGTCGTTGCCGTCACTGGAGGCGACGGCGGTGCTCAGCGGACGCGCTTGAGCTTGGTGCGCGCCTCGTGCTTGGCGATCACGCCGCCGAGCAGGCGGATCACCGCCGGATCGCCGCCGACGCGGACGACACCGTGCTCATACGCGGTATGCCAGTGCTCGAGCGTTGCGTCGGCGAGGTCGTTGAAGTCGGCGCGGGGAACCGAGATCTCGATCCGCGAGTCCTCGGGCTCCCCCTTCGTGATCTCCGGCCCGGGGGCGGAGATGCGGAAGACCTGGACGTCGCCGCGCCCGCGCAGCTCGAGCCGCGCCACGAGCTTCAGCTTCTCGAGGGCCGGCAGCTCCTCCATGAACCGCTTGTAGGCGATCTCGATCAGATCGTGGGTGATGCTGGCGCTCGACATCGGCTCAGATCTTGTTCCTCTGGAGCAGCTTCTTGCCGATCACCATTCGCTGGATCTCCGACGTGCCCTCGCCGATCAGCAGCAGCGGCGCGTCGCGGTAGAGGCGCTCGATCTCGTACTCCTTCGAGTAGCCGTAGCCGCCGTGGATCCGGAAGGACTGCTCGACGACCTCCTTGCCGGTCTCGGAGGCGATCAGCTTGGCCATGCCCGCCTCGAGGTCGGAGCGCTTGCCGGCGTCCTTCATCCGGGCCGCCTTCAGCGTCACGAGGCGGGCCGCCTCGATCTTGGTCGCCATGTCGGCGAGCTTGAACAGGATCGCCTGGTGCTCGGCGATCGGCTTGCCGAACGTCTTGCGCTCCTGGCTGTAGCGGAGCGCCAGCTCGAGGGCGCGCTGGGCGATGCCGACGCCACGGGCCGCGACGTTGACGCGGCCGACCTCGAGCGCGTCCATCATCTGGCTGAAGCCCTTGTTCAGGCCGTCCTCCTCGCCGCCGAGGATCCGCTCCGGCGGGCACTTGTAGCCGCTGTAGACCAGCTCGGTCGACTCGACGCCCTTGTAGCCCATCTTCTTGATCTGCGGCGGCACCTCGAGCCCGGCGAACTCGCCCTCGTTCTTGTGCTCGCCCGGGGTCTTCTCGGTGATGAAGCAGGTCATGCCCTTGTGGGGCGGGTCGGCGTTCTTGTCCGTCTTCATCAGCGTGAAGACGACGCCCGAGCGGAGCCCGTTGGTGACCCACATCTTCTGCCCGTCGAGGATCCAGTTGCCGTCGTCGTCCTTCTTGCCGGAGGCCTTGATGCCCTGGACGTCGGAGCCGACCTCGGGCTCGGAGAGGGAGAAGGCGGCGCGGATCTCGCCGGTCGCCATCTTCGGCAGGAAGTAGTCCTTCTGGTCGTCGGTGCCGAACTTCATCAGCAGGTAGGAGCCGATGAAGTGGGTGTTGACGACGCCGGAGATCGAGATCCAGCCGCGCGACAGCTCCTCGACGATCATCGTGTAGGTCGTCAGGTCGAGGCCCATCCCCCCGTACTCCTCGGGGATCGTCACCCCGAACAGCCCGAGCTCCTTCATCTGCTCGACGATCGCCTCGGGGAACTCGTCCTCGTGGTCGAAGTGCTCGGCGGCGGGAAGGATCTCGTTGTCGACGAAGGAGCGCACCATCGCGGTGATCTCCTCCTGGATCTCGGTCTTCTCCTCGAAGGTCTGCGTATCTACGGCCATCGCTGCTGGACTCCTGAACGGTCTGAGGGGACGTGGGGAGGGATCGCGGCGCCGGGGCGTAGGTGGGGCCCGTCGGGATGGCGTGCGACCCCAGGGAGGATACCCGGCCCCTGCCCTCCGGGGCGTCCCTGAATCAGGGTCGGCGGGCCCCGAGGGCCGGCGCCGGCGGAGCGAGCGGTGGCCGGAGCCCCGACCTTGGATCGGGGCTCCGGCCGTGCTCAGGTACTTCGATCAGCCGGCGGTGTCGGTCTCGGTGTCGTCGAGGTTGATGCCCGCGTCCTTGAGGGACTGGTCGGCTTCCTCGATCTGCGTCTGGAAGTCGAGCCCGGCCTGCTGCAGAGCCGTCGCGGCCTCCTGCAGAGCGGCCTTGTCGCCGGCGTCGGCGGCATCGCTGACGTCGGTGAGCCCGGAGGAGAAGTTCTCCAGGGCGGCGAGGATCTGGTCGTGACCCTCCTGCGCCTCCTCGGGCGGCTCGATCGCGCCGAAGTCGTCGATCGCCGTCTGGATCTCAGCCTCGGCGTCGTCGACGAAGCCGGAGAACTCCTCCGGCGAGCTCGACTGCGAGATCTGGGTCCCGAGGCCGGTGAACGCCTCGCCGAAGCTGGTCAGGACCTCGCGGGCCTGGACCTCGTAGTCCTCGGCGCTCAGCGCCTCGCCGCTGCTCTCGGAGCTGCTGCCCCCGTCGTCGTCACCGCAGCCGGCGACGGCGATCAGCCCGATCAGGGCGAGGACGAGAAGCGGAATCTTCAAGAATCGCATGTGTCTCCTGGTTTAGGGGGCCTTCGAGGGCCCGTCCGTGCCCGCTGGGCGGGCCGATTGCGTGCCGCAGTGTAGGGGCAGTGGAGGTCGTCGCCGGAGCAAGCCCTCGCCAACCGCCTCCGCTAGCGTCCCTCCCTCCCACCCGCAAGACCAGGAGCCTCACTTGAGAAACCCCCGCCAGTTCGTCCAGCCCCTCGCGATCGGCGCGCCCGATCCGGTGCTCGAGGTGCCCTTCCGGCCCTCGCGGATGATCCACTTCTTCGACGCCTCCAACGAGAAGATGGCGGCGAAGGTCCCCGACATGGCCAAGCAGGCCGACATCCTGCTCGGCAACCTCGAGGACGCGGTCTCGGTCGACAACAAGGTCGCCGCACGGGAGGGGCTCGTCAAGGTCGCCAACGAGGTCGACTTCGGCGACACCCAGCTGTGGACCCGCGTCAACTCGCTCGAGAGCCCCTGGGTCCTCGACGACCTGACCACCCTCGTCACCGAGATCGGCGACAAGCTCGACGTGATCATGGTTCCCAAGGTCGAGGGCGCCTGGGACATCCACTACGTCGACCGCCTGCTCGCGCAGCTCGAGGCGAAGGCGAAGCTCGACCGGCCGATCCTCGTCCACGCGATCCTCGAGACCGCACAGGGCGTGGTCAACCTCGAGGAGATCGCATGCGCGAGCCCGCGCATGCAGGGGATGAGCTTCGGCCCCGCCGACCTCGCGGCGTCGCGGCGGATGAAGACCACTCGCGTCGGCGGCGGGCACCCCGGCTACCTCGTCATCAACGACCCCGACCCCGACGACCCCGAGGCCCCGCGCGCGACCGCGCAGCAGGACCCGTGGCACTACTCGATCGCCCGCATGGTCGATGCCTGCACCTCGGCCGGCCTCCTGCCGTTCTACGGGCCCTACGGGGACATCAAGGACACGAAGGGCTGCGAGGCCCAGTTCCGGGCGGCGTTCCTGCTCGGCTGCGTCGGCACCTGGACCCTCCACCCGGTCCAGATCGAGATCGCGAAGAAGGTCTTCAGCCCCGATCCGGAGGAGGTCCGGTTCGCCAAGAAGGTCATCGAGGCGATCCCCGACGGCCGCGGCGTCCACATGATCGACGGCAAGATGCAGGACGACGCCACCTGGAAGCAGTGCAAGGTCATGGTCGACCTCGCCGAGCAGCTGGCCGAGAAGGATCCGGAGCTCCGCGAGGCCTACGGGCTCTGAAGCCCGCGATCATGTCGCGATGAGCGAGGAACAGGAGGACGCGCGCCGGCGGCGGATCTACGTCACCGGCCACCGCAACCCCGACCTCGACTCGATCGCCTCGGCGATCGGCTACTCGGAGCTGAAGCAGCAGCTCGACCCGGAGAGCGAGTACGTCCCGGTCAGGCTCGGCTCGATCAACGCCCAGACCCGCTGGGCGCTTCGGGAGAGCGGCGCGCGGATCCCCGACCTGATGGGCCACGTGATGCTGCGGGTGCGGGACGTGATGCAGGAGCAGTTCCCGATCGCCGAGCACACCGAGCCGCTGCGCGAGGTCGGCCGGGTGATGGCGCGCGACGACCTCGACCTCGTCCCGATCGTCGGCTCCGGCGGCGATCTGATCGGGGTGATGACCGAGCGCGCGCTGGCCCACCGGTACATCCGCGAGTCGCGGCGCAGCCACAGCCTCGCCGACTCCCCCACCTCGGTCGATGCGATCGTCGGCGTGCTCGGAGGGGAGCTCGTCGAGGGCGGCTCGTGCACCGTCGCCGGCCGGGTCTGGGTCCACTCGATCGATGCCGGCCGCAGCGACAGCAACATCTCCGAGGGGGACATCGTCGTGGTCGGCAACCGCCTCGACGCACAGCGCCAGTCGCTCGAGCTCGGCGCGGCGCTGCTGGTGATCAGCAACGGGGCCGAGCCCTACCCCGAGATCCTCGAGCTCGCCCGCGAGCGGGGCGTCTGCGTCGTCGTCAGCCCGCTCGACTCATACGTCAGCAGCCGGATGATCAGCCTCGCGGCGCCGTGCGAGGCGATGGCCGACCGCGAGCCGCTGACCGTCGGGCTCGACGACCTGATCAGCGACGTGTCCGAGCAGATCAAGGACGTCCACTACCGGGCCGCGGTGGCGGTCGACGGCGAGCGCAAGCCGGTCGGGCTGCTGACCCGCTCAGACCTCGTCGCGCCGCGACCGCGGCGCGTGCTGCTCGTCGACCACGCCGAGCAGAGCCAGAGCGTCGCCGGCGTCGAGCAGGCCGAGATCGTCGAGATCCTCGATCACCACCACATCGGCTCGATCGAGACGCGCATTCCCGTCGCGGCCACCTTCGACCCCGTCGGTTCCACGGCCACCCTGGTGACCGAGCGGTTCATCCGTCACGACGTCGAGCCCTCCGACCCGATCGCGGAGATGCTGCTCTACGCGGTCCTCTCCGACACGGTCCTGCTCAACTCGCCGACCACCACCGAGCGCGACCGCGAGGCGATCCGCCATCTCGAGGACCTGCTCGGCGTCGACGGGCTCGCCCGCGGCCGCGAGATGTTCGAGGCCAACTCCGACGTCGACCGCGAGGCGATCCGCCATCTCGAGGACCTGCTCGGCGTCGACGGCCTCGCCCGCGGCCGGGAGATGTTCGAGGCCAACTCCGACGTGTCCGACGTCTCAGCCGCGGAGCTGGTCTCTCGTGACGCCAAGGAGTACACGCTCCCCGGCGGCCAGACGATCTCGATCGCCCAGATCGAGACGGTCGGAACCCGGGTCCTGGAGCGACGGGAGGAGCTGGGCGATGCGATCGAGGAGTTCCGCAAGCGCGGCGATCACTCGCTGGCGGCGCTGATGGTCACGGACATCCTCGAGCACAGCACGGTGCTGCTCGTCCGCGGCGACCTCGCCGCGGCAAAGCGCGCCTTCGCGGACGCCGAGATGGACGGAGAGGACGCGATCTCCCTCCCCGGCGTGATGAGCCGGAAGAAGCAGGTCGCGCCGACACGTTCTCGGAGCTCTTTAGCCGGAGTGGGTCTAACGGGCGCCGGAGACCTAACTCCGGGAAAATGCCCGCTTCGCGCCGGGAGGGCCCACCGGGACGGGACCCTAGGGGCGCTGGGGATGACTCCGGGGGAATGCTCCGCTTCGCGTCCGCTTCCCCCGGGAGGGGGCCCCACCGGGACGGGACCCTAGAACCGTGGGCGGGGGCCGCACCAGACCGCGAGGACCGCGACTAGCCGAGTTCGGCCTTGAGCTTGTTCAGGTGCTCGCGGATCTCGCTCGGCAGGTTGTCGAAGCGAGCCAGGTGCTCCTCGACCTGCGGAAGCTCGTCGCGCAGCCGGTCGCGGTCGACGTCGGTGAGCTCGCGCATCGCCTCCGGGGAGATGTCGAGGCCGTCGACGTTGAGCTCGCCCTCGGCCGGGACGAGGCCGATCGGGGTCTCGGTGACCGCTGACTCGCCGTTGCAGCGGCGGAAGACCCACTCGAGGACGCGGCTGTTCTCGCCGAACCCGGGCCAGATGAACTTGCCCTCGTCGTCCTTGCGGAACCAGTTGACGTAGAAGATCTTCGGCAGCTTCTCCGGGTCGCCCTCCCTTCCGATGTCGAGCCAGTGCTGGAAGTACTGGCCCATGTCGTAGCCGCAGAAGGGCAGCATCGCGAACGGGTCGAAGCGGAGCTTGCCGACGGTCCCGAAGGCCGCCGCGGTCATCTCCGAGGACATCGTCGCGCCGAGGAACACGCCGTGCTCCCAGTCGAAAGCCTCGCGGACGAGCGGCACGACCGAGGCGCGGCGCCCGCCGAAGAGGAAGGCGTCGATCGGAACCCCGACCGGGTCCTCCCACTCGTCGGCGATCACCGGGCACTGCTCGGCGCCGACGGTGAACCTGGCGTTCGGATGGGCCGCCGGCGTGTCCGTCTTCGGCGTCCACTCGTTGCCGTGCCAGTCGATCGCATGATCGGGCGGCTCCGGGGTCATCCCCTCCCACCAGACGTCGCCGTCGTCGGTCAGCGCGCAGTTGGTGAAGATCGCGTTCTCCTCGACCGAGGCCATCGCGTTCGGGTTCGTCTCGACGCCGGTTCCCGGAGCGACTCCGAAGAAGCCGGCCTCGGGGTTGATCGCGTAGAGGCGGCCGTCGTCGCCGAACTTCATCCAGGCGATGTCGTCGCCGACGGTCTCGACGGTCCAGTCGGGCAGCGTCGGGATCAGCATCGCCAGGTTGGTCTTCCCGCAGGCGGAGGGGAAGGCGCCGGTGACGTACTTCACCTCACCCTGGGGCGAGGTGAGCTTGAGGATCAGCATGTGCTCGGCCATCCAGCCCTCGTCGTGGGCGGCGGCCGAGGCGATCCGCAGCGCCAGGCACTTCTTGCCGAGCAGCGCGTTGCCGCCGTAGCCGGAGCCGAACGACCAGATCTCGCGGGTCTCCGGGAAATGGACGATGTACTTCGTCTCGGCGTTGGTCGGCCAGGACGAGTCCTCCTTGCCCTCGGCGAGCGGGTCGCCGACGGAGTGGACGCAGGGAACGAACTCGCCGTCGGCGCCGAGCACCTCGAGCGCCTTCTGACCCATCCGGGTCATGATCCGCATCGAGACCGCGACGTAGGGCGAGTCGGTCAGCTGAACGCCGATCATCGACTTGTCGGAGCCGAGCGGGCCCATCGAGAACGGGACGACGTACATGGTCCGTCCGGCCATGCAGCCCTCGAAGAGGCCGGAGAGGGTCGCGCGCATCTCCTCCGGCGCCTGCCAGTTGTTGGTCGGGCCGGCGGCGGCCTCGTCCTCCGTGCAGATGTAGGTCTGGTCCTCGACCCGGGCGACGTCGCTCGGGTCAGACCAGGCGAGGTAGGAGTTCGGGCGCTTGGCGTCGGAGAGGCGGCGGAAGGTCCCGGCGTCGACGAGCCCCTGGCAGAGGCTGTCGTACTCCTCGGCCGAGCCGTCGCACCAGTGGATGGAGGCGGGAGTGGTCAGCTCGGCGATCTCCTCGACCCAGGTGATCAGGGACTGGTTCTGGGTGGGCGCCTCGGTGGTGGCGGTGGCTTCGGTCATCGGGTGCTTGCTCAGCTCCTCTCCGGACGGATCCGGGTCGCGTAGGGCTCAGGGTGCCCGCGTGCTCGACGGTGAACCGCCTCGTAGGGAGTACGCGGTGGGGAGAACATTCTGCCAGGGATAACTCCGGGGAGACTCGACGGCCGGAAACTTCACGTGGAGGCCCCCCAACGTCCTAGGGTCCCGTTCCGGTGTGGCCCCTTCCCGGCCAGAGCGGACGCGAAGCGGAGCATCTGGCCGGAGCTATCTGCTACTTGTTGTAGATCTTGACCTGGACCGACTTGCCCAGGTTGTTCTTCGCGATCTGGCCGGCAACGGCGAACGTGCATTCGTCCGGATCGGCGAGCGGGACATTGAAGGTGCCCGAGATCGTCGTCTTCTTCACCGTGGTCCGGACGTCGCCGGGGCCGGGGAAGTAGTCGATCAGGAAGCCCTTGGTGCAGCGGGTCGTCTGGGCCCACTGGACCGGCAGGTGGGGAGGCTTGCTCGAGATGACGTAGGAGACCTTGCCGAACTTCTTCAGCGAGACCCGCGCAACCGCCGCCGCCGGACGCCGCTTCGCGGTGTCCTTCGCAACGAGCTGGCCCTTGCCGCCCGCGTAGGTCTGAGGAGTCGCCGGCGTCGCCGCCGTCGCCGAGCGCGAGGCTCGTCGGAATCGCCACCGCCGCGATCACCGCGATCGTCCCTGCCAACTTCCTGATCATCAAGCGCTCCATTTCTCGTTGCGTCCCGTCGTAAAAGGTATCGGCAACGGTGGCCGTTGTTTTGAGGAACCCGATCCGGAGGCCGCCCATCGCCTCCGGGCCGCCCCTGTGTAGGGTTCCGCGGCGCTCGGTCCCGACCGGGCAGCACCCACACCATGCGCTTCTACGAATACGAATCACGGCGGATCGTCGAGCGGGCCGGCATCCCGGTCACCAAGTACGGGTTCTGCACCACGCCCGACGAGGCCCGCGAGGCGGCCGAGAACATCGGCGGTTCCGTGGTGATCAAGTCGCAGGTCCTGACCGGCGGCCGGATGAAGGCCGGCGGCGTCAAGTTCGCCGACACCCCGGACGAGGCCGCGGAGCACGCGGAGGCCATCCTCAAGATCGAGATCGGCGGCCACATGCCGGTCGGCGTGCTCGTCGATCCGAAGGCCGAGGTCGAGCAGGAGTACTACGCGGCGGTGCTCTGGGACGGTCGCGCCCGGCGGCCGATGATGCTCTTCAGCGACATGGGCGGCATCGACATCGAGCAGGTCGCCGAGGAGCACCCCGACCACGTCGGGCGCGGGCACCTCTCCAACCTCCACCCCATCTCCGACTTCCAGGCGAAGCAGACGGTCGCCCGCTGCGGGATGACCGGCTCGGAGCTGAACCGCGCCACCGCGGTGCTCGCGAAGCTGGCCCGGCTGCAGCGCGACTACGACATGACCCTCGCCGAGATCAACCCGCTCGCGAAGCTCACCGACGGCTCCTTCGTCGCCCTCGACGCGCACATGGAGATGGAGGACGAGGCGGTCGGCCGGCACAAGAAGGTGCTGACCGAGCTCGGCGTCGAGCTGACCGAGCCGCGCGAGAGCTACGAGCCGAGTGAGTTCGAGCGCAACGTCAAGGCGATCGACGCGGCCGACCACCGCGGCGTCATCCAGGGCAAGGACCACGGCTTCACCGGCAACATCGGGCTCGTGATCGGGGCCGGCGGCGGTTCGCTGACGCTGACCGACGCGGTCCGCAGCCAGGGCGGCAAGCCGGCGAACTACGCCGAGATCGGCGGCAACCCGTCGGTCGCGAAGTCCGCCGGCCTCGCCAAGGAGGTCCTGCAGAAGGACGGCGTCGAGAAGATCGCGGTGATGATGTCGATCGTCTCCAACACCCGGGTCGACATCGTCGCCCGCGGCGTGATCAAGGCCTGCCTCGAGCTCGGCAAGGACCCGGCCGAGACCATCGCGATCTTCCGCATCCCCGGCGCCTGGGAGGACGAGGGCTACAAGATCCTCGAGAAGTACGGCGTCGAGTACGTCGACCGCTCCGTCTCCATGTGGGAGGCCGCCGGCCGCGCCGTCGCCAAGGTCCAGGGGGAGGCGTCATGAGCATCCTGCTGCACGAGGGCTTCACCTTCATCGTCCAGGGGATCACCGGCCGCGAGGCGGTCAACCTGACGCGCGAGTGCCTCGACTTCGGCTCGAAGATCGTCGGCGGCGTCACCCCCGGCCGCAAGGGCCGCGAGGTCCACGGCGTGCCCGTCTTCGACACGGTCGAGCAGGCCGTCGAGCACCACGGCTCGCCGATCGACGGCTCCGTGGTCACCGTCCCCCCCGCCTTCACCAAGGACGCCGTCATGGAGGCGATCGAGAACGGCATCGGCCTGATCGTCGTCGTCACCGAGCGGATCCCGCGCCGCGACGTCGCCGAGATGGTCGAGCTCGCCAACCTCCGCGGCGCGCGGATCATCGGCCCCAACTGCCTCGGGCTGATCGCTCCCGGCGTGGCCAAGATGGGCGGCATCGGCGGCCCGGCCAAGGACGCCGCGAAGGCCTACGTCGCCGGATCGGTCGGCGTGATGTCGCGCTCCGGCGGGATGACCACCGAGATCTCCTCGACGCTGACCGCCGCAGGGCTGGGCGTCTCGACCGCGGTCTCGATCGGCGGCGACGCGATCATCGGCTCGACCTACGCCGAGCTCATGCCCCTCTTCGAGGAGGACGAGCAGACCGAGGCGATCGTGATCTACACCGAGCCGGGCGGCCGCATGGAGGCCGAGCTGGTCGACTGGCGCGAGGAGGCCGGCTCGACGATGCCGATCGTCGCCTTCATGGCGGGACGCTTCATGGACGACGAGGAGATGCAGGGGATGAGCTTCGGCCACGCCGGCACGATCGTCGAGGGCAAGGAGGACTCGGCGACCGAGAAGATCGCTCGCCTCGAGGCCTCCGGCATCCCCGTCGTGGAGCGGATCGACGAGATCCCCGACCGCGTCAAGGAAGCGCTCGGCGGAGGTGCGTCATGAGCGGCGAGCAGGCCCTGCACGGCGTCTTCATCAACATCGAGATCGACGACGCCGTGGCCGGCGACGCCGCCTACGCGGCGAAGCTCGAGGAGGTCTGCCCGGTCGACATCTACGCCGACGCCGGCGGCCGCGTCGAGATCGTCCGCGAGAACCTCGACGAGTGCGTGCTCTGCAACCTCTGCGTTGAAGCCACTCCGCCCGGCTCCGTCGACATCATCAAGCTCTACGAGTAGGCGCTGCTCCCGACGGGGTGGCGGCGGACCACACCTTGGTGAGTCGCGCCCGCCTCGCCTGTTTCGTCAGCCTTCCGGCCATGACGTTCAAGCAGACACGAAAGCGGCGCGCCGCCCTGCGCCGGAACCTCTGCGGCGCGGCGATCGCCGCCCCGTTCGTGATCGGCGGCGCGCATGCCTCCGCCGCCGCCGCCGCGACCTTCGAGGTCCGCAACGGCGCGGACGACGGCAAGGGCAGCCTGCGGCGAGCCATCGAGAAAGCGAACGGCCACGTGGGCCGGGACCGGATCACGTTCGCCCGCGGCATCGGGAGGATCAAGGTCCGGCGCGCCCTCACGGTCAAGGGCCCCACGACGATCGACGGCCCAGGCGCCGGCCGGCTGGCGGTCCAGGGCCGGGACTCCGGGACCGACCTGCGATTCATCACCAGCGGCCGGAGCGCGGTCGACGGGCTGACCCTCGACCGGATCTCCGTGCGCGGCAAGAGCCTCGGCGGCAACACCGACCTCCGTCTCACGAAATCGAGGCTCTCCGGCCACGGGATCGACTGCCCCCGGCATCAGGATGGAGGGCCCGACCGACCTCCAGGCCGAGCTGAACGTGTCGAGGACCCGGATCACCGGGTTCGAGGTCGGCATCGACACGGTCTACATGGGCGGCCGCATCGACCGCGTCCTGATCGCCCGCAACGAGCCGGGCGGGGGCATCTCGATCGGCGAGAGCGGCTTCGACATCACCAAGTCGACGATCACGGGCAACACGGGCACGGAGGGAGGCGGCATCAGCTCCGGCTACTACGCGAACGCCCGGGTCACGAACTCGACGATCTCGGGCAACACCGCGACGGTGAGCGGCGGCGGCCTCTTCGGCTACGTCGACGTCAAGGGCTCGACGGTCACCCGCAACTCAGCCCCGCAGGGCGGCGGCTTCCACCCCTACGGGGGCGTCGACTCCGCCTCGTTCGAAGGCAGCATCGTCGCCGGCAACTCCGCACCGCTGGGGCCGACTGCTTCGGCAACCCCGCATCGTGGACTCGAGGGGCGGCAACGTCTTCGGGCTCGGGGGCTGCGGCACGCCGAGCGGAAACGACGTCCTCACGGACGACCCGAAGCTTGGCCCGCTCGCCTACAACGGCGGGCCGACCCCCACCCACGCGCTGAACCCCGGCTCGCCCGCGATCGACAACGCGCCCGGTCTCGACCTGCCGGTCGATCAGCGCGGAGAGAGGCGGACGGGAAGCCCGACAGCGGCTCCTTCGAACGCCGCTGAGCAACCGCAAGCCCGTTTTCCCGAAAGGGGAATACGATTGCGTTCGTCATGGGGAGAGGCGCCGCATTGCGGCGAACCGCAGGGGGACTCGCGGTCGTCGCGCTGCTCGCCGCGGGCGTCGCGCAGGGCGAGACGGGGGACCTGTCCGGGCTTCGAGTGCCTGAGCGGCGACACCGCCACCGGCCCAACCGGAACGGACGCATGCGCGCAGGTCCCGGGGGCCGCCGCGGCGGGAATCAACAGCGGGCTCGACACCCCTCAGAGCATCGACGTCAGCGGGGATGGCACCTCGCTCTACGCGACCTCGCAGAGCGACGACGCGATCGTGCACCTCACCCGCAACCCTTCGACCGGAGCGATCAGCTTCACCGGATGCATCACCGGGGAGACCGAGGCGGGCCCCGTCGCCGGGGGCGGCAGCGGGGCCTGCAGCGCGAGCGCGGTGACGGCGGTTCTGGGTACGAACACGGGGCTTGACGGGCTCGACGACGCGGTCGTGAGCCCCGACGGGATCAGCGTCTACGCGACCTCTCAGAACGACGACGCCGTCGTTCGCTTCAATCGGAACATCACGACGGGTGAGCTCACCTTCGCGGGATGCCTGAGCGGGGAGACCGAGTCGACGACGGGCGGGGGCGGCCCCTGCGCGGCGACGCCGACGGTCCAGTCGAACGGCTCCAACTCGGGCCTCGACTCGCCGACCGGGATCGCGATCAGCCCCACCGGGAACAGCGTCTACATCACCACCTCCAGCGACGACTCGATCGTCGGCTTCGCCCGCAACCCCGCCAACGGCGCCCTCGCCTACGGGGGGTGCATCAGCGGCGAGACGGCGAGCGGATCGACCGGAACGGCGGCGTGCACCGACTCACCGGAGCAGAGCACCGGCGGATCCGCCTCCGGCCTCGACCAGCTGTTCATCCCGGTGGTCAGCGTCGACGGCGAGAGCGTCTACGCCGGCTCGAACGGCGACAACGCGGTCGTCTGGTTCGATCGCAACCCGGCCAACGGCGCGCTCACCTTCAACGATTGCATCACCGGCGAGACGGGCGCAGGGCCGACCGGGACGGGCGCCTGTCAGGCCGCGTCGACCGCCACGGCGAACGCCACGCTGTCGGGGTACAGCCGGATCCAGGCCCTCGCGATCTCACCGGACGACGACTCCGTCTACGCGGGCTCGCAGCTCGACGCGACCCTCCTCCACTTCGGCCGCGATTCGGTGAGCGGGGACCTGACCGCCGTCGAGTGCCTGACCGGGGACGTGCGGATCGGCCCGGCTACCTGCACCCAGGTCCCCCGGCCACGACGGTCGGCGACAACAGCGGCATGGACGGTTTGCAGTCCCTGGCCGTCAGCCCCGACGGCAAGAGCGTCCACGCGGCCGCGGCCGGGGACGCGGCCGTGACGACCTTCGACCGCGACGTCTCCGACGGCACGGTCGCCTGGGATTCGTGCCTGTCGGGCGAGACCGAGTCCGGCCCGACCGAGAGCGAAGCCTGCGCCGCCACAGCGAGCGCGACCGCCGGCGGGATCGCCTCGGGGTTGAGCGTCGTTCGCAGCCTGGCGATCGCTCCCGACGGCCTGCAGCTCTTCGGCGCGGCCGAGCTGGACGACTCGGTCGCGATCTTCGCCAGGAGCAACGCCCCCGATACGACGATCGACGAATTCCCGCCGTCGACCTCCAACGACCCGACCGTGACCTTCGAGTTCTCCTCGGATGAGCCGGGGGTCACCTTCGAGTGCCGGGTCGACTCCGCCCCCTTCGACGGGTGCTCCGGCGCGATCGCCCACACCACCGCGCCACTGGACGACGGGCTCCACACCTTCGAGGTGCGGGCGATCAGCGACGTCGGCTCCCCCGACCCCACCCCCGCCTGGGGCTCGATCCTGATCGACACGGTCCCGCCCGACACGACCGTGACCGCGGGACCGTCGGGCACGGTCGCATCCGGCGCGGTGCAGTTCTCCTTCGATGCCACCGCCGGCGCGACGGCGACGCAATGCAGCCTCGATGGCGCGCCGTTCACGGCATGCACCTCGCCGCGCTCCTACTCCGTCGCCGACGGCGAGCACGAGTTCGAGGTCCGGGCGGTCGACGGCGCGGGCAACATCGACCCCTCCCCCGCGAGCCGGGCTTTCGAGGTCGACACGACGGAGCCCGTTGCGTCGATAACGAAGAAGCCGAAGAAGACCGTGCGGACGGACAAGGAGAAGAAGCGGGCCAAGTTCCGCTTCGACGCGAGCGAGCCGGGGTCCTTCGAATGCCAGCGAGACAAGGGCAAGGACTTCAAACCCTGCACCTCGCCCTACAAGAAGAAGTACAAGCGCGGCAAGCACACCTTCAAGGTGAGAGCCGTGGACGAGGTCGGGAACGTCGGTCCGGCCGCCTCACACACCTGGAAGATGAAGCGCAAGAGCTAGGTCCCGGCGACCGGGCGGCTCAGCGCGTCCGGATGAGCCGGAACCTGACCCGAGCCGGGGTCGGATCGACGTTCCCGGTCGCGTCGATCGCCCGCACCCGGAACGTGTAGCGCTTGCCCTCTCCCCGCTTGGCCTCGAGCAGGTAGGCGCGGGGCGACGGGCACGGCCTGTAGTCGCGCTCCAGCGGGCTTCCGCCCTTCAGCTTGCACTCGAAGGTGCTGCCGGGCTCCTTCGCGGAGAAGCTCAGCTTCACCTTGCGCTTGCGGTTCGTCGTGAAGATCCGCCGGTCCGGTCGCCTGGTGATCCGGGCGTTGGGAGGCGTGGTGTCCTCGCGCTCGTAGGCGCCGATGTCGGGAGCGAAGCGATTGCGGCCGGCTGATGCCGCGCTGATCGGTCGCCGGGAAGTCCCCCCGGTCACCGGCGTCGAGAGCGGGACTTCCGTCGGCCAGGGCATGGGTGGGCGCGAAGCCGCCATTGGCGGCCAGCGGGAGCAGCTCCGGATCCTCGCCGGTCACGTTCGACTCCGGGGCGGGCTGGGCCAGGTTCGCTCCGGAGGTCGAGCCGATCAGCGAGAACGTCGCCACGAAGGGCTCGGAGTCGGCGCCGTCGTAGGAGTACAGGTCGGGACCCGAGGCGGCGGTGTTGCCGGCAACGATCGTGTTGTGGAGCACCGGCCCATCGGCATCCTCGATCGACGCGATGCCGCCTCCGGAGGCGGCTGAGTTGCCGGTGATCGTCGTCGACTCGATGGACAGCTCGAGCCCGTAGTAATTGACGATGCCCCCGCCGAACCCGATATTTCCCGGGCCGCCGCCTGCGTGGCTCGTGTTCCCCGAGATCGTCGAGTTCTCGATCGACATCGAGGCCAGGCCGGTGAGCACGCCGCCGCCCGCCTGCGCGACCTCGTTGCCTGAGATCGTCGTGCGCTTGATCCGGCTCACGCCCTGATACGCCGTGAGGCCGCCTCCCACCGAGGCGACGTTGCCGGAGATCCTCGAGTCCTCCAGGACCAGGAGACCGCCGGCGAACAGCACACCCCCGCCGGTGTCCGTGGCCTCGCTCTCGTCGATGAGAACGTCGGAGAGGCGCAGCCGCCCGACGCCGACGAACGAGACCGCTCCCCCGCCGTCCCCAGACGGGGCCAGCCCGTGGGTCAGGTGCAGGCCCGAGACCGCGAAGCCATCGGAGCTGCTGGGATCGAAGTTGAAGATCCGCGAGGAGTCGTCGCCGCTGATCGTGAGTTCCCCGGCGCCGGGTCCCTCGATCCGCAGCGGATCGCTTATCTCGATCTCTCCGGAGGTCAGGGTGATCGTGCCGGTCGCCGCGGGAGTGAACGTGATCTCGTCGCGCTCCGGGGCGGCCTCGGCGTCGAGCACCGCCTGGCGCAGGCTGCCCGGGCCGGAGTCGAGGGTGTTCGTGACGGTGAATTCGGCTGCCTGGACGCCGGGCGCCAGGCTGAGCATTGCTCCGGCGGATGCCCCTCCTGCGAGGGCGATCCGGCGCGCGCGCCTGGCGCCGTTCGCCCGTCGTCGTGAAGCTGCCCTGCGTAGCTGCCTTGCGCTCATCGTCCCTCCCTGCCGTCGTTGCGGAGGGGAAGACTATTCGTGCGTGGAGCGGTTCGGCACGGTCACCGAACCCCCGCCGGCGAGGCGCCTCATCATCGAACGCGCGGCCCGCACGGCCAGGCCGCGCTCGTAGGTGATTGCGAACTCGAACCGCCGATCCATGTCGGACCCGGTGTCCCCGAGGTCGCGAGCGACGAAGGCCGCCGCGAAATGGGGAGCGATCACTGACACGTCCCATTCGCCGATCAGCGGATCGTCCTGAGCAAGGTCGGCCCAGCGGACGCCGGGGGACCGCTCCGGGTTGGGTCCATGGGCGAGCGCGCCGACCAGCGGGAGGCTGCGGGCCAGGGGCGTGTAGCGGGACGCCACCCGCGGGGTGAAGAAGTCGCTCTTCTGGAAGGTCGCCAGCAGCACGGTGGAGCACCCGTTGCCGACCGCATGGGCCTCGAGCTCCATGCTCAGGGCCAGGAGGAGCCGCTTGTCCCCCGTTCGGGTCGCGCGCTCGGCGCTAACGGCCTCGAAGGGCGTCGGTTCGAAGACGCGGCAATCCCGCTGCGGGGGCCGGAGCGCGGCGGAGCCCTCGGCGACCTGCCGGTCGAGCGGCCCGGGTCGGCCGAAGTACCAGCCCTGCCCAAGGGTGGCGCCGATCGCCCGGGCGCGGTCGAGGTGCTGCTCGTGCTCGATGCCCTCCGCGAGGACGATCGCGCCGGTCCGCTCGGATTCGGCATTCACCGCATGGACGATCTCGGCGACCTCGCCGCGCGGGTGCGCGTGGACCAGGCTGAGATCGAGCTTGATCACCTCGGGATCGAGGAACGGGAGGAGGGCGAGCGAGGAGGAATCGGCGCCGACGTCATCGAGGGCGATTCGCAGCCCGGCGGATCGCATCCGGTCGACGGATCGCAGCAGCTGCATCGGGTTGCGGACCAGCTCGCGCTCGGTCAGCTCGACGTAGATCGGGATCTCGGCCCCGACCCGCTCCTTGAGGTGAAGCAGGCGGTCGACCTCGCCCTGCTGGAGCAGGCCCGGCTCGAGGTTGACGAAGAGGGCGCCGCCGCCGGCGAGGCCGGCCTGGGACGCCCCCTCGAAGGCGGCGCTCAGGCAAGCTCTCTCCAGCTCGATCCTCAGCCCGGCGGCCTCCGCCGCGGGGAACAGCTGGCCGGGCATCTCGTACGGCGAGCCCTGCGGCCCGCGGGCGAGGGCCTCGAAGCCCACGGTCCGGCAGGTCGCCAGCTCGACGATCGGCTGGTAGTGGGCAGTCACGCCACCGGAGGCGATCACCCGCTCCAGCGAAGCCTCAGTCAGGACTGACCCCATGGACCATCTCATCGACATGTCATCCACCCGCCTTGAGTACGGCCACACGGCGTCAATGGGTCACGGCCGGCGTGGGATGGGCAGTAGCTTTCCGGCCCCCCCTCCGCCCGGATCCCCGCATGAACTTCATCGAAGACGTACTCGAGAACTTCCCCGCCGCACGGCCGGCGCTGGTGGCGATCGACGCGCGGGGCGAGCGGCGGGTCTGGGGCTTCGGCGAGCTCGTCGCCCGCAGCGCCGGGCTCGCGGGGGCCATGGCGGCCCGCGGGGTCGGGCGCGGCGACGTGGTCATGACGCTCGTCGGCAACCGCCCCGAGTGGGTCCTCGCGATGCTCGCCTGCTTCCGGATCGGCGCCGTCGCCCTGCCGTGCAACACGCAGCTGCGCCGGGCGGATCTCGCCCATCGCGTCTCGGTGAGCGAACCGGTGCTCGCGATCGGCGAGGCCGGCCTGCTGGCGGAGCTCCCGGCCGGGGTGCAGACGATGGACCTCGAGGAGATCGCCGTGGTCCTCGACGAGGAGAGCCCGCAGGCGCCCCCGGCCGAGCCGGCGGCGCTGGATCCCGGGGATCCGGCCCTGATCGTGTTCACCTCCGGCACCACGGGCAGCGCCAGGGCGGCGGTCCATCCGCAGTCGTATCTCTCCGGGCAGGCCACCCAGGCGCGGCACTGGTTCGGCGCGCGCGAGGGCGAGCTCTGCTGGTGCACGGCCGCGACAGGCTGGTCGAAGTCGGCTCGGAACTCCTTCATCGCCCCCTGGCTCTGCGGGGCCACCGCCCTGCTCTGCGAGGGACGGTTCGAGCCGGCGGAGCGGCTCGACGTCTGCGAGCGCGAGGGCGTCAACGTGCTCTGCCAGGCGCCGACGGAGTACCGGATCCTCGCCAAGCGGACCGAGCTGCGGCGGCTGCCCGCGCTGCGGCGGCTCGTCTCCGCCGGCGAGCCGCTCAACCCGGAGGTGATCCACGCCTTCCGCGAAGCCATGGGCCTCGAGATCCGCGACGGGTACGGCCAGACCGAGACCGGCGCGCTGACCGGCTCGATGGACGAGGAGCACGTCCGGCCGGGCTCCATGGGCAGAGCGCTTCCGGGGATCGATCTGCGGGTCGAGGACGGTGAGCTTCTCCTGCGGCGGGAGAGCTGCCCGACCTTCTTCAGCCACTACATCGGCGAGGAGCCGTTCACCGGCGAGTGGTGGCGCACCGGCGACCTCGTCTCCCGGGACGACGACGGGTACTTCTGGTTCGAGGGTCGCGACGACGACGTGATCGTCTCCTCCGGGTACCGGATCGGTCCCTTCGAGGTGGAGTCGGCCCTGCTCACCCACCCCGCGGTCGCCGAGGCCGCCGCCGTGGCGCACCCCGACCCCGAGCGCGGCTCGGTGGTGCGGGCGGTCGTCGTCCTGCGCAGCGGGGAGCCGGGCGCCGAGCTCGCCCGCGAGCTGCAGGACCACGTCAAGGCGGTCACGGCGCCCTACAAGTACCCGCGCATCGTCGACTTCGCCGCCGAGCTGCCGAAGACCGCGAGCGGCAAGATCAAGCGGGCGGAGCTGCGCGCCGCCGCCACGTGAGCGCCCGGGGTGACCGGCGCGGGACCGCGCTCCCGCCCCGGCTCGCGTTCGCGGCCCTGTTCTCGGTGACGTTCCTCTCGATGCTCAGCGTCGGGGCGACGCTCCCGATCCTGCCCCGCTACGTCCAGGGGCCGATCGGCGCCGGAGACGTCGCCGTCGGGGTGGTCACGGGCGCGTTCGCGATCACCGGGCTCGCCTGCCGCCCGCTTGCCGGCAGCTTCGCCGACAGCCGCGGGCGCAAGCCGATCGTGCTCGCCGGCGCGCTGCTGATGGCCTTCGCCGGCGCCCTCATCTACGTGCCCGCGGGGGTGCCGGGGTTGATCGTCGCCCGCCTGCTCCTCGGCGCCGGCGAGGGCATGGTCTACGTCGCGGGCGCCGCATGGGTCGTCGACATCGCACCCGTCGCCCGTCGCGGCCGCGTGATCGGCCTCTACGGCCTCTCGATCTGGGGCGGGCTGGCGTTCGGCCCGCCGATCGGAGAGCTGCTGCTGAGGGCGTCGAGCTACGACGTGGTCTGGGCCTTCGCGGTCGCGACGCCGCTGCTCGGAGCGGCCATCGTCTCGCGGCTTCCCGAGTCGAAGCGACAGCGACGGTCGCCCGGCGACCTCAGGCAGGCGTTCTTCGCCCGGGAGTCGTTCGGCCCGGGGGCGGCCCTCTCGCTCGCCACGCTCGGCTACGCGGCGCTTGCCGCGTTCGTCGTCCTGCATCTGGACGAGCGCGGGATCGGCTACGGCGCCGAGGTCTTCACGGCCTTCGCGCTCACGATCGTGATCACGCGGATCGTCGCCGGCGGGCTCCCGGACCGGATCGGCGCGACGCGGTGCGCGGCGGGCGCGGCGGCGATCGAGGCGGCCGGGCTGATCATGATCGGCCTCGCCGAGGGACCGCTCCTGGCGTTCGCCGGAGCGGTCGCGATGGGAGCCGCGTTCTCGACCATCTTCCCGAGCCTCGCGCTGCTGGTGATCAACCGCGTCCCGGAGGACCGCCGCGGGGTGGCGATGGGAACCTTCACGGCCTGCTTCGACATCGGCGTGGGCCTCGGCGCCCCGATCGCCGGCGCCGCCGCCGCCCTCGGCGGGTACGAGCTCTCCTTCTTCGTCGCCTCGCTCGGCGCTCTCGCCGCGATGGCCGTCGCGATCGTCCTCGGCCGGCGGATCGGCCACCACGCGCCGCCGACGACTAGAAGAGCTGCGGCTGCGGGCTAGCGCCCTGGGCTCCGCCGGCTTCGAACCCCGGCGCTGGCCCGTGCGGCGGGACTCGCGGGACGCAGCCTCGCGCGAGCGGCGCGACGCGAGCCGCGGACGCCGGCCCGGCGGCGCCCGTCGGCGAGCTGCCTGCCGATCCGGTCGCGCTCCGGCCGCGGCAGGAACGCGCCGGAGGCGTAGAGCTCCTCGTAGCGCGGCAGGAGGTCCGGGCGGTAGGAGCGCAGCCAGTCGAGGAAGATCTCGCGGACCTCGCCCTTGAGGTGGAGCCCGATGCCCCCGACGCTGCTCGCCCCGCCTCGGCGCAGAGCCGGAGGACGCGCTCGACCTGCGCCGGTGAGTCGTTGATCCCCGGCATCAGCGGCGCGATGAGGACGCCGACCGGGATCCCGGCGCGGCTCAGCTCGCCGACCGCCTCGATCCGCTTCATCGGGTGCGGGGTGCGGGGCTCGGTCGCCCGCCAGGCCTTCTCCTCGACCGTCGGGATCGAGAGGCTGGCCTGGAAGCCGGCGACCTCGTTGAGCTGCTTGAAGAGGTCGATGTCGCGCAGCAGCAGCGGCGACTTCGTCAGCACGGAGCCCGGGTTTCGCGCCTCGATCAGCACCTCCCAGACGGCCCTCGTCAGCCGGTAGCGCCCCTCGACCCACTGATACGGGTCGGTGTTCGTGCCGAGCGCGACCGTCTCCCCCTTCCACGACGGCCGCCGTGAGCTCGGCCCGCAGCCGCTCCGGCACGTTGACCTTGACGACGATCTCGCGCTCGAAGTCCTCCCGCGCGTTGAGGTCGAGATATCGGTGGGTTGGGCGAGCAAAGCAGTAAACGCAGGCATGACTGCAGCCTCGGTAGGATTGACGGTGTAGTTGAACGGCAGGGTGTTGCCGGGCACCCGGTTGAGGGCCGAGCGGGCCTCGACCTCGTGGAAGCGGACCCCCATCGCCTCGGGTGCGTCGAAGGTGCGGACCCTGGTCGGCTCGCCGACCCGGGCAGCCGCGCCTCCCGCTCACGTTCCACATCCTGGCCTTCCCAGCGCACGAACGCATGTTCGCATACCGGGTGGACGGGCCGGAGCAACCCGCCGGTTCAGGGGGCGGCGCCCGCTACCCTCGGCTCTCGGTCGCCGAATGAGTGGAACGGCTTGAATTCGAACGACGCAACCAACGGGGAGATCGAGCAGGTCGGCGACGCCTTCGGGGAGGTCGCGACCGCGATCGAGCAGACCCGCCAGATGAGCGAGTCGCTGGTCAGCGACATCGGCTCGATCGTGTCCGAGTCGCGCGCCGCTGCCGCGCGCGCCGCCGAGGCCGAGGCTCGCGCCGCCCAGGCCGAGGAGGCACGCGCCGCCGCCGAAGCCCGTGCCGAGGAGGCCGTCGAGCAGTACGAGATCAAGCTCAGGGACGCCAAGGAGCTGCTGCGCCTGCAGGCGGAGGAGAAGGTGCGCGAGGCCATCGAGAAGCTCCGCGCCAAGGTCGAGGACCAGGTCGAGGAGGAGCTCGCCCCCAAGCGCCAGGCGCTCGAGGATCAGCGCGCCGAGCTCGAGTCCTCGATCGAGCAGCGGACGAAGGAGCTCGAGCAGCGGATCGCCGAGCGCGAGAACGCGGTCGACGAGAAGATCGCCGCGGCGCTCGAGCAGACCACGCGTGAGGTTGAGACCGAGCGCGAGGCGCGGGAGACCGCCGAGGCGCGGCTGGCCACCCTCGAAACCCAGCTCGAGCGGCTCGCCAACCGACTGGCCCGCGAGGCTGAGCAGACCGTGCGCCAGGAGGCTGAGGAGAAGCTCCGGATCGAGGCCGAGCGCGCCGAGCAGCAGGTCGACGCCCTGGCCGAGCAGGAGCGCGAGCGCGTGACGCGCGAGATCGAGCAGGAGCTGCGGGAACGCGCTGAGGCAGAGAAGCGCCGCCTCAGGGAGGCGGCCGAGGAGCGCGCCGACGCCGAGCGCGAGCGGATCAAGACGGCCGCCGCTCAGGCCGGCGAGAAGGCCCGGGCCAAAGTCCTCAAATGAGTCGCCGGGCGAATGCGCCCCGCGGCATCCATGTCGCCCTCGCCGCCGCGGCGACCCTCGTCCTCCTGCCCGCGCCCGGCGCCTCCGCGCAGACGGAGTCCGGCCCCGACTGCCTCACGGTCGATCCGCCGCCGATCGACGCGCCGGCGCACCCGCTGCGGTTCGGAATCACCCCGCTCTTCGCGGGCAGCGCCGGAGCGTCCCAGCTCGAGCCGAAGCCGGAGCGGCCCGTCGCGGCCCGGCACGCGCTTCGCGACCTCCGTCCCCCGCGCAAGCAGCTCGTCCTTCGCCTCAACCGCATGTTCTGGTCCGACGGCGTGCCCGGCATCCGCCGGTACGCGGCGATCGTCGACCGCTACGCGAAGGCCGGCTTCGACAGCGAGCTGCAGGTGCGCTACCACCCGCCCGAGGGCGAGGAGGGCGACATGCGGGCCTGGAAGGAGTACGTCCGCCAGGCGGTCCGGATCCTCGGCAAGCGCCCGAGCGTGACCGCGCTGTCGATCACCAACGAGGCGAACTTCTCCGTCTCCCCGAACACCTCCGACGGCAGCTACGAGGGCGTCCGCAAGGCGATCGTCAAGGGCGTCCAGGCCGCCGACCGCAAGCTGCGCCGGATCGGCCGCAACGACATCGAGCTCGGGTTCTCCTTCGCCTGGCGCTGGCTCCCCTCCTCCGACCGCGCGTTCTGGGAGGAGATCGGGGAGCGGTCGACCCCCGGTTCCGGCGGGCGCTCGACTACGTCGGCCTGCAGATCTACCCGGGGCTGGTCTTCCCGCCGGTGATCCGGCCCGGGCTGACGGCCGGGGACGAGATGATCGAGCCGCTGACGCTGATGCGCGACTGCTACATGCCGAAGGCCGGTCTCGGCGACGACGTCGACCTCTGGGTCAGCGAGAACGGCTACCCGACGAACCTCGGGCGCGACGAGGCCTCCCAGGCGGAGAACCTCCGATCGTCGCTCGAGGAAGTCCATGCGCTACTCCGGGACGCTCGGGGTCACCGACTACCGCTACTTCAACCTGCGCGACAACAACTCCGCGGGCCCCGACCTGTTCGATGCCGTCGGCCTGCTCCGCGACGACTACAGCCGCAAGCCCGCCTTCGGCGTCTTCCGGCACGCGATCGCCGGATTCGGGGAGAAGCGCCTCCCATAGAGTCCGGGGCATGAGCTCGCCCTCCCTGACGCTTCACGTCCTTCCCCCCTCCCACCCCTCCCGCGCGGCCGAGGCGGCGCTGCTGCTCAAGGGCCTCGACTTCGAGAAGGTCGACCTGATGCCCGGCCAGCACGTCGAGGCCATGCAGGAGATCTACGGGGAGGGCAACTCCACGGTTCCCGGGCTGGTCGTCGACGGCGAGCCGGTGCACGGCTCCAGCGCCATCTTCGCGCGGCTCGAGGAGATCGCTCCCGATCCGCCGCTCTTCCCGGCCGACATGGCCGACCGGGTGCGGGAGGCGGAGCGCTGGGGCAACGAGGAGCTTCAGCAGCTCGGCCGGGACCTCGGCTGGGGAGCCCTGCACTTCCGCCCGGAGGCGCTCGGCGGGATGGCCGGGGGCGGCCCCCTCGATCCGGCGGGAACCGACTACGCGATCAAGTACGTGCGCGCCTCCTGGAAGTACCACGGCCTCACCGCCGTGAAGATCGCGACCGACCTCGAGGAGCTGCCGGCGAAGCTCGACCACGTCGACGCGCTCGTCGCCGACGGCGTCATCGGCGGCGAGACCCCGAACGCCGCCGACTTCCAGATCGCCTCCACCCTGCGGGTCTTCCTCACGATCGGCGATCTCGACGAGCTGATGGCGGACCGCCCGGCGCGGGAGATCGCGCTGCGCTGGTTCCCGGACTACCCCGGCGCGATCCCAGCCGGCGCGTTTCCGGCCGGCTGGGTCCCCGCGCGCTGAGGGAGAGGGCGCAGGCTCAGTCCTGCGGCAGGCACTCCTCGAGCACCGCCCGGTAGTCGGGCGAGGCGCTCGGGCTCAGCAGCGCCACTGCGTTGCCGCTCTCGACGAAGAGGTTGTCGACGTCGACTCCGGCGCCGTAGTCCATCTTGCGCTCGTTCGCCTTGATCGCCTCGAGATCGGCGGAGTCGTCGGCCACCCAGAGCAGGGCTGACCCGGACTTGCCCTCGACGGCCGCGTCCGGCGGCTCCTTCGAGAAGCTGGACTCGATCTTCCTGACGTTCTCGCCGGCGTCCTCGAAGCAGGCCGTCAGCCCGCTCAGGGTGAGCGGCTCCGCTGCGGCCGTGTCCCCACCCATTGTCATCGCCGCCGCAGCCGGCGATCGAAGCGACCACGGCAAGCACCAGGATCAGCAGGCCCGCGATCCGCCGGGGGCTGCGCTGCTCATCTGCGTTCATGTCTTGTCTCCCTCATCGGGCGGACGGCGATGCCGACCCGCCTGTTTCTGTATCTGAGGGGAGCCTCGCGCGGGAGGACGGCCCCCACATCGGGGCCGTCCCCAAACTCGACCCCCAAACGTTCCAGCCGCACTCCGCTCACCCGAAGAACAGATCTCTTTGCATGGAAAGCAGGTCTTCCGAGATCGCCCAACCCCAGCCGCGCGGCGCCGTCGTTTGAACGGTGCCTATCGATGGGCTTCGCGCAAGCATCGTGGTAGTTTGCCCCGTGGGCTTTCAGGGCAGCTTCGTCAAGTTCGCGTTTGTCTGGTTCCTTGGATTGGGGCTCGTGCTGCTGATTCTCGCCGCCCCGAGCAGGGTCGCCGCGGGTGATCACGACGGGCAGACGGGTACTCAACCCCACAAGATTGATGCAGGCGTCGAGTCCCTTCGCTCAGGTGGTCGGGCGGACGAGGTTGCTCCGTTCTTCGAGTTCTGGAAGGGTCAGAAGTGGAAGAGCCGCAAGCTCAAGTACTTCTACCGGGGCAAGGAGTACAAGCAGGAGGTCAAAGACGCTGCCGCCGCCTGGAATGCGAGTGGTGTGAAGGCAAAATGGATAGCGGTCGCGAGAAAGCGGGCCGACATCCTGATCAAGGCGGACCCCAATCTGCCCGGCATCTACAGCGGGTCGACTAAGACCAACGGAAGGCGAGCGACGATCCGTCTCAGCCCAGGCATGACCGGGGAAAACCCGAAGGATTCAGGCACTCTGACGGCGCAGACGGTCGCAGCCCATGAGATGGGCCACGTGCTGGGGCTTTGGCACGAAGACAATGTCTGCGCGGCCATGAACTCCTCTCCATTCAGGAAGTGCAGGGGTCCGGAAGAGGACTGGCAGTACAGGTGCCGTTTCCTGCACGAGGACGACGTGCGTGGCGCCATCCGGCTCTTCGGCGGCAAGCCGGAGCCGCTGGGCCCCTCGTTCTGCGACCTGGAACCTGCGCCGGCCGGAGTCATCAACCTCACCGCCACCTACGTAGAGTCGAAGGATGATGTCCTTATTGAGTGGGACCTGCCGGATCAGAATCCGCCCAGGGATGTCACGATCTACGCTGGCCCGGATCCCGGCGTTTGTCCGACGGAGGACACGGGCTACACGCAGTCAATCGAATACCTCAACGGGGATGCCGCCGTTCATTACCTCCCCTATCACGATGTGAATTGCTACCTGGCGACCAGCGAAAGTAGCTACGGTCGACGGGGGCCGGATGCCTATGTCCAGGTCACGGTGCCCTAACGCACCCTAGACCGCTTTCTGCGTTTCCTTCTGCCTCTTCGAAGCAGGTGGACATAAGCGCCGGCACCCTCGCGCAGACCCCGCGCCATGAAACGAAAACGGCTGGCCACGGCAACAGTTCGCGGCCGCCTGGGCCGAAACGTTACCTGCGGCGCTTCACTTTGAATTTGAACTTGGAGGGGGTTCGGTCGAACTGTCCGTCTGCTGCCGCCGCGGCTACGTAAAACTTGTGCTTACCGCGCTTGAGCTTCTTCGTCTTGATGGTGTAAGGAGATTCGCAAATCTTGTGAGGACTCTTGTCGATCTGGCAGTCAAACCTGGCATCGGGATGAGTGGCGGAAAATCGGACCTTGAGCTTCTTGCCTTGTCTGACCGATCGCTTGCCCTCGACCACGCTCGTTTCGAGGTATTTCGGGAGCGGCAGAATGTCAACGACACCCTTGTTGCCATTTGCCGTCGGCGCGCCGATGATGATCGTCTCGCCATCGCGAAGGACGTCTTCGATCTCGTGATCTTCGGGCGCGCTCGCAGTGGGCGTCCCATTTGGTAGGCCGGGAGCTGAAAAGGCTCCCGCCCGAGGAAGGGCCCAAACCTCGTCACGACCCGCTATCAAGACCAACTCGTTGTCAACCGAGATCTGGCCGGTGTAGCCGACGCGTCCTGTTTCCCCGCGAACTGCCGGCCCGCTCCGGGCGAAGCTGTGGGTCACATTGTTGCCACCCGTTGCAGAGGTCGCAAAGATCGTGACGCCGTTGATCGCGACCCTCGCACCAATGGCGAATGGATTTCCACTTGGCGAGATCAACTGTGCGGTCTCGGTTCGGTCCGCGGGACCGGTTGTCGCGAAGGTGTAGACGGCGCCCTCGTCAAGTCGCGTGTTATCTCCGAAGTTCTCGCCCGGTGCCCCGGCGACGATCGTGTCGCCATCGATCGCCACACTCTGACCAAGGCCGTTGTCTCGCCCACTCGATGTGGTCAAGCGGCCCGTCTCCGGGCGGTTGGGGGAGCCGGTCCGAGAGAACGTGTAGACGATCGGGGTATCTCCGCTTCCCACCACGATCGTGTTCCCGTCGATCGCGACTTCCCCCCAGAGTCCGACGTCACCTATCGGATCGAGCTTCGCCGTCTCGACGCGCGCGGCAGCGCCAGTCGTGGAGAACGTGTAAGCAGCGTTCAGGCTCGAGGCAACGATCGTGTCACCGTCGATGGCAAGACCGAATTCACCCAAGAGATCGGAATGATCAGAGGTGGTCAGTTTTGCCGACAGGCTCCAGCCTCCGGCACTCCGGGTATAGACAAACAGGGCACCTTCGGGATCCATGAATGCACCAGGGGCCGCGACCACCAGAGTGTTGCCGTCCCTCGCGATTGATTGACCAAATTCGCCGGGGGATCCTGGGGGGGGTGACAGCGTCACCACGGAGCCGGCCGCGGAGACGGGAGCCACGAGACAAGTCGAAGCAAGGACGATTAGCACCAGGCGTCTCGCGCCATGCGCGCGATGATGGCGAGCGGATGCACGTCCGCGATTGCTCCGCCCTAGCCCCTGCGGTTCCATCTGCCTCCAGCTACTCCCCGTTGCTCGACGGCTCCGAGTCTAACGGAATTGGCCAAGAAGACTGAAGATGGTTTCGGTATTCGACACGGAGACCTTCGACACAGGAACGTCAGACGTGGAGGCCCGCTACGGACGAGAAATGCGGTCATAGCCCCAGCCACGTGGTCACCGGGATCGCCGCTTGACTAAGGAATACGCACGACGACTTTCACTGGTGCAGAGGGCCGCTCGTACTTGCGGCTGAGCACAACAGCGACCAGGCAGTAGTCCCCGGGCCAGGTTCCTGTAGACGGCTTGGCTCGTCCGTTTGCGACGTTCACGTACTCGGTATACGGGTCTCCCTTGCCATAAGCGGGACAAGGACCGTCTGGGCCTCCGCTCAGGATGGCAAGTGTTCTCAAGTCGGAGTCTTGCGGCGGCTTCCAGGTCAGCACGATGTTCTGCTGGTCCGGGTCCCAGGTGCCGGCGAACTCCTCAAGCGGGCGCGGAGCCGGTTCGAACGCGCAGAACTTCGGCGCGAGCTGCTTGCGCTTGCCCCCGTAGACCTTGATGGCGCCAGCGATGTCGTCAGCCTCGAGAATGCGGCATCGGTAGAGCCAATCGTCGGATGGAGGCTTGCACGACGCATGGACGAAGGCCTGCATCGCAGCGCACTTGCGGCTGTGGTCGAGCCCCATTATGTGCCCCATCTCGTGCGCGACGAGCGCGGTCGCTTTCACGTTCGCTTCCTGCGGAGAATGGGCACCGGTGAGCAGCCCGGGGGCTAGCTTGATCGTCCCGTTTCGCCCGTCCGATATCGCCTCACCATCGCCCCGTACGTTCCGCGTAACCACGAAATCAAGCTTTGCATCGCGTCGGGATGCGGGCTTCCACCGAAACTTCACCCCGCTTGTGTTCCAGGCTTCGACCGCCTGCCTGATCTGCTTCCGATACTTCTTCGCATCTCCGGCGAAGTAGCGCACAGTCCGACTCTTCCACGCCCGATCTTTGGGTAGGAGTTCGAAGAGGGGCTGGGCATTGTCGGCCCGCACTTGGCCTGAGAATGTCCCGCTGACGCCAGCGGATACCGTCGATGGCAATATCAATCCGACAGCCCCGACGAGGACGGCTGCCCATAGCCCGCAGTTCGGTCGCTTCATCCCGTCCCTCCCGCGCGGCAACGTCCCGTCACGTCTGCTCACTCCACTGATCGCCGAGGCTCAACTTATCACGCAACATTCTTCATCTGTGACGGAAGCCGTCGGAGGGGACCGTGCGTGTTCTCTCGCCCGTGCGAAGCGGCGAGCCTGCTTTTCGTCCAAAGCAGGCTTGTCGTCAATGGCGGCCCCCGATCCGCCACTTTAGCCGAGCTGCACACAGACTCACTTTCCATGCAAAGCAGTTCTGTTCGAGATGAGCCGGGCAAGTCGCTGCCACAGCTTTGCGCCTGATCCTGTCCCTGATCGTGATCCTGGGATGACCGGATCGAAAAACCGGGACGGCTTCGCGGCATCCTCCAAAGGAGGGAGGCGAATCGCTGATGGACGATCCGCCCCAACCGATGTCCCCTGATCCGATCCGGAGTCGGAGGGAGATCGATTGTCAAGCCGCTACCCGGACGAGGGTGGCTCAATCGCTGCGGAGACGAAGTCGCGGGCGGCGCCGAGCACCTCGGGGGGCAGCCAGTGGCCCGCGTCGCTCTCGCGGTAGTCGGGCTCGAACCCGGCGCCCTCGAGGGTTCGCCGGGCGGAGCGCGCGAAGTCCACGCCGATCACGGGATCCGCGGCGCCGTGGTGGATGAAGACCGGCAGGGACGAGCGGGAGCCGAGGTCGGGGCTCCAGCCCTCGACCTCCGGGATGAAGCCGCTCATCGCCACCACGCCGGCGGGGACGGGCCGCCCCTCGCCGAGCGCGAGCGCGTACGACATCACCGTGCCCTGCGAGAACCCGCCGAGGACGACCCGGGACGGATCGATCCCGCGCTCGGCCAGGAGGCCGTCGATCCGGTCGCCGAGGGCGGCGTAGCTCCGCCCGAACGTCTCGGGATGCGGGAAGCCGACCCGCTCGACCACGTACCAGTGGCGCCCGCCGGGGGGCACGCCGATCCAGGGGGCTCCGGTCGTGACCCCGAGCAGCCGGCGCTCCGGATCGAGCTCGTCGAGCAGGCCGAAGAGGTCGTTCTCGTCGGCACCCCGGCCGTGGTTGAGGATCAGCGCCCCCGCGGGCTCGCCGGCGGGCTCCCGGAGGCGAAGCTCGACGCCGAGCCAGTCGAGGCCGGGGCTCACGGGGCGACCTGGCGCGGGCTGGTGACCGGCTTCAGGTTCGCCTCGACGTGCTCGCGCAGGTGCTCGTAGTCCGGCGGCAGCGAGAGCTTCTCGCCGAGCGTCTCGAGCGGCTCGTCGACCGTGAAGCCGGGTCCGAGCGTGGCGATCTCGAAGAGGACGCCGCTGGGCTCGCGGAAGTAGATCGACCGGAAGTAGAAGCGGTCGATCACCGGCGTCGGCCGGCCGCCGCCGGCGACGACCCGCTCGCGCCACGCCTCGTGATCCTCCATCGTCGAGGCGAAGGCGACGTGGTGGACGGTTCCGGCGCCCTGCAGGCCGTGCGCCGCCGGGGGCTCGTCGTAGGCGTAGAGGCCGCCGCGCTCGGCGCCGCGGGCCTCGAAGCCCCCCTCCCGCTCCTCGAACCCCAGCTCCGCGAGGAGCCGGACGCTCGCCTCGGGCCGGGAGGCGTAGGCGCGCACGCCGTCGAACCCGCGCAGCGCCACCTCGGCGGGCACCTCGGGATGGTCGGCGATCAGCGCCGCGTCGTCGACCGAGCTGACCCGCAGCTCATGCGCGAGCCCCTCGGGGTCGGCGAAGCGGAGGAGCGTCGTCGCTGCGCTCGACCTCGACGTCCCGGGCGCCGAGCCGCTCGGCCCAGAAGTCGAGCGCCTCGCGGGAGGCGACCCGCCAGCCGACCGTGTGGACCATGCCGTTGCCGGCCCGTCCGCGCGGCGCACCCGGGAACTCGAAGAACGTCAGGTCGGCCCCCGCACTGCCCTTCTCATCGGCGAAGAACAGGTGGTAGACGCTGGGATCGTCCTGGTTGACCGTCTTCTTGACCAGTCGCAGCCCGAGGACTCCCGCGTAGAAGTCGATGTTGTCCTGTGCGTCGGCGGTGATCGCCGTGATGTGGTGGATGCCCTCGAGCTTCATCGTCGCCTCCTCCTGAAGTAATTGCAGATGCAACTATACCAGAGCCGGGACGTTGATTGCATACGCAACGACCATTGGTACGATTCGTCCCTACCGATGCCCAGAACGGCCGACATCCATCACCTCGACGAGCGCGAGCTCGGAGCCTGGCGCGGGATGCTGGCCACCCACAGCCGCGTGATCGCCGCCCTCGACGACGAGCTCGAGCGGGAGCACGGGCTGGCGCTCGGGTCGTATGAGGTGCTCCTCCACCTCGCCGAGGCGCCGGAGCACTCCCTGCGCATGGGCGCACTCGCCGACCGCCTGCTGCTCAGCCGCAGCGGCCTCACCCGTCTCGTCGACCGCCTCGCCGCCCGCGGGCTGGTCGAGCGGCACTCCTGCGACTCGGATCGGCGCGGGACCTACGCGCGCCTCACGGATGAGGGGCTGCGGCTCTTCGAGGAGGCCCGGCCGACCCACCTGCGGGGCGTGCGCGAGCACTTCCTCGGCCGCCTGGCCGACGAGGACCTCGATCGGCTCGCCCAGGCCTGGGGGCGCGTCATCGGCCCGAGCAGTTAGCTCTGGGCTCAGCGGGTAGGGAACGGGCATGCCCAACCGCCTCGCCGACGAGACGTCCCCGTACCTGCTCCAGCACCGGGACAACCCCGTGGACTGGCTGCCCTGGGGCGACGAGGCTCGAGAGGCGGCCCGCTCCCGCGACGTGCCGATGCTCGTCTCGATCGGCTACTCGGCCTGCCACTGGTGCCACGTCATGGAGCGCGAGTCGTTCGAGGACCCGCAGACCGCCGCCTACATGAACGAGCACTTCGTCCCGGTCAAGGTCGATCGCGAGGAGCGACCCGACGTCGACGCCATCTACATGGACGCGGTGCAGGCGATGACCGGGCATGGAGGCTGGCCGCTCACGGCCTTCTGCGATCCCGACGGCGTGCCGTTCCACTGCGGCACCTACTTCCCGCCCGAGCCCCGGCAGGGGATGCCCAGCTTCCGGATGGTCCTGGAGGCGGTCGTCGCCGCATGGGGCGACCAGCGCGAGGCGATCCGCTCGGCGTCGGCCAAGACGCGCGAGCAGCTCGGCGTGCTCGCCCGCGTGCCGCCGCGCGAGGACGAGATCGACCCCGACCTCGTCGAGCGCGCCGTCGGGTTCATGGGCGACGCGGTCGACCGGGCGAACGGCGGGTTCGGATCGGCGCCGAAGTTCCCGCCGAGCAGCGCGCTCGACCTGATGCTCGTCCACGGGCTCGGCGAGCACGTGGAGCTGACGCTGGATGCGATGGCCGCCGGCGGCATCCACGATCAGCTCGGCGGAGGCTTCGCCCGCTACTCGGTCGACGAGGCCTGGCTCGTGCCCCACTTCGAGAAGATGCTCTACGACAACGCCCTGCTCGCCCGCTCCTACCTGCGGGGCTGGAAGGAGCTCGGGCACGAGCGCTACCGCGAGGTCTGCGTCGGCATCCTCGACTGGGTGCTGCGGGAGATGCAGGGGCCGGAGGGCGGGTTCTACTCGGCCCTCGACGCCGACTCCGAGGGCGAGGAGGGGCGCTTCTACACCTGGACGCCCGCGGAGGCCCACGCGGCGCTCGGCGAGAGCGGGCTCGACCACGAGGTGCCGGCGATCCTCGCCCACCTCGGCATCACCCCCCAGGGGCAGCTCGAGGGACGCAGCGTGCTGCACCTGCCCGGCGGGCTCAGCGGCGAGGCGCCCAGCGGACTGCGGCAGGCGAAGGCGGCGCTGCTGCGCGCCCGCGAGCAGCGGGTGCGGCCGGGCCTCGACGACAAGCGCCTGACCTCCTGGAACGCGCTGATGATGGGCGCCCTGGCGGAGGCGGGAGCCGCGCTCGACGAGGCCTCCTACCTCGAGGCGGCTGCCGACTGCGCCGACTTCCTGCTCGGCACGATGCGAGATGACGACGGCCGGTTGCTGCGCACCTTCAACGACGGGCGGGCTCGCCTCAACGCCTACCTGGAGGACCACGCGTACTTGGTCGAGGGCCTGCTGGACCTGTACCAGGCGTCGTTCGACCCCCGCTACTACGAGGCGGCGCGCGAGGTCGCCGACACGATGATCGAGCACTTCGCGGACCCCGAGAACGGCGCCTTCTTCACCACCTCCGACGACCACGAGGAGCTGATCGCGCGCCGCAAGGACGTCGAGGACCACCCCGCCCCCTCGGGCAACTCGTCGGCGGCGCAGGGGCTGCTCCGCCTGGCGGCGCTGAGCGGCGAGGGCCGCTACGAGGCGCACGCCATGGGCGTCCTGAACCTGTTCGCCGAGCCGGCGAGCAAGCATCCTCAGGCCATGGCCCACATGCTCGGCGCGCTCGATCTCCACCTCTCCCCCACCCGCGAGGTCGCGCTGATCGCGCCGGCCGCGGACACGCGGGCGATCGAGCCGATGATCGATCTGGTCCGGGCCCGGTACCGCCCCGACACGGTCGTCGCCGCCGGCATGGAGGGGCTCTCGAGCCCGGAGCTGCTCGCCGGCCGCCCGGCCCTCGACGGCGGGCCCGCCGCCTACGTCTGCGAGCGGTTCGCCTGCAAGGCGCCGGTCGGCTCCCCGGAGGAGCTGGCGGCTCTGCTCGAGCCCGGCTCGCCCGCCTGAGTCAGCGGCGCGAGGTGCGCAGCGTGGCGGTCATGCCCTTGGCCTCGTGGCCGTCGAGCGAGCACCAGAGCCGGTAGTTGGAGCGGCGCCGCAGCCGCAGCTCCAGCCGTCCGGTCTCGCCGGATGCGACCTCGCCGAGCGAGTGCACCCGCAGGCCACCCGACCCGCTGGAGCTGGAGGTTGTGGGGGTCCTCGCCGTAGACGTAGAGCTCGACGATGGCCGGACCCGCGTCGACCTTCGGGCCGCGACAGGCCGAGGCTGTACTCGCGGGCGGTGACGAGCAGCCGGGAGGGCGGCTCGGGCGGCCGTGGCGGCGGGTGCTGAGGCGACGGTCGACCAGCCGGCGGCGGCGACGGCTCCCAGGATCAGGACTCTGGCGGCCTTTTTCATCCGAGCAGCACCGGCCTTCCCATCCCCGCCGAGCCGGGGATGATCGGCTCGGCCTCGACCCCGAACCACTGCTCGAGCAGCGAGGAGTAGACGGCCCGGAAGTCGCTGGTGGGGCGCACGTTGTCGTCCTCGTCGAGGTTGGCCAGGCCAGGCCACTCCCCCACCATCTGGCCGCGTGCCGCCGAGCCGATCAGGAAGGCGTTGCCGGCGGCGCCGTGGTCGGTGCCGAGCGAGCCGTTCTCCTCCGGGCGCCTGCCGAACTCCGACCAGACGAGCGTGAGCACGCGGTCGGCGAGGCCGCGGGCCTCGAGGTCACGCTGGAAGGCGTACAGGCCGTCGGTGGTCTGCTTCAGATAGCTCTGGAAGTCGCCCGGCTGGTCGTCGTGGGTGTCGTAGCTGCCGGGGGCCCCGACCGAGGCGACCTTGATCGGCAGGCCGGCGGCGAGCATCGCGGCGAGCCCGGCGAGGCTCTCGGGGAAGTGGCCGGTGTCGGGGTAGGGCGACCGGGCTCTTCGACCCCCTGCTCGGAGAACGCCTGGAGCTGGCTGCGCAGCGTCGCCGGCCTGGCGGGCGACCGGTCCCAGCGGCGCCGAGCTGAGGGTCGCCGCTGCTGACTCGCTCCGGCGCCGATGCGCCGGAAGGCGTCGAACATCAGGTTCTCGACGTCGCCCCAGACGCCGGGCGCCCAGAGGTCGTAGCTCGCGCCCCAGGTCGCGGCGACCGGGACCTTCGCGGTCGCCAGCGACGGGGCGAGGGTGCCGTCGAGCGAGATCCCCTGCAGCGGATTGTCGGCCGTGCCGACCGCGTCGAGCATCCGCCCGAGCCAGCCGGTGTTGGTCGCGCGTGTTCAGCTCGCCGACCTCCCAGTAGTGGCGCGAGGTGAAGTGCGACTGATCGGCACCCGTGTAGCCGATCGCCGGGAAGACGGTGACCTTGCCCTCGCCGTGGAGCTTCTGCAGCGGCGCGGCCGCGGGGTGCCAGTGAAGCCGCGGGTCCTCGCTCCACGCCGGCCCGGCCTCCGGCGCCGACACGCAGCTTCGGCCGCAGTGCGCGGTACCGGTCGTCCTCGACCGGGGCGAGAACCGAGAGCGCGTCGATCCCGCCCTCGAGGAAGACCGAGACGAGCACCCTGCCGCGGCTCGCGGCCGCCTCCGCGACCCCGTCGACGAACGAGCGCGGGCTCAGCAGCGAGGCCCCGTAGACGCTGAGCGCGAGCCCGCCGCTGCGCAGGAGGAACGAGCGGCGCGAGAGGCCGGTGCCGGCCGGGCGTCGGCATCCCGGGCTCGATCGAGGGCAGCCCGCGACCGGCCTCCGCGAGCGTCCGGCGGGCGAGCTCGGCGCGCGTGTGCTCGGCGCAGCAGCGATGGGTCCGGGCGAGCGCTCATGACGTCTGGAGGTCGGGGCTCGTCGCGATCAGGATCCGCAGGGCGTTCTGGCGGAGCGCCCGGTAGGTGCCCTTCTGCCAGTCCTCGCGGCGACCCCCTGCACCCGGCCGGCGAAGCGCAGCAGCTCCCGGTGGGTCCGCTTGGTCAGCGAGGGGTCGCCCCAGAAGCGCAGCGCCTTCGTCGACCGCCTCGCGGGGAGTCTCCTTCGCGGAGTAGCGCTCCTCGTTGACCGCGGCGGCCTCGGTGAGCTGAGCGGCGGCCGTCCAGCGGCCGCTGAGGCGCGCGGTGTCGAGCCATCGCTCCTCGTCCCAGCCGGCGACGTTCGGCGGCTCGAAGAGCCGCTGGCCGGCGATGTCGGCGATCCAGGTCCACGCGTCGGTCTTGATCCCCGACCGCCGGGCGCGCAGCATGCCCGGCGATCTGGACGATCGGGGGCTTGACCATCCGCGGCCCCTCGTAGAGGCGCGGGTGCATGAGGATGGCCTCGACCAGCGGCCGGATCGCCGTAGCCGTCGAGGTAGAGCTTCTGAAGCGAGGCGCGGGTCGCGGCCGGGGGCGGGCCCGGGATGAAGTAGGACCAGAGCCGGTCGACGAGGTAGCCGGCGTGGGCCGGGTGCTGGAGGCAGAGCTCGCAGGCAGCCCGCCAGTCGAACGCGCCGCGCTTGCCGAAGATGGTCTTCGTCCCGCCGTCGTGGCAGGCCGGCCTCGTAGCGGAAGTTGACCATCCCGATGCCGTCGTCCCAGTCGTTGGTCCAGCCGGTGAGCGCCCGCGCCTGCTCGCGGACGTCGTCCTCGGTGTAGCCCGCGGCGGCGCCGAGCGTGAAGAGCTCCATCAGCTCGCGCGCGTAGTTCTCGTTCGGGGCGTACTTGGTGTTCTCGTTGCCCGACAGCCAGGCGAGCATCGCCGGGTCCTTGGTGACGTCGAGCAGGAGGTCGGCGAACGACCCGAGGGCGCGGCGCCGGAAGAGCTCGTTCTGGTCGAGGTTGAGCCGCGCCCTGGCCGACGTCCCCGGTCGCGAACCAGTCGTGCCAGGTGAGCGTCATGCGCTCGATCAGCGGCTGGTCCGAGCGGACCATCCGGTCGAGCCACCAGAGCAGGTCGTGTCCCCACGCATCGCCGGGAGCGAGCGGCAGGCCCTCCGCATCGTGAGGCGCGGGGCCGCGCAGGCTCGCGCCGCCCTGCGGGCGCGTCAGTGAGCGGACGGCTTCCCCGAGGCTCTTGCGCGCGAGCTTCTTGGCCTCTCCGGGGCGGGGACCGAATCCCGCGCGCCAGAGCAGCCGCTCAGCCTGCCTTGCCTCGAAGCGGCCGCGGTAGACCGGAATCGACACAGGACTCCATCGGCATCGAGGGGCCCCCGTTTGAGCCGGCGGGGGCGATTCTGGACGAGGGCTCGCTCAGAGAACCGGGAGGAACTGGCCGATCTCCCAGGGCGTGACCTGAGTCCGGTAGTCCTCCCACTCGGCGCGCTTGATCTCGATGAAGCGGTTGAAGGTGTGCTCGCCCAGGGTCCGCAGGACGAGCTCGGACTCCGCGGCGATCTCGATCGCCTCGCCGAGGTTCTCGGGCAGCTGCTCGATGCCGCGCCGGTGCCGGTCCTCGGGGGCGAGGTGGTAGAGGTTCTGCTCCATCGGCTCGGGCAGCTCGTAGCCCTTCTCGATCCCCTCGAGGCCCGCGTGGAGCATGGCGGCGAAGCAGAGGTACGGATTGCAGGCGGGGTCGGGGCAGCGCAGCTCGGCGCGGGTCGCCGTCTCCTTGCCGGGGTGGTAGAGCGGCACCCGGATCAGCGCCGAGCGGTTGCGGCGGGACCAGGCGAGGTAGACGGGCGCCTCGTAGCCGGGCACCAGGCGCTTGTAGGAGTTGACCCACTGCGCGAACAGCGCCGAGATCTCCCGCGCGTGCTTGAGCTGGCCGGCGATGAACGCCTTGGCCGTATCCGAGAGGAAGTACTGGTCGTCGGCGTCGTAGAAGGCGTTCTTGCCGTCGCGCGAGAGCGACTGGTGGACGTGCATGCCGGAGCCGTTCTCGCCGTTCAGCGGCTTCGGCATGAAGGTCGCGTGCCAGCCGTTCTTCATCGCGTATTCCTTGACCGTGATCCGGTAGGTCATGCAGTCGTCGGCCATCGCGAGCGCGTCCTTGTAACGCATGTCGACCTCGTGCTGGGAGGGGCCGACCTCGTGGTGGGTGTACTCGACGTGGATCCCCATCTGCTCGAGCGCCAGGACGGTCTCGCGGCGGACGTCGACCCCGGCGTCGAGCGTGGTCAGGTCGAAGTAGCCGCCCTCGTCGAGGACCTCGGGGATTCCGTCAGCCGGCTTGGCGTCGCGGAAGTAATAGAACTCGAGCTCGGGCCCGACGTTGTAGGTCTCGAAGCCCATCTCCTTGGCGCGCTCGAGCGCCCGCCGCAGGATCCAGCGCGGATCGCCCTCGTAGGGATCGCCGCCGGGGACCCTGATGTCGCAGAAGAGCCGTCCCGTCGGCATCTCGTCGGGGCGCCAGGGCAGGATCGCGAAGGTCGACGGATCCGGCATCGCGATCATGTCGGACTCCTCGATCGGGTTGAAGCCCGTGATCGAGGAGCCGTCGAAGCCCATCCCGCCCTCGAACGCGTCCTCGAGCTCGGAGGAGTTGATCGAGAAGCTCTTGAGCTGGCCGAGGACGTCGGTGAACCAGAGCCGGATGAAGCGGACGTTGCGCTCGGCGACGAGGGAGATCACGTCCTCCTTCGTCTGCGTCCCACCTGCCGCTGCGGCGTCTCCGGCGCTCATCGAGGGCGTTTCTCCTTCGGATCGTTGATCCGGGCACCCTAGATCATCGTTGGATACCTCAGAGAGCCCGGCAGGCACAGATTGATGTCCCTCTCGAGGGGTACCGGCGGTTGCAAGGCGCCTCCGGTACCGGTATAACTTACGCAAGGTAAGTAACCAGCTAAAAGTAAAGTAAAGAGCCGGCCAAAGCCTCTCCTCCCCCCACCACCACCCGAAACCTGGAGCTCCGCTCATGACCGTGAAGACAGACTTCTCCCGATTCGACATCCACGACGAGCTCACCGCACCGGGCGGCAGCGAGCGGCTCCTCAAGAGCATCTCGTCCGCAGGCGGCTCCGTCTCGAAGCTGGTCGGCGTCCTCGCCGGCTCGCCGGCCTCGCTGCGGGCCTTCGCCCGCCTGCGCTCCGAGCTGCATGCCGGTGAGCTGCCGACGAACACCGCGATCCGGATCGGCCTCGCCGTCGGCGAGCGCAACGGCGACGGCTACACCGTCGCCCAGCACGCCCGCTCGGCCCGGCTCGCCGGCCTCGGGCTCGACGAGATCTCGCTCGCGCGCAGCTTCTCCTCGGGCGAGCCCCGCGAGGCGGCCCTGCTCGCCTTCGTCAAGGGCACGATCGAGGCCGACGGCCACCCGCCGGTCTACCTCCTCGAGGAGGCCCGCGAGGCCGACTGGACCGACGAGCAGCTGCTCGAGGCCCTCGGCGAGGTCGCCCTCAACGAGTTCCAGTCACTGGTCGCCAAGGCCGCGGGCCTGCCGCAGGACCAGATCGACAATTCCGTCCTGCCCGCCGCAGCCTGACGGCCCGGCGGGCTCGGTCTAACGAGCTAGCGCGGAACTCGTCTTGGCCGGGGGCCCTTGGTCCCCAGCGGAGCCGTTCGAGCTGCCCGCCGCGGCGAGCATCGCCACGACCGCCATCACGACGGCCCACATCGCGACGCGATCGGGTCGCGACGTGATCGGCTCGGACCGGCGAAGCTGGCGCTGATGAAAGCCGGACTGTCGGCGGGGGTCTCTGGGATCCACGGGACTCGCTTTCAATACTCAGTGAGCGGGTCCCACGGTAGGGCGGGACCCGGCGGAAGCGGGGACTGTAGCAAGGTACCCCACAGAACGCTAATGGTTTCTTAACGTTAGTCCAAGGGCCGCCGAGCCGCCCGAAAACGCCTGGAAATCAGAAGAGCCCCGGCTCTCACCGGGGCTCTTCCATCAGCGGGTCGTTAAGCCGGATCTTGTCTAGCGCGACCATCCATCTCGACGGAGCCTGAGCTCCGAAGGGATCACGTTCTCCGCGATCCTGCGGCCTACCTGGACCTCGCCGGGCCGGGTCATCGGTCCTGCTTGGCCTTGCACCGGGCGGGGTTTGCCCGGCCGCCGCGTCGCCGCGACGCCGGTGCGCTCTTACCGCACCATTTCACCATTGCCTGTGCGCCCCGGAGGGAGCCATCGGCTGTTTGTTTCTGTGGCACTTTCCCGCGGGTTTCCCCGGGTGGGTGTTACCCACCGCCTTGCCCTGTGGTGTCCGGACTTTCCTCGAGGGATCTCTCCCCCGCGGTCGCGTGACCCGCCCTTCGATGATACGAGCGGGGAGAAATCGGCGGGTCCAGCCCGCCGGGCGCGTCAGCTCAGCTGTGCGCCGCAGTCGGCGCAGCCCGTCGGCTCGAGCCGATCGCCGGAGCAGATCGGGCAACTCGCCGTCCGGCCGGCCTCGATGCCGGCCCAGATCCCGACGACGAAGTCCTCGAGCGTGACGCGGCCCGGACTGCGGTCGGCCATCGGGGAGCCGGCCCCCCTGCGCACCCGCTGGCGGGCGACCGGGCGCCGGGTTCGAAGTACTGGTTCGGTCAGGACGCTCATCTCGCTACACCTTTCTGAAGACGCCGATCACCTTGCCGAGGATCTCGGCCTCGGTGGTGACGATCGGCTGATAGGCAGGGTTCTCGGGCTCGAGGCGGATCGAGTCGCCGTCCCGGAAGAAGCGCTTGACGGTCGCCTCGTCCTCGAGCAGGGCGACGACGATCTGCCCGTTGTCGGCGTCATCGGCCGGGTGGACGACCACGTAGTCGCCCTCGAGGATGCCGGCGTCGCGCATCGAGTCGCCGCGGATCTGCAGGGCGTAATCGCCGCTGTCGGCGCCGATCACCCCGGGAATCTCGAACTGGTCCTCGATGTTCTCCTCGGCGAGGATCGGCGTGCCGGCGGCGACCTGGCCGACCAGCGGGACCGACGGCTTCATGACCCGCTTGGCGCGGTCGACGAGGATCTCGATCGCGCGGGGCTTGGTCGGGTCGCGCCGGAGCACGCCGGAGCGCTCGAGCTTCGCCAGATGGGCGTGGACGGTCGACGGCGAGTGGAGGCCGAGCGCCGTGCCGATCTCGCGGACCGTCGGGGGATACCCGGTCTTGTCGATCTGGACCTTGATGAACTCGAAGATCTCGCTCTGTCGCTTTGTCAGGTTCAGGTCCATGCTGGAACTCGTCCTCCTGGGGTGGGATTCGGTGCGAGTGGGGAACACATGTTCGTAGCGTAGCCCGGCCCGAGGACGGAATCAAGGAGCGGGTCCCCCGCGGCCCCGACCGCATACAATCCCGCGGCCCCGGCGGCTGTGGCGGAACTGGTAGACGCGCAAGGTTGAGGGCCTTGTGGGCTGTATAAGCCCGTGGAGGTTCGACTCCTCTCAGCCGCACTGACCCGAGGCTTTGCCTCGCTAATACGACGGTGGCCCGGTGACGTGGACCAACCCCGCCACCAACCGGCAGGGGACCGCCACGCCGCCGAACGAGAACGTGCCGCCCCGCGAGGAGTGGGGATACGGCGACGACCCGCACGGCTACCCGCGCGCGTCCCCGGACGGCAAGCGACCATGCCGAGGAATGGCTGCTGGAGGCCAAGGCCGGCCGCTGCGCGGACCCGGACGGGTACTGCTTCGCCAACGGCTGGACGGCGCTCCCTGACGATCGCCTGACGAGGCCGCGGACGGCCGCCCACCCCGGCCGTCCGCGCGCCCGCCAGAATGGTGGGTGTGAGGGTCTCGGCCAAGGCTGATTACGCGGTGCGGGCGGCGATCGAGCTCGCCTCCTCCGGCGAGGGCCCGGTCAAGGGCACCGTGGTCGGGAAGGCGCAGAAGATCCCGCTGCGCTTCCTCGAGAACATCCTCGGCGAGCTCCGCCACGCCGGGCTCGTGCAGAGCCAGCGCGGATCGGAGGGCGGCTACTGGCTCGCCCGGCCCGCCTCGGAGATCACCATCGCCGAGATCATCCGGGCGGTCGAGGGCCCGCTCGCGAGCGTCCGCGGGGAACGTCCCGAGGACCTCGAGTACCGCGGCGAGGCGGAGCCGCTGCGCGACGTCTGGGTCGCGCTGCGCGCGAACATCCGCGGGGTCCTCGAGTCGGTCACCCTCGCCGACGTCGTCTCGGGCGAGCTGCCCCCGGACGTGCGGGAGCTGGTCGTCGGCCACCCCGAGGTCTGGGAGCCGCACTAGTTGGCGCCGCGGGTCGTCGCGGTCGCTGGTTGCACTGACTCAGGCCGCCCTAACCGTCTTCGTCCTGGGTTGCGGTGGGGGCGCGCCGGAGGCCGAGTCGACCGACGACCCGGCTTCGTTCGTGGAGGCGCTGAATGCCGAGGGAGCCGGGGTCGAGCTCGGACCGGTCCTGACCGAGAACGTGGAAGGGATCGACGTCCACACGGTCACGCTCGACCACCCCCCTGGGACAACCCCCGATGACCTGGGCGAGCACGCCCATTCAAGCGGTGCCCTCGTCGTCCTCCCCGGCCTCGAGGACGCGGAGGCCGAGCTGCAGCGCTGCCGGGTCGCCCCCTCCCTCACCTGCTTCCGGGTCGAGAACGCGGTGATCCGCTTCACCGGGCTGGAACGAGGGAGCGAGGCCCGCCTGAGGTCGGCGGTGGCCGCGCTCGGCGGGGACGCGGGCTGAGCGCCGCTCCTCAGACGACCGTCAGCTGGAGCGCGGCGCCGATCAGGCCGCACCCGAGCACGACGAACAGCACGGTCAGCTTCGCCTGCCAGCGGTAGAGGCAGGCGAAGGCGCCGAGGGCGAGGATCGCGCTGGGCACGTCGACGATGCTCGCGTCGAGGATGTCGATGGTGACCGCACCGATCAGCCCGATCACCCCCGCGGCCACCCCGAGCAGGAAGGGCCGAGTGCGGGCGCTCTCGGCGACGCCGACGAGGAAGCGGTGGAAGAAGATCGGGAAGACGAAGGCCGGGATGAAGATCCCCAGCGTCATGGCGAGCGCTCCGGTCATCCCGCCCGCGATGTAGCCGACGAAGGTCGAGAAGATGATCAGCGGCGCCGGGAGTACGCCCGACAGCGCGATCCCATCGAGGAACTGATCCTGGGTGAGCCAGCCCTGGGCCTCGACGGCGCGATCCTGCAGGAACGGGATCACGGTGTAGGCGCCACCGAACGTCAGCAGGCCGGCCTTCAGGCCCTCGAGAAAGATCTCCGCCGTCAGCGAGAGGGTGACCGCCCCCAGGACGACCATCACCGCGGTGACGGGCGCGGTCGTGAATGAACCGGCCGAGCCGGTCGAGGAGCCGAGCGAGGTCCAGGCCCAGTACGCGAGCCCCGAGAGGGCCAGGACGACGATGAACGTCAGATCCAGCCCGAGCGTGAGCGCGAAGCTCACCACCGCGATGATCGCGAGGGGCACGTCGTTGATGAACTTCCGCCCCAGGCGCACGATCGCCATCGCGACCAGGGCGCCGACCGCCGCCTGCAGGCCGTAGAACAGATCCTCGAACTGGTCGGCCAGGCTCGCCTCGACGTAGAGGACCGAGAGGCCGAGCATGAGCAGGAAGCCGGGCAGCATGAAGCCGAGGCCGGCCACGAACCCGCCCCACTTGCCCCGCCGCAGGCGCCCGAAGAAGACGCAGAGCTCGTGCGCCTCCGGGCCCGGCAGGACCTGGTAGACGGCCAGCGTCTTCTTGAAGGTCTCCTGGCTGACCCAGTGCTCCTCGTCGACGCACTCCTTCGAGATCATCGCGATCTGCGCCGCGGGCCCGCCCCAGGCGAGCGCCCCGAACCTCAGGAAGCGGAAGAAGAGGGAGGCGAGCGAGTCGTGGCCCGCCGCCCCCTGGTCAGATATCGCGTCGTCTGCCGCCATGTGAGCCGCGGCAGTCTGTCAAGCCCGAGCGGAGGGCGATCCACGCCCCCTCACCCGGGAGTCCCTACGCCAGGGTGAGCTCGGCGGTGCTCGGCCCGCCGCCGTTCTCGAAGACCTTGGCGTGACGCGGCCGCGCCCAGACGATCTGGCCGGCGACGAGCTCCAGCTCCTCGGCCTCCGCCCGGGTGACCTGGGCCCAGACCGAGCTGCCGCCGGTGAGCGCGAGCTGCACCCGCACCTCGAAGCCGAGCTTGGTCACACGCTCGACCATGACCTCGTCGGCGCCGTCGATCGGGACCAGCGAGAGGTCGACGTCGTGCGGACGAACGTATGCGCCGTCGACCTCGTTGACCTCGCCGACGAACTTCATGACGAACTCCGTCTTCGGCTGCTCGTAGAGCTCGTCAGCGGTGCCGACCTGCTCGATCGCCCCGTCCTTCATCACGACGATCTGCTCGGCCACGTCCATGGCCTCCTCCTGGTCGTGGGTGACGAAGATCGTCGTCACGCCGACGTCGTGGTGGAGGTTGCGCAGCCACTCGCGAAGCTCCTTGCGGACCTGCGCGTCGAGGGCTCCGAACGGCTCGTCGAGCAGCAGCAGCTTCGGCTCGGGCGCCAGGGCCCGGGCCAGGGCCATCCGCTGGCGCTGGCCGCCGGAGAGCTGCGAGGGGTAGCGGTGCGCCATGCCCTGCAGCTGGACGAGCCTGATCAGCTCCTTGACCCGCTCGCGGATCCGGTCGCGCGGGACCTTCTTGATCCGCAGGCCGAACGCGATGTTGTCGCGGACCGTCATGTGCTTGAAGGCGGCGTAGTGCTGGAAGACGAAGCCGATGCCGCGCTCCTGGACCGACATGTGGGTGACGTCCCTGCCGTTGAGCAGGACCCGGCCGTCGTCGGCCTCCTCGAGGCCGGCGATCAGCCGCAGCAGCGTCGACTTGCCGCTGCCGCTGGGGCCGAGCAGAGCGGTCAGGGAGCCGTCAGGCACCTCGATCGACACGTCCTTGAGGGCGTGGAACTCGCCGAAGTGCTTCTCGGCGTTCTCGACGGTGATACCCATCAGACTTCCTTCCTTCGATTTGTCAGATTCATGAGGACGAGGACCATCAGCGCGATCACCGCGAGCATCATCGCCGCGGCATAGCCGGCTCCCCGGTCGAGCGTTTCGAACTGGTCGCGGACGAAGAGCGGCATCGTCTCGGTCTGGCCGGAGAAGCGGCCGGAGACGACGCTGACCGCGCCGAACTCCCCGAGGACCCTGGCGGTGGTGAGCACCACGCCGTAGGTGACGCCCCAGCGGATCGAGGGCAGGGTGACCCGCCAGAAGGTCTGCCACCAGTTCGCCCCGAGGGTCGAGGCGGCCTGCTCCTGCTCGTCGCCGATCTCCTGGAGCACCGGGACGACCTCGCGGACGACGAACGGCAGGGAGACGAAGATGCAGGCGATCACGATCCCGGGGGTCGAGAAGATGATCCGGATCCCCTGGTCGAAGAACCAGCCGCCGACCGCCTCGCGCGGGCCGTAGAGGAGCAGCAGGGCAAGGCCGATGACGACCGGGGAGATCGCGAACGGGATGTCGACCAGCGTGTTCAGCAGCGCCTTGCCACGGAACTTGTCGCGGACGAGCACGATCGCCGCCAGCACGCCGAACACCGTGTTCAGCGGGACCGCGATCGCGACCGTGATCAGGGTCAGCTTCAGCGCGGCGATGCCGTTCTCGCTGAAGACCGCCTCGAACGACTCGACGAACCCGGCCTCGAAGGTCCGGTAGACGATCATGCCGATCGGGATCAGCAGCAGCAGCGAGAGGTAGACGAGGACGCCGAAGCGCATCCCATATGTGGCCGCGCGGGTGCCGCCCATCAGATCGGCAGCCCCTTGGCCTTGGCGAAGCGCCCGATGATCAGCAGGATGCTGACCGAGATCACGAGGAGCACCACGGAGATCGCCGCCGCGCCGACGGGATCGTTGCTCTCGATCTTGGCGAAGATGTAGAGGGAGGCGATCTTGACGCTGCCGGCCAGGAGGACCAGGGAGCCGAACTCACCGATCGCGCGGGCGAACGCGAGCCCGGCTCCGGCCAGGATCGCCGGGCGCAGGCTGGGCAGGATGATCCGCCGGAAGGTGGTCAGCTTCGAGGCGCCAAGGGACGCGGCGGCCTCCTCCATGTCCTGGTCGAGCTCGATCAACGTCGGCTGGACGGAGCGGACGACGAACGGAAGCGTGATGAAGAGCAGGGCGAGCATGACCCCCCACTCGGTGTAGGCGAGGTCGATCCCGACTGGGCTGTCGTTGCCGTAGAGGCTGAGCAGCACGATCCCCGCGACGATGGTCGGCAGCGCGAAGGGGAGGTCGATGACGGAGTTGACGATCGCCTTGCCCGGGAATTCGTCACGGACCAGCACCCAGGCGATCGCCGTGCCCATGATGCAGTTGACGACCGTCACGACGAGCGAGAGCCCGACGGTCGTGTAGAGGGCCTCGACGGTCTGCGGATCCTTGATCGCATCCCAGAAGCCGCTCAGGCCCTCCTCCGTGGACTTGGCCACGAGGAAGGCGAGGGGGATCAGGACGATGAGGCTGAGCCACGTCGTCACGATCCCCCGTGAAAGAAGGGCGCTCCCGAGGCGCGGCCTGAAGGCCGGCCTCGGGAGTGCTACCTGATGAGTTCCGCTGCTCATCAGCCTGTGGGCACGCCGAGCTCTTGCTCGATCGCGGCGACGGAGCCGTTCTCCGGATCGAAGAACTCGGTGGAGACGGTCTCCCAGCCACCGAACTCGTCGATCGTGAACAGGCCCTTCGGAACGGGGAACTTGTCCGCGTTCTCCTCGAGCACCTTCGGGTCGACCGGCCGGTAGCCGCTGTCGGCCCAGAGCTGCTGTGCCTCCGGTGTGTACAGATAGTCGAGGAACGCCTGGGCGGCCTCGGGGTTCTGGGACTCCGCGCTGATCGCAGCGACCGTGTCGATCTGGATCGTGCTGTCGGGGATGATGTACTCGACTTCCTCACCCGCGTCCTGGGCCCTGATCGCCTCGTTCTCGTAGGAGATCAGCACGTCGCCCTCGCCGGAGACGAACGTCTCCAGGGCATCGGACGCGCTCGCGTCCTGAACCGCGGTGTTGGCGAGGATGTCCTCGAGGAACTGCAGCGCCTCCTCCTCGGTGCCGCCGTCCTCGAGCACCGAGCCGTAGGCCGCCATCAGGTTCCACTTGGCGCCGCCGGAGGTGAACGGGTTCGGGGTGATGACCGAGACGTCCTCGCGGACGAGGTCCTCCCAGTCCTGGATGTCCTTCGGGTTGCCGGCGCGAACCGTGAACGCGACGACCGAGGTCTGCGGGCCGACGGCCTCCTGCTGCGTCCGCCCAGTCCTCGGCGATCACACCGACGTCGACGAGCCGGGTCATGTCGGGCTCGAGGGCGAGGTGGACCACGTCGGCCGGAGCGCCGGCCTCGACGGCGCGGGACTGATCGCCCGAGGAGCCGAACGAGTAGGCGAGGTCGACCTCGGAGCCGTCGCCGGACTGGAAGTCCGGACCGAGGTGCTCCTCGTAGACCTCCTGCGGAGTGGAGTACGCCACGACGCTGATCTCGCCGCTGGCGCTGCCGCCCCGCTGCTTCCGGAGCCGGAGTCGTCGGAGCCGCAGGCGCTGAACGTGACGCCCAACGCAAGCGCGGCCGCCGCCGCAATTGAGGCCCGCATCGGAGCGCGAGCCGTTGGAGTTCATGTGATGCATTCTTACCTTTTCGATTGGTTTGGTGAACAAGAGCCGCGGCAGAGTAGCAAGCCGCTCCGACGTATGTCGAGTCAAAGACTCAAGATTCCGAAAAGCGGCTCGCAGCCTGGGATTCCCGGCCATGCGGGCACCCCGGGGGCAATCGCATTCCGGCATCCCTCATATGAGGACCGCGGTGCGGCCGGGATCAGCGCAGGCGGGTCAGCCAGGCGTCGGCGAGCGGCTGAGCGGCATCGGCCGACTCGATCCCGCGAACGGCCCGGCTCATTCCCAGGACCCCCGCCCCGCCCCCGACCACGGTCAGCAGAGGGTCGGCGGCGATCCGCTTCGCGGTGCGGGGGTCGAGAGCGTCGGCGATGTCGAACCCGCCGTCGAGGAGGCCGTCGCCCCGGGACCCCGGTGAGGGGACGTCGACGAGCTCGACCTGCTCGACGCCGGGGCCGAGCCCGAGATCGGCCCCCCACCACCCCACGTTCCTGGCGAGGAGGGTCGCGGGCCCGTCCTGCTCGCGCAGCTCGAAGGGCCCGGTGCCGGTCGAGCCGAGCTTGACCGGGAGCGGCTGCGATCGTCGGCAGGGCGCTCGGCGCCACGAGCCCGAGCCGCGGGTCGGCGAGGCGGCGGCCGAAGCGCGGGTCCGGCCGGTCGAGGATGAACCGCACGCGGCCCGGGCGGGGGAAGTCGACGGCGACGAGCCCGGGCAGCAGCTCCGGGCCCGGCGAGACGCTCCGCCAGCGCTCGGAGTTCGCGCGCACCGCCTCCGCGTCGAAAGGCCTCACCGTTCTGGAAGCGCACCCCCGGCCGCAGATAGGCGGTCCAGATCGTGTCCCCGGCGCTGGCCTTGACCGACAGGGCGAGGCCGGGCCGCCGGCGGCTGCTGCCGAACGGCCCGTTCTGGAAGGAGACCAGGGGCTCGTGCACCTGCCGCGCTGCGAGGCGCTCCGCCCGGCTGTCGGCGAGGAGCGGGTCGAGCGTCTCGACCGGCGCCGACACCGCGATCCGCAGGTCGCCGGCGGGGACCGGGGCGGCCTCGGTGCTCTGATCGGCGCGCTCGTCCGCCGTGTCGCCGCAGCCGGAGAGCAGGGCGCCCGCAAGCGTCAGGGCGGTCAGCGCACGGGCGACCGCGCGCCGGCCCCCGCGAGGCTCAGATCTTGAGCAGGACGATGGTGTTGATGACGAACAGCAGCGCAAAGAAGATCGTCCAGCGGTCGAGGTTCCGCTCAACGAGCGATCCGCCTCCGAACGAGCTGCCGCCGCCGCCGATCCCGAAGGCTCCGGAGAGCCCCGCGTCCTTGCCCGAGTGCAGCAGCACCAGCAGGATCAGGATGATCGAGACGAAGACTTGGACTATCGAGAGAAGGGTCTCCACGGGCGGGCAGTCTAGCCGCTCCACCGGGGCGGTTCGCCCGCGCCGGCCCTCGTCCCCGACGCCGGCGGCGTCGATCCGCCTGAGGATCTCGATCGCCTCCGCCCGCAGCTCGGCGTCCTGTCGCGCGAACTCCTCGTCGCCGAGCTTGCCCTGCGCGTGGTCGAGCTCGCTGTCGCGGATCTCCCTGTACTTCGCCTGCTTGCGGGCCTCGAGCTCCGCCAGGACGGGGTCCTCGACGCCGGCCTCCGCCGCCTCGCGGCCGCCGCGCAACGGCACGGCGACCCAGGCGGCCACCAGGACGACGATCACGATCGCGAGCAGGACCTCCATCGGGGCGGCGGCGCGCTAGGCGCGGGTCAGCTCGCGGGCCAGGCGCGCCCCATATACGTCGGAGACCCGCCGGCGCCGGCCCTCGGGGCTCGGCCAGATCGCGAACAGCGCCCCTCCGACGCCGATCAGGACGCCGAGCCAGAACCAGATCACGAACGGATTGACGTTGAAGCGGATCTCGGCCGGCGGCGTGTCAGACATATAGCGCTCCTTGAGCTGGAGGACGAGCTGGCCCTGCGCGGCGGCGAGGTCGGCCTGGACCTCAGGGCTGGCGAGCACCTCCGGCGGCAGGTCCTCGCGCAGCTTCGCGTAGCGCTCGTCGAAGCCGTCGATCACGGGGTCGAAGCTGCTCAGGTCGGGCTGCATCGCGCTCCACAGGTCGCGCGTGAGGCCCTCCTTCCGCCCCACCTCGCTGGTCGGCTCGCCCTCGAAGAAGCTGCGCAGGGGAGCGCTCGGGTCCGCGGCTGCGGCCGAGTAGTACTCCCGCGTCGGGGCGAGGGTGGTCACCTCGCGGCCGTCCTTCTCCACCGCGAGGACGGCGCCGAACGTCAGCTTGTTCTCCGCGCTGACGATCGTGCTCGTCGGCCGCTCGTAGGTGACCGTGTAGTCGCCGACCTCGGCGCTGTCGCCGGGGCTCATCCGCAGGTCCTCGCTGGTCTGGAAGCTCGAGGAGGCGGCGATCCCGAAGAGGGCGAGGACCAGCCCGACGTGGACCACGTAGCCGCCGTAGCGGCGCCGGTTGCGGGTCACGAGGGAGCCGAGCGCGGCAACGCGGCTGCCGCCCGAGAGGGACCGCCGCGCGGCGGTCCCACGGGCGATCTCCTGCACGACCGCGGTGATCGTGAAGGCGGCGCCGAGGAAGACGGCGTAGGCGGTCAGGCTCTCCGACGGGATGCCGGCGATGGCGAGGCCCAGCGCGAAGGCCGCGGTCACCGCGACCGGGATGCCGATCGCCCGCTGCAGGCCGGCGCGGCTGATCCTCCGCCAGGCGACGAGCGGGCCGATCCCGGTGAAGAAGACGATGACGATCGCGATCGGGGTCGCGAAGCGGTTGAACCAGGGCGCGCCGATCGACTTGTCCTTGCCGACCAGCTCGGAGATCAGCGGGAAGAAGGTGCCGTAGAGGATCACCGCCGCCATCGCGACGAGCAGCAGGTTGTTGATCAGGAAGACCGACTCACGGCTGAACAGCGAGTCCAGCCGCCGCTCCGAGCGCAGCGAGTCCAGGCGGGAGACGATCAGGACCGTCGAGCCGATCGCCACGGTGCCGATCAGGAACAGCAGCGGGACCCCGACCTTCGACTCGCCGAAGGCGTGGATCGACTGCAGCACCCCGGAGCGGACCAGGAACGTCCCCAGCAGCGACAGCGCGAACGTCGCGCAGATCAGCGAGACGTTCCAGACGCGCAGCATCCCCCGCCGCTCCTGGACCATGATCGAGTGCAGGAACGCGGTTCCGGTGAGCCATGGGATCAGGGCCGCGTTCTCGACCGGGTCCCAGGCCCAGTAGCCGCCCCACCCCAGCTCGCTGTAGGACCAGCGCGCTCCGAGGGCGATGCCGACCGTGAGGAAGAGCCAGGCGACGAGCGCGAACCGGCGCGTCACCCTGATCCAGCTGGCGTCGAGCCGCCGGGCGATCAGGGCGCCGATCGCGAAGGCGAAGGGGATCGTGAAGAAGACGTAGCCCGAGTAGAGCATCGGCGGGTGGATCGCCATCGCCGGGTGGCGCAGGAGCGGCGTCAGCCCGGCGCCCTCGGCCGGGATCGGGCTGGCGGCGGCGAACGGCCAGCTCTGCGCGTCGGGGAAGGCGATGCCGGCGAGCATCAGCCCGATGAAGAAGGTCGCGACGCCGGCGAGCACCGCCGTCGCCCAGGGCACGATCTCGCGGTGGCTGTTGCGCGTGATCCGCAGGACGGCCGCCGAGGCCGCCGAGAGCACGAAGGCCCAGAGCAGCAGCGATCCGGCCTGGCTGCCCCAGAGGGCGGTCAGCTTGTAGAGCAGCGGAGTGGTGGTCGAGGAGTGCTGGGCGACGAGGTCGACCGAGAGGTCGGTGCGCACGAACGCGACCTCGAGGCTCACGGCCGTGAGCAGGAGCAGGCCGAAGAGGGAGTACATCGCCCGCCGTGAGGAGACCACCCAGCGACGGTCCCCGCGCGTGCCGATCAGGGCGGCGACGAGGGCATAGATCGCGACCGGGAGTGCGGCGACGAGCGCCGCCGAGCCGAGCGCGGTCACTAGTCGACGTACTCGACGTTGGTGTCGTCCTTGACCTCGTCAGAGAACTTCGACGGGCACTTCGTGATCAGGCTGTCCTTCTCCGCCGCGAAGACCCCGTTCTCGTTGAGCTTGCCGGTGATGATCACCTCGCGGCCCTCACGGAACGGGTCGGGCACGATCCCGCTGTAGGAGACCGGAAGCTTCTCCTCGCCGCCGTCGGGGTCGGTGATCTCGAAGCGAGAGGCCGCCCTCGTCGCGCTCGTAGCTGGCCACCTTGCCCTCGACCTTGTAGGTCTCGCTCGCTCGGCCCCGCGGCAAGCACCTCGGAGGGCTCGCGGGCCTCGCTGGAGGCGGTGAACGACGTGTAGATCAGCGCCACGGCGAGGAGAACCGCCGCGGAGAGCGCGACGGCAAGGCGGATCTGTCGCTTTCGGTCGTGGTCCACAGCGGCTGGATTATCGCAGGGTCGACCCCGCGGCCCGGGCTCTCCGCCGCTCCCCGAGGCCGTAAGGGCGGCGGCGGGCCACTGCTATGAATGTGCCCATGAGCGAAGCGAGAACGGTCCTGATCACGGGCGCCAGCACGGGCATCGGCGCCGCCACGGCGAAGCGGCTTGCCGCGGAGGGCAACCGCCTGGTCATCTCCGCCAGGCGCGAGGAGCCCCTGCGCGAGCTCGAGTCCGAGATCGGCGGCGATGCAGAGGTCCTCGTGCAGACCTGCGACGTCACCGAATGGGACGAGGTCGAGGCGCTGGTCGCCGCCGGCCGCGACCGCTTCGGCGACATCGACGTCGTCTTCGCCAACGCCGGCTTCGGCGCCGCCCGCGGGTTCCTCGAGGAGTCGCCGGAGCAGTGGCGGTCGATGGTGCTGACGAACGTGCTCGGCGTGGCGCACACGATCCGCGCCACCCTCCCCCACCTGCTCGAGCGCGGCACCGGTCATTACCTCATCACCAGCTCGGTGGCCGGCCGCCGGGCGCTCCCAGGCTCGCTCTACTCGGCGACGAAGTGGGCGGCGACCGCGATCGGCGAGTCGCTGCGCCAGGAGCTGCGCCAGACGCACGAGAACACCGCGATCAAGGTGACCCTGATCGAGCCGGGGATGGTCGACACGCCGTTCTTCGACAACCGGCCGAGCAACGCGCTCGAGTCGGAGGACATCGCCGAAGCCGTGCTCTACGCGATCTCCCAGCCGGAGCGGGTCGACGTCAACGAGATCCTGATCCGGCCGACGTCGCAGCCGATCTGAGCGCGGCCTCGAGCGCGGCGCCGGGATCGTCGCCCAGTTCGCTCCGCTCGCGGTAGACCCAGCACTCCACGCAGGCGCAATCGAAGTCGTGACCGCTGCCCGCGCAGACGACGCAGAGGCCCGACCTCGTCGAGGTCCGCGGCCTCGAAGACGACCATCCCGCAATGGCAGTTCATGGGCTCCATGCGGCTGAGGGTTGCAAGCGGATCGGCGTAATCGCCCGGATTGCAATGGAGCTCCCGCCGACTCGTAGAATGCCCGCTCACGCGGGTGTAGCTCAATGGCAGAGCGCCAGCTTCCCAAGCTGGACACGGGGGTTCGATTCCCCTCACCCGCTCTCCGGCCCGCCGCCGCCCCCTCTCTAACCTCCCCGCCGATGAGCAATCGTGGATTCATCGCCATCCTCGGGGCGGTCGCCTTCGTCGGCCTGCTCGCCTTCGGGCTCGTGGCCAAGGGCGGCAGCGAGATCGCCGTCGGCGAACCCGCCCCCGACGCCCCGGTCGAACGGCTCGACGGCAGCGGCGAGGCCAGCCTCGCCGACCACCGGGGCAAATGGGTGCTGCTGAACTTCTGGGCGTCCTGGTGCGACCCCTGCCGGGACGAGGCTCCCGCGATCGAGCGCTTCTCCCGCGAGCACGCCGGCGAGATCGTCGTCGTCGGGATGGACACCGAGGACCTCAGCGGCGACGCCCTCGACTTCGCCGAGGAGTACGACCTCACCTACGAGCTGCTCCACGACGGCGACGGCGAGCGCAAGGACGCCTACGGCATCTTCGCCCTGCCCGAGTCCTTCCTGATCGACCCGGAGGGGAACCTGGCGCTGATCAAGCGCGGCCTCGTCGACCGGGAGTTCCTCGAGGGCGAGGTCATGCCGCTGGTCGAGGGCGGGGGCTCGTCATGAGGCGGTCCGGAGCCGCGCTGGCCGCGATCCTCGCCGCGCTCGCGCTCCTGCCGGCCGCCGCGCACGCCACCCCGGCCTCGCTGCCCGACATCGAGGACGAGGTGATGTGCACGATCTGCGGCACGACCCTGCAGCTCTCGAGCGCCCCTCAGGCCGAGCGCGAGCGGGCGTTCATCAAGGAGCTGATCGAGCAGGGCAAGAGCAAGGAGCAGATCAAGGCGGCCCTCGTCGCCGAGTACGGCGAGAACGTCCTCGCGGTCCCCGAGGCCTCCGGCTTCGGCCTCGCGGCCTTCATCGTCCCGATCGCCGGCGTCCTGATCGCGCTCGTCGCCGTCGGCCTTGCCGCACGACGGTGGCGGCGCGCCCGCGAGGCCGACGGTCCGCCGCCAGCCGCCGCCGCACCGGCGGCGAGCTCCGACGAGTCGGAGCGGCTGGACTCCGACCTCGATCGCTACCACCTCTAGAGGGATCAGCCCCTCGGCAGGACCACGAGCGAGCGCCGGGCGTGAATACACCGGGCCGCGGTAGGGCCAGCGGCTCTCCGGCGTCACCTTGAGCCGGAACCGGAACCGGGTCGGATCCGCGTAGAAGCGCTCGAACCCGTAGCCGATGCGCCAGCGGCCCCGCGGGTCGGTCCGGAAGGCCTCGCGCACCGTTCGCGGACGGCGGATGCCGCCGCCGCTCACCTGGAGCTCGACGAGCTTGCCGCCGGCCGGGATCCGCGCGCCATAGGCCCCGACGACCCCGCTGAAGACCACCCGGCGGCCCGCCCGAACCCGGCGACGTGAGGCGGAGAGGGTGGCGGAGCCCTCGACTCCGAGCCGCACCGGCGTCCGTGCCGGCCGGCAGGAAGCGGCGGTCGCCGCGGAAGCGGACGCTGATCCGCCGCGACGGTCCGGCCGCGAGGCGGCGCGAGTAGATGCCGCGAGCGTCGGTCCGCACGACGCTCGAGATCGGCTCGAGCGTGGAGCCGCCGGTGAACCGCTCGACGACCTCGACCTCCGCGCCGGCGATCGGCCGGCCGCGCGAGTCGCGCAACCTGCCTCCGATCCGCGGCCGCTCGCCGTAGCCGGCGATCGCATGGTCGGCGCCGCCGATCGAGGCGGCCAGCCGGGTCCGCTCACGCAGCGGCAGGGTGACCACCATCCGCTTGCCGTCCGTGCGGCGGGTGCTCGTCGTGGCGTTCCCGGCGACGTCGGCTGCGGCGACGCGCAGCAGATAGCTGTCCGGTGGCTCCTTGCGCGAATGCAGCCGCGCCCGCAGCTCGCCCCCGATGAGGCGCGTCGGCAGCTCGCGCCAGGCCCCGCCGCCGAGAGGGCGAAGGGCGATCGAGCCCCCGCGCATGCCCGAATGGGAGTCGGCAACGCGGGCCCGGATCAACTCCGGGTCCGAGCGGTCGATCGGCGCGAACGCGGCGCTCGGCGGCGCGTTGTCGACGAGGACGACGCGCCGAGCGCAGCTCCGCTCGTCGCCGCTGCCGTAGTCGATCGCGCAGGTCGTGACCACGTTGGGGCCGTCGGCGAACGGCGCGGCGGCCGTGTCGAGCGTGGCCGCCCCGCTCTGGGAGGCCGCGCAAGGCCTCGTCCTGGTCACGAGTGCCGAGCCCGCGACGACCGCGCAGGGAAAGGTCCTGGTCGGCGCGACCTCCGCGAGACCGACGTGGGTCTCGATCCGCCGCACTCCCGAGCCGCCGTCCCGCGCCGAGACGGCGAGCGTCCCCTCCCCGCGGTGCCAGCCGGGAGCGAGCAGGGAGCCGGCCGCCGCGACGACGGGCGGCCTGGGGTCGTCGATGGTCAGCCGAATCGAGCGGACCCAGGTCCTGGCCTGCTCCGAGGCCGGGCAGCCGCTGCGCTGGGTGCAGACGAGGCCCGCGGCGAAGCGGTCGCGGCCGGCGCCGGTGAGCTGCCGCTCGTAGCGCTCGAAGCCTCCGGCCTCCGCCTTCCCCGTCGCGATCCTGGCGACCTCGACCCCGGCGGGGTCGGTGAACGACAGCCGGGCCTCGTGACCGGAGTCGCTGCGCAGGCGCGCCTCCAGCGCCACGCCGACGATCCGGGCCTCGCCCGGCGCCGCCCAGCCGATCCTCCCGTAGTGGTTCTGCGGGGCGCCCGTGAGCGTGTGGATCTGCAGCGAGCTCGCGTCCTCGTCCTCCTCGCATCGGTGCAGGAAGGCGTAGTCGCCGCCGTTGCGCCGCTCGAATTCGGCGTCGGCGAAGGCGCGGTTCACGGGATCGCACTGCGCGACGACGTAACGGCCGGCATCGGCGGCGTCGGGCCAGGCGAGCAGGAGGGCAAAGGGCGTGGCGAGCAGGGCAAGCGCGAGGCGCGCTCGCCGACGGGAAACGGTGCGAAGGGTCATTCGGGCTCCTCGGTCGGGTCGTCCCCACAAGCCCGCCTCCTGCCCCGGCGCCCCGGGCGATCAGCCGTCACGCGCCGCCCGCTCGAGCGCAGCGAGGACCGCCGCGGCCGGGCGCGGCCGGCCCTCGACCTCGGCGGCGAGGGCCCGCCAGAAGCGGCTGACGCCGATCGACGGTCAGCTCGGCGGCGATGAGCTCGACCTCCGCCCGCAGCGCCGGGTCGCGAGCGAAGGCGGCATCGATGGCCTCCCGCTCTCGGGGCCCGAGGGAGTCGTCGGGTGGAGGCATACCCCCTCCACAACCCCGGCCGCGGGTCCCCCGCCCTCCGTCTACCTGCCCGGCGTGACGTCCTCGATCAGCTCGGAGGCGGCTGCGAACGCGCGGCGACCCGCCTCGCTGCCGGCGTCGAGCGCCTCCGATGCGCCACCCTCGCGCCAGACGCGCACGAAGGGCATGCTGCGGAGCCGGCGCCGGCGCAGATAGGCGGAGCCCTCCTCCGCGTAGGTGGCCACCCGGTCGAGCAGGAAGCGATACGGCTTCTGCATCTCAGTCGCTCCCCGCCGCCGGCGATGTGCCGCCGAGACCGCGCAGGGCGGCCCGCAGGTCGCAGAACATCAGCGAGGCCAGGGCGAAGCGATCGGCCACGGCCACGGCGACGCCGGCCTCCGATCGCGCCATGAAGACCTCGCCCACCTCGGTCGCGACGTGGACCTGGGTCGGAGCCGCGCCCGGCGAGTCCGACGCCGCCTCCCAGAGTGCCGCCGCGCAGGCCTCCCAGGACCCCTCGGCCGAGGCGGCAAGGGCAGTTCCGGAGGGGTCGAGGATCGCGCACTCGCGCAGGTCGGCGCTCATCTCGCGGAGCCTGGAGACGGCCCGCTCGGCCTCCGCGGTGAGGTCGGTCGCGCTCATCGAATCCGTCCGTCCCGCATCTCGGGGAACATAGTGGCGATGAATCTCGCCCGGGTCTCCTGGATCACAGTCGTGGTCGCCTGCTTCCTGGCCGCCCTGCTGTTCGCGCTCAACGGCTACACCGGCTACACGATCACCGTGGCAGCGGTCGGGCTCGCCGCCGCCGTCAACCTCCGCTGAGCCGACCCTGAGTCGATCTGGGCGAGTCCAGATCGACTCAGCCGTGGCGGAAGGGGCCGACTTCGGGGCCCTCCGCTCGCAGCGAGTCCTCCGGCTCGACGTGGATCAGGACGTCGGCGCGTGGGATCTCCGCCTCGATCGCCGCACGCAGCTCGTGCGCGAACCGGTGTGCCTCCTCCAGGGAGGTGCCGTGCTTGAACTGGACGTGCATGTCGATGTGGCGGCGCGAGCCCGCCCGTCGCGCGCGCAGCTTGTGGTAGCCGGCCATCGCCGGCGGGCGGACCTTGGCGATCACCTTCTCGATCCGGTCCAGCTCGGAGGCGGGCGGCGCCTCGTCCATCAGACACCCTGCCCGAGCGCAGGGCGAGCCGGATCCCGGTCGCGACGATCACCACCGCGACGGTCAGCGCGGCGATCGAGTCGAACTCCTCGATGCCGGTGACCTCGACGAGGACGAGGCCGACCAGCACGGCGATCGACGTCAGCGCGTCGGCGCGGAGGTGGGCGGCGTCGCCGTCCAGGGCCGGGGAGTCGAGCGCCTCGGCGCGGCGGAAGAGGAAGCCGGATACGACGAGGTTGACCAGGACGGAGAACCCGATCACCACGATGCCGACGTCGACCTGGTCGATCTCGGAGCCGGTGAAGAGCCGGCGGGTCGCCTCGATCACGACGATCGCCGCGCCGAGCAGGATCAGCATCGCCTCGGCCCCGGCGGCCACGTTCTCGGCCTTCTCGTGGCCGTACGGATGGTCGGCGTCGGCGGGCTCGTCGGCCATGCGCACCGAGACGAAGGCGATCAGCGAGGCGATCAGATCGATCCCCGAGTGGATCGCCTCGGTCAGGATCGCGATCGAGCCGGTGAGCACGCCGGCCACGACCTTGAGCACGATCAGGAGCGAGTTGGAGGCGATCGAGATCAGCGCCGCCCCGCTCTTCGTCGAGGTCATCGCTCCGCCTCGAGCGCTTCGGCGAGCGCCCGGGCGGCGCGCCCCCGGTGCGAGATCGCGTGCTTCTCCGCCGGGCTGATCTCGGCCATCGTGCGACCGTCGCCGATGTCGTCGGGGATGAAGGCGGGGTCGTAGCCGAAGCCCCCGTCCCCGCGCGGGACCTCGGCCAGCACGCCCTCGCAGCGCGCCTCGCGGACGATCTCGGTCCCGTCGGCGGCGACGTAGGCGATCACGCAGACGTAGGCGACCGAGCGATCGTCGGCGCCGCCGACCTCGCGCAGGAGCAGGCTGAGGTTCTCCTCGTCCGTCGCGTCCTCGCCCGCGTACCGGGCCGAGCGCACCCCGGGGCGGCCGCCGAGCGCGGCGGCCTCGATGCCGGAGTCGTCGCCGAGGGCCGGCCGGCCGGTCGCCGCCCGGGCCGCGCGCGCCTTGATCAGGGCGTTGTCGGTGAAGGTCTCGCCGTCCTCGGGCGGCAGCACCACCGACTCCGGCAGCGGCTCCAGCTCGAAGCCCGCGAGGATCTCGCCGAGCTCCTCGAGCTTGTGGGGGTTTCTCGTGGCGACCACCACGGCCTCGCCCCCCGGCCCCGCGCTCACGCTTCCGTCGCCAGCTCCTGGATCACCCGGAGCTCGGAGATCCCCGCCTCGGCCAGCTCGAGCAGCTCGTCGAGCGAGGCGCGGGAGAGCGGCATCCGCTCCGCGGTGGCCTGCACCTCGACCAGCCCGCCCTCGCCGGTCATGACGACGTTCGCGTCGACCTCGGCGCGGGAGTCCTCGGAGTAGTCGAGGTCGCAGAGCGCCTCGCCGTCGACGATCCCGACGCTCAGTGCCGCGACGGTGCCGGTGAGGGGGATGGCCTTCAGCTCGCCGCGCTCGACGGCCCCGGCGAGCGCCTGGTGGAGCGCCACGTAGGCGCCGGTGATCGACGCGCAGCGGGTGCCGCCGTCGGCCTGGAGGACGTCGCAGTCGACCCAGACGGCCCGCTCGCCGAGTGCCTCGAAGTCGACGATGACGCGCAGGGCGCGCCCGATCAGGCGCTGGATCTCGGTCGAGCGGCCGTCGACCTTCCCCATCTTGGAGTCGCGCTCCTTGCGCTCGCCGGTGGAGGCCGGGAGCATCGCGTACTCGGCGGAGACCCAGCCACGCCCGCGACCGCGCATCCAGCGGGGGACCTCGTCGGCGATCGAGGCGGTGCAGATCACGCGCGTCTCGCCCATCGAGATCAGGGCCGAGCCGTCGGCGGTGCGGACGAAACCGGGCTCGATCTCGACCGGCCTCATGGCCCCGGGCGTGCGTCCGTAGCTGCGCTCGGTCATCGGCCGCAGTGTCCCAGATGAGGGACCGCCCGCCGCCTGACGACGAGCGGTCCCGGGCCGGCGGCTCAGCTGCCGAACGTCACCTTCTGCACCGCCTGGACGATCTTCTTGGTGATCGCCTCGGCGAGCTCCTTGCCGATGCCGGAGAGGCTGCCGAGGCCGCCGACGGCGGCGACCATGCCGCCCATCAGAGCGGCCATCAGCAGGACCAGGCCGACGTACTCGACCGTGCCCTGCCCCGACTCGGAACCGAGGCGCGCCCGGATCGCCGCCGCGGCGCCGGCTGCCCTCACGTGGACGAGGCCGAAGAATGCGTGCATCGCTACTCCCTTCCCGGCACACCCGGCGCCGGATCGCTTTCGCGCCGATCGTCCGCCCGGGCGCGAGACCGAACAACGCTTCGATGTGCCGTCCGGCGCGCGCGGCGGTGCCGGTTTCCGGGGCAGTAACCTGCTCCCGCGGATGGCTCGACGCAGACGATTCTTCGGGCGCCGGAGGGGCGAGGAGGACCAACCCGGAGAGCCCGGCGACGCGGCCGACCCCGCTGACGAGGGCGACGAGCCCGCGTCCGAGGAGTTCGACGCCGAGGGGTTCTTCGACCAGGAGTCCGCCCCGGACCGGCGCAACGTGATCCACGACGACCCCTCGGCGACCGAGGACTGGGAGGTCCCGGTGCCCGCCGCCGATGCGGAGGAGCGACGATGACCGGCCGGGCTCGGAGACGAGCGACTGGGAGATCCCCGAGCCCGAGGACGCCGCCGACGGCGAAGAGGACGAGCCCTATGAGGACGAGCCGGTCGATCCGGACGACTCCGGCGGCGCCCTCGAGGACCTCGAGGAGGAAGAGGATCTGGAGGCCGAGGACGACGAGGTCGAGCTGGCCGAGAGCGAATCCGCATCGCAGCCCGAGGACGAGCTCGCCGACGAGGACGAGGACGAGGAGTGGGCGCCGCCCGCCGCCGACGACTGCCGAGGGGGACCTCGCGCCGGAGACGACGTCGGACGAGGCCCAGGCGGCCGAGCTCCGCGCCTCCGACGAGATCTCCGCGCTCGAGGAGGACCTCCGCCTCGCCAGGGACGCCGCGGCGACCGAGACCGCGGACCTCGAGGCGCGGTTGCGCGAGGCCGAGGCGCGGGCGCTGCAGGCCGAGGAGCGGGCCGAGCGGGTGGCCCGCGAGCGCGAGGAGGCGGAGGAGAAGGCGAAGGAGGCCGCGACGGTCTGGCTGCGCAAGCAGCTCGCCTCGCTGAAGGCCGAGGCCCGCCAGCGGGTCAAGGACGAGGTCGACAAGATCCGAGCCGAGACCGAGGCGCAGGTGCGCGAGGAGACGGAGGCCAAGATCAGGTCCGAGGCCGCCGAGGCGGAGCGGCTGATCGAGGAGGGGGTCGCCGATGCCGAGGAGGACTCGGCCGAGCTCGACGAGGCCGCCGAGCTGCGCCGGGAGCGCGACGCCGCCGCCGAGAAGCTGCGCGAGACGCTCGCAAGCCTCGAGGAGGCCGAGGAGCGCGCCCGGGTCGCGGAGGCCGCGCTGGAGGAGGTCGAGCCACCGGCTTCGACGGGTGCGCCCCACGACGAGGCCGAGGTCGGCGCTGCGGTCGCGGCGGCCGTCGCCGAGGCCGAGCGCCGGGCCGAGGAGGAGCTCGAGCGGCGCATCGAGGAGATTCGGAAGGAGACCCGCGGAGAGGTGCTCGCCGAGCTCGAGGGCTCGGAGGACTCCCGCAAGCGTGAGTACGAGCGGCGGGCGAAGGACGCCGCGGAGGCGGCCGCCGCGGAGCGGATCTCGAAGATCGAGGCGGACGCCGAGGAGCGCCTGCGGACCGAGGTCGCGGTCGCCCGCAAGGCGGCGGAGGAGCGCTTCGCCGAGCGGTTGAGCGCCCGTGAGCGCGAGCTCGAGCGGGAGCGCGAGCAGAAGGTGAAGCTGATCGAGACCTCCGACCGCCGCCTGAGCGAGATCGAGGCGCGCGCGGTCGAGGCCGCCGAGCGCCTGACCGCGGCCGAGGAACGGCTCGCCGTCGAGGCGGAGAAGCTGCGCTCCGAGGCGGTCGCGGAGCTCGAGACGGAGACCGAGCGGATCCGGGCCGAGGCCGCGGAGGCGGCGGAGGCCGAGATGCGCGAGCGCGAGCGGCAGATCGACGAGGCCCTCGCCGCCGCGACGAAGACGGAGGCCGAGGCCGAGGCGCGGATCACGAGCGCGATCGAGGAAGCCGAGGCCGAGAAGGAGAAGCTGAGGGCGGAGGTCGAGTCACGGGTCGCCGCTGCGCGCGAGGAGGCTCGCGCCGGGATCGAGGCGGAGCTGAACGAGCTCCGCGAGGAGCTCGAGGCCGAGCGGGCGGCGCGGGAGGAAGCCGTAGGTGAGGCCGAGGAACGGGCGCGGAGCGCCGAGGAGCGGGCGGCCGCGATCGAGGCCGACGCCGACCGGACCGCAAGCGAGGCCCGCCAGGCGGCCGCGGACTGGCTGCGGGGTCAGACCAAGGCGCTGCGCCGCGAGGGCGAGGAGGCCGCCCGGGACCGCATCGCGGAGGTCGAGGAGGCGGCCAGGAAGGAGGCCACCGAGCAGACCGAGCGTCGGCTCACCCAGGAGCTCGAGACCGAGCGGAGCAGCCGCGCCGGCGCCGTCGCCGCGGCCGCCGCCGAGGCGCGGGCCGAGGCCGAGGACGAGGCCCGCGAGAAGCTGGAGGAGGCACAGCGCTCATGGGACGAGCTTCGCCGTGGCCTCTCGGCCGAGCTGCGCACGGCGCAGGTCCGCCTCGAGGAGGCCGAGCTGCGCGCCGACGAGGCCGAGGACCGGGCGGAGCTCGCCCGGATCGCCGCCGACGAGCGGCTCGAGCAGGTGCAGTCGGAGCGCTTCCGCGACGCCGAGGCGAGGATCGAGGCCGCGACGGCCAAGGCCGCCGCGACGCGCCGACGACGAGAGAGGACGCCGACGACGATGAGGTCGAGGAGGTCGCGAGGAGCCGGAGGACGCCGAGGCCCGGACGCCGAGGAGCCGGAGGAGGACGAGGACGACGAGCCCGCCGGGCCACGGCTCTTCGACCGCGACGTCGACGGCCCGCTCGACCCCGACGACGAGGACGGCGGGGACGACGAGGAGCCCGACGACGACGCGCCGGTGAAGCTCGCGAGCGCCGACTTCAAGCAGCTGCGCGCGGCGGGCCTCTCGGTCACCCAGGCGCGGCGGCTGATCCGCTACCGCGACGAGCGCGGGTTGACGACGATCGAGGAGCTGGCCGACGTGCCCGGCTTCCCTCGGCCCTTCCTCGACAGCCTCGAGGGTCGCCTCAGCGACTGAGCACGGAGCCCCATCGGCCGCCGGCGAGGCGGTCGATGGCGGATGCGGCCCGATCGGCGGGCACGGCGTCGGCGGCCCCATCGCCGCCGAGGGCCTCGACCGTGGCGAGAACCGACGAGGCGAGCGCGCCGGTGTCGTAGCCGCCCTCGAGGCAGACCAGGACCGGCGCCCCGAGATCGCGACCGAGGTCCCGCATCGCGGCGCTGAGCTGCCCGAAGTCGTCCGTGGAGAGCTCGCAGTTGGCGAGCGGGTCGTCCGCGTGGGCGTCGTAGCCGGCCGAGATGACGATGAGGCCGGGCCTGAACTCGCGGCCGATCGGCGCGACGACGTGCTGGACGAGCGCGCCGAACTCCTCTCCTCCTGAGCCCGGGCGGGACCGGCAGGTTGACCGTGTAGCCCTCCCCCGGGCCCGTGCCGATCTCGCCATGGCCGAGCCGGTGCCTGGGTAGAGCGGGCTCTGGTGGATGCTGGCGTAGAGGACCGAGTCGCTGGCGTCGAAGATCTCGGCGGTGCCGTTGCCGTGGTGGACGTCCCAGTCGAGGATCAGGACCCGCTCCGCGCCGCAGGTCGCGATCGCGTGGGCGGCGGCCACGGCGGCGTTGTTGAACAGGCAGAAGCCCATCGCCCGGTCCGACTCGGCGTGGTGGCCGGGTGGACGGTGGGCGCAGAAGGCGAAGGTGTCCTCCCCCGCGAGCAGCCGCTCGGCGCCCTCGGCCGCCGCCCCCGCCCCCCGCAGCGCGGCCTCCCAGGATGCCTCGACCACCAGCGTGTCCGCGTCGATCGCGCCGCCGCCCTCCGCGCAGAACCGCTCCAGCCGCCCGAGGTGGTCGGCGTCGTGAACGCGCTCGAGCCATTCCCGCTCCGCCGGCGGGGACTCGAGCCGGCTCAGCCCCGGCCAGCCGGCCGCCTCCAGCTCCCGTTCGATCGCGCGGATCCGCGCTGCGTTCTCGGGGTGCGGGCCGGTCTCGTGCTCGAGCGAGGATCGATGGCGGAAGAGGAGGCCCATCGGCTGCGGATACCGTACCCGCCGACTTGTCCGAGACCGCGCCAGCAGACCTGCCCGAGTGCGACGTCGCCGTCGTCGGCGGCGGCGCGGCCGGCCTCCACGTCGCCCTCGAGGCCGCGGCGCTCGGCGGGCGGGTCACGGTCGTCTCCCGCAAGCCGCTGACCGAGAGCGCGAGCTTTCGCGCGCAGGGCGGACTGGCGGCGGCCATCGCCCCCGACGACTCCCCCGCCAGGCACGCCGAGGACACGCTGAACGCCGGCCGCGGGCTCTGCCATCCGGCGGCGGTCGAGGCGCTGACGCGTGAGGCCCCCGCCGCCGTCGAGGCGCTGATGAGCAGGGGCGTGAGCTTCGACACGCGGCCCGACGGAGAGCTCGCGCTCGGGCTCGAGGGCGGTCACTCGGCGCGACGGATCGTCCATGCCGGCGGCGCCGAGACCGGCCGCGCCCTGACGAGCAGGCTCGCCACCCTCGTCGCGGCCGATCCGATGATCGAGGTGCTGGAGGGGGCGTCGGTGGTGGCGCTCTGGTCGGACGGCCACCGCTGCGCCGGCGTCGTCACCGACCGCGGCAACCTCCCCGCGCGCTCGACCGTCCTCGCGACCGGCGGTGGAGCGGCGCTCTGGCAGCGGACGACCAACCCGCGCGGCGCGATCGCCGCCGGCGCCGTCCTCGCCCACGCCGCCGGGGCCGAGCTCGCCGACCTCGAGCTCTGCCAGTTCCACCCGACCGCCCTGGCGCTGCCGGGCCGGGAGCTCGACGGCTGGTTGATCACCGAGGCGGTCCGCGGCGAGGGCGCGCTCCTGCTCGACGCCGACGGCGAGCGCTTCACCGACGAGCTGGCGCCGCGGGACCAGGTGACCGCGGCGATCCTGGACCGCATGGCCGCCGACGGCACCGGCTCCGTCGGGCTGGACCTCACGCCGGTCCCGCTCGATCGCTTCCCGACGATCGTGGAGGCGCTCCGCTCCGCCGGGCTCGACCCCGCAGCCGGCCCGGTACCGGTCGCCCCCGCCTCGCACTACCTGATCGGCGGAGTGCGGACGGACCTCGACGGGCGCAGCAGCCTGCCCGGGCTCTTCGCGATCGGCGAGGCGGCATGCACCGGCCTGCACGGCGCGAACCGGCTCGCCTCGAACTCGCTCAGCGAGTGCTTCGTCTTCGGGACCAGGGCGGCTTCGGCCGCCCTCGAAGCCGCGGGACCCGCCGAGACGCCGCCCGATCCGCCGAGCTGGCGCTTCGAGGGACCGACGGAGGAGACGCGACGAGCGGTCTGGGAGCTCGCCGGACCCGTGCGGACGGCGATGCAACTCGAGCAGCTGGCCGCCGACCCCTATCCCCTGGCCGGCCTGATCGCCGCCGCGGCGCTGGCCCGGCCCGAGTCCCGAGGTGTCCACCGACGCGCCGACGCGCCGGCGATCGACACCGCCCTCGACCACCACCACCTCATCGTCTCGCCCGATGGGGGCATAACCGTCGAGCGCTGGAGCTGAGTCCCCCGGAGATCCCCTGGAAACCCACTTAATGCGACCTTAACCCTGGGGGCCCTGAGCTTCACAACCATCCCATCAGAATCGGGTTAGGGAGAGAGACGCAACCCACGGCAGGGGGTTCAGGACGAGGATGTATCAGTTCAGCCGTTCCATTTACCGAGAACTGGCGCCGAAGATCATCGACGTGAGCGGGCCGGATTGCACCGGCAAGCAGCGGGTGCTCGAAGCGTGTGAATCGACGATGCAGCGTCTGGTCAGCGACCGCCGCTACTTCGCCAAGCCGACCAAGGCGCTCTTCTCGGAGCTCCGCACCCACTTCCCGATCGGGGAGCAGCTCTTCGTCTACCGGGTGGTGGACCGCAACGTGCGGCTCGCCCTCCGCTACCTCGAGTCGATGCCGGTCGAGGACCTGGCGTTCGTCGGCAGCCGCGAGTGCCGGGCCCACACCCGCCGCGGCACGCCGTGCCAGCGCGAGCCGCTCCCCGGCCGGGACTACTGCCCCTCCCACAAGCACCTCGAGGAAGACCTCGATCTCGAGCTCGAGCTGCCGGTCGAGGACGAGAGCCAGCTTCCCGTCGCGGCCTGAGGGCCGGCCCGCCGGCGGGCGCCCGCCGGAGTCTCGCGCTGTAATTGGCGAGTGCTGCTCGGCGTCGACGTTGGAGGGACGTTCACCGACGCCGTCCTGATCGACGGCGAGCGGATCCACTCCGCGAAGTCCCCGACGACCCCCGACGACCAGTCGGAGGGCGTGATCGCCGCCCTGCGAACGGTGCTGGACGCGGCCGGAGCCGATCCGGGCTCGGTCGAGCACTTCGCGCATGGGATGACGGTCGGGACGAACGCCCTGCTCGAGCGCGACGGCGCCGCGACCGCGCTGGTCGCCACCGACGGCTTCACCGACCTGCTCGAGATCGCCCGCCAGGACCGTCCCAGCCTCTACCGGCTCTGCGAGGACCGCCCGCCGCCGCTGTCGCCGGCGGGCCTGCGGGTCGGGGTCAGGGAGCGGATGGGCCCCGATGGGCCGGTTCTCGCCCTGGAGCGGGAGGAGATCGACCGCGTGGTCGCCGAGGTGAGGCGACTGAGCCCGGAGTCGGTCGCGGTCTGCCTGCTCTTCTCCTATCTCGACCCCTCGCACGAGGAGGCGCTCGCCGCCGCCATCCGCGACGAGCTCCCGGGCCTCCACGTCTCCACCTCCGCCGAGGTCCTGCCGCAGTTCCGCGAGTACGAGCGCTGCGCCACGACGGTCCTCGACGCGTACCTCTCCCCCCTGCTCGGCCGTTACCTCCGGCGCCTGGGCGAGGAATGCCGTGAGCTGGGAGTCCCGGCCCCGCTGGTCATGCAGTCGTCCGGCGGCGTCGTCGCCGCGGATGAGGCGGCCGGCGGCGGGGCGTGGAGCGTCCTCAGCGGACCCGCGGGCGGGGCGGTCGGCGCCGGCCTGATCGCGGCTTCGGCAGGGGACGGCAACGCGCTCGGCCTGGACATGGGCGGCACCTCCTGCGACGTCTGCGTGATCGAGGACGGCGACGTCCGCAGGACGGACTCGCGGGAGTTCGACGGGCGCCCGATCCAGCTGCCGATGCTCGACGTCCACACCGTCGGCGCGGGTGGCGGCTCCGTCGCCTGGGCCGACCCCGGCGGCGCCCTGCGCGTGGGGCCGCGGTCGGCCGGCGCCCGGCCCGGGCCCGCGTGTTACGGCAACGGCGGCGAGGAGCCGACGGTCACCGACGCGAACCTGCTGCTCGGCTACCTCGGCGGCGAGGGCGGCCTGGCGGGCGGCGTCGAGCTCGACCGCGATGCCGCCGAGCGCGCCGTCGGGGGGCTCGCCGATCGATTGGGGCTGGCGCTCGACGATGCGGCCCGGGGAATCGTCGCGGTCGCCAACGCGGAGATGGTCCGGGCGCTGCGCGTCGTCACCGTCGAGCGCGGCGTCGACCCGCGCGGCTTCGCCCTCCTGCCGTTCGGCGGCGCCGGCCCGCTGCACGCGGCGGCGATCGCCGAGGAGCTCGGGATCGGGCGGATCATCTGCCCCCGCACCGGCGGCGTCCTCTCGGCGCTCGGGCTGATCGCCTCCGAGCGACGGCGCGACACCGCCCGCACGGTGATGCTCGCGGGCGACGACCTCTCCCCCGCCCGGATCGCCGCCGAGGTCGCCGATCTCGCCGCGGGGCTCGGCGGCGCCGAGGGCGATCCCGAGACGGAGCTCGAGGCCGTGTACGAGCTGCGCTACCGCGGCCAGGCGTTCGAGCTTCCGGTCCCCGGGCCGCTCGAGCCGGAGCCGGAGGATCTGGCGGCCGCCTTCGCCGCCGAGCACGAGGCTCGCTACGGCTACAGCGACCCCGACGCGGCGATCGAGCTGGTCAACATCCGGCTCGCCGCCCGCTCTCAGGTCGCCGCGGTCCGGCTGCCGCAGGCGACTGACGAGGTCGAGCGCAGCACCCGCCGCGCCGGCTTCGGCGGCGAGTGGATGGAGACCGAGGTCCTGCGCGGGCTGCCGGGCCCCGGGTGCCGGATCTCAGGTCCGGCGGTGGTCGAGCTCCCCGAGACGACCCTCGTGCTGCCGCCCGGCTGGCGGGCCGAGGCCGACGACGCCGGCACGATCGTCGCCGAGCGGCGGGAGGACGGAGCCACGTGAGCGGCGCGGCGATCGACCCGATCACCCTCCAGGTGCTGAGCGGCGGCCTGCGCGCGATCTGCGACGAGATGGGCGCCGTGCTCGTCCGCGCCGCCCACTCGCCGAACATCAAGGAACGGCGCGACTGCTCCACGGCCCTGTTCGACGCTGCCGGAGAGCTCGTGATGCAGGCCGAGCACATCCCGGTGCACCTCGGCTCGATGCCCGACGCGGTGGCGGCCGTGGCCGGCGAGGAGCAGCGCCCCGGAATCACGTGGATCCTCAACGACCCGTTCCGCGGCGGGACCCACCTGCCGGACATCACCCTGATCACCCCGCTGTTCGACGGGGACGAGCTGATCGGATGGGCCGCGAGCCGCGCCCACCATGCCGACGTCGGCGGTCCGACCCCCGGGGGGATGCCCGCCGACTCGCGGCGCCTCGAGGACGAGGGCATCGTGATCGAGCCGCAGCTCGCCGACGACGACCGTCTGCGGGAGCTGGCCGCGGAGATGCGCAACCCTGCCCAGCGCCTCGCCGACCTGCGCGCCCAGGGAGCCGCCAACCGCCTCGGCGCCCGCCGCCTCGGCGAGCTGGTCGACCGCCACGGGCTTCCCCTGGTGCTCGACGGGATGGCGGCGGTGCTCGACTACGCCGAGCGTCGGACCCGAGCGGCGATCGAGTCTCTCCCCGACGGGTCCTACCGGGCCGAGGACGAGCTCGAGGCGGACGACGGCTCGGCGGTTCCGCTGCGGGTCGCCGTGACGATCCAGGGCGAGGAGCTGCGCGTCGACTTCGGCGGCTCCGCCCCGCAGGTCGAGGGGAACCTCAACTGCCCGCTGGCGGTGACGAAGGCGGCGGTGCGCTTCGCGGTCAGGGTCCTGACCGACCCCGACGCCCCGCCCTCCGCCGGGGCGTACCGGCCGATCGCGATCGACGCGCCCGAGGGCTCGCGTCTTGAACGCGCATCCCGGAGCGGCCGTCGCGGCGGGGAACGTCGAGACCTCGAGCCGGATCGCCGACGTCGTCATCGCCGCGCTCGGGGAGGCGGCGGCCGGGCCCGCTCAGGGCCAGGGAACGATGAACAACCTGACGCTCTCGGGCGGCGAGGGCGAGGAGGCGTTCACGTACTACGAGACGCTCGGCGGTGGCCAGGGCGCCTGCGCCGGCGCGCCGGGCCCGAGCGCGGTCCACGTCGCGATGTCGAACACCCTCAACACCCCGGTCGAGGCGCTCGAGACCGAGCTGCCGGTGCGGGTCCGGCGACTCGAGGTCCGGCGCGGCAGCGGCGGCGACGGCGCCCGGCGAGGGGGCGACGGCCTGGTCCGGGAGATCGAGGCGCTCGTCCCGATGAGCTTCAGCCTGATCACCGAGCGGCGGGCCCGGGGCCCGCGTGGCCTCGCGGGCGGTGCGGCCGGGGCGCCGGGGCGCAACCTGCTCAACGGCCGGCCCGCTTCCGGCGAAGGCGCGGTGGCCGGCTGGAGCCCGGCGACGTGCTCCGGATCGAGACCCCCGGCGGCGGCGGTCACGGCGCCGCCTGACGCGCGGGCAGGCTTGTGCAGTTCGTTACTTATTTGGCGTTGAGCCGGACCTGCTCTAGACTCGCGCCACTCCGACGGGGGCCGCAACCGGCCCCGGGCGGGTCGCACTCGTCCGAGACTTCCGACCCCGCCACAACCCCCGACCCCGGACGCTAAATACCCATGCCAATCGCGTTTAAAGAATGGTCCGTCACCGTCCGCGCCCTCGCCGAAGGCGAGCAGCTCGTGACCCTTCGCAAGGGCGGGATCCGTGAGGAGAACAAGCACTTCGAGCTCGAGCACGATCGCTTCTTCCTCTACCCCACCTTCGACCATCAGCGGAACGATCTCGTCCGCGAGTCGCACCACCCCGAGCTGCGTCGCGCGCTCGAGGAGGGCGTCTGGCCCGACGAGGAGCCTCCGCCCCGCGCGCTCCTGCAGGACGGCGGCATCCCGCAGCCCGACCGCGTTCGCATCCGCGCCTGGGCCGAGGTCACCGACCACTTCACCACCGATGACCCGCGGATCGTGGATTCGCTGTCGCCGTACCACGTGTGGACTCAGGACTACGCCCGCAAGCGCCTGCGCTGGAAGCGGACCCATCCCCTCCACGTGCTCCTGCTCAAGGTGCACCGGATCCCGCGACCGGTGACGGTGCGGGTGCGCGACGAGCACATCGGCTGCCACTCCTGGGTCGAGATCGACCGCGACCTGCCCTTCGAGGGCGTCCCGGTCATGGCCGAGGAGGAGTTCGACCGCGCCGCCGGCGCGATTCGGACCACCTGCGGCGCCGCTGAGCCCGAGCCGGCACTCGCCTAGAGCCGCGAGCGCCGGGGCCTCGGCCCGGCCACGATGAGCAGCGCCACGGGCGTCAGCTTCGCCATGCACGACGCCCGCCGGTCCCTCGTGATCGGAATCGGCGGCGGCGGGGACGTCGTCGGCACCCTTGCGCTCGCTCGCACCATCGAGGCGGCCGGCGCGGCCGCCGAGCTGGGCGGCGTCGCCTGGGAGCGCTTCGCGATCGATCCTCACCATCCCGGCCCTCGTCCCCTGGAGCAGCACGAGGGGATCGAGCGGATCGGTGAGAGCGCGGCCGCCCTCTGTGGGCCGGACGGCCGCACGCCCGAGGGGATCGCGATCGCCGAGGCGGGGGTCGCCGCGCACCTCGGCCGGCCGACCGTCCTGGTCGACATCAACGACGGGCCCCGTGCGGTCGCCGGCGGCATCGAGGCGGCTGCCGAGCGCCTCGGATGTGACCGCGTGATCCTGCTCGACGTCGGCGGCGACGTGCTGGGCACCGGCGCCGAGCCGGGCCTCGCCAGCCCGCTGTGCGATGCCGTGATGCTCGCGAGCGCTCGCTACCTGCCGGACTCGATGGACGTGATCGGGTGCGTCTTCGGCGCCGGCTGCGACGGCGAGCTGACGCCGGCCGAGGTGCTCGGCCGGGTGGCCGAACTGGGACGCGCCGGCATCTGGCTGGGGACCGCCTCCCCGACGGCCGAGATCGCCGCCGAGGTGGTCGCCCTCGCCGGCAGGGTGCCGACCGAAGCCAGCCTGCAGGCCGCCCGCTGCGCGCTCGGGGAGGTTGGAGAAGCGCCGATCCGCGGCGGAGCCCGGACCGTCGAGCTGAGCCCGGTCGGCGGCATGGTGTTCTTCTTCGACGCCCGCCTCGCGATCGGCGGCGCCGCCCCCCTCGCCGAGGTCGTCGCCGATGCGAACTCGATCGAGGAGGCGCGCTCGCGGCTCGAGGAGATCGGGGTCAGGACGGAGCTCGACTACGAGCGCCGCCGCGCGCGCGAGGCGAGCTCGACCGCTCCCCCGGCCTGAGGCTTACTCGCAGAAGGGGCGATCGCCGCGGCGGCGGTCGCGGCCGGCGATCCCGGCACAGACGTGCAGTCGCTCGGCGCGCAGAGTTGCCGCCGCCTCATCGGGATGGCCGATGCCGGTGAGGCTGTCGAGCTGGAACGGGTCGGCCTGGAGGTCGTACATCTCCCGCTCGTCGCCCGGCGCGCACCTGCCGGTCTCGTCGGGGACCATGTAGTGCCTGATGAAGACGAGGTCCACGGTGCGCATCCCGTACCAGGCGCAGCTCAGGGTCCGCTGCTCGGCGGCGAGGGCGAACTCGATCGCGATCGCTCGGTCGGCGGCCCAGGGCGGCGTCGCGCCGCGCAGCAGCGAGAGGAGCGACCTGCCGTCCATCGTGCGGCAGTTGCCCCGCATGCACGGCCTGGTCTTGGCGAGAGCGAGGATCGTCGGCGCGATGTCGATGTTCGCCACGGGCGCCGCCACCGCCGAGCCGGGCTCGAGGCTCGAGCGCAGCGACGCCGGCGGCCGGATCACGAACGGCACCCGCAGGTTCTCCTCGTACGGAAGCCCCTTCCCGGCCGGGAAGCGGTGCTCGCCGAACGAGTAGCCATTGTCGGAGAGGAAGACGACCATGGTCCGGTTCAGCTCGCCCTCCTTGCGCAGGGCCGCGAAGACCTGGGCGACGCCGCGGTCGACCTCCCGCAGCGAGGCGAGCGCGCACCCGTACCGCATCGAGATCTGCAGCTTGATCTCGTCCGTGAGCCGCGGCAGGTCCTGCATGAATGGGGGCTTGTCGCTTGCGTCTTCCTCGTCGAAGCTCGGCGGCTGGGGCGCTGGCACCCCGGTGAACAAGCCCTCGTCGCCCGGCGCGGGGACGGCGGAGCGCTGCGCGCAGCGCTCGCCCTCGATCCCGGCACCCTCGTGGGGGCCGAACTGGTCGAGGTGCAGGTAGAACGGGCGCCGGTCGGGGGCGTAACGGTGGATCATCTTCGTGGTCATCCGATTCTGGATCGAGGTCAGGTAGCCCCCGGGGTAGTACTTCGCCTCTCCGTCGATCGAGAAGGTCGGTGAGTAGTACGAGGGCGAGGTCGCGGTGAGCCAGCGATCCCAGCCGGCCACCGGCTTGAAGCCGCGCGCCTGGTAGATGCCGTTCATGTACTTGCCGATGTGGATCGTCGTGTAGCCCGCTCGGCCCATCCAAGCGGGCAGGATCCGGCGCTTGGCCCGCAGCGCGGTGTAGCCCGGATCGTTCGAAGTGACCCCGTTGTTGTGTGCGTACTGGCCGGTGTAGATGGCCGCCCGGGAGGGGCAGCACTGCGGGTCGGAGACGACTCCCTCGGTGAAGTTGATCCCCCGGTCGACCAGCAGGCGGGAGGTCGCCGGCATCGTCTCGGGGTTGAGCGATGCCGCCGTCTGATCGTCGGTGACGATCACGACCACGTTGGGCGGCGGGGGAGCCGCCTGCGCCTCGGAGGGCCCGGCGGCCGCGAACACGATCAGCCCGGCAAGGGCGATCGAACGGATGGGCCGGGTCCCCTTCACTGAGCGATTGTAGGTCAGGGTCTCGCGCGTCGAGCCGGTGCGACTACGCTCCCGGCGTGCCCTGGACCGAGACCGATTCGCTCAGCTTCGTCGCGCGCTTCGAGGAGGGGGACGAGGAGTTCGCCGAGCGGACGCTCGACGAGCTCGAGGATCTGCGCCTGCGCCTCGAGGACCGGTTCGAGGAGGCGCCGGGCGGGATCACGGTCATCCTCCACCCCACGTCGGCCTGGCTCTCGGCCGCCCACCCCTTCCTCCCCGCCGCCCGCATGGCCGCCGCGCCGGCCGGCCGCCGCTACCTGGCCGGGTGGGCGACCACGACCGAGGTGCACACGCTGAACGGAACGGCGCTCGCCCGCCGGGCGGCCGGCGAGGACTCGCTGCGGGCGCTCGAGGGGACCGCCCGCCGCCTCTACGCGCAGCTCGTCCTGGCGGCCAACAACGACCGGATGCCGCCGCCGTGGGGGCCGCGCGGATTCGCCCGCTACCTGCGCTGGGCCTGGCTGATCGAGGGCGGCGCCCAGTACTTCTCAGGGCAATCGGCCAGCTTCCGCACGGCGGTGCTGCGCCGGCTCAACGAGGGGCCCGAGCCGAGCTTCCCGCCGAGCGCCCGCGACGCGATCGTGCTCGGCGGCAGCGTCTTCGACCTGCTCGACCAGGAGGTCGGAAGGCACGCCTGCGACCTGCTCGTCTCGCGCCTCCCCAAACAGGGGCCGCTGCATGCCCTCGAGAACGTCTTCGGCGCCCCGGCGCGGGAGATCGAGCCCGTCTGGCGCGATCACGTCGAGCGGCTCGCCGGCGCCGACGTCCTGATCTAGACGGTCTAGGGGTACCAGCCGGCGAGCAGGCCGGTGAGCGCCCCGAACAGGACCAGGCCCGCCAGCAGTCCGGCGGCGATCCGCATCACGGTCGGCGAGGTCCGCTCGGTCGGCTCCTGCTCGCCCGTGCTCTCCTCGTCCCAGCCGAGGAGCGCCCGCGCCGTCTCGGCGCCGGACTCGGGCACGAGGACGTCCCGTGGCCCGGCGGCGAGGAAGTCGGGCACGTCGAATCCGCCCGAGCGGCGCAGCATGCTCGGGATGCCCTCCTCGAGGAGGATCCCCTGCATCAGCTCGGCCTCGGGGAGGTTGCGGCCGACGGCCACCCGTTGCAGCTCCCCGCGCGCCATCCGGGGCATGACCTTACGGGCCCGGCGGGTCAGTTCGTCGATCGCCTCGGGGTCCTCAGCCGACGTCGAGCTCGACCTCCTCGACCTCGCCGTCGCGGATCGCGAAGGCGCGGACGACCGGGGATTCGGAATCCTGAAGCGAGCAGATCAGGTAGAGCGGATCGGGCCAGCCCTCGGCGAGGTTGATGTCGGTCTGGGAGGGATAGGCCTCGCTCTTGGTGTGCGAGTGGTAGATCCCGACGAGGTCCTCGCCGTCCTCCTCGAGCCGGTTCATGATCCGCAGCTGATCGGTCGGGTGGAGCTCGTAGCGGAGCCAGGTCTCGGCGGCGTTGCGGGCGCGGTGGACCGAGGTCGCGGTCCCGTCGTTGCCGCCGATGAGGCCGCAGCACTCGTTCGGGAGGTCGTCGCGCGAATGGGCGACGATCTCGTCGATCAGCTCCTTGGCGATCCGCATCCGAGCGGCCCGGCTACCAGAAGTTCTTCGACTCGAGATCCTCGAGCTCGTCCACCGACTGGGTGTAGACGCCGGAGGAGAGGTACTTCCAGCCGTCGTCGGGGATCAGGAAGACGACGTTGCCCTCCTCCATCTCGCCGGCGATCCGGTTCGCGACGTAGGCGATCGCCCCGGAGCTGACCCCGGCGAAGATCCCCTCCTCGTGCAGCAGCCTCTGGGTCCAGAGGACCGAGTCGCGATTGGAGACCATGATCTTGCGGTCGAGCAGGCTCAGGTCGATGATCGGCGGGATGAAGCCGTCGTCGAGGGAGCGGAGCCCGTCGACGAGCTCGCCCTGCATCGGCTCGGAGGCGACGATCTTCGTCTCCGGGTTCTCCTCCTTGAAGCGGCGGCCGTTGCCCATCAGGGTCCCGCCGGTGCCGAGGCCGCCGACGAAGGCGTCGACGCGCTCGAGCTCCTCGAGGATCTCGAGCGCCGTCCCGTCGTAGTGGGCCAGCGGGTTCGCCTCGTTGCCGTACTGGTAGGGCATGTAGTACGAGGAGTCCTTCTCGGCGATGTCGAGGGCCATCTCGACCGCGCCGTTGGAGCCCTTCGCGCCCTCCGAGTAGACGATCTCGGCGCCGTACATGCGCAGCAGCTGGCTGCGCTCGTCGGTGACGTTGTCGGGCATCACGGCCTTCATCGAGTAGCCCTTGCGGCGGCAGATCATCGCCAGCGCGATCCCGGTGTTGCCGGAGGTCGGCTCGAGGATCGTCTGCCCGGGCGAGATCAGGCCCTCCGCCTCGGCGCGGTCGATCATCGACTTCGCCACCCGGTCCTTGACCGAGCCGGTCGGGTTGCGGCCCTCGAGCTTCGCGTAGATCCGCACGCCCGGCGAGGGAGAGAAGCGCGGCAGCTCCACGAGCGGCGTGTTGCCGATCGCCTCGAGGATGTTCTCGAAGCGGCCTCCGCAGGGTCGGTTCAGCAGCTCGCCGGCCATTGCTTCACTAAGTGTAGTGCCTGCGTGCGCCGCCCCGCCCGATGCGGGATAAGGTTCGGGTGGCGGCCGGCATGGGGCAGGCGCGCCTCGAATGGAGGAGTTTCTTGAAGATGACTAAGACCAAGGCGTGGTCGGCGCTTCTGCTGATGATCGGCCTGCTCGCGTTCGTCGCGACCGGCTGCGGAGACGACGACGACTCGAGCAGTGACAGCGGCTCCGCCTCCACCGAGTCGGGAACCATCGACATCGCGGACGCGGAGCTGATCGAGGACGGCCAGCTGCTGGTCGGCACCGACGCGCCGTACCCGCCGTTCGAGATCGGCACCCCCGAGACCGGCGACTTCACCGGCTTCGACAAGGAGCTGATGGACGCGATCGCCGCCAAGCTCGGCCTCGAGCCCACCTACCAGAACAGCTCGTTCGACACGATCTTCCGTGACGTCGCAAGCGGGCAGTTCGACATCGTCGCGGCCGCTTCCACGATCACGCCCGGGCGTGAGAAGGTCGTCGACTTCTCGCGTCCGTACTACGAGGCCCAGCAGGCCCTCGTGGTCCCCGAGGGCTCGGACATCACCTCGACCGAGGATCTCGCCGGAGAGATCGTCGGCGCCCAGCAGGGCACGACGGGCCAGACGCTCGCCGAGGACGAGACCGACGCCAGCGAGGTTCGCGGGTTCAGCAAGGGCGCCGACGCCCTCGCCGCGGTGACCACCGAGCAGGTGGCGGCCGCGATCGTCGACCAGCCGTTCGCCGCCGACGCCGTCGAGAAGCAGGGCGGCATCGTGATCGCCGAGGAGATCTCGACCGACGAGGTCTACGGGTTCCCGGTCGCTCCGGACAACCCGCTCGGGGACGCCGTCAACGAGGCGATCGGCGAGCTGATCGAGGACGGGACGATGGACGAGCTGTACCAGGAGTACTTCTCGACCGACGCGCCCGAGGCGGTCACCAGCGGGGGCTGATCACCGCAGGCATCGAGGAACGCGAGAAGGGGCGCTGCAAGCGCCCCTTCTTCGTTCCCAACCCAGCTATAACCCTCGAGAAGGACCGAGCAGGAGCCAGGGCACATGGAATTCATCCTCGAGTACTACTTCGACTTCGGAAGGATGTTCGGGGATGACTTCTCCCCCGTGCTCGAGGGGTTCTGGCTGACCCTGAAGCTGTCGGTCGTCAGCGGCGTCCTCTCACTGCTCTGGGGGCTCGTCCTCGCCGTCCTGCGGCAGCTGCCCGGAAAGGCCGCAGCCCCGGTGCGCTGGCTGACGATCGCCTACATCGACGCCTTCCGCGGCATCCCGCTGCTGATCATCCTGCTGCTCGTCTCAGGCGGCCTCAGCGCGCTCTCCTCCCCGATCGGGAACGACGTCATCCCCGACTTCATCGGCAAGCCGACCTGGTTCGGCGAGACCAGCCCGTTCTGGTACGGCGTGATGTCGCTGACGATCACCTACGGCGCCTACATGGCGGAGGTCTACCGGGCCGGGATCGAGGCGGTGCCCGGCGGCCAGATGGAGGCTGCGCGCTCGCTCGGGATGAGCCACGGCCAGGCGATGCGTTACGTGATCGTCCCGCAGGCGGTCCGCAAGGTGATCCCGCCGCTGCTCAACGACTTCATCGCGCTGATGAAGGACACGTCGCTCGTCAGCGTCCTCGGCGCCGCCGAGGTCGTCTACGCCGGCCGCCAGATCCAGTCCGACACGATCAACGGCTCGGCGCTGATCCTCGGCGCGATCCTGTTCCTGCTCGTGACGATCCCGCTCGCGCGCCTCATCGACGTCCTGATCGCCCGCGAGTCAGAAGCGCACTCAGCGGGGCAACACCGGCGACGATCCGCCCGACATGACCAGGATGACCGGCGGGGCGGGGATCTGACGATGGCGATCGACGAGCCGATCCTCCAGCTGGAGGACGTCCACAAGAGCTTCGGCAAGCTCGAGGTCCTGAAGGGCGTCGACCTGACCGTCAAGCGCGGCGAGGTCGTCTGCGTCCTCGGGCCCTCCGGCTCGGGCAAGTCGACGCTGCTGCGCTGCATCAACCAGCTCGAGCCGCCCGAGCGCGGCCGGATCCTGCTCGAGGGCAAGGAGATCGGCGAGGAGGGGGTCGACTTCGTCCGCCGCCGCGTCGGCATGGTCTTCCAGCAGTTCAACCTCTTCCCCCACATGACGGCGCTCGAGAACGTGACCCTCGGGCCGACCAAGGTCCTCGAGCGGCCGACGTCGGAGGCCGAGCCCGATGCGAGGGCGCTGCTCGACCGGGTCGGCATGACCGAGAAGGTCGACGAGTACCCCGAGCGGCTCTCCGGCGGCCAGCAGCAGCGGGTGGCGATCGCCCGGGCCCTCGCCATGGACCCGAAGGTGATGCTCTTCGACGAGGTGACCAGCGCGCTCGACCCCGAGCTCGTCAAGGAGGTCCTCGACGTGATGCGCGAGCTGGCCGCCGAGGGGATGACGATGATCGTCGTCACCCACGAGATCGGGTTCGCCCGCGAGGCGGCCCACCGGGTGATCTTCATGGACGGCGGGGTGATCGTCGAGGAGGGTCCTCCCGAGCAGGTCCTCGAGAACCCCCGCGAGGAGCGGACCAAGAAGTTCCTGGGCCTGGTGCTCGAGCACTGATGGCCTGGCGCGCGACCGCCACCGCGGCCCTTGCGCTCCTCATCGCAGGCTGCTTCGGGTCGGAGGAGCCGTCGGCGCACCCGCCGGCCCCGCCGGGCTTCTACGGGGTGAGTGGCTGGAACACCGAGGAGGTCGACTTCGAGCGGATGGCGGAGCGCCGACGTCGGCGTCTACCGGGCGGCCTTCCCCGTCGGGCAGGCGCGACCGGTGCGCGGCGAGCCCCACGTCTGGACGTACTTCGACCGGCTCGTCGAGCTCACGGCGACGAACGGGATCGACATGCTCCCGATCGTCTACGGGGTGCCCCGCTGGCACTCGGAGGAGCGCTCCGCGACGCCGGTTCACGATCCGATCGCTCGGCGCGAGTGGCACGACGTCCTCGTCGCGTTCGTCGAGCGCTACGGGCCCGACGGCGAGTACTGGGAGCTGCACCCGGAGGTGCCGGAGAACCCGATTGTCGTCTGGCAGATCTGGAACGAGCCGAACTCGATCACCTGGTGGGGCCGCAAGCCCGACCCGCGCGAGTACGGCACCCTGCTGCGCCGCTCGGCGCGGATCATCGAGGGCGTCGACCCCACGGCACGCGTCCTGACCGCGGGGATCGTCGCGCGGCCGACCAACCCGGAGGCGATCAAGGGCCCGCGCTTCCTCCGGGAGCTGTTCGCGAACCCGAAGGTCCGGGCGGCGACCGACGCGGTCGCCTACCACCCCTACGCGCCGAGACCCGGAGGGCGTGCGCAGGCAGCTGCTGAAGATGCGCGGCGTCCTCAACAACGCCGGGCTCGACGCGCCCGTCTGGGTCACCGAGATCGGCTGGGGCACGGAGGGGCCGCGCGACCACCCGCTGATCAAGAGCAAGCGGGGCCAGCGCCGCGCGCTCGCCGAGACCTTCGAGATAGCCCGGCGGCTGCGCTCGAGCCTCGGGGTGGAGCGGGTCCTCTGGTACCTCTGGCAGGACCGCATCGACACCCTCTGCCTGTGGTGCGAGAGCTCCGGTCTGCTCGACCGCCAGGCCGAGCCGAAGCGGCTGCTGAGCACGTTCCGCGAGCTCGCCACCCGCTGATGCCGCGCGGTCGGGTCAGCCCGTCGGCCGGCGGGCGACCGCCTCGTAGAGCGCCCCGACCCGCTCGGCCATGCGGCGGACGTCGAACTCGGCCTCGAGGCGGTCCCGGGCAGCCGCCGCCAGGCCTGCGCCCAGCTCCGGCTCCTCGAGCACCCGGCTGACCGCGGCGGCGAGCGCCTCGGGATCGTCGGGCGGGACGAGCAGGCCGGACTCGCCGTCGACGACGGTGTCGCGGTTGCCGACGACGTCGCTGAGCACCACGGGGGTGCCCGCCCGCATCGCCTCGAGCGGGGCGTAGGGCCCGGCCTCGTAGCGGGAGGGCAGCGCGAAGACGTCGAGCTGCGCCATGACCGAGGCCGCGTCCTGCAACCCGGGGACGAGGAGGAAGCGGTCGCCGAGGGACGGCCTCCCGCACCTCGCGCTCCACCGCGGCGCGCGACGGCCCCTCGCCGATCAGGACGAAGCGGGCGTCGGAGATCCGCGCGATCCGGGCGCAGGCCCGCGACGAAGATCTCGGGCGCCTTCTGCGGGGCGAGCCTGCCGACGCTCCCGACCAAGGGCGTCCCCTCCCCCGCGCCGAGCTCCGCCCGCAGGTCGAGCGGCGGCTCGGCGACGAATGCTCGAGGTCGATGCCGTTCGGGATCACCGTGATCCGCTCGGCGGGGACCAACCCGGCGTCGCTCGACGAGGTCGGCCTCCGAGCGGGAGACGGCGACGAACGCGGCCGTGAGGCGCCCGAGGACGCGCTCGACGGCGATCGCGCTCCGATGCGGGAGCAGGCCGTTGGGCGTGTAGACGCAGCCGCGCCCGTCCGCGCCGCCGCCAGCCGGGCGACCGCGCCCGCCGACGGAGGCGTGCCCGTGGACGACGTCCGGCCGCTGCGAGCGGATCAGCCGGCGGGCGGTCCACACCGCCCGGGCGTTGCTGGGGTCGGCGACCGCGCGGCGCATCCTGGTCAGATGGACCTCGGCTCCGGCGGACCGCATCGCGACGAAAGCGTCGCTCGTCGGTGAACCCGCCGGTGCGCGTGGGCGGGACGACGACGTGGTGCTCGGCGGGGACGCGACAGACGACGTCGGTCACGTGCCGCGCGACGCCGGCCTCGATCGCCTCGATGACGTGGAGGACGCGCATCAGGTCCGGTGCGAGCGATCGTAGGTCGCCGGCCCCACGATCACGCCGATCGCCTTGACCAGCGCCCGCGGAGCGCGATCGCCACCGCGAGCAGAGGCCGGCGCGACCGGGCTGCCGCGCTTGGCGAAGTAGCGGTACATGCCGCGGTGGGAGCCGGCGATCCACCGCAGCGGGGCCTGCCTGATGCTCGCCCCGCCGAGGTGGACGACCTCGGCCGCCGGGGTGAACCAGATCTCCCAGCCCGCGCCGGCCGCGCGGGCGGCCCAGTCGATGCCCTCCCAGTCGAGGATGAACGCCTCGTCCTGAGGACCGATCTCGGCGATCGCGGCCCGCCGCACGAGGTAGCAGGCCTCGTGGCCCCGGCCGATCCGGCGCTCCTCGTCGTGGGGCCACCCCTCCCACCAGAAGCCGCGCGGCTCGCCCTCTCGCCGGCCCTGGGCCTGGCGCCCGAGCAGCGCCTCGGCAGCGTCGGCAGGTCGCCGGCGGAGACCTGCGGGCGGCCGTCGGGGTAGCGCAGCCGCGGGACCGCGAAGGCGGCGCGCGGCCGGCGCTCGAGCAGGTCGCGGAGGGCGTCGACGGCTCCCGCGGTGACCACGGTGTCGGGGTTGGCGAGCAGCACGAGATCGCCCCCGGCGGCGGCGATGCCCTGGTTGTTGGCGGCGGCGAGGCCGCGGTTGCCCTCGTTGGCGATCAGCCGGACGCCGGGCGCGTACCGGCGCGCCAGCGCGACGGTTGCGTCGGCCGAGCCGTTGTCGACGACGATCGCCTCCCATGGCACGGATGGTGGATTCGCGCTCAGAGCGTCGAGGCAGCCGCCGAGGACCGGGCGCGAGTTCCAGGTGACGATGACGACCGATAGGAGCGGTCCGTCGCCATCGGCGGGCCACATCGGCCGGCCTGGTTGCAAGCGAGGGGGTCAGTAGGCGCCCGTGCCGCGAAAGACCGCGGGGAGCGTGTGAATGATGATCCTCAGGTCTCTCGCGAGGGATGGGTTGTCGACGTACTCGAGCTCCACCGCCAGGCGCTCGGCGAAGGTCAGCTCGCCGCGGCCGAAGATCTGCATCGGGCCGGTGATTCCCGGCTTGACGGTGAGCCGCAGACGCTCCTCCGGCTCGTAGCGGGCGACGAGCTCCACCTGCTCGGGCCGGGGGCCGACGATGCTCATCTCGCCCGTCAGGACGTTGAACAGCTGCGGGATCTCGTCGATGCTGAAGCGCCGCAGGATCCGCCCGAGCCGGGTCACTCGCGGGTCGTCGCGGAGCTTGAACATCGGCTCCTCCAACCCGATCAGGTCGACGAGGCCGTCGAGCTGCGCCTCGGCATCGGCGGTCCATCGTCCGCAGCTTGTACATCCGGAACGGCCGCGCATTGAGGCCGGCGCGGATCTGGGAGAACAGACCGGGCCGCGGCTGTCGAGCTTGATGGCGAGGGCGACGACGAGCAGCAGCGGAGCCAGCACGACCAGCCCGACGAGGGCGACGAAGATGTCGAAGAGGCGCTTGATCAGGACGGTCGAGCGCGACCGGTCCCAGGTGCTGTATTCGATGATGGGCAGATCGCCGAAGCGCGAGAAGTTCTCGGCGGGCAGAGCATCGCCGCGCAGCGGGCGAAACGACGCTCAGCTTGACGGCGTTCTGGCGACACAGGGCCTTGAGCTCCCCGATCAGCTCGCTCTCCACGCCGGTGGCGGCGACGATGACGCGATCGACGCGATCGACGAGGTAGCTCAGCTCGTCACTCCGGCGCGAACCGGTGCCGAGGTCGCCGATGCGGAGCTCCGTCGCGAACTCCAGGTGCATCCTGCGGAACATCTTGAACTTGCGATGCACCGACTTCAGCGCCTCGCCATCGCCGACGACGCCGACGAGCTCGGGGGGTGTGTGGCGCCACCAGGCCCATCGCGTGAAGGAGCGAAGCCCGATCGCGGCGGCCACGCCGACCAGGAGGAGCTCGAAGATCTCCACTCCGTTGAGAGTGCCCGCGGGAGTCAGCGGAAGCAGCAGGGCGACCAGCGCGGTGACGGTCGCGATCCAGGCGAAGATCGCCGGGACCTCGTCGGCGGTGAGATGCCGCAGCGAGCGGTGGTCACGATCGTAGAGGCCGAACAGCTTGGCGAGAAGCGGCCAGATCGGCAGGAAGACCAGCGCCCAGACCCCTCCTCGATCTGTGCCACCACGATCAGGGTGGCGAGGCAGCCGACGACCAGATCGGCGAGCGCAAGGAGGCGACGGCGCGTCGCGTCGCGCCACCAGCGTCCCCGCGGTGAGATGCCGGCGGCATGGCTGCGGCCGGTTCCCCACGGGACGACGCCCTCTCGGCGGTCCACTTGGTCACGTTCGGTGGCGAGGTCGTTGGCGTTCATGGGAGAGCGGCAGCGCTCCCGGGATATCGGGATGGCCAGACCCAAGCATAGAGCGCCCTCCGCCCGTCAAAGGCCGCTTCCGGGGGTGAACTCCGTCTGCGAGGCGATGCTCGGCAGGACCAGCGGAGCGAGCTGGAGCGCCCTCTTGCGGTAGGCGATACCGATCTGCGGCTCTCCCAGGTTGAGCTCGATCCGCACCGCCAGCAGCCAGAGGCGGAAGTCGGTTGGCGCTCGATCGATCGCAGCATGGACGTCGCGGCGGGCGGCCTCGAGGTTGCCCGCCGCCTGCTCGATGGTCGCGAGCCGCACCCAGGGCTCGCTCGCCCAGGGCTGAAGGGAGGCCGCCGCTCGCGCCGCCTGCGCGGCCTCCGCGTACTCGCCCCGCTCGAGCGCCTCGGCACTTTCGTCGAGCCGGTCGCTCGACAGCACCAGGACACCGCCGGCCCAGAGCGCCGGAAGCGCAGCGCCGACCAGAGCAACCGCGAGACCGCGCACGAGCGCGTGCGCCCGGAGGCGACCGCGGGCGACCCGACCGCGCGCCTGCGAGGCCCCGATGATCGCCGCGGCGATGAGCACGGGGACCACCACCGCCGGGATCTGCCAGGTCCAGTCGATCAGGAATCCGACCAGGCGCCGCGAAGGTCACGCCGAGGGCTGCTCCGATCGCCGGCGCGTCCGGCTCCCGGGCTCGCCGGACTCCGGCCGCGACGACAACCACGAAGAACGCGCAGAAGGCGAGGAGACCCCCGACGCCGAGCTCGGCCATCAGCTCGAGCGGCTCGGAGTGGGCGTTGCGCGTGGGAGTCACGAGGGTGCCGTGGGCGTTCCAGTAGGTCGGATATGAGCCGGCGCCGAAACCCCTCACCGGCTCGATCGGCGAAGGCTTCGAGGGCCGTTCCCCAGAACTGCGCCCGGCCTGAACTCGAGGCCGTGAGGAGACCCGCCTGGGCGCGGGCGGCCGGAGCCGACCCTCCCGGCGGGCCGAGGAAGTCGTTCTTCAATTCGCCTGGGCCGACCAGAGCCATCGCCGCGATCACGACCGCGACCAGGCAGCCCGCGAGCACTCGGCGGATCCGGACCCGCGGGACCGAGCCTCTCGCCAGACGCTCGACCAATCGCGGCCCGAGGAAGCCCCCGAGCGCCATCCCGAGGACGAGAGCCGCCCCCACGGCCAGCTCCGGGCCGCCGGGCTCGCCGGTGCCGGGTCCGGTGAGAATGCCGTCGGCCGGGCCTGCGACGAGCAACGCCGGCAGTGCGGCCGCCGTTGCGACGCCGGCGACCGCGACGGCCTTGCGGCCGCTGGCCGCGAAGCGCCACGACCACCACGACGCCGACCAGCGCGGCCAGGAGGGCCCCCCTCGAGGAGGTCATGAACGCAACCAGCAGGAGTGGTACGAGGCCCGCGAGCGCCCACCCCCGGGGCCGCGCCGCCGGGTCGCCTCGGAGGCGATCCAGACCAAGAGCGGCATGCCGATGGCCATCAGGGCGCCGAGTGCGTTCCAGTAACCGAGCGGGTAGCTGAGGCGCCCGCTCGTGGCGCCGAGGCACGTCGACGAGCCGGTATCGCCGCCTCCGATCCCGCCCAGGCGGGCGCGAGCGCCACGCCGGCCACGAGCGAGGATCGCCGATGGCCATCGCTCTCAGCACGCCCCGGGCACGGTCGCCGCGGAGCGTGAGGCCGGCGAGGACGAAGGTGCCCGCGTAGCCCGCGATCCTGACGACGTCGATGAAGCCGGCGCCGTCGTCAGCGTGCCCAGGCCAGCGAGAACGCGGTCAGCCCCGCGAGGGCGATCAGGCAGAGGCAGCCGCGGCAGCGACGGGGCTGCGGGCACGGGCGCACCGGCCGCGCAGCAGGGCGACGAGACCAGGAGCCAGACGAGGATCGTGACCGATCCCCAGCGCCAGGCTCGAGTAACCGCCACCCGCCAGGGAGAGGATCAGCAGCGACGCGCCGATGCCAACCGCGGGAGCTCTCGGAGGGCCATGACCGGGTCCGCCTGGAGCCGAGAGCCCACCCATGCCGCCTGTACCATTCTGCCATCGATGGACCGCCCAGGGATTCTAGGACCCGAGCCCTGTGCGCCGCCGGCCTGGTCCTGACGAGCGCGCTGCTCGCCGGCGCCCCGGCCGCGTCGGCCGAGCCTCCCGCGGTCGACGAGTACACGCTCGACCTCCCCGGAGCGCTCGAGGATCGCGACCGGGAGATCGGTCCCGTCGGCTCGCCCTCGGAGGCACGTCCCGCCGATGCGAGTCCGGGAGGCGTCGCCGGGGAGGAGATCCCCGCCCAGGACGCGCTCGATGCCGCCTCGTCCCTCGCCGGGGGCCGCGGTGGTCGCGCTCGCGCTCTGCGGGCCCGTCTGCCTCGGGGCCGGCGCGCCGCGACGCGGCTCCCCGCAGGCGCGCTCGACGCGGATGACACGCCGCAGGGCTGCCCTCGGCGCTGGCGCTGGTGGCCGCGCTTTTCGGGATGCGGGGCTCCGACGACGAGCCCGCGGAGGACACCGGGGCCTTCTTCGGGGTCTCTCCGGTCGGCGTGCCGGTCTCGACCGACTTCCCCGGATGGCCGACGGCGGCGTCGGGAGCTACCGGGTGCCGCTCGCGCTGGTCGACCGTGGAGGCGGAGAAGGGCACCTACGACTGGTCCATCGCCGACTCGGCATCGGCGGAGCTGGCCGGAGGCGGGATCGAGCCGTTGGTGAACGTGTCCGGGACACGCCGCCGGCTACGCGCCGAAGCTGACGGACCCCCCGACCTCGAGCCCGGAGGCCTTCGACGCCTGGGCCGAGTTCCTCGAGCCGCCGCCGAGCGATACGGGCCGGACGGCACGTTCTGGACCGGCCTCGCCGAGACCGATCCCGACATCGAGCCCCAGCCGCTGCGTGTCTGGGAGATCTGGAACGAGCCGAACACCTCGCTCTTCTGGACGCCCGAAGCCGGACCCCGACGCCTACGTGGAGCTGCTGAAGCGCTCCGCGCGAGGTCATCGAGGGCGTCGACCCGGACGCCGAGATCATGGTCGGCGGGATGTTCGCGACGCCTCAGTCGGACGGCGCCATCGTCTCGTTCGACTTCCTGACCGCGATCTTCGAGAGCGAGGGGGTGGCCGACATCGTCGACCTGGTCGGCGTGCATCCCTACGGCCCCGACGTCGCGGCGTCACCGATCAGCTCGATCGCACCCGCGAGGCGATCGACGAGGCGGGCGACGACGCCGGCATGTGGGTGACCGAGCTCGGCTGGGGCTCGGACCCGCAGGTCCCGAACGACCTCGCCAAGAGCCCCGAGGAGCAGGCCGAGCTGCTGTCGGAGACCCTCGGCACGATGTACGACGGGCGCGAGAAGCTGGGGCCTGCGCGGCGCGATCTGGTTCACCTGGCGCGACAGCGACGTCAAGATCGGCGCCTGTGTCTGTGGTGTCAGACCGCCGGGCTGCTCGATCCCGACGGGGACAGCAAGCCGTCGTGGCTGGCGTTCACCGAGTTGACGGGCGGCGAGCCCTAGGCCTCGAGTCGCGCCGGGGGACGGGGCGCGGGGTGCTCAGGAGCCCCCGGCCATCGCCGGGAGGATGACGACCGTGTCGGTGTCCTTCACCGCGGTGTCGAGGCCGCCGAGGAGCCGCACGTCCTCGTCGTTGAGGTAGACGTTGACGTAGCGGTTGAGATCGCCGCCCTCGTCGAAGAGCTGCCTGGAGACGTCCGGGTGGGCGCTCGCAAGCGCCTTCAGCACGCCGCCGACGTCGTCGCCGCCGACCTCGACGAGCGACTCGCCGTTGGTCTGGGCGCGCAGGACTGGTGGGATCTTCACCTTCGGCACGAGCGGAACCCTAGAGAACTGACGATCAGCCCGCGCAGAAGAGCGTCGTAGTCCGGGAACTTGCCCAGATCCTCGTCGGCGACCTCGGGGGCGTTCGGGCCGCAGATCGGGCAGTCCGGATCGCGGCGGACCTTGAGCTCGGTGAACTCGGTGCCGAGCGCCTCGAACAGCAGCAGGCGGCCGATCAGCGGCGTGCCCTGCCCGATCACGAGCTTGACGACCTCGAGGGCCTGCAGCATCCCCATGATCCCCGGCAGCACGCCGAGGACCCCGGCGGCGCCGCAGCTCGGCGCCAGCTCGGCCGGGGGCGGGGTCGGGTAGAGGCAGCGGTAGCACGGGCCCTCGAACGGGACGAAGGTCGAGATCTGCCCGTCGAAGGAGAGGATCGAGGCGGACACGACCGGCTTCTTCAGGCGCACCGAGGCGTCGTTGAGGAGGTAGCGGGTCGGGAAGTTGTCGGCTCCGTCGACGACCACGTCGTACTGCGAGAGCAGCTCGATCACGTTGCCGGAGTCCATGCGGAGGTTGTGCTCGACGACCTTGACGTCGGGGTTGAGCGCCTCGATCGCGCGGCGCGCGGACTCGGTCTTCGCCATCCCGATGCGCTCGGTGTTGTGGATCACCTGACGCTGGAGGTTGGAGGAGTCGACGACGTCGTCGTCGATCAGGCCGAGCGTGCCGACGCCGGCGGCGGCGAGGTAGAGCGCGGTCGGCGAGCCCAGCCCGCCCGTGCCGAGCAGCAGGACCTTCGCGTCGAGCAGCTTGAGCTGCCCCTCGAGGCCGATCTCGGGAACCAGGACGTGGCGCGAGTAGCGCTCCTTCTGCTCCTGGGTGAGCGATCGCGGGGTGACCACCGGCAGGCCGCGGTCGCGCCAGAGCGTGATCCCGCCGGCCATCGAGGCGACGTCCTCATAGCCGAGCTCGTCGGCGAGGGTCTTCGCCGCCAGGGCGGAGCGCTGGCCGGAGGCGCAGTAGAGGATGACCCGCTTCGAGCGATCCGGGACGAACTGCTCGATCCGCGACTCGAGGTGGCCGCGCGGCACGTGGATGGCGCCCTCGATGTGGCGCTCCTCGAACTCGTGCTGCTCGCGGACGTCGACGAGCGCCACCTCGGCGCCGTCGAGCTCCTCGGCGGCCTCGGGCGGCTGCACCTCCTCGATCGCCTCCTTCGCACGGGAGATCAGGTCGGCGCCGCTGGCTCGGGTCTTCGTCTCTGGCGTCACTTCAGAAAGTATAGCGATGGAGGAAGCAGCGGACGAAGGCCGGCTCCGCTCCCCGCTGTCGCGTCCTGCGTGCCGCTAGCCGAGCGCCGGGCGCATCTGCCGCAGGCGGCGGACGCGCTCCTCGATCGGCGGGTGCGTGCTGAACAGGTTGGCGACGCCCTTGCCGGAGAACGGCTTGACGATGTACATGCACTCGGTCGCCTGGTTGACCTGCATCGGCATCGCCTTGCTCCCCTCCTCGAGCCGCAGCAGAGCGGAGGCGAGGCTCTCGGGGTCGCCGGCGAACTGGGCGCCCGTGGCATCGGCCGCGTACTCCCGCTGGCGCGAGATCGCGAGCTGGATGATGCTCGCCGCGATCGGGGCGAGCAGGACCAGGGCGAGCGAGGCGATCAGGCTGAGCGGGCTCTCGTCGTCGCCGCCGAACCACATCAGCATGTAGGCGAGGTAGGTGATGGCGCCGCCGATCCCGGCCGCCACGGCCTGGGTCAGGGTGTCGCGGTTGTTGATGTGGGCGAGCTCGTGGGCGATCACGCCGCGAAGCTCGTTCGGCGAGAGCAGCTTCGTGATGCCGGCGGTGACGGCGACCGCCGAATGCGCCGGGTTGCGGCCCGTGGCGAACGCGTTCGGCTGCGCCTGCGGGATCACGTAGAGGGCCGGCATCGGCATCTTCGCGTTGCTGGTCAGCTCCCGGACCATCGCGTAGATCTGCGGCGCCTGCTCCTCGGTCATCGGCTGCGCGCCGCTCATCTTCAGGGCGATCTTGTCGCTGAACCAGTACATGCCCAGGTTGAACGCGAGGGCGATGAAGAGGAACATCAGCGCGGTCTCGGGACCGCCGATCAGGGCGCCGATGACGACGAGGAGACCGGTCAGGCCTGCGAGCAGCGCGGTCGTCCTGATCATGGCTGAGAAGTTGGACCTGCGCGTGGTGTTCATCGTCGAATGCCTCCTCTGGGGGCGTCTGTGTGTCCCCAATATTGCCAAACGGCGTAAACCGGTCCTAAGGTCGGAGGCCGGTTCCGCCGATTCAGCGAGGGAACGATGCGCAACGGCCGACTCCTCACCCAGGTGCTCGTCATCAACCTGACGTTGATGGCGGCCGCCGTCATCTCGGTTTCCTTCGCCTCCGACCCGTCCGGCTCGCTGAGCGACAGCGCCACGGTCGGCCTCGTGCTGAGCCTCTCGGTCGCCGCGATGGTCGGGATCAACTTCCTGCTGCTGCAGCGGCGCTTCGAGCCACTCGAGCGTCTGGTCGAGCAGATGGAGAACGCCGACCTGAACACCGCGTCCGATGGCGAGGACCTCCCACCCCTCGAGGGCTCGCAGGAGGTGCAGCGCCTCGATCGCACGTTCCGCGCGATGCTCGCCCGGCTCGAGGCCGAGCGCCGCCGCAGCGCCACCGCCGCTCTCGCCGCCCAGGAGCGGGAGCGCTCGCGAATCGCGCTCGACCTGCACGACGAGGTCAACCAGGCGCTCACCGGCCTCCTGCTGCGGCTCGAGACGCTGCGCCGCAAGGCGCCGGCCGAGCTCGAGGAGGAGCTCGAGCAGACGAGCGCCGTGGCCGCCGCCGCGATGGAGGAGCTGCTCGCGCTGGCCCGTCAGCTGCGCCCCACCTCGCTCGACGACCTCGGCCTGGCGGCCGCGCTCGGCAGCCTCTCCGAGGAGATCGGCAGGCGGACCGGCATCACGACCGACTTCCAGTGCAAGGGTGACTTCTCCCCCGTCCCCGACGAGGTCCAGCTCGTCGCCTACCGGGTCGCGCAGGAGGCCCTCTCGAACGCGATCCAGCACGCCCAGCCCAAGCACCTGCAAGTGCGCTTGCAGCGCCTCGGCGAGGGGCTCGAGCTGCGGGTCACCGACGACGGGGCCGGATTCGAGCCCACCACCTCCAACGGCGGCCTCGGTCTGGCCGGAATGAGGGAGCGGGCGATGCTCGTCGGCGGCGCCGTCGAGATCGCCTCGCGGCCGCGAGTCGGCACGAAGGTCAGGCTGACGGCCTGACCTGCCGATGAGACCTGCATGAGCTTCCCAACGTCACACCTGAGCCGATGCGCGTCCTGATCGCCGACGACCACGGGATCGTCCGCTCCGGGCTGCGGATGCTGCTCGACAGCGTCGACGGGATCGACGTGATCGGCGAGGCCGCCGACGGCATCGAGGCGCGCGACATCGCTGTCCGCGAGCGTCCCGACCTCGCGATCCTCGACGTCAAGATGCCCGGCCTCACCGGCCTCGAGGCGACGCGCGAGATCCGCGCCCAGGCCCCAGAGGTCGCCGTGCTGATCCTCTCGATGCACGAGGAGGAGCGCTACCTCTTCGAGGCGCTGAAGGCCGGCGCCTCCGGCTACGTCCTCAAGCGCGCCGCCGACCGCGAGCTGATCGACGCGATCCGCGCGGTCGAGCGCGGCGAGCCGTTCCTGACCCCGAAGCCCAGCAGGCCCTGATCCGCGACGTCCTCGGCGACGGCGAGCGCCAGCAGGAGGAGCTGACCCCCCGCGAGGAGGAGGTCGTGAAGCTCGTCGCCGACGCGCACACGAACAAGGAGATCGCCGAGCTCCTGGGCCTCGCCGAGAAGACCGTCGAGAACCATCGCTCCAACGCGATGCACAAGCTCGGCATGCGCGACCGGGTCGAGCTGGTCCGCTACGCGATCCGCCGCGGCCTGATCGAGCCCTGAGGCGGAAGCCTCCCCTCGGTACCTTGCGGCGATGGACGCGCCGCCGGACGCCGTCGAGACCGTGAGCCTGCACGACGGCTCCGTCGTGGAGGTGCGCCAGGTCCAGCCGGACGACAAGGCGGCGCTGGCCGCCGGATTCGAGCGGCTCAGCCCCGAGTCCCGCTACCGGCGCTTCTTCTCGCCGCTGAAGCGACTCAACGAGTCCGACCTCCGCTACCTGACGGAGGTGGACCACAGCGACCACGAGGCGCTGATCGCGATGAGCACTGGTGGGGAACCGGTGGGCGTAGCCAGGTACGTCCGCGGCGAACGGCCCGAGGAGGCCGAGGTCGCGGTGACGATCGTCGACGACTGGCAGGGCCGGGGCGCCGCGACCGCGCTGCTCGAGCGGCTGGTCGAGCGGGCGCGCGCCAACGGCATCGAGCGGTTCCTCGCCGTGGTCCTCGAGGAGAACGCCGACGCGATCGAGCTCTTCCGCGCCCTCGCCGCCGACGACCCGAAGCCGCGCCGCACGGCCGCCGGGCAGGTCGAGCTGGTCCTCGAGCTGCCCAGCGACGGCGTCTCCGGGACGATGCTCGGCCGCGCCCTGCGCAGCGCCGCCAGCGGCCGGGTGATGATCCACCCGTGGCGGCTGCTCAAGCGGCGGCTCCAGGCTTCGTACGGCGAGGAGCCCAGAGGGTAAAACCGACCGGATCGCTAGGATTTAGCCGATGCTGTTCTCGACCAAGGCGGAGTACGGAATCCGGTTGATGGTTGCCCTGGGCCGGCGCGAGGGCGAACGCCCCGCGGCGCTCAGCTCCCTCGCCGACGACGAATCCCTGCCGCTCTCCTACCTCGAGCACCTCGTGGCGAAGCTGCGGGACGCCGGCCTGGTCAGCTCCCAGCGCGGCGCCCACGGCGGCTACCGACTGGCCCGCCCGGCGGCGGAGATCCTGATGCTCGAGGTCGTCGAGGCGCTGGAGGGGCCGATCGTCCCGATGGACTGCTTCCTCGGCGAGGGCGAGGGCCGGGTCCTCTGCTCGCACACCGACGACGGCGACATCGCCTGCTCGACGAAGCTGCTCTGGACCCGCGTGCACGGCAGCATCACGCGCGCACTCGCCGGGACGACCCTCGGCGAGCTGGTCGAATTCGAGACCCGGGAGAGCCGGCCCACGACGCCGAAGCTCCCCTCCCCCACCCACGCCGGCGCCGTCTGAGCGCCGGTCAACCACCGCAAGACTGGAGCAAAAATGGCCGATCTGGAGATCAAGAACCTGCACGTAGCCGCCGAGGAGAAGCAGATCCTCAAGGGCCTCGACCTCGAGGTGAGCCGCGGTGAGGTCCACGCCCTGATGGGCCCGAACGGCTCCGGCAAGTCGACCCTGGCCAACGCGATCATGGGCCACCCCGGCCTGACCGTCACCGACGGCAGCATCCACTTCGGCGGCGAGGACGTGACCGAGGCCGCTCCCGACGAGCGCTCCCGCGCCGGCCTCTTCATGGCCTTCCAGTACCCCGTCTCGGTGCCCGGCGTGACCGTCGCCAAGTACCTGCGGATGATCGTCAACGCCCGCCGCGAGGCCCAGGGCGAGCCCGAGATCAAGCTGAAGGACTTCGCCCGCACCACGCAGGAGGCGATGGAGCTGATGGACGTCCCGCGCGAGTTCTCGAGCCGCTACCTCAACGAGGGCTTCTCGGGCGGCGAGAAGAAGCGCATGGAGATGCTCCAGATGGCGCTGCTGAAGCCGCGCGTCGCGGTCCTCGACGAGACCGACTCAGGGCTCGACATCGACGCCCTGCGGACCGTCGCCTCCGGCGTCAACCGCTTCGCGGGGCCGGACATGGGCGTCCTGATCATCACCCACTACCAGCGCATCCTCCACATGGTCGAGCCCGACAAGGTCCACGTCATGTACGAGGGCCGGATCGTCAAGCAGGGCGGACCGGAGCTGGTCGGCGTGCTCGAGGAGAAGGGCTACGGCTGGATCAAGGAGGAGGTCGCGGCGGCCGCCTAGCGGCGCCGCGCCCGCGCCCGATGGCCGCCGCCCCGGCCCACTCCCCCGCGGCACCGCCCGCTCCCTTCGACATCGAGAAGGTGCGGGCGTCGTTCCCGACCCTGAGCCGGATGATCGGGGACCAGCCGCTCGCCTACCTCGACTCCGGCGCCAGCTCGCAGCGGGCGCTGGCCTCGATCGAGGCGGTCGACCGCTACGAGCGGCGCCACCACTCGAACGTGCACCGTGGCTCGCACACGCTCTCCGGCGAGGCGACCGCGGCCTACGAGGGCGCCCGCGCCACCGTGGCCGACCACCTCGGGGCCGCCGATCGCCGCGAGCTGATCTTCGTCCGCAACGCGACCGAGGCGATCAACCTCGTCGCGCGCTCATGGGGCGCCGCCAACGTCGGGCCGGGCGACCGGATCGTCCTGACCGAGATGGAGCACCACTCCAACATCGTCCCCTGGCAGCAGCTCGCCACCGCGACCGGCGCGGAGATCGACTGGGTCGGGATCGACGACGACGGCTGCCTGCTCGCCGACGAGCTCGAGGCGGCGCTGGCACGCGGCCCGAAGCTGCTTGCGATCACCCACCTCTCCAACGTCCTCGGCACCCTCAACCCGATCGCCGAGATCGCCCGCCAGGCTCACGAGGCCGGCGCCCTGGTCCTGCGTCGACGGGGCGCAGGCCGTGCCGAAGATGGACGTCGACGTCGGCGCCCTCGGGGTCGACTTCTACGCGTTCACCGGCCACAAGGCCTACGGCCCGACCGGCATCGGCGCGCTCTGGACCCGGCTCGACCTGCTCCGCGAGATGCCCCCGTTCCTCGGCGGCGGGTCGATGATCCGCAAGGTGACCAAGGACGGCGTCACGTTCGCCGACCCTCCCTCCCGCTTCGAGGCGGGAACCCCGGCGATCGCGCAGGCGATCGGCCTCGCCGCCGCGGTGCGCTGGCTCGACGCCCTGGGGATGGACGCCGTCCTCACCCACGAGCGCGAGACGACCGCCTACGCCCTCGCCCGGGTCGAGGAGGTGCCGGGACTGCGCGTCTTCGGGCCCCCGGCCGGGCCCGAGCGGGTCGGCCCCGTCTCCTTCGAGCTCGAGGGCGTCCACGGCCACGACGTCGCCGAGATCCTCGACCGCCACGGCATCGCGGTCCGCGCCGGCCATCACTGCGCCCAGCCGCTGATGGAGCGCCTCGGCGTCGCCGCCACGGCCCGCGCCAGCTTCGGCGTCTACACGACGACCGACGAGATCGACCGCCTCATCGAGGGCTTGCACGACGCCCGGAAGGTCTTCGGCCTCTAGATGGACGAGCTCTACAGAGACCAGATCCTCGAGCACTACAAGCGGCCGCACAACTTCGGGCGGCTCGACGAGTTCGACCTCGACTACGAGGACACCAACCCGTTCTGCGGCGACGAGCAGCACGTGTTCATCAAGCTCGACGGCGAGGGGCGGGTCAGCGAGGTCTCCTTCGACGGCCAGGGGTGCGCGATCTCGACCGCCGCGACCTCGCTGCTCACCGACGAGCTGCTCGGCAAGACCCGCGAGGAGCTGCTGCGGCTGCCCAAGGAGTACGTCCTCGAGCTGCTCGGGATCGACATCTCGGCGACCCGGATGAAGTGCGCGATGCTCGGCCTCAAGGTCGTCAAGTCGGCGAGCCTCGGCGAGCCCGCCGACTGGGAGGACGAGGGGGAGCCGGGCGTGCCCACCGCCGACCCGATGTCCCTCGGCTCGGCCGCCACCGGTCCCCCCGGCGACGAATAAGCAAAGCTACCGCGCGTGCAGGAGAAGGATCGGCTCGACGCTCTCGAGGAGCGCCTCGTCTGGATGGTGGGATCGCCCCGTTCGGGCAGCACCTGGCTGCTGCGGCTGCTCGTCTACCCGTGGGGCGTCGGACAGACGCCGACCGGGATCGACCCGTCGCGCTGGCTGCCGGCCGGTCCCGACGCCGTCCCGGTCAACGAGTCCTACCTGCCGCTGCACCTCGGCCCGCTGCGGGACGTCACGGTCGCGCCCGAGGAGGTCGACTCCGCCCGCCTGCTGCTCAACGACCAGCGCGGCGCCGACCCCTCCTATTTCTTCAGCGAGGAGTACCGGGACGTCTGGAGTGAGGGCGTCCGCCGCCTGACGCTCGAGCGCTTCGGCGCCCAGGTCGACCGCGCGGTCGCCGAGCACGGGATGACCGATCCCCTCGTCCTGATCAAGGAGCCCAACGGCTCCCACGCCGCCGACGTCGTCGCCCGGCTGCTCCCCCGCTGCCGGATGATCTTCCTGCTTCGCGACGGCCGCGACGTCGTCGACTCGATGCTCGAGGCCGACTCGCCGGGCGGCTGGCGCACGAACAACGAGGGCGTCCGCGTCCTTGCGACCCCCGAGGAGCGCCTCGAGGCGATCCGCCGGCAGGCCTACCTCTGGCTCGTCCGCACCGTCTCGGTCGAGCGCGCCTGCGCCGCGCTCGGCCCGGATCCGGCTGGATCCAGGTCCGCTACGAGGAGCTGCTCAGCGACACCGAGGGCCAGCTCGCGCGGCTGCAGAGCTGGCTCGGGATCAACCGGACGCCGAAGCAGGTCGGCCGCGCGGCGCACGCAAACCGCTTCGGCTCGGTCCGCAACCGCCTGCGCGGCAGCCGCAAGGGCGTTCGCGCCGCCTCCCCGGGCCTCTGGCGCCAGAACATGACCGCCGAGGAGCAGGCGGCGCTCGGCGAGTTGCTCGACGCCAAGCTCGCGCAGCTCGGCTACCGGGTCATAGGCCCGCAGTCCGCGGCGCTTCAGCGACGGCCGAGCGCCGGGCGGCCGACCGCGCGGCGCCAGAGCAGGCCGAGGAAGAGCACCCGCTCGCTGGCCAGCGTCTCGTTGCGCCCGGTGAGGGTCCGCAGCGATCGCAGCAGCAGGGCCAACGGCCGCCGGCCAGCGAGTGCTCGGCGCGCGACCAGGCGCTCGAGGCCGCGGCGCTTGTCCGCGGTCATCCGATCCCCGAGCGAAGCTCGAGCACGCCCGCGAACTGGCGGATCAGCAGCCAGCGCCGAAGTAGATCGCTCGGCCGCCGGGCCGGCGCCGTGCCGCGGCGGAAGCGGCGCGTGAGGCGGTCCAGCGGAAGCGGATCGCGTCGCGGCGGCCGCGCGGCCGGAGCGACCCACTCGCTGCTGGGCGCACGGTCACCGAGTCGACGTGGCGGGTGTAGTCGTAGGTCGGCCGGTCGAGGTAGGCGATCTCGCCGGTGCCGAGGGCGCAGAGCGCCAGCCAATGGTCGTGGTAGGGGTGCTGGTCGGGCTGGCCGGGCGGAAATGGGAGGGCGAGGTCGAGCAGCTCGCGCCGGAACATCGAGGCGGCGCCGGTCACCGTGTTCGCGATCGCCAGCGAGATGATCAGTCGTGGCTGTTGCGCCGCAGATACCAGATACGTCTCGGAGAGGATCACGCCGGCCTCGCTGGCGACCGCATGTCGCTGTAGGCGAGCGGCCGCGCCGGGGCTCGGCGTCGAGAGCTCGCACGAGCGACTCGAGCTTGTCGGGGTCCCAGCGGTCGTCCTGATCGGCGAACGCGACCAGCTCGACCTCCGTCCGGGACCATCCGCAGCGCGCGCTCGAAGTTCCGGTAGAAGCCGAGGCGCTCCGGCGAGCGGGAGAGCACGAAGCGAGGGTCGTCGCCCTCGACCTGGGCCTGCAGCTGCGCGAACGGCGGCCGGCGACGAGCAGTCGTCGCTGATCAGGCAGACCCAGTCGTCGCGAAGCCCTGGGCGCGGATCGACTCGAGCTGGCGGGCGAGCTGCTCGCGGCGGCGGCTCGTAGGTGGCCATGCAGATCGCCATCGCGCGGCTTCCGCCCGCGGCGCCCCCGCTCGCGGCGGGGACCTCAGCCGGCGGGCCGAGCGCCGTCGACGAGCTCCAGCGCGCCGAGCGGCAGCTCGAGCGTCCGCCCGCCGGACTCGACGAGCAGCTCGAGCGGCCGGCGGCCCCCCCCGCTTGCCGGCCGGGCACCGCGAGCACGACCCACCAGCGCGGGCCCGGCCGTAATGCGCGGCGGCTCCGGCATCCCGAAGGCGTCCGCGTCCTGCTCGAGGCTCGCCCAGGCGGACCCGGACCCCGAGGCGTCTCGCCCCGCCGTGTGGAGCTCCCCGTCGAGCAGCACCATGGTCCCCGACGCCGACTGCGATCGGCGCGGCGGGCGTTCGCCCGGCAGGCGCTCGTCACGCGGCGACCCGGCTCTCGGGGCGCGGAAACCGGCTGTCTATCCTCTCTGGGCATGCGTTCGCTCATGACTGTCCGGCGGGGATTGTCGAGCACCGTGACCCAGATCGGCGTGATCGCCCTCGGCGCGGTGGTCGGGCTCGGCGTGCCGCTGCTCTGGATCTGGGTCGGATCGCAGTTCCAGGGGGGCACCACGCCGTCGTGGACCGCCTTCGCCGTCGTCCTCGTCGGGCTGATCGGGACGCTCATGGTGATCGCCGGGCTTCTTCTCGTTCTACATCGCCAGGTCGAAGGAGCGAAGCCGGGCCCGCGTCGACTGGATGCGGGGTCAGAGCGAGGAGCGGCGCCGGGAGACGTTCTCCGACACCCACCCGCTCGAGATGATCATCTTCTTCGCGGTCTTCGTCGACTTCTTCGTGTTCATCGCCTGGTTCCTCTTCTTCGCGCGGATCCCGGCCACCCCGGTCGGGCTCGGGCTTCGGCTCACCCAGAGCCTTGATCGCCTCCAGCCTCGCCAGGCGGGTCCATGAGGGCGGCCCGCTAAAATCCCGACTCAGGCGCTCGGAATTGACCCGCGCCCCGATTCCCATGACTGAACACACCGTTTGCACCGCAGCCGAGCTCCCCGAGGGAGCGATGCGTCTCGTCGAGATCGACGGGATCGAGATCGGCGTGTTCAACTGCTCCGGCGAGCTGCTCGCGATCGAGGATCGCTGCTCCCACGACGACGGCCCGCTCGCCGAGGGCGAGTTCGACCAGGCCACCTGTACCGTTGAATGTCCCCGTCACGGCTCCCGCTTCGATCTGCGGACCGGACGTCCCAAGACCCTCCCCGCGTTCGCGCCGGTCGAGACCTTCCAGGTCCGGCTCGAGGACGGGGAGATCAAGCTGGAGGTTGACTGAGAGATGAATCCCCCACCCGAGACGGCAACGCTGGATCCGAAGCTCGCCGAGCGCGAGGCGATCAAGGACATCAACCAGGACTACAAGTCGAAGTTCGGCTTCAACGACCCTGAGACCGGCTACGTCTTCAAGGCGCCGAAGGGGCTCAGCCGCCAGCTCGTCGAGGACATCTCCGAGTACAAGAACGAGCCGCAGTGGATGCGCGAGTTCCGGCTCAAGGCGCTCGACCACTTCCTGGCCCGCCCGGTGCCGCAGTGGGGCGCCGACCTGAACCAGATCGACTTCGACAACATCCACTACTTCGTCCGCGCCTCCGAGCGCGCCGAGACGAGCTGGGACGACGTCCCCGACGACATCAAGAACACCTTCGACAAGCTCGGCATCCCCGAGGCGGAGCGCCAGTTCCTCTCCGGCGTCGGCGCCCAGTACGAGTCCGAGGTCGTCTACCACCAGGTGAACGAGAAGCTCGAGGCCCAGGGCGTCCAGTTCATGGACATGGACACCGCCCTGCGCGAGCACGAGGACGTCATCCGCGAGCACTTCGCGACCGTCATCCCCGCCAACGACAACATGCTCGCCGCGCTCAACTCGGCGGTCTGGTCGGGCGGCTCGTTCGTCTACGTGCCCCCCGGCGTCAAGGTCGACATGCCCCTGCAGGCCTACTTCCGGATCAACACGGAGAACATGGGCCAGTTCGAGCGGACGCTGATCATCGCCGACGAGGGCTCCGACGTGCACTACATCGAGGGCTGCACCGCCCCGGTCTACTCGACCGACTCGCTGCACTCGGCCGTGGTCGAGCTGATCGCCCGTCCCGGCGCCCGGATCCGCTACACGACGGTCCAGAACTGGTCGCAGAACGTCTTCAACCTGGTCACGAAGCGCGCCGTCGCCGAGGCCGACGCGACCGTCGAGTGGGTCGACTGCAACCTCGGCTCGAAGGTGACGATGAAGTACCCGTCGATCTACCTGATGGGCGAGCGGGCCCACGGCGAGATCCTCTCGATCGCCTTCGCCGGCAAGGGCCAGCACCAGGACGCGGGCGGCAAGATCATCCACGCCGCGCCGAAGACGACCTCGTCGATCTTCGCCAAGTCGATCTCCAAGGACGGCGGCCGCTCGACCTACCGCGGCCTGCTCGAGGTCGCCAAGGGCGCCTCCGAGGCCAAGTCGAAGGTCGTCTGCGACGCCCTCCTGCTCGACCCGGAGTCGCATTCCGACACCTTCCCGACGATCCGGATCGACGAGAGCGACGCCAACGTCGGCCACGAGGCGTCCGTCTCGAAGATCGGCGAGGAGCAGCTGTTCTACCTGCAGACGCACGGCCTCGACGAGGAGGAGGCGTCCAAGATGATCGTCAACGGCTTCATCGAGCCGGTCGTCAAGGAGCTGCCGATGGAGTACGCCGTCGAGCTCAACCGGCTGATCGAGCTGCAGATGGAGGGCTCGATTGGCTAGCGCGGTCGCGACCGAGCCCGAGTGGCTCGTCGCGCGGCGAGCCGAGGCGGTCGAGGCGGCCAAGGGGCTCGCGCTCCCGGGCCCGAAGACGAAGGGCTGGGAGTTCACCGACCTCTCGAAGCTCGATCTCTCCGCCTACGCGCCGGCGGAGCCCGGTGACGCGGCCTCGATCGGCGCCGCCGAGGCGAGGCTGCCGGCCCCCGAGGGCTCGAGCGGCCTGACCCAGGTCGACGGCACGGTCCACGCCGAGGGCCTGCCCGCGGCGAGCGGCAACGGCCGCCCCACGGCCCCCGTCGTGATGTCCCTCGCCGAGGGCGCCGAGCGCTACCCCGAGCTCGTCGGCGAGCGGCTCGGCTCGATCGCCCCCGCCGGCACCGATCCCTTCGTCTCGATCAACGACGCCGGCTGGAGCGGCGGCGCCCTCATCTACGTGCCCGCCGGGACGAGGCCGGAGAACCCGATCTCGCTGACCGCAGTGCAGCAGGCCAGCGGCCGCTCACTCAACTGGCGCACCCTGATCGTGCTCGAGGAGGGCGCCGAGGCCGAGGTCTGGGAGCGATACGTCTCCGCCGACGCCGACACCGACGCGCTCTTCAACGGCGTCACCGAGCTGATCGTCGGCCCGGGCGCCTCCCTGCGCTACGTCTGCGGGCAGGACCTCTCGCCGAAGTCGTGGGCCTTCGCCACCCAGCGTGCCGAGGTCGAGCGCGACGGCTCACTCGAGTGGGTCGCCCTCGGGTTCGGCTCCGCCCGCGGCAAGGTGCGGATGGAGACCAAGCTCGCCGGCCGCGGCGCCAACGCGCGCGTGACCGGCGCCTACGCCGGCACCGGGCGCCAGCACCTCGACTACGACACCACCCAGGAGCACGCGGCCGAGGACACCACCTCCGACCTCGCCTTCCGCGGCGTCCTCGGTGGCCGCTCGACCGCCGTCTGGCGCGGGATGATCACCGTCGACCCGGGCGCCCAGCGCACCGACGCCTTTCAGGAATGCCGCAACCTCCTCCTCTCATCGAAGGCTCACGCCGATGCGATTCCGGGCCTTCAGATCAACGCCGACGACGTCGCCTGCACCCACGCGGCGGCGATCGCGCAGGTCGATCCCGATCAGCTCTTCTACCTGACGTCGCGGGGCCTCCCGCACGATCTGGCGAGCCGCCTGATCATCGAGGGCTTCCTCGCGGAGCTGGTCGAGCGGGTCCCCGAGGGCCCCATGGCCGACGCGCTTGCGAACGCCCTCGAGCGGCGCCTCGGCGAGCTGCTCGCCTAGAGCTCATGCGGCGGGGGCTGCGGTGAGCCGGTCTGGGGTCCGCCGGGGGCTCGCCCTCCTTGCCCTCGTCTTTGGCCCCCCTGCTCGGCGGCTGCGGCTCCGGCGAGCACGAGTTCACGCCCGAGGAGTTCGTCGACGCGATCAACGCCGAGGGCGCCGGGGTCGGCCTCGGGCCGGAGATCACGACGACACCCCGCGGGATCCAGGTCCACGAGGTCACCCTCACCGGGGCCGTCACCGACGTCGGCGGGCCTGCGACCGACACCTCGCGGGGCGACAACGGGACCGGCAGCCTGCTGATCGCGGGCGATGCCGACGCGGCCCGAGACGAGTTCGAGCGCTGCGACGAGGTCGAGGAGCTGACCTGCTTCCGGGCGGCCAATGCGGTGCTGCGCTTCGAGGAGATGGACGGGGCCGATCAGGCGCGGATCGTCACCTCGCTCGAGGCGATCCAGACCGAGGACGGCTAACGGCGTGCATCGCCTCCGAAGCGGCTAGCCTTCGGGGTCCGGCGCCAGGGTGATTGCGGAAGGCCGGAGGGGGAACACCATGGGGATGAAGAAAGCGGGACTGAAGACGGGGATGCTGGCCGCAGCGGCGGCTCTGCTGATCGCTGGGCCGAGCGCCGCCGATCTCGAGCGGGCATCGCGCGCCTCGACGTCGGTCACGATCTCCAGCAAGTTCCCCGCGTTCAGCGGCTCGGTCAGGAGCAAGGCCGGGGTCTGCCGCAAGAACCGCCGGGTACAGCTGCTGAAGCGGACCAGCGGCGGCGACCCGAAGCTGCTCGGCCGCGACCGGAGCAACTCCTCCGGGGGCTGGGCCATCCCGCTCGACAACGTCAAGCCCGGCGCCTACTACGCCCGGGTCAAGCGGCAGGCGAAGCGACGGAGCGGCTCGCGCATCGTGTGCTCCTCGGACCGCTCGCGCGTCGTCGTCGTCGACTAGGACCCGTCGCCGCCGCCGTCGCGGTCGCGACGCTCGCGGATCGCCGCCACCGTCACGGCGACGAGGACGATCGCGACCGGGATCACGTAGGGCAGCCAGTGGCCCGCGTGGGCCAGCGGGATCAGCAAGCCCGGCTCACCCGTTCGCCTGCGAGAGCAGGACCAGGCCGAGGACGCTGAAGAGCATCATCATCACGAGCATCCAGATCTGCGACCAGGCGGCGTCGCGCGTGTTGCCCCAGATCTTCAGCGCCCGCTCGTGGCCGAGCGCCAGCGCGAGGACGTGGCCGACCACGATCGAGCCGACCTGCACGTACCAGATCGCATTGGCGCTGAGGACCCCGTAGTCGATCCCGGAGCCGGCGGTGCCGAACAGGTCCTCGCCCGTGCCGAACGGATCGGAGAGCAGGAAGCCGAACTGGGCCTGCTCGAGGTAGACCACGTAGCTGAAGTAGTGCGCGATCACGTAGGCGAGCGCGATCGGCACGAACGCATGGGCGAAGAGTCGCCCGAGCTCGCCCGCCGAGCGCTTGCGCTCGACGATCCGCATGCCCCAGATCCCGGCCCAGAAGATCAGGGCGATCACCGCCAGGACAGCGAGGAAGATGGCGGAGTTCGCGATGCGCAGCGACCAGATCGCTGAGATGCCCGTGTCGCTCAGCGCCTGGTAGAGGGAGTTGATCGGCTCCCTGAGCTCACCTTCCGCGGCCCCGTCGTAGGTGGTCCCCCCGATCGCCACGATCACCATCGCCAGGGATCCGGCCGGGCCCGACCAGGTCGTCAGCCCGGTGAGCCAGGGTCGGCGCATCAGCCGTCCGTCCCGGACCTCGAGGGGCGCGATCCGGGCGAACATGCCGAAGTAGACGGAGAAGGTCTCGCCGCGCTCGGTCCAGCGCTCGATCCCGAAGAGGGCCATGGCCGCGAACGTGATCGCCGAGTACGACGAGCGTGGCGATCGCGAGATCGCGAGGCTCCAGGCCGGAGGCGGCGAAGCCCGTCTGGCCCCAGATCAGCTCGAGGAAGAGGAACCCCGCGAGGCCGACGACGGCGGGCCATCGCCCGAGCCGTTCCGGATAGGCGAACGGGGCGGGCGCGGACTGCCCGGCGATCCGGGTGAAGATGGCGGAGAACGCCCGGGCGATCGCGCGCCACGGGTTCAACGCGCGCCAGACGTCGCCGAGCAGGGCGCTGACGATCACGAGGCCGATCCAGAACGTGACGAAGACGAACGTGATCGAGAAGTTCCGGTCGGGGGCGGGAACGCCGGTCAGGCCGGTCCAGACGACCAGCACGAGCAGCCCGACGCCGATCGCCCCGGCCAGCACCTCGGTGCCCCGGTTCACGAGCAGGCGCGAGACCCGCTCTGCCGGCGGGACGGGAGGGCCTGTCCTCGATCCGCGGCTTGCGCCAGCCGAGCAGGAGCCCGACGAAGGAGACGATCAGGATGACCAGCGAGCCGTAGATGAACAGCCACTGCGGGAGCGGCAGATCCTGCTTGCCGATCAGCCCGTGGGCCGAGGCCGCCTGCGGGAAGAGCGCCGCCAGTCCCGCCACCGTCGCAAGGACGGCGGCCGCGCCGGAGGCACGCACGCGGGTCGCGAGGTGCCTCAAGGGTTGACGGTGATCTCGGCCAGCGGCGTGGCGGTGCTGTGGAGCTCGAGCTCGAAGATGCCCTCGATCTCAGCCGGCACCGAGAACTTCGCCTTCCCCCCGGCCTCGACGTCCATGTAGACGTCATAGCCGTGGAGGTGGAGCTCATCGGCCGTGTCGGATTCGACCACGAACTCGATCGCGTCGCCCTTGTCGAAGCTGAGCTCGGCCACCCCGCCGACCGGCTCTCCGCCCTTCACCACGACCACCGGCACCTCGGGTGCCGGATCGGGCGCCGGATCCTTGGCCGGGGCCTTCTCCTCATCCTTCTCGGGAGCCTCAGGGGAAGCGGTCGTGGGGCGGTGGGCACGTCGTTGTCATTGCCCGTCTCATCGCCGCCGAGGACGAAGAAGAGCGCGATCACGACGATCACCGCGACGAGGGTCGCGACGACGCGGGCTGCTCTCGATTCCAGCATCAGGCGCTCCTCAGGGCGATTCCGCGGGTCGCTCCACCGGCGCCTGCCCCGACGTGTCCAGCGACGGCGCGTCGATGGACCCGCTCGAGCCGAAGAAGACGAAGAGGATCAGCGCGGCGATCCCGATCACCAGGCCGAGGAAGATCCCAATCGCGCGGTCAGAGCGACTCATACCGCCCCCAGGCTAAAGAACCGTGGGTGCCGGCGGGCGCTCAGACGCCGTCGAGCAGGCGCCAGTTCGCCTTGAACGCCTCTTCGGCAGCCGCGACCACGACGTCCTCGTCGGCCTCGTCGGCGATCAGCTCGCCCAGCAGCTCGCGGCCCTCGTCGGCGTGCTCGACGTCGCGCCCGCGATGGACGGTGAAGTAGCCGGTTCCGGTGGGCGAGTCGATGCCGTAGTGGCGGTGCAGCCCGTCGAGCTTCGTGATCGAGATCTGCGGCTGTCCGCTCTCGATCGCGTAGAGGCGCCCGAGGGCGGCCAGCGCGCCGTCGCGGACGGTCCAGGCCTCGACGCACTCGCGCGTCTCGGGCGGTGGGAGCAGCCTCGGTGCGCCCGCCCGCTGCATCCACGAACCCGTCCCAGAGGGCGACGTGCTCGCGCTCCTCGGCGGCGTGGCCGCTCAGGCCGGCCTTCTCGGGAAGCTCCTCGGCGACGTAGTCGGAGAGCGTCGCGATCGCTTCGACCGCGTGGCGGTACTGGCCGGAGTAGCCGGCGAGCTCGTCGGCGCTCAGCTCGCCTGCGGACCAGCGCTGGTAGAAGGGATGGCTGAGCACGTCATGACGCGCCCTCGCGGCTTCGATTCGGTCCCAGACGTTCTCACTCACGGCGCTCTCCTCGACTCGACTGCGGGCAGCGAGCATATCTACGGCGCGGTCGGGCCCGCGCGCCCTCTGCGATGCTCGCGGCATGCTCCCCGGCAGGGACGACATCGCACTCCCCCCGTTCGCCCCCGGCGTCAGCTGGATCGGCGGCGAGCCGCCCGTCGGCGAGCGCCTGACGGCGCGCGGCCCGCTGCTCGTCCACTTCTTCGAGGTCGGGGAGCTGAGCGGGGTGCGCACGCTCCCATTCGTCGGCGGGGTGGCCCGCCACTACGGCGAGCACGGGTTGACGGTTCTCGGGGTCCACTCCCCCAGGTCCGCCCTGGCCGAGAGCGACGAGGCACTGACCGCGGCGCTCGCCCGGCTCGGGGTCGAGTTCCCGGTCGCGAACGACCGCGAGTACCGGATCTGGCACGGCTACGGCTGCGAGGGCTGGCCGTCGACCTTCCTCTGGGGGCGCGGCGGGAAGCTCCGCTGGGTCCACTTCGGCGAGGGCGCCTACCACGAGACCGAGGAGGCGATCCGCGCTCAGATCGGCGGCGAGCCGGATGAGATGCCGCCGCCGCTCCTCGACCCGCCCCGGGACGAGCCCGCTCCGGCCGTCGCGGCGCCGAGCCCCGAGATCTTCCCGGGTGGGTCGCATGACCGTCCCTGGGAGCCGTCGGCGCCCGGGGATTCCCTGGAGGTGCCCTACGCGGGCGCCGGCGCCTGGGCCGCGCTGGACGGGAGCCGGGACCGTCCAGGTGGAGGTGGACGGCGAGCCGGCCGACTCGATCGAGCTCGATGGGCCCGGCCTCTACGAGCTGAGCCGCCATGAGCGCCACGGCGAGCACGCGGTCCACGTCGAGATCGATGGCCCGATCAGGGTCTGGGCCATCTCCTTCGCCCCCGGCGCAGCCTGACGGGGAAACGGCCGTCTAGGGGCCAGCCCCTAGACGGACGTCCGGGTTGCACCCGGTCTTGCTCAAGGGATGGCCACCCCCGCCCGATACGCGGGGTGTCAAAGCAAAGTGCCAGCACTTGGCCACGTTCTCTCTTTCATGGCGACAGGTCTGGCTCCAACCAAAGGAGTAACCAATGTTGGACAAGCTCCGTACCCGGAGTCGCGAGGAGTCAGGGTTCACCCTGGTCGAGCTTCTCGTCGTCATGCTGATCCTCGGCATCCTGGCCGCGATCGCGATCCCCGCGTTCTTCAGCCAGCGTGACAAGGCCAAGGATTCCGACGCCAAGGCGCAGGTCAACAGCGCCCAGACGGCGATCGAGTCCTACGCGACCGACAACAACGGCTCCTACGCCGGCGCGACGCTTGCCAAGCTGCAGGCGATCGAGCCGACGATCAAGAGCACCGTTGCCGAGCCGACCGTGACGTCGAACACCTACACGGTGACCGCGACCTCGTCGACCGGGAACACGTTCTCGGTCACCCGAGCGAAGCACCGGGACGGTCACCTACCCCTGCACCTGACCGGCGGCAACGCCAACGCAGGGTGCCCGAGCTCCGGCTGATCTGGAACCCGTAAGTCCAGCGGCTCTCGAGCGCACGCTCGAGGACCGATTCGAAGGGCCCGCTCCGGCGGGCCCTTCGTCGTTCCGGGGCTAAAGACCGCCCCCCGCCCTGCCGATACAGAGGCCAGTTCGTCCCACTCTCAGATCCGCCTCCGGGCGGATCTCTGATGTCCCGGGTGAATCACCGGGCTCCAGCGCCCGGCGGGGGCAGGGGATTCCCCCCGTACCTTCCCGCCAGATGGGTCCGTCCTCAGCCGAGGGCGGACCCATTTGCACTTCCGGGGTCCTGCGGGTCAGGGGCGCTAGCGGAGGCCGCCGAGGCGCAGGAAGGGCCTCAGGGTCTTCTTGCTCTTCGCGACCTCGCGGGAGGCGACGCCGACGAACTCGATCCTGCCGTCCTCCACGCCGAAGACGTAGCGCCGCGACTTGATGCGCGACTTCTGGACGAAGACGCCGGCGCCGAGCCGCTTCGCGTCGGGGCCCAGGTGCGAGGCCTGGCCGCCCGGATGGATGCCCTGGATCCGGTGGGTGCGGGCGTCGCTTGCGATCAGCCCGACGCGAGGCTTCCTGGCAGTCCGTGAAGACGGCCGCGAGCTCGGCCTTCTTGTTGCTCTTGCCCTTGACGCAGTAGCGGTAGCTGCGCTTCGGCCGCTCCTCGGGCTGTCCCGCGCGCTTGAGCAGCTTGACCGGGTTCAGCTTGAAGCCGACCTTGCGGTAGCCGCCGGGCCGCATCCGGCCGCGGCGGCGCAGGCACTGGCGGTCCTGGACGCCGACGGCCCGCTCCCAGGTCTCGAGGTAGGCGTCGGTGGCCCCCGCCATGTCCTCGATGATCCGCTTGCCGCCGACGTGCTCGAGGTCGGCGACCCAATCGGCGTAGAGGCCGAAGTGGTCGATGCCGTCCTCGTTGAGGTCGAAGACCCGCTGGCCGGAGACCTGCCGGTCGAGCTCGACGCCCTTGTCGACCGGGGAGGTGAAGGGATAGGGAAGCGGGTTCTCGGCGGCGTCGTCGCGGGGACCGGGCTGGCTGGAGAAGCCGTTCATGTCGTCGCCGAAGCCGAGGCCGAAGGGCCGGTGCGAGCCGGAGTCCTTCCAGAACTTCTTGTGCTCGCGCCACTTCTCGAGGTAGCCGTTCGCGTCGCTCTTCATCGCCGCGACGAAGCCGCCGAGCCCGTAGATGCGCTCGTAGCTCGGGATCGTCGGACCAGCTGTGGCTCGAGACGATGCCCTGGTAGTTGCGGGCGTCGAGCGTAGTTGAGCGCCTGCCTGCGGGCCCTGACGCTCATGTGATCGGGGTCGAAGAGCATCCCCCGCTCGATCATGTCGTCGAGGAAGTGCTCGCCGAGGTCGGTCAGGCCCCTGGGGTTGCAGACGGGGCCCTCGGGATAGACCGGGAGCGCCCCGGACGGGATCAGCTGCCGGATGATCGCCTCGAAGGCGCTGCCGGCCGGCACGGGGGTCGGCTGGCGGTCGTAGGGCTTGGAGGTGCACTTCTCCATCTGCCAGAAGCGGCCGGTGGCCTGGCGGTTGCCGACGTTGACGATCACGCCCTGCTCGTCGTTGTCGAAGGCGACCCCGCTGAGCGCGTTGTCGAACTTGTTGACCATCTCCATCTGGCGGACGCCGCGCTTGTAGTACTTCTCGAAGTCGGCGTCGATGCTCTTCGTGGTGCACTGCGGCTCGTCGTTGCGGAGGCCGCAGCCGAACGGCTCGGAGACCTCGATCCCCATGACGACCGCGAGCTTGCCCTCGTTGATCACGCGCCGGGCCTGGAAGGGGTTGCGGACGATCCGGAACCAGCCCTTGCCCGGGCCGCCGTACTGCGCGTCGACGTAGTCCTGGAGCTCGTAGATGTCGCGGATCTGCCGGTCGACGGCCTCCATCTCGTCGCACGAGTAGATCTTGTGGGGGTTGACGAAGCAGAGCGCCGAGTTGTCGACCGCGAGGTTGACGACGAGGCGCAGCCCGGAGCGGTAGGTGCGCTCGAGCCAGCGGTAGTAGACGTTCTCGTGCGTGTAGCTCTCGTTGCTCGGGCCAGTCCACGAACGTCGGCCAGCCCTCGGGGTCGTGCATGTGGGTCGGGTCGCCGTAGGAGGCGATGTTCTCGACCAGGGCGCCCGAGCCGTTCGGGCGGTGGTAGGTGCAGTCCTCGAGGGCGCGTCGTCGATGCCGAGGGGGCTCCACGGGCGGCCGCAGTGGAGGTTCCCGCCGAAGGACTCGAAGGCGAACATGTGCATGTGCGCGTCGACGAGGCCGCGGGTCTCGCCGTAGGGCGTGGCGCCCTTCTGCGGGTCGCCGACGAGGTTGAGCTCGGCCTCGGGGAACGGGATGCAGCCCTCGGCGGCCGCGAACTCGAACGGCAGCGCGTGGACCGGATTCACCAGGACCAGCTTGCCGTCGTCGTCGAGCGCGAGGGCCTTGCCGGTGGCGCCCGAGGTCACCGTGTAGCCGGTCCCCACGTAATGGACCCGCCAGTCGCCCGCCGGCGTCGCCTTCTCCGCGGGCACGACCTGCCCGCCGTCGGTGCTCAGGAAGTCGCCGTCGGAGCCGAGCATGAGGTAGGAGCCGAGGTCGGTCGCCTGCATCCGGAAGACCTCGGCCTCCTCGGGGAGCACGGCCGCGGCGTCGTAGCCGCGGCGCAGCGCGGCGACCTTGAGGGTGGTCGTCTGCGGCTGCAGGGTCGAGCATGCGCCGGCAAGGGCGAACTCCGCCTCGCTCGCGGCGCGGGCCTGAGCCTCGGCGTTGAGATCGGCGTGCCCGGCATGAGCGGGCGCAGCGGCGAGGATCGCGCAGCAGCGCCGCCAGCGCAAGCGTCGCAATGGTCCCCCGCATCGATCCCTCCCAAGGCAGCCGCATGAAGGACACAACCTACCCGAGGTGTGCCGATCCGCACCACCCACAACCGTCGGCGCCAGTCGATGCGAAGATCGCAGGATGAGGAAGGGCATGGGGATCGGCGCGGCGCTCCTGCTGCTGGGCATGGCGCCCGTCGGCTGCGGGGGCTCGGGGGGTGAGGTGGCGGCGGCTCCCGCGGAGTGCCTGGAGGGCTGGAACGAGGACGCCGTCGCCACGAACTTCGGCCGTCACGTCTACGACACCCACGAGTCCGCCCGGGCGCAGGTCGCGGTGATGGAGCCGAGCGCCTCGGCGCCCAACGTCGACGCGACCGGGGCGTGCGCGGTCGTCTTCGCCATTCCCGAATCGGACTCCGAGTACGGCGATGTCGGCCTGGTCGACAGCCAATTCGGCTGGGCCCAGATGCGCGAGCTGGCTCCGGGCGACGAGACGGAGCTGGAGGCGATCCAGGCCGCGGCCTCGGCAGCGGCCAACGCCACCCTGTTCCCGGACGGGACGCTCGAGCCGAACTAGCTCAACCGCGTGCGGCGATCTCCTGCCGGACCTTCTTGGGCAGCATGAAGCGGACGTTCTCGTCCATCGCCCGCAGCTCGGAGACGTCCTCGGTGCCGCGCGCGCGGAAGAACTCGACCAGCTCGGTGACCAGCTCCTCGGGCGCGCTCGCGCCTGAGGTGATGCCGAGGACGTCGACGCCCTCCAGCCAGGCCTCCTCGACCTCGCCGGCGTTGTCGATCAGGTGCGAGGGGGTGCCGAGCTCGCGGGTGACGTCGACGAGCCGGTTGGAGTTCGAGGAGTTCTTCGACCCGACGACGAGGACGAGGTCGCACTCGCGTGCGAGCTGCTTGACCGCGAGCTGGCGGTTCGTCGTCGCGTAACAGATGTCATCCGACTTCGGGGTGACCACGGCCGGGAACTTCTTGCGGACGCGGGCGATGATGTCGGCGGTCTCGTCGACCGAGAGGGTGGTCTGGGTGATCATCGCGACCCGCTCCGGATCCTCGACCACGAGCTCGTCGACGTCGGCCTCGCTCTCGACCAGGACGATCGAGTCGGGCGCCTCACCGGTGGTCCCCTCGACCTCCTCGTGGCCGCCGTGGCCGACGAGGATGATCGTGTAGCCGTCCTCGGCGAACCGCCGGGCCTCGACGTGGACCTTGGTCACGAGCGGGCAGGTGGCGTCGATCGTGCGCAGGTTGCGCTTGGCGGAGTTCTCATGGACCGAGGGGGCGACGCCGTGGGCGCTGAAGACGACGAGCTCGCCCTCCGGCACCTCGGTCTCCTCCTCGACGAAGATCGCCCCGCGCTTGGTCAGCTCGGAGACGACGTGCTTGTTGTGGACGATCTCCTTGCGGACGTAGACGGGCGCGCCGTTCTCCTCGAGGGCGTGCTCGACCGTCTGCACGGCGCGGTCGACCCCTGCGCAGTAGCCGCGCGGCGCTGCGAGGAGGACCTTCGAGGGGGCTCTGGTTGCGGTCTCGGGCATGCCGCCCAAGGGTACCGAGGGCCCTCGCTCCGCCTAGCCCGGCTGGCCCGGGACGTCATTGACCGCCCACGGCGCCAGCGTGTGCTCGGCGTCGCGGACGACGTCGGTGTCCGCCATGCGGTCGTGCCATCCCCGGCGGCGATCGGAGAAGAGGATCGCGATCAGCCCGAGCCCGAACGGGATGATCGCCAGCACGACGCCGACGAGCCGCTTCGTCGCCCGTCGGTGCCCGATCCTGGGGGTGCCGTGCCACTCGAGCCGGATCCCGATGAATCGCATCCCCGGCGTCTGGCCCTCGAGCGCCCAGAACCCCCCGAAATAGGTCGAGGCTGCCCACGCGTAGAGGAACATGACCGCTACGAGGGCGAGCGTGGAGAGGTCGCCGATGCTGTCGATCGAGGTGAGGGTCGTGAAGATCGTGCCGGCCAGCGCCGCGGCGCCGAAGAGAATCCCCCCGTCGACGGCCGTCGCCACGCCGCGGGTCGCCAGGCCGGCGCGGTCCGTCTCCCCGACGCGAGGCGGCTTGCGGGCGAGGGAGCGTGCGACGCGCTCGAGCGCATGGTCGAGCTTCATCGTCAGGTGACCGACCTGCCGTCCGAAGTCGGTGATCAATCCGAACCCCTGAGCGGCGACCGCCGCCCTGATCTCCGGCGCCTCGGCGATCCGCTCGACCAGCATCTGCGCCTTGTCGCTCGCGAGGATGTCCTCCCAGACCCGATCGGCGACCTGGCTGTCGATGGCGCGCCTGATGGCCTCCTCGAGCTTCTCGTCATCGATGGACCGCTCGACCGCGGCCTGCAGGCGGCCGTCCGAGATGATGCGCTCGATCGCTTGGATCACGGCGTCGCTCTCGACCGTCCGGACGATCGTCTCCTCGACGACGCCGGCGATCGCGCGCTCCAGCCCGGTTGCCCCCGCGAGCCGCGAGGCAACCGACGCGCGCGGCGCCGACTCGGAGGGCGCCGCACCGTTGGCGGAGGCTGTTGGCTCTGCCATCCCTTCCAGACTAACGCCGCGCAGGGCGGCCATCCAGTCGCTCCGGGACCGTGGCGCAGCGAACCGCGGCGCGCTACGTTAAGACGATGGCGCAGGGGCACATGGATCGGCTCACATCGATCGATGCCTCGTTCCTCTCGAACGAGTCGTCGACGAGCCACATGCACATCGGCGGAGTGACGATCTTCGAGGGGCCGCCGCCCTCCTACGACGACCTGCTCGACCACATCTCGGGGCGCCTGCACCTCGTCCCGCGCTACCGGCAGAAGCTCGCCGTCCCGCCGGTCGAGACCGGGCGGCCGTTCTGGATCGACGATCCGCAGTTCAACCTCGGCTACCACGTGCGCCACTCCGCCCTCCCCGCTCCCGGCGGCGAGGACGAGCTGCGCCGGATGGCGGCGCGCGTCTTCTCCCAGCAGCTCGACCGGCACAAGCCGCTCTGGGAGCTCTGGCTCGTCGAGGGCCTCCGCAAGAAGCGCTTCGCGCTGATCTCGAAGACTCACCATGCACTCGTCGACGGCGTCTCCGGGGTCGACATCGCGACGGTGCTCTTCGACGTCGAGCCGGTGCCCGCGAAGCTGCAGCCGGAGGAGCGAGTGGATTCCGCGGCCGCAGCCGTCGGGCGCCGCCCTGGCCGCCAAGGGGGTCGAGGACGTCGCCAAGGCGCCGGTCCGCCTCGCGCGGCGCGCCGCATCGGTCGCCGCCTCGCCGAAGAGCACCCTCAAGCAGGTGCAGCAGGCGGCCGAGGGCGTCGGCGAGGTCGCCTGGGAGTTCGCCAACCCGGCCCCCGACCTGCCGCTGAACGTCCCGATCGGCCCCCATCGCCGCTACGCCTGGGTGCGTGGCGACCTGGCCGACTTCAAGCGGATCAAGCAGGAGCTCGGCGGGACGGTCAACGACGTGGTGCTGTGCGCGGTCGCCGGATCGCTGCGCCGCTGGCTGAAGGCGCGCGGAGTCCGCACCGAGGGCCTGGAGCTGCGCGCGCTCGTGCCGGTCTCGATCCGCGCCGGCGACCAGAAGGGCGCGCTCGGCAACCAGATCGCCGCGGTGCGCGGGCCGCTGCCGGTCTACGTCGAGGACCCCGTCGCTCGGCTGCGCACGGTCCGCGAGGCGATGGACGGGATCAAGTCCTCGAAGAAGGCGCTCGGCGCCGAGGTCATCTCGCGCTTCAACGACTTCGCGCCCCCCACCCTGCTCGCCCAGGCGGCGCGGATCAACTTCTCGACGCGGCTGTTCAACCTGATCGTCACGAACGTCCCCGGGCCTCAGTTCCCCCTCTACGTTCTCGGCCGCGAGCTGCTCGACATCTTCCCCGTCGCCTTCCTCCCGGAGAACCACGCCCTCGCGATCGCGATCATGTCCTACAACGGCAAGATCGACTTCGGGCTGCTCGGGGACTACGACTCGATGGAGGACGTGACGCTGCTCGCCGAGGGGATCGAGGCGGAGATCAAGCAGCTGCTCGAGGCGGCGAAGCGCTCCGCCCGGGAATCGTCGGAGGCCGCCGCGGCCGCGGACCGCTCACCCAGCGCCTCATGAGCGAGCGCGGGACCGGCCCCAGCCCCTTCAAGTACCACCTCGAGCTGACCCCCGCCCAGCTCAAGCTGACCCACACCGCGCTGCGCTCGCTCCTCGACGACTTCGGCCACGAGCAGCCCGATCTGCACAAGGTCATCCGCGAGGTGCTGGACAAGCTGCCCGACGAGCACGCGATCCGGGCGATCCGGCTCGACGACGAGCTCGAGCGCGAGCTCGCCGACCGCGAGACGCCCCCTCCCCGGCCCCGCCGGGGACGAGCCGCCGGATTCCGTCGCCTAGTAGATAACTCCGGCGGAATCCTCCGCTTCGCGTCCGGTTCCGCCGGGAGGAGTGCCACCTGGACGGGAAGTCCTGCAGTCGGTTGCCTGGTCCTCAGCCCATGAAGGCCCGTCGCTAGCCTCCTCCGCCCATGAGCCTCTCCGTCCAAATCGGCCTGCTGCTGTCGATCGCCACCGCGTTCTTCGGCGTCGTCGGCTTCCTCTACAAGCACCGCGGCGCCGCCGACTCGCCGCCGGTCGAGTGGGCGCACCCGATCCGGACCTCGCTCGCGCTGTTCCGCAACCGCTGGTACGTGCTCGGCATCGTGATCGCGATCGGCTCCTGGGTCTTCCACGTCGCCGCGCTGGCGCTGGCGCCGATCTCGCTGGTGCAGGCGGTGATCGCGGGCGGGCTGGTCCTGCTGACCGTGGTCGCGGATCGCCTCTTCGCCCACAGCGTCACCCGGCGGGAATGGATCGGGGTCGGCCTCGCCGCCGCCGGCCTCGCGTTCCTCGCCGCGACGCTGGAGGGCACCGGCGACAACGCCCACTCCGACTACGAGGCGGCGACGCTGATCATCTTCCTGGTCGCGGTCATCGTCCTGGCGATCGGGGTCGCCGTCGTCGGCAGCCGCGGCCGCCACGTCGGGGTCGCCCTCGGCGCCTCGGCCGGGCTCTTCTGGGCCGCGTCGGACACGGCGATCAAGGCCCAGACGGGCACCTTCGGCGAGAACCTGGTCACGGTCTTCATCCACCCCCTCGTCCTCCTCATCGTGGTCGCCTCGTTCATCGGCCTGACCGTCTCCGCGAAGAGCCTGCAGATGGGGAAGGCGGTGCCGGTGATCGCGATGACCACCGTCGCCGCCAACACGCTGACGATCTCTCCGGGCCGATCGTCTTCGGCGATCCGGTCCCCGACGACTCGCTCGGGCTGATCGCCCGGGTCCTCGCCTTCGTCCTCGTGATCGGGGCCGCGGCGCTCACCCCGGCCCCCGTGCGCGCGGCTGAGTCGAGCGCCTAGCGGCGCTTGCGCTCAGCCATCGCTGAGCGCCTCCACTCCCTCCCGCCACCCCTCCTCACGGTGGAAGAAGTCCCAGACCTCGACCACGTTGCCCTCGGGATCCTCGACGTAGAGGGAGCGGTCGCCGCCCCGGGCTGCTGCCCAGCCCGGAGGGCGGCAATCGCCTCGGCTCAGGCGGGATTGACCGCGGTGGCGATCCAGACCGACGCGCGGCTGACGACCGAGCCGTCGGGACGGAGCCAATCGCCGAAGCGCTCGGCGACCGCCTGCGCGATCTCGGGGCGACGGCTCTCGCCGTGCTCGCCGTTGAGCCGGATCAGCTCCGCGCCCGGACCGATCGCGAGGAAGGCGTCGACGGCCTCGTCGAGGTCCGCCCCCATCATGTAGTCGAAGTCGGAGAGGTGCAGATCGATGTCCTCGAAGCCGGCGGCCTCGAGGATCCCGGTGAGCGTCTCGGGATTGCCGAGCGAGAACGGTCCGGGCCCGCAGGTGTCGGCCTCGTACTCGTCGGGCCGGGAGAGGAAGCGCTGCACGACCGCCTCGGTCTCCGCCCAGATCGGGCTCTCGTCCTTGCGCCGCCAGCAGATCTTGCAGAGGGTGCCGCCGGGCTTGAGCGCGCCGCGGATCGCCCGCATGGCCGGGACGGGATAGGCGAAGAACTGGGTCCCCATCCGGGAGAAGGCGTAGTCGTGGACCGGCTCCCACTCCGCCGTCTGCGCGTCGGAGACCTCGAATTCGACGTTCTCGACCCCGGCCTCGGCGGCCTCCCGGCGGGCGTCCTCGATGAAGTTGGGCGAGGAGTCGGTACCGAGGACGAAGCCGTCGGAGCCCACGATCCCGGCCAGCTGCTGGGTCGTCTCGCCGAAGCCGCAGCCGATGTCGATGCAGCGTCCGCCCGGCGGCGGTGCGCCGCGCTCGAAGGCCTCCGCGGTGACGGCGTCCAGCGCCCCCACGAACACCTCGCGGTTCTGCTTCCACCGCTCGTAGAGGACCGTGTCCCAAGCACGCACGGCCTCCTCGTTCCCCGGCGCTACCGCCCCGGCGGATCCTGGTGGGGTCATCCCAGCGAGCCTAGCCGCTGAACCCCTGGCTGCGCCAGCCCTTCGGCCGCTAGAAGCCGAGTGCGAACTTGGCGTCTTCGGACATCATCTCCGGAGACCAGGGTGGGTCGAAGACCATCTTCGGATAGACGTTCGCCACCCCGTCGATGTCGCCGACGAACTCCTTCATCTGCTCCGAGACCTGGGGGCCGATCGGGCAGGCGGGAGTGGTGAGGGTGAAGGTCACGTAGACCTCCTTCTCCTCCTCGATCTCGACGTCGTAGACGAGGCCGAGGGAGACGAAGTCGAGACCCAGCTCCGGGTCGATGACCTCCTCGAGCGCCTCGTAGACGTCTTCGGTGGTGACTTTCGTTGCCTCAGTCATGACCTCACCGTAGCGAACCGCGCCGGTGGCGAGGCCGAGGCGCCTCGCTACGCTGCGCCACCGATGCCGCTGCTGTTCCTGCTCTTCATCGTCGTCCCGATCGCGGAGCTCTACGTGATCATCCAGGTCGGCCAGGCGATCGGATTGATCCCGACCCTCGTGCTGCTGCTCGCCGACGCACTCCTGGGCGCGGCCCTCGCCCGCTCCCAGGGTCGCGCCACCTGGCGCCGCTTCAACGAGGCGCTGGCGGCGGGCAGGCCGCCGGCGAAGGAGGTCTTCGACGGCGCCGCGGTCATCCTCGGCGGCGCCCTGCTGCTCAGCCCCGGCTTCATCACCGACCTCGTCGGGCTCTCGCTGCTGCTCCCGCCGACGCGCGCCCTGCTGCGCAAGTTCGTCGTCAAGGGCGCCCGCCGCGTCGGCCCCGCCCGGCCCCTGTTCTTCATCTACGACCGCAGCGCCGGCGCCTCGCGGGGCCCCGGCCCCTCCCCCACGCCACCGGGGCCGGCCCGAGGCAGGGACTACGACGTCGAGGGCAGCGCCAGGGAGATTCCCGACGACCCCGGGGAGCTCGGGCCGGGCCGGAATGGCTGACGAACCCGCGTCGATGACGCTCGTCTCCTTCGTGAGCGGCGAGCGCGGCTACTGCGCGATGCTCGCCTCGGCGGAGGGGGCATCGGCGGTCGTGGTCGACCCCGGGCGGACGAGCACCTTCTCCACGGCGGAGCCCCCGGAGCCGGGACGGGCGCGCCTGGCCGGCGAGGAGGGCGCGCTCGAGCTGGCCTGGACCCCGGCGGGACCGCTGCTGGAGTTCTCGATCGGCATCCCGGCCGTGCGCGGCTATGCCGTGGCGGCGACGGCGACCCCCGACGGCGACGGCGGATCGATCGCCGGGCCCGGCGTGGCATGGGATCTGCCGGCGAACGGGTTCTCCGCGATCCGCACGCTCTGGGCGGCGACCCAGAAGCGCGGGCTCGTGCTGCTCGTCGCCGGGCGCCCGGACGACGCCTCGGGGCACGGAGAGGAGCTCGTCGGCGCGGCGCGGCTGATCTCCGACGCCGACCCCTACGGATACGGCGAGCCGCTGATCTCCACCGAGTACGACGGCGCCGGGTCTCCACACGCGAGCGACCCTGGAGCTCTGGCCCGACTTCGCCGAGCACGTGCCCGAGCGCGGCGCGGGCTCCCGGATCGAGGGCGCATCCCTGAGCGCCGCGGGCCGCCGGCTCGAGGCCGCGCGCTTCGCCTGGTCGCTGGAGGGCTCCCCCGCGATCGGCGGCTACGAGATCCTCTCGGCCTGACCTTGCAGCTCCGTGCCGTCATCTGCGACTTCGGCGGCGTCCTCACGTCCCCGCTGCTCGGCGCCTTCACGGCGTTCCAGGACGACCACGGGATCACGCTCGAGCAGCTCGGCGAGGCGATGGTCGCCGGGGCCGACCAGCTCGACGGCGCACACCCCCTGTTCGAGCTCGAGTGCGGGCGGATCAGCGAGGAGCGGTTCCTCGACCTGCTCCGCGAGGGGCTGACGCCGCTCCTGGGCCGCCGCCCCGAGCTGCACCGCTTCAAGGAGACCTACTTCGACGCGCTCGAGCCCGAACGCCGAGATGATCGACCTGATGGCCGAGCTGCGGGCCCGCGGCTACCGGATGGCGATGCTCACGAACAACGTGCGCGAGTGGGAGCCGCTCTGGCGGGCGAAGCTCCCGGTCGACGAGATCTTCGAGACGGTCGTCGACTCGGCCTTCGTCGGGATGCGCAAGCCCGACCACGCGATCTACGAGCTGACGGTGGAGCGCCTCGACGGGATCGCCGCCGAGGAGTGCCTGTTCATCGACGACACCGAGATCAACTGCGTCGCCGCGCGTGAGCTGGGCATCGTCCCGGTCCACTTCCGCGACAACGATCAGGCGATCCCGGAGATAAGGTCGGCGCTCGGTGAGTGACGTGAGGGTCAGACCCGTCGACGGCCGCGCCGACCTGCGCGAGTTCATCACGCTCCCGTTTCGCCTCTACGAGGGCGTCGAGCATTGGGTGCCGCCGCTGATCAGCGAGCGCAAGCGGCACCTCGACCGGCGCCGCAACCCGTTCTTCCAGCACGCCGACGCCGAGTACTTCCTCGCCGAGCGCGGCGGCCGGGTCGTCGGCCGCATCTCCGCCCAGATCGATCAGCGCTTCAACGAGTTCCACGACAACGACTGGGGCCAGTTCGGCTTCTTCGAGTGCGAGAACGACCCCGCCATCGCCCGCGCGCTGGTCGACGCCGCGTTCGCGTGGCTGCGCGAGCGGCGCCGCGACCATGCGATCGGCCCGCTCGACTTCTCGACCAACCACGAGTGCGGCCTGCTCGTCGAGGGACACGAGTGGGCGCCGCAGATCCTCGAGAACTGGCATTTCCCCTACTACGCCGATCTGCTCGAGGGCTGCGGCCTCGTCAAGGCGATGGACCTCTACAAGTGGCAGCTGCACGTGAGCCGGCGCGAGGACGTCCTCCCGATCGTCTTCGAGCTCGCCGACAAGCTCGAGCCCGAGCACGGGATCACGATCAGGGGCATGCGGCGGCGCGACATGAAGGCCGAGGTCGAGCGCTTCATGGAGATCTACAACGCCGCCTGGGAGAAGAACTGGGGATTCGTCCCGCTCACCGACAACGAGATCGAGGGCTACGCGAAGGAGCTCAAGCCGATCCTCGACGAGAACTGGGCGATGGTCGCCGAGACGAGGGACGGCGAGACCGTGGGCGTCGCGCTCACCCTCCCCGACTACAACCAGGTGCTGAAGAAGCTCAACGGCCGGCTGCTGCCGCTCGGCTGGGTCACGGCCCTGCGCGAGAAGCGGAAGATCGACTCCGTGCGCGTCTTCGCCCTCGGCGTGAAGCCGGAGTACCAGCACACCGGCGTCGCCGCGGGCCTCTACAAGCGCCACTTCGACATGGCCGCCTCCACCCCGCAGAGCGAGCACGCCGAGACCGGCTGGATCCTCGAGATCAACAAGCCCATGAACCGCGCCATGGAGGCCATGGGCGGCAACATCATCAAGACGTACCGGATCTACGGGGCGGATCTGTAGGCGGTGGGCGGATCCGGCGTGACGGCCCGCGATTGTTCCCGTTGTCCCGGTTTTGGCAACAAGGGGAACAATCGCCGCCCGCTCCCTCAGCCCGACAGCTGATCTGACGAGGTCGGGAGACGTCAGATCAAGGAAGAGGAGGCGATAGGCCGCCAGGCCGTGAGCCGACGATGACGCCGAGCTGGCGCCTCCCGGCCCGTCAGGTCAGTTGTCGGAGCCGGCTCGGTCCCATAGGTAGAGCTCCATCGCCTCGACGGCGAGCTCCTCCTGGCGGGCCGGCGAGAGCCACTCGAGGACCGTCTCCAGCGCTCGCTCCTCGGTGACGCCGCGGTCGACGGCCTCCTCGCCGCGGAAGCCGGCGGCCAGCTTCAGCGCCTCGCGGCGGTGCTGGCCGAGGGAGCCGAAGGCGTTGAGGAGGAAGTCCCGGTTCGGGATCGGGTGCGCGATGTCCATCGAGGCGTGCCAGGCGGCGAGCATCGAGATGTCGTGCTCGTCGAGCTCGGAGATGGCCTTGGAGTAATGGGCCTCCAGCTCGTCGTCGGGGATCTCGTCGACCCAGGCGCGGACGGCTTCGCCGAGAAGCTGGCGTCGGGCCTCGCGGCCGACCGAGTCCGCAACGACGCGGATGGCATCAGCCGGGTCGATGAAGCAGAGGGGCACAGGGCGAAGATAGAGCGGCCCTGGGACGTCAAAACCGCGCAGCCATCGGATGCCCGGGGTCAGATGAGGCGCCCGCGGCGCGACCTATCCTCACGGTGGTGACGGCAGGAGGAAGAAGCGGGGGTGGGCCGGCATGGGCCTGACCGTGATCTCGGGGCCCCCGGGGTCCGGTCGCGAGGCCCAGATCCTCGATCGCTTCGAGGCGGCGCTCCCGCGCGACCCCCTGCTCGTCGTGCCGACCGCGGACGACGTCGACCGCCTCGACCGCGAGCTCTGCCGCCGCGGCGCCGGCGGGATGCTCGGCGGCTCCGTGACCACCTTCCCGCGCCTCTTCGAGGAGGTGGCGCGGGCGACCGGCACCGCCGGCGGGACCGCCCTGAGCCGGATGCAGCGCGTCTGGCTGGCGCGGGCGGCGACCCGGCGGGTGCAGCTGCGGCTCCTGCGGGCCTCCGCCGAGCGCGAGGGCTTCGCCCCAGCGCTGGAGGAGCTGCTCTCCGACCTCCAGTCCGCCGGGCTCGACGCCGCCGCGCTGGCGGCCGCCGGCGAGGAGCTGACCGACCGCGGCACGGAGCGGGAGATCGCCGCCCTCTTCGCCGCCTACGAGGAGATGCGCGACGGGCTGGGCTTCACCGACGCCCACGCCGTCGCCGCGCGGGCGACCGCCGCGCTGCGGGCCGAGCCGCGGACCTGGGGAGCGCGCCCGGTCCTGCTCTACGGCTTCGACGACCTGGCCCGCGAGCAGGTCGAGCTCGTCGGCGCGCTCGGAGCCGCCTGCGAGGTGACGATCGCGATCACCTTCGAGCTCGACCGCCCCGCGCTCGAGGCCCGGGCGCTCCTGCGCGGGGTCCTCGTCGACGAGCTGGGCGCCGCCGCCGAGGAGCCGCTCGCCCGCCGCGCGGCCCACGGGGAGGCGGAGACGCTCCATCACCTCGAGCGCAACCTGTTCGCGCCCGACCCCCCCACGGCCACGCCCGACTCCTCGCTGCACCTGCTCGAGGGCGCCGGCGAGCGCGGCGAGGCCGAGCTGGTCGGCCGACGCATCGCCGCGCTGCTGGCGGCGGGGACCGACCCGGACGAGATCGCCGTGGCGGTCCGCTCCCCCGACCGGCAGGCGCCGCTGTTCGCCCGGGTCCTCTCCGGCCTCGGCATCCCGGTCGCGCCCGAGGCGCGGATCCCGCTCGCGAGCACGGCAACCGGCTCGGCCCTCCTCGGCCTGCTCGCGATCGCCGGCGACGAGGGGACCGCGGCCGACGTCGTCGCGTTCCTCCGCGGCCCGGCGCGGGCGAATCCGCGCTCGGTCGACTGGCTCGAGCGGCGGGTCCTGCGCGGACGCATGGAGACCGCCGCCGAGGCGCTCGAGTCCTGGCGCGGCGGTGAGGAGGGCGACCGGCGGATCTGGGAGCTCGACGCGCTCCGCCAGGCATCCGGGGATCCGGCGGCGCTCTCCGCCGAGCTCGCGCGGATCGCCGCCGACATCGCGCAGCGGCCCCACCTGCGCTCCGGCTTCCTGCCCTCGAGCGGGCCGGCGGTCGAGCTGCGGGCGGCCAGCGAGGTCGGCCGGGCGCTGACCGAGGCGGCGGCGCTCGGGGACCACGCCCCCCGCCCCGGCGAGCTGGCCGAGCTGCTGGCCCACGTGCGGGTGCCGCTCTGGCGCGGCCCGACCGAGGGGCGCATCCGGATCCTCAGCCCGTACCGGCTGCGCGCGACCCGGGTGCAGCACCTGTTCGTCGCGGGGCTCTCCGACGGCTCCTTCCCCGCCCGGACCGGAGGCGATCCCCTGCTCCCCGACGATCGCCGCGCCGACCTCGGCCTGCCCTCCCGCAGCGACCCCGCCGCCGAGGAGCGGTACCTCTTCTACTCCTGCGTCTCGCGCCCGGAGACCCGCCTCTTCCTCTCCTATCCGGTCAGCGACGAGTCCGGCACGCCGCTGCCGCGCAGCCCGTTCGTCGACGAGGTCCGCTCGCTGCTCGACCCGCCGCCGACCAGCGACCCCGCCGACGACCTGCTCGAGGCGCAGCTGTCCACGCGCGCGGGGCCCGAGGACGTCGTCCCCGCCCCCGGCGAGGCCAGCACGACCGCCGAGCTGGCACGCGCCCTTGCCGCGCTCGGTCCGGCGGCCGACGACACCGCCGCCGCCCTCGAGCTCGCCCCGGAGGAGCTGGCCCCGGTGCGGAGCGCTCTCGACGCAGCCCGCGAGTCCCTGCGCGCCTCCCGCGCGCCGGGACCGCTGAGCCACCCCGACGTCCTCGCCGAGCTCGCGGCCGATCGCCCCTACGGAGCCTCGACGCTCGAGGAGTACGACACCTGCTCCTACCGCTGGTTCGTCGGCCACGAGCTGAGGCCGCGCCCGCTCGGGCCCGATCCCGAGCCGCTGGAGGACGGCGGGCTCGTCCACGAGGTGCTCGAGCGCCTCTATCGCACGCCGCCGGGACCCGGGCGCTCCCCGACCGAAGCCGACGTGGACGAGTGGATCGCCGCCGCCCATGCGCTCGTCCGCGAGGTGGCCGCGGAGCGCGGCTGGGACATGAGCCAGGCGCAGGCGCGGATCAGGATCGCCCGATTCGACGCCGTCCTCGCCAGGTTCCTCCGTCGCGACGCCAGGATGGAGAGCCCGCTGCAACCGGACCCCGAGCTGCTCGAGGCATCGTTCGGCGAGCGCCCCGACGACCAGTTCCCGCCGGCCGACCTCGGCGGCTTCCGCCTGCACGGCCGGATCGACCGGATCGACGTCGCCCCCGACCGCCGGGCGCTGATCCGCGACTACAAGCTCTCGGCCAAGGTGATCGCCGGCAAGAAGCTGATCGAGGAGGGCAAGCTGCAGATGCCCCTCTACCTCCTCGCGGCCCGGGGCTTCGGCCTGGACCCGATCGGCGGCCTCTACAGCCCGCTCGGCGCGTCGCGGGAGGATCGCCCGCGCGGGCTGCTCGCCAAGGAGCACAAGGGGAGCCTGATCCCGGGCGAAACCGGCTTCCACTACGGGACCGACTTCCTCGAGCCCGACGTCTTCGACGAGGTGCTCGACGGGGCCCGCGATCGCGCGGCCGAGATCGTCGCCGGAATGCGCGCCGGATTCGTCGACCGGAACCCGCGCGGCGACCAGTGCCCGACCTGGTGCGCGCTGGCGCCGATCTGCAGGATCGAGCGCGGAGCGGCCATCGACGACCCCGAGGCCGAGGAGGACGAGGGGTCCGCGTGAACGCTCCCGAGCAGCTCAGCCTGGTGCCCGAGCCCGAGGAGGAGGCGCCCGACGCCTCAGCGGCGATCGCCGCGGCGGAGGCGGCCTCACCGCATCCGCCGACCCCCGAGCAGGACGAGGCGATCCGCTCCCGCGACCTCGACGTGTTCCTCGAGGCCGGCGCCGGAACCGGCAAGACCCGGGTGCTCGTCAGCCGCTACTGCGACGCGGTCGACCTCGACGGGATCGAGCCGGAGCGGATCCTCGCCTTCACGTTCACGGAGCGGGCGGCGGCGGAGATGCGCCGGCGCGTCCGGATCGAGCTGGCCCGCCGCGCCTCGCTCGCAACCGATCCCGAGCGCCGGGCCCGGCTGGCGGCGGCGGCGCGGGCCGGCGAGAGCACGCCGATCACGACGATCCACGGCTTCTGCCGGCGCCTGCTCGCCGCCCACCCGGTCGCGGCCGGCCTCGACCCGCGCTTCCGCGTTCTCGACGCGGAGGAGGCCGCGCGGCTGGCGGGGCAGGCCTACGACGCGGCCCTCGCCGAGCGGGCCGCAACGGACGACGACCTCGTGCGCGCGGCCGCCGGGTTCCGCTGGCGACTCGCGGGGATCGTCCGCGCCGCCCATGCTGACCTGCGCAACCGCGGCCACCGCCGGCCGTCGCTGCCGCCGTTTCAGATCAGCGGCCTCGAGGGGCCCGCGGCGGAGGCCGAGGGCTCCGCCGCCAGGCAGATGATCGAGGAGGCCGGCGCGACCTACGAGTCGCTGCGGTCGCTGATCGCGGCCTACGGCGAGCGCTACGAGGAGCTCTGCGCGAGCCGCTCGGGGGTCGACTTCGACGACCTCCAGCTCGTCGCGCTCGAGCTGCTGCGCAACCGGCGGGCGATCGCCCAGGCGCAGCAGGAGCGCTTCGACCACCTGCTCGTCGACGAGTTCCAGGACACGAGCCCGATCCAGGTCGAGCTCGTCCGCGCGCTGAGCGGCCCCGACACCCGCCTGTTCGCCGTCGGCGACGAGTTCCAGTCGATCTACGCCTTCCGCGGGGCCGACCTCGAGAGCTTCCGGCGCGAGCGCGACCGGATCCGCGCGGTCGCGACCGAGAACCCGGGTGAGGCGGCGGTGATGCCGCTCAGCGGCAGCTTCCGCTCCGACCCCGACATCGTCGCCGCGGTCAACGCCGTCGGCGCCTCCCTGCTCGACGACTTCCGCCCGCTCCGCGTGGGACGGCTGCCGGAGGGGGCGCCCGCCGGTCCCGAGGGACCCCAGGTGGAGCTGCTGCTGACGCGCCGCGAGGGCTGGAACGAGGCCGAGACGCGAATCCCGACCGCCCGCAACGACGCTCCGCCCAGCCGGGTGGCGGAGGCTCGCTTCCTCGCCGAGCGGCTCCGCGAGCTGGTCGAGGGGGGCGCCGATCCGGCGGGGATGGTCGTCCTGCTGCGGGCGTTCAGCAACGTCGACGTCTACGCCGAGGCGCTCGAGCTGAACGGACTCGATCCGCACGTCGTCGGCGGGCGCGGCTACTGGTCGGCGCAGCAGGTGGCCGACGCGCTGCGCCTGCTGACGTGCGTGGCCAACCCGCTCGACGACGAGCCGTTGCTCGGCGCCCTCGCCTCCCCCGCCTGCGGGGCCTCACCCGACGCGCTCTGGATGCTGCGCCGGATCGCGGGTGGCGGCCGCCACCTCTGGCCGGCGCTCGACGGGCTCTTCCGCCCCGAGCCCGAGGAGCCGGCCCCGGCCGAGCCGGCGGAGGAGCTCGACGAGCGCGAGGCCGAGCGCCGCCGGAGCGCCGCCGAATGGACGGCTCGCCTGCCCGACGAGGACCGCGCGCGGCTGGCGCTCTTCCACGAGCGCCTCGGCCGGCTGCGGGAGGTCGCCTCCCAGCTTCCCCTCGACACGCTCGTGGAGCGGACCCTGGAGACCTTCGGCTACGACGTCGCGACGCTGCTGATGGAGGACGGGCGCCGGCGCACCGCCAACCTGCGCAAGCTCGTCCGCATCGCCGCCGAGTACGAGGCCCACGACGGCCGCGACCTGCGCGGCTTCCTCGATCACGCGGCGAGCCGGGCCGCGTTCTCCGACCGGGAGTCCGAGGCGGCGACCGGCAGCGAGGCTCACTCCGGGGTCAGGGTGATGACCGTCCACGCCGCCAAGGGCCTCGAGTTCGAGACCGTCGTCGTCGCCGACCTCGGCCGCGGCCTCTGCCTCGGCGGGCAGCCGCCCGCGATGCGCCTCGACTTCGAGGTCGAGGAGCGCGCCCTGGCCGCCGACGAGGGCCCGCCGCCGGCGCGCGTCGGCCTCAGGCTCGCCCGGGCGGGGGCCGAGCCGGTCGACACCGAGGGCTACAAGCAGCTCAACGAGGATGCCGCCGACGCCGAGGCGGAGGAGTCCGGCCGCCTCGTCTACGTGGCCGCCAGCCGCGCGCAGCGCCGCCTCCTGCTCAGCGGGGTCTTCGCCGAGGGAGACGTCGAGGAGTCCGACAAGCCGCGCCGCCGTCGCTCCGCGCTCGGGTGCCTGCTGCCCGCCTGGGGAGTCGAGGCGGAGGATGGAGGCTCGGTCGAGATTCCCGCGCCGGAGCCGCGCGCGGGGCTCGAGGCGAGCTTCGGGACCGCTCAGGTCGCGATCCGGGTGATCGGCCCGGGCGCCGAGACCGCCAGGCGGCTGTCCGCCGACCACCGGGCTCCCGCTCCCACGACGGCCCTGGCCGCCGGCGGCCGGCCACCGCTGCTTGCTCCCGGGGAGCGGGGCGCCGCCGCGGCCCGCACGCTCTCCTACGCCGCGCTGGCCGACTACCGCCGCTGCGGTTACCGCTTCCTGACCGAGCGCCTCCTCGGGCTCGGCGCCGATGCCCGCGCCGCGGTCTCGGGCGAGGCATCGCCGGCCGACGAGGCGGACCCGGGGATGGAATGGGACGAGGAGCCGCGGGTCGGGGAGACGCCGGCCCCGGCGGATGCCCGGGCGGCGCGAATGGGCTTCGGCCGCGGCGTCCACGACCTGCTCGAGTGGAGCGCCCGCAACGACTGGCGCGAGCCTTCGGCCGAGCTGGCCGCGGCGACGATGACGGCTCAGGGAAGCAACCGCGAGGCCGCCGGGAGGGCGATCGAGCTGGTCCAGGGTTGGCTCGGCTCCGAGCTCCTCGAGGAGCTGCGCGCCGACGGGTCGGGGTTCAGCCCCGAGCTCCCGTTCCGGCTGGCGCTCGGCAGCCGGTCGATCCTCAGGGGCACGATCGACCTGCTCGTCGGCGGCGAGGTGCCGACGATCGTCGACTACAAGACCGATTCGATCCCGGCCGAGGGGCCGGGGCACCTCGAGGAGGCCTACGAGCTGCAGCGCTCCCTCTACGCGGCGGCCGTCGCCGAGGCGACCGGCGCCGAGACCGTGCGCAGCGCCTACGTCTTCCTCCAGCGTCCCGCCGAGCCCCTCCTGGCCACCCTGGACGCGGGTGCGATCGCCGCCGGGCGCGAGCGCATCGAGGCGCTGGTCGACCGGATCCGGGCCGCCGACTTCACCGTCACCCCCACCCCCCACGCCGGCCTCTGCCACGACTGCCCGGCGCGGCCGAGGCTGTGCCCCCACCCGCCCGAGATGACCCTGCGGCCGGAGCCGTAGCCGACCGCGGGATGCGCCAGGCCGTCTTCGCCTACGGCTCGCTCGTCAGCCCGGCGAGCGTGGCCGCGACCCTGGCCCGGCCCGCGGGGGAAAGCGACGTCTGGCCGGCGACGCTGCCGGGCTGGCGGCGGCGGTTCTCGCTGCGACGCGACAACCACCGGTCGGAGAAGACGTTCGCGCTGCTCGACGGCTCGATCCCGGACTGGATCCTCAGCCTCAACATCGAGCGCGGCGAGGGGGACGGACCGGCGCCGAACGGGGCGCTGATCGAGGTCAGCGAGGCGGAGCTGGCGCGGCTCGACGGGCGCGAGCTGCGCTACGACCGGGTCGAGGTCGCCGGCGCCGTGTCGCCCGCCCCCGGGGCGCCGTCGTTCGAGCGCGTGTTCGCCTACACCGCGAAGCCCGCGAACCTGGCACCGGCCGACCTGCAGGGCGCGGTCGTCCTGCGCAGCTACGTCGCGGCGGTCGAGTCCGCCTTCGCGGCGCTGGGGCCCGGCGAGCTCGCCGCCTACGCCGCCTCGACCGAGCCGCCGCCCGCGGAGATCGCCGAGGCTCGGCTGATCCACGACCGGATCCCCCCGGGCAACCCGCGCGATTGGTGAGCCTGACGAGGTCGGGAGGTGTCAGACCAAGGAAGAGGTGGCCGCTGTGGCCGCCAGGCCATGAGGCCGCCGATGACGCCGGCTGGCGCCTCCCGGCCCGTCAGGTGCGTCGCCGCTGCGCCCAGTCGTAGAGCTCGCGCAGCGCCGGCTCGAGCTCCCGGCCGATCGGGGTGAGGCAGTAGGAGACGCGGGCGGGCGGGCCGTCGTGGACGGAGCGCTCGACCAGCCCCTCGGCCTCGAACTCGCGCAGGCGCTGGGAGAGCAGGCGGTCCGAGATCCCGGGGATCGCGGCGAGCAGCTCGCGGAAGAAGAGCGGACCGTCGATCAGGCTGAACAGGATCGCGCCGGCCCAGCGCCGGCCGACCAGCTCGACGGCCTCGTGGAAGCGCGGGCAGACCATCGCGGGAGCCGCCTCGGGCAACCCGTGCTGTCCCTCTTTCGAAGAGGCGCCTCCCACACAGTCGAGGTTAGCGAAGCCCTCCCACGGCCCTGGGCGTTTTTCGGCGCTAGGCGCAGGGACCGGTGTCGACGTCCGGCCCGGCCGCGTCGAGGGCCTTGCGGACGACGCCGTTGGGAACGCCGAGGCCCTCGCGCGGATCGGTGTCGAGGCTCGCGGCGAAGATCGTCGTCCCGACGGCACCGTCGCCGTCCACGAAGGGCCCGCCGGAGTTGCCGCTGAGCACGTCCGCGCGCACCGAGGTCATCTCCCGCTCGATCGGCCCGCGGCCATAGGAGTCCTGGCTGCTCACCGCGCCGGTCGTGCCGAGCCGCGCCGGGACCGCGCTGAACTCGCCCTCCCCGGGGAAGCCGAGCACGGCACCGGCGGTGCCCGACCGGGTCTCCTTGGCGAGCGGGAGCGGCGGCTCGCTCAGGCCCTCCACCTTGAGGACGGCGATGTCGTCGTCGGGCCGGTAGACCGTCGCCGTCGCGCTCAGCTCGGCGCCCGACCTCGTGACGATCCGCGTGTCGTCCTCCCCGGCCACGACGTGGGCGTTGGTCACGACGAGGCCGTCGGCGCCGATCCATCCCGACCCGGAGACGTTGAGGCCGCAGGCGGTGCCGAGCACGTGGACGACGGACTCGCCCGCGCGCACGACGTCGGGGTCCTTGACGATCCCGGCCTCGGGCTTCGCCACGTTGGCGCTCGGGCCGCTCAGCTCGGGCGTGCTGCCGACGCGGTGAAGCACGTTGAGGAGCGGGCCCGAGGGTGGCGCGACGCTGTTGACCGCGCCGAGGATCACGGACCGCTGGGCGTCGGCGCGGACGCCGCGCAGCGCCGGCGCGTTGAGCGCCAGGGCTCCGAGCACCCACGAGATCGCCAGCGCGAGGAGGACGAAGGCGATGGCGCCGCCGATCGCATCGACGGAGTTCGAGAGCCGCCCGCGCATGAACCGCGTCCGGATGGCCACCGCCAGCGCCTCGCCGAGGATGGAGAAGGCGCCGCCTCCGATCACGCCTCCGGCGAGCGCGATCGCCGGGGCCCACGGTGACGAGGACCCCTCCGCGAGCAGCAGCGGCGCGACCCGGGCGCCGATGAGGGCGCCGACGGCGAACCCCCCGAGCCCGAGACCCGAGACCAGCAGGCCCTGCCGGTAGCCGATGGGAGCCATGACGGCGGCTAGCGCGATGATGGCCCAGTCGATGATTGTCATGGTGTTCGGCGGGGAAGCGGCCTTTACCGGCAGGCGGGCCGAGTAGCCTGCGCGAGGTCCCCACATCCTCTCCCGTTCCGCGGCGCTCAAGCTACAGGATCATTTGCAAAGGCTCCCCACAACGGCGATGAGACGAAGGCGCCTGCTGCTGCGGGCCGTCCCGCTCGTCGCCGCCGCCGCCGTCGCCTTCGGGATCGGCATCCACGTCGCCTCCGGCTCGCCCGAGCGTGACGCCGTCGAGCGCTTCGGCGAGGCCTGGCAGGCGCAGGACTACGAGGCGATGCACGCCGAGCTGACCCCGGCCGCGGCTGCGGATTACTCGCCCGAGCAGCTCGAGCGGGCGTACGCGGAGGCGGCGGCCACGGCCACCCTGAAATCCGTCGACGTCGGCGAGCCGCGGGGGCCGCTCGATCAGTCGGGCGAGAACGTGGTCGCGATGCCGGTCAGCGCCAGCACGAGCTCGTTCGGAACCGTCGAGGGCGAGATGGCGGTGCCGGTCGCCGACGGCGCGATCGACTGGCGCCCGGAGCTGGTCTTCCCGGGGCTGGCCGAGGGCGAGAGCCTCGAGCGCAAGTCGAAGCTGCCGAAGCGAGCCCCGATCCTGGCGGCTGACCGCAGCGTCCTCGCCGAGGGCCCGGTCGACGCGCGCAGCACCAACGGGGCGGGCGGGATCATCGCCGGCGAGGTCGGCGAGGCGACCCCGGAGCAGGCGGCGGCGATGGACGCCGCGGGGTTCCCCGAGGGCACGCCGGCCGGCACGAGCGGCATCGAGCTCGCCTTCGACGAGGTCCTCGCCGGGACGCCCGGCGGCGAGCTGCGGGCGGTCGGCGACGGCGAGGCGCGCGTCCTGGGCGCAAGCGACCCGGTCGAGGGCGAGCCCGTGCGGACGACGATCGATCCCAAGCTCCAGGAGGCCACGGCCGCCGCGCTCGGCGCCACCTACGGCGGTGCCGCGCTGATCGACGCCGACAACGGCAACGTCCTCGCGCTCGCCGGGCTCGGGTTCTCCGCGCCCCAGCCCCCGGGGTCCACGTTCAAGATCATCACGGTCACGGGCGCCCTCGAGACCGGCATCACCAAGCCCGAGGAGGAGTTCCCGGTGGTCACCTCCGCGATCGTCGGCGGCCGCGAGGTCTCAAACGCCTACGACGAGCCCTGCGGCGGCACCCTCGTTCAGAGCTTCGCCCATTCCTGCAACAGCGTCTTCGCCCCGCTCGGCGAGGAGCTCGGCGGGGAGAAGCTCGTCGAGTACTCCGAGCGCTTCGGCTTCAACTCGCCGCCGACCCTCTACGACGACGACGCGCTGGCCGCCGTCGAACCGCTGCAGAGCACGATCCCCGAGGACCTCGCCGACGAGGAGGCCGGCGTGAGCGCGATCGGCCAGGGCCAGGTCCTGGCGACGCCGCTGTCGATGGCGTCGGTCGCGCAGACGATCGCCAACAAGGGCGTGCGCTCGCCGACTGCGCTCGTCCGCGACCCGGAGCTCTCGGGCGACTACCCCGACACCAAGGTCACCTCCCCGGAGATCGCCAAGGAGGTCAAGCAGATGATGATCGAGGTGGTCGCCTCCGGCACCGGGGTCGCCGCGGCGCTTCCCGACGTCACCGTGGCCGGCAAGACCGGCACCGCCGAGCTCGGCACGCCGGTCGACGGGCCGATCGGGGAGGGCGAGGACCCCGAGCTGGAGGTCGACGCCTGGTTCACGGCCTTCGCCCCGGCCGACGACCCGAAGTACGCGGTCGCGGTCATGGTCGTCAACGCCGACGGCGACGGCGGCACGATCGCGGCGCCGATCGCCCGGGCGATCCTGGACGCGGCGCTCTAGTCACTCACCCGGTTGAGGCCGGCTCGTGGCGCGTCGGGGTGGTGCCCGCTTGTTCACTTGCCGTTGCCAAAGCTGCCGGAACCTTCATCGGAGTCCCCGGGCGTGGTCAAGGAGTCGCCCAAGCCGTCCTCGGCGTGCCCCGGTGCATTCTCCGAGTTGCCGGGGCCGTTGGGGTCGTGGCCTGGGGCGTCGCCCGATTTGCCCGGGTCGTCGGTTTCGTAGACACCATCGCCGGAGTCCTCCTCCCCGGTGCTGGTGTCCTCCCCGTCATCGGGGGCCGGGGCGACGGGATAGGAGGGCTCCGGCAGAGTGGCGGCTGCGGCCCCGGTGCCCTCCGGCTGGAAGCTGACTGGGGCCGCGCCGTCGTTCCGGGCGCCCCTCGTACCGCGAGTCAGGGAGTTCGGGTCGATGCCACTGCCGCGGATCGACTGCTGCCGGGTGGCCTCGTAGCGACCCATGGGGACTGACGTATCCGCCCAGTCGAGCACAGGACCCCGCCTATCCGTCCTTGCTGTTGCTCCCTGTCCGGCAGCGGCACGAAGGTCGCCGGGCGCGGCGCTCGTATCGCGGGGGTCAGCGTGGCTCGCCGTCGCAGCAATAGCTGCCCGTTGCGGCGGTGGTGGCAACGATGGTCATCGCCTTGCTCATCGCGGTCCCGCTCGCCACCTGGAGCTGACTCTCCACGGGAGACCAGAGCCGATGGGGCAGGCCCGCGAAGAGCGCCCAGACGGTGAGCCCGCCGAAGCTGCCCGCGTAGCAGCGGTCGAAGGCCTCAACCGCCTCGGGGTCCAATTGCGTGCCGGCCTCGGCGCGCAGGATGCCGAGCGCGACCTTGTGGCGCCTGGCGGGGCGGTATGCGCGGGTCGACGTGAGAGCGTCGAAGGTGTCGGCGACGGCGATGATCCGAGCCCCGAGGGGGATGGCTTCGCCGGCGAGCCTCGACGGGTAGCCGGTGCCGTCGAGGCGCTCGTGATGGTGGGCGACCATCTCGGTCAGCTCCGTGTCGCCGAGATCGCTGACCATCTCCGCGCCGCGCGGAGCGTGGAGCTTGATCACGTCGAACTCCTCGTCGGTGAGGTGACCGGGTTTATTGAGCACCGCCAGCGGCGTCTCGAGCTTGCCGACGTCGTGGACGGCAGCGGCGGTCCTCACCTTTCTGACCGTCTCCTCGGGAAGATCCATCTTCGCCGCGATCATCGCCGCGTACCGCGCGACCCGCCGGGAGTGGCCGTGGAGATACGGATCACGAGCCTCGAGCGAAGTTGCGAGGTCCTCGAGGACATCAACCCGGACGCCCGGATCGAGTCGCGTGCGCATCTCGCGGTCCCCGAGGCCGAGCAGGGACATCGCTCCATCGAGCTTGCGCTCGGCGCGCCAGCGGCGGACCCAGCCCCAGATCATCAGGTCGGAGAAGAGAAGATCATGGGAATCGGCGCGGTGCTGCCAGGCGATCCGGCCAAGCGTGCTGACCATCAGCGAGATGGCCAGGCCGATGGCCACCAGCGGCAGGAAACCCGTCACCGTTCCACTCGAAGCGAGCGCCCAGATGACAGCTCCCGGGGTGAGGATTACGACGAGCGTCGCCAGCGCAGTGAGCGGGAGGTAACGAAGGGTCGTCGATGACGCAGGGTGGCCCACCTAACCACTTCGGCATCGAGGGCGAAGAACGTTAACCAGACCTCTGGGAGGACTTCCGCACAACCGGTCGTCCCCAGCCTCTAGTCCAGCGGGAAGCCCATCGCCGCGCCGCTCACCACGGCGATGCCGCCGAGGAGGGCCACCAGGCCGCCCAGGGTCTCGCTGAGGAGCGTCAGGGTCGCTCCGGCCACCGAGAGGACGGCGCCGATCGCGAGGAGGGTCCACCAGCCGCCGCCCTGACCGCGCCCGGCGGGTGCGGCGAGGAGGGTCCCGAGGATGATCGCGCCGAGCGCCGCGACAGCGCCGACCGTGCCGAGCACGTCGACCATGATCAGGATCGCCGCGGCCGCGGCGAGCAGCAGGGCGAGCTGTGTGACCCTGAGGTTCAAGCCGCCCCGGAGATCAGGTGGCTCAGAGGTCCAGCTCGACCGAGCCGACCTCGTCGGGGCCGGGGACCTCGAGCTGCAGCGGCCGGTTCTCCGTCGCGTCCTCGTCGAGCATGAAGAGGATCATCGAGCCCTCGATCGGCCCGCTGGCGGCCGCGGTGTCCGCCTCGGGAACCTCACCTTCGGCCTCGACCTCGGCTCCGGACTCGAGCGCGAAGGGGTTGTCGACGGGAATCTGGTTGTAGATCGTGCCGCGCGTGTCGACGATCTTGAAGGGCTGCGGGACCACGGTGGGCTCGTCGCCCTCGTTGGAGACCTTCATGAAGACGGCGAGGTACTGCATCCCCTTCTCCAGCGGCGGCGCCCCCTCGAGGTAGGTCGCATCCTCCTGCGAGGCGGGGTTGAGGAAGCGGGTGATCTGGACGGTGAAGCCCATCTCGCCCAGCTCGAGGGGCTCGCCCTCGGCGACCTCGGACTCATGCTCCTCGCCGCACCCTGCGGCGAACGAGAAGAGGGCGGTCAGCGCGAGCAGCAGCAGGACGAGATGTGTGGGGCGGCGAAGGCTCATCGGCGGCGGAAGTCTACCGGCGCGATCGGTGCGCGAAGGTCATGGCCGGCTCGCGCCGGCGACGTGGAGGGACTCGATCGGGACATCGGCCTCGAGCAGGTCGCGGAGCCTGCCGAGCGCTCGCTTCCACTGGCGTCGGTGCCATCCCGCCGAGCCCATCCGATCCTTGATCTTGTCGCCCATCTTGCTCGGCTCGGTCCAGAAGCTGACGCTGACGTCGGTCATCGTCCGGGCGTTCTCGACCAGCTCCCAGGCGGTCACCACCGCCATCCGGTCGCTGCGCGATCCCCTCCCCCGCTCGACGATCATGTGCGGCGGCTCGAGCTCCGAGATGACCGTCTCCATCCAGATCGCGAAGCGCGGCGCATCGAGGTGGAAGCGGGCGGCCGCCCCGATCCCGCGCGGCTCGATTCGCTGCAGATGGAACTCCTCCATGAAGTGGTCGCAGAAGGCCGGCCGCATCGAGAGGTCGGCGATCGCCGCGTAGACGCGCTCACGTGGGGCGTCGATGGTGATCTCGGCGGTCACGGGGCCCATCGGGGTCGCGAGTCTATCCGCGGGCCGGGCAGGAACCCCCGCAGATCCGCCGAAGAGGCGGGCATGCAGGCGATCGCCGAGGTCACGTCCCTACCCGTCGACGAGCACCCGATCGACGGGGTCGTGTGCTGCGCCTGCTGCGGCCGCTTCCCGCTGGTCGGCGAGCGCGTCACGCGCCACGTCGGCCGCAAGGGCGACGACTGGGCCTGCGCGTCCTGCGAGAGCGACGGGCGAGGCGAGCGGCTGGGCGCCGTGGCCGCCAGCGACCGCGTGCGGTCTCTCGGCGGGGCGAACAACGTCCGCCGCGCCGCCTGAGCGGACCTCTCCCCTCACCCCGCGAGGCGGCGAATATAGTCGCGCGATGCTTCGCGACCCCAGGAACGAGCCGGCACGGCGGATGGTGCGCGGATGTCGATAACCCTCGCGGTGCTCTCCCAGAAGGGCGGGACCGGCAAGACGACGACGGTTCGCTCGCTCGCCGACGTGCTCGGCCGGGTCGGGCCTCGACGTCCTGGCGATCGACGCCGACCCTCAGGGGAACCTCTCCGACTACTTCGACGTCGACCCCGAGGCGCAGCCGACCCTCGGTGAGGTCCTCGCCGGGCAGGCGCGGGCCGTCGACGCCATCCACGGCCCGGTCATCCCCGCCAACCTCGGCCTCGCCGAGGCGGAGCTGGTCCTCGCCGGCAAGATCGGCCGCGAGGTGACGCTGCGCAACGCCCTGCGCGACGTCAAGCGGCGCTACGACGTGGTCCTGATCGACTGCCCGCCCACCCTCGGCCTGCTGACGGTGAATGCGCTCGTGGCCTCGACGCACGCGATGCTCTCGACCCAGGCGCAGCACTTCTCGCTCCAGGGCGTCGCGCAGGCGCTGCAGATCTTCGACCTGGCCCGCGACACGCTCAATCCCGAGCTGGAGCTCCTCGGCGTCCTGCTCAACATCGCCAACATGCGGACGAAGCACGCCCGTCAGACCCTCGAGGCGCTCGAGGAGCAGTTCCCCGGCAAGGTCTTCTCGACCGTGATCAGGCAGTCGATCGCCTACGCGGAGTCCGCCGAGCGGGCACGGCCGATCCTCGACTACCGGCCGGAGCGGGGAGCCGACTACCTCGACCTGGCGGCCGAGGTCCTCGAGCGGCTCGACATGCCCGACCGGGTCGAGCGACTGGAGGCGGTGCGGCAGGAGACGCTGCCCGCCCGCCTGCTCGCGAGCTGAGGACGCCCCGCCGAAGCGGGGCCGGGCCCTCAGGCCCTACGAGTTCTTCTTGCCGGCCCCGACCCGCTCGCAGCTGCGGCCGACGCGGTCGCTCTTGTCGGCCTGGACGCGATCGCGGCCCTTGCCGCACCTGATCACGTCGCGGCCGCCGTCGCGGGCGAAGATCTTGTCGCCCCCGGTGCCGCCGTTGATCTTGTCCTTGCCCTTGCCGCCGGTCAGCCGGTCCTTGCCGCTCTTGCCGGAGAGGCAGTCCCTGCCTTCCCTGCCCTTGACCACGTCGGCGCCCTTGCCGGCGATCAGCTTGTCGCCGAGCTGCGTGCCGACGAGGCGGTCCTCGCCGGACGTCCCGCGCTGCACGGTGGCGCAGGCGGCGTTGCGAGGCAGCGGGCACCCGTTGTTCGAGGCCGGGCCGGGCTCGTTGACGCAATCGTCGTCCGGATCGGCGACGCCGTCGCCGTCGGTGTCGATCTGGCGCGGCAGGAGCTCGTCCACCGGCTCGTAGCCGTCGGGGATGAACTTCGGCGCCGGCTCGGTGACCATCGAGTTGCTCCCCGGCTGCTCGAGCACCGGGAGCCTGAAGTCGAGGTTCGAGACGGTGATGGGCGCCTGAGAGTTCGACGTGCGCCCATACGGCGTGTCGTTGGGCATCAGCTCCAGCTTGGCGATGTGGCCGTTCTCGAAGAGGTAGCCGTTCGGGTGCAGCTGGAAGACGACCTTCTGGTCCGAGCCGGCCTCCGGGCGGTAGAGCGCCCGGGCGACGAGCGTCCCGTCCCCCGTCGCCGGGTCGATGTCGATCAGCCGAGCGGCGATGTGCGAGGCGGGGCCGGGCGAGGCGACGTCGGCGACGATCGTCGGCGAGCCCATCAGGGTGTAACCCGAGGTGGGCGCCGGATCGAGCCGGTAGCTGATGACCCCGGGCGAGTCGTCGGATGAGGCCGTGGCGCAGGCGCCGGGACCCGTGACCGGGTCGTAGGCCTGGTTGCTCTCGGGGTTGCCTCCGGCGGGAGCGATGGTCTGCTCGCTCGGATCCTGGAAGCGGACCTCACCCGGCGCGATCTTGAGCCAGGTCGACGCCGTGAACGGCCCACCCGAGGGAGCCGCCTTCGGGCAGGTCTGGGTCAGGGTCTCGACGCGGTTCGGCGGCTCCGGCGCCCCGCCCTTGACGTAGTGGTCGAACCACGCCTCCTGGCGGTCGTCGAGCAGATCGTTGTCCGCGGACTTGTTCTGACCGCGCTGATGGCCGTAGTCGTAGAAGACCAGCGAGATGTCGGACCCCGGGTACTCCGCGCGGGTGCGGTTGTAGAAGCGGATGGCCTCGTCGGCGGGGAACAGGTCGTCGGTCCAGCCGTTCGAGATCAGCAGCGGCGCGGGCGCGCGCGAGTGGTCGATGTAATAGCTCGAGTGGTAGGTGGTGACCTGGTCGACGATGTCCTGAACGGTCGGGTCCCCCTCGTAGGGATCGCCGGCGTTGAGGCGCGCGAACCAGCCGGGCACGTTCGCGCTGGCGTCGGTCGGGGGCGCGTAGTTGCTCAGCAGCTGACCGATCGCGTAGAGGCCCGAGACGAACGACTGCTTCTGGACGCCGATCGGGCCCATCTCGTACGGGCTGTCCTTGACGTAGTCGAGCGTGTAGCCGTTGGGCACCAGCGAGTAGGCGAGATCGGTCCACGGGAATCACCGGCGCCGCGGCGGCGAGGGAGATCGGCGTGCCGTCCGGGCTCTCCCACGGCACGAGGCTGCCGTCCTCGAGCATCGTGCGGTCCTTGAGCGCCGCCAGCGCCATCGACATGCCGCCGCCGTAGGAGCCGCCGGTCGCGCCGATCCGGGCCGGGTCGGCAATTCCGTCGTCGACGAGCAGCCCGGCCATCTGCTGGGCGTCGCGGACCTCGAAGCGGGTGTCCATCAGGTGGTTGTAGCCACGGGCCGTCGCCGTCCCGGCACCGTCGGAGTCCGTGCCCGGGGGAGCGCCGAGCACTGCGGGCATCAGCCGATCGGGATCCTGGCCGCCGCACGACATGCCCCAGCCGCGGTCGCTCATCGTGAACGCCGCATAGCCCTTGTCGACCCAGCGCTCGAGGTCGTAGTCGGCCTTGCTGCCGCCCCAGCCATGGAAGCCCATCACCAGCGGGTAGTCGCCGTCGGTGCCGGAGGCGGGCTCGGCCGGGAGCAGAAGCCGGACGTCGATCTTGGCGCCGTCGAAGGAGTCTGACGATGCCGGCGCCCGAGGCTGCGCGCATGAGCGGTAGTCCGTTGGGGGGCCGACCGACGGTGCACGGTGACGGCGCCGTCGAACGCGGTCGTGATCGCCGCGTCGGCGGAGGACGCCAGCGCCAGCGACGCCAGGATCGCGGTGGTCACGGCTGCAGCGCGCGTGCGCAGGGTCGTCGTGCTCCTCAAGGTGTCTCCTGTGTCTCCGACCCCGGCACCGCCGTTGCGGCGCCTCCCGTGGACTCTAGAGGGACACCAGGGTGGCCGCGCCGATGATCAGCCGCCGGCGGACTCCGCGCGGCGCATCCCGGTGACGGCCCAGAGCAGGAAGACGGCGACCAGGGCCACACCCGCGAGCCCCGCCTCGCCCATCCCCTCGGGGGCCCCCGCGAGCAGGGTCCGCGCCGCCTCGACCATCGGCGTGATCGGGTTGTACTCCGCGACCGTGTGAATCCACGAGGAGAGCAACGCGATCGGCACGTAGACCGGGGTCAGGAAGAGCACGATGAAGACCGGGGTCTGCATCAGCGGGCCGGCCTGGATCGTGCGGAAGCGCAGCGCGATTCCGGCGGCCCACATCGAGGCCGCGGCGTTCACCAGCAGCGCCAGGCCGATCAGCCCGCCGAGATCGACGGCGTCGCTGGCGACCTCCATCCCGGTGATCAGCGCGATCGCGAACAGCATCGCGCCGACGATCATGGCCCGGACCAGGGCGGACAGGGCGTAGCCGGCGAGGATCGCCATCCGGTTCGGCGCGGCGAGCATCAGGCGGCGGCCGAAGCCCGTCTCGAAGTCCCGGGCGATTCCGAAGCCGGCGAAGACCCCGCCGAAGGCGGAGGCCTGAAGCAGGACGAAGGCGAAGATGAACGCCGTGTAGCCCTGCCCGTAGTCGAAGCCGGGAGCCTGCTCGATCCGCGAGAGGCCGCCGGCGAAGGCGCTGAAGAAGAACAGCGGGAAGATCAGCGCGGGCAGCAGCAGCGCCCGGTTCGTGAGGAAGTTGTGCAGGCTGCGCCACGCGACCGCGAGCGCGACGGAGCGGAACCTGCCGGCGGAGCGCGCGCTCACGTCCGCACGAGCCTCGTCCGCAGGGTGCTCGCCGCGGCGGCGAGGAAGACGACTGCGATCAGGAGCGCGAAGCCGAAGCCGAGCGCCAGCGCCTCGCCGTCCCAGCCGGTGACGAAGAGGCTGCGCACGCTCTCGATCAGGTAGGAGACCGGGTTGAGGTCGGCGACCGTCCGGAACCAGCCCTCGGCGATCAGGTCGCGCGGCATCGAGGCCGAGCTGAAGAACAGGAAGATGAAGAAGACCGGGAACAGCGACTGCATCGCCTCGCTGCTGCCGACTCGCAGCGCCGCGAAGATGCCGACGCACCCGAAGGCGAACGAGATCGCCAGGGAGAGCGCCAGCAACACCGGCACCCCCGCGAGGCCGGCAGCGAAGTCCGCCCCGGCGGCCAACCCGGCCACGAGGTAGACGCTCGCCTGGATCAGGCCGACCGCCATCGAGCCCGCCGAGCATCCCGGCGAGCAGCGCGGGACCGGGCAACGTCGTCAGCGCGAGCCGGTTCATCAGCCCGCCCTCGACGTCGGTGGCGACGTCGGTTCCCATGTTCAGGAGGGCGAAGATCGCGCCCTGGATGAAGGGGAACGCGAGGGCGAACGTGAGGTACGAGTCGGTCGGGAATCCGGGGATGCCGGTGGCCGACTCGAGCCCGGCGCTGTTCACCGCGAGCAGGACCAGGGGGAAGACGATGCTCGGGATCACCGCGGCGGGCTGACGCAGCGAGCGCAGGAAGGAGCGCCGCGCGACCTCGAGGGTCTGCTCGGTGGCGAGGCTCATGCCGCCTGCGGCGCGGCTTCGTCCGCCTCCGTCGTCGCCGGCGCCCTCGAGCTTGCGACCCGTCTTCTCGAGGAAGACGTCGTCGAGGGTCGGGGCGTGCAGCTGCAGGTCCGCGAGGCCGATGCCGGCGCGGTCGAGCTCCCGCACGACGGTCGCCAGGCCCCCGGTGGAGGCGGCGAGGCGGACCACGACGGCGCCGTCCCCGTTGCCGCCCTCGCTCGGCTCGCCGAGCTTGCAGAGGAGCTCGCGCAGACGGCCGTGGTCGGCCGGGTCGAGCGGGATCGCCTCGATGCTGGGCTCGCCGATCTCCGACTTGAGCGCAGCCGGGGTGCCCTCGGCCACGATCTTGCCCTGGTCGATGATCCCGACGCGGTCGGCGAGGTGATCCGCCTCCTCGAGGTACTGCGTGGTCAGGAAGACCGTCATTCCCTCGTCGTCGGCGAGGCGCTCGACCTCCTCCCAGAGCGAGCTGCGCGACTGCGGGTCGAGGCCCGTCGTGGGCTCGTCGAGGAAGAGGATCCGCGGGCTGTGGACGAGCGCGAGGGCCAGGTCGAGCCGGCGCCGCATGCCACCCGAGTAGCCGCCGGTCTTCCGGTCGGCAGCCTCGGCGAGGCCGACGCGCTCGATCAGCTCGTCGCCGCGCTTGCGGCGCTCGGCCTTCGGCACGCCCTGGAGGGCGGTCTGCAGCCGCATGTGCTCGCGCGCGGTCAGATGCGGGTCGAGGGCGACCTCCTGGAGGGCGGCGCCGATCTGCTCGCGCACCCGGGCGCCCTCGGTGCCGATGTCGTAGCCGCCGACGCGCGCCACCCCGCCGGTCGGCGGCAGCAGCGTCGTCAGCATCAGCACGGCCGTCGACTTGCCGGCGCCGTTGGGGCCGAGGAAGCCGTAGATCTCGCCGGCGTCGACGTGCAGGTCGATGGCGTCGACCGCCAGCGGACCCTTCTTGAACTTCTTGCTGAGGCCCTCGACCTCGATCGCGCGGCCGTTCGTCACTCTCGATTCGCTCATGCCGGGCACCCTAGCAGAATTAGTTGGACTTGTCCTACTATCGGCACTTGCAATTGTCCTGATAGTCCAATAAGCTTCTGCAAATGAGCCATTCCGAGCAACCCGCGGTGGCCGCTTGGAAGAGCGTCCTCGAGCTGGTCGGCTGGGGCGGCCGCAAGCCGCCCCGCTTCCCGGCCGTGGCGCTGGAGCTCGGCCTGGCCCCGAAGCAGCTCGGCTTGATCTGGCGCCTCTCCCCCGGCACCAGCCTCCCGATGGGCACGATCGGCGAGAGCCTCTACTGCGACGCCTCCTACGTCACCGACCTCGTCGACCGCCTCCAGGAGCGCGGCCTGATCGAGCGCCGCCCGAGCCCCGACGACCGGCGCGTGAAGCTGATCGCCCTGACCCCGGAGGGCGAGAGCCTGCGCGAGCGCGCGCTGGAGCTGCTCTACGAGCCCCCGGAGGAGTTCAAGAACCTGAGCAAGACGGAGCTGGAGCAAGCTCAGCGAACTGCTGAGCAAGGCCGTGTCCGAGCCCCAGCCTTCCTAGGGTCCCGTCCCGGTGGGGCCCCCTCCCGGGGGAAGCGGACGCGAAGCGGAGCATTCCCCCGGGGTTACAAGCTCCACCCGCGCTCCCTGCGGGGAGAACGGCACCCGGCGGACCTCCGCCCAGTCCTCGCACATCTCGCTCAGGCCGGCGAGGACGCGCGAGCCGGACTGCCAGAAGCACCAGACGAGCACGGTCGGCCCCGCTCCCGAGATCGTCGCGCCGATCGCGCCGAGGCCGCGGGCCGTCTCGACGACCTCCATCGAGCGCGGGTAGAGGTCGCGGCGCCACGGCTGGTGGACCCGGTCGGAGAGGCCGCGCTCGATCAGCGTCAGGTCGGAGCGCTCGATCCCGAGCACGAGGTGGGCGGCCGCGGCGACGTTGTGGACCGCGTCGGCGATCGGCAGCTGGCTGGGCAGGGCGGCGCGCGCCTTCTCGGTGGGCACCTCCTCCTCCGGGATCACGAGGATCGCCTCGACCCCCTCCGGGGGAGCGAGCAGCGCCGGCATCGAGACCGCCGGAGCCGGCGCGTTGCCGGTCAGGATCTCGATCGGGTCCGGCGCCGACTCGCGAGCGGGGGCGCCCTGCGGCGGGCAGGCGACGACGCCGCCGAAGAGGCACGCCGCGACGTTGTCGGGGTGGCCCTCGATCTCGCAGGCGTGGGCGAACAGCGCCTCGCGCGAGTTGCCGAGCTCGAAGAGGTGATCGGCGGCGAGCAGGCCGGCCACGATCGCGGCGGCCGACGAGCCGAGGCCGCGGCCGAGCGGGATCTCGCTGTTCAGCCGGAAGGCGATCCCCTCGGCGGAATGGAGGCGCTCGAACGAGCGGACGAGGAGGTTGGAGGGGTCCGTGGGGACGTCGAGCCCGCCCGGGTCGAACGAGTAGGCCCCTTCCTCGGCCACCTCGAGCTCGAGCTCCAGCGCCAGCGCGGCGCCGAGCACGTCATATCCGGGGCCGAGGTTGGCCGACGAGGCCGGGGCCCTGACGATTCGCCTCCGCCCGGTCACCGGCAGCGCCTACCAGTCGCCGGAGGCGAGGCGAGCGGGATCGCCCGCGATCCCGCGGGCGAGGATGCTCCCCGCCGGGACATCGGCGCCCGGGAGCAGGAGCGCCTCCTTGAGCTGGGCCCCGGCGCCGATCTTGCTGCCGGCGCCGATCACGAGCGGGCCGGTGAGCTTCGCGCCGGCGCCGATGGTGCACCCCGAGCCGAACAGCACCGGGCCGTCCACCTCGACGTCGCCGGCCGCCTCCACCCCGCTCGGAACCCCGCCGTCGGTGCTGAGCTCGCCGCCGAGCCGCGGCAGGTCGACGGCCCCCGAGACCGCGTCGAGGTTGCCCTGCAGGTACTCGCGCAGGGTCCCGACGTCGTTCCAGTAGCCGTCGATCTCGTGGACGTGGAAGGGGACGCCGTGCTCGAGCAGCGCCGGGAACACGTCGAGGGCGAAGTCGACCGGGTCGTCGGCGGGGAAGTAATCGAAGATCTCGGGGCTGAAGGCGTAGACCATGCAGTTGACGAGGTCGGAGAGGGCCTCGGCCGGGTCGGGCTTCTCCTGGAAGCCCTCGATCCTGCCCTCGGGCGTCGTCACGATCACCCCGTACTCGCTCACGTCGGCGACCTTCTTCACGGCCAGCGTCGCGACGCCGCCGTTGGCGCGGTGCGCCTCGACCAGCGCGGTCAGGTTCACGTCGGTGAGCGCGTCACCGGCGAGGACGACGAAGGTGTCGTCGTCGGTCCCGGTCAGGAAGTCGGCGACGTTGCGGACGCCGCCGGCGGTGCCGAGCAGCTCCTCCTCCATCTCGTAGGTCACCTCCACCCCGTCGGTGGCCTCCGGGCCGAGCCGTCCGCGGACCTGCTCCGGGAACCAGTGCAGGTTGGCGATGACCTCGTCGACCCCGTGGGCGGCGAGGAGGCGGACCAGCTGCTCGACGATCGCCACGTTGCAGACCGGCACCACCGGCTTCGGGAGGTCGTGGGTGATCGGGCGCAGGCGGGTGCCGAGCCCGGCGGCCATGACCATCCCCCTCACGGCCGGCCCAGCCTGTCCTTGAGGTTCTCGATCACGGCGACCGGGGTCGGGTCGGTCTCCTCGCGAGCCGCCAGCTCGAGCGAGAGGAGGTCGCCGAGCATCACCGACCAGAGCAGGCGCTCGGTGCGGGTCTCCCCCTCCGTCTCGAGCCGGATCACGTCATGTGCGCGGTCGCCGATCAGCTCGGCGGTGAGCTCGAAGCGCTGCCGCTCGCGCGGGTGCTGGTCGCGGTCCTCGAGGAAGACCGCGCTGTAGGCCCCCTGCGGCGCCCGGTCCCAGCCGACGATCTCGTTGTGGTCCATCTCCGGCAGCTGATGGTCGAAGGCGGGGAGCTTGGCGTTCTCGTTGATCTGGCACTTCCAGCGGTAGCCGATCGGGGCCGTGAGGCCGCATCCGTAGAGCAGCGGCACGGAGCCGTGGATCCGCTCGGCCAGCTCGGCGGCGCGGGCGAGCAGCGAGTCCTTGGCGGCCTCGAGGTGGGCGGCGGAGCTGTCGATCTCCATCCGGATCGCCGGGCTCGCCCCGACCAGCGCCGCGACCTCGGCGGCGATCGCGAACGTGTAGCCGACGGCGGCCCGCGGCTGCAGCCCGGCCGGCATGCCGATCACCGGCACCTTGTCGCGGCGCGCCAGCTCGGCGACGCGGCCGCCGGTGGTCGCCACGACCCGCCGCGCTCCGACCGCCTCCGCGGCGTCGTAGCAGGCGATCGTCTCCTCGGTGTTGCCCGAGTAGCTGGAGCAGAAGATGACGCGGTCGGGAGGCGTCCAGGAGGGCACCCCGTAGCCGCGGACGACGTCGAGCGGCTTGCTCAGCCGCGAGCCGAGCGCTGCCGCCGCCAGGTCCCCTCCGATCGCCGAGCCGCCCATCCCGCAGACGATCAGCCCGGTCGAGGGGATCGGCCCGAGCTTGGCCGAGGAGACGCGCCAGAGCGCGTCGCGCAGGTGGTCGGGCAGGGCGAGAGCCGATTCGAGCTGATCGCCCGAGTCGAAGGCGCCGATCCGCTCGGCCAGGGTGCCGTCGCTCATGCGGTCTCCTCCGGCTGCACGCGCGCTCCGGGCTCGAGGCCGGCGGACGCCGTGATCGTGGCGCCGGCGCCGATGATCGAGCCCTCGGGGACGGTGGCCCCCTCCTCGACGATCGCGCCGGCGGAGAGGATCGAGCCCGGTGACGGTTGCGCCGGCGCCGATCCGGCAGGCGGGATGGAGCGCCGACCCGGTGACCGTCGCTCCCTCGGCGACGCTCGTGCCGGCGCCGAGGACCGCTCGCGGCCCGATCTTCGCCGCACCGACGAAGGCGTCGGCGTCGACGAAGGAGAGCTCGGCGACCTCTGCGGCGTCGTCCACCTCCACCCCGGGGGCGATGTAGGTCCCGTCGCCGTTCAGCTTCGCGCCGGCCTCGGTCTCGACGTTGCGCCCGAGGATGTCCCAGCAGGCCTCGAGGTAGCGCTCCGGGGTCCCGATGTCCATCCAGTAGCCCTCGAGGCGGCGCGAGTAGAGGCCGTCGCCGACGAGGCGCGGGAAGACCTCGCGCTCGATCGACACGTCCTTGCCCTCGGGGACGAGGTCGAGGATCTCCTTCTCGAGCACGTAGGCGCCGGCGTTGATCTCGTTCGTGTCGATCTCCGCCGGGTCGGGCTTCTCGAGGAACTCGGTGATCTCGCCGTCCTCGGCATGGCGGACGAGCCCGTAGCCCGTCGGGTCGGGGACCGGGTACAGCGCCAGGGTCGCGCGGGCGCCGCTGGCGTCGTGCTGCTGCATCAGGGCGGTGAGGTCGAGGTCGGTGAGGACGTCGCCGTTGAGGGCGAGGAAGCGGTCGTCGAGGAGGTCGGCGGCGAACTTGATCGCGCCGGCGGTGCCGCGCGGCTCGGGCTCCTCGACGTAGCGCAGGCGGGGGCCGCCGGGGACGCCGTCGCCGAGGACCGCGCGGATGCCGTCCGGCAGGAAGCCGCAGGCCATGACGATGTCGTCGACCCCATGGCGCGCGAGCCAATCGACCATGTAGCGGATGAACGGCCGGTCGACGAGCGGGATCACCGGCTTGGGGAGCGTCAGCGTCACCGGGCGAAGCCGCGTGCCGTGGCCGCCGACGAGGATCAGCGCCTGCATCGGGGTCTCGCTCGGGGGCCGGTCATGGAGGCGCTTTCTACAGGGTGCGAGGGCGTCGGCGCCGTGCGGCGGCGCCGCGGGTCAGGACGGGACGCGCCCGCCCCTCCCGATCCCCTCGTAGGTGAACCCGGCGGCGCGCATGGCGTCCGGGTCGAGGAAGTTGCGCCCGTCGACGATCAGCGGCGTCCGCATCGTCGACCCCAGCGCCGTCCAGTCGAGCTCCGCGAACTCGGGCCACTCGGTGACCAGGATCACCGCGTCGGCGCCCTCGAGCGCGGCCGCGGCGGAGTCGGCGAGCTCGACCGAGGGCAGCAGCCCGGCGGCGCCCGCGTGGGCGACCGGGTCGTAGGCGGTGACGTCCGCCCCCTCTCCCTGCAGGCGGGCCGAGAGCACCAGGCTCGAGGCCTCGCGCATGTCGTCGGTGTTCGCCTTGAACGCGAGGCCGAGCAGCGCCACCCGCGTGCCGACGAGCGAGCCGAGGTGCTTTCGCAGCTTGCCGATCACGCGGCGCTTCTGCAGCTCGTTCACCTCGATCACCGAGTTGAGCAGCTGGAAGTGGTAGCCCGAGTTGCCGGCGAGCTGCTTGAGCGCAGAGACGTCCTTCGGGAAGCACGAGCCGCCGTAGCCGATCCCGGCGTTGAGGAACGAGCGGCCGATGCGCTCGTCGAGCCCCATCCCGCGAGCCACCTCGGTGACGTCGGCGCCGACCTCCTCGCAGACGTTCGCGATCTCGTTGATGAACGAGATCTTCGTCGCCAGGAAGGCGTTGGAGGCGAGCTTGATCATCTCGGCGCTGGCGACGTCGGTGCGGACCAGCTCGCCGCCGAGCGGCGCGTAGGCCTCGGCGACGGCGTCGGCCGCCCATTCGTCGCCCGGATCGGAGCCGATCACGACGCGATCGGGGTTGAGGAAGTCCTCGACCGCGGAGCCCTCCTTGAGGAACTCGGGGCATGAGACGTAGGAGAGCTGGGGCAGGTCGCGGCGGATCGACGCGCCGGTTCCCGACGGAACGGTGCTCTTCATCACCAGCGCGTGCTCGGAGTCGCCGGAGAGCTGCGCGACGACCGCCCGCACCCGCGAGAGGTCGGCGTCGCCGGAGTAGGTCGGCGGCGTGTCGACGCAGCAGAAGAGCAGCCGCGCACCGGCCAGGAGCTCGTCCATCGAGGTCGTGAAGTTGAGTCGCTCGGCGTTGTCGCGGAGGAGGTCGCCGAGGCCGGGCTCGTGGATCGTCAGCTCGCCGCGGGAGAGGCGCTCGACCTTCTCCGCGTCGACGTCCATCGCCCACACCTCGTGGCCCTGGGAGGCGAAGCAGGCGGCCGTGACGAGGCCGACCCAGCCGACGCCGACGACGCCGATCGGTTCCTTCGGGGACTCGTTCACTTCTTCTTCTCGTCCGGTTCCTTGACCTCGGTCATGGAGGTGGCGATTGCAAGCATCTGGGATTCGTCCAAGGTCTGCAGCAGGGTATTGCTCACCCAGTAGGCGTTGCTGCCGTCGTGGAACGCGACCATCCGCAGCCGGTCGCCGTCGTAGTAGAGGTCGTAGTCGCGGCCGTCGTAGGTGCGGGTCTCGGAGGGATCCTCGAGGATCGGCGGGTCCTCCCAGGTCGTGCCCTGGATGCCGTAGTACTCGAGGTTGACGGCCGGGTTCTCGAGCGAGATCACCATCTTGTAGGCGGGCTGCTTGTCGTCCTCGAGATCCATGATGTCGTACTGCCGCGAGCCGGCATCGTAGGCGGATCCCGGGGCCACGAGGTTGGGGATGTAGATCGGGAACTTGAGGCGGCGGGCGGACGTGCGGCCGAACGCCTCGTACTTGTCGATCCCGCCGGTGGTCACGGCGGCCGAGTCGCCGGTCGAGATCACGTCGGCGCCGGACGCGGGGTCCTCGGCCTCCTTCTCGGCCTTCTCGGCCTCCTTGGCCTTCTCCTCGTCGGACTTCTCCTCCGGCTCCTTGGCCTCGTTGGCGCCGTCACCCGCCGCGCGGGCCCTTCGAGTCCTCCGTGCCGAGGAACTCGTCGACGGCCTTCTGGATGTCCTCGTCGGTGGCCGTCACGTAGGCGACGCCGTCGATCAGCTCGTCGCTGCCGTTGAAGTGGACCTCCTTGATCGGCACGTCCTTGACGATCAGGAACGCCTTCAGCAGCCCGATGACCTGGGCGGAGGTGTGGATGTCGGAGGACGTGTACTCCGTGAAGATGTCGATCAGCTCGCTGGAGCCGCCCTCGCCGCCGAACACGGGCGGGGCGAGCTGGCTCACCGGCACCTGAGCGCGCGCGTTGCGGAGGAAGTCCTGCTGGCGGGCGTCGCGGACGAACGTGTTGTCGGTGTGGCGGTAGCGGACGTAGTCGAGCGCGTTCAGCCCGCAGAGGCGCTGATAGCCGGCGTTGACGTCGATCGTCGCGTAGTCCTCGCCGTAGTCGGAGTTGTCGTTGAAGTAGTCGCGGTCGATGTCGACGTAGACGCAGCCGATCGCGTCCACGGCGTCGGCGAAGCCCTGGAAGTCGATGTTGACGACGTGGTTGATCTCGAGCCCGGTGAGGTTGGAGACCGTCTCGAGGGTCTTCTTGACCCCGCCCGCGGTGAACGCCTCGTTGAGCCTGCCCTCGCCGTAGTTGCGGCCGGCGATGTCGACCCGGAGGTCCCGCGGGAGCGAGAACAGCGAGAGCACCTTCTTCTCCGCATCGACGCGCAGGAGCATCGTCGTGTCGGAGCGGCCGGGGTCGCCGGGCGTGTTCGAGCGCTTGTCGGAGCCGACGATGAGGATCGTCTGCGGGTCGCCGGGGTCCAGCTCGGTCAGCTTGCCCTGCAGGCCCGGGATCGGCTGCAGGCGGGCCGCGACGTCGGTCAGGAAGAGCAGTGACGAGAGCGCGACGGCCGTGGCCGTCGCGGCGACGATCAGGACCGAGGCGGCCAGGAACCGCCACCAGAGTCGCGGCTGGCGGTCGTCGAGGTCCTCGTCTGCGATCGGGGCGCTCCTCCGCCCCCGCCGCCGTATCCCCCGGCGGGGATCGCAACGGGCGCAGGCGGGCCGCGGCGCGACGACGGTGTGCTCGATGGCGGGCTCCTCGGCCTCGGGCGGCGGGTCGGGCCCTGAGACTCGGGCTGCTCCTCGGCGGCGACGACCTGCTCGGGCTCTGCGTCCGGCTCGGGCTCGTGGTCGCCCTCGGCGGGCTCCTCGGGCGCGGGCTCGGCGGCCTCCACGTCCGCGGCGGCGGGCTCCTCCTCGGCGGCCGGCTCCGGGCGTCGTCCTCGCCGGCAACCGGCTCGTCGGCTTCAGCCTCGGCGCGCTCGTCGGCGGACCGCTGCGCCGGCAGGGTCGACCGGGGCGACCGGCCACTCGGAGGAATCGTCGTCGTCCCAGCGCACCACCGTCGGCTCGTCGGCGCCGGGGTCGCCCTCCTCCCCCTCGGGAATGTCGTCGGGCGCGTCCAGGTCCGCGGCGTTGCCCAGCTCCGCGTCGATCTCGGCCTCGATCCGGCGGAACTCCTCGGTCAGGCCGAGGCCCTTGTCGTCCTCGGGCAGCGGCGGCGGAGTCTCGTCCGGATCGACGTCGTCGTCGCGGGGCTCGTCGCTCACGCCGTGGCCCCCTCGATCACGTGGGGCAGGGTGCGGGCGAAGTCGCAGAGGGTGCGCCGGTAGGCGCCGAGCGAGGAGACCGAGACCCACTCCTCCGGGCCGTGATGGCCACCGCCGACCGGGCCGAACTCGACCGCGGGGACGCCGACCCGGATGAACGAGACGGCGTCCGAGGCGCCGTCGCGGCCGACGCTCGTGACCTCGCCGGCGTGGTTGGGCCCCGCCGCGGCGCAGAGGGCGCGCACGTAGGGGGAGTCGCGGTCGACCTCGACCGGCGGGCGCTGGAAGGTCGAGACGACCCGGGTGTCCGGGATCTCCTCGATCTGAGCGAGGATCGCGGCGGGGTCCTGCTCAGGCAGGTAGCGAATGTCGACGTCGATCACGCAGGTGTCCGGCACTTTGTTCAGGGCGTCTCCCCCGAGGATCCGTCCGAGATTGATCGAGGGGCGGTCGAAGAGCTCGGAGGACTGCCTGGAGAAGGGTAGGGACTCGATTCCACGGAAAACCGAGAATGCCTTGGTGATCGCGTTGTCGCCCTCCCAGGGCGTCGAGCCGTGGGCGGCTCGGCCGCTGACCTCGATCCGGACCGCGAGCACGCCCTTGGCGGCGACCCCGATCAGCATGTCGGTGGGCTCCCCCGTGATCGCGAAGTCGCCGGCGAAGCCACCGTCGACGAGCACGTCGCTGCCGCGATCGAACTCCTCCTCGGTCTCCTCGTCCGGGACCAGGGCGAGGCGGACGCGCACGTCCCGCTGGTCGCGCAGATCGGCGACCGCCAGCATCATCGCCGCCGCGGCTCCCTTCATGTCGTAGGCGCCGCGGCCGAACAGGCGGTCGTCCTCGAGCACCGGGTCGAACTGGCCGGGACGGCCGGGGACGACGTCGATGTGGCCGTGCATGACGATGGTCGGGCCGGCCTCGGGGCCGACGTCGGCGATCAGGATCGGCAGGTCGCGGACGGTCAGCTGCCGGCAGGGGATGTCACGCGCCTCGAGCCAGCCCTTGACGAATCCGGCGCACAGCCTGACCCCCTCCTCGGTGGAGGTGTCATAGCCGATCAGCTTCTCCGCGAGGAGGCGCTCCTGCATCGGGGAAGGGTAGATCACCGCCTGGGACGCGGCCGCCCGGCGACCCGCCCAGCTCAGCGCTTGCAGCCGTCCTTCGACGCCCCTCCGGTGCTCACGCCGGACGGGTAGAGCCGGCTGACCTCGACGTAGCCGCCGTCCGCGACCGTGACCGTCTCGCCCCGCTTCGCCGCCGCGCGGGACGAGGCGGCGACGAGGTTGACGTAGCGGCGCCCGGCGCTGACGTCGCAGGGCAGGATGGTCGTCGCCACGGCCGGCCGGTCGACGGAGCAGGTCCCGTCGCAGTTGCCACCCGCGTTGCCGGTCTTGCCGGGGTCGTAGGAGTCGCTGACGAGGTATCTGCCCGGCGATCCCGGTCGGGCTGTCGCTGAGCACGAGGTAGCTCGCGATGTCGGGCGCCTGCGGCAGCTTCTCCTCGATCTTCAGCAGGGAATCGACCTCGAACTGGGCGCCGGCGAGATCGTGGAGGTCGTCGGCGGACTCGACCTCGGCGCTGTAGACGACCCTGCGCACCGTGTCCTTGTCGCCGTGGCCCGTCAGGACCGGCAGCGTCTCCTCGTTCTCGGAGCGGTCGGCGGGGAGGCTGCCCGGCTGCGCGATCGTGCCGTCCTCCTGGACCCAGTACATCGCGGTCCCCTTCTGCGTCTCGACCGCGAGGACGTTGCAGTCGGACGCGCGCGGCGGGCTGCAGCCCTTCGCCCTGGGGGAGGTCGCGGTGGCCTCGAAGATCACCCAGCGCGCGTCGGAGCGGGCCTCGGCGGCCGAGACGGTCACCTCGTAGTCCTGGGAGATCGTGCAGTGGTGGATCTTCGTGGTGCAGGTCGTCCGCTTCGCCGGGCCGAGCGGGCTGACCGAGATCGAGGGGTCGGGGGCGGCGCGGCCGCCGACCAGCCGGAAGGCCGTCTCGATGACGACCGGGTCGTAGTCGTACTCGCGGGTGCCCTGGCAGGCGGTGTGGGCCCGCTGATTCGGGATGTAGTCGGTGATGGCGCACTTGGTCAGGGTCACGGTGGCGATCGCGCGCAGCCGCATCCCCTCGCTCAGCTTCCGCACCGGCGCCCGGTAGATGACCGTCGGGATCCCCTTCCTGGTGACCGGCACCCGCGCGTTCGACGGCCCCGCCGCCGGGTCGGCGATCAGCGCGATGCTCCCGTTCGGCCCCGCGTCGACCTCGATCGAGACCTGACCGTCGGATGAGGCGTCGCCGCCGCCGCAGCCGGCGAGGAGGAACGCGGCGCCGAGCGCGCCTGCGCGCAGGAGTCTCAGGGGGGCCGGGCGGCTCACGCCCGACCATCGACCGCGGAGCGCCGCGGCCTTAGGTCGCTCAGGAGTCGGAGATCTCGAGGAAGGCCTCGTACCGGGCCTTGTCCTGCTCGGCCGCGCGGTGGGCGGCTGAGTCCTCCTCCGCCTCGCTGAGACGCTGCTCGGCGTCCTCGAGGCGGCTCTTCAGGTCGGAGGAGTCGAGGTCGCCCGGCTCGTGGGCCTCGGTGACCAGCACGGTCACCTTGTTGGCGAAGACCTCGAGCCAGCCCTCGGCCGTGACGTAGCGCTGGCCGCCGTCGCTCGAGCTCACGTCGGACTCGTCCTCGAACAGGCGCAGCGTGCTCGGCGCGAGGCGGGCGAGCATCGGGGCGTGGCGGGCGCGCACGCCAACCTCGCCGACAACGGTCCGGGCGGAGAGCTGGAAGAGCTCACCCTCGAAGACCTTGCCGTCGGGGGTCAGGACCTCAGCCGAGAACTTGTGGGAATCGTCGGCCATGCGTTACGAAGCCGCTCCGGCCTTCTCCTCCTCGCGCTCCTTCTTCTCCTCCTGGTCCTTGTTCTCGGCGTCGGCGCCGGCGGTCTCCTCCTCGCCCTTGCCCTTGGCCGCGTCGAGCACCTGCTCGATCGAGCCCTTCATGTAGAAGGCGCTCTCGGGGATGTCGTCGTGCTCGCCGTCGACGAGGCTGCGGAAGCTCTCGACGGTCTCGGCGACCGGGACGATCTCGCCCTGGATCCCGGTGAACTGGGTCGGCGACGTTGAACGGCTGGCTCAGGAAGCGCTCGATCTTGCGGGCGCGGTTGACCTGGAGCTTGTCCTCGTCGGAGAGCTCGTCGATCCCGAGGATGGCGATGATGTCCTGGAGCTCCTTGTAGCGCTGCAGCACCTCCTGGACGTCGGTCGCGGTCCGATAGTGCTCCTCGCCGAGGATGTCGGCCTTGAGGATCGTCGAGGTCGAGTCGAGCGGGTCGACGGCCGGATAGATCCCCTTCTCCGAGATCGACCGCGACAGCGTCGTGGTCGCGTTGAGGTGGGCGAACACCGACGCCGGAGCCGGGTCGGTGAGGTCGTCGGCGGGGACGTAGACGGCCTGGATCGAGGTGACCGATCCCTGCGACGTCGAGGTGATCCGCTCCTGGAGCTCACCCATCTCGGTCTCCAGCGTCGGCTGGTAGCCGACCGCCGAGGGCATCCGGCCGAGCAGGGCCGAGACCTCGGAGCCCGCCTGGACGAAGCGGAAGATGTTGTCGATGAACAGGAGCACGTCCTGGCCGCCGACCTCGCGGAAGTACTCCGCCATGGTCAGGCCGGTCAGAGCAACGCGGAGGCGCGCCCCGGGCGGCTCGTTCATCTGCCCGAAGACCATCATCGTCTTGTCGATGACGCCGGACTCCTGCATCTCGACGTAGAGGTCGTTGCCCTCGCGGGTCCGCTCGCCGACCCCGCAGAAGGCCGACAGGCCGCCGTGCTCGGTCGCGATGTTGTTGATCAGCTCCTGGATCAGGACGGTCTTGCCGACGCCGGCGCCGCCGAACAGGCCGACCTTGCCGCCCTTGGCGTACGGAGCCAGCAGGTCGACGACCTTGATCCCGGTCTCGAGGATCTCGAGCGTCGGGGTCAGGTCCTCCGCCTGGGGCGCGGCGCGGTGGATCGGCCAGCGCTCCTCGCCCTCGACCGGCTCGCCCTCGTCGATGGGCTCGCCGAGCAGGTTGAAGATCCGGCCCAACGTGTCCTTGCCGACCGGAACCGTGATCGAGCTGCCGGTGTCGATCACGGTGTCGCCGCGGCGCAGGCCGTCGGTGGCGTCCATGGCGACCGCGCGGACGCGATCGTCGCCGACGTGCTGCTGGACCTCGAGCGTCAGATCGATGGCACGGCGACCGTCGCCCTCGGGCACCTCGATCTTGAGGGCCGAGTAGATCTCGGGCAGCTCGTCGGGGAAGACGGCGTCGACGACGACGCCGATCACCTGCTCGATGCGGCCCTCGTTGCCGGCGGTCGAGCCCTTGGAGCTCGAGCTCTCTCCGGCGGCCTGCTGGTCCGCCGCCTCGGGGACGGTCTGCACGCCGTCGTCTCCGGCCTCGGTCTCCTCATTCGTTCCGTTGTCTTCAGCCATTCTTTTCAGTGCTCCTTCGCTTCGAAAGTGAAATCAAGTCGTCAAGTCTTGGGTCATGAGCTGCCGAGGGCCTCGGCACCGCCGACCACCTCGAGGATCTCCTGGGTGATCTCCGCCTGGCGGACCCGGTTCATCTCCAGGGTCAGGCTCTGGATCATGTCGCCGGCGTTCTCGGCGGCGCTCCGCATCGCGGTCATCCGCGCTCCCAGCTCGGAGGCCGCGGACTCGAGCAGCGCCCGGTAGACCGAGAGGTTCACGTACTCCTCGAAGAGCAGCTTCAGCGCCTCCTCAGGCTCCGGCTCGTAGATCCAGTCGGAGCGCTTGTGCGCCTCCTCGAGCTCCTCGTCCTCGGCCGGCTGCTCGTCCGGGATGCCCTCGCCGTAGACCTCGGCCTCCTGCAGGGGAAGCAGCGTGTGGCGGCGGACGTACTGGGTGAGCGGCGAGACGTAGCGGTTGTAGATCAGCTCGACCCGGTCGATCTCCTCATCGACGTAGGCGGAGGTGAGCCGGTCGCCGATCTCGCGGGCGTTGGCGAAGGCGGGCTGATCGGTGAAGCCGGTGAACGACTCGACGACCTCCTCGCCGCGGAAGCTCATCGCCGACGAGCCGCGACGGCCGACGACGTAGTAGCTGACCTCCGCTCCGTCGGACTTGATGTCCCGCTGGAGCTGGGTGCCGGCCCGAATGATCTGCGTGTTGAACGATCCGGCGAGACCGCGGTCGCCCGTGACGAGGATCACGCCGACCTTGCTGACGTTCTCGCGCTGCTGGAGCAGCGCCACCCGGTTGGCGCTCGAACCGGCCGCCTCGGCCGTCCGCTGGGTGACGCGACGCAGGGACTGGGCGAACGGGCGCATCGCGTCGATCCGCTGCTCCGCGCGCCGCAGCCGAGCAGCCGCAACCATCTCCATCGCCCGCGTGATCTTGCGGATGTTCTTGACGGAGCTGATCCGGTTCTTGACATCTTTCTGGGTGGCCATGAGGTGCTCTCGCTAGGGGTCGATCCGGGTGCCGCTAGGCGCTCTTCTCGTCCTCGTCCTTCTCGTCGGTGTCGTCGTCATCGGAGGAGTCGTCCGCAGTCGCCGTCCTCCGCCTCGGTGACGGTCTGGACGCCGTCGTCCCCGGCCTCCTCCTCGGCGCCATCCGAGTCGTCGTCGTCGGAGTCCTTGGCCTCGTCCTCGTCGGCTGAGGCGATCGCCTTCTCCGCCTTGTCGGCCTCGCCCTCGGCCTCCTCGTCCTCGGTGCGGCCCGGCTTCGAGCGCTCCTCCTCGGACTTGATCCGGTCGGACTCGCCCTCCTCGAGCTCGTTGCCCTCCTCGTCGAAGTCGGCGCCGAAGTCGTCGACCATCTCGGCGATCGCCTTGCCGAGCTTCTCCTCGGTCTCGTCGGAGAGCTGGCCGTCGTCGTTGATCCCGTTCATCAGCTCCGACTCCTCGCTGTGGAGGCGGTCGCGGAGATCGCTCAGGAACGAGGGGACGCGGTCGGTCTTGATCCGGTCGAGGTACCCGCCGGTGCCGGCGTAGATCGACGCGACCTGATCGGCCACCGACAGCGGCGCCCGCTCACCCTGGTTGAGGGCCTCGACGAGACGCTCGCCGCGCTGCAGGGTCTTCTGCGTGTCGGGATCGAGCTCGGAGCCGAACTGCGCGAACGCCTCGAGCTCCCGGTACTGGGAGAGGTCGAGGCGCAGCTTGCCGGCGACCTTCTTCATCGCCTTCGTCTGCGCGTTGCCGCCGACCCGCGAGACCGAGATCCCGACGTTGATCGCCGGGCGGACCCCCGAGTAGAAGAGGTCGGACTCGAGGAAGATCTGACCGTCGGTGATCGAGATCACGTTCGTCGGGATGTAGGCCGACACGTCGGATGCCTGCGTCTCGATGATCGGCAGCGCCGTCAGCGAGCCGCCGTCGAGGTCGTCGGAGAGCTTGACCCCCCGCTCGAGCAGGCGCGAGTGCAGGTAGAACACGTCGCCCGGGTAGGCCTCACGGCCCGGCGGGCGGCGCAGCAGCAGCGACATCTGCCGGTAGGCGTAGGCGTGCTTGGTGAGGTCGTCGTAGATGACGAGCGAGTGGCCGCCCTTGTACGTGAAGTACTCGGCCATCGCGGTGCCGGCGTAGGGCGCCATGAACTTGATCGGCGCGGCCTCGTCGGCGGGAGCGGCGACGATGATGGTGTTCTCCATCGCGCCCGCTTCCTCGAGCGTGTTCATCAGCTGCACGACGGTCGCCATGCGCTGGCCGATCGCGACGTAGACCGAGACGACGTCCTGGTCCTTGTTGTTGATGATCGTGTCGATCGCGATCGCCGTCTTGCCGGTCTGGCGGTCGCCGATGATCAGCTCGCGCTGGCCGCGGCCGATCGGGATCATCGCGTCGATCGCCTTCAGGCCGGTCTGCAGCGGCTCCTTGACGCCCTGGCGCTGGATGACGCCCGGCGCCTTGAACTCAGCCGGTCGGGTCTCGGACGTGTTGATGTCGCCCTTGCCGTCGAGCGGGCGGCCGAGCGGATCGACCAGGCGGCCGAGGAGCTCCTCGCCGACCGGGATCTCGAGCAGCTTGCCGGTGCGCTTGACCGTGTCGCCCTCGACGATGCTCTGCCAGTCGCCGAAGAGCACGGCGCCGACGTTGTCCTCCTCGAGGTTGAGCGCGAGGCCGGTGACGTCGTTGGGGAGCTCGAGCATCTCCAGGGACATGCAGTCGTCGAGCCCGTGTACGCGGGCGATTCCGTCGGCGATCGAGAGGACCGTTCCGACCTCGGCGAGGTCGGCACTGCCGGTCTCGAGGCCCTCGATCCGCTGCCGCAGGATCGATGAGATCTCGTCGGGCTTGATTTCCATTCTGCTCTTGTCTCCTTGTTTCTTTTGAAGTTCTGCCGGTCCGCTGGTGCCGTCAGGCCGCCTGCGTGACCTCTCTGCGAAGTTGGTCGAGGCGGTTGCGGATGCTCGAGTCGAGGACGCGGTTGCCGACCTGGAGGACGAGCCCGCCGATGATCGAGTCGTCGACCTTGCTGGTCAGCTCGATCGACTTGCCGGTCTGCTTCTCGATCTCGGCGCCGATCGACTCGACGACCGAGGCCTCGAGCTCGACCGCGCTCGTCACCGTCACGGCGAGCTGCTGGTTCTCCTCCGCGTACAGCTCGTCGAAGCGACGGCGGATCCGGAAGAGGGCGGGCATCCGGTGCTTCTCAGCGAGCAGCTCGAGGAAGTTGATCAGCTCCTCGTTGCCGCCCGAGAACGCCTTCGCGATCCCGTCCCGCTTCTCGTTCGACGAGAAGTAGGGGCTGAAGAAGAAGACCTGGAGGTCGCGGTCCTCGTCGACCCGGTCGGCGATCTCGCCGAGCTGCTCATGCACCTCGTCGAGGCTGCCCTTCTCCTTGGCGACCTCGAAGAGTGCCTCGCTGTAGACGCGGGCGATCTCCTCCATCAGCTGGTCGCCGCTCCGTTCTTCTCGCCGCTCAGGGCGCCGAAGTCGATCTCGCTCAGCGCCTCCTCGACGAGGCGCTTCTGGTCCTCCTCGGTGAGGGACTTGCGCGCGACCTTCTCCGTGGCGAGCACGGTCAGGTCGGCGACCTCCTTGCGGATCTGATCCAGCGAGCGCTTCGTCTCGGCCTCGATGTCCCGGCGGGCAGCGGCCACGAGCTCGTCGCGCTTCGCCCGGCCCTCGTCGGTGGCCTCGGCCTTCGCCGTGTCGCCGGCGCGCTTGGCGCGAGCGACGATGTCCTCCGCCTGCTCACGGGCCTCCTTGAGGCGCTCGCGGTACTCGGCGAGCAGCTCGTCGGCCTCCTTGCGCTGACGCTCGGCCTCGTCGAGGTTCTTCGCGACCTTCTCCGCGCGCTCCTCGAGCGCCGCCGAGATCTTCGGGAACGCGTACTTCCTCAGGACCAGCATCGTGATCCCGAACGCGAGCAGGGTCCAGATCATCAACCCGAGTCCGGGCTGGACGAGGAAGCTGCCGCCACCCGTTTCCTCGTGGCGGCGAGCGGGAGCACGCTGTGATGTTGGCTGAGGAACTCCACGTCGGCCTAGAGGAAGAAGGCGATCAGGCCGAAGATGAACGTGTAGAACGCGACGGCCTCGGTGAGGGCGAATCCGAGCCAGCGGATGCTCTGCAGCTCGTCCTTCATCTCGGGCTGACGGGCGACGGACTCGATCTCCTTGCCGAAGATGATGCCGATGCCGATGCCGGCTCCGATCGAGCCGAGGCCGGCGCCGACGCCGAGTGCGATCGCCTTACCGGCGGCCTCGACACCCTCGTCGGTGACTCCCTCGGCGGCCTGTGCCAAAAGCGCTAGGTCCATGGGTTGACTCCCTTTCAGTGGCCCTCGGAGGTTGCTTCCCCGAGGTAGATTGCGGTCAGGATCGAGAAGATGAAGGCCTGCAGACCGGCGACGATGCCGATCTCGAAGACGTAGAAGGCGAAGGCCATCGGGAAGGTCAGGACGCCGAGCGCCGAGAGGCCGAGCAGCACGGCGAGGCCGCCGCCCATGAAGAGCAGGAGGAGGTGGCCGGCGAGGATGTTCGCGAAGAGCCGGACCGCCAGCGAGATCAGCCGGACGAACTTCGAGATCGCCTCGATCACGAAGACGAAGCCCTTGAACGCCGCGGGCATGTCCTCGATCCCCGGCGGCAGGAAGCTCTTCAGGTAGCCGAAGAAGCCCTTGTCGCGGATGCCCTCGACGTTGAAGGCGATCCAGACGACGAGGCTGAGCACCAGCGGGATCGAGATGTTGGCCGTCGCCGCGTAGAGGGCGAAGGCCGGGATCTCCATCCCGAGCACCTCCACCGTCTCGTGGGTGTTCGTCGGCAGCGGGACCAGGCCGATGAAGTTCGAGAAGAGGATGAAGAAGAAGAGCGTGCCGAGGAACGGGAACCAGCGCGTCGCCATCTTGTGGTCGAGGTTCTCCCGGGTGATCTGCTTGTCGACCACGTCGTAGGCGAGCTCGACGGCCATCTGGGTCTTGTTCGGCTTCGCGGTCATGCGGTTGGCGATCCAGACCATCGCGACGCAGGTCAGGACCGCGGCGAGGATGAGGTAGAAGACGGCCTTGTTGATCGACATGTCGATCCCGGCGATGCTGATCTCCACCCACGGGTCGAGCAGGAACTCGTTCTGGGGCTGGAACTCGTCGTTCTTGCCGTCGCTGCCGAAGATCAGCCCGATCGCGATCAGCAGGATCGCGTAGCCGACGAAGAAGAGCGCGACCTTCTTGCCGGTGCTCATCGCAGCTCCCCCTCGGGGTTCATGACGTGATCGGCGAACTGGGCGACGAAGTGGGTGGTGACGAGCGCGAGGGCGAGCAGGGCGGCGGCGAGGCCGGCCTCGCGGTCGCCGAGCAGCCCGACCAGCAGGATCGCTCCGGCCAGCAGCCAGACGCGCGCCATGCCGGCGAAGGCGGTGATGCCCATGGCGCCGCGGCGGTTGTTCTCGCGCAGCGCCTGGTTGCGGCGGCGGATCGCGATCTCCATGCCGATCCGGCCGGCGATCCAGGCGCCGGCGGCGGCGAGGTAGCCCTCGATGGGGGCGTCGAGGATCACGAAGAGCGGCAGCGCCAGGAGGAGGACCAGGAGGTCCAGGTTGCGAAGGGAGACCACTCCGCTATGGCCGGCGGTCACAGGCACGCGGAGGACCGGCGGCGAGCCCGGCTCCACCCCCTCGACGGGCCGGGGAGACTCTCGAGCGGGCAGTGCTTGCGGTCGTAGGCGTAGACCGTCCCGGGCACGCGCACCACGGCGCGACGCGGGCGCCTGTGATTGTCCGCGGGGTCGCGGTCTCCGGGGCTGTCGAAATCTGGGTGTTCCAAGGGTGCAGTGCGGGCCGAGTCGTGGCGTGCCGGCGGTGAAACTTTTCTCCCAAGCCGGCGACTCGGGCTGCGGGCAGGCGAATATACCCGAAACCCGAAGTCGCCCCGGTGGGCCCCAAAAGGCGCATAGGAACTAGAGATCGGGGATTGTCCAGGTTGTCACAATCGCCACTTCCGGCCCGCCCTCCCGAGGGGGCCGCGTGCGCCACAATCGGGTGGAGGTAGAGAGCCCTGCACCAGCACTCACACCACGGGCCTCAGCCGAGCGAGCGGGCCGCCGGCGCCCGGTCGCTGAAGATCGCGCTCGCGCTGACCGGCGCCTTCACCGTCGCCGAGGCGGTCGGCGGGCTGCTCACCGGCAGCCTCGCCCTGCTCGCCGACGCCGGGCACATGCTCTCCGACGACATCTCCCTCGCCATCGCGCTGCTGGCGATCTGGTTCGCCCAGCGCCCGCCGACCCCGCAGCGCAGCTTCGGCTACCAGCGGGCCGAGGTCCTGGCCGCTCTGCTCAACGGCGTCCTGCTGATCGGGATATCCGCCTGGATCCTCTGGGAGGCGATCGGCCGGCTCTCGGAGCCGCCCGAGGTCCTCGGCGGGCCGATGCTCGTCGTCGCGCTCGGCGGCGTCGCGATCAACGTCGCCGCCTACCGGGTCCTCTCGGGCTCCGGCGGCCCCGGCCACACGCACGGGCTCAACGTCACGGCGGCCCTGCGCCACGTGATCGCCGACCTGGCCGGATCCGTCGGCGCCGTCGTGGCGAGCCTCCTCGTGATCGCGCTGGGCTGGGAGATCGCCGACCCGCTGGTCGCGGGGCTGATCGGGCTGCTCGTGATGGCGAGCGCCGTGCCGATCATCCGCGACTCGCTGCGGGTGCTGCTCGAGCAGGCGCCGGCGGGGGTCGAGGTGACCGACATCGGCCGGGCGATGGCCGGCTCCCCGGGGATCGCGGAGGTGCACGACCTGCACGTCTGGACGATCACCTCGGGCTTCCCGGCGCTGTCGGCCCACGTGCTCGTCGGCGAGGACGACGACTGCCACATGCGGCGCCGCGAGCTCGAGCTGATGCTGGCGGACCGGTTCGGCATCGAGCACACGACGCTGCAGATGGAGCACCGCGACCACCGCGGGCTGCTGCAGGTCGAGGGCGCCGACCCGCCGGCCGGGACCTAGGGGTCCCGCTCGGCCCAGGCCGGAGGGTCGATCGCCTCGAACTGGCCGGTCTCGAGCTCGCGCTCGACCTCGCGGTCGACCGCCTCGGCATCGGCGGGCGCGCCCGACGCCGCGGCCTGGCGGAAGCGGAACAGGCGCAGCTTGAGGATCTCGAGCACGTAGATGACGTAGAAGCTCGCCGCCGCGCCGGCGACGAGGATCGCCCCCATCAGCAGGGTCCAGCCGGCGTCGAAGTTCCCGCGGTCGTCGCTGTAGGGGATGAACCGCAGCGCCAGCGCCACGCAGGCCATCGCGAAGGTCCAGCCGTAGAGGTAGGCGAGCGTGCGCCGCTGGGAGAAGCCGATGTTCGCCATCCGGTGATGGAAGTGCCAGGCATCGGCGTGGTAGATCGGCCGCCGGTACTTGAGCCGCTTGGCGATGACGAAGCCGGTGTCGAGGATCGGCACCGCCAGGACCAGCATCGGGAACGCAAGCGCGACCACGGCATTGGTCTTCAGCGCTCCCTGCACCGCCGCCATCCCGAGCAGGTAGCCGAGCAGGTTCGACCCGGTGTCCCCCATGAAGCTCGATGCGGGCGGGAAGCCGTGGCGGAGGAAGCCGAGGGCGCCGCCCGCGGTGATCGCCGCCAGCAGGCCGGCGGCGTTGCGATCGAGGGAGAGGGCCACGGCGGCCAGGGTCGCGGCGCTGATCACGCAGACGCCGGCGGCGAGCCCGTCGACGCCGTCGATCAGGTTGACGACGTTGGCCATCGCGACGATCCCGAAGACGGTGACGACCTCCCCCAGGTCGACGTGGCCGAGGACGGGGAGCTCGACGAGTCTCCGTGGCCCCGGGGTTGACGCCGCCGAGGAACGGCACGGTGACGACGTCGATCGTCACACCGGTCGAGACCGGGATCATCGCCGCGACCGTCTGGCCGAGCAGCTTCAGCGCCGGATGCAGGTCGAAGACGTCGTCGATCGCCCCGACCGCCGCGATCACGGCGGCGCCGGCGAGGATCGCGCGGGTGCCGTCGTCCCAGGGCAGGAACACCGCGCCCGACGCGCAGACGCCGGCCAGGATCGCAAGGCCCGAGAGCTTCGGGGTCGGCTCGATGTGGAGGCTGCGCTCGCGCGGGTAGTCGATCGCGCCGATGCGCCATGCGATCGCCTCGGCGATCGGGACGAGCAGCCAGGCGATCGCGGCGGCCGCCAGGAAGGCGAAGGGTGCTTCGATCGTTTCCGGCATCGCTCGTGTGGGGGGAGGCCGACCGCCGGCGGCGGAGGTCTAGCCGGCGGCTTCCAGGGCGCCGTCGACGAGGATCGCAGGATCGCGCGGGGAGACGGGTCCCGGATCGCGCTCGCGCTTGCTCAGGTCCAGGTCCGCGGGGTCGGTCAGCTCGCTGAGCAGGCCGCGCGCGATCAGGTCCTCGTCGACGCCGCCCATCGCGCCGCTGAAGATCGTCCGGACCGGGACCCCGAGCGCCACGGCCTCGCGGTTCATCGTGCCGCCGGCGCTGACGACGAGGTCGGCGTAGGCGATCAGGCTCTGCCCGTCGACGGACTGGGCGGGGACGATCATCGAGTCGTCGCCGCGGGCGCGGGCCTCCTCCCCCTGCCGGTCGGTGCGCGGGATCAGCACCGTGACCACCCGCGGGTCGGCGCCGAGGCGGTCGAGCACGCCCGCGTAGAGGTGGTTCGCGGCGTGGTAGGCGGACGTCTCGGGCGGCGGGCGAACGACCACGAGCACGCGGTCGTCGTCGCGCCGGCTCGGCAGCACCCCGGCCCGGTCGAGGCCGAGCTCGGCGAGCACGGCGGGGTCGGGCTCGAAGCCGTTGAGGTAGTAGTCCTCCTTGAGGCCCGGGTAGCGGACGAGCTTCTCCTCGCGGGCGCCGGCCGCCAGCAGCCGATCGAGGGGGATCGACTCCGGGACGATCACGCGGCGGGCCGCCCGCCAGGCGAGCTTGCGCTGCAGGCCCGCGTACTCGTAGTCCTGCATCTGGGCCTGGGGGATCCGCAGCAGCGTGCCGACGACCGCGAGGTCGACCGAGCCGTGGGCGATCGCGAGGTCGAAGCGGCGGGGCCGGGCCCAGCGCAGCAGCGCGGAGCTGCGGCCGGCGAGGGCGGTGGCCTTCGAGCCGATCGCCGCTCCGCCGTGGGAGCCGAACGAGGTGAACTCCAGCCCGAGCCGCTCCAGCAGCCCCTCCGTCTGGCCGTAGCTGCGCGCCGTGATCTCGACCTCGTGGCCGCGCTCGCGCAGCAACTCGACGACCGGCCGCAGCACCACCGGGTGGGCCGCGGCCGTGCAGTCGACCCAGATCCTCAAACGGTCAAACGGCGTGCGCGGTGGGCGAGAGCTGCGGGTAGAGCGGGTACGCCTCGGTCAGCGCCCGGCTGCGCTCGCGCAGCGAGTCGCGCTCGGCCTCGAAGTCCTCGCCGAGCGCCGCGCAGATGATCGAGGCGATCTCCCTCATGTCGTCGGTGTCCAGGCCGCGCGTGGTCAGGGCGGGGGTGCCGATCCGCAGGCCGGAGGGATCCATCGGGGGCCGCTCGTCGAACGGGATCGCGTTGCGGTTCACCGTGATCCCGATCGACTCGAGCCGGTCCTCGGCGTCCTTGCCGCCGAGGCCCTTCGCGGTCACGTCGGTGAGCACGAGATGGACGTCGGTCCCGCCGGTCAGCACGCTGACGCCGCCCTCGATCAGGCCCTCGGCGAACGCCTTCGCGTTGGCGATCGTCTGCCGCTGCCGCTCGCGGAACTCCTCGGTCGCGGCGATCCTCAGCGCCACGGCCTTGGCGGCGATGATGTGCATCAGGGGGCCGCCCTGGTTGCCCGGGAAGATCGCCCGGTTGATGTCCTTGGCCAGCTCCTCGCGGCAGAGGATCAAGCCGCTGCGCGGGCCGGCGAGGGTCTTGTGGACGGTCGTGGTGACGACGTCGGCGTGCTCGACCGGGTTCGGGTGCTCCCCGGCGGCGACGAGCCCGGCGAAGTGGGCCATGTCGACCATCAGCTTGGCGCCGACCGAGTCGGCGATCTCGCGGAAGGCGGGGAAGTCGAGCTGCCGCGGGTAGGCGGACCAGCCGGCGATGATCAGCTTCGGCCGGTGCTCCTCGGCGAGCTTCGCGACCTCCTCCATGTCGACCCGGTAGGTCTCCCGATCGACGTGGTAGGGGACCGGCGAGTAGAGCTTGCCGGAGATGTTCAGCCTCATCCCGTGCGTGAGGTGCCCGCCGTGGTCGAGCGCCAGGCCGAGGATCGTGTCGCCGGGCTCGAGCAGCGCCGAGAAGACCGCGTTGTTGGCCTGCGCGCCGGCGTGCGGCTGGACGTTGGCGTGCTCGGCGCCGAACAGCGCCTTGGCCCGCTCGATCGCGAGGTTCTCGGCGACGTCGACCTCCTCGCAGCCGCCGTAGTAGCGCTTGCCGGGGTAGCCCTCGGCGTACTTGTTCGTCAGCACCGAGCCGGCGGCCTCGAGCACCGCCTGGGGGACGAAGTTCTCGGAGGCGATCATCTCCAGGGTCGCCTGCTGGCGCGCGAGCTCCCGGTCGAGGACCTCGGCGATCTCAGGGTCGACGTCGCCGAGCGGCGCCGTCTGGAAGTCCTCGGGAAGCTCGGTCATCGCTACTCCTCCTCGTCGCTTGCAGCCGCATCCGTGCCGCGCTCGATCGCGGCGATCTTGCTCACGCGGCGGGCGTGGCGGCCGCCGTCGAAGTCGGTGTCCAGGAAGCGCTCGATGATCGGGTCGGCGTCGGCGGCGCTGAGGCGCTGGCCGGAGAGGGTGAGGACGTTCGCGTCGTTGTGGCGCCGGCTCATCTCGGCCTCCTCGGCGTCGTGCGCGTTGACCGCGCGGACCCCGTCGACCTTGTTGGCGACGATCGAGACCCCGACGCCGGAGCCGCAGACGATCACCGCGCGCTCGGCCGTCCCGTCGCCGACCATCTGCGCGGCGGCGGCGGCGAAGTCGGGGTAGTCGACCGACTCGGACGAGTCCGTCCCGACGTCGATCAGCTCATGCCCGTGATCGCGCAGCGCGGGCGCCACGGCGCTCTTCAGCTCGTAGCCGGCATGGTCGGATCCGATCGCGATCTTCACCTGGCGAGGGTAGCAACGGCCCCGGTGGCGGCCGGGGCGCGGATTCCCGCAGATTGCGGGGGTCAGGGGGCTGTCGCCCCGGCCCACCCACGGAAGGCGGACGTCGTTGGGCTGATGAGTGAGGAGGTGGCCCGAACGGCGGGCCATTGGTCCCTTTGCGACGCAATGCGTCGTAAAAGCGCCAATGACTCAGGTCGCGGACAGGCGGGTCTCGATCTCGGCGCGATTCAGTGCGCCCTCGCGGAGGATTCGCCACGCTCCCGGTGTCGTCGATCTCGGTGACGTCGATGACGGTCGACGGGCTGCCGGCCAGCGCGCCGCCGTCGATCGCCAGGTCCGCGGCCTCGACGACGCCCGGATCGAGGGCGGTGAACTCCGACGCCGGCGGCTCGCCCGAGCGGTTCGCGCTCGTCTGGAAGAGGACGACACCCGCCCCGGCGAGCGGGCCGCCGATCAGGCGCACCCCGAGCCGCTCGGGATCCTCGCGGCAGGCGAGCGGGTAGCGGCGCTCCGGGTTGGCGATCACGAGGGTCACCGGGCCGGGCAGGAGCGCCCCGGCAACGGCGCGCGTCCGCTCGCCCATCATCCCGACCAGCTCGCGCATGATCAGCGGCGAGAGGTACATGACCGCCGACGGCTTGCCGTCGTCGCGCCCCTTGATCTCGTGGATCCGGGCGATCGCGGCGGCCGAGAGCGGGTCGCAGGCGAGCCCGTAGAGCCCGTCGGCCGGGAAGACGGCGACGCCGCCGGAATGGATGCAGCGCTCGAGCGCCGCGCGTGCGGCCGGCGCCCCGTCGCGCTCGATCGAGACGACCTCGCCCATCTCAGCCGCCGATCACGACCCGGTCGATGCCGGCCAGGTCGGCGCGGATCGAGGCCGGGCCGAGCCCGGCCGCCTCGACCAGCGGCGGCGACCTCGGCGGCCTGCCCCTCCCCCACCTCGAGCGCGATCGCCCCGGCGGAGAGGCCCGCCTGCGCCGGCCCGGAGCCGGGCGCGAACGCGGCCAGCAGGCCGCGGATCGGATCGAGCCCGTCGTCGCCGCCGAGCAGCGCCTCGCGCGGCTCGTGCTTCGTCAGCTCGGGCTCGAGGGTCGTCCAGTCCGCGTCGCGGACGTAGGGCAGGTTGGCGAGGACGAGGTCGAATCGGCCGCGGCGTCGGGAGCGAGCCGAGCTCGAAGCTCACGCGGTCCCTCGAGCCCGAGCGCGGCAGCGTTCTCCCGCGCCAGGGCCAGCGCGCCCGGTGAGGTGTCGACGGCGACGACCTCCGCCTCCGGCAGCTCATCGGCGACGGCCAGTGCGATCGCGCCCGAGCCGGTGCCGACGTCGAGCACACTCGTAGGTCGGCGCTCCAGAGCAACCTCGACCAGCAGCTCGGTCTCGGGCCGCGGGATCAGGCCGCGCCGGTCGCAGATCAGCTCGATGTTGCGGAAGCCCTTGCGGCCGAGGATGTAGGCGACCGGCTCGCGGACCACGCGACGCCGGACCATCGCGCCGAAGGTCCGGGCCTCAGCGGCGCTCACGGCGGCATCTGGGTCGGCGGCGAGCGCCGCTCGGTCGCGGCCGGTGGCCTCCGCGAGCAGCAGCTCGGCGTCGAGCCGCGGCGAGTCGACGCGCGCGGCGCGCAGGGCGTCGGTCGCCGCCCCCAGCGCCTCGGCGACGGTGCCGGCAGCCGAACCGGCCGCCATCTCAGCCCGCTCCGGCGGCCTGGGCCTCGAGCTTGCGCCGCTTCTCCTCGCCCGAGAGGGCGTCGGTGAACTCGCTCAGGTCGCCGGCGAGGATCTCCTCGAGCGCGTGGCTGGTCAGCTTGATCCGGTGGTCGGTGACGCGACCCTGCGGGTAGTTGTAGGTGCGGACCTTCTCGGAGCGCTCGCCGGTCCCGACCTGGGAGCGCCGCTCGGCCGAGATCTCGGCCTGCTGGTCGGCGATCGCCTTCTCGAGCAGGCGCGCGCGCAGCACCCGCATCGCCTTGTCGCGGTTCTGCAGCTGCGACTTCTCGTCCTGCATCGAGACGACGATCCCGCTCGGCTTGTGGGTGATCCGGACCGCCGAGTCGGTCGTGTTGACGGACTGGCCGCCGGGCCCGGAGGAGCGGTAGACGTCGACCTGGAGGTCGTTGGGGTCGACCGCGACGTCGACCTCCTCGGCCTCCGGCAGGATCGCCACGGTGGCGGTGGACGTGTGGATCCGGCCCTGCGACTCCGTCTTCGGCACCCGCTGGACCCGATGGGTCCCGCCCTCGTACTTGAACACGGAGTAGGCGCCGCGACCCTTGATCGCGAAGGTGACCTCCTTGAAGCCGCCGACCTCGGCCGGGCTCTGGGAGAGGACCTCGGTGGTGAAGCCGCGCTCCTCGGCGTAGCGCGTGAGCATCTTGTAGAGGTCGCCGGCGAAGAGGGCGGCCTCGTCGCCACCCGCGCCGCCGCGGATCTCGACCAGCACGTTCTTGTCGTCGTTGGGATCGCTCTCGACCATCGCCAGGCGGATCCCCTCGGCGAGCTCCTCGAGCCGCGCGGGAGCCTCGTTGACGACCGCGCGCATCTCCCGTCCTCCTCCTCGGCGTCGAGCAGCTCGCGGGCGCTCTCGAGGTCGTCCTTGAGCGTGCGCCACTCGCGGGCGAGCCCGTGGGCCTCCTCGAGCTCGCTGTACTCGCGTCCGACCGCGGCGTAGCGCTCCCGGTCGGAGATCACCGCGGGATCGGACATCTGGGCCTCGAGCCGCGCGAAGCGGTCCTCGATCTGGCTGACGAGCTGCTCGATCACTCCGCTGATACTGACGCCTGGCCCCGGGTCGGGCTAGGCATCAGGAGAACGTCAGCTGCCGCTCTTCGCAGCTCGGCGGCGGAATCTTTCGACCCGGCCGCCGGTGTCGACCAGCTTCTGCTTGCCGGTGTAGAACGGGTGGCAGGCGGAGCAGATCTCCACGCGGATCTCTGACTTGGTGGAGCGGGTCTCAAACTCGTTGCCGCAGGAGCAGTGCACGTGCGAGAGCGTGTATTCGGGGTGGATCTCAGTCTTCATCTCGACCAATCTTAGAGAGGCTGTCCAGGCCGGTCCTCGTGCCCGCCCTCATGGAGGCCTCCGGCCGAGGTCGCGGTGGACGGCCACCAGATCCTGTCGCCTAACAACTCCACGGCCGCGGGGACCATGATCGTGCGGACGATGAAGGTGTCGAGCAGGATCCCGAGCGCCACCATCAGACCGAGGTCGAACGTGAAGGTGACGGGCAGCGTCATCAGCACCGAGAAGGTGCCGGCGAGGATCACCCCGGCGCTCGTGATCACCGGGCCGGTGGCGGCGAGAGCGCGCAGCATCCCCTCGCGGGTGCCGTGCGTACGCGCCTCCTCCCGCACCCGGGCCATCAGGAAGATCGTGTAGTCGATCCCGAGCGCGACGAGGAAGATGAACGCGAACGTGGGGATCGAGGCGTCGAGGCCGGCATCGCCGATCACGAAGCGGATGAACAGCACGGAGATCCCGAGCGTGCAGAGGAACGAGAGGATCACGCTGAGGATCAGCACGAGCGGCGCGATCAGCGAGCGCAGCAGGATCGCGAGGATCACCCCGATCACGAGCAGCGCCAGCGGCGCGATCAGCTTCAGGTCCTTGCTGGTCGCCTCGTCGAAGTCGTACTGGATCGCCGATCCACCCCCGACGAGGGCGGTCAGGCCCGGGCCGAGATCGGACACGCTCTCGCGAATCTCGGGCACGACCCCGAGCGCGCTCTTCGTATAGGGGTCGTTCTCGAGCACGACGTCGACCGAGGCGATCGAGCCGTCGGAGGAGGTCCTGCCGGTCGGAGTCGCGGACGCGACCCCTTCGACGCCCTCGAGCTGCTCGACCGCGGTGGCCACGTCCGCTTCGCTGACCGCGCCGTCCTCACTCTGCACGAGCACCGTGGTCGGCGCCAGCAGGCCCGGTGGGAAGGAGGCCTCGAGCAGCTTGAAGCCCTCGACGCTCTCGACCGACTTCTTGAAGAACGTGGTGGTCGAGTAGTCGACCTTGTAGGCGAGCAGGCCGAGCGCGCCGGCGACGAAGACGATCGTCGTCATGGCCAGCGCCGCTCCCGGGCGCTGGAGGACCCGATCGCCGAAGCGCCGCCAGAGCCCCTGGCGGGTCTCGTCGGCATGGGCCGGGTCATAGGCGACCGACTTCCGCCGCGGGGCGAAGCCGAACCGGCCGAAGATCGTCAGCAGGGCCGGCAGCAGCGTCATCCCGGCGACCATCCCGGCGAAGACGCCGATCGCGGCAACGGGACCGAGCGTGCTCGTGTTGCGGGCGTCGGCCAGCGCGAGGACGAGCATCGCCAGGGTCACGGTCAGGCCGCTGGCGAGGATCGCGGGGCCGGCTCGCCTGACGGCCCGCGCCATCGCCTCGTGCTTGTCCTCGATCGCGCGCAGCTCCTCGCGATATCTCGAGACGAGCAGCAGGCAGTAGTCGGTCCCCACCCCGAACATCAGGACGATCAGGATCGACGTCGAGTTCGACGACACCGTGGCCCCGGACTCCGCGTAGAGGTAGATGAAGCCCTGGGCGACCGTGTAGGCGAAGAAGACGACGATCAGCGGGGTCAGCGCGACGAGCACCGCGCGGTAGATCGCCCCGAGCAGGACCAGCACGAGCAGCACCGTCGCCAGCAGCAGCTTCTTGTCGAGCTCGCCGAAGACCTCCTCCGCGTCGGCGCTGAAGCCGAGGTCGCCGGTGAGGACGATCTTCATCCCGTCGCTCTCGTCGCCGGTCAGCTCACGGACGTTCTTGCCCCAGTCGGCCGCCTCCGCGAAGTCCGTCGGCACCTGCAGGACGGTGTAGGCGAGATCCCCGGCGGGGGCGACCAGCACCTTCGGCGAGCCGGGCGCGAAGGGCACGGTCGGCGGCTGGATCAGCGGCAGCTCCTCCTCCGAGAGCGCGTCGGCGGCCTCGGCGTCGGCGGCGATCTTGGCCTTGTCCGCCGCGGTCAGCCCGCCGTCGCGCTGGTAGACGATCAGCCCCTGGGTGGTCTCCCCCTCGTCGAACTCCTCGTCGAGGGCGAGGACCACCTTGGTCGACTCGGCGCTCTCCGGCAGGAAGGAGGCGGTGTCGTCCTCGGTCCTGTCGGCGAGCTTCGCGCCGATCGGCATCATCGCGACGAAGGCGATGATCCAGAGGACCAGGACGACGAATTTCGTCCGGCGGCCGGCGACGAATGATGCAAGCGATCCCATGCGCGAACGGGAAAGGTAATGAGGAGGCCCGACGGGCTGCCGCGCGACCGGAAAAGGCCTGCTCTCAGGCCCCTGCCGGAGCGAAGCCCCTCGAGCAGCGCCCGCAGCACGCCGGCGGTCCGGTCCCGCGCGGCCTCCCCCTCGCTGCTGCGAGCGAGCTGCAGCGCCGCCTCGATCAGCGCCCCGAGGATCGCCACCGCCAGCTCCGGCACCGGCAGCTCGCGGATCTGGCCGGCGTCCATCGCCGCCCGCAGCGCCGCCTCGATCAGGCCGAGCCCATAGCGGGCCTCGACCTCGTGCCATGCCTCCCAGCCCATCACCGCGGGTCCGTCGATCAGCGTGATCCGCTGCACCTCGACGTCGAGGCTGAGGTCGAGGAACGTGTCGATCCCCTCGGCGAGGGCGCCGAACGGGTCCTTGCCGGTCAGCCGCTCGAACGGGAAGCTCTCGGTCAGCTCCCGCTCGACCTCCTCGAAGACGGCGGCGAAGAGGCCGCGCTTGCCCTCGAAGTGGTGATAGAGCGCCCCGCGGGTCACGCCGGCGGCGGCCACGAGGTCCTCCGTGCCGACCGCGTCGTAGCCGCGCGTGGCGAACAGCTCCCGCCCGGCGCCGATCAGCCGGGCCCGGGTCGCCTCACGGCGCTCGGCCTGGGTCCGCGGGGCGCTCAACGCAGCCCCCGATGAGCCGAGGCTCGGCCTCTTGCATACACATTGTCGGTAAATAAGATACATTCTGTCTGTAAGCAAGCTACGCGGATGCGGTGCAGGACGCCGCCCGCAGTCGGAGGACGATCATGGGCGACCAGGGCGACGGATCAACGAGGCGGCAGGTCAAGCTCTCCGCGGGGACGATCCACTACGAGGAGCAGGGAACCGGCGAGCCGATCGTCTTCGTCCACGGCTTCGGCGCCAGCGGGCTGCTCTGGCGCGAGACGGCCGCCCGGCTCGCGGCCGATCACCGCTGCATCGTTCCCGACTGGCCCCTCGGCTCCCACCCCGAGGCGATGAACGCGAACGCGGACCTGACGCCGACGGGCGTCGCCGCCCTGATCTCGGAGTTCATCGCCGAGCTCGGCCTCGAGGACGTGACCGTGGTCGGCAACGACTCCGGCGGCGCCGTCACGCAGATCCTCGTCACCGAGAGGCCCGCCGGGATCGGCCGCGTCGTGCTGACCAACTGCGACTGCTTCGAGAAGTTCCCGCCCGGCCACTTCAAGACGATGGCGCGGCTGCTGCGGGTGCCCGGCGCGGCCTATCTGGCCGCGCAGTCGATGCGCCTGAAGGTCAACCGCCGCTCGCCCCTTTCATACGGAGCGCTCACCGCCAAGCCGATCGACGACGCGATCCTCCGCGCCTGGACCGAGCCGCAGATCCGCGACGCCGGCGTTCGCCGCGACGGAGCGAAGTTCTTCAGCTCGGTCCACCCGCGCTACACGCTGGAGGCGGCCGAGAAGCTCCCGAGCCTCTCCATCCCGGGCCTGATCGCCTGGGGCGACGCGGATCGCTTCTTCACGATCGAGGACGGCAGGCGCCTCGCCGACCTGATCCCGGATTCGAAGCTGGTGCCGATCCCGGGCGGGAAGACGTTCGTGCCGCTCGACGACCCCGCCGGCGTGGCCGACGCGATCGCCGCCTTCATGGCCGAGAAGCCGCTGGCCGCGGCCGTGGGCTAGGGGCGGCCGCGCGGCGCGATCAGCAGCTCGACGCCGCCGAGCTGGAGGGTGAGCGAGCCGTCGTCGTGATGGATGGCCTCGCGGAAGACCTCGCGGTTGAGGCTGAGGGATCCCGACTCCTCTCCCCCGTCGAGGCGGACGAAGATCGCCTCGTTGTCGCTCGGCTCGCCGCCGGTCAGGGAGTAGCCGGCCCGGAGCACGCCGCCGAACGTCGCCACGAGGTGCGGGCTGTCCCCGGCGGAGATGACGTGCACCTCCACCCGCTGCCCGACCAGGGCGAGCAGTGCCGAGAGCGCCTCGTCGAATTGCATCGGCCCATCTTGCCGAGGAGCCCGGTGCGGGGCTACGCTGGAGCCATGTGCAGAAACATCAGAACACTCCACAATTTCGAGCCGCCCGCGACCGAGGACGAGGTCCGCGCCGCGGCGCTGCAGTACGTCCGCAAGGTGAGCGGGTCGACCAAGCCCTCCCAGGCGAACGCCGAGGCCTTCGACCAGGCGGTCGAGGAGGTCGCGGAGATCACCTCGCGGCTGCTGAGCCGGCTGGTGACGAACGCGCCGCCGAAGGACCGCGAGATCGAGGCTGAGAAGCGGCGCGCACGTGCGGCGGAGCGCTACGCGGCCTGACCCGGCCCCTGAACGACGAAGGGCCCGCCTAGCGGGCCCGACCGTCGGAAAGTGAACGCATGTCTGCCTCCCCTATCGGCAGGGGTCCGCAGACCTTTAGCCCCGATCAGGGATTTTGTAGAAACGGACAAAGATGGAGATCTGGCACAACCCACGATGCTCGAAGAGCCGCGCCGCGCTGGCGCTGATCGAGGAGCGAGGCGAGACGCCGACGGTGCGCCGCTACCTCGACGATCCGCCGACGCGGGACGAGCTGGAGCGCACGCTCGACGCGCTCGGCCTGGAGCCCTGGGACATCGCCCGGCTCGGCGAGAAGCGCGCGAAGGAGCTCGGCCTGCGTGACCTCGAGCGCGACCGCGACGTCTGGATCGGCCTGCTCGCCGACAACCCGATCCTGATCGAGCGCCCGATCGTCGTCGCCGACGACGGGAGGGCCGCCCTCGGCCGCCCGATCGAGAGCGTCGTGGACCTGCTCGACCGGTGAGCATCGAGCCGGAACCAACCGCCTCCAGCGGGGCCCGCAACGTGCTCGGCGGGGAGCTGGAACCGTGCGGCACCGACCCGCTCACCGGCTTCTACCGGGACGGCTGCTGCCTGACCGGACCCGAGGACCGCGGCAGCCACACGATCTGCGCGGTGGTCACCGAGGAGTTCCTCGAGCACCAGCGCAGCATCGGCAACGACCTCAGCACGCCGATGCCGCGCTACGGGTTCCCCGGCCTCGTCCCGGGCGACCGCTGGTGCGTGACGGCGATGAACTGGCTGCGGGCGTTCCACGAGGGCGTCGCCGCGTTCGTGGTGCTCGCCTCGACCCACGAGCGGGCGCTCGAGATCGTCCCGCTCGAGGCCCTTCGCGAGCACGCCGTCGACGTCCCGGCCGACCCGGGACCGCTCGCCGGCTGAGCCTCAGGGGAGCTCGACGACGGCGCCCGGTTCGACGATCGTCGCCGGCACGCCGAGGTCCGCGGCGGCTTCGATGAAGCGCTCGGCCGGACGCTCCGTCTGCACGTAGGTCGGCGCCTTGCCGAAGGTGTCGTAGTGCATCGGGACGGCGTGGCGGGCGCGGAGCAGCTGCGCGGCGATCGCGGCCTGCCGCGGGTCGAGGGCGGAGGCGAGCGGGTTCGGCGGCTGGCGGTGCGGCAGGTCGACGGTCGGCCCGTTGACGGGCAGGAAGGCGACGTCGATCGGCCCGCAGCGCATCGCGATCGACCACCACCAGCCGTGGAAGATCGTGTCGCCGCCGTGGAAGACCCGGGTCCCGCCGGCCTCGACGACCCACGACAGCTGCGGATCGCCGAACCCGTCGACGGCGGGGACGGCGGTGATCGTGAACGGGCCGATCTCGGTCTCGTCCCAGGGATTCAGATGGAGCTGATCGACGCTGGCCTCGGCCAGGCCGGCCTCGGCGATCGCGACGCCGGCCGCCTCCAGATCACCGCCTGAAGACTCGGCGGGCCGCAGGACCCGGCCACCGGGGCGGAGGGCGCGTTCGATCGCCCCCGGATCGGTGTGGTCGGAGTGGAGGTGGGTGACCACGGCCCCCGCGACGTCCCCGGGCCGCGAGGGTCCGGGCAGGGGCGTCTGCGCCTCCCCCACGAACGGCTCCAGCACGCTCGCGTCCTCGAGCAGGTCGATCACGAGCAGCTCGCCTTCGCAGGCGAGCTCGACTCCGGCCCAGCCGAGTCTGCGGATCGTCATCTGGGCGGAGGCGGACATCAGGGCGCGGAATATAACAAACGATCGTTCGGTTGCTATCCTCCCCTCCCGTGAGCCCTCGCAACTCGACCGCAGGCGCCGCCGCCACCCGCGAGAGCATCGTCGCCGCCGCCGTCGAGCGCGGCTCGGTCGAGGGCCTCGAGGGGATCACGATCGGCAAGCTCGCGACGAGCCTGCGGATGAGCAAGGCCGGCGTGATCGGTCACTTCGGCAGCAAGGAGGCGCTGCAGCTGGCGGCGCTCGAGCAGGCCACGCGGACCTTCCGCGCCGAGGTCTGGGACCCGGTGGCGGCCAAGCCGGAGGGGATCGTGCGGCTGCGCGCCATCGCCCGCGCCTGGCTCTCCCATCTCGAGGGGGACGCCTTCCCCGGCGGCTGCTTCCTGACCGCGGCGTCGACGGAGTTCGACGGCCGCCCCGGCCCGGTCCGGGACGCGGTCGAGGCCACGCTCTCGCTCTGGGAGCGCGTCCTCGCCAACGACGCGCGCATCGCCGTGGCCGCCGGCGACCTTCCCGCCGGCACCGACCCGCTTCAGGTGGCCTTCGAGATGAACGCGATCGCGATGGCGTCAACCAGGCCCGGCAGCTGCGCCGGGATCCCAAGGCGATCGCCCGCGGCCGCCGGGCGATGGCCCGGCTCCTCTCCCCTTGAGGCGCGCTCGAGACGATATTCATCGGCTATAGATGTCCTGACTCCGAAACAACCCGAGGAGGGTGAACGAGATGGGCAATCCAGTGGTGCATTTCGAGGTGGCCGCCAGGGACAGCGAGAAGCTCGGGAGTACTACTCCGAGATGTTCGGCTGGGAGATCGACGCGAACAACCCGATGAACTACGGGCTGATCGCTCGGGAGGGGAACCTCACCGACGACGGGATCGGGATCGGCGGCGGGATCGGCCCGCCCGGAGGGATACGACGGGCACCTGACGTTCTACGTCGCGGTCGACGACGTCGAGGAGGCGCTCGCGAAGGCGGAGAGCCTCGGCGGCACGCGGATGATGGGCCCGAGACGATCCCCGAGATGCTCGTCCTCGGCCAATTCAAGGATCCCGAGGGCAACCTCGTCGGGGTGATGAAGCCGCTCAGTAAGGCGCCTCAGCCCAGCGACTTCGCGAGCTCCCTCGCGTTCCTGACCGCGAAGGCCTCCCAGTCGTTGTTGAAGTAGACGTAGGCCTCGCGGGTCGAGCGCCAGGCGGCGATCCGGCGGCGCCAGGTGTCGAGCTCGGCGGACGAGTAGTTGCCCCGCCTCCCCCGCGCCCCGCGGTGAAGCCGCACGTAGGTCCAGGGGGCCGTCATCTCGCGCTGCTGGAACGGCATCTCGGGGTCGTCCGAGATCACCAGCGCGGCCCGCTGCGATCGCAGGAGCGCGTAGACGTCCTCGGTGAACCAGCTCTCGTGGCGGAACTCGAAGGCGTGGCGGCACGGGGCGCGCTGGCGGATCGCCTCGAGCGCGTCGGCGAGCCGCTCGTCGTCCCGCTTGAAGTTCGGCGGGAACTGCCAGAGGATCACGCCCAGCTTCGGCGTGCTCGCGAGGGGCTCGATCCGCTCGAGGAACCGGTCGATGTAGACGCCCGCGTCCTTGAGCCGCTTGATGTGGGTGAGGTAGCGGCTGGCCTTGACCGCGAAGCGGAAGCTCGGGGGCGTCTGGTCGACCCAGCCCTTGACCGCCTCGACCTTGGGCAGCCGATAGAAGGTGTTGTTGATCTCGACGGTGCCGAACTCCTCCGCGTAGCGCGCCAGCCACTCGCGCTGCGGGAGCTTCTCGGGATAGAGGACGCCCCGCCAGTCGCGGTACGCCCATCCGGAGCAGCCGACCCAGACCCGTTTCATCGTCCGATCAGGGTACGGCGGGTCAGCTTCGCGGCTCCTCCCACCACGGCGTCCCGCGTTCGCCCAGCGCCACCTTCGCGCGGTGGACCCGGGACCGCGCCTCCCGCTCGGCCGCCTCGTCCCCGGCCCGCTTCGCCGCACCGACGTCCCGGCGGGCGTCCATCAGCTCGTTCACGAGCTCCTGCCGCCGCTCCTCCGGAAGCGAGGGATCCGACTTGCGCCAGCGCCGCCCATTGATCAGCAGGTAGCGGCCATCGGGCGTCTCCTCGGGCATGCCGGCCTCCTACCCCCCGCCCGCCGGAGGAACCCTTGACATCGTCGGCCTCCTCCCTATACTGAACCATATGGTTCAGTATCAATCCAACCTGAACGGCGCGTTCTCGGCGCTGTCGGACCCGACCCGGCGAGCGATCCTCGAGCGGCTCGGGCGCGGCACCGCCTCGATCAGCGAGCTGGCCGAGCAGGCCGGCATCTCCCTGACCGGGATCAAGAAGCACGTTCAGGTGCTGGAGCAGGCTGGACTCGTGACCACGGAAAAGCGGGGTCGGACGCGGTACTGCCGCCTCGGCACCCGGCAACTCGAGGACGTCAGCGAGTGGATCGAGTCGTACCGGCGCAGCTGGGACGAGCGCTTCGATCGCCTCGATGAGATCCTCGAACGGAAGAAAAGGAGTGCGAGATGAGCACCGACACGTTGCACAAGACGTCGATCACGACGCCGAGCGACACCGAGATCAGGATCGAGCGCACGTTCGACGCGCCGCGCGAGATGGTCTGGGAGGCGTACACCGACCCCGAGACCCTGGGCCAGTGGCTCGGCCCGCACGGGCACTCGATGACCATCGAGAGCGACCTGCGGGAGGGCGGCTCCTACCGCTGGCTCGACCACTCCGAGGACCAGCGAGATAGGTCTTCTTCGGCGAGTACCTCGAGGTCCGCGCGCCGGAGGTCATCGCCGCCACGTTCGCGTGGGAGGGCAGCGGCTACCCGCCGTCGATCGATCGCACCGAGTTCATCGAGGTCGAGGACGGCCGGACGAAGCTCGTCACGATCTCGAAGTTCGAGAGCCAGGAGCTCCGCGACGGGATGCTCCAGTCCGGCATGGAGCGCGGCGTCAACGACGGCTACGACAAGCTCGACGCGATCCTCGCCGACAGGACCCGGTCCTGACGACCGTCCGCCGCGAGGTGGCAGTCATTCGTTCCGCTATGCGGAGCGGATGTCTGCCACCGGCCGGCGGGATACAGGAAGCAATCGACCATCCCCAACGAGAGGACTCCACGATGAGCACCACCCCACTGATCACCCGCACCGACTTCATCACCGTCGGCACCCAGGACTTCCCGAGGGCGGAGAAGTTCTACACCGAGGTCCTCGGGCTGCCGCTGTCGAAGCGCTGGGGCGACATGCCGGCCGCCGAGTTCGAGACCGGCAACCTGACGATCGCGGTGATGCAGAACGACGCCTTCGGGATGGACTTCTCCCCGAACGGCAACATGATCGAGTTCCACGTCGAGGACTTCGAGGCGGCGAAGGCCGAGCTCGAGTCGCGCGGCGTCGAGTTCAAGGGCGACACCCTCGACTCAGGCGTCTGCCACCAGGCGTTCTTCGAGGATCCCGACGGCAACACGCTCGCGATCCACAACCGCTACGCGCCCGAGGCCTGAGCGCGGGCGGTCAGCTCGGAACGGCGTCGCGGCCGCGCAGCGCGGCCTCGATGCTGGTGGCCAGCTCGCCGGGCTGACGGTCCTCGGTGCTGAGCACGAGGTCGACCCCGCCGAGCTCCTCCATCGTCGTGGCGAGGCGCCGCGATGCGTTGAGCAGGTCGGGGAGGCCACCCCACCCCGGCGCCTCCCTGGCGAGGAGCCGCTCGCGCAGGGTCTGCGGGTCGGCCTCGAGCCGGACGAGCATCGTGGCGTCGGCCCCGACGGCCTCGAAGACGGCCTCCCGATGGGCGTCGTCCTCGATCGTCGCGGTGATCACGAACAGCTCCGCGCCGATGTCGCGGTAGGAGCTGGCCATCACCGCCAGGTGGGAGAGCGAGCGGCGGCGGTCGATCGGCGGATGGGAGCGCTCGAGCGCGTCGATCTCGACCAGGGCGGTGTCGATCCCCGCCTCGCCGAGCGAGTCGTGGAGCGAGGCCGCGACCTCAGTCTTGCCCGCTCCGGGCGGGCCCGTGATCACCAGCGCGAACATGGGACCGGCACGATCTCATTTCGCGGCGATCGAGGGGCGGCCGCCGCCGGCGCTCAGGCCGCGTCGACCACCACGCGACCCCCGCGGGAGGGCGTGAAGGTGATCGCGCGCCGGGTCACTCCCTCGGAGCGCCGCCCGGGGTCGGTCTGCAGCCGCACGGCGCGCAGGGCCTCGCGCAGGACGATGCGCATCTCGAACATCGCGAAGCTCGCGCCGAGGCAGCGCCGGACCCCGCCGCCGAACGGGATCCACTCGTAGGTGCCGGGCGGGTCTGGGGCGAGGAACCGCTCCGGCCGGAATGCCTGCGGCTCCGGGTAGAGGTCGGCGCGGCGATGCATGAGGTAGATCGAGGGCGCGATGTGGACGCCGGCGGGCAGGTCCCAGGGGCCGATCGTCATCGGCGCCTGCAGCCGCCGCGCGACCGCCGGCACCACCGGCCGCAGCCGCATCGACTCCTTGATCACCGCGTCGAGGTACTCCCCCTCCCCACTCCGCTCGTCGTCGAGCAGCTTCGCGAGGACGTCGGGATGGCGGCCGAGCAGCTCGAGCGTCCAGGCGAGCGCCGCGGCGGTCGTCTCGTGCCCGGCGACGAGCAGCGTCATCAGCTCGTCGCGCAGCTCGGTGTCGCTCAGCTCGCGCCCCTCCGGATCCCGCGCCGCCAGGAGCATCGAGAAGATGTCGTCGCCCTCGGCGCCGTGGGGGTCGGCGCGGCGGGCGGCGATCTCGGCGTAGATCAGCTCGTCGGCCTCGGCTCGCAGCTCGTTGAAGCGGCGCCAGGGACTGAGCCAGCCACTGCGGCCCGAGCGTGAGGGCCATCATCGCCACCCGCGAGCGGCTGCCGACCCGGTCGAGCAGGCGCCGCAGCGGCACGCCGATCCGCTCGCGCCGCTCGGCGTCCTCGAAGCCGAAGACCGCGCGCATGATGATCTCGAGCGTGATCGCCTGCATGCTCTCGAGCACCGCGAAGGGCCGCCCGCGCGGCCAGCCGGCCACGTGCCGCGCGGCGACCTCCTGCATCAGCTCGCCGTAGTTGCGCATCCGCTCGCCGTGGAAGGGCGGCAGCAGGAGCTTGCGCTGGCGCAGGTGCTGCTCGCCGTCGAGCAGCAGCACCGACGAGGCGCCGAGGATCGGGGCGAGGGCGATGTTCCCCTCGCCCGCGTAGAGCAGGTTCGGATCGCCCGTGAACACCTGCCGGATGGCCACGGGGTCGGCGGTGATGATCATCACCCGGTCCTCGCCGGGGCGAAGCGTGAAGTAGTCGCCGCAGTCCGCCCGACAGGACTCGAGGAAGCGCGTCGGCGTGAGCATGAAGCCCACGCCCATCATGAATCCGGACAGCGCGGGTCGCGGGGGCAGGCGTGGATCGGCGTCGGGTACGGGCATCGAGCCGACCCTATCTGCAACCCACATTCGTTTGTGACGAATGCACACTGGGTACATCTCGGGGGTGCCAATCGTTGATTGCCCCGCCTGCGGGCGGGAGACCTTCGTTCTCTTTCGCGCTCTCGGGGAGCGCCGCTGTCAGGGCTGCGGTCAGAGCTTCTGGACCACGCTGACGCCGGGCAAGGCGGAGATCTCGCCCCAGATGGAGCCACCGCCGGATCAGGTCCGCAGGCCGCGGCGTTTCACCCGCACCGAGGACGACAGCCGGGTCCAGCCCTAGGCCGCCCGGGTCGCCGCAGGACGGCATCCCCGGGGATTCATCGGAAATTCGGCCATTTCCGGCTCATGTGCCGACTGTGACGATCTCGCTGCGCTAAAGATGGACTTGTGCCGATCGTCGCATGCCCCGCCTGCCGGCGGGAGACCTTCGTTCTCTTCCGCGATCTGGGTGAGCGGCAGTGCGAGGGTTGCGGACAGAGCTTCTGGACGACGCTGAGCGCCGGGCCGGGCGGGAGTGCCTCCGCACCTGGACGCGGCACCCCATCACCGCACCCGCGGTTCCCGCACCCCCGTCGCCCACAGCCGGGTCTAGCCGACCCCCGCGCGCGCGGGCGACCGTCAGCGGTTCTCGATCGGCTCGTAGTCCCGGCAGGGCTCGCCCCTGAGGCCGGGGCACGGCGGCAGCTCGGTCGGGACGTTCACGTCCTCGACGACCGGGAGGGTCAGCTTCGAAGGCCTTCTTCTTCGAGGACAGGACCGAGATCTTCGCCTTGCCCTTCGGGTCCGCCTTGGCGAACGCCCAGATCGGCTGATCGCCGTCGGGCGCCGTGATGGTCACCCGGATCCGCGAGTCGGCGCGGTAGGAGTGGCCCTCGTAGTAGAGCGGGATCGTGACCTTCACGAACCGGTCCGTCGGCATCGGCTTGATGTGCTGCTTCCTCAGGCTGAGCACCGGCTCGAGCGGCTTGCTCTTCTTCTTGTCGAGCTTGCGCCCGGCGAGCGGCCAGCCAGCCGCCCTGAACGAAGGCCTCCTTGTCGTCCGGCCGGACCTCGGAGATCGTCGCCTGCAGGTCGACGTACGGCTTCGACGACTTGACCCAGGCGCGGACGTAACCGGCGCCGATCACGGTCGTGTCCTTCTTCAGCGGAGCCGTCAGATAGGAGACCGCGTTCTCGTCGGGGCTGGTCCTCCAGTCGTAGGGCGGGGTCGCCGTCCAGAGGCCACCGTCCCCGGCGGCGGTGTCGCCCGTGAAGTCGGTCGGGGGCCGCGCGTCCTGGTCCCACTTGAACGAGTCGGTGAGCTTGCGGGCGGGCTTTCGATCGGTCAGCGCGCCGTCATCGCCGAAGTACCAGGACTGGCCGGTGGTGCCGGGAATCGGGAACTTCGAGAACGACTGCTCGTAGCCCGGGTAGGGCTCGCCCGGCTCGTCGCCGCCGGCGCCGTTGTCGAAGAGGATCCGGATCGACTCGAGCTGCTCGAAGGCGGCCAGCGCTCCCTCGTAGGTCGGCTCCTGCTGGATCGGGTCGGGCGGCAGGGTGACGCCGTCGATCCCCATGGCTGAGTCGTAGATCACCGGCGCGGCGCCCTGGATCAGGAGGGAGTTCGTCGCCGGCGCTTGCCGCGCGACGTACAGCTGGAGGAAGTCGTACCAGCGGTTGAACGTCTCGGGCGCGAGCGAATCGACGTGCGTGCCGTTCGTGAAGGTGAACCACTTCTTGTCGGTGCCGGTCATGTTCTCGGCGAGGGTCGGGCAGTGGCCGCCGGTCTGCTCGTCGGTCCACTGGCAGGCCATGAAGACGGGCACCTTGATCTTGTCGACGAAGGTGATCGGTGAGAGCGGATCGGCCACCTTCGGCTTGTAGTGGTCGTTCCGCTTGACCTTCTTCAGCAGGTTCGCGGCCTCGGTGTGGAGGGTCTGGTTCTCCTTGCAGATCTCGTCCCCCTCCTGGATCCGCTGGTAGGCCCACTCCTGCCCGCCGTTCTTGGAGGCCGGCCGCGCCTCGTAGGCCCGCTCCTTCGCCCAGTTGAGCGCGAAGCCGGTGTTCAGGATGCCGCCCGGATAGAGGGTCGTCTGCACCTGGTCGATGACCGACAGCGGCGAGATCGCGACCAGGCTCGGCGGGTTCGTCGCCGCGGTGAAGAGCTGGCTGATGCCGCCGTAGGAGATGCCCATCATCCCGACCTCGTTGTTGGACACCCAGTCCTGGCGGGCGACGGTCTCGATGATGTCGTAGCCGTCGAGGCTCTGCAGCGGCTCGAAGAAGTCGAAGGCGCCGGCCGAGCAACCGGTGCCGCGCATGTTCACGTCGACGACGGTGAAGCCCATCAGGTTGGCGATGACCGAGATCCCGCTGACCGGGCCCTCGGGGCCGCGCGTATCCGTAGCCCGAGTACTCGATCAGCGTCGGGCGCTCGCCGCTGGCGGGCAGCGGCGGAATCGGGGCGCCGGGGATCACGCTGGTTACGTCCTCGGGCGGATGGACGCTGTAGGCGAGCTTCGTCCCGTCGCGCATCTTCATGTAGCCGTAGCCGTCCGGCGGGATCTCCTGGTCGTAGATCTTCTTGCTCGGCGGCGCTGGGCTTCGTGGTCAGCACCGTCAGCGGGCCGGACTTCTCGCCCTTCTTGCCGAGGCGCACCCGGTAGCCGTTGCCGGGCTTGACGTGGCGGAAGAGCAGGCCGCCGAGCTCGCCGGCGCGCTTCGTGTCGACCTTCTTGCCCTTCGAGTTGAGCAGGGTCATCTTCGCGTTCGGCTTCAGCCCGGTCACGTAGACCTGCTTGGCGCTGCCGCGCGCGTTGAAGGACGGCTCCTCGGCGGCGGACGCAGCGGAGGCGAAGACCATCGCCAGCAGCCCGCTCAGGAGCGCTACGAACGTCCGTGATCCCCTCATGCTCACCAAACCCCTCCTCAAGGTATGGCGAGTCTATTCACGGATGAGCGACGTGCGCGCCGACGCGGTGCGCTCAGTCGTCCTGCAGCCCGATCCGGCGGTCGAATCCGGCGGGCGCGTGGACGTTGAGCATCCGCACGGGGACCGACCCGGCGTTCCGGAAGGAGTGCTCGACGCCCGGTGGGATGAGGACGAACGTGCCCGGCCCGGCGATCGTGTCCTCGCCCGCGAGGATGAACGTCATCTCCCCCTCGAGGATGTAGAACGAGTCGTCCTCCGCCTTGTGCACGTGCGGCTCGAGCTCGCGGCCCGGCTGGATCGTGATCAGCGCGAGGTTGAAGCGCGGCGTGTCGCTCGTCCGCGCGAGGAACTCGACGTTGCCGACGACGTGCCCCTCGCCGGGCCTGACGACGATCGGCGCCGGCTCCTCCATGCAGGGGATCGTAGGGCGACGAAAGCGATCGGTCCTGCGTGACAGGATCCGGCCGCATGGCAGGGGAACCGCGAACGAGATTGGGGGACCGCTACTCGCTGATCAGCCGAATCGGCGCCGGCGGCATGGCGGCCGTCTTCCTCGCCAGGGACGACGTGCTGGATCGTGAGGTGGCGATCAAGCGGCTCCATGCCGACAGCCCGGAGGATGCGGTCAACCGGTTTCGCCGCGAAGCCCAACTGGCGGCCGGGCTGAGCCACCCGAACCTCGTCACCGTCTTCGATGCCTTCTCCGAGGAAGACGACCTGGTCGTCGTCATGGAATACGTCCCGGGTTCTGACCTCTCCGAGGTTCTCCGTGACCGCCCTCCCCGGCGCGAGGAGGGCTTCCGCATCCTTTCCGATCTCGCCGCTGCGATCGACCACATCCATGGAGCTGGAATCGTCCACCGGGACATCAAGCCGGCGAACGTCCTCCTCTCGGCTGACGGCGGGGTGGCCAAGCTGACGGACCTCGGTATCGCGAGGGTCATGGAGGAGACGTCCACGACCCAGGTCGATGCGATCCCAGGCTCCGTGCCGTACATGGCGCCGGAGCAATTGCAGGGGGACGTCGTAGGCCCGCGCGCAGACATCTATGCCTTCTGCCTCGTGGCATACGAGGTCCTGAGCGGAGCCCGCGTGAGACAGGGCACCGCGGCGCAGATCAGCCATCAGCTCTCGAACCAACCGCCCCCGGACATCCGCGACGTGGTTCCGCGCACCCCACCGGGCGTCGCCGACATCCTCCGCGCAGGCATGGCATCCGAATCCCTCGGAGCGCCCCGAGAACGCCCGCGAGATTGCCGACGAGGTGGCCCGGGCCTTCCGGCTGCAGGAGCGGGTGCCGCCCCCCGGGGTCACCCAACGAGGTTCGAGTCCTCTGGAGCGGGTGCCTGCGACCCGGGATGACCGTCGAGTGGCCCCCGCGCCACCGTCGATGGAAGGCACGACAGGGGAAGGCGACGACCGGCAGATGGATCTTCGTGCTGCTCGTCGCCCTCGCGCTCGCGGCGGCTGTGGTGCTGCTTGCGAACGGCCTCAGTGGCGACGAGCCCGAGAGCGATGAGAACGTGCCGGCTCAATCTGGAGCCGCCGTGGCCGGCAATGAGGATGGGGGCGCCGGAAGTGCGTCCGGCTCACCTGCGGCTTCTTCGTCTCAAGCGCCGGCTGCGGCAGTTCAGGACTTCTACGAGGCGGCAGCATCGGGAGACTTCGCCGCGGCCACGGGATTGGCATCACCGGACTTGCTGAGCCAGCTCGGCGGAGAAGAGGGCTTGGCGGGGACGTTCAGCACTCTCGAGGCCATCACCTTCGAGGACCTTCAAGTCGACTCTCAGTCGGAAACCAGCGCCCTCGTGTCCTTCTCCACAACGGCCGAACACACCGATAGGACCGAAGCCTGCAGCGGAACGGCGTCAGTCGAGCTGGTCGACGGCGCGTGGCTCGTCGACCAACTCGAAACTGTCAACTGTCGGCCCGCCGGTTGACGGGCGTCAACCCGGATTTCAGAGCGTGCCGAGAGCGTCCCCAGCCAGGGCGGTATCGGTCAGGGCCTGCACCTCGCCCACAGGATCGGTCAAGGTTCTCTCGCTTGCGCGGAGCGGCCCTCCAGAGCCAAGACTCGTCCGCCTCTCGCCCTAGCTTGGGCGGCCGTGGCGGAGAAGGAGGAGAGCGACGGCGGGCGCGTCGTCGTTATCGGCGAGGGCGACCTGAGCGACGAGGTCGCCGCCGCCCTCGATGCCGCGGGCGCCACGGTCGAGCGGCTGGCCGCGCCGGATGAGCGCGAGGTCCGCGACCTCCTCGAGGGCGGGGACGTGGATTCGGTCGCGGTCGTCGAGCGTGACGACGCCTTGGTCCTGCGGGTGGCGCTGATCGTCCGCTCCGTCTCGGAGGAGGTGCCGCTCCTGCTGACGATCTTCGACGAGACGATGGCCGAGCAGGTGGTCGGGGGGATGGCCCACACGAAGGTGACCTCCCTCGCCGACGTCGTCGCCCCGTCGCTGGCGGGGCCCTGCGTGGAGGAGGGGGCGACCGCGGTCAGCGTCGAGGACGACGGGCCGGTCCTGCTCGTCGAGGAGGACGGCGACCTCGCGGAGCGGCCCGTCCCCCAGCTCAAGGCCCACCGCATCGAGGCCCTCGCCCGGGCTCTGTTCACGCCCTACGACAAGAGCGCCGGCATGCTCCTCTACGGCGCGATCGGGCTGGTCGCGATCTTCCTGATCGAGACGATCACCGCCATGTTCGTCCTCGACAACTCGGCCGTCGACGCGATCTACGGCTCGGCGAAGACCCTCGTCACGGTCGATCCGAACCTCGACGTCGACGACGGTCCCGGCTGGTACAAGCTCTTCACCTCGGGCACGATGCTGATCGCGCTCGTCTTCGCCGCGGCCTTCACGGCCGGCCTGGTCAACCGGGTCGTCGAGAAGAGCCTCACCGGCCTGGTCGGAAGGCGGGCGGTCCCCCGACGCGACCATGTGGTGGTCGTCGGCCTCGGCGAGGTCGGGATGCGGCTCTGCCTCCTGCTGCGCAGCTGCGGCGTCCCCGTGGTCGCGGTCGAGCGGGACGAGGAGGGCAGGAACATCGGCCTCGCCCGCTCGCTCGGGCTACCCGTCGTGATCGGGCGCGGCTCCGACCACACGCTGATGGGGAGGCTCTCCCTCCACAAGGCGAGGGCCATCGCGGCGGTCACCGGCGACGACCTCGGGAACATCTCGACCGCGATGACCGCCCGCGGCCTCGAGGAGGACATCCGCGTCGTCCTGCGCGTCGGCGACGGCAACGTGGCCAACGAGACGCGCTCCCTGCTCGCGCTCGGAATCGTCCGCGACGTCCATCGCATCGCCGCCGCGCAGATCGCCGCGATGGCGCTGGGCGACGAGCCGGAGAGCGTCGTCTGCCTCGGCGAGGACGCCCACCTCAGGTTCGCCGACGGCCGCCTGGAGAAGGTCGAGATGCCGACCCTCGCCGATTCCAGCAGGGGCTAGGGCTCGGCCCTAGACCTCCTGGTAGAGAGGCCCGTCCCCGCCCTCGGGGATCGTCAGGCGACCGCCCTTGGCCGTGATCGCGCCGCACTGGACGCAGTTGGAGGCGGTGACGTGGACGTCGACGACGGACTCGCCGCTCTCCAGCTGGGCCTCGGGGATCTCGTAGACCTGCGCCGGGCACATGCTGACCCAGGTCTGGGCGATCTCGAGCGGGACGTGCGTCTGGATCTTGACGTGGTTCGGGGCGTCGTCGCGAGTGGCGTTGCCGCTCAGGAACACCGATCCGAGCTTGTCGAAGGTGACCTTGCCGTCGGGCTTGGGATAGCTGTCGGCGGCCTTGCCGAGCTCCATCTCGTGCTCGGCGTCGTCCTCGCTCTTCCAGTGGCCGCCGGGGAAGGCGCCCTTGGTGATCGTCATCGCCGAGGCGATGGCGCCGCCGACGAAGAAGCCCTTCGAGAACGGCTGGCGCATGTTGCGTGACTCGTAGAGGTCCTTCTCGATCAGCGAGCCGCGGACCTTGTCCTCGTAGCCGGAGAAGTCGACGGTGTCGGGGTCCTTCTTCAGGGCCTCGACGATCGCCTCGGCGGCGAACATGCCGGCGTGCATGGCGTAGTGGACGCCCTTGAGCGTCGGCACGTTGACCATGTTGGCCGCGTCGCCGCAGATCATCATCCCGGGCACGGCGAGCTTCTTCGGCATCGACCAGTAGCCGCCGGAGGGGATGGTCTTGGCGCCCCAGCCGACCCGCTTGCCGCCCTCGAGGATCTTCGCGACGAAGGGGTGGGTCTTGAGCTCCTGGAGCATGTCGTGGCAGGAGACGGTGGCGTCGGTGTAGTCGAGGCCGATCACCATGCCGATGGCGACCTTGTCCTCGCCCATCGGGTAGATGAAGCTGCCGCCGAACTCGTTGAACTTGGCGCCCTTGCGCATCGGCCAGCCCATCGTGTGGATGACGCGATCGAGCGGCTTCTCGACCTCCCAGACCTCCTTGACGCCGAGCTCCCAGCGCCTGCGGGTCGTGGCCGTGCAGGTCGTAGTAGTCGAGCGCGACGCCGGTCAGGTGCTGGAGCGTGCCCTCGCAGAGGACGGTCGCCTTCGCCATCAGGTCGTTGCCCGGCTCGAAGTTGCCGCGCTCGTTGCCCTCGCGGTCACGGCCCTTGTCGCCCGAGCGGACGCCCTTGATGATCCGGTCCTCGACGAGCAGCTTGTCGGCGCTCGTCTCGGTGAGGATGTAGGCGCCGGCCTCCTCCGCCTTGTCGGCGAGGAAGCGGCCGAGCTTCGCGACCGAGGTCACGTAGTTGCCGTGGTTCTTGAAGTTCGGCGGCATCGGCTTGAGCGGAAGCGCCTGCTTCTTGGTCAGGAGGTAGACCGCGTCCTTGGTGACCTCCTGGTAGACGGGCCAGTCCGCCTTGTCCAGGTCCGGGAAGAGCTCCTCCATCGCGGAGGGCTTCATGTTCGCGCCGCTCAGCAGGTGAGCGCCGCAGGCCTTGCCCTTCTCGACGACGGCGACCGGAACCTCACCGAGCTTCTCGGTGAGCTCCGGCTCGTCCTCGAGCAGCTGCATGAGCTTGTTGGCGCATGCGAGGCCCGCGGGGCCGCCACCGACGATCGCCACACCGACCTCGAGGCGCTCGTCCTCGGGGTCGGTGGGCGGGCCGATGTAGTCGTTCGGCTCGAACGGAGGCGGGAACTCTTCCGGTGCGATGCCCATCGTTCTGGTCCTCAGCCGCCCTTCTTGGCCTTGATGGCCTCGGTCAGCTTCGGCAGGATCTTGTGGAGGTCACCGACGATTCCCAGGTCGGCGAACTCGAAGATCGGCGCGTTCTGGTCCTTGTTGATCGCGAGGATGTTCTCCGAGCTCTGCATCCCGACCTTGTGCTGGATCGCGCCGGAGATCCCGACCGCGAGGTACAGCTTCGGCGCGACCGTCTTGCCGGTCTGGCCGATCTGCGTCGAGTACGGGTACCAGCCGGCGTCGACCACCGCGCGGGTCGCGGCAACTGCGCCACCCATCGAGTTGGCCAGGTCCTCGGCGAGCTTGAAGTTGTCCTTCTCGCCCAGTCCGCGGCCGCCGCCGACGAGGATGTCCGCATCCTCGATGTTGACGTCCTCGCCCTTGGCCTCGCCGCGGGTGACCAGCTTCGCCTTCGTCGACCACTCGGAGAGCTCGACCTCGACGTCCTCGACCTCGGCGGAGCCGTCGCCGGCCTCGCTGACGTCGAACGCGTTGAGGCGGCCGATGATGATGCCGGGCTCGCTGACGTAGCCGACGTCGACGATCGCCGAGTCCTGCAGGACCGGGCGCTCAACGACGAGCTTGCCGTCCTGAGCCTTGACCGCCGTGACCTCCATGGTCACACCGGCGCCGAGGCGGGCGGTGAGTCCCGCGCCGATCTCGAAGCCGAGCAGGCCGCCGCCGAACAGGGCGTAGCCGATCGAGTTGTCGGTGATGACCTTCGCCATCACGTCGACGATCGGCTGCGCCAGGCCCTCGGGGGCCGAGGTGCAGCGATAGACCTTCGCGGCGCCGTACTTGCCGAGCCCGGCAGCGGCGTCGTCGGAGACCTCGCCGACGACGACCGCGCTTGCGGTGCCGCCGGTCTCGGAGGCCAGCTTGGCCGCCTCGGAGATCGCGCCGAGCGAGTTCTTGTTGAAGTTGCCCTCGTCGTCGTGGAGGGCGTAGACCAGGATGTCGCTCATGCGAGGAGCTTCCTTTCGTCGAGCCAGGCGACGATCTTCTCGACCGTCTCGCCGGTGTCTTCGTCCTCGATGATCTCGCCGGCCTGCTTCTCGGGCGGCGGGTTGATCGACAGGACCTGCGTCTGGGAGCCGTCGGTGCCGACGCGGTCGGACTCGATGCCGACGTCGCCGGTGGCCTTCGTGTCGAGCGGCTTCTTCTTCGCACCCATGATCGCCTTCAGCGACGGGTAGCGCGGCTCGTTGATCGCGTCACCGACGCTGATCACGGCCGGCAGCTCGATCTCCACGGTGTCGTAGCCGTACTCGGCCTGACGCTCGCAGCGGAGCTTGCCTTCGGTGACGTCCATCTGGATCACCTGCGTCAGCGACGGCATCTTCAGGTGGTCGGCCACGACGGCGCCGATCGTGTAGCACTCGCCGTCGTCGCTCTGCTGGCCCAGCAGGACCAGGTCGGGCGACTCGGACTCGAGCACCTTCGCCAGGGCGTAGCCCGTGGCGCAGACGTCGGAGCCCTCGAGGGCGCTGTCGGTGAGGTGGACGGAGCGGTCGGCGCCGAGGGCGACGGCCTTGTGGAGCGCGCGGGCAGCGGTCTCGGGGCCCATGGTCACGGCGACGATCTCGTCGACCTCGACCTCACCGCCCTCGCGAATCTGCATGGCAGCTTCGATTCCGTGGGTGTCGAACGGGTTGAGGTTCCGTTCGCCGGAGCGGTCGAGCCGCTTCGTGCCGGGATCGATCCGCTTTGAAACAGCGGCGTCCGGCACCTCCTTGACAAGACAACAGATCTTCAAAGTGGGTGCCTCCTTGGGGCAGTGTGCGGCGGGGGACTCTACCGCTCCGGGACTTCCATTGCCCGTTGACTGACCAGTCAATCGGTACCTGCGGGCCTCAGGTGTGGGGACCCGCCACCCCGGTGTGGCGAAATCGGGTTCGCCCCTGCCTACGCATCGGCCTCATGAAGCGCCAGCCCGGCGCCGGGCCGTCCTCCCCGCTCTCGTCCTCTCGATGCGCTGCTGCTGGTCGGCCCGGTGGCCGCTCGAGCCGTTGAGGGCTACGGCTACGACGACCGCGCAGCATGGAGATCTAGCGCGAGCTCCTTCGACGTGACCACCACCGACAGCGTCGTCTTCCTCGGAGGGAACGTCGTCTACGAGATCTCACCCGGCGGCGACAGTCCGCCGGATCGCAGGCGGAGGTCGGCGGGCGCCGAGACTCGAGTCCGAGCCCCGCCAGGAAGGTCGAGCCTCGGGGAGCGCGACATGATGGCGGCTGCCCGGGCGGCGGCGTCCTGATCGCATCCTTCGTCCCAGTCCTCAGGTCTTTCGCGTCGACGCCCGACGGGCGGATCAGGATCGTGGAGCCGGCAACGGCCAGGAGGGCCGATCGAAGGAGGGCCCTGCCACGCAGTCTCCCCTCCACCTGTCGATCGGCCTCGCCGCACCGGCGCCCGGAGAGCTTCCTGATCGTTGACGAGTTCGGCAACGCCGTCACGAGGTCGCCGAGGACGGCACCATCCATACGGTTGCCGGTACGGGCGATGCCGGCTACAGCGGGGACGCCGGCCGGCTGACTGCCGCGCAGATCTCGATGCCCACCTCGGTCGAGCCCACGGCGGAGGGCGGATTTCTGATCGGCGACATGGGCAACAGCCGCATCCGCGAGGTCAGCGCCGACGGCACGATCACCACGTGGCCGGACGGCGAGCGGGCTACAACGGCGACGGCATCCCGGCGACGAGCGCGCAGATCAGCGGATGGCCAGGCGAGTTCCTTCCTGTGTCCCATAGGCCCACTCGACATCGAAAGCACCCGGACGGCGGGTTCTCTTCGTCGACTCCGGCAACCACCGGATCAGGCGGGTTGCTCCGGATGGCACGATCACCACCGTGGCCGGAACCGGGAAGGGGGGCTACAACGGCGACGGATCCGCCGCCACCGCCCACATCTCCCGCGGGAGATAGCGCTCACCGGCGAGGCGGTTCCTGTTCCTGGATCGCCGCCGCATGCAGGGTTTCGGCGAGCGGCGAGATCACGGCCTTCGCCGGGATGCCCCAGGTGCCATCTGCGGGACGATCCCTACAGCGGGATCCAGGGCGGGCCCGATCGCGATGAGCTCGAGGGTGGGCGCCTGCGCGACGTATTCGCGGCGAGGGCGGCGCGGACCTGCTGGCGGGCGCGGGCGAGTCCGACTGCCTCATGGGCGGCCCGCCGACGACGAACTGGCCGGCAACGGAATGCCGACGTCTGGCCGGAGAAGCCGGCCACGATCAGACTCGATGGACTGGAGGCCGATGTCGCGGTAGGTCACGGACCCGATCTGGTGCTGGGCGGCGACGGCCCCGACAAGATCGGCGGCGGCCCGGATGAGGACCGGATCGATGGCGGCACCGGCAACGACCGGATCAGGTCCGTACGAGAGACGGCGCCCGCGACCGGGTTCGTTGTGGCCCTGGCAAGGACACGGTCGCGGCGAATGAGGGGGACCGGGTCGCGTCGAACTGCGAAGAGGTCCGCTTCAGCCGCTACTGATCGCCTCTCCACCCGGCGGGTGTGAGCGTTCGACACCCGGGTGTGTCGCGATCGAGTCTCGCCGCACCTACCCTCGAAGGCATGAAGTTCCAGCCACGGCTCCGCGCCGTCCTGCCCACCCTCCTCCTGGCGATCGCCCTCCTGCTCGCAGCCCCCGTGGCCGCCCAGGCCGGGGAGGGCTTCGGCTACGAGGACCCGCGGAGCATGCAGCTCAGCGCCGGCAGCTTCGATGTCGCAGCCGACGGCGACATCCTCTACCTCGAAGGCAGCGTCGTCCATGAGCTCTCCGAGACCGGCATCAGACCGGTCGCCGGAGGCGGCCGAGCAGCGCCCGACGACGACTCCGATGCCCGCGACGGAGGCGAGCATCGGCACCCCGGTTCGAATCGCCGCGACCCCCGATGGAGGCTTCCTGATCGGCTCGTTCGTGCCGGCGCAGGTCTATCGGGTCACGCCCGCCGGAACGATCGTTCTGGCTGCCGGCAACGGCCAGTCCGGTGCGCCGCAGCCCGGTCCCGCCACGGAGACGCCGCTCGGAGCGCCCACCGGCGTCGCCGCCACGGGCCCGGAGAGCTTCCTCATCGCCGATCTGTTCTCGGCCCGCGTCCACGAGGTCTCCGACGACGGGACGCTGGCGACGATCGCCGGAGGCGGCGGGAGCGGCTACAGCGGGGACGGGGGCCCGGCGACCGCGGCGCAGCTCAACGCCCCCGCCGCAGTCGAGCCGACCGCCGACGGCGGAGTGCTGATCGGCGACATGGGCAACCACCGGATCCGCGAGATCAGCCCCGGCGGCACGATCACGACCGTGGCCGGAACCGGCGAGCCGGGCTACAACGGCGACGGGATCCCGGCGACCACGGCGCAGATCAGCGGCCCGGACAACTTCGCCCAGGTCGTCGGGCCGCTCGACATCGAGGCGACCGCCGACGGCGGCTTCCTCTTCGTCGACTCCGGCAACCGCCGGGTCCGCCGCGTCGGGCCGGGCGGCACGATCGAGACCGTGGCCGGTACCGGCCGGGGCGGGTACAACGGCGACGGGATCCCGGCGACGAGCGCCCGGATGAGCCCGCGGGAGATCGCGCTCACCGACGACGGCGGCTTCCTCGTCCTCGACCGCAAGCGGATCCGGAAGGTCTCCCCCGAGGGCGAGATCACGACGATCGCCGGCATGCCGAAGGCCACCATCTGCCGGGCGGCCCCCTACAGCGGCTTCCAGGGCACGGCCGCCGCCGACCGGATCGAGGGCGGGCCGCTGCGCGATCTGATCCGCGGCGAGGGCGGCGCCGACACGCTGATCGGCGCCGGCCAGGCGGACTGCCTGATCGGCGGCACCGCCGACGACGTCCTGCTCGGCAACGGCAACGCTGACTCCCTCGTCGGGGACCCCGGAAACGACCAGCTCGAGGGCCTCGACGGCGCCGATCACATCGCCGGCAGCCGCGGCAACGACGAGGTGCTCGGCGACGACGGGCCGGACCGGCTCGACGGAGGCCGCGACCAGGACCGGATCAGCGGCGGCAGCGGCCGCGACCGGATCAGCTCGAACGGCGACTCCGCTCCGGATCGCGTGCGCTGCGGCCCGGGCAGGGACACCGTCCGCGCCGACCAGCTCGACCGGGTCTCGCCGAGCTGCGAGAAGGTCACCTTCTCGCGCCGCTAGGGAGCAGCCTCGGAGCTACTTCCGCGCCCGGGGGCGGTTGATAGCTTCGACGGCGGCTCGCCATGGAGCGGCGGGCGCCCCGATCTCCCACCCCGATGGAGGAACTCCCATGAGCAAGCGAACCAGGAGCGCGCTGTGCGCTGCCGTGCGACCAGCGCCGGGGTGGCGGCCTTCGCGGCCTCCGGCTTCGGCGACGACCCCGCGCCGAGCTCCAGGACCGTCGAGGTGGCGATGACGCCGGTCGCCGGAGCCTCCCCTCACGAGCTGACCCTCAACCGCGGCAAGCGCCGTGACCCGAAGGTCACGAACCTGATCACGACCGAGGTCGGTCCCCGTCGAGGCGGACGGGGAGATCGTCGCGAAGATGACCTGCACGAGGAAGCAGGGCATCCCGCTCAGCGGCGGCGCGATCTCGCCACCCGCTCCGGCCAAGGTCGCGAACTCGGTGATCTCGCGCTTCGCGCCGAACGACCTCGACGGTCCGCTCGCGCCGCGCACCTACTACGTCGGCGTTCGCAACCTCGACGAGGACAACCCCGCATCGTTCCGCGGAACCCTGGTCTGCGCCAAGGGGATCGACCAGTAGGAGGAGGTTCCCCTCCCCAGCCCTCAGGCGGGTGTGGCGACGCCCGAGCGGAGGAAGTCGACGATGTCGTCGGTCGGCGAGCCGGGCGTGAACACCTCGGCGACGCCGAGCTTCTTCAGCTCGGGGATGTCGTCGGCGGGGATCGTCCCGCCGACGGTGACGAGCACGTCCCCGGCCCCCTGCTCCTCGAGCAGGCGGACGATCTTGGGGACGAGCGTCATGTGGGCGCCGGAGAGGATCGAGAGGCCGACCGCGTGGGCGTCCTCCTGGATCACCGTCGCGGCGATCTGCTCGGGCGTCTGGTGGAGGCCCGTGTAGATCACCTCCATGCCGGCGTCGCGAAGGGCGCGGGCGATGATCTTGGCGCCGCGGTCATGCCCGTCGAGGCCGGGCTTGGCGACCACGACGCGGATCTTGCGCTCGCTCATCGCGCTAGCTGCCGATTTGCGTGACCGCGACGATCACGGCGATCACGATCACGAGCACGATCACCGCGGTCATCATCGTGCCGAAGGTGATGGCGACCTTCTTCTGATCGAGGTCGTCGCCGTCCTTGCCGCTCGAGAACGGGCCCTGCCGAACGTCGACGGCGCCGGAACCGGATCCCATGTCGTCCTCGACACCCTGCTCGATCTTGGCGGCCGCCTCGGCCTCCTCGCGGGTGGCGTGGTTGGTCAGCGCCTGCTCCTCGCCCCGCCTGCGGACTTCCCAGCCGTCGACGTCGCTCTTGACCACTTCGAATTCGCTCATGGCCGGAAATGTACCCGCTGCACCCCCGCGGCGAACACGGCGGGGGAATCGTGCAATCGAGGAGCTAGGCGCAGTTCGGCCAGTGGCCGCTTGCCGTCGCGCGTCTTCAGCCGGACGGCCACGAAGGCCTGCGTCCTGTAGCTGTAGGCGACGGGATCGCCGCCCGGCGAGCGCGGGGAGTTGACCCAGGTCGAGCGCGAGAACTGGAAGGCGCCGCGGTAGGTCCCGCCCGCGCCGAGGGCGTTGGGGTCGCGACCGGACTCGCATTCGCTGACCCGCCTGGCCCAGCGCTTGTTCTGCGGCGAGACGTTGCGCTTCCAGAGGCCGTCGTAGACCGGCTTGCTCTTGGCGATCTTGCTCTGCGTCCCGCCCTGGCGGTCGGCTGCGCCGGAGATCGGGGCGAGCCAGGCGCACGCGGCGACGAGCAGGAGCAGGGGAAGAATTCGTGTGTGGATCCGCTTCATGGCGGCACACTGTAAGGAACGTGTTAGCGAATGGTGAGCGGCGCGTGGGCGGCTGCAAGCTCGCGCCCAGACCGGGACTCAGGGCAGGAAACGCCGAGGACCCGCCGAAGCGAGTCAGTCGGTCAGTAGACCGGCGTCTCCGTGTAGGTCCCGAAGACCTCCTGCATCGCCCGGATCATCTCCCCCTCGCTGACCCGCGCCCGCGCGCACTCGATCAGCAGCGGCATCAGGTTGGCGTCGGTGGCGGCGGCCGCCTTCAGCTCGCCGAGGGTGCGCTCGACCGCGCCTTCGTCGCGCGCGGCCTGCGTGCCGGCGAGCCGCTCGCGCTGGCGGGTCTCGGCGGCGGGGTCGGGTCGGTGCAGGTTCGTCAGCTCGTCGTCGTCGACCCGGAAGGCGTTCACCCCGACCATGATCTTCTCGCCGCGCTCGAGCTGCGCCTGGTAGTCGAAGGCGGCATCGGAGATCTCGCGCTGCGGGAAGTTCGCCTCGATCGCGGCGACCATCCCGCCGAGCTCGTCGATCCGGGCGAAGTAGTCGTAGGCGGCGGCCTCCATCTCGTCGGTGAGCTTCTCGATGAAGTAGGAGCCGCCGAGCGGGTCGATCGTGTTGGTGACGCCGGACTCGTGGGCGATCACCTGCTGGGTCCGCAGGGCGACGCGCACGGCCTCCTCGGTGGGCAGCGCGAGCGCCTCGTCGAAGGAGTTCGTGTGCAGCGACTGGGTCCCGCCGAGGACGCCGGCCATCGCCTCGATCGTCGTGCGGACGATGTTGACGAGCGGCTGCTGCGCGGTCAGCGACACGCCGGCGGTCTGGGTGTGGGTGCGCATCAGCAGCGACTTCGGGTTCTTCGCGCCGAAGGTGTCGCGCAGCTCGCGCGCCCAGATCCGGCGCGCCGCGCGGTACTTGGCGATCTCCTCGAAGAAGTCGATGTGCGCGTTGAAGAAGAAGCTCAGCCGCGGGGCGAACTCGTCGACGTCGAGACCGCGCTCGACCGCCCGCTCGACGTAGGTCAGCCCGTCCTTGAGCGTGAAGGCGAGCTCCTGCTGAGCGGTCGATCCGGCCTCGCGGATGTGGTAGCCGGAGATCGAGATCGGATGCCAGCGGGGCATCTCGTTCGAGCACCACTCGACCATGTCGGTGACGAGCCGCATCGCCGGCTCGATCGGGAAGCACCACTCCTTCTGAGCGATGTACTCCTTGAGGATGTCGGTCTGGATCGTCCCGCCGAGGCGGTCGGACGAGATCCCCTTCTCCTCGGCGGCGACGACGTAGAAGGCGAGGAGGATCGCCGCCGGCGCGTTGATCGTCATCGAGACGGTCACCTCGTCGAGCGGGATGCCGGCGAAGAGCGTCTCCATGTCGTCGACGGTGTCGAGCGCGACCCCCTCGACGCCGACCTCGCCGAGCGAGCGCTCGTGATCCGAATCGAGACCCATGAGCGTCGGCATGTCGAAGGCGGTCGAGAGGCCGGTCTGGCCGTGGTCGAGCAGGTAGCGGAAGCGGGCGTTGGTCTCCTCGACCGTGCCGAAGCCGGCGAACTGGCGCATCGTCCAGAGCCGCCCCCTGTACATCGAGGGGTAGACCCCGCGGGTGTAGGGGAACGAGCCGGGGTACCCCTCGTCGCGAGCGGGGTCGTGGTCGCCCAGGTCCTCCTCGGTGTAGAGCGGGCGGATCGGGTGCCCCGACAGCGTCTCGAAGGGGACATCGCGCTCGCGCTCGGCGGCGTAGTCCTCCTCCAGCCATTGGTGCGCCCGCCGTTCGGCTCCGGGCTCGATCGCCATGGGCGTAAGGCTACCGGCGGGAGGACCGGCGATAGGTTTCCGGCATGCGCATCGATTGGCCGGCGGAGGTCGACGAGATCATGGCCGGGGACCTCGCCGCGGGCCTCGTCTACGCGACCCCCGCGAAGGGAGCGGTCGATCACGCCGATGGCGCCGCTCGGTCAGCGGGACCGGGAGGCCGGGACGATCACGGTCACCTCCTCGCTCGGGCTCTGGAAGAAGCTCGCCCGACTGCGCTCCAACCCCAACGTGGCGGTGGCCTACCACGCCCGCGAGCACAGCGACACGGACCGGCCCGAGTTCGTGCTCGCGCAGGGGACCGCCTCCTTCTCGACGACGCCGGACCGCGAGTGGCTCGACTCGATCAGGCCGGAGTGGGACCACTTCCTCGGCAAGCCCAAGGGCGGCATCCGCGGGCGCTGGCTCGACGTCTACTACTACCAGCGGGTCGCGATCGAGATCGACCTGCGCCGGATCGTCGTCTGGCCGGACGAGACCTGCTCGGGCGAGCCCACGGTGCTACGGCGAGCCGCTGCCCGGCGACGCCCCGCCCCAGAAGCCGCCGAAGAACGGCACCGGGCCGCGCGTCGACTCCGAGAAGCTGGCGAAGCAGGCCCGGGGGCTCCCCCACACCCTGCTCGGCTGGATCGGCTCCGACGGCCTCCCGTTCACCGTGCCGGTCCGGCCGGGCGCGGTGTCGGAGGCGGGCGTGGCGCTCGAGATCCCAGCGGGGGTCGTCCCGGAGGGCGGGCGCCGCGCGGGCCTCACCTCCCATGAGTTCATGCCGCGGATGGTCGGCCAGGAGCAGCGCATCCACACCGGCTGGCTCGAGGTCGAGGGCGGACGGGCGACCTACGCGGCCCACACGAAGGCCGGCTACCGGCTGCCCCCGAGCGACCCTCTCTTCACGTTCGCCGCCGGACTCGGGACGCGCATGGGCATCCGCAAGGCCCGCCAGCGCGGCCTCGCCTGAGCGGGACTCCCGCGCGGAGCTCAGCGGGCGATCGGCGGGATCGCGGTCCGGCCAGCCGAGCTCGGCCTCGAGCTGAGCGGAGAGCGAGAGCAGCAGCTCCTCGCCGTTCGGCGGGCCGACGAGCATCGCGCCGATCGGCAGCTCCCCCTCCCCGACCGGCGCGGGCACCGAGGCGGCGGGCTGGCCGAGGTAGTTCCAGACCGGCGTGTAGGGGTAGGTGCGCCCCATTCCGAGCAGGGTGCGCAGGGCGCCGCGGCCCGACCAGCGGCCGATCTCGACCGGCGGCTCGCCCGTCACCGGGGTGAGCAGCGACGTCGACGTCCTCGAAGATCGCGTTGATCCGCTGCCCGTGCTTGCGCTCGTTGGCGAGGGCGGTCCGCAGGACCGCGATCCGGGAACGCCTTCCCCAGCCGCGCGAACCCGCGGGTGCGGGCCTCGAGCCGCTCGGGATGCGGGACGCCCTCGACGTCCTGGGCGATCCCGGCGAGGTAGCGCGGGACGAAGTCGTTGCCGACCCAGCCGTAGTCGGGGGTGCGCTCGATCACCTCGTGGCCGAGCGAGCGGAGGGCGCTCGGCGGTCGCCTCGATCGCCCGCACCACCCGCTCGTCGAGGATCGGCGGGACCGGTGCGCGGACCGGCTTCGTCGACATCGCGATCCGCAGCTTCGCCGGCGCCCGGCGGGCCGCCTCGACGTAAGGGGTGGACGGGGCGGGCGGCGTGTCGGCGTCGCCCGAGGCGCGGCCGGCGGTGACGTCGAGCCAGAGCGCGGTGTCGATGACCCGCCGGGTGAGGCAGCCCGTGACCGACATCCCGTACCAGTGCTCCCGATCGGGCAGCAGGCTGATCCGCCCGCGCTGGGGCTTGAGCCCGAACACGCCGCAGTTCGCCGCCGGGATGCGGATCGAGCCGGCGCCGTCGGAGGCCGAGGCCGCGCCGACCATCCCCGCCGCCACGGCCGCTCCCGATCCCCCGGACGAGCCGCCGGTCGTGCGGCCGAGGTCCCACGGGTTGCGGGTGATCCCCCAGGCCTCGGTCTCGGTGAAGCCGGTGATCGCCAGCTCGGGGAGGTTCGTCTTGCCGATCATCACCGCGCCCGCGCCGAGCAGCCGGCGGACGTGCTCGGAGTCCTCGCGGGCGATCTCGGTGAACCCGTTCGTGCCGTGGGTCGGTCAGCTCGCCCGCGACGTCGACGTTGTCCTTGACCGCGATCGGCACGCCCAGCAGCGGCGCCGTCTCGCCCGCGGCCCGCTTGGCGTCGGCCGCGTCGGCCTCCTCGCGGGCCCGCTCGCTGAGGACGATGCGGAAGGCGTTGATCTTCGGCTCGAGCCGCTCGATGCGCTCGAGGCAGGCCTCGGTCAGCTCCCGGGACGAGATCTCGCCGGCCGCGATCAGCTCGGCCTGCCGGAAGATTCCCGCGTCGATCGCCTCGGCGGAGTCCATGGTGCGAGCCTAGCGCCGGGCCGCGCCCCGCCGGGCGGCGATCCAGCTCCCGCCGCCGCCGAGCACGGCGGCGAGGAGGACCGACCCGCCGACGGCGAGCCGGCGGCCGAGCTTCTCGAACCGCATGACCTGCCAGCCGCGCTCGCGGGCGAGCCGGGCGAGCTCGGCGTCGGGGTTGACGGCGACCGGATGACCGACCAGCTCGAGCATCGGCAGGTCGGAGATCGAGTCGGAGTAGGCCCAGCTCTCCGCGAGGTCGAGATCGTGGTCGTCGGCGAAGCGCCGCATCGGGCCGATCTTGAGCTCGCCGTAGTTGAGCCCCTCGACGAGCTCGCCGGTGTAGCGGCCGCGCTCGTCGACCTCGTAGCGGGTGCCGATCCCGCCCTCCATGTCGAGCACGTTGGCGAGCAGCTCGACGACCCCGTGGCCGGCGGCGCTGACGATGAAGGTCGGCCTGCCGGCGTCCTGGTGCGAGCGCACCTCGGCGAGCATCTGGGGATAGATCCGCGGCAGGATCCCGGCGAGCAGGTCGGGGACCATCCGCTTCAGCGCCCGCTCCGGCACGCCCTCGAGCAGGTTGCGGATCTCCTCGACCAGCTCGTCGGTGTCGCGGTCGGTCGCGCCGCGCAGGCGGAACTTCAGGTGGTCGATCCCCCAGCGGGTCATCTGCCGCGCGGCTGACCATCCCGCTGCGGAACGCCGCCCGCCCGAACTGCGCGCCGCTGGACCCGGACATCAGCGTCCGGTCGAGATCGAAGAAGGCGGCGCCGCGGGTCGGCATCGCCCTCAGGCTAGAGCCGCGGTCAGACTTCAATGACGATCGCGTCGCCCTGGCCGCCGCCTGAGCAGATCGCGGCGCAGCCGATGCCGCCGCCGCGGCGCTGGAGCTCGTGCACCAGGACGCCGATGATCCGGGCGCCGGAGGCGCCGATCGGGTGGCCGAGGGCGATCGCGCCGCCGTTGACGTTGACCTTCTCCTCGTCGATGCCGAGCATCCGCATCGAGTTGAGGGCGACCGAGGCGAAGGCCTCGTTGATCTCCCAGAGGTCGACGTCCTCGGGGGACTTGCCGATCTTCTCGAGCGCCAGCTTGGCCGCCTTGGCGGGGGTGCGGGCGAGGTAGGGGAAGTCGTCGGCGATCGTGCCGTAGGAGAGCACGCGGGCCACGGCGTTCTTGCCGTTGGCCTCGGCCCACTCGTCGGAGGCGACGACGACCGCGCCGGCGCCGTCGTTGACCCCCGGCGCGTTGCCGGCGGTGTGGGTCGCGTCGTCCCCGCCGATCGCCCTCAGCTTGGAAAGCGACTCGACGGTCGTGTCGGGGCGGATCGCCTCGTCGGTCTCGACCGTGGTCTCGGCCTTGCGGCTCTTGACCGTGACCGAGACGATCTCGTCCGCGATCGTGCCCTCGTCGGTCGCCTTGGCGGCGAGCTGATGGGAGCGGGCGGCGAAGCGGTCCATGTCGGCCCGGGTGATCTCGAGCTCGTTGCCGACCTCGCTGGCCTCGTTGATCATCTGCTTGCCGGTGAAGGGGTTGGTCAGGCCGTCGTGGGTCATCGCGTCGATCGCGTTGACGTCCCCCATCCGGAAGCCGAAGCGCGCGCCCGGCAGCAGGTAGGGAGCGTTCGACATCGACTCCATGCCGCCGCCGATCCCGACGTCGACGTCACCGGCGCGAATCGCCTGGTCGAGCAGGCCGACCGAGCGCATGCCCGATGCGCAGACCTTGTTGACCGTCTCGGAGGGGACCTCCTTGGGGATCCCGCCCTTGATCTGGGCCTGGCGCGAGGGGACCTGACCCTGCCCGGCCTGCAGCACCTGGCCGAACGAGACGGCGTCGACCTGCTCGGGATCGACCCCGGAGCGCTCCAGGGCGCCGGCGATCGCCTTGCCGCCGAGGTCCGTCGCCTCGAGCGAGGCGAGGGCGCCGCCCATCTTGGCGAAGGGGGTGCGGGCGGTCGAGAGGATCACGGTCTTGGGCATCGAGAAATCTCCTGGACGAGAGGGGCGTAGGGGCCCGGGAATCGTAGAGGGCCGACGACCCACGCCTCCTCCGCCCCACCACGGATATCGTCCCGCGCCGTGCGCATCGAGCTCTCCGACTCCTCCCCGTCCGACGTCCAAGCCGACCTGCTCTGCCTCGGGCTGTTCAGCGGCGAGGACCTCCCCGCGCCGTTCGCCGACGCCCCCGGCGCCGACGACGCCGAGGGCAAGTTCAAGAGCCTCGCCGTCCTGCGGCCGCAGTCCGGAACGCAGACGAAGCGGGTCCTGGTCGTCGGGCTCGGCGACCGCGACGACTTCACGACCGAGCGCGCCCGGGTCGCCGCGGCGCTGGCGCGTGCGCCAGTCCGGCCGCCACAAGGCCACCTCGCTGGCCTGGGTCGCCCCGCTCGAGCGGGCGAGCGTCGCCGCCGGCCTGACCGCGGGGACGATCCTCGCCTCCTACCGCTTCGACCGCTTCAAGAGCCGCGCCGAGGACGACGAGCCGCCGGTCGAGCTCGAGTCGCTCGCCCTGCTCGGCACCGAGGACGCGGAGGAGCACGTCCGCACCGCGAAGGTCGCGGCCGAGGGCGCGAACCGCGCCCGCGAGCTGCAGAACCTGCCCGGCAACGTCGCCGACCCCGCCTACCTCGCCGAACCGCGCGGCGGAGATCGTCGCCGCAGCACGAGAGCGTCGAGTTCGAGGTCCTCGGACCGCGAGCGGCTCGAGGGCGAGGGCATGGGCGGAATGCTCGCCGTCAGCGCCGGCTCGGCGAAGGACCCGGCCCTGATCGTCCTGCGCTACTCGGGCGGCGGGGACTCCGGCCCGACGCTCGGTCTGGTCGGCAAGGCGCGTGACCTTCGACACCGGCGGGATCTCGATCAAGCCCTCCGCCGGGATGGAGCGAGATGAAGATGGACATGTCGGGCGGCGCCGCGGTCCTCGAGGCGACGGCGGCGATCGCCGAGCTGGAGCTCCCGATCAACGTCGTCGCGGTCGTCCCCGCGGTCGAGAACATGCCGAGCGGCACCGCGACCCGGCCCGGCGACATCATCACCCAGCTCAACGGCAAGACGGTCGAGATCACCAACACCGACGCCGAGGGGCGGCTGATCCTCGCCGACGCCCTCACCTGGTGCGTGCGCCAGGGCGCCGAGCGGATCGTCGACCTCGCGACCCTGACCGGCGCCGTCGTCGTCGCGCTGGGCTCCACCTACGCGGGGCTGATGGCCAACGACGACGAGTGGGCGGAGGAGGTCGCGGCGGCCGGAGAGATCGTCGGAGAGCTCGCCTGGCGGCTGCCGCTGCACCCCGAGTACAAGGAGCTGACGCGGGGAACCGCCGCCGACCTGGTCAACTCCGCCGCCAAGCGCAAGGCCGGGACGATCTACGCGGCCGAGTTCCTGGAGGAGTTCGTCGGGGACGCGACCTGGGCCCACCTGGACATCGCCGGCACCTCCTGGGACGTCGGCCGCGAGTACGTCGGGAACGGGGCAACCGGCTTCGGAGTGCGGCTCCTCGTCGAGCTCGCCCGGCGAATCTCCGGCAAATAGGGGTCAAATGACTGGACCGGGCGCCTAGTCGCGGCCGATTCGCTAAACCGCCATCGGGTCCGGCCGATAGCGAGGTGTGACTGAGAATGAGCTCATCGCGGACCCGGATCGGGGCCGGGACCTAAAGCCATGCGAGCGCCGGAACGCCGGCCGCTCCGACCTGGCCGATCCGCGCACGCCCGCCGTTCTCTAGCCCCATGGCCGCCGACGACACGCGGGCCAGCCGCCTCCCTCACCCCTCCCGCCCCCGGCGGGAGCACTCAGCGGCTCGCCGAGCTGATCGGATCCCTCGCCGCGCATCACGACGCCGAGACCACCCTCCGGACCGCCCTGCGAGCGGACCGCCGAGGCCAGCGGATCCCCGGCGGGGGCCGTCGTCTCCGCCGACGGCGAGCGTGATCGCGTCGATCGGCTTCGCCCCGGCGAAGGCCCCGCGGCAACGGCTGCGGGCGATCACCGCAGGCCGCCGCGACACCGCGCAGGTGCCGGACGTCGGCGAGTGCCACGCGATCGCGGTCCCGATCGAGGCCGAGGGCCTCGGGTACCTGGTCCTGGCCCGGCCCGGCGAGCGATTCGATCGGGACGAGTCGAACCTGCTGCGCGCCGCCTCCCTGATGATCGCGCTGAACCTGCAGAAGCTCGATACCGTCGGCCACCGAGGACGACCAGCGCAGCGAGACCGAGCGACGGCGCCTCGAGAACGAACGCCTGCTCAGCGACCTGCGTGAGCGCCAGAAGCTGTTCGAGCGGCTCTCGAGGATCCAGAGCTCGATCGTCAGCCGCCTCGCCATCGACGACGTCCTGCACGCGATCGTCGAGGGCGCCGCCGAGCTGCTCGGCGACCAGACGGTCTCGATGCGGCTGATCGACCGCTCGGACCCGACCCGGATGATGATCGTCGCCTCCCACGGGATCCCCGACGACGTGCTCGAGCGGACCCGCGACGGCATCGTCGGCCAGGGCGCGGGCGGCCGCGCGATCTCGGAGGAGCGGCTCGTCGTGATCGAGGCCTACAGCCCGCGACCCGCACAAGATCGACCACTGGGCCGAATACGGGGTCAAGTCCGCGATGGGCGCCCCGGTGCGGGAGAACGGTCAGGTCGTCGGCAGCCTCGTCGTCGCCCGCGAGACCGAGGACCGCGCCTACACCGTCGCCGAGCGCGAGATCCTCGTCGCCTTCGCCAAGCACGCCAGCCTCGCGCTCAGCGACGCCCGCACGGTCACCGACGCGGTCCACCAGGCCCTCCACGATCCGCTCACCGGCCTGCCGAACCGGACGCTCCTGCTCGACCGCCTCGGCCAGGCGCAGGTGCGCGCCGAGTCCGCCGGCAGCCAGGTCGCGGTGCTCTTCTGCGATCTCGACTCCTTCAAGACCGTCAACGACAGCCTCGGCCACGTGGCCGGTGACGAGCTGCTGATCGCGGTCGGCGCCCGGCTGCTCGGCTGCGTCCGCCCGGGCGACACCGCGGCCCGCTTCGGCGGGGACGAGTTCGCGGTCCTGATCGAGGACATCGAGGGCGTCGACGTGCACCAGCTGGCCGAGCGGATCCTGGCCGCGCTCGAGGAGCCGTTCACCGTGCGCGGCAAGGAGGTCTTCCTCAGCGGCAGCATCGGCATCGCCACCGGCGGCGGCGGCGACGTCGACCTGCTCCGCGACGCCGATCTGGCCATGTACCGCGCCAAGCGCGGCGGCAGCGGCCGTCACGAGACCTTCGCGCCGCACATGCACGCCTCGGTCGTCGAGCGGCTCGAGCTCGAGGCGGAGCTGAAGCGGGCGATCCTCGCCGACCAGCTCGGCACCCACTACCAGCCGATCCTCGAGCTGCCGACCGGCCGCCTCGCCGGCGTCGAGGCGCTCGTCCGCTGGGAGCACCCGACGCGGGGCATGATGTCCCCCGGCGAGTTCATCCCGATCGCCGAGGAGACGGGCGCGATCGTCTCGCTCGGCCGCGCGGTGCTCTTCGACGCGTGCAGCACCGTCGCCGGGTGGCAGCGGGCGTACCCCGGCCCCCAGCCGATGTCGGTCAGCGTCAACGTGTCGGTCCTCCAGCTCGACCAGGAGGGGTTCATCGACGAGGTCCGCGAGGCGCTGCGCGAGTCCCGCCTCGCCCCCGGCTCGCTGACCCTCGAGCTGACCGAGACCGCCTTCAGCCGCGATCCGGAGGTGATGGCCGCCGTCCTCAACGAGCTCTACGAGCTCGACGTGGAGCTGGCGATCGACGACTTCGGCACCGGGTTCTCGTCCCTCCAGCACCTCCAGCACTTCCCGATCAACATGCTGAAGATCCCGAAGCCCTTCATCGACGACGTCGGCGGGCCAGGCCGACGACTCCTCGCTGACCCGCGCGATCATCGACATCGGCGGCAGCCTCAACCTGCGCGTCGTCGCGGAGGGGATCGAGCGCCAGGAGCAGCTCGACCGCCTGCTGGAGCTCGACTGCCGCTTCGGCCAGGGCTACCTGCTCGGCCGCCCGATGACCGCCGACGCGATCGAGGCGCTGCTCGAACCGGCGCCCGCGCCGCCCGGGCTCGTCGCCCCGGCGATCACCGCCTGAGCGGACCGGGCCGGGCGACCGGCGCGGACGCCTGCCAGAATCGCCGCGATGAACTTCGACCTGAGCGACGAGCAACGCCTGCTCCGCGACACCGTCCGTGACTTCGCCCGCAACGAGGTCGGCCCCCAGCGCCGAGGAGCTCGACCGGACGAAGGCCTTCCCCTACGAGCTCGTCGCCAAGATGGGCGAGCTCGGCCTGATGGGCATCCCCTTCCCCGAGGAGTACGGCGGCGGGGGCAGCGACAACCTCTCCTACGCGCTCGCGGTCGAGGAGCTGGCCCGGATCGACTCCTCCGTCGGGATCACGATGGCCGCGCACACCTCGCTCGGGACGATGCCGATCCACCTCTGGGGCACCGACGAGCAGAAGGCCGAGTGGCTGCCGAAGCTCTGCTCGGGCGAGCGGCTCGCGGCGTTCGGCCTGACCGAGCCCGAGGCCGGATCCGACGCCGGCAACGTCCGCACCCGCGCCTCGCTGGACGAGGACGGCTGGGTCATCGACGGCGCCAAGCAGTTCATCACCAACTCCGGAACCGACATCTCGGCCTGCGTGACGATCACCGCCAGGACCGGCGAGAACGAGATCTCCAACATCATCGTCCCCAACGGCACCCCCGGCTACGAGATCGGCGAGGCCTACCGGAAGATGGGCTGGAACGCCTCCGACACGCGGCCGCTGAGCTTCGACTCCTGCCGCGTCCCCGAGGCCAACCTGCTCGGCCCGCGCGGCCAGGGGTTCAAGCAGTTCCTGCAGATCCTCGACGGCGGCCGCGTCGGCGTCGCCGCGATGGGGCTCGGCCTCGCCCAGGGCGCCCTCGACGAGGCGCTCTCCTACGCCAAGGAGCGGCGGGCGTTCGGCCAGTCGATCTCGAAGTTCCAGACGATCCAGGCCAAGATCGCCGACATCTCCACCGAGATCGAGGCGGCGCGCCTGCTCACCTACAAGGCCGCGATCCTCAAGGACCGCGGCGAGCCGTTCTCCCTCACCGCCGCCCAGGCGAAGCTGAAGACGGGCCGCCTCGCGGTCCGCGCGGCCGAGGAGGCCGTCCAGATCCACGGCGGCTACGGCTACATCGAGGAGTACCCCGTCTGCCGCTTCTACCGCGACGCCAAGATCCTGACCATCGGCGAGGGCACCGACGAGGTGCAGCAGATGGTCATCGCCCGCGCCCTGGGCTGCTGACGGGCTGGGAGACGCCGGGCTCGGCGTCATCGCGGGCCTCACGGCCCGGGGGCCGCAGCGGCCCACTCTTCCTTGATCCGACGTCTCCCAGCTCCGTCGACGGGCTTGAAGCCAATGGTCGAAAAGCGAAGCCATGCTTCGCAAATCCGCCAGATCGAGCGGTCCGGACCGAGCCTGTCGCCGTTTTCCCTGCAACGGGCCGATAGCTCCGCGGCGGGCTGAGCGGGGTTGAGTAAGGTGAAACTCCTCCTCCCCGGCCTCCATCATGAATGCAGATCCACCTCCGCAGCAGCCGGAGAACGCCCCCGGCTCCACCGACGCAAGCCTCGGGATGGCACCCGAGATCTCGCGGCGGGTCGCGTCGATCCTCGACGCGGTGGAGCGCGAGGCGGCGCGCCTGCGGGCCGAGGCCCGCGAGGAGGCCGCGCGCTACCTCGATGAGTCGCGGCGCCGCGCCGACGGGCTGGTCGCCGAGCGGCAGCGGCGGATCGCGGCGCTGAGCGAGGAGATCGTCGCCAAGTCCGAGGCCGTCGTCGCGCGCCTCGACGACGCCGCCCCGGTCCGTCAGGGATTCGAGAACCTCGTGCGCGCCCTCGGCGACGCAGCGGAGCGGCTCGCGCACGAGGCGGAGCGCTCGCCGGAGGAGTTCGCCCCGCAGCCGTTCCCCGGCGCCGCGGGCTATCCGCAGCAGCCGCCGCCCCAGCCAGCCGCCCAGCCCCAGCAGCCGCAATACGCGCCGCCGCCCCAGACCCACGTCCCACCGCCGCCCCAGCCGGCGTACGCGCCGCCGCCTCCCCAGCCCGAGTACGCCGCCGCCGCCGCAGGCCTACCCGCCCCCGCCGCCGCAGCCCGAGTACGCGCCGCCGCCTCCCCCGCCCGCGCCGCCGGAGCAATACGCCGAGCCTCACTACGCAACCCCTCCGCCCGCGCCCGCCGCGCCGGCACCCTCCTACGCCGCGCCCCACCCCGACGAGCCCGCGAACGGCGGCGGTGACTTCACCGAGCAGCCGCACCCCGCCCGCTCACCCGCCACCCCGCAGTGGCAGCCGGAGCACCGGGGCCAGCCGGCCGCGCGCGGGCGGCGCCCCGGGCTGGCGCGAGCTCGACGAGGCGAAGATGGTCGCGATCCAGCTTGCCGCGACGGGTGCGACCCGAGCCGGCGTGCGCGACCACCTTCAGCGGGGCCTCGGAATCGCCGACGCCACCGTGATCCTCGACGAGGTCTTCGGCGCGGGGAGTCGCGACGACACGCGCGTTCCCTGGACCGCCGAGCCCCGCTGAGCCCACCTCCGCAGGCGGCCGGTTACCGCCGCGGCCGAACCTAGACTCCATCCGCAGATGCGGCCTCTCGCGGCCGCGTCGGTAAACGGCGAGAAGGAGCTTTGGATGGCGGAATCAGAGGGGCCCGGGGCGCACGGCGCCGCCATGCCCGGCGACCGCCCCGCCGCGGCTCCGCAGGCGCCCGCCCTCGACGTCGCCGCCGCGCTCGGCAGCCTCGACCGCGCCTCGCGGGAATTCAGCCGCCGGCTCGGCACGGCGCCTCCCGCGGCAGGGCCCGGCGTCGCGCCCGAGGCGCGTCCGGCACCCCACCCCGGACCGGCGCTCGACGCGCGGATGGAGCAGGCCGAGCGGGAGGCCCGCGAGTACCTCGAGCAGGCCAAGCGCCGCGCCGACAGCCTCGTCACCGCGATGGTCGGAGCCGTGGAGCGGCAGGCATCGGAGATCCGCCACGAGGCCGAGGAGGGCATCCGGGCACGCTGGCGTGAGGTGGAGCGGGACGCGAACCGCTACATCGACGACTCCCGCCGCCTCGGCAACGAGATCGTCACCGAGCGCCGCGACAAGATGGCCAAGCTGAGCGACGGGATCACCCAACGCGCCGAGGCACTCACCGCCGGCATGGAGGACGCCGACCGCGTGCGCAGGCAGTTCGACGCCTTCATCCGGGCGCTGTCGGTGACCGCCGGCCAGATCGCCGCGGACGCCGCCCCGGCCCCGGCCCCCGCACCCGCCCCGACGCAGACCGGCGAGCTGCGCGACCTGCGTCGTCTCTTCCGGCCGAGCTCGGTAGCCGCCTGAGCGGCACGTCCGGTGAACGCCCTCCCGCCCGCAGCGGACCTCGGAGGGCGTGATCCCTCGATCCACGTGGCGGAGATCGGGCAGGCGGTCCACGTCGGGCTGATGGACCTCCAGCAACGGATCGGCGAGCTGCAGCGCAGCGTCGCGACACTTGCCACGGAGGGCCGGTGGGTGGAGCCGGGTGCTCCTCCCGCGCCGGGATCGTGGGGCCCGCCTCCCGGGCACGAACTCGCCTATGCCCCGACGCCGCCGCTGGCGCCGGCCGAGTGGGAGCAGCCCTTCGAGCCGCCGCTTGCGCCCCCGCCGACCTGGAGCAGCCTGCCGCCCGTCTCGCCGCCGGTGCCGCGTCCGCCCGAGCCGGTCCCGGCGACCCCGCTCGCCCACGCGCCGGCGGCGATCCAGCCACCGCCCGGCGTGACGCTGATCGACGCCGGGCCGTTCGCCGATCTGATCGAGCTGCGCCACTTCGAGGAGGAGCTCGCCGCCGTCCCCGGCGTCCACGACGTGCGCGTCCGCCGGTTCGGGCACGGTCGCGCCCGGATCGAGGTCGGCGCCGGCTCCACGCACGAGCTGATGGCCGAGGTCGGCCGGACCCACGGCCCGACGGAGATCAGCGAGCGGCCCGGCGGCGAGATCGTCATCGACCTCCCGAAGGCCGACGGCTCCGAAGAGCCTGAGGCGAAGCCGGCGGAAGCCGGCGAACCGGGCTGATGCTCGCCACGCTGAAGAACCTGCTCGGCGCGGCCGCGGTCCTGATCGCCCTGCCGCTCTTCTTCGCCGGCTTCCTCGTCGCGCCCCTGATCGTCCTCGCCGGCGGGCTCGTGATCTTCGCCCTCACGGCGTCCGGCTGAGCCGCCCATGCACCTCAGCGCGCCCAACCCCACGCACTCCCCCTACGAGCGGAGCATGACCGGCGTCCCGACGGTCTCGCTCGAGCCCGATCCGGCGCTGCCGATGGGCGATCCGGTCAACCCGATCGCGGCGCAGATGCTGCCGGAGGGGGTCTGCCGGCACTTCCGGATGCTGCCGATCTCCTTCGACGGCCAGACGCTGCTGCTCGCGATGGCCGACTTCGACGACCCGATGGCCCGCGACGTGGCGGTGGCGCTGACCACCGACCCGCTCGAGGTGGTCCTCGCGCCGGCCCAGCAGATCGACGCCGCGATCGACCGCGTGTTCGGCGGCCTCTCCCACGCCCCGGGCCTGAACGGCGACCGCGCGCTCGACGACCCCGGGGTGGTCGCTCCGGGGCGGATCGGGGAGATCCTCGTGCGCCGCGGGCTGATCACCGAGCACGATCTCGCCTACGCGCTCGAGGTCCAGGGCCGGACGGGCAGCAGGATCGGCGAGATCCTCTACTACGAGTCGCTGGTGCCGGAGGGGGACCTGGCCGCTGCACTGGCCGACCAGCTGCGGGTGCCGCTGGTGGACCTCGACGGGATGGACCCTCCCCCGAGGCGCTCGAGCTGGTCCCCGAGTCGCTCCAGCGCGAGGGCCGATGCGTGCCGCTGGCCGTCGACGACGAGGTCCTCTACGTGGCGATCACGGATCCGCTCGACGATGGGACCTACGAGGCCATCCGCGAGCTGACCGAGCTGCGGATCCGCACCTACATGGTGATCCGCAGCGACCTCGACGCCCTCCTGCGCCGGATCCACCTCGAGGCGCACGTGCGCGCGGCGCGAACCGAGCTGCTGATCCGCTCCCCCGAGGACTCCGCGAACCGCGTCCTCTCGAACGGCCAGCGGCTGTTCTTCGGGCTGCTGCTCCTCGCCCTCGCCGCCGGGCTTCGCGCTGGCGCCGCTGAGCACCGGGATCGCGCTCGTAACCGCGTGCGTCGCGCTCTACCTCTCCTCCTCGCTCTACAAGCTGAAGCTCTTCTACGACTCGTTCGGCCGCCGGCGGGAGTTCGACTTCTCCGGCGAGGAGGTCGCCGCGATCGACGATCGCGAGCTGCCGCGCTACTCCATCCTCGTGCCGCTCTACCGCGAGGCGGCGGTCGTGCCGCGGCTGACCGCGGCCCTGGCGGAGCTCGACTACCCGAACTCGAAGCTGGAGATCCTGCTGCTCTGCGAGGAGGAGGACGAGGCGACGATCGACGCGATCCTCGCCTCCGACCTGCCGCCGCAGTTCAACCTCCTGCTCGTCCCCGACAGCCAGCCCGAAGACGAAGCCGAAGGCCTGCAACTACGGGATCCAGCAGGCCACCGGCAAGTTCGTCGTCGTCTACGACGCCGAGGACCAGCCGGACCCCGATCAGCTCAAGAAGGTGCTGCTGGCCTGGGAGCGCTCCGCGGACAACGTGATCTGCGTGCAGTGCAAGCTCAACTACTTCAACCCCGACCAGAACCTGCTCACCCGCTTCTTCGCGACCGAGTACGCGACGCTCTTCGACCTGCTCCTCCCCGGCCTCGACGCCGCCGACGCGCCGATCCCGCTCGGCGGCACCTCGAACCACTTCGACCGCGAGGCCCTGGTCGAGCTCGGCGCCTGGGACCCGTTCAACGTGACCGAGGACGCCGACCTCGGCCTGCGCCTCCACAAGGCCGGCTACCGCACGGTGATGCTCAACTCGACCACCCTCGAGGAGGCGAACTCGGCCCTCGGCAACTGGATCCGCCAGCGCTCACGCTGGGTCAAGGGCTACCTGCAGACGTACCTCGTCCACATGCGCCACCCGGTGCGGCTGATGCGCGAGGTCGGCTTCCGCGGGTGGTGGTCGTTCCAGTTCATGATCGGCGGGACGATCCTCTTCCTCGTCAACCCGATCTTCTGGGCGCTGACCACGCTCTGGCTGTTCACCGAGGCGGGGCTGATCGAGGACCTCTTCCCGAGCTTCGTCTACTACGCGGCCTGCCTGCAGCTGCTCGTCGGGAACTTCGTCTTCACCTACCTCGCGATGGCGGGGTCGATGCAGCGGGGCCTCCACCACCTCGTCCGCTACGCCGTCTTCAGCCCGATCTACTGGGGGCTGATGTCGATCGGCGCCTGGATGGGCTTCATCCAGCTGTTCACCAAGCCCTTCTACTGGGAGAAGACCGAGCACGGCCTCGACGAGATGAGCGGCGCGTGAGGGCCGTCGAAGCCAGGCCGCGAGCGGCGCGGGACGTCTGCCCGCACCGGCGCCCGGTCCCACCGCGACGCGCCGCCGCCGAGAGCCTGGAGGAGTCGGGCGCCGAATCGGTGCCGCGCGCCGAGGCGGTGGCCGTCTTCGGCCTGTTCGGGGTGCTCTACCTGCTCGTGGGACTCTGGGTCGTGCGAGACCTCCACGTCGTCGACTTCGAGAGCCTCGAGCGGCTCGCCGGCGCGAATGCGCTCTGGCACGGGGACCCGCCGAAGCTCGCCGCCGTGGGGTTCGAGACCGCGCCGCTCGGGACCCTGCTGCTGGCGCCGTTCGCCCTGTTCAGCGGCCTCGTCACCTCGCCGCTTGCGATACCCATCGCCTCGGCGCTCTGCGCGGCCGGCGCGCTCGTTTTCATCGACCGCACGCTGGCGCTCGGGCGCGATCGCGGCGCGGCCGCGGCTGCTGCTCGTCCTGCTCGTCGCGCTCAACCCGATGTTCGCCTTCTACGCGACGAACGGGGTGGCCGAGGCCGCGGCGCTGCTGTTCGCGGCGATCACGCTCTACGGCGTGCTGGGCTGGGCCGTCCGCGACTCGCCGCGCCACCTGATCGGCGCCGGCCTCGCGATCGCCGCCGGAGCGCTCGCCGACTACGAGCTGATCTGGTGGGGGATCCTGCTCTGCCTCGTGGTCACCGCGGCCCTGACCAGGCTGGGCCGCAGCCGCGGCGAGGTCGAGGGCTCGGCGATCGCGTTCCTGGCGCCGCTGATGTACGCGCTCGGCACCTGGGTCCTGCTCAACGCGGTCATCCTCGGCGACCCGTTCGCCTGGATCTCGACCGGGGACGCCACCGCCGGTCAACGCGCTGGAACGCGTCGTCTGAGCCGTTCGATCTCGCCGCCGCGATCGGGGACGCGCTCCAGGCTCAGCTGATCTTCCCGGTCGCCCTCGTCGCGGTTCCGCTGCTGCTGCTCCTGGCCCGCGACGCGATCGGCCGAGGGCTCGCCTGCCTGATCGCGATCGCGGTCGCCTACCCGGTGATCGTCGCGGCGCTCGCCGACTCCGCCGGCGCCGTCGATCTCCGCAGCGCGCTGCCGGCGATCGTCGCGGGCTGCGCCGGGCTCGCCTGGGTGCACCTGCGCGCCGCCGGGCGGCGGCCGCTGATCCTGGCCACCGGGATCGTCCTCGCCGCGGCCGCACTGCCGCTCGCCTGGACCCAGATGGAGTCGTTCACGAACCAGGACCTCGAGCAGGCGTTCACCCGTGGGATCTCGAGCGGGGACGACCAGGAGGGGCTCGCCACCGCGGGCGGCGTCCTGGCCGGGACCGACCGCGAGCGGGAGATGGCGCGGTTCATCGAGGAGCAGGGAGTCGAGGAGGGCCGGATCCTCACCGACGACTCCCGCACCTTCGGGGTGATCGCGATGAGCGGGCGGCCCGAGCTCTTCCTCACCCCGACGAGCGCCGGGGGCGACGAATGGGACGAGGTCGCCTCGGAGCCCGCCGGACAGGCGGACTTCGCCCTGGTCGCGCTCGGAGGCGGCGATCGGATTCTCGCCGCTCACCCGGGCGCCGAGAGCGGGGAATCCCCCGGCCTCGAGCCCTTCGCGGCAAACGACCGCTACGCGCTGCTGCGCGTGACCGGCGCTGAGCCGGCCGAATCGGCCGGCGACTGAGGAGCTAGCTCCTGCTGTCCTGGTAGTGGGCGCGGAGGCGCTCGCCGAGCGCGGCGGTCAGGATCTCCTGCTCGCCGATCTCGGGTGAGCTGCGGACCACGTCCCGCTCGTAGGGGAGCCAGACCTGGCCGCCACCCGCGGTCGCGCCGTCGAACGGCACGAGCTTGTAGCGGCCGCTCGCGAAGCGTCCCTCCCGGAGGAGGAGCCAGGCGGGGTCACCGGTGTCGGCGTCCACCCAGACGTCCTCGAGCCGGCCGAGGCCGCTGCCGAGATTGTCGGTTACGCGAGAGCCGATCCACTCACGGGCTTCCGTGAGTCCTGGCTTGGTCGCTCCATAGAGGCGATGGGTCGTACGTGCTGCCGGCATGCGGTCTTCCTTGATCGGGGCGTTGCTGCGGGATTCTTCCCGCAATGCACTGCGGGAGAAAGTAGCAGCCCCGCCCCCGGAAAGCACCTTCTGGCGTTGGGGAGCGGGTGCGCGCTGCCGCGGGGGCTCAGCGGCCGGGTGGCTGGGGGATGACCCGGACGTTGCGCAGCTCGCCGCGGATGCTGAGCTCCCCGCTCAGCTCGATCTCGACGTAGTGGACCTGCGGCGAGGCGGCGAGCGCGTTGAGCATCCCGACCGGATCGGGCACGTGCGGCGGCCCCCAGGCGGGACCGGGTCCCTGGGGCAGCGGCCATCCCTGGGGCTGCTGGTACTGCGGGGGCGGTGGTGGAGGCTGGTACGCCTGCTGGGGCTGCGGCTGCGGGGGCGCCGAGCGGTACTCGACCCCGTAGGTCAACGGCTGGGGCTGCTGGTACTGCGGGGGCGGTGGTGGAGGCGGCGCCTGGTACTGCGGCTGCGCGTAGCCGTACCCGGGCGGGGGTGGCGGCGGCGGAGCGGCTCCGTAGCCGGGGGCGGCCTGCTCGCGGGGCGGCGCGGCCACGGGCGGGGCCGGGCGCGGCGGCAGCGGCGGAGGCGGCATGGCCTGGCTCGCGGGCGGCGGATCGGCGGGGCGCGGCTGCTCCCGCAACACCGGGCGGCGCGGGGGCGCCTGCGCGGCGGGACGCTGCTGCGGCCGTCGTCCCTGCGCCTCGCCCGGAGGCGTCTGCGGCGAGCCGAACGACGGCGGCGGGGTCGGCTGAGCGCCACCGGTCGCGAAGCGCAGCGTCGCGGTCGCGGCGCCGGCCGGCTCGGGCTGACCCTGCGGCTGAGCCGGGGCCTGGCCCGGGCCCTCGCTTCCGCTTCCGGCATGGGCGATCGCCGCCGGGACGTTCGCGGCGTAATGGCTGCGCAGCGCAGCCTCGACCTGCTGGGTCAGGGGCGCGCCGGGCTCGATCTCGGGCGCCTCGCGCACGATCTCGCGCTCGTAGGGGACCCAGACGTGCCCGGCTCCGGCCGTGGCGTCCTCGAAGGGGATCAGCGTGGTGCGTCCGCCGAAGCGGCCCTCCTTGACCAGCAGCCAGCGCGGCGCGCCCGTCCCCGGGTCGATCCAGACATCCTCCAGGCGGCCGACGTTGGCGCCGTAGATGTCGTCGACCCGCGAGCCGATCCAGCCAAGAGCTTCGTTCAAGCTCGGTTTGTTGCCCCCGCGCAGCTCCGCCGCGATCATGGTTCCATCCTTCGGGCGGGCGTCCGATCCCTTCCCCGCGTCGGCGTGACGGTAGCACCCGTCCCAGACAACGGGCAAGGCCTCGGAGCGCGGCATGCCGCCGCCCAAGATCGCTCCGGGGGGAGCCCGGGGCTTCCTATACTCGGGACGGGTGAGCCGACGAAGCGATCGTGAGGGACGCAACGGCGAGGCCGAGCGCAGCCTCGGAGCTGTCCCGACCGGCCACCCGCCGCTGCGCCGCGGCCTCTTCGGGTACCGGACCGAGGACGTCGACCAGGCGTTCGAGGCCCGCGACACGGAGCTCGCCGAGCTGCGCCAGGACGTCGCCGCCCTGTGGCTGGCGTTCTCGCAGCACGACCGGCTGATTCGCGCGGCGCTCGAAGTATCGGCCTCACCGCCGCCCGCCCCCGCCGCACCGGCTCAGGCGGCCGCCGCCCGCCGCCGCTGCACCCGTGCCGCGGATTCCGCGGCGCCGATCAACCGGCAGCTCGAGGATCTCGATCAGGTTCTCGCCGCCATCGAGTCGGCCACCCAGACCCTCGAGCGGACCTACGCCGAGGAGACCGGCGCCGCCGGGCAGGCCGGCGAGGCCGGCGGACCGGCCGAGAGCGGGGACGAAGCGGCCACGCATTAGGCGGAGGGCACCGAGCCCTCCGCGCCGGGCGAGCGCGATGCCGTCCCGTGCAGCGTGTCCTCCGGGACACCGAAGTGCTCGGCGAGCCGGCGCTCGTCCTCCCGGCTGAGGCCCTCAGCGGGATCGACCTCGGGGGCCGTCCGCACCTTGTCCCGCGAGAACGGGATCCAGACGTGACCGCCGGCATGGGCGGCGAAGGGGGCCGGGATCGCGGAGCGGCGCCCGAAGCGGCCGCGACGGATGACGAACCAGGTCGGCGTCTGGGCGGCGGCATCGACGAGGAGCGACTCGATCCGGCCGACCGGCGTCCCCCCCATGTCGTCCACGCGCGCACCGATCCAGCCGGCGGCCTCCTCGGCGTCGGGAAGGTTCTCGAGGGGCTCAGCCATCGCGATCGAGCTCGAGCAGGCGCACGGCGGCCGTCGCCGGGTCGGTCTCGCGGCTGACGACGCGCTCCAGCAGCTCGGCGACCTCGGGGTCCTCGGCGATCCGCGCCTCGAGCTCCCGCCTGATCCGCGCCGCGGCCAGCCCGAGGACCTCGCTGCGCAGGTTGCGGGCGCGCCGCTGCTCGAGCGTGCCGGTCTCCTCGACGTGCGCGCGGTGCGAGTCGATCGCGTCGAGGACCTCGGCGACGCCCTCGCCCTTCGACGCGACGGTCTTGATGATCGGGACCTTCCAGTCGCCGCTCGGGCCGAGTGAAAGCGCCGTGCGGACCTCGCGGACCATCGTGTCGGCCAGCGGGTGCTCGGCCTTGTTGACCACGATCACGTCGGGGATCTCCATCACCCCCGCCTTGAGGGCCTGGATCGAGTCGCCCGAACCCGGCATCAGCGCCAGCACGACCGTGTCGGCGTGGTCGACGACGTCGATCTCCGCCTGGCCGACGCCGACCGTCTCGAGCAGGACGTCGTCGAAGCCGGCGGCGTCCATGACCAGAGCCGCCTGCAGCGCCGCCTCCGCCAGCCCGCCCAGCGCGCCCCTGCTCGCCATCGAGCGGATGAAGACGCCCTCGTCGAGGAAGTGCTCGGCGAGCCTGATCCGGTCGCCGAGCAGGGCGCCGCGGGTGAACGGGCTCGAGGGGTCGATCGAGAGCACGCCGACGCGCCGCTCGCGCTCGCGCAGCTCGCGGACGAGGGCGCCGATGAGGGTGCTCTTGCCGACCCCGGGCGGCCCGGTGAAGCCGATGATGCGCGCGTCGCCCGTCTGCGGATAGAGCTCGGCGACGAGGGCCGCGCCCTCCGGATCCCCGTTCTCGATCAGGGAGATCGCCCGCCCGAGGGCGCGCTTCTCGCGGTCGAGCAGCCGCTGGGTCAGGTCGGTGGACGCGGGCATCTGGCGCCGGATGATGGCAGGGCACCGGGCGGACGTCGGCTCGGGCCACGGGCTCGGCTCGATCGCGCGAGCCTATGATCCGGCCCCGTGAGCGGCGCCACCGTCACAGAGAGGGACGAGCCCGTCGCCGCAACCGCCGCGACGGTGCGCGAGCTGCCCGCCGAGACCGCCCGCGGGCCCCTCGCGGCGCTGCGCTTCGCGGCCCGCAACGGGATGCTCACGCCCGAGTACGCCCGGCTCCTCGCCCGCTACCTGCGCCTGCGCCTGCTGACGCACGGCCGGCCGCCGCTGGCGCACCGACGGCATGGTCTTCCTCGGCCCCCGCCTGCAGCTGCAGATCGGCCGCAGCGGCCAGATCCGCTTCGGCCGGTTCGTCTGGGTCGGCGAGGGGACGAAGATCCGCTGCCACGAGGGCGTCGTCGAGATCGGCGCCAAGACGGTGATCGGCCAGGAGGTGACGATCTCCGCCTACCAGCGGGTCCGGATCGGCGAGCAGTGCGTGATCGCCGACCGCGCGATGTTCATCGACTTCGATCACGTCGTCGTCGACACCGAGACCCCGATCCGCCTCCAGGGCATCTACAAGCGCGACGTGACCGTCGGATCGAACGTCTGGATCGGCTACGGCGCCCAGATCCTGCGCGGCGTGACGATCGGCGACAACGCGATCATCGGCGCCAGCTCGGTGGTCACGCGCGACATCCCCGCCAACGGCGTCGCCGTCGGCACGCCGGCACGGGTGGTGCGGATGCGCCCCGTCCCCGAGCGGCTGAGCTGGCCCAACCCGGTCGAGCCCGCCGAGTACGGCCCGCCCGGCCCCCGCTAGCTGCCGGGAGGCGGCGTGGTCGCCGGCAGCCGGCCCTCGGCGCGCAGCGTCTCGACGATCTCGGCCAGGGCGTGGCGGGGGATGCCGAGGTCGTCGACGATCTTCCTCTCGCTCATGCCGGCGCGGAGCCGCTCGAGCACCTCGGCCTGCCGCTTCGGGCTGGCGCCGCTGGGTAGATGCCTTCGAACTCGGCCATGGCGGGATGATCGCCGATCCGGGCGGCGGTTTCCAGTCGCTTCAGCGCGCCTCGCGCACCGAGCGCTGGCCGCGGCGGGAGCCGGCCAGCTCCTCGTAGACCTCGGCGGTGCGCCGGGCGACGTCGTTCCAGTCGAACCGGAGGACGTGCTCGGTGGCGTCGGCCACGAGCCGGGCGGTGAGCTCGGAGTCGGTCAGGACCGTCTCCATCATCCGGCCGAGCTCCTCGGGGTCGCGGGTGCGGAAGCGCAGGCCGACCTCGCCGTGCGGGACGACCTCCCGCAGGCCGCCGGTGTCGGCGACGATGCAGGGGCAGCCGGAGGCCATCGCCTCCAGCGCGACGAGGCCGAAGGGCTCGTAGATCGAGGGCACCACGCAGACGTCGGCGATCCGGTAGAGCAGGTGGAGCACGTCGTCGCCGATCCAGCCGAGGAACGTGCCGTGCTCCATCAGCCCGAGATCGGAGGCCTGCTTCTTCAGCTCCTGCTCGTGGGTGCCTGACCCGGCGACGAGGAACCGCGTGCCGGGCACGCGATCGATCAGCTCGGGCATCGCCTCGAGGGCGATCTGGAAGCCCTTCTCGTAGACGAGGCGGCCGATCAGCAGGACGAGCTTCTCGTCCGGCGCCGCGAACTCGCCGCGCAGGCGCTCGAGCTCCGTCGCGCTCGCCGACCGGGAGGTCCCCGGGGTCGATCCCGTTGGGGATCACGGCGACGCGCCGCTCGGGCACGGAGAAGATGTCGGCGATCTGCTCCCGCATGTAGGCCGAGCAGGCGATCACGCGGTCGGAGCGGTTCGTGATCCAGCGCTCGACCCCGTGGATGTAGGACTGCGGGTGCTTGTCGACCCAGCCCTGGTGGCGCCCGTGCTCGGTGGCGTGGATCGTCGTCACCAGCGGCGCGCCGAAGCGCCGGGCGAGGTGGTCGCAGGCGGCGGCGACGAGCCAGTCGTGGCCGTGGACCAGGTCGAACTCGTAGCGGTCGCCGAGGTCGACGCCGGCGGCGAGCATGTCGGCGTTCATCCGCTCGACCCAGGTCACGAACTCGCCGAGATCGCGCGGCCGCGAGGGCTCGAGCACGCGGTGGACGTGGACCCCGCCGACGCGCTCGCTGGCCGGGGACTCCTCCCCGCCGCGGGTCAGGACGTGGACCTCGACCCCGAGCCCGACGAGCGCCTCGGAGAGCTTGCGGACATGCCGCGCCAACCCTCCCTCGATAAGCGGGGGGTACTCCCAGGAGAGGATGAGGACTCGGCTCACGTGTCGGGGCGCTATGGCTCGAGCAGCGGTGCCGGGGAAAGGTCGGGCGCCAGGTTGCGGACCGCCGGCTCCGCTGACCCGGGGGAGTCTATGACCTCGAACAGGGCCCGTGAGTGGCCGAGCACCCGGCCGTAGGGGTAGTCGCCGGCCTGCCGCCCGTAGTCGAGAAAGGCCCAATCGCTCGCCTGCACCGCAAGCAGCTCGCGCGCGGCGCGCATCAGCGCGGCCCCCTCGAGGCGCCCGCCGGCGATCTCGCGCAGCACGCGCATCTCGGCGCGCCGGGCGCCCCAGGCGAGGTCGGCGACCGCGGGCGAGTCCCAGGTCCGCAGGTCCTTCGACTCGCCCCAGGTCGATGCGGCCAGGTCCCGCGGCTCCCCGTCGTGCTCGCCCGAGTCGAGGGCGCCGGAGAGGGTGACGGCTCGGACGCCGACCCCCGGGAGCGCCGCGAGGACCTCCTCGAGCCAGATCGGCCCCTCCCACCACCAGTGGCCGAGCAGCTCGGTGTCGATCGCGAAGGTGAGCAGGCCCGGCGCGCCGCGCTCGTCGCGATACCGCTCGAGCCGGGCCGCGATGGCGGCCGCGAACTCATGCGCCTGCTCCCGCGCGCGGGCCTCGGCGGCGGCCGGGTCGTAGGCGCCGCCGTCGATCGACCACGGCCGGCAGCCGCGCAGCGACTTGCGGTGGAAGTCGGCGTAGAGGGGGTCGGAGGGATAGCCCTCCCAGGACCACAGCCACTGGATCGCCTCCCAGTCGATCGGGAACGCCGTCGGCCCGGTCGTGGCGATCGGGCGCAGCGCCGCCTCGGCCGGCTCGTGGGCCGACTGGTCGACGCAGAAGTGCTCGATTCCGAACGGGGCGAGGAGGTGCTCGACGCCGGGCTCGTAGGCGCACTCGGGCAGCCAGATGCCGCGCGGCGCGCCGAAGCGCCGCCGGTGCGAGCGCACTCCGGCGTCGATCTGCAGCATGCGCGCCTCGCGGGTGGCGAGCAGCGGCAGCACCGAGTGGGTCGCGGTCGAGGCGACGAGCTCGACCCGCCCCTGCGAGCCGGCCTCCGCGAAGGCCTCGAGGGCGTTGCCCCCGAGTCGCTCGAGGTCCTCGAGGGCGCCGGTGTAGCGGGCGGCCTCGGCCTCGCAGGCGGCGACGAGGTCCGGCTCCACGTCCCGCGCGTCGAGCTCGGCCGACCCGACGCGGTACTCGCGGGTGAACTCGAGCAGGCGCTCGGCCACGCCCGGGGCCTCGAGCTGGTCGGCGAGGACGGGCGTGACGGTCATCGTCAGGTCGCGGGCGACGGCGAGGACGCGGAGGTGCGAGCGGACGACGGCGTCGAACAGCCACTCCTCGCCGAAGGGGTAGGTGCCGAAGCCCTCCACGTACGGCATGTGGCTGTGCAGGACGATCGCCAGGTCGCCCACGTGGGGCTGCGGTTGGTTCGCGTTCATTCTCGGAGCCTTGAGACCGCGGGGCCTGCCCGGGAGATCACCCCACAGGCTGCGGCTTACGCCGGTCCTGTGGGGGCCCCATCTCCCGGTCACCCGCGGAAGGACGGCTACCGGAGAGCCTCATCGGTGGCACACCGCCACGAAATCGAGGGCGCGGTTCAGGTCAGCCTCTTCCTCTGATTTCAAGAGTGAAGTCGTTCTCGCTGATTGCTGGGGTGAAGCGGTCGTAGAACGGCTTTGTGAAGCGGAGGGTCTTGTGGACGTGGTCCCAGCCCAGCTTTATTGCCTGCTCGTGGATTTTGAGCTTGCCGGTGTGGAACAGGCCCTTGATCTCCACCTTGGCTGAAGGCCGGCTCCAGGAGGTCGCGGTACTCGTCGATCGTGTACTCGCGCAGGTGCCACGGGTTGTCGGACTTCTGCGCGCCCTCGGGGGCGAGGGTGAGGCGGTTCGGGGTCGAGATGAACGCCAGCGGCGCGGCCCCGGCGATCCTCGCCAGCAGCGCCGGCACGTCCTCGATGTGCTCGATCGTCTGCAGGAAGACGACAGCGTCGAGGGACTCGGGGAGGTCGCCGACGTTCTCGACGAGGTCGCGCTCGAACCGCAGGTTCGGGCGCACGTAGCGCAGGCGGGCGTGCTCGTGGGCCTCGGGGTTCGCGTCGACGCCGACGACCGCGGCGGCGCGGCGGGCGAGGACGTCGGAGCCGTAGCCCTCGCCGCAGGCGAGATCGGCGACGCTCATGCCCTCGACCTGCGCGGCGATCCACTCGTAGACCGCGAGGTGGCGCCGGAACCAGTAGTTCTCCTCCGGGACGTCGGGCAGGGTGCGCTCGCCGGTCAGCTCGAGCGGCGGCACCCCCTCGGGTTGTTCTGCCTGCACGTATCGCTTATCCATCGGCCGCCGGACGCTACAGTCCCGCGCATGCCCGCGGCTGCCGACGCCACCGCCGAGCGGATCCGCGAGGTCAACACCCGCTACCACGATCTCGCGGCCGGCTCCTACGACGCCAAGTGGGGCATCGACTTCGGCGACACCGGCCAGAGCCAGGTCGGCGCGAAGCTGCGCAAGGCGCTCGGCGAGGAGCCCGGGCGCTGGGAGGACGCGCTCGAGATCGGCGCCGGCACCGGCTACTTCTCGCTGAACCTGATGCTGTCCGGGACGATCGGCCGCCTCACCGCCACCGACATCGCCCCCGGGATGCTGGCCGCGCTCGAGACCAACGCGGCGCGCCTCGGCCTCGACGTGGAGACGGTCGAGACCGACGCCGAGCAGCTTCCCTTCCCGGACGAGAGCTTCGACCTCGTCCTCGGCCATGCCGTCCTGCATCACATCCCCGACCTCGACCGCGCGGCGGCGGAGTTCATGCGGGTCCTGCGGCCCGGCGGCACCGTCGTCTTCTGCGGCGAGCCCTCCGCCAACGGCGATCAGATCGCCGCCTGGCCCAAGCGCGCGGCCGTGGCCGCGGCGCCGCTGTGGCGGCGGATGGTCGGCGCCGGCAAGCGCGGGGACGCCGGCGGCCACGACCCCGACTACGGCCACGCCCTCGAGGCCGAGGTCGACGTCCATGCCTTCGAGCCGGCGGCGATCCGCGAGGTCTTCTCCGACGGCGGGCTTCGACCGGATCAAGATCCGCGGCGAGGAGCTGCTCTCCAACCTCTACGGGTGGGCGCTGCGCACCGTCGAGTCGACGGCCGAGCCCAGCGAGATCCCCGACCGCTGGCGCTACTTCGCCTTCCGCAGCTACCTCGCGCTGCAGCGGGTCGACACGGCGCTGCTCGAGCCGCACCTCCCACCCCACCTCTTCTACAACCTGGTCTTCTCAGCAAGGAAGCCGGACGCCGGTAGGGCCGCCGGACGCCGTAGTGGCAGACATCTGTCCCGGATAGCGGACGAATGACTGCCACCTCGCCCTAGTCGTCCCCATCGTCGTCCTCGTCGCCCTCGCGGCGACAGCGGTACATGTCCACGGTCCCGGCGATCCCCTTCAGGTGCTTGCGGCCGGCGCGGGAGAAGCGGTACTCGTCGCCGGCCGCATCGCGGAGGTCGCTCGGTGACGAGGACGCTGCCGGGCCTGGCGACGCCGGTCACGCGGCTCGCGAGGTTGACCGGGGCGCCGTAGTAGTCGCCGCCGCGGCTGAGGGCGATGCCGCGGGCCACGCCGGCGCGGATCATCGGGAAGCCCTCCTCCTCCTCGGCCATCCTGTCGACGAGGTCGTGGGTGGCCTCGAGCAGGGCGTTCGCATCGGGTGAGCAGAGCATCGCCGCGTCGCCGATCAGCTTGACCAGCCGGACCGGGCCGCTTGGCGACCTCGCGGGCGAGCTCGTCGAGGCGGCCCGTCACCCGGCCGAGCTCCTCCGGCGGGAGCTCCTCCCCAAGCCTGCGTGAACCCGACGAGGTCGGCGAAGGCGACGTTGACGAGCTCCGCCCCGGGCTACTTCCCTCCCGGGGCTCGCCGGCACCGAGGGCAGTGTGGCGGAGCTGCTCGCGCAGGTGCAGGCGATAGACGTACTCGAGCGTCGGGCCGACGAGGGGGATCAGGGACCGGACCTGCTCGAGGATCCGGTCCGAGCGCTCGCGCTCCGTGTCCCCCTCCTGGGTGAACGTGGTGGCCATGATCTGCCGGGAGCCCGCGGCGAACTGGGACATCGCCACGGCGATCGTGCGGCCCATCTCGGCGATCGAGTCCGGATCGAGGCCCGCATCGAGCAGCGCACGCTGCCGGTGGGCGGCATCGAGGTCCTCCGCGCTCATCGACCGGAGGTCGGGATCGTCGATCGCGACGCCGATCGAACGCCACTGGTGCTGAAGGACCTCGAGTGGGACGCCCGAGCGCTCGGCCAGCTCCCGCGGGCTGTATCGCGGCTCGCCGGCGAGCAGGCGCTCGACCGGGAGCACCCCGAGCCTCTCCTCCGCGACTGCGACCCTCAGCTCCTCCAACTCGACGCCGTCGTCGACGAGCCACTCGAGCAGGGCGATCCTGCTCTCGCGCTCCTGGCCGTCGAGGCCGGCGAGCAGGCCCTCGGCCTCGAAGTCGATCGGTTCGGTCACGGGCCGACATTGTCACGGCGGCGGGCGCGGGGTGCCTCCCTCCTATGATCGCCCCGTGGCCGCGCCCGACGCCGTCGAGCTCCCGATCTTCGAGCTGCCGCTCGCGCTGGTCCCCGGGGAGCGGGTCCCGCTCCACATCTTCGAGCCGCGATACCGGGCGATGATCGGCGCCTGCCTCGAGCACGAGACGCCGTTCGGGATCGTCCTCAAGGACGACCTCGGGCCGCGTGAGGTCGGCTGCAGCGCCACCGTCACCGACGTCGTCGAGCGCTACGAGGACGGCCGCATGGACATCGTCTGCCGCGGTCTCAGCCGCTTCCGGGTGATCGAGCGGTTCGAGGCGGACGAGTGGCCGGCGGGCCTCGTGGAGCCCCTCGGACCCGATCCCGCGGCGGAGCCGGGGCCGGAGCTCGACGCCGCGCGAGCCGCCTTCGCGGCTCTGCTCGAGGCGGTCGGAGCCGAGCCGGCGCGGGCGGACGCCGCCTCCGGGACGTATCCGATCGCCGCGCAGATCGAGCTCCCCCCGCGGGAGAAGCAGGAGCTCCTCGAGGAGGACGACGAGCGCGAGCGCCTCGTGGCGGTCGAGCGCTTCCTGAGGCGTCTGCTGAGCGGGATCACCCGGGCGCGCGACATCGCCGAGCGGGCGAAGTCCAATGGCCACGGGACCGGGCGCATCGGGCCGATCGGCTGAAGCCGGCGCGAAAACAGCCGGGGTTAGGACCGGGGCGTAGAATTCTCACCAGCGCCCCTTCCCGATACCGGATCGGAATCAGAGGGGCGGTGAGGGGTGGCCCGTCCAAGGTCCGGCGTTCCGTCTCCCCAACTCGCAGATGTCCTCAAGCTCCCGCTTGGGCACCGGAGCATCGGTTCGGGAACGACGGAGGTGCCCAGTGGAGCAAGCGACGGAGACGAAGGCCCCTGGCCGGGAGATATCCCGCGGCATGGTGGCGATCTACAAGGACTACTTCGGGCGTGGGCCAACCCGGGTGCAGACCTCGATCACGAACGAGCACGTCGTCGTTCTGCTCAGTGACGCGCTGACGGTCGTCGAGCAGCGCCTCGCCCAGGAGGGCAATCACGAGACGGTGCTGAGCGTCCGGCGCAAGGCCCAGGAGTCGATGGCCGACGACATGACGGAGCTGGTCGAGCGGCTGACGGGACGGACCGTGAGCTGCCTGCTCAGCGACCACGACGTCGCCACCGACACCGCGGTCGAGGTGATCGTCTTCGACGGCATCGAGTAGGCGCGCCTCCGGCTCGCGGAGCTCCCGGGGTTGAGTTCTGCCCGGCGAAGGAGGAAGGTGGGGGTCAGGCATGGGCTTCGCGACCGAGATACTCCCGAGCCCCACGGCCGCGGGCGAGGTCCGCGAATCGGTGGGAAGAGCACTTCGCCGCGAGCGTCTCCAAGGCTCAACTTCACGACCTCCAGGTCGTCGTCGGGGAGCTCGTGGCCAACAGCGTCGAGCACGGCCCGGGTCAGCCCATCAACGTGCGCGTGGATCTGACCGAGGACGGATCCCTGCGGGGGGAGGTCGAGGATCAGGGCGACGGCTTCGTCGCGATGATCGAGATGGCCGAGTCCTTCGATCGAGGCCTGGGCCTCTACATGGTCGACGCGCTCACCGACGAGTGGGCCGTCTACGAGGGCAGCACTCACGTCTGGTTCGAGATCCGCGGGGTCCTGCCGCCGCTCGTTTGACCGGCCCGAGCCGCTCGGATACGTTCAGCCGGTGGATCGGGGGAGGCCCGGCATTGATCGATTTCTCGCTACGGCGGCGGCCGTAGCGGCGCTCGCCGGCGGGCTGGGCGCCTGCGGAGGAGAGAGCGAGGAGACCGAGGGGACCGACATCACGGGCGAGTTGCGGAGCTGCCTCGAGGACGAGGGCCTGCTCGTCGCCGTGAGGGACGTCAACGAGCTCGAGCCGAAGGAGGTCGCCGCCGGAGCCGAGGCCAGGGTCACGACGACCAACCCGGACGACGACACGTCACTCGGCGACATCCTCGTCTTCGAGGCGACCGAGGACGCGGAGGCCTGGCAGGCAGAAGCAGGAGGCGGACTACCTGTTCCTCACCGAGGTCCACGGCCGCATGGTCCTGACCACCTTCGAGGACGACACTGCCCGGGAGGCCCTGACCGACTGCGCGGAGGCCTCGGCCTAGCGGCCCTCCCCCGCCGGAGATCAGGCGACGGCCACCGCGCCACCGCGCCGCGGATCGCCGCCGCCGCTGAGCACACCGTCACGGCGGCCCACCGCGTGGACCCCGCCGAAGAACAGGTTGCTCCGCGGCCAGCGGATCACCCGATAGCCGCGCTCCTCGAGTCTCTTCAGGCCGGCCTCGTCGATTCCCGGCTCAGCGTGCACCTCGCCGGCCTCGAAGTGGAGGCGCGGCGCCGCCACCGCCTCCTGCACACCGAGGCCGTCGACGAGGCAACGCACGATCGTCTGGGTGATCGCCGAGCGGATGCGATTCGAGCCGCCGCTGCCGAGGCCGAGCTCCAGCTCGCCGTCGCGAAGCACGACGGTCGGCGACATCATCGAGGGCATCCGCTCGCCCGCCGGCGTGGCGTGGAACCCGAAGGGATTGAGGTCGGCCTCGCCCAGCATGTTGTTGACCTGGATGCCGGTGTCGCCCGCGAAGACCCCTGAGCCGCTTCCGTTCGAGCAGGTGACGGTGGCGCAGCCCCCCTCCGCGTCGATCGCGGTGATGTGGGTCGTCGAGCCGAGGCGGTCGCCGGGGTCGGGGCCCTCCCCCGCCCTGCCCGCCAGACAACGCTCGGCCGCCGTGTCGATCGCATCCGCCGTGAGGAACTCGCCGAGGAAACCCTCCGCGTAGAGGCCGGCGAGGAACTCCCGCGTGCGGGCGCCCTGCGCCTGCTCCATGACCGCCACGAGCGACTCGGGATCATTCCCTCCGAGCCGGTCGAGGAGCTCGAGCGCGAAGGCGATCAGGATGCCGCCCGAGGAGGGCGGCGGGTTGGTCAGGATCTCCCGGCCTCGGTACTCGGCGCGGGCGGGGACGCGGGCGATGGTCTCGTAATTCGCGAGGTCCGCGGCGCCGAGGTAGCCGCCGCCGTCCTGAACCGAGGCGCAGATCGCCGCCGCGAGGTCGCCACGGTAGAACGGCTCGGGACCCTCCGCGCCGAACCGCTCGAGCGTCTCGGCGAGCGGGCCGAAGCTGATCCGCTCGCCCTCCCGCAGCGGCCTGCCCGCGGGGGCGTAGATCGCGGCTCCGGCGGGCTCCCGGGTGAGGATCGGCGCCAGGATCTCGATCAGGTAGGCCTGCTGGCGAGTCACCGCGAGCCCGTCGCGGGCGAGCTTCACGCCCGGCTTGACCAGCTCGGCCAACGGCATCGAGCCGAAGCGCTCCGCGGCGGCGGCGAGGCCGCTCGGCACGCCGGGAACGCCGCAGGAGGCGGCGCCCACGTTGAACACCTGGCCGACGTCGCCGAAGTGGATCTCGACCGGAACGAGCTCCGCGCTGCGTGTCTCGCCGCCGAGCCCGGGCGCGGCGACGAAGAAGTCGAGGAGGGTCGGCTCGGTCCCCGGTCCGTGGACGAGCAGGTGGCCGCCCGCCCCCAGCCCGGTCAGCGGGCTCTCGGCGCTGACCGATGCCAGCACCGCCGCGATCGCGGCGTCGACGGCGTTACCGCCCTCGCGGAGGGCCCAGGCGCCGGCCTCGGCGGTGGCCGGGTGGCCCGCGGCGACGGTGCCGCGGCTCACGGGGTCACGGGTCTAGCCGGCCCCCGAAGGGGATGGCCGGTCCATCTCAGTTTGGGATGAACTCTGGGACGTCGATGCCGAGGTCGCGGGGGCTGGCCTCGTAGCCCGGCACCCGGCGTGCGGCCGAGGTCTCCTCGGCGGCACGGCGCGCCGAGGGGCGCGCGGTCGAGCGCTGGACCCCGGTAGAGCTGCCGTCCGCGCGTCGCCCGCGGCCGTCGAAGCGGGTCGCGATGACCGTGACCCAGATCTGCTCCGTGAGCGTCTCGTCGACGTTGGCGCCGAAGATGATGTGCGCCTCCGGGTGGGCCGCCTCCTGGATCACGCGGGCCGCCTCGGAGATCTCGACGAGCGAGAGGTCACTGCCGCCGGTGATCGAGAGCAGGATCGAGCGCGCGCCCTCGATCGACGTCTCGAGCAGCGGCGAGGAGATCGCGTGCTGGGAGGCGAGCGAGCCACGGGCGTCGCCCGTGCCCATCCCGATCCCGAGCAGCGCCGGGCCGGCATCCCTCATCGTCGTCCGCACGTCGGCGAAGTCGAGGTTGATCAGCGCCGGCAGCGTGATCAGGTCGGAGATGCCCTGGACGCCCTGGCGCAGGACGTCGTCGGCGACGCGGAACGCCTCGACCATCGACGTGTTGCGCTCGAGCACCGAGAGCAGCCTGTCGTTGGGGACGACGATCAGCGTGTCGACCTCGCCGGCGAGCGCCTCGATGCCCTTCTCGGCCTGCTTGGCGCGACGGGTGCCCTCGAAGCCGAACGGGCGGGTGACGATCCCGACGGTGAGCGCGCCCACGTCACGGGCGAGCCGCGCGATCACGGGAGCCGCGCCGGTCCCGGTGCCGCCACCGGCGCCGGCCGCGACGAAGACCATGTCGGAGCCCTTGAGCATCCGCTTGATCCGGTCCTGCTCCTCGAAGGCGGCGCGGTAGCCGAGCTCCGGGTCGGAGCCGGAGCCGAGGCCGCGGGTGACGCCACCGCCGATGTGGACGGTGAGGTCGGCGGCGCTCTGCTGGAGCGACTGCAGGTCGGTGTTGACGGCCATGAACTCGACGCCGCCGATGCCGGCCTCGACCATGCGGTTGACGGCGTTGACGCCACCGCCACCGACGCCGATCACGCGGATCACCGGGTCGTTGACCACGGGCGGAGCCGTGGCCGAGGTGCGGGATCCCTCGCTGCGGCCGTAGGCCGGCTCGCGGTCGGACTCCTCGCTGTTGAAGACGTCCCTCAGCCGGTCCTTGACCGGACGGGAGGGCCCGGGCGTGGGCTCCTCGTAACGGGGGGCGGGCGGCTCGGGCGCCGGCGCGCGAGGCGGCTCGGGCGGAGGCGGCGGCGGGGCCGACTCCGGATCGCGGCGGCGCGGCTCCGGGCGGGCGGGCGGCTCGGGTGGATCGTCCGGGGCCTCGGTGGAACGGAACAGATCGGCGAGGGGGCCCTCGCGCATGCTCGCCCGCTTAGGTCGTGCCATGGGTCAGGACCTCCTCCGCTAGATCTCGATAGCACTGCGCCGCGTTGCTGCGCGGATCGTACTTGAGGACGGAGCTGCCCTTGACCGGTGCCTCGGCGAACTTGATCGCCTTCTTGATCCGTGACTTGAAGACCAGCTCGCCGAAGTTCTCCTCGAGGATCTCCACCGCCTCCTTGGCGTGGATGGTCCTCGTGTCGAGCATCGTCGGCAGGATGCCTTCGATCTGGACGTCCGGATTGAGGTTCTCGCGAATCATCTCGAGCGTGTTCTGGAGCTGCACCAACCCCCTCATCGAGAGATATTCGCACTGGACGGGGACGATCACCTTGTCGGCCGCGGTCAGCGCGTTGATCGTCAGCAGCCCGAGGCTCGGCGGAGTGTCGATGCAGATGAAGTCGTAGTCGTCGGCGACCTGCGCCAGCGCCTTCTGCAGCGACCGCTCACGGCCGATCTGCGTGCTCATCGCGATCTCTGCTCCGGCGAGGTCGATCGAGGAGACCGCGATGTCGATCTCGCGGCGCTGGATGATCTCGCGGATCGGCATCTTCTCGACGAGCACGTGGTAGAGGCTCTTCTCCACCGTGTCGGGATCGATGCCCTGGCTCATCGTCAGATTGCCCTGGGGGTCCAGGTCGACGCAGAGGACGCGGTGACCTGACTCCGACAGCGCGACGGCCAGGTTGAGGGTGGTGGTCGTCTTCGCGACGCCGCCCTTCTGGTTGGCCAGCGCGAAGATCTTCACGTGCCGCTCCGAGGCCGGCTCGACCGGCGCGGGCGCGAAGGGATGCTTGCGCTTCATCGTCGGCGCCATCGCGGCGTCGGCCGAGATCCGGCTGTCCTCGTCGGAGTCGCCCATGCCGGCGGTGACCGCACGACGCAGGTCGTCCTTCTCGAGCGTCCCCGACTCATCCTCGGCGGCAACCGAGGCGGCCGGCGGCGTCGCCGGCTTCGCCGGCGCCTCGAAGATCGAGTCGAGCTCGGTCAGCTCCTCCATGACGGAGGGAGCGGGCGCCGCGGGAGCAGGTGCCGCGGGGGCGGCCTCCGGCGGCGGGGTGACGGCTGCGGGGGGCGGTGTGGCGGGAGCCGGCGTGACCGGCTCCGGCGCGCGGCCGGTTCCTCCCAGCTCAGGGCCGGATCCGGCTGGACCGGGTCGGCCGGGCGGCCGGGCTGGCGCTCGGGGTCGAAGCCCCACGCCTCCGACGCGGGCGCCGAGGTGCCCTCCGGCTCGTGGTTCTGCGCCTGGGGGGAGTCCTTCCCATCGTGACGCCCATCCGAAGTCTTCTTGTTGAACAAGCCCATCTCGACGGCCATATTCGGTCGCGGCCGGCGGTTTCCTCCCAGACCATGCGGGATCTTGCTGCATGGCGTCGAACGGGCACGCGTCTTGCAGTTGCGAGAATGCCGCGATCGCCGACCCCCTCGACAAGCGGCTGGCCTTCGTGACGGGGAAGGGCGGGGTCGGCAAGACGACCGTCGCCTACGCCCTCGGCCTCGCCGCCGCTGCCTCCGGCCGGAGCGCGATCGTCTGCGAGATCGCGGCGCAGGAGCGCGGCTCGCGGATGTTCGGCCGGCCGCCGGTCGGGTTCAACGAGGTCGAGATGAGCGAGGGCCTGTGGGCGATCTCGATCGACCCCGACGACGCAATCCGCGAGTACCTCGAGGTCCAGCTGCCGGTCCGTGCGATGGGCCAGCTTCTGCACCGCAGCCGGCTCTTCAGCTATCTCGCGGCGGCGACGCCGGGCCTCGCCGAGATGGTGACCGTCGGCAAGGTCTGGGAGCTCGCGCTGAACAAGCGCAAGTCGCCCGACGCGCCGCGCACCTACGACCTCGTGATCGTCGACGCGCCGGCGACCGGGCACGGCGTGGGCTTCCTGCAGACGCCCGGCAACTTCGCCGAGATCGCGCGGGTCGGGCCGCTCGCCAACCAGGCGGGGCGAATCGAGGCGACGCTCTCCGACCGGGACCAGACCGGCGTCGTGATCGTGACGAGCCCGGAGGAGATGGCCGTCAACGAGTCCGTCGGGCTGGAGGCGGCGCTGACCGAGGCGGGGGACTTCGAGGTCGACCGGATCTACGCCAACGCCGTCTACCCGCGCCGCTTCGACGCGGCCGAGCTGACCGAGCTCGAGACGCTGGCGGCCGGACCCGATTCGGAGGCGAAGCCGGCGATCGAGTCCGCGGTCGCGGAGATGGGCCGCGCCACTGGCCCAGGCCGAGCAGATCGAGAGCCTGCGGGAGCGCACGCAGGCGCCGGTATCGGAGCTGCCGTTCCTCTTCGCCGAGACCATCGGCCAGGAGGAGCTCGCTCGGCTCGCGGAGGCAGATCGCATGAGCGGCGGCGTCGACGAGATCCTCGGCGGCCGGGCGGTCTGCATCTGCGTCGGCTCCGGCGGCGTCGGCAAGACGACCACGTCAGCCGCGGTGGCCGCCGGGATGGCCGCGCGCGGGCTCAAGGTGGCCGTGCTGACGATCGACCCGGCCAAGCGCCTCGCCGACTCGCTCGGCCTCGACGAGCTCGGCAACACCGCCCGCCGGGTCGATCCCGCCCTGTTCGCCGCGGCGGGGGCCGATCCGGGCGAGGGCGAGCTCTGGGCGATGATGCTCGACGCGAAGGCGACGTTCGACGCGGTCGTCGCCCGCCACGCCCCGGACGAGGCCGCCCGCGAGCGGATCCTCGGCAACCGGATCTACCGGCAGATCTCCGGCGCGCTCGCCGGCTCGCAGGAGTACATGGCGATGGAGAAGCTCTACGAGCTGCACGAGAGCGGCGACTACGACCTGCTCGTCCTCGACACGCCGCCGTCGCGCAACGCGCTCGACTTCCTCGACGCGCCAAGGCGGCTGGTCCAGTTCATCGAGGGAAGATCCATGCGGCTGTTCCTGCGGCCGACGGGAATCGGGGCCCGGGTGGCGGGGCGGGGCGCATCCGTGGTCTCGTCGATCCTCCGCCGCCTGACCGGGATCGACCTGCTCGAGGACCTGGCCGAGTTCTTCGCGGCCACCGGCGGGATGATCGGCGGTTTCCGCGAGCGGGCGGAACGCGTCAACGAGCTGCTCGCCGACGAGCGCACCACGTTCCTGATCGTCTGCGGGCCGGCCGGCGAGCCGATCGAGGAGGCCGTCTACCTACGGGAGAAGCTCGCCGAGACGGACCTCCCGTTCGGCGGGATCGTCGTCAACCGGGTGCACGAGGGAGGCGCCGACGGCGACGTCGCCGAGAGCGTCGTCCGTGCCGCGATCCCCGACGAGGACCTCGCCGCACGGGTGCTCGCCAGCGCGCGCGATCGCGGGACGCTGGTCAGGCGCGACGCAGCCAACATCGAGCGGCTCGCCGAACGCGTCGGGACGGGTCCGCTGATCCGCGTGCCCGAGCTGAGCGAGGAGGTCAACGACCTCGCCGGCCTGCTCGGCCTTGCTCCCTGGCTGTTCGGCGCCGAAACGCCCCGCCAGTTGTCTAGCTAGCTCGCCGCGACGCGGCGCGGGGAGCGGCCGCCGACGGCCCAGTTCGTCTCGGTGCGGGGGAAGAGGTACTCCACCCGTTCCTTGACCTCCTCGCGGTCCATCGGGGGCCGCGAGAGCTCGCTCAGGTGATTCGAGCGCGCCGGGAAGTCCATCGTCGCCTCGCCGGGAACCTCCTCGAGCCAGTCGCCGCGTGGCGGCTTGGCCTCGGCCAGGGGCTCGCGCTCGGGGGCGGGCGCAGGCTCGTCTTCAGCGATCTCGTCCACGAACGCGAAGGGGCGGGTGGGGGCCAGCTCGGCCTCCTCCTCGGCCGAAAGCGGCTCCTCCTCGGCCACGGGCTCGAACTCGGCGCCGCGCGACACGAGGATCCGGTCGGGATCGGGCACGTCGAAGCGCTCATCCATCATGAGCTCGTCGCGGAGGGTCTCCACCGGCTCCATCTCCCACTCGGTCGTGGCGCCGCGCTCGGCCGCCGCGCCCTCGCCGAAGGCGAGGCCGTCGGCCAGCAGCATCTCGTCGGCGGCGGCTCGCAGGTCGCTGCCGAGCTCGCCGGCAACGCCCCGGCGCAGAACGGTCCGCAGCAGCTCCTCGATCTCGGAGGCGATCTCGGACGGCCCGGCTGAGCCGTCGCCGCGCGAGGGCTCGCCGCTCCAGAGCTCGCGCTCGAGCGCGATCGCCTGCTCGACGACGTGCTTGGCGCCGGTGCGGTGCTGAGCGTCCTGGGTCAGGGCGGCCACGCGCATCGGCAGGCCGACTCCGGCGGGTCCCTCGCCCTCCAGCAGGAAGCGGAGCGCCAGCAGGTGGTCGTTGAGCGCGTCGATCGCGCCGCGGCGGTCGAGGCCGGCCTCGAACCGGAGCAGGGCGCGGCGCAGGCGGCCGAGACGGCGGGGGTGCACGCTGACGGTGCGGGCCAGCTCGGGAAGCTCGATCAGGTCCTGCTCGGTCAGGCGGTAGCCGCCCGGCCGGGGACGCCCGGAGCCGGTCGCGATCCGGCGCCAGCGGTCGCCGGCGACGCGGACCCAGCCGTGAGGCGCAAGGCCGACCCCGCCCGACTTGTGCAGGCGCAGGGTGGTGACGACGCGCTCGAAGGTCCGCGCGACGCGCTCGCCGGCTCCGCCGAGGCCGCCGTCGGCATCGAGCGAGACGCGAGCGCTGATCAGGAAGGTGGGCTCCCAGGCGGCGCCGCTGGGGCGCTCGCCGCGAGCGGCATCGGCGGGGACGTCGACCGCGTCGGCGCGCACGATCGAGGCGCCGCTCAGATCCAGGCGGGTGGCCGGCATCTGGAAGCCGATCAGCGGCACGATCGCCTCGACCTCTCCGGCCTCCGGCTCCGCGCAGTCCTCGATCTCGGCGATCGTGGCCGAGAAGCGGTCCTCGTCGAGCTCGAATCCGGCGCATCCGTCCCAGAGGCGCGCCAGGAAGTAGGTGACCGCGAGGGTGGCCCGCTCGGCGGGGTCGGTCGGGGGCGTGATCCCGGCCTCCTCGAGGTAGACGCCGGCGAGCTCGGAGCGGAGCATCGTCTCGCGCGCCTCGCGGAAGCTCGAGAGCTCGCGCAGCTCGGTCGCGTTGTCGCGCACGAATCGCGCGGTCAGCGGCTGGTACTGGCAGAGCGCGAAGCCGTCACCCGGCTCACTCAGCTCATACGGGATCTCCTGGCCGGCGTCGACGAGACCGGTGAGGACCTCGGAGGCGTCGCGGGCAAGGCTCTTCAGGGTGTGACTCAGGTGTAGGTCGCGCACGCATCGGGTCTTCGCCCGGCCCGGGGCGCCTCCTTGACTGCAACTTTCCTTGCGTTTCGGCGATCCCGTCCGAGCGGGTTGCCGAATCGGCGGGGTCGGTCAGACGGAGAGGGCCTCGGCCTCGGCCGGGGCTGAGTCCTCGGAGACGCCGAGCCAGCGCCTGCCGTAGCTGCGCATGTCCTCGATCAGCGGGGACAGGGCCCGCCCCTTCTCGGTCAGCGCGTACTCGACCCGCGGCGGGACCTCGGGGTAGGTGTGCCGCTCGACGACGCCGCATTCCTCCAGGGCCCGCAGGCGCAGCGAGAGCGTGCGCGGGCTGATCCCCTCCAGCGAGCGCTCGAGCTCGCAGAAGCGCCGGTTCTGGTCGGCGAGGTCGCGGATGACCAGCAACGTCCACTTGCCCGAGATGATCTCGGCACAGGCGCAGACTGGACAGTCGGAATCGCTGAGGCTCATTCGTGCGGGACCGGAGGCGGCGTCGTTCGCCGCTTCCGACCCACCGAGGATAGCAATACTTCAGGAAGTGAAGTGAGGGTCAGCTGCGATCGCCGGCCGGCGCGAACGAGGGGGAGGCCGGGATGGCGGCGGGCGGAGCCGGGGGCTCGGGCACGGTAGCCGCGCCCATGTTTCCGTAGTCGCTGGCGCTGCGGCCGGCGGAGGCGACCATCAGCTTGAAGTCGTGCGGGCTCGAGGCGTAGTCCATCGCCGTCTGCTGCGACACCCGGCCGGAGGCGACGTGCTCGAGCAGCGACTGATCGAAGGTCTGCATCCCGTAGAACTCGCCCTCGGCGATCACGCCGCTGATCTTGCCGGTCTCCTCCGGGTTCAGGATCAGGTCCTGGACCCGGCCGGTGACGACGAGGATCTCCGCCGCGGCGACCCGGCCGTTGCCGTCGATCGTCGGGATCAGGCGCTGGGAGACGACGCCGCGCAGGGTGGAGGCCAACATCACGCGGGCCTGCTGCTGCAGGTGCGGGGGGAAGAAGTCGATGATCCGGTTGATCGTCTCCGTCGCGTCGAGGGTGTGGAGGGTCGAGAGGACGAGGTGGCCGGTCTCGGCGGCGCTCAGCGCCGTGCGGACCGTCTCCTCGTCGCGCATCTCGCCGATCAGGATCACGTCGGGGTCCTGGCGCAGGACGCGCCGCATCGCCTTCGGGAAGCTCTTCGTGTCGCTGCCGATCTCGCGCTGGTTGATGATCGCCCGCTTGTCGGCGTGCAGGTACTCGATCGGGTCCTCGAGCGTGATCACGTGCTCGGCCCGGGTCAGGTTGATGTGGTTGATCATCGCCGCGAGCGTCGTCGACTTGCCCGAGCCGGTGGTGCCGGTCAGCAGGACGATCCCGCGGCGCTCCTCGGCCAGGGTGCGGATCACGGACGGCAGCTCGAGGTCGTCGATCGTGCGGACCTGGAAGGGGATCACGCGGCAGACGACCGAGACCGAGCCGCGCTGCCGGAAGGCGCTGACGCGGAAGCGGGAGACCTGGCGGATCGAGTACGAGAAGTCGACCTCGCCCTCCTCGTCGAACTCGCGGCGGGCGGGCCCGTCGCCGACCATCACGGCGAGGGCGTCCACCGTGTCCTGGGGCTTCAGGGGCGGCGCCCCCGGAATCGGGTTCAGCTCACCGTTGACCCGCGCCATCGGCGGGGCCCCGACCTTGAGGTGCAGGTCGGAGGCGGAATGCTCGACCACGTACCGCAGCGATTCATCGACGTTGTAAGACATCGATCCACTATCGGCCTCATCCGCCCGACCTTGAACCTGCCTGGCCAGAGGGGCCAGGCGACCCGGTTTGGGTCGTTCTAGCGGCGGACCGGCGGGCGGGCCGGCCGGTCCTTGCGCGCCTTGCGAACGGCGCTGATCGACGCCCGCGCGGCCTTGGCGATCTCGCCCTCGGTCCGGTCGGGGTTGCGATCGAGCTCGAAGTCGACGACGGCCGAGGAGCGCAGCTTGGCGCGATCGGCGGTGGTCACGTCTCCGGCACGCTCGATTGCAGCGTCGATGGCGCGCTCACGGCGGCAGACCAGGCAGTAGAAGAGTCCGTTCTCGCGCACCCAGTGCGGGGGCGCCTCCGCTCCCAGACCCTCGGTCCAGCGACTCGTCATCTCGCAACGAGCGCAGGTCCACTCCTTGGGTCGTGACTTACTCGGGCTTGCGGTGCTCATCAGATGCTTCCTTCTCTCTGCGCGTGCCCGGCTCTGGCTCGGGGCTCGCTTGCTTCTTGTCTTCATCCCCGCGCCAGGGCGGCGGGGGTCGCTCGGTGGCCGCGTGCGGGCTAGGCGACCTCGCGAAGCTTCTGCGCCTCGGCGAGGGTCTGCAGCTTCTTCAGCGACTGGTTCTCGATCTGGCGGATCCGCTCGCGCGTGACGTTGAACGTCCGCCCGACCTCGTCGAGGGTGCGCGGATGCTCTCCGCCGAGCCCGTAGCGCAGCTCCAGCACTCGCCGCTCCCGGTAGGAGAGGTTCTCGAGCGCCTCGCGCAGGGCTTCCTTGGTCAGCAGGTCCGCGGCCCGGTCGAACGGCGACTCGGCCTTCTCGTCGGCGATGAACTGCCCGAACTCGGACTCCTCCTCGTCGCCGACCGGCTTCTCGAGCGATACCGGCGCCTGAGCCGACCGCTTGATCGAGTCGACCTCGTCCGGCTCGATGCCGGTGACGTCGGCGATCTCCTCGGGCGTGGGCTCGCGGCCCAGCTCCGTGACGAGCTTGCGCTCGGCGCGGCCGATCTTGTTCAGCTTCTCGACGACGTGGACCGGGATCCGGATCGTGCGGGCCTTGTCGGCGAGCGCACGGGCGATCGCCTGGCGGATCCACCAGGTCGCGTAGGTCGAGAACTTGAACCCCTTGCGGTAGTCGAACTTCTCGGCCGCGCGGACCAGTCCGAGCGTGCCCTCCTGGATCAGGTCGAGGAAGGGCAGACCCTGGTTGCGGTAGTTCTTGGCGATCGAGACGACGAGCCGCAGGTTGGACTCGACCATCTTCTCCTTCGCCGCGAGGTCACCGCGCTCGATCCGCTTCGCCAGCTCGACCTCCTCGGCCGCGGTCAGCAGCCGGACCTTGCCGATGTCCTTGAGGAACAACTGCAGGGAGTCGGTCGTCATGTCGGGCTTGAGGTCGATCGTCGCCTTGCTGCGACGCTTGCGCTTGCCGTCGTCGCGCTCGGGCGCAGAGGTCTGCGCCGGGTCGACGTCCTCGACCAGCTCGATCCCCGACTTCTCGAGGTGCCCGTAGAGCTCCTCGATGTCGCCCTCGTCGACGTCGACCTCGGAGACCGCTGTGGCGATCTCTCCGAAGGTCAGCACGCCAACCTGCTGGCCTTTGCTCAGCAGGTTCTTTACCTCTTCAAGTTCTTGAAGCTCAGCTACAAGCATTCCGCGTCCAATTGCTCCGTTCTCCTGATCTCGCTTCCGGGTCAGGCGCCGCGTGTGTGTGGTCTATCGAGCGGCAGGCTCCAAACATGAGCCGCCGGCGCCGAATACCGGATTCGTCCAGTCCGGTTCATCGCGGTGTTGTCCGCCCACTGGCCGTGTGGGCTCCGCGACGCATCATTGTAGCCACTATACTTTTTGAAGTCAAGGTCCCCTGGAGACGCATCCAATGCCTCCGGAGAGGCCGATACACCGGACCGTGTACCCGGTTACCGCGAATCCCATGCGCTGTCGGAGGCATGTCACAGAGGAGGCGTGACGCGTTCGTCCGCAATACCCGGTGAAATGGTGGCATGAGCCCGGCCGGCAAAGACGACGAGGAAGCGCGCCCGACCCCGGATCAGGCCGCCGGCGTGCTCGGCAACCTCCCCCACACGCGGCCCTCCGTCCGCAGTCCCCGGCGAGCCGCCACCCCGTCCGAGCCGAAGCCGACGGCCTCCGCGAGCGCCACGGCCGCCGAGGAGGCGCCTCAGGAAGCCTCGTCGCAGGCTGAGCTCGAGGCCCTCGCCCGCACCGGGATCGCAATCGCCGGCGGAGCGGCTTCGCTCGGCCTGCGGATCGCAGGACGCGCGGCCGCCGCGCTCCGCGGCGCCGTCGACCGCAGTTGACCGGACGCGTCAAGGGGGGCGCTCGCCGCCTTCTGGCGCCGCGCCTACGAGGAGAACGTGACGGGGATGGCGGCGATGGTCGCCTACAACCTGATGCTCGCGCTGTTCCCGTTCACGCTGCTCGTGCTGTTCATCGCCGGCCAGCTCCTGCAGAGCGCCGACTTCCAGGCGACCATCCTGCGCGACCTGCAGGAGCTCTTCCCCTCGACCGAGCAGGACACGCTCAGCTCGAGCCTCGACCAGCTACGCACCAGCTCGACCGAGATCGGCCTCGTCGCGATCGTCGCCGGCCTCTGGATCGGGGCGTCCTTCTGGGGTGCGATGGACACCGCGTTCTGCCGCATCTACCACGTCGACTGCCGGGGCTGGGTCGAGCAGAAGCGCTTCTCGCTGATCATGCTCGCCGTAGTCGCGTTCTTCCTCGCGGCAAGCGTCACCGTCCCGGCGCTCGAGAGCCTCGTCGTCGCCGGCGCCGAGGACCTGCCGCTCGGCCTGGACAACATCGATTGGCTCGTCAACCTCCTCTTGATCGCGGGCGGCCTGGCGATCACGTTCCTCACCCTGTGCCTGATCTACTGGGCGGTGCCGAAGGGACACCTGCCCTGGCGTGGCGTCTGGCCGGGCGCCCTGTTCATGACGATCGTCGCCGGACTCGTGAACATCGCCTTCCCCGTGTACCTCGTGAACATCTCGGGGATCGGCGACTTCGGCCGGATAATCAGCTTCGTCCTCGTGGCGCTGCTCTGGTTCTACGCCCTCGCGCTCGGCCTGCTCGCCGGCGGCGTGATCAACGCCCTGCGCTTCGAGGTCCACGACACGGGCACCATCCGCCACCGCGACGTGACGTCGCCCGAGGGCTAGTCCGTCAGTCGCCGAGCGCGCCGGTGACCGCCTCGCGCATCGCGTCCCGCAACGGCGTCGGCTCGATGTCGAACAGCTCCATCCCGGAGGGGTCCTCGACGACCGTCTCGGTCGCCAGGCCCTCGACCAGCGGCCGGGCGACGCCGGTATCGACGGGCGTGATCAGCCCGATCCAGCGCGAGCTGAGCTCGGGCGAGAGGACCGGCACCCGGATCCGCGGGCGCTTGCGGTGCCCGCGAACCTCCGCGGCGAGGTCGAGCAGCTCGCCGTAGGTGGTCACCTCGGCGCCGCCGACCTCGATCTGGCGGCCGGCCGAGCCGGGCACCCGGGGCGCGTCGGCCAGGTAGGCGACCACGTCGGCAGCGGCGATCGGCTGGGTCCGGTTCGTCGTCCAGCTCGGGGTGATCATCGCCGGCAGGCGGCGGACCAGGTAGGCGATCGTGCGGAGGGACTCGCTGCCGGAGCCGATCACGATCGCCGCTCGGAAGTAGGTCAGGGGAATTCCCGTCGACGCCAGGCCCTCGGCCGTCTCGTGGCGGGAGCGGAGGTGCTCGGACTTGCCCTCGCCGAGGCCGCCGAGGTAGACGATCCGCTCGACGCCGGCCGCCTTCGCCGCCTCGGCGAAGTTCTGCGCGCCGCGCCGGTCGCGCTCGACGAAGTCCCCGTCGGCGCCGCGGCCCATCGAGTGGACGAGGTAGTAGGCGAGGTCGACCCCCTCCAGCGCCGGGCCGAGCGTGTCGGGCTCGAGCACGTCCCCGCGCACGATCTCGCAGCGCGGCGTCGAACTTGCCCTCGGCGCGCTCGGGGTCGCGCGCCATGCAGCGCACGTCCTCGCCGCGGCTGGCGAGCTCATCGGCGAGGAGGCTGCCGACGTATCCGGTCGAGCCGGCGATCAGGAACACGGCGGAGGGGTTACCCGTAGAGCCCGCCCGTAACCTCGCGCAGCTTCGCCCGGTCGTGGCGGGCGTGGACCGTGCGCGTGGTCCCGGAGCGTGAGCGCATCACCAGCGACTCGGTTGTCGCGTAGCCGGCGCGGTGGTAGCGGACGCCCTGCAGGAGGTCGCCGTCGGTCACCCCGCTCGCCGCGAAGAAGGCGTCGTTGCCGCCGACGAGGTCGTCGACCGTGAGGACCCGCTCGATCTCGTAGCCGGCGTCGAGCGCCGCCTTGCGCTCATCGTCGTCGCGCGGCCAGAGGCGGCCGAGGATCTGACCGCCGAGGCACTTGATCGCGGCTGCGGAGATCACGCCCTCGGGAGTTCCGCCGATGCCCCAGAGGAGCTCGACGCCGGTGCCCTCGGTGACCGCGAGGAGCGCCGCGGAGACGTCGCCGTCGGTGATGAAGCGGATGCGGCTCCCGGCCTCGCGGATCTGCCGGACGCCGTCGGCGTGGCGCTCGCGATCGAGGATGACGGTGGTGATCTCGCCCGGTGGCACGCCGCGGGCCTCGGCCACGCGCTTGACGACCTCGCCGATCGGGATCTCGAGAGAGAGGCACTCGGCGACGTCGGGGCCGCCGACGAGCTTCTCCATGTAGACGCACGGGCCCGGGATCGAACATCGTGCCGCGCTCGGAGAGCGCGATCACCGCCAGGGCTCCGGGCCTGCCCTGGGCGCAGAGGCGCGTCCCCTCCAGCGGGTCGACGGCGATGTCGACGCGGGGCGGGCTGCCGTCGCCGATCTCCTCGCCGTTGAAGAGCATCGGCGCCTCGTCCTTCTCCCCCTCGCCGATGACGACGATCCCGTCCATCGGAACCGTGTTCATCAGGAGGCGCATCGCGTCGACGGCGGCGCCGTCGGCCGCCTCCTTGTCCCCGCGGCCGACCCAGCGTGCCGCGGCGAGGGCGGCGGCCTCGGTCACGCGCACGAGCTCGAGCGCGAGGTTGCGGTCGGGCTTGCTGCCCGAGCGCACGTCCTGGGAGATGACACCCATCGTCAGCGAACCGTCGCGATCGGGGGTCAGACGGTTCCGGGTGCCTTGCGAGGGCCCTTGTCGGCTTCCATCGCGCGGCCGATCCCGGCGGCCGAGATGCCGAGGGAGGCGAAGAGGGCGACGTAGTAGCCGATCTCCTTCGTGATCCCGATCTCGGCGGTCTGCTTGCCGGGCGGGTCGATCAGGCCGTTGTAGGCGATCAGGACGAAGCCGGTGAACCCGAGCACCATCGTCAGCTCACCCGGCGCCCAGGAGAGCTTGTGCCCGCGGACCACGATGTAGGCGAGGATCAGCGGCGCGACCGCGACCGCGAGCAGGACCCAGCGCAGGATCGGGAACGTCTCCCAGCCGGTGCAGGTGTACTGGTCCTGGCCGCAGATGAAGTCGCTTCCGGCGTCACGGTTCGGCGTGTCGGCGAGGGAGTACCAGTCGAGGAAAAAGAGGGCGACGATGAGCAGGATGGCGCCGACCAGGCCAACCAGCTCCGCGCGCGAGAGCTTCGAGAAGTGCATCTGGCGCGAGCCTATACGAACGCTGCACCCCCGGCGCGCAGTTGCACGGCGCCCGCCGTGCCCGTCGCAGGCAGATAGATTCGCGCCGATGAGCGATCCCGAGGCCGCCGAGGGCGACGACGTCATCGTCGAGGTGGACGACTCCGGCAAGAGCCGGATGGAGATCCTGGCGAAGCTGGCCAAGGGCGCCCGGCGGGTCCTGCCCGGCGACAGCGAGTTCGGCGACCCGCTCTCGACCGGCGGCGATCAGCCCTCGCAGGTGGTCGCGCGGCGGATCGCCGAGATGACCGCCGACCGCCCGAGCATCCTGCGCGAGCTCGGCCTCGGCACCCTCCAGGTCTACGAGGCGCTCGCCGAGGGCGGCTGGGGCGACCGCGGCGAGACCGAGGTGACGGTCGTCTTCACCGACCTCGTCGGGTTCTCCGACTGGGCGCTGCGGGCCGGCGACGGCGCCGCGACGGAGATGCTGCGGCAGGTCGACGCGGCGGTGAGCCCGGTCTTCGCCCAGCATGGCGGGCGGATCGTCAAGCGGCTGGGCGACGGGCTGATGGCGACGTTCCTGGACCCGCCGGCCGCGGTCGAGGCCGCGCTCGAGGCCCAGGATGCGGTGGCGGTGATCGACGTCGGCGGCGAGCGGCCCGTGATGCGGGCCGGCGCCCACCACGGCCTGCCCCGGCGGGTCGGCCGGGACTACCTCGGCGTGGACGTCAACATCGCGGCGCGGGTCGCACAGGCCGCGAAGGGGGACGAGCTGCTCGTCTCCGGGACCGTCTGCGAGCAGCTCGACGGGGAGCGCTTCAAGGTGAAGCGGAAGCTGCGCTTCCGGGCCAAGGGCGCCCCGAAGGACCTCGAGGTCTTCACCGTCTCCAGGAAGTAGGGGCGGTGGCGGGGACGCGGCGGGGGCGAACGGAAACCCGTCCGCCCCCGCCGGCGACGCCCACAGCGTTTACTCGATGAACCCCGCTTCCTGGAGATACTGGGTGGCGACGTCCTCGGGCTTCTCCTTGTCGAGGTCGACGCGAGCGTTGAGCTCCCGCATGACCTCCTCGGTCATCGGCTCCTGGACGCGCTCGATGATCTCGACGCCCTCGGGCCCGATCGCCTCGACGGCCTCGTCGCTCATCGTCATCGCGGGGTTGTAGGGCGGGAACAGCCCCAGGTCGTCCTCGTAGGCGATGTACTTGTCGAGCGAGAGCTCGCCGTCCGTGCCGAAGCCGAACGCGAAGTCGGACTGGTCGTTGTCGAGCGGCTCGTACTTGCCCTCATTGGAGATGAACTCGGGCGTCCAGCCGTAGACCTCCTCGAGGCCGAGCAGGCAATCGGTGCGCTGCCTGCACTCGGGGAATCCTGCGATGGACATCTCGTCGATGCCCTCGACCTCGGACAGCTCCGAGAGCGTCGTCGGGTTGCCGATCTCGTCGGCCGTCTCCGGCGTCGACGCAACGACGTAGGTGTTGTCGAACGGGGCGGGCGCAAGGGCCGTGATGCCCTCCTTCGCGTATTCCTCCTTGGTCAGTTCGTACGCCTCCGCCTCATCGGTGGGCACGTCCTCGGTCTCGTAGCCGAAGAAGCTCGTCAGCGACGTACCCGTGTACTCGGGGTAGCCGTCGATCTGGCCGTCGAGCACCGCCTTGTGAGCGATCTGCTCGGAGCCGAGGTTGAGGTCGTCCTTGACGTCGTAGCCGGCGGCCTCGAGCGCCTGGATGTAGACGTTGCCGAGGATGTACTGCTCGGTGAAGTTCTTCGATCCGATCGTGACAGCTCACGTCCGCGTTGTGCCGGGTCGTTCTCGATCAGCTCGCCGGACCCGGACTCGGATTCGGTCGAGGCCGTGTCGGATGAGGTGTCGGAGCTCTCGTCGTCCCCGCACGCGGCGAGACCGAAGCCCGAGCATCGCTCGCGACAAGCGCGGAGATGAGCGATTCGCAGTGACAGTTTCATGCGTTCTCCTTTTAAGTCCTTAAGGGAGCCATGGTCGAATCGTCGGATCTATCTTCTGGGTCGTGGGTGGTGTGCGAGCTTGAGGCCCTTCGGCGTGAGGGCGCGCTGGAGCAGCCTTATGAAGCCGTCGGCGGCAAGGGTCAGGAGGGCGACGAGGATCGCCGCGCCGAGCTGTCCGGCCCCGCCGTAGGTCTGCGGCTCGGTGATCGGCACGCCGAGGGTCTGGACGTTTGCGAGCGGCGCGATCGTCGCCGTCGCGACGACGGCCACGGCTGCCAGGCGGATGCCGGCGAAGATCGTCGGAAGCGCGAGCGGCAACTCGACCTTCCTGATGATCTCGGCCCCGGTCATGCCCATCCCGCGGGCGGCATCCACTGCGTCGGGATCGACCTGGCGCACGGCGACGAAGGTGTTGGTCAGGATCGGCGGGATCGCCAGCAGGAAGACGGACGATCGCCACATTGGTGAAGCCGATTCCGAGAAGGCAAGGAAGAAGGCCGAGCAGGGCCAGGGCCGGGACGGCACGCCCGACGTTGGCGACGCGCGACCGCCAGGAACTCGCCCTGGTTGCGGTGGCCGAGGCACGACGCCCGAGTGGCACGAAGACGAGAACCGCGACGACGACCGGGAGGGCGCTGACGAGGAGGTGGGTCAGGGTCAGGTCGAGCATCTCGCCGAGCCCACCGATCTGCACGACCTCCCGAGACCGAATCGCGCTCGTACAGGATGAAGTCGATCGCCTCGCCGAACTGACCGAGGGGAGCCGAGCGGGATGAGGCGCGACCGCACGGCCCACCCGTCGCCACGGCGATCGACATGCGCTGCGCCCCGAGGATGAGGAGGTCGAACGATCGCCAGCAAGACCGCAGAGCCCGCCGGCGACGACGATGTTCGACTTGAAGAACAGCTGACGCTTCGATCACGGCCCCCAGGCCGCCACCGCCCGCGAAGAAGGCGAGCGTTGCCAGGCCGATCGTCGAAACGGTCGCGATCCGCAGCCCGGCGAACATCTCCGGCAGGGCGAGCGGGAGCTCGACGCGCCAGAGCAGCTGGCGATCCGTGAGGCCCATCCCGCGACCGGAGTCCTTGATGTCAGCGGCGACGTTCTGCGGGCCCGTGGTGATGTTGGCGAAGAGGATGAAGAGCGTGTAGAGCGACGAGCGCGACGATGGCGGTCAGGTTTCCCCGCCCGGTGATCGGCTGCAGGAGGAGGAAGGCGGCAAGCAGGGGACCGTGTAGAGCACCCGCGTGGCGGCGCTGAACGGCTTGAAGGTCCAGCGCCTCTGATGGGCGAGGAGAGCGAGCCCGAAGGCGATCGCGAACCCGATTCCGACCGAGACGACGGTGAGGAAGATGTGCTCGAGGACGGGTCGACGTAGCGGTCGAAGTTGTCGGCGATCCAGTCCGAGGCAGAAACCGTTGCTCGCGACGCAGTCCTCGCCGGTGCGCTCCTGGATCTGGATCTGGGCGAGAACGGGAGCAGGCGTCTCGTTCATCGGCTCGCTTCGCCGTCCAGGCCGGGCTCGCCGGCGATGCCGGCCGGGTCGTCGGGCGCACCGGCATCCCCGTCGATGGTCAGGAACCGGCCGATCATCTCGAGCGAGAGCACCCCGGCCACGGCGCCGCGCTCATCCACCACCGGCGCGTACTGGGTGCCGTGCGGAGCAGGTCCGAGAGGGCGTCGCGCAGGATGTCGTCGATCTCGACCACCGGCTCGGCGCGCGAGCGGAGCTCCGCCGGCGACCCGCTCCCCGGCGAGCGCCCGGTCGCTCAGCCAGCCGAGCGGGCGGTCGGCATCGTCGACGAGCAGGGGGATCTGCAGATCGGCCTCGCCGAGCTTCTCCCGGGCCGTCGTTGATCGACTCTGCCGGCGCGCGCCGTTGCCGCGCTCCAGAGGTCGATGTCGCCGGACGCGCTGCAGCGACAGCCGCTTGAGCGCTCGGTCCGCACCGACGAAGTCCTCGACGAAGCCGTCGGCGGGATAGGTCAGGAGATCCGCCGGGGTCGCGTACTGGGCGAGCTTGCCACCCTTCTTCAGGATCGCGATTCGATCGCCCATCTTGATCGCCTCGTCGATGTCATGGGTCACGAAGACGATCGTCTTCTTGATCTGCCGCTGAAGGCGCAGGAACTCGTTCTGAAGGCGCTCCCGGTTGATCGGATCGATCGCGCCGAAGGGCTCGTCCATCAGCATCAGCGGCGGGTCGGCGGCCAGCGCTCGCGCGACGCCGACGCGCTGCCGCTGCCCACCGGAGAGCTGGCCCGGGTAGCGGTCGCGCGTCTCGGCGGGTCCAGCGAGATCAGCTCGAGCAGCTCGTCGACCCGCGCCTCGGTCCGCGCCTTGTCCCAGCCGAGCAGGCCGCGGCACGGTGGCGATGTTCGGCGGCGACCGTGACATGCGGGAACAGGCCGATCTGCTGGATCACGTAGCCGATGTGGCGCCGCAGCTCGGCGGGGCTGCGCTCGCCGACGCGGCGCCCGCCGATCAGGATGTCGCCGCTCGGTGGTCTCGACCGTCCTGTTGACGATCCGCATCGCGGTCGTCTTGCCGCAGCCCGAGGGGCCGACGAGCACGCAGATCTCACCGGCCTCGACCTTGAGGCGAGCGGTGTCGACCGCCGGCGGCCTCGGCCCCCGGGTAGCGCTTCGTGGCGTCGCGGAACTCGAACCCCCGCCGCGGCGGAGGACCCGGAGGTCTTCGTGCGAGGTGGCCTCGCTCATGCTCGGTCGAGGGGGCGCGGCGAGGCTCAGCGCGTACAGGCCATCGGCATCAGGCCACCACTCGATCAGCTCGAGGCCGGCGTCCGCGTAGCTGTCCTCGATCCGCTCGCGGGTGAACTTGGTCGAGATCTCGGTGCGCATCTCCTCGTTGCGGGCGAAGTGCGCGCGCATGTCGAGCGCCCGCAGGTCGACGAACTGCTCCCGCAGCGCCCGCAGGCGGATGTCGATCCACTCGTTGTCGCCGTCCCAGAAGGCGACGTGCTCGAACCCGTCGAGGTCGAAGTTCGCGTCGAGCTCGCGGTTGAGGACCGCGAGGACGTTCTTGTTGAACTCGGCCGTGACCCCCTGGGAGTCGTCGTAGGCGGCCTCGAGGACCGCGGGGTCCTTGACCAGGTCGGTGCCGAGGAGGAAGCGGTCCCCCGGGTACATGAGCGTGGCGATGCGGGCGAGGAAGGAGCGGCGCGCGCCCGGCCGGAAGTTGCCGATGGTCCCGCCGAGGAAGGCGATCAGCGCGCCCTCCGGCCGGGGGATCCGCTCGAGGTGCGTCTCGTAGTCGCAGACGATCCCGCGGACGTCCAGCCCCGGGTACTCGGCGATCAGCTCGTCCCCCACGCGGCGGGTGATCTGCTCGGAGATGTCGACGGGCACGTAGGTCTCGAGCGCGCCGGCGTCACGCATTGCGTCGAGCAGGACCCGGCTCTTGGAGGCGGCGCCCGAGCCGAGCTCGATCAGCGTCGTCGGCATCGCCGCGGCGACGATCTCGGCGGCGCGGTCGATCAGGATCTCGCGCTCGCAGCGCGTCGGGTAGTACTCGGGCAGCTCGGTGATCCGCTCGAACAGCTCCGAGCCCCGCTCGTCGTAGAAGTACTTCGGGGGCAGCTCCTTGAACGGGCAGGAGAGGCCCTCGCGAACGACCTCGGCCATGCCGGCGAGGATCCCGTCCTGCGGAAGGTCGACCTCGATCGCGACGGTCCCCCCCGCCCCCGGCGCCGTCATGTCGCGTCCGCCGCGCAGCGGAAGCCGGCGAAGATCTGCCGGCGCTCGGGCAGGTCCCAGTTGCGGAAGGACGTGCGGATGACGTCGCGGCGCGTCGCCCAGGCGCCGCCGCGGAGCACCTTCAGGCCGGTGCCGAAGAAGACCTGCGAGTACTCCGGGTAGGGGAACGGGCGGAAGCCGGGATAGGCCTCGAGCTCCGACGACGTCCACTCCCAGACGTCGCCGAGCATCTGCACCGCGCCGGCGTCGGAGGGAGCGTCGCCGTAGGCGCCGGCGGGCGCGGGGCCGAACGAGAGTCCATCGAGGTTCGCCCGCTCCGGATCGGCACCGGCCGCGGCGGCCTCCCACTCGAGCTCGGTGGGGAGGCGCTTGCCGGCCCATGCGGCGAAGGCGGTGGCCTGGGAGTGGTCGACGTGGATGACCGGCAGGTCCGGGTCGACCGGCTCCGCGCCGCCGAAGATCGTGGAGATCCATCCCCCGCCGCCGTCGGGCTCCCAGTACATGGGCGGCTCGGCGCCGGTCTCGGCGATGAACGCGGCGTAGGCGCCGTTGGTCACCGGGGTGCGATCGATCCGGAAGGGGGCGAGCTCGGCCTCGTGGCGCGGCCGCTCGTTGTCGTAGGCGAACCCGTGGTCCGGCGCGCCGATCTCGTAGGTGCCTCCCGGCAGGTCGACCATCTCCGGGCCCTCCGAGACGGGCTCCGCCCCCGGCGCGGAGTCGGGCATCGGCGGCTCGTAGCCGGGCACCATCTGCAGCAGCTGGAGCATCGTCTCGTTGTGCTGCTGCTCGTGCGCCAGCAGCATCTCGTAGACGAAGCCGTCGCGCAGGCGCTCGTCCTCGGCGTCGGCGAGCTCGACCTCCTCGAGGACCTCGAGCGCCCGCTCCCGCACCTCGCTCATGTACGCGCGCAGCTCGGGCCCGCGCAGGATCGGCAGCTCGCCGCGGCCGGCGCGTGGGTTCTCGATCGCGTCGTAGAAGCGGCCGAGGCTCCCGTCGAGCGGCTCGCGCCCACCGACCGTCTGAACGAGCCAGAGCTCCTCGAAGTTGGCGATGTGGCCGAGGTCCCAGGCGAGCGGGCTGAGCAGCGGCGAGTAGACCCGGTTGAGCTGCTCCTCGTCGAGCTGGTCGACCAGCAGGAAGGTCCGCGCCCGCGCCTCCGCCAGCCGTTCGGCGATCTCGTCCTTGGCGATGGGCGGGGCGGAGGCCGCGATCGGTGAAGGTTATCCAGCGCCGCCTGCGGGGAAGGCGGCTTTGGTTGCGCGCCCGGGCGGCCGTGCGCGCTCAGGTCCCGGTCGCCTCCGGGTCGTCCCAGACTCCCTTCTCCCACGGCGGCGATGACGGCGAAGCCGGGAAGCTCGCCGGCCGCGACGATCGGCTCGAGCGGGATCAGGCGCAGGTCCTCGCGGTCGATGTGGCGGGTGTCGCCCGATTGCTCCTCGGTCATCCCGGCGTGGCTGCCGGCGGCGACGTGAAGCGCGCCCAGCGGCGTGTCCCAGCCGGCCTTCGGGCTCCAGCCGGAGTCGCTGCCGATGCTGCCCAGCCCGCCGTCGCGCCCGTTGTAGCCGTGGTGGGAGCTGGCCCGCGCCACCGCGGTCCCGTCGGCGCCGATCCGCACCCCGTAGGACTCCCAGTCGTCCAGGTGGTACCCGCCGGTGATCGAGGAGGCGGGGCCGGTCCTGCTGTCGGGGTAGTAGAGCCAGTACTGGAGGTAGAGGCCGCCCGCGCGATCGCCGGAGCAGTCGTAGCCGCGCTCGGCGGCCGGGCCGGGCCGGGTGCAGTCGACGACGTGGGTGTAGGCGACGGGCGAGAGGCCGGTCTGCGTCCGCGCCAGGCCGCCGTGGCGGATCGAGTCCGCGCAGGCCCGCTCGCGGCAGTCGCGGAAGTCGACGGGCAGCGAGACGAAGTCGCCGTCCTCGAAGGAGATCTCGGGAGCCCGCTCGACGAGCTCGGCCGCGATCGCCGGCCCGTAGGCGCGCTCGAGCGGCGTGGCCGCGAGCGCTCCCACCTCGCACTGGGGTGAGGAGCGGACCGCGCAGAGCAGGTTCGAGGCCAGCGCCTCGGCAACGCCGCCGGACGCGAGGCCGGCCACGAGGGTCGCGGCGCCGGCGAGGACGAGCGCGACCAGCAGGACGGAGCCCACGTACTCGGGCGTCGCCTGGCCGAGTTGCGACGAGGGTCGATCGCGGCTCGGCGTGGACATGGGCCGACGCTAGGAGCCGGCGGGTCGCGGGTGTGGCCGCCTTCGTGCCGAAGCCCGCTAGGGTCGCCCGCGAATGGCCGACCGGGACCGCAACTCAGGATCGAACGGGCCGCGGCTGGCGCACCTACGCCGCCGTGCGGTGGCGCTCGTGATCCTCATCTTCATCGCCCAGAACGCGCAGGAGGTCGAGGTCGACATCGCCTTCGCGACGATCACCACGCCGCTCTTCTTCGTGATCGTGCTCTCCGCCGCCCTGGGCGCGCTGATCGGCTGGCTCCTCCCCCACGTGCGACGGGACCGCCGTCGCGAGCGGGCGGAGCGGGACCGCCACGACAACCCCGACTGAGGGCGCTGGCGGAGCGGCTCCCGCGTTGGGCTGATGGGGGGAGGCGGAACGGTGGGCTGGCGCTCACGGAGCTCGATGCGGGGACGCGAGTCGTGCGTTTTTCGACCGAGTACCGGTCGTTATCCCGGACGACTCCTCCCTCCCCCGCAAATGGCCGTCGACCGCCCGGCCGCAGTCGCACGAGGGACGCAGGGGTGGGGGTGCCGCCGACACTCAGCGAGGTGGCCATTGCGACTCCCTCGGAGGCCACCAGCGCTGGCCGTGGCCACCCCCGGAGGCGGTGCCCCCGCCCGGCGGCCTCGCAGTCCGTCAGAGGTTGGTCACTTCGGCGGCGATTTCCTGCGCCGCCTTCTTGGCGTCGTCGAACACCATCGCCGTCTTGTCCATGTAGAAGAGGTCGTTGTCGATGCCGGCGAAGCCCGGTGAGAGCGAGCGCTTGATCACGATGACCTGCTGGGCCTGCGCGACCTCGATGATCGGCATCCCGGCGATCGGGCTGTCGGGGTCGTCCTTGGCGGCGGGGTTGGTGACGTCGTTGGCGCCGATGACGACGGCGACGTCGGTCCGCGGCATGTCGGGGTTGATGTCCTCCATCTCGACGAGCTTCTCGTAGGGGACGTCGGCCTCGGCGAGCAGGACGTTCATGTGCCCGGGCATGCGGCCGGCCACGGGGTGGATCGCGTAGCGGACCTCGACGCCCTTCTTCTCGAGCTCGTTCGCCAGCTCCTTGACGGCGTGCTGGGCCTGGGCGACGGCGAGGCCGTAGCCGGGGACGATCACGACGGAGTCGGCATAGGCGAGGGAGATCGCGGCGTCCTGGGCGCCGACGGAGCGGTGCGGGCGCTCCTCCCCGGGCGCCCCGCTCGCCGCGCCCGCGCCGCCGAAGCCGGCGAAGAGCACGTTGGACACCGACCGGTTCATCGCGGTCGCCATCTCCATCGTGAGGATGGTTCCCGAGGAGCCGACCAGGGTGCCGGCGACGATCAGCGCGACGTTGTCCAGGGAGAAGCCGGCGGCCGCCGCGGACAGGCCGGTGGCGGCGTTGAGCAGCGAGATCACGACCGGCATGTCGGCGCCGCCGATCGGCAGCACCGCGAAGATTCCGAGGAGCGCCGCGCCGACGAGGATCAGGATGAAGAGGGCCTCGGAGGGGTCTTCGGCGTGGTCGATTCCGAGGACCACGCAGATCCCGAGGACGCCGATCAGCAGGACGGCGTTGATGACCTGCTGGCCCGGGAGGGCGACGGAGCCGCTGTTGACGATCCCCTGGAGCTTGCCGAAGGCGATGTTGGAGCCCCAGAAGGAGACCGAGCCGATCACCGCGGCGAAGAGGATCGGGACGAACTCCTCGAGCGGGAAGTCGGAGCCGATCGAGAGCCCGTGGCGGAACTCGGACCAGGCGATCAGGGCCACCGCGCCGCCGCCGACGCCGTTGTAGAGGGCGACCATCTGCGGCATCTCGGTCATCTGCACCCGGATCGAGGCGATCACGCCGACGGCGGAGCCGACGATCAGGCCGCCGAAGATCAGCCCCCAGTTGCCCATGCCGTCGAGCAGGAGGGTCGTGGCCACGGCGATCGCCATGCCGCCGGCCGCGATCAGGTTGCCCCGCTTGGCGCTGGTCGGGTGGGTGCCGAGGCGGATCCCGAAGATGAACATCGAGAAGGAGAGGATGTAGAGCAGCGTGGCGGCGTCGCCACCGGGCTCGAGCACGGCGAGGGGGCTCATCGGCGGATCAGCTCCCCGCTCCGGCGCCGGGCTGTCCGGGGGAGCCCGGATCGGAGGGCTTGACGGCCTTCTTGCGGCTGAACATGCCGAGCATCCGGTCGGTGACCATGAACCCGCCGACGATGTTGATCGCGCCGAAGGCGATCGCGATGAACGCGATCACGTACTCGAGGGTGTCGTCGGCGTAGCCGGCGACGATCAGGCCGCCGAGCATCACGATCCCGTGGATCGCGTTGGTCTGCGACATCAGCGGGGTGTGCAGCGTCGCCGGGACCTTCGAGATGACCTCGAAGCCGACGAACGCGGCGAGGACGAAGATCGTCAGCTCGGTGACCAGGCTCATGAATCTCCCTCCACGACCGACTTGGCCCGCTCGTTCTTGATCTCGCCCTCATGGGTGAGGCAGGCGCCGGCGACGACCTCGTCGTCGAAGTTGAGCGCGAGCCCGCCCTCGTCGTCGACGATCAGGCCGATGAAGTTCTCGAGGTTCTTGGCGTAGAGCTGGGAGGCGTGGGCGGGCATGTCGCTGGCGAGGTTGCGCGGCGAGATGATCTTCACCCCGTTCTCGTCGACGGTCTCCCCCGCCTTCGTCAGCTCGCAGTTGCCGCCGCTCTCGCCGGCGAGGTCGACGATCACCGAGCCCGGCTTCATGTTGTGGACGCCCTCGGCGGTGATCAGGATCGGCGCCGCACGTCCCGGGATCTGCGCCGTCGTGATGATCACGTCCTGCTTCGCGGCGTTCTCGGCGAGGGCCTCGCGGACCTGCTCGTTCTCCTCGTCGGTGAGCGGGCGCGCGTAGCCGCCCTCGTCCTCGGCGTCGGGGATGAAGTCGAGCTCGAGCGGGCGGCCGCCGAGCGAGGAGATCTGCTCCCAGGCGGCGCGGCGGATGTCGAAGCCGCTGACGACGGCGCCGAGGCGCTTCGCGGTGGCGATCGCCTGCAGGCCGGCGACGCCGGCGCCGAGCACCAGCACCCTTGCCGGCTTCACCGTGCCGGCGGCCGTGGTCATCATCGGGAAGAAGCGGCCGGCCTCGCGAGCGGCGAGCAATGCGGCTGCGTAGCCGGCGACGTTCGCCTGCGAGGAGAGCGCGTCCATCGCCTGCGCGCGGGTGATCCGCGGGATGGCCTCGACCGCGAAGCTGGTGACGCCGCCGGAGGCGAGCGCCCTCGTCGTGTCCTTGGCGGTCAGCGGGGCGAGGAACCCGATCAGGATCTTGCCCGAGCCGACCCTGCCGATGTCCTCGGTCGTCGGGGCGGCGACGCGCAGGACGATGTCCGCTCCCCAGGCGGCATCGGCGTCGCCGACGTCGGCACCGGCCTCCGTGTACATCTCGTCGGTGAAGCCGGACTCGGCGCCCGCGCCGGACTCGATCGTGACGTCGATTCCCTTGCCGGAAAGCGCCTTCACGGAATCCGGGATCAAGGCGACGCGCCTCTCCCCCTCGAGGGTCTCTTGCGGAACTCCGATCCTCATCAGCGGCGGCGCAGCCTACCCGAGCGCCCGCCGATCGCGTTTCCCGACCGTCCGCCTGTAGCTTGGAGGCCGTGGAAGGAGCCCAGCCCGGCCCGCGCGCTCAGAGCGCCGCGGAGCTCAAGGAGCAGATCGAGGCGGAGCGCCTGGGGCTGCCGTTCCTCGTCCACCGCGACGCCGACGGGAACCAGCGGATCCGCCTGATCGAGGGCGACCGCGGCGAGATCTGGATCGGCCGGAGCGCCTCGGCCGACATCTCCGTTCCCTGGGACGGCGAGGTCTCCAAGCTGCACGCCCAGCTCGAGTTCGTCGGCGGCGAGTGCACGCTGGTGGACGACGGCCTCTCCCGGAACGGCTCCTTCGTCAACGAGGAGCGCGTCAGCGGGCGGCGGCGGCTCCGCGACGGCGACGTGATCCGCATCGGTCAGTGCCGCGTGCTGTTCCGCGCAGCGCTCGGCGAGGGAGGCGGCGATTCGACCGTCCTCTCCACCGACCCGTTCGGCCTCGCCGGCGTCTCCCCCGCCCAGCGGCGCGTCCTCGTCGCGCTCTGCCGGCCGTTCAAGGAGGGCGCCGCCTTCGCCACCCCGGCGACGAACGGCGAGATCGCGGCCGAGCTGCACCTCAGCGTCGACGCCGTCAAGACCCACCTGCGAACGCTGTTCGAGAAGTTCGATCTCGCCGACGTGCCGCAGAGCGGCAAGCGCGTGGCCCTCGTCCAGCGGGCGATGCAGACCGGCCTGATCACCGAGCGCGACCTCTAGCCCGGCTCCTCGCAGGACTTCTCGTCGGGGCAGATCGCGGCGAGCGTGCCGCTCTGGCCGGTCGTCACCCAGACCCGCTTCGGGCCGATCGCGACCTCCTCGGCGGAGGGCGCTCCGCTCAGCTCAACCTGCGTCGCCTGGTTCGTCCGTGGGTCGATCGCATCGACCCAGCCGTCGCCGTTCGCCACCCAGACGTGGCCGAAGCCGGCAGCAACGCCGCGCGGGACCCCGCCGACGTCGATCGTCTTCGCGACCTCGTTCGACTCGGGGTCGATCCGGCTGACCGTGCCGTCGTCGGTGTTGGCGACCCAGATCGCACCGGCCATGGCGACGATCCCCTTCGGATTGGCGCCGACCTCGATCTCGTCCTGTCCGATGCCGCCGATCCGGATCACGAAGCCCGTCCTGTCGCTCACCCACACCGTGTCGTCGAGGAAGGCGATGTCGGTCGGCTCGGCGTCGGCCTTCTCGAGGTCCTCCGTATCGACCGTCCCGTCGTGAGCGATCTCCGAGATCGACGCGGATTCCGAATTCGCGACCCACACCGAGTCGCCGCTGGAGACGATCCCGCGGGGCTCGGACCCGACGGGGAACGTCTCGACGCCCTCCGCGACCGGCGTCCCCTCCCCGTCAAGCGGCACCCGCGCCACCGTGCCGGCGGTGGTCAACGTGACCCAGGCGGCGCCGTCCTCGACGACGACGTCCTCGGCGTCGGCGCTCAGCTCGATCGTCTCGCCGACCTGCTGCTCGGAGCGCTTGTCGAAGGTCGACGATCGAGCCGAACAGGCGCTGGGCCACCGTGATCACGTTGTCGTGGATCGCAAGTCCGACGGGGAAGCCCTCCACGGGGATCGGCTCGCCGTCCTCGAAGGCGGAGATCGCGGAGCCGGCGTCGCCCCCGTTGCCGGCGTTGGCCTCCTTGGCCGGGTCGTCGGCGATGGGTGCAGTCGTCCCGTCCCCGCCCTCGTCCTCCCCACCGCCGCCGGAGAGCAGCAGCACGGCAGCGACCGCCACGGCCGCGAGGCCGGCCAACGCCGCCGGCCAGAGCCGGCGCCGCCGGTCCGGCGGCGGAGGCGGCGCGACGTCGGTCGCCTCCTCTTCCGTCCCCGCGCGGACGGAGTCGCCTCGGCCGTTTCATCGGGCACCGGCTGGGTCTCGACCGGGGTCCGGGGCGCGGCCTTGCCCGTCGCGACGCTGCGCTCGCCGAGCCGCGGCTGGACGCCGCTGGCGGCGGCGGTCGCCGCGCGGGCGAGGTCGCCGGCGGAGGGGAAGCGGTCGGCGGGCTCCTTGGCGAGGGCGCGGCCGATCACCTCGTCGAGCTCGCCGGCCTCCTCCCCCGGCAGCCAGGGCGGCTCGTCCTGGAGGTGGGCGTAGATCTTGGCGACGTTCTCCTCGCGCCCGGCGAACGGCGGGCGGCCGGCGAGGACCTCGTAGAGCACGCAGCCGAGCGCGTAGACGTCGGTGCGGGCGTCGACCCGGTCGCCGCGGATCTGCTCGGGCGCGACGTAGTCGAGGGTGCCGACGAAGGCGCCCGTCCCGGTCAGGCCGCTGGCGTCGGTGGCCTGGTCGAAGCGCTTGGCGAGGCCGAAGTCGGTGAGGTAGGCGTGCTCGCCCTCCGGGCGCTGTTCGACGAGGACGTTGGCGGGCTTGATGTCGCGATGGACGAGGCCGCGGGAATGGGCGACGTCGAGCGCCGAGGCGACCTGGCCGATCAGGCGGACGGCCCGCTCGGGCTCGAGCACGCCGCCGGCCACGAGCAGGCGCCGCAGGTCGGGCCCGTTGATCAGGTCCATCGTCACGAAGAGCAGCCCGTCCTCCTCGCCGGCGTGGTGGATCGGGACGACGTTCGGGTGACGCAGCGAGACCGCGACGCGCGACTCGGAGCGGAAGCGCTCGCGGAAGGCGTCGTCGGCCGCGAGCCTCGGCGCGATCACCTTGAGCGCGACGACGTGGTCGAGGACGAGGTGCGTCGCGCGGTAGACGGTGCCCATCCCGCCGCGCCCGGCGATCTCCTCGATCCGGTGGCCGGCGAAGATGGAACCCGGAGTCAGGTCCGGCATTGCTTCGTTATACCCCGGCGGCCCGGACCCGTGGGTCCGGGTGGCGGGTCAGGAGCCCGAGCTCGGGCCGACGATCTCGGCGAGGCGCTCGATCGTGTGCGTCCGCTCGCCCTGATCGACGTGGACCGCGGAGCAGATCAGCCGGTCGATTCCGGCGTCGGCGAACCGCTTGACCCGCTCGGTCACCTCGGCCTCCGTCCCGACGAGCGACGTCGCGTCGACGAGCTCGTCCGGGATCGCCTCGAAGGCCTCGCCGCGCTTGCCGTCGAGGAACAGGCCCTGGACCTCGAGCGCCGCCTCCTCGAAGCCGAACCGGCAGGCGAGGTCGACGTAGAAGTTCGTCTCGCGGCTGCCCATCCCGCCGAGGTAGAGGAGCAGGCCGGCCTTGACGACGTTGCGCGCAGCGTCGAGGTCACCGTCGATCGCAACCTGGATCGAGGGGCTGATCTCGAGATCGGACCGGCTGCGCCCGCCCTTCTCGAAGCCCTTCTCGAGGTGCTCGCCCCAGGTCTCCTCGAAGGCGTCGGCGCTGAAGAAGATCGGGATCCAGCCGTCGCAGAGCTCGGCGGCCATCTCGACCGACTTGCGGCCGATCGCGCCGACGAAGACCGGGATCTCGTTGCGCAGCGGGTGGAAGTTGAGCTTCAGCGCCTTCCCCTGGCCGGTGCCGCCGGGCATCGGCAGCTTGTAGTGCTCGCCGTCGTGCTCGAGCGGGCCGGAGCGGGCGATGATCTCGCGGACGACCTCGATGTACTCGCGGGTGCGGCCCCAGGGCTTGGCGTAGGGAACGCCGTACCAGCCCTCCGAGACCTGCGGTCCCGACGGGCCGAAGCCGAAGATGAACCGGCCGCCGGAGAGAGCGTCGATCGTCGCCCCGGCCATCGCCGCAGCCGCCGGGGGGCGCGCCGGCACCTGCATGATCGCGGCGCCGAGCTTGATCGTCTCGGTCTGAGGGGCGAGCCAGGAGAGGACCGAGACCACGTCGGAGCCGTAGCTCTCAGCCACCCAGACGGAGTCGTATCCGGCGGCCTCGGCGCGGCGGACCAGGTCGACGGCCTCCTCGCCCTTGGGGCCGATCCCCCAGTAGCCGAGGTTGATGCCGAGCTTGGGCGCCATCGCCTCGCCACCCTATATGCACTCCCCGCAGCCGGGCGAGATACTGAGCCTGGGCGGGGCGCCATCGAGAAGGAGGCCGCAGATGAGCACGAAGGCGAGCGACTACTCCGTCGCCAACCGCGAGGACGCCGACGATGGGATGGCCGCCTATCCGGGCTTCGGCGAGCTCCGCTTCTTCACCGCGGCGCTCGGCAACGAGCAGGTCGCGTTCACGTGGCGGCTGATGCCGCCCGGGACCGGCGGCCGCGGCAGCTACGGGCACCGCCACCGCACGCAGGAGGAGATCTACTTCGTCACCTCCGGAACCGTGACCTTCAAGGTCGGCGACGACGTCTTCGAGGCAGGCCCGCGGACGGCGGTGCGCGTCGCGCCCCACGCACTTCGCTCGATCCACAACGACACCGAGGAGGAGGCCGAGCTGATCCTCTGCTCAACCCGGCTCGATGACCTCGAGGGAGAGGTCGAACTGGAGGACGACTTCTGGCCCGTCTGAGCGGAATGGGCGGGGTCGCCGATCCGATCCGCGGGGCCTGCTTCATCCTGTGTTGATGGACACGGCGACGACCACCACCCAACCGCTCGGGCTCAGCTCCGCCGAGGCGGCCCGGCGGCTCGAGAAGCTCGGGCCCTCCGAGACCGAGACCAGCCGCTCGGTCGCGTCGATCGTCGCCGCGAACGTCCTCACGCTCTTCAACGCGATCATCCTCGTCTTCTTCATCCTGGTCCTCAGCCAGGGGCTCTTCGCGGATGCTCTCTTCGGCCTGATCGCGATCATCAACTCGGCGATCGGGATCCGCCAGGAGATCAAGGCGAAGGAGACGCTCGACGAGCTCGCCCTGCTCGTCGCCCCCCGGGCCGACGCCTACCGCGACGGCAGGCTGGTGGAGCTGCACGCGGACGAGGTCGTGCCCGGCGACGTGATCCGGGTCGAGCCCGGCGATCAGCTCGTCGCCGACGGCAGCGTGGTCGACTCGCGCGGGCTGACGATCGACGAGTCGCTGCTGACCGGCGAGGCGGACGGGATCCGCAAGCACACCGGTGAGCGGATGCTCTCGGGCTCGTTCTGCATCACGGGATCCGGCGCCTACGAGGTCGATGCCGTGCGCGAGGACTCCTACGCGGAGAAGCTCGCCGGCGAGGCGAAGGCCTTCCGCCACCCCCCGTCGCCGCTGCAGGTCGAGGTGAACCAGGTTCTCTGGGCGACGACGATCATCCTCGTCCCGCTCGCCATCGCCATGCTGATCGGCTTCAGCGTCCGCGGGGTCGACTTCACCGAGGCGGCGCAGACGGCGACGGCCGGCCTGATCACGCTGCTTCCCGAGGGCCTGATCCTGCTGATGAGCGTCACCCTGGCGATCGCCGCCCGGCGCCTGGCCGCGATGAACACGCTGGTCCAGCAGATCAGCGCGACCGAGGCCCTCGCGGCCGTGGACACGGTCTGCGTCGACAAGACCGGCACCCTCACCGACGGCACGCTCGAGCTGATCGGGATCGAGAGCGCCGACTCCACCCCGGCCGGCCGGGAATCCGCCGAGCGCGCGCTCGCCCGGTTCGCCGCATCGGCCGGCGAGCGCAACCGGACGCTGGAGTCGATCGCCGACGCCTACCCCGCCCAGGCGGTGCCCGTCCTCGCCGAGGTTCCGTTCTCCTCGCAGTGGAAGTGGAGCGGGCTGACGCTTGACGGCGGCGGCGCCCGGCACTCCTACGTGGTCGGCGCCCCCGACGTCCTCACCGGCTCCGGCGCGCTCACCCTCGGGCCGGAGCTGCAGGCGCGGCTCGAGGCGGAGGCGAACGCCGGCCGCCGCGTGATCGCATTCGGCGAGGCGCCGGGCGGTCTCCCCGCCGACCCGGCGGCCGAGCCGCCGCCCCGGCTCGAGCCGCGAGCCCTGATCGTCCTCGAGGAGACGCTGCGCCCCGACGCCGCCGAGACGATCGAGTTCATGCGCGATCAGGACGTCGACCTGAAGGTGATCTCCGGCGACGCGCGCCAGACGGTGACCGCCGTCGCCCATGCCCTCGGCGTCCCGCGGGACGCCGGTGTCGTCGAGGGGCCGGACCTCCCCGCCGAGCGCGCGGCCCTCGCCGAGGCCGCCCGCAACAACACGATCTTCTGCAGGATCACGCCCGACCAGAAGAAGGCGCTCGTGGGGGCGCTCTCGGACTCGGGCAGATTCACAGCGATGATCGGGGACGGAGTCAACGACGTGCCGGCCCTCAAGCAGGCCCGCCTCGCGGTGGCCATGGGGTCAGGCAGCCAGGTCACGAAGGGCATCGCCGACATCGTCCTGCTCAAGGACGAGTTCTCCATGCTGCCTCGCGCGATCGCCGAAGGCCGCCGCATCGCCCGCAACATCCACCGGCTCGGCCGCCTCTACACCACCAAGACGGTCTACGCCGGCTTCCTGATCCTCGCCACCGCTCTGATCGGGTTCTCGTTCCCCTTCCTGCCCCGTCAGCTCACCGTGGCGGCGTTCCTGACGATCGGGATCCCCTCCTTCGTGCTCGCCCTGGCGCCGAGCGAGGGGCCGCTCTACCGCGGCCGGCTGCTCAGCGCGCTCGCCGCGTTCTCGGTGCCGGCGGGGATCGGGATCGGCGTCGGCTCCATGGTCGCCTTCGGGCTGGTCGACGGCGTCTTCGGCGGCACTCTCAACGAGGGCCGGACCGCGGCGACGACGACGCTGATCGTCCTCGGGCTCGCGTTCATCCTGCTCCTCGAGCGCGGCCCCGGCCGGGAGCACATCGCGATCCAGAGCTACATGCTGGCGATGGTCACCGGGCTCGGCGCCCTCTTCGCCCTGATCCTCGCCGCCGCCCCGGTGCGCGAGTTCTTCGAGCTCGAGCTCCTCACCGCCGGCCAGTGGTTCCTCGCGCTCGCCTCCGTCGCCGCCGGCCTCGTCGTCGCCAGCGCGCTCTGGCGGCTGCCGTTCATCCAGCGGCTCGAGCTGCCCGAGGGAGCGCACGCCGACGGCGGGACTACGCCGACCGGGGACGTGCTCCCCGAGCCCACCCATGGGCGGTTCGGCCGGCGCTGGGGCGCGCCGGGAGGCAGCTGATGGCGGACCACCGGCGCACCAAGATCGTGGCGACCCTGGGACCGGCGTCGCGCTCGCCGAAGATGATCGAGCGGCTGATCTCCGCCGGCGCGGACGTCTTCCGGCTCAACTTCTCCCACGGCGACCGCGCGACGCACGCCGAGAACATCGAGCGCATCCGCGCGGCCGGCGAGATGCTCGGCAAGTGGGTCGGCGTCCTCGGCGACCTGCCGGGACCGAAGCTGCGCCTCGACGACATCTCCGGCGGGTATGCCGATCTCGAGGTCGGCCAGTCAGCTGACGCTGACCACGGACGACTCCGAGCTCGGGTCGAGCGATCTGCTGCCGGTCGCCTGGGCCGGTCTGACGGGGGCGGTCCAGGAGGGCGATCCGATCTACCTCGCCGACGGCCGGGTCCGCCTGCGCGCGCTTGCGATCGACGACGACTCGATCGACTGCCGCGTCGAGGCCGGCGGCCGGGTCGCCTCCCATCAGGGGGTCAACCTCCCCGGCAGCACAACCGGCATGCCGGCGACCGGCGCCGACGACCTCGGCTGGGTCGACTTCGCCGTCGACAACGACGTCGACCTCCTGGCGGTCTCGTTCGTCCGCACCGCCGCCGACCTCGACCCCGTTCACGAGCGGCTCGCCGAGCGCAACTGCGACATCCCGCTGATCGCCAAGATCGAGAAGCCGCAGGCCGCCGAGAACGCCGAGGAGATCGTCGCGGCGGCGGCCAGCGGGATCATGGTGGCCCGCGGCGACCTCGGGATCGAGTTGCCGATCGAGGCCGTGCCGGCCATGCAGAAGCACCTGATCAAGCTCGCCGGCAAGCGCTCCAAGCCGGTGATCACGGCGACCCAGATGCTCGCCTCGATGGTGACGAGCGACCGGCCGACGCGCGCCGAGGTGACCGACGTCGCGAACGCGATCTACGACGGCACCGACGCGATCATGCTCTCGGAGGAGACCGCGATCGGCGAGCACCCGATCGCCGCCGTCGAGACGATGGACCGGATCGCCCGCGAGACGGAGCGCGACCTGCCCTACGGCGACTGGCTGATCAACCGGGTCGAGATCGGCGGCGAGGTCTCGGCCTCGGTCGCCCAGGGAGCCGTCGGCTCCACCTACCGGCTCGGCCTCGCGGCGATCGTCGTGCCGACCACCAGCGGTCGCACCGCGAGGCTCGTCTCCGCCCTGCGGCCGGAGGTCCCGATCCTCGCGATCTCGCCCCGGATCGAGACGGTCCGGCGGCTCAACCTGCTCTTCGGGGTTCGCAGCGCGTTGCACCGCGACTGGCGTGATCTTCAGGACCTGCTCGATGACTGTGCTGGGATCGCGCGGCGGGAGGGGGTGGCGAAACCGGGGGATCTGATCGCGGTCACGGCCGGGTTGCCCAAGCAGGATCTTGGGACCAACCTGTTTGAGGTTCACCGGGTGCCTGAGTAGGGACTCGACGGCTGAGGCCGGGAGGGACGGGGGTCTACGGGCGGCTCGCAGAGCTCGCTAGAGCGACCCTCCGACCCCCATCCCCCCGGCCTTCGTGGGCGAGGGCCTAGGCGCGCGGGAGGGCGTCCACTCGGTTGATCCACTCGGCGAGGTGGGAGTCCGGGGCCGCCGACAGGTGGGTTGAGAGGACTACGTGGAAGTTGTCCGGGTCGCCGGGCTCGGGGGCGCGGGTTGCGTACTTCAGGAAGGGGAAGGCGGCGATGTCGGCCAGGCCGAGCTGCTGGCCGCCCAGGTATGGGGCCTCCGTCAGGAGGTCCTCGAACCACGATGACCAGGTCTCGATTCGGGATGCCAGGGCTTCGGCGTCGGGGGGTGGTGGGCCGTCCAGGGCGTTTGGGGGGCCCTTCCAGACTCGGTCGAAGAAGGCGACGAAGATTCGGGCGCGAGCTGCGTCGGCTGGGTCGTCTGAGATCAGCGGGGGCTGCGGGTGGTCGCGGTCGAGGCGCTCGACGATCCGCATCGAGCCGCGCACCACCTCGCCGTCGAACTCGGCGACCGGGACGAGCGCCTGCCCGCTCAGGGCGATGACCGCGCTGCGGTCGGCGTCCTCGTGGTCGACCCACTCGACCTCGACGCCCTTGTGGCCCGCCGCGAGGGCGACCCGCTCGACGTTGGTGGAGAAGGGGACCCGGTGGACGCGGATCATGGAGCCGGGATCACGAACTGGGTCACGAGCAGGTTGGCGGCGAGCTTGCGCTCCTCCTCCCCGCGCTCGATCCTGACCTCGATCACGTGGGTCGAGCGGCCGGCATGGAGATGCTCGGCGGTGGCGATGAGCCGGTCGCCGAGGCGACCGCCCGCGAAGGCGTTCAGCTTCAGCTCGATCGTCGTGAAGTTGGCGCCCGGCGGCAGGTGCCGGAAGGTCTGCCAGGCGGCGACGGTGTCCGCGAGCCCGACCCAGACCCCGCCGTGGACGAGCTTGCCCGGGTGCAGGTGGCGCTCGTCGACGGTGATCGCGCCGACGCTGCGCTCCGCGTCGATCGAGAGCGGCTCGATCCCGAGGCCCTCGGGGTAGCTCGGGGCGGTGTCGTCGAGCATCCCGCGGATGGATTCGACGGTGACGGCCGGGTTCTCCACCCGGCGATTATCGCGAGGCGGCCCGGTCAGGCGGCGACGGGGTCGGCGCCCGGCGCCTCGAGCCGGGCGCCGGCGGCGGCCAGCACGGGCCGGCGAGCCGCGAACATCCGGTAGGCGCCGATCGGGGCATGCGCCTGGACGTCCTCGAACCCGTCGTCGCGCAGCAGGCGAAGGAGGTCGTCGCACTCGAGCGCTCCCCCTCCCCAGAGGCGCGCGCGGACGCGGCGCGACGCCGCCGTCAGAGGCTCGTGGTCGGGCAGGTCGAGAGCCAGGACGAGCAGCCAGCCGCCGGGGCGCAGCGCCCGCCGGACGTGGCCGACCCCGGCCGCGAACGCCTCGGGATGCAGGAAGGGCTGCGGGATCAGCGCGAGATCGAACCGGGGCCGCGGCGCGAGCTCGCCGACCGCGTGGGAGACGAACTGGATCCGGCCCTCGAGACCGGACTCGCGGCAGCGCTCCCGGCCGAGGGCGCGGGCGGCCTCGTTGGGCTCGAGGCAGGTGGCCTCGACCTCGGGGTAGACCATGCAGACCTCGCGGCTGAGCACGCCGACGCCGGCGCCGACGTCCAGGAACGCCGCGCCCGGGCGCTCGAGCCGGTCGCGCAGGCCGGGGAGCGACGGCAGGACGTGCTCGGCGGCCAGCCGGAAGAGCCCCGCGGTCTCGCCCTGAGCGACGAGGAGATCCGGATCGCGATGGGCCCAGCCGGGATCGAGCGACCCCGCCCGCGCCGACCTGAACGCCTCGGCCGTCTGCATCTGGTCGCTGCGGATTCCCGCCCGCATCACCCGGGCGAGCGAGCCGGTGCGGAACGGGCCGAACGCCGGGGTCGCCGCGAAGACGTCGCCGCGCTCGCCGGTGCGCTCGACGGCGCCGATCGCGACGAGGACGCCGAGCAGGTCCTCGACCAGCGCCGGATCGAGGTCCAGGCGGGCGGCGATCTCAGCCGCGTCCGCGGGCTCGTCCAGGGCGCGCACGACGCCGAGCTCGAAGGCCATCGAGACGCCGGTGTAGGCCCAGGCGGCGGAGCTCAGCTCGGTGATGCTGGAGACGATGTCGGGGCCCTCGGAGAACATCGCTCAGCCGTCGCGCCTCCCGAGGCCGAAGTCGCCGAACGGCTCGTCGCGCTCGCGCACGGCGTCCCGGAAGCCGACCTCGCCGGCCCGGCGCTGGAACTCGTAGCCCTCCGGCGTGTGGCGGGCGATCCCGTCGAAGAACACGCTGAGGGTCTGCGTCCCCTGCAGGCCCTGGGCCAGGAGCGAGCCGTTGATCGCGAGCTTGTGCATGACGAGCTGGTTGACCGGCACCCGCGCGATGCGCTCGAGCAGGGCCTCGAACCGCTCGTCGAGCTCGGCCGCCGGAGCCGCCTCGCTCGCCAGGCCCCACTCGACCGCGGTCGTGCCGTCGATCGAGTCACCGGTGAAGAGCAGCCGGCGGGCACGCTCGACGCCGATCCGGTGGGCCCAGAGCATCGAGGTGGGCACGCCCCAGACCCGTGCCGGCGGGTAGCCGATCTTCGCGCGGTCCTCGGCGACGATCAGGTCCGAGCAGAGGGCCATGTCGGTGCCGCCGGCGACGCAGAAGCCGTGCACCTTGCAGACGACCGGCTTGTCGGCGTGGAACAGCGACATGAAGCCGCGCAGGTTGCGGGACATCATCTGGTAGTCGACGACCGGATCCCAGGTGCGGCCCGGATCGTGATTCGCGGCCACGGTCGCTGGGTCCTGCGGCCCGGCACCGCCGGGATCGCCGGCGCCCCCGGCAGCCATCGACTCGGCCGAGTCGACGAGGTCATAGCCCCCGCAGAACCCGCTGCCGTTCCCGCTCAGCGCGATCACGTGCACCCCGGGGTCGAGGTCGGCCCGCTCCACGCAGGCGGCGAGCTCGGCGGGCATCGAGAGGGTGATCCCGTTGCCCCGCTCGGGCCGGTCGAGGGTGATCCGCGCGACCCTGCCGTCGCGCTCGTAGGTCAGCGTCTCGAGGTTCATCGGTTCTTCAGTCAACGCATCCTCCTTCGCAGCGGATCACCGAACGCGCCGACCGCGGGCCGTCCCCAAGGGAAGGGCCCTACTTCTTGCGGTCGCGATCGCGGGACGGCTGGACCCGCTTGGGCTCGCCGGGCATCTTCGGGTAGTCGGGCGGGTAGGGCATGTCGCCCGCCTCGTCCTGCTCGTACATCTCGAGCAGCGGTTGGAGTGAGTGGGCGACGTCGTCGATCTCCGCGAACCGGTCGCCCACGTCGGCGAAGCGGGAGGGCATCGACTCGACCGTGAAGTCCTCCGGCTGGACCTCCGCCAGCTCGTCCCAGAGCAGCGGCGCGGAGACGGGGGCGCCGGGCCTGGGTCGCACGCTGTAGGGGGAGGCGATCGTCCGGTCGCGGGCGTTCTGGTTGTAGTCGACGAAGACCTTCTCCCCGCGCTCCTCCTTCCACCACTTCGTCGTCACGCGCTCCGGCATCCGGCGCTCGAGCTCGCGGCCGAACGCGATCGCCGCGTGACGGACGTCGGTGAACGTCCACCGCGGCTCGATCCGCACGTAGATGTGGACGCCGCGCCCGCCCGACGTCTTCGGAAAGCCGGCGTACCCGAGCTCGCCGAGCAAGGTTCGGGCCTCGGCCGCCACCTCCACTGCATCATCGAAGTCCGTGCCGGGCTGAGGGTCGAGGTCGATGCGGAGCTCGTCCGGATGGTCCACGTCCGCCCGGCGCACCGGCCACGGATGGAACGTGAGCGTGCCCATGTGAGCGCACCAGGCGACGACCGCGAGCTCGGTCGGGCAGACCTCGTCCGCGTGCCGGCCGGAGGGGAACTCGATCCGGGCCGTCTCGACGTATTCAGGAGCGCCCTGCGGAATTCGCTTCTGGTAGAAGGCGTCGCCGCCGCGGCTCTCGCGCGTGGCCACGACGACGTCGTCGTGGACCCCCTTCGGCCACCGCTCCAGCGTCGTCGGGCGCTCGCGCAGCGCCCGCATGATCCCGTCGCCGACGGCGACGTAGTACTCGGCGATCTGCAGCTTGGTGACCGCGCCCGTCCGCTCGGTCGGCGGGAAGATGACCCGGTCGGGACTCGAGATCCTCACCTCGCGCCCACCGGCATCGATCATCGCCGCAGGGGCCTTCGACGCCATCGGCCAAGAATACGGCGGCGGGCCGGTCCCTCAGGTCGCGCGCTATAGGTTGACCGCCCCAGGGCCCGACCAGTGAGCGACACGAACCGAGAAGACGAAGCGCCGAGGTCTCCGGGCGCCCCTCCCGTGGTGCGCGCGTGCCGGGCGCTCGTCGCCTCCCCGAAGTTCGACCTCGCGATCATGGGGGTGATCCTGGTCAACGCGATCGTGCTCGGGGCGGAGACGTACTACTCGTCGCCCTCCGACGCCACCCGGACGCTCGACCTGATCAACGACGTCTGCCTCTGGATCTTCGTCGCCGAGCTGAGCGTCCGGCTCATCTCCTGCTGGCCGAGCCCGCAGCACGCCTTCCGCGATCGCTGGACGATCTTCGACGCGGTCATCATCGGCGCGAGCTTCGTACCCGGGCTGCGCGAGAACGCCACCATCCTCCGGCTGCTCAGGGTCCTCCGCATCGTCCGCGTGATCCGCTTCCTCCCGGACCTGCGGATCATCATCGGGGCGATCGCCAGGAGCGTCCCGGGGGTCGCGACGCTGGGCGTGGCGGCTCTGCTGCTCGTCTACGTCTACGGGATGATCGGCGGGATCCTCTTCGCGGACGGGGACCCGGAGCACTTCGGCGACATCGGCACCTCGATGCTGACCATGTTCGTCCTCCTCACCCTCGAGAACCTCCCCGACTACATCGAGCGGGGCCAGGCGGTGAGCGACTGGACCGTGCCCTTCTACATCTCCTACGTCCTGATCGCCTCGTTCCTGGTCTTCAACCTGTTCATCGGGATCGTGATCAACTCGATGGAGGACGCCCGCCAGGAGGAGACGGCCAGGCGAAACCGGGCGACCGGACACGGCGACCTCGGCGCCCGCCTCAACGCCGTCCAGGCCGAACTGGCGCAGATCGCGCACGAGTACGAGGCCCCGCCGTCGGAGCGGGGTCAGGGCCGGGACGAACCCGACCGACCCCCGCCCTGACGGCGGTCGCCACGGCCGCGCCCGGTCCTATCTGACGATCTTGAACTTCCGCTTCGCGGGGGTCGCGTCGTCGTTGCCGGCCGCGTCGGTCGCGAAGACGACGAACTTGTACTTGCCCGGCTTGAGCTTCTTGTACTTCTTCTTCGAAGTGCAGGGGCTGAACTGCTTGAGCGCCTGCTTCTTGACCTTCTTGCCCTTCAGCTTGCACTGGAAGGTCGAGCCGGCCTCGTTCGAGGTGAAGCCGAACTTGACCTTCGGGGAGTCGGTCTTGGTCGGCCCGCTGACGATCGTCGTGTCGGGCGCGGTGGTGTCGGCGAGCGGGCAGCCGCCGTTCGAGGCCGGGCCCGCGACCGCTGGGCAGTCGTCCTCCGCGTTGGGCGTCCCGTCGCCGTCGGTGTCGGCCGGAGGTATGCGCTCGTCGGCGCCGATGTCGGTGCTGAGCCCCTGGCTCCTGGCATCGCCATCCAGGTCGAACTCACCGTTCAGTGCGCTGTCTTGACCCGCGTCCACCGTCGGCGAGGCCGCCGTCTGATGGAAGTCTCCGAAGAGAGGATCGACGAAGATCGGCTGGGCGATCTGGTTCGTGCCGGAGCCGGGATCGGTGATGGTGGCCCCGTTGATCGCGGACTCGTCGTCGTAGGTCGAGTACGTGAAGACCATGTGCGTATCGAAGTTCGCCGACGTGTCGGTCGCTCCACCGCTTGCGATCACGTTCGTACCGACGACATCGACGTCCGCTCCCGCGAGCTTGATGCCGTCGACACCGCCCACCGCGGTCACGTTGCGGAGGGTCAGGGCGAACTCGTTGGTCGGGTCGACCGACCCGATGCCCTTGGCGTCCTCGCCCTGTCCCCAGCACACCGTGTTGGTGATCCTGATCTGCGTCCCCTCGGTCGTGAGCGGGCGGCAGGCCTCGGAAGTCACATTCGTGGTGGTGACGTAGAGCCGGTCGAAGGATCCCCGCTGCATCGAGAGGCCGAGCTGCTCGCCCTCGATCCGCATGTTGCGCAGATTCGCGCCTTGGTTGTTGACGTCGAACGCCGGCAGGTTCTCATCGGTCTGGACGACCGTCGGCACCCCGCCGGTCTCAGGCCCGTGCACATCGAGTCCCGTGGTGATCGCCTGGGGCGTCGTCAGGGTGTAGGTGCCCGAGAGCACGACGACCTCGACGCTGGCCTGGGCGACCGCCGTCGAAAGCGAGCAGGGGCTCACCTGGGTGCAGTCACCGACCCCGGTGGGCGATGCGTAGGTGGTGGTCGCGGCCTCCGCGGTGGCGGGGACGCACAGCAAACAGGCGATGACGAGCAGGAACCGTCTCATGAGATGACCTCGAACTTGTGGGTGGCTGGCGTCGGGTCGGCGTTTCCGTCGGTGTCGATCGCTCTAACTCTGAACTTGTGCTTGCCCTTCTTCACCGCGAATCCGGCCGGTGATTCACACCGCTTCCAGGGCTTCTTGTCGAGCTTGCACTCGAACTTCGAGTCGGGCTCGCTCGACTTGAACTTGAACTTCACCTTCGACGCCGCGGACTCGTCTGCGGGCTTCTTGGTGATCTTCGTCTCCGGGTCGTCGCAGACGTCACCGACGCCGTCGCCGTCGCCGTCCGCCTGGGTGGGGTTGGCGATCAGGGAGCAGTTGTCGGATCCATCGAGGCGATTGTCGGCGTCGTCATCGGTGTCCTCGCCGGCGTCCTTGCATCCGTCGCCGTCCGTGTCCACACCACCGGGCTTGCCGGTCGAGCAGGTGTCGGCGGAGTCGGCGGTGCCGTCGCCGTCATCGTCGGCGTCCTCACCCGCGTTCTTGCAGCCGTCGCCGTCGGTGTCGGGACCGGCGCCGGCGCCGGTCGGGCAACCGTCGACGGAATCCGTGCGGAGGTCGTTGTCGTCGTCGGCGTCCTCCGCGGCGTTCTTGCAGCCGTCGCCGTCGGTGTCGAGACCGAGGCCGACCGTGCCGGTCGGACAGCCGTCGGTGCCGTTGAGCACCCCGTCCCCGTCGCTGTCGCCGTCGCAGGGGTCACCCTGGTCGTCGCCGTCTGAGTCGTTCTGGGTGGGATTGAAGGTGACGGGGCAGTTGTCAGCGCCGTCAGCGTCGCCGTCGCCGTCGTCGTCGGCGTCCTCGCCCGAGTCCTTGCACCCGTCGCCGTCGGTGTCGAGGCCGATCGCGGAACCGGCCGGGCACCCGTCGCCGGTGTCGTTGACCCCGTCGGCGTCGTCGTCGAGATCACAGGGGTTGCCCTGTCCGTCGCCATCCGGGTCCGCCTGGTTGGTGTTGGCGGCGAGGGGGCAGTTATCGGCGCCGTCGAGGATGGTGTCGCCGTCGTCGTCGGTGTCCTGCGTCTCGTCGCCGAGCCCATCGTCGTCGTTGTCGGCCTCGAGCACCGCCGAGACGTCGAGCTGGTTGTCGCCAATCGCAAGCGCTGAGACCGTGACGTCCTGTCCGGGCGCTGGATCAGCGCTGAAGAAACGATCGGTGTACCCGGCGCTTTGGGGGAGGAGCTTGGAGCAATAGCCGCCGCTGGAGATGCGCAGCCCGAGAAAGTCCCCCGCCTGGACGGGGATGGAGATGTCGGTGAAGGTGTTCGTGGTATTGGCGACGGCGACCTTCGCCCCACTCGTCCCGACCATGTGGAACTCGTTCGGGTCGGCCGTCCCGCGCGCGACCTTGAGCACCACGGTCGGCGTCTGGTTGAGCGACTCGTAGCTCCACGAGGTCAGCACGCCGTCGCTGGGGACGGCGTAGGAGTTGGACGGAGAACCGGTCTGCAGAAAGGTCGTGCTGGTGCCGTTGTTGAAGCAGGCGCTTTGAGTGGGCGAGAAGGTGTCGCCGACCGTCGTCGCCGCTCCCGCGGCGGCGGGAACGCAGAGCATCCCCAGGGCAAGCACGAGCAACAACCGCTTCACATTGAGCCTCTCCGACCGGCGGGCGGAATTGCTCGCGCCCGGCGAGGCTAGCAGCGTGAATCAAGAAAGGCGTAACACCCATCTCGGGTCATTACTGGTCCAGCTGCTCGAGGGTGCAGTCCCGCGGGTCCTTGTCGTCGCGCCAGCGGAGGATCCGGGCGCCATGGCGGATCCGGCCGGCGCTGACGTGGTCGAAGCTCACCTCGATCACCAGCTCGGGGCGTAGGGAGACCCATTCGAGGTCGCGCCCGGCGGTCCAGCGGCTCGGGTCGGCGGAGCCGCGGTCGCCGGTCTCGTAGGGGGCGAGCGTCTCGACGAGCTCGCGCTTCTCGGCCGCCTTCAGTCCCGAGCTGTGGCCGATCACGCGCAGGTCGTCGCCGTCGTAGAGGCCGAGCATCAGCGCGCCGACGGTGTTCGGCTCCTTGCCCGGGCGCCACCCGGCGACGACGGCATCGAGCGTTCGCAGTCGCTTGATCTTGACCATGCCCTTGCGCTCGCCGGGCAGATAGGGAGCGTCGAGCTCCTTCGCGATCACCCCCTCCCCGCTCTCGAGCCACGGCGACGCGGCGTCGGCGTCGAGGGTCAGCGGGGTCAGCTCGAAGGTGCCGGCGCTCCAGCCGCCCGGGCCCTCCTCGGTCGCCCCGTCGAGGCCGGAGAGCAGCTTCACCAGCGCGCCGCGGCGCTCGCCGAACGAGCGCTCGAGCAGGGTCTCGTCGCCCTCCGCCAGCAGGTCGAACACGCGGAAGCGCGCCGGGATCTCCTCGGCGAGGCGCTTGATCCGCGACTCCGCCGGATGGATGCGGTTCTGCAGCGAGTCGAACTCCTCGGCGCCGTCGGCGTCGAGGATCACCAGCTCGCCGTCGACGACGTAGCGGCCCGGCGGGAAACGCAGCTCCGGGAAGTAGCGCGACAGCGGCTTGCCGCCGCGCGACTGCACGTAGGCCTCGTCGCCGTCGACGAAGGCGAGCGCGCGGAATCCGTCGTACTTCGGCTCGTAGGCCCAGCCGTCGCCCTCCGGGAGGGTCTTGCGGCCCTTCGCGAGCTGCGGGAGGACGGGCGGTTCGAGCGGCAGGGCCAAGGCCGTCTGATCGTAGAGCGAGCGCTGCGGGGGCCGGCGAATGGGTCGAATAGGCTCAGCCGCACCCGAACCGAGGAGCCCGCGTGGAGTCCAGCGTCGTCGAGAAGCCTGAGAGCGGCAAGGCCGCCTCGTCGTTCACCAAGTCTCTGCTGCTCGGCGAGATCCACGAGGAGATGGTCTTCCCGTGGCCGGAGCCCGACGACGTCGAGCAGCGCAAGGTCCGCGAGCTCTGCGCGAAGGCCCGCGAGATCGGCAGCCGGATCGATCACCGCCAGGTCGAGGAGGACCGCTGGATCGGCGACGACTTCATCCGCGAGCTGGGCGAGGCCGGCCTCTGCGGCCTCTACGTCGACGAGAAGTACGGCGGGCAGGGGCTCTCCCAGACCGGCTACGCGCGGGTCTTCGAGACGTTCGCCCAGATCGACGCGACCCTGTCGATCATCCTCGGCGTCCACCAGTCGATCGGCTACAAGGGCATCCACCTCTTCGGGACCGACGAGCAGAAGGAGCGCTTCCTCCCCGACCTCGCCGCCGGCCGCAAGCTCGCCGGCTTCGCGCTGACCGAGCCGCAGGCAGGCTCCGACGCCTACCACGTGCGCTCGCGGGCGGTCCGGCAGACGGACGGCTCCTGGGTCCTCAACGGCGAGAAGCGCTACATCGGCAACGGCTCCAAGGGCGACGTGTTCACCGCCTTCGCCCGGGCGGAGGTCGACGGCGAGGACCGCCACATCGCGCTGATCCTCGAGAAGGGGATGGAGGGCTTCGAGGTCGGCGAGCGCTACGACACGATGGGCCTGCGCGGCAACGACCTGCGGCGCCTCTACTTCCACGACGTTCGCGTCCCCCCGGAGAACGTGCTCGGCGAGCCCGGCGAGGGGTTCCGGATCGCGATGTCGATCCTCAACAACGGTCGGATCGGCCTCGGCACCGGGTCGGTCGGAGCCGCCAAGCACCTGCTCGACCTGACGATCGACCACGTCAAGGAGCGCCGGCAGTTCGACCAGCCGATCGGCGACTTCGAGCTCGTTCAGGAGAAGGTCGGCTGGATGGTCTCCTACCTCTTCGGCCTCGAGTCGATGGCGTACCTGACCTGCGGGCTGGCCGACCAGGGGGTCGAGGACTACTCGCTGGAGTCGGCGATCTGCAAGGTCGCCGGGACCGAGTTCCTCTGGTACGCGGCCAACCGCGCCATGCAGCTGCGCGGCGGCGAGGGCTACATGCGGACGGACCCCTACGAGAAGATCATGCGCGACATCCGGATCTTCCCGATCTTCGAGGGTGCCAACGACGTGATGCGCTGCTTCATCGCGCTCTCGGCGATGAAGCCGGTCGGGGAGAAGCTCTCCGGCCTCGGCAACATCGGGCTCGGCGACCCGATCGGCTCGATCGGCGTCCTTGCCGATTACGTCGGCGATCGGGTCAAGCGCGGGGTGCGCCCCGACCGGATCACGCTGGCCCATCCGGAGCTGAGCAGCCATGCCGATGCGGTCGCCGAGCAGGTCAAGGAGCTCTCGGGCGCGACGGAGGGGTTGATCCGCGAGCACAAGAAGGGCGTCACGTTCAAGCAGCTCCACCAGAAGCGGCTCGCCGACGCGATCGCCGACGTCTACGCCCAGGTCGCGGTGCTCTCGCGGGTGACGAGGATCTTCGAGGACCAGGGAGTGGAGGCCTCAGGCCAGGAGCGATTCATCGCCGACTCGTTCTGCACGCGGGCGGCCGGGCGCGTGCGCTCGCAGCTGCGTCAGATCGAGTCGAACGACGACGAGCGGATGACGGCGATCGCCAAGCTCGCCTACAAGCGCGGCGAGTACGGCTACGCGCTGTTCGCCGACTGATCGGGGCCGGCCGGATCCCCTGAGCGCCGCTCGGCCGAGACCGAGTAGGCCGCCGGGCGGTAGTTGAGGACCGGATCGCCGGTCGGCTCGATCCCGTCGGTCAGCCGCATCGGATCGAAGACGACGATCGAGCCGTCCTCCTCGGGGTCCGCGGCGACCTCGGTCAGCTCGAGGACGCCGGCATCCACCCGCCGCCGCTCGTCCGGCCAGTGGCTCGAGGGGTCGTCCACGTCGTCGCCCGGCTCGGCGACCTGCAGGTCGAGTGTCCAGCGCGCCGGCAGCGTCGCCTCGAGGCCGTCGCCGAGATAATCGCGGCCGAGCGCCCGCGCCTCTTTCACGCCGATCCAGCGCTCGCCCGCCTCCGGCCGCCAATCGGCGCGCACGTGCTCGGCCCTCCCCTCCCCATCGACCCAGCGGAACGCGTGCACTCCGTAGAAGCGGGTCTCGGAGAAGCTCGCGACCGGCCGCAGGGCCTTCGCGTTCGCGGGCAGCGAGCGCAGCGCCTTCGGGTGGGTGGCGAGGAACAGCGGGAGCTTCAGCGCCGTGGCGCGGCCACCGGTGTTGGCACGGATGAAGTCCAGGAACTCGTCCGGGCCCGAGGAGAAGAAGCGGGGGACGCTCTGGCTGACCAGATCGGTGCGCGTCCCGTCCGGCAGCTCGAAGCTGACGGCGAGGCCGCGGACGTCCGGGGCGTAGTCGGGCACGCCGGGATCGCCGCCGCCGTTGGAGAGGCGCGCGAGCACCGGCACCGACTCCGCCTGCATGTGGGCCGCCCTCGTCAGCTCGCGGCCGGCGGCCGAGGCGGTGAACGTCCCGCGCGCCCAGACCCCCTTCGCGTGCAACGCCCGCCGACGCGGATGGCGGCCGAATCGCGCGTTGATCACGTCGACGGCCACCTCCGGGTCGGTCGGGGTCATGCGATCAGCCCCCCAGCATCTTCCCCAGCGCCCCCGCGCCGCCGCCTCCGCTGCCGCCCGCCGCGGGACCGTTGACGCGACCCTCGGACGGCTGGATCAGGACCCAGCCCTTGCCCGAGAAGGAGATCTGCATCGTCTCCCCGGAGCCGCGCCCGATCAGGGTCTTCAGGTTCACGTCGGCCTTGACCGACGAGGTGAGCCCGCTCGACCAGGTGATCGCCGCCTGTGGATCGGCGAAGGTGGACTCGCCGTCGACGTCGAGCAGGACGGGGGGACCGTCGGAGATGATCGCGACGTAGCCGGTGCCCTCGAGATGCATGTTGTAGAGCCCGCCGCCGAGCATCCCGGAGACGCCCTCGACCCGCTTGATGTCCCAGTCGATGCCGTCCTCGAAGGCGAGCACGTTGGCGCCGTTTGCGGTGATCGACTCGTTCTGGAGCTTGAGCAGCTGGATTTCCTGACCGAGGTCGGCGAGGAACACCTCACCGCGTCCCGAGACCTTCATCAGGTCGGTGCCCTCGCTGGTCATGGCCTTCTTGACGAAGCGCGCCATCCCGCCGCTGCCGGCGTGCTCGAACTTCACCTCGCCCTGGTAGGCGACCATCGAACCGAGCTTCGCCTGGATCGTGGCCTCGGACAACTCGACCTTGAGCATCTTCGAGTTCTGGAGGGAGAACGACTCCGCCGTCTCGGTCTCCCTGAGGCTGGAAAGTGTCTGCTCGAGTGCCATTCGTCTCTCCGTTCACTTTCGAGGGGAGGCTCCGGACCTTAGAACCCGTGCCTCCATCGGCGCACGGATCTCAGCTCAGCTTCGGGCCGAGGGCCCGTCGCTCCGACCTCCGGCTCGAGGCCGGCCCGGCGCCGGCGCCAGCGGCGGATCGCGCCGCCGATCCGGCGCCAGAGCAGCACGACGAGGGTGATCCCGGTCGCGAGGAGGACTGCCTGCGAGGACCGCGGCGAGCACCGGATGGTTGATCGAGAACAGGATCACGACGGCGACGAGCCCGTCCTCGGTGAGGCTGGCGAAGATGTTCGACGCCGGCTCCGGCGAGGTGTTGATCCCGAGGCGGAGCCCGGCCTTCGCCGAGTGGCTGGCCAGCGCGACGGCGCCGCTGGACCCGGCGCCGAGCGCCTCCTCGACGCCGGTGATCCCGCTCTCGCCGGCGAACTGGAAGCCGAGCACCACCGCGACCAGCGGCCGGACGACCGTGTGGATGGCGTCCCAGACGCTGTCCGCGCCCGGGATCTTGTCGATGACGAACTCGAGGCCGAAGAGCGCGAGCGCGACCGCGATGACGGGCGTCCGCTCGAGGTCCGGGGGGACCGCGCCGACGTCGAGCCGGCCGAGGATCCCGAGCAGCGCGACGGTCAGGTACGAGTTGATCCCCGAGGCCCACCCCGTGCTGAACAGCGTCGCGACGAAGTCCATCGCCGCGACCCTAGTCAGCGACGGGTGAGGACGAAGAGCGGGATCCGGCGGGCGGCGAGATCCTGGAAGGCCTCGGCGGAGGGCTGGAGCTCGACCCAGCGTCGCCAGAGCCGCTCCCGCTCGGAGCCGTGGGCGCGGCGCGCCGTCACCTCGATGGTGTCGCCGCCGAGCGTGATCCGCGCGCGCGGCTCGGCGTCGAGGTTGAGCGCCCAGGCCGGGTGACCCGGGCGCCCGAGGTTCATCCCGGCGAGGACGAGGTCGTCGCCCTCGACGAAGCAGGCGACGGCGGTCGTCCGGGACTGCCCGCTGCGGCGGCCCACGGTGGTCAGGGCGAGGACCGGCTGGCCGGCGGCGAAGAGCCAGGAGCGGCGCAGGCGGCCCCCGGCTCGCCCGAGCAGCCAGCCGTGGAAGCGGGTCACCCAGGTGGTGACGAAGGGGATCTGGTTGGGCAGCCGCGCGAGCCGCGCGAACCAGGGGCCGAGCCCGGGCAGGTCGACCAGCCGGCCGAAGGCGGCGCCGACGCGGACGCGACGGCTGTCGGCTCGGACCAGGTCCGCAAGCGGTTTCTCTTGGTAGGCATCCAAGACTCTTGGCAGCCTAGCAAGATCAGCGTGGATAGCGTGAGACTGAGGGGGTGCCGAGAACGCGCCCGGAGAAGGAACGCGAGGAGAAGGTCACCGAGGTGCTCGACGCCGCGGGCCGCCGGCTCCGCGAGGGCGGCTACGAGGCCCTGTCCGTCGCCGCGATCGCGCGCGAGCTCGGCCTCTCCCCCAACTCGATCTACTGGTACTTCCCCGCCAAGGACGATCTCTTCGTCGCCGCCGTGCGCCACATCCTGGCCGGGATCCTGGCCGCGAAGCCCCCCGGCCGCCGCACCCTCGAGAGCCGCGTCATCTGGTTCGTCGAGAGGCTCGACGACTACGAGCAGGTGCGCAGCGCCCTCCGCGAACGCGCCCGTCAGTCCCCGGCAGTCGCCGAGTTCGCCGAGGAACTGGAGGAGGCCCAGCGCCAGATGCTCACGAACGCCCTGGCAGGCGAGGTCCCCGAGGAGGACCGGGAGATGGCAACCGAGGCCTTACTGGCAACGATCGAGGGAGCAAACGCCCGCCGCCTGGGCAAACAGGAGCGCCGCCGCCTGGTCAAGTTCGCCCTGGACAGGTTCACCCTCCCCACCTAACTCACGCCCCCTCCCCTTTCAAGTCCGTGGGGCCAACCGCCCATCGACGCGCGTCGAAGGGGCCGGTGGGGGGATCCGCCGTGCCGAACTCAGGGAGCGAGCGCAGCGAGCGACGGGAGGGCCGCCGTGGTCCCCCCACCGGCCCCCCGCCAAAACCTCGCTCTAGTTGAGCCGCTCGACGATCAGAGCCTCGCCCTGACCCCCAGCGACGCACATCGTCTCCAGCCCCACCTGATGATCGTCCGTCTCCATCACATTCAGCAACGTGCCCATGATCCGGGCGCCGGTCATGCCGAACGGATGGCCGAGCGCGATCGCGCCGCCGTGGGTGTTGAGCTTGTCCTGGTCGATCCCGCACTCCGCCATGATCGGGATCACCTGAGCGGCGAACGCCTCGTTGAGCTCGACGGCGTCGACGTCGCCGATCGACATCCCGGCGCGGTCGAGGACCTTCTTGACGGCGGGGATCGGGGCGACCCCCATGTACTCGGGGTTGTTGCCGGCGGTGGCGGCGGTGACGATCCGCGCCCGCGGCTTCAGGCCGAGCTCCTTGGCCTTGGTGTCGGACATGATCAGCACCGCGGCGGCACCGTCGTTGAGCGGGCACGAGTTGCCGGCCGTGACGCCGCCACCACCGAAGGCCTCCTTCAGCGAGCCGAGCTTCTCGCGCATGTCGCCCTCGTCCTTGCGGGGGCCGTCGTCCTTGGCGACCTCGCCGTTCGGGGTCTGGACCGGGACGATCTCGCGATCGAAGAACCCGGCCTCCTGCGACTCGACCGCGAGGTGCTGGGAGCGCAGCGCGTAGTCGTCCATGTCGTCGCGGGAGACGCCGTACTTCTCGGCGACGTTGACCGCGGTGATCCCCATGTCGATGTAGACGTTCGGGTAGCCCTCGTGCTCGCCGGTGAGCTTCTCGTTCTTGTCGTCGCCGGCGGCGACCTCGCTGCGCTCGTTGAAGCGCGAGACGAACTCGACCCCGGCCGCGATGTAGGCGTCGCCCTCGCCGTTCTTGACGGCGTTGGACGCGTGCCGGATCGCGTCGAGCGAGGAGGCGCAGTAACGGGAGACGGTCACGCCGGTGGTCTCCTCGCCGAGCTTCTCGGAGAGCAGGACCATGATCCGGGCGATGTTGAAGCCCTGCAGGCCCTGCGGCATGCCGACGCCGCAGATGACGTCCTGGATCAGCGCCGGGTCGACGTCGGGGTTGCGCTCGAGCAGCTGGTCGATGACGAAGGCGCCGGTCTCATCCGGGCGCAGCTGGGCCAGCGAGCCCTTGAAGGCGCGGCCGATCGGGGTGCGCAGGGTGTCGACGATGACTGCTTCAGGCATCAGGTTCTCCTTGATGGGACGAGTTTGGACACGAAGGTCGGACCCTTCGTGAGGCGAGAGGGTGCAACCGGAATGCTACGGAAGCGGCATAGGGACCGAGGTGAGCCGCAGCAACTATCCTCGCGGCGATGACCGAGCCAGAAGAGAACGGGACCGAGATCTCCTCCGAGCGCGCCAGCGAGCTGATCGCGGCCGGCGCGCAGCTCGTCGACGTGCGCCAGGACTACGAGTGGGAGGCCGGCCACATCAAGGAGGCCACCCACATCGTCCTCGAGACCCTCCCGTCGCGCGCCGAGGAGCTCGATCGCGATCGCCCCATCGTCTTCGCCTGCCGCACCGGCAGCCGCTCTTCCTTCGCCACCGCGGCCTTCCGCGAGGCCGGCTTCGAGGCCTACAACCTCTCCGGCGGCCTGGAGGAGTGGGTCCAGGAGGGGCGCGAGATCGAACCTGCCGACGGCGAGGTGGCCGGGCCACGGCCCGACCTCACTTGACCTGAGCCGATGAGCGCCACCGAGCCTCCGAACCCGAATCCGCCGACCGGCTCGGAGCCCGCCGCTGTCGTCCACGTCACCGAGGAGGAGGGGCTGCGCGCCTGGCTCGCGCAGATCGACCGCAAGCTCGGGACGCGCACCTATGCGGGCGCCGCGGCGGTCATCCTCGCCCTCGCGGCGGCGATCATCGCGATCGTGCTGGCGATCGACGCCCGCGACAACTCCGCCAGCCAGGAGGACGTCGCCCAGCTCGACAGCCGGGTGAGTGAGATCTCCACCTCCGCCGACTCGGCCGAGGCCGCCCAGAGCGACATCGACGCCCTCGAGAGCAGGATCTCCGGGTTGGAGAGCGAGGTCGACGGGCTCTCCGCCGGGAGCGCCGACGTCGAGCAGCGGATCTCCGTGATCGAGGACGACATCGAGGATCTGCGTGGCCAGATCTCCGACGCCGGGCCCGGCGCGGGCGACACCGGCGGCCCCCCGGCCGACATCGGGGGCGCCTCGCCCGGCGGCTCGGGCGACCCGGACGACGGAGACTCCGGCGGGACCTCCCCCGGCGGCGATTAGCTCCCGACCACGACTGCCGTCCGCAGGCGGTTCTACAGTCGCGGCACGACGGTTGTGCCAAGCGGCACGAGCGTTCAATCCATCGGGCGCGAAGGCGTCCCGGAAGGAGAGCGACGATGCCAGAGGGCTATTGCGTCAAAGAGCGCAAGAAGGTCGAGATCAAGGACCCGCAGCAGATCACGATGAAGAACGGGCGGCCGGCGATCCAGGGCACATGCCCCGACTGCGGCACGAAGATCTTCAAGATCGGCAAGATGGACTGAGGCCGGGCGGGCCTCCCCGCACGGTCGACGAGCCGAAGGGGGCCGGGCGCCGATCAGGGCGCCAAGCACCGAACCTCGCGATCGGTGGTGACGCGAGGTGCGATCGGTGAGAAGATAATCGGCACAACCATGCCGAGCTCGCAGAAACCGCTGGAGCTGATCCTGGCCCGGAACCTCCTGACCAGCGTCACCACGCCCGCCTTCCTGGTCGCGCGCGACGGCAGCCTCCTGTTCTACAACGAGGGCGCCGGCGCGCTCCTCGGCCGGCCCTTCGAGGACGTCGGCCAGCTGCCGCCAGGCGAGTGGTCGTCGTCCTTCGGCCCGCTCGACGACGAGGGCCAGACGATCCCGATCGAGGAGCTGCCGCTGACGCAGGCGCTGCGCGACGGCCGTCCGGCGCACGCGGAGTTCTGCGTCCGCTCGATCGACGGCGCCAGCCACCGGATCGAGGCCAGCGCGATGCCGATCGTCGGCAACTCCTCCGGCGCCTCCGGCGCGATGGTGATCTTCTGGCCCGTCGACGCCGAGCACGCGCGCGAGGTTACGACCGGCCGTCACGAGGTCGTGGGATGAGGGTCAAGGTCTGGGGAGCCCGAGGATCGGTGCCGGCGCCCGGGCCGGAGATGAATCGCTACGGGGGCAACACCTCCTGCGTGGAGGTGACCCTCTCGTCGGGCGAGACGCTGATCCTCGACGCGGGAACTGGGATCCGCACGCTCGGGTTCTCGCTGCCGCCGGAGATGCCGCGGATCAACATCCTCCTCACGCACCTGCACCTGGACCACATCCAGGGCCTGATGTTCTTCCCCCCCTGCTTCCGGGCGGAGTCGACGATCCGGATCTGGGGACCGAGCTCGCCGGAGGCTTCGCTCGAGGCGCGGATCGCGCGCTACATCTCGGCGCCGCTCTCCCCCGTCGAGGTCCGCGAGCTCCCCTGTGACGTGTCGTTCCTCGACGCCCCGGCAAGCGAGTGGACGATCGGCGACGCCACGATCCGCGCCGAGGCGGTCACCCATCGCGGTCCCACGCTCGGCTACCGGATCACCGACGGCGACACGACCCTCTGCTACATCCCCGACCACGAGCCGGCCCTGGGCAGCCCGCTGGACACCCTCGAGCCGGAGTGGATCTCCGGCTACAACCTGGCCAGCGGCGCCGACCTCCTGATCCACGACTGCCAGTACACCGACGAGGAGTACCCGGGCCACGAGGGCTGGGGCCACTCCCGGGTCGAGGACACCATCCTCTTCGCGTCCCGCGTCAAGGCCAAGCGGACGCTGCTCTTCCATCACGACCCGCTGCACACGGACGGCTTCCTCGACGACCTGCACCGGGAGGCGCAGGCCCGCTGGGAGGGGCTGGGCGGCGATCCGTCCGAGATCGAGATCGCGGCCGAGCGCTCGGAGCTGAACGTCACCGGGAGCGGCGATCACGCTCCCACCGTGCCGCTCGACCCGGGCATCGCCACGCCTGTGGCGAGCAGCGCGCCGACACCTCTCACCTGAGCGGCTGAGCCGACAAAACCCCTTGTCCAAGGGGTTTCCGCAGGGCCCGGATCGCGGCCGGACAAGTCCGGCCGGCGAATTTTCGACGCCGGTACAAACACGGCCGGCCCGCTCGAGCTGAGACTGGTTGCGTTGGCAATCCACATCGCCGGGCGGCCTGCCCGGCGCGATCTCGACCGGCTTCCGCAAGGAGGCCCGTCGGCATAAGCAAGGAGTGAAATATGACCAAGAGGCTGTGCCTCACGGCGCTGATGGCGCTGGTCGCCTGCTTGGCCCTGCCGAGCATCGCGTCCGCCGCCCCCAGCGCCGCCGCGGTGAAGGAGCAGCTCGACACGACCTGGGTCATCGTGGCCTGCGTCCTCGTGCTCTTCATGCAGGCCGGGTTCCTGTTCCTCGAGATCGGCTTCTCGCGCCAGAAGAACGTCGGCGCGGGAGTGGCGAAGATCCTCGTCAACCTGGGAATCGTGACCATCGCCTGGTGGGCGGTCGGCTACGGCATCGCCGGGTTCGGCAACGACTTCTTCGGTACCGACGGGTTCCTGTTCACCTTCAACATGGACATCGACGGCGCACGGGTGGGCGGTCCTGACACGGCGCTGATGCTGTTCGGGATGCTCTTCGCGGCGGTGTCGCTCGCGATCGTCTGGGGCACCACGCTCGAGCGGATCAAGTTCGGCGCCTACGTGATCTACGCGATCGTGTTCGGCGCGGTGATCTACCCGCTCGTCGCACACGGCGTCTACGGCGGCGGTCTGCTGTCCGACGTCGGCGGCAAGCCGGTGATGGACTTCGCCGGCTCCACCGTGGTGCACCTCACCGGCGCGGTCGGTGGCCTCGCGGCACTGCTGCTGCTCGGCGCCCGCCGGGGCAAGTACGGACCGGACGGGAAGCCTCGCGCGATCCCGGGCCACTCGATGCCGCTCGCCGGACTCGGCGTGCTGATCCTCTGGGTCGGCTGGTACGGGTTCAACGCCGGGTCCACGTTCGGCACCGGCGGCGGCGAGCTGTTCGCTCAGGTCGCCCTGAACACCCAGCTCGCGGCGGCTGCCGGCGCGCTGGCGGCGATGGCCACCATCTACGCGAAGACGAAGTCGATGGACGTCGGCATGATCGGCAACGGCGCGATCGCCGGGCTCGTGGCGATCACGGCCCCGTCCGGTTACGTCGAGTTCCAGTTCGCGCCGCTGATCGGTGCGATCGCCGGTGTGCTCGTCGTCTTCGGGATCCTCGCGATCGACAAGAGGCTCGACGATCCGGTCGGCGCCCTCTCAGCTCACGGCCTCGCCGGGATCTGGGGAACGCTCTCGATCGGGCTGTTCGGCTCTCCGCGGCTGATCCTCGACGGCGCTGCCCCGGGCGTCTGGTACGGCGTCACCGACGGCGGCCTCGCTGCGTCGTTCGGCCAGCTCGCCGTGCAGGCGGTCGGCGTCGCCGCGACGTTCGTCCTGGTGTTCGTCATCTCGTATGCCACGTTCGCCGCGATCAAGGCGACGATCGGGCTGCGCGTTTCGGCGGAGGACGAGGACGCCGGGCTCGACATTGCGGAGCACGGCATGTACGGATACCCGGAACAGTTCATTCCCGCCGAGGAGTTCGGCTTCGCGAGCAAGACCCCCAGGGACATCGCCCCCGAGGCCGGCAGGCGCCACTGCGATGGCGGCAACGACGCCGTCGCCCCAGGCATAGGAAGGAGGTAGCGCACATGAAGAAGATCGAAGCGTTCATTCGACACGAGGCGTTCGAGCCGATCCGACAGGAGCTGCTCGAGCGCGGCATCCCCTCCCTCTCGATCTCGGAGGTCAAGGGGTCGGGACGTCAGAAGGGTGTCGTCGAGCACTACCGGGGTGCGAGCCTCACGGTGAACGTCCGGCCGAAGCTCAAGATCGAGATCGTCGTCGACGATTCCGAGAAGGAGATGGTGGTCGAGACGGTGCTCAAGCACGCGAGGACCGGCTCGATCGGTGACGGGAAGATCTTCGTCATCCCGGTCGAGGAGGCGATCCGGATCCGCACGGGCGAGGAGGGCGGCGACGTCCTGCAGTCGCACGAGGGCGTCAGAGGTTCCCTCGGCCGGCTGACGCCGGCCCGGCTGAGTTACGCCAACAGGTCAGCTGCCGGCCCCGGTCGAGAGACCGGGGCCGGCAAGCCGGCCGTCCTGGAGGAGGAGCTGAGATGGATCAGGCCGAGGTCTTCCCGTTCCCGGCTGGCGACGTCCGCCAGATCGTCGCCCTCGGCGGTGGCGGCTTCTCGATGGAGGCGGGCAACCCCCTCCTCGACGACTACGTCCTCGCCCTGGCGCGGCAGCGCCGCGAGCGGCCGCGGGTCTGCTTCCTGCCGACGGCGAGCGGGGACGCCGACCACTACGTCGTGCGCTTCTACCGGGCCTTCCCCGGGAGCCTGTGCGAGCCGTCGCACATCTCGCTCTTCCGCCGCGACCGCGGGGTCGGCGACCTGCGCGAGCACCTGCTCTCCCAGGACCTGATCTACGTCGGCGGCGGCAGCGTGATCAGCCTGCTCGGCACCTGGCGCGCCCACGGGCTCGACTCGCTGCTCGCGGAGGCCTGGCGGAGCGGCGTGATCCTCACCGGCCTCAGCGCCGGGTCGCTCTGCTGGTACTCGCAGGGCGTCACCTCGTTCCACGGCGAGGTCCGCCGGGTGCGCGGCCTCGGGCTGCTGCCGTGGAGCAACTGCGTGCACTACGGCACCGAACAGGGGCGCCGCGAGGCCTACCACGAGCTGCTGAGCCGGGGGATGTGCCCCGGCTACGGCGTCGAGAACGGGGCGGCGCTCCACTTCCAGGGGACGAAGCTGGTGGCGGCGATCTCATCGCGGCCGGATGCCAGCGCCTGGTGCGTCGGCGACCGCGGGGACCGGGTGATCGAGACGGCGCTGCCGACCCGCTTCCTCGGGGCCCTCGAGTCCGGCGGCGCCGAGCCGGCAAGCCTGCAAGCGGTTGCGTAGAGGCCCGGGAGCGATGGCCGGGCCGATCGTCGCGATCGGAGGCGCCGAGTTCGCGATGCGCCCGGAGAACGAGGCGCTGCACGACTACGTCCTCTCCTTCGTGGCGGAGCCGGAGCCGCGGATCTGCCTGCTGCCGACGGCGAGCGGCGACCCGCACGAGCAGATCCGCTCCTTCCACGGCGCGATGGAGCGCCGCGGCGCCAGGGCCAGCTCGATCTCGCTCTTCCGGCTCGGCGTGGCGCCGGTCGACTTCGCCGAGCACCTGCTTGCGCAGGACGCGATCTACGTCACCGGCGGCAGCCTGGTCAACCTCCTGGCGCTCTGGCGTGAGCACCGGATCGACGAGATCATGCGCGAGGCCCACGAGCGCGGGATCCTGCTCTGCGGATACAGCGCCGGCTCGATGTGCTGGTTCGAGCACGGCATCTCCCGCGGCGGCGGCGCCCCGGCGGCCGTCGAGGGCCTCGGGCTGATCGGCGGCAGCCACTGCGTGCACTACTCGCAGGACCCGCCGAGGCGCGACGCCTACCGCCGGGCCGTCGCGGACGGTCGCCTACCGCCGGGCCTGGCGCTCGACGATCATGCCGCGGCCCTGATCCGGGACGGCGAGCTGGTCGAGGCGGTGCGCTCGCGCGAGACCGCGGCGGCCTACGCGGTCAGCGCCGACCGAGGACGGCGAGGTCCGCGAGGAGCGGATCGAGAGCCGCCTCCTCCCCGCTCCCGATCTGGGCGACCGACGAGCCGGGCCTGGAGGAGATGCGGGAACTGCGCCGCATGCGGTCGGGAACCGGCTGGCCACTGGTCGATCTGGGCCGCGTGCCGTTCGGGAGAGGACCTCCGGGACGGGACCCTAGAACTGTACTCCGCTTCGCGTCCGCTTCCCCCGGGAGGGGGCCCCACCGGGACGGGAAGAACTCCCGTTGTACTATCGAAGGGCTTCGCGGCGAGCTGCTTCGCCGGCCTCGCCGGCTACCCGCTCGGCTTCCTCGATGAGCTCCCGCTCGAGCTCGTCGCAGCGGCGGCGGGCCTCCTCGGCGGCCTGCGCGGCCTTGATCTTCGCCTCGCGCTCCATCTCCAGCCGGACCCGCTGCTCGACCCGCTCGGCCTCGGCCTGCGCCTGCACGCGAGCACGCTCCTCGGCCTCGCGCCGCAGCCTCTCGCGCTCCTTCTCGAGTCGTTCCTGGAGCTCCCGCTCGGCCTCCTCCTCGGCCTTGCGACGGGCTTCGTCGGCGCTCTTCTCGGCCTGCTGCTTGATGCGCGCCGCCTCCGCCGCGAGTCGCCCCTCGCCCTCGGCCCGCGAGCGCTGCGCGGCCTCCGCGGCCAGCCGGTCGGCGATCCGGGTCAGCCGCGCCTCGGCGAGCTCCAGCCGCCGCTCGGCCTCGATCCGCTGCGCGCGCTCGGCGTCGGCACGGCGGGTCGCCTCCGCGCGCGCGTTGGCGACCTGCTCGTCAAGGTCGTCCTCGCGGCCGGCGGAGCGGGCGTCGAGCTCGCGCGCCCGCTGCCTCGATCCGCGACTCCAATTCGATCCTGCGCGCCTCGAGCTCGGCCTCCGCCTCGGTTCGCCGGCGCTCCGTCTCCCGCTCGAGCTCGGCGATCCGGGCCTCGAGGTCGGCTCGGCCCGCGGCCAGCTCCCCCTCGAGCTTCGCGGCGGCCTGAGCGCGCAGCTTCGCCGCGGCGGCCTTCAGCTTCTCCTCGGCTCGGACGCGCAGCTGCTCGCGAGCCTCGGCGAGGCGGTCCTCGTGTTTCGCCTCGGCCAGCGCCTCGGCGCCGGCTGCGGCCGCCTCGGCCTCAGTCGCACGCTGATCGGCGCGGTCGGCCCGCGCTTCGGCGGACTTGCGCTCGGCTTCCGCCCGGCGGGCGATCTCCTCGGCCTTCGTTGCCCGCAGGGAGGCGGCACGAGCTTCGGCGGCGACGCGCCGGACCTCCTCGGCGAGGGTCTCGACGGTCTCCCGGCGCGCCTCGTCGATCGCCGAACCGACGCCCTCGGCGGCGACGCGGGCGATCTTGGACTCCTCCGGGGCGCCGTTCGCGACGGCGTCCTCCTCGACCTCGGTGTGCTGCTCGGGCAAGGGCCCGAGCCTACCCATTTCAGGGCTCTACGGCTTGATGCGCGGGGCCGAGCCGTCGTAGGTGAACGAGACCACGATCGCCAATAGCGAGCTGAGCAGGACAAAGAGGATCGCGAAGGCCAGAAGCCGGGGCATCCGGGCGGCGTTCGCGTATATCCCGACCAGGAAGCCGAGCCCCGATCAGCAGGGCGTACGGCCCCGCCTCTCCGGTGAGCGCGACGATGAATGCGGGTGGCACCACGCCATTATCATCGACCCGCGTGAACGCGAACCCCGAATCCACGGCCGGAGGCGGGCCCGGCGCCGGTGGAGGCGGCGGGTCGGCGGGCATCGCCGAGATGGCGGTGGCGCTGCGGGAGGCCGGCTACCTCGCCGACGAATCCGCCGCGCTGGTCTCGCACCTCGCGCAGCAGCTCGGCAAGCCGGTCCTCGTCGAGGGCCCGGCCGGAGTCGGGAAGACCGAGCTGGCGAAGGCCCTCGCCCGGTCCACCGGGCGGGAGCTGATCCGCCTGCAGTGCTACGAGGGCCTCGACGAGGCGAAGGCGCTCTACGAGTGGAACTACCGCAAGCAGCTGCTGCGGATCCAGGCCGAGTCGGCCTCCGAGGACGGCGAGGAGACCTCCGCCGCGGTGATGGACGACATCTTCGCCGAGGACTTCCTGCTGACGCGGCCCCTGCTGGCGGCGATCGCGTCCGAGACGCCCGTCGTGCTCCTGATCGACGAGATCGACAAGACCGACCAGGAGTTCGAGGCGATGCTGCTCGAGGTCCTCTCCGACTTCCAGATCTCGATCCCGGAGCTGGGCGTGATCGAGGCGCGCACGATGCCGCTCGTGCTGCTCACCTCCAACGACTCCCGCGAGCTCACCGAGGCGCTGAAGCGCCGCTGCCTCTACCTCTGGCTGGACTACCCCGACGCCACGCGCGAGGTCGAGATCGTCCGCCTCCACGTCCCCGACCTCGATGAGGCGCTCGCCGCGCGGCTGGTCGAGATCGTCGGCATGGTGCGCGAGCTGGACCTGAAGAAGCCGCCGTCGATCGCGGAGTCGATCGACTGGGCGCGGGCGCTGCTGCTGCTCGGCGCCGACCAGATCGACGCCGAGACCTTCCGCCAGACGATGAGCATCATCGTCAAGCACCGGACCGACCTCGACCTCGTCGCCGACCGCGTCGGGCTCAAGCTCGGCTCGATCAAGCCCCCCGCGGCGGACGGCGTCCCGGCAGGACCTTGACCGGGGAGCCGGCTCCCGCGGCCGCCGGCTTCGGCTTCGCGCCGCGGGTGATCGAGCTCTGCGAGGCCCTGCGCTCCGAGGGCGTGGCCGTCGGCACGTCCGAGATCCTCGACGCGTTCGCCGCGATCGACGTGGTGTCGTGGACCGAGCGCCTGGAGTTCCGCGAGGCGCTCGCCGCGACGCTGGTCAAGTCACAGGAGGACAGGCGGATCTTCGACCTGGTCTTCGACCGGTGGTTCTTCCGCGCGGCCGAGCTCGAGGCGATCGAGCGTGACGACGAGGCGGCGGAGGGGCGGCGCGACTCCCAGGGCGACTCCGGCGACAGGTTCGACCTGGACGAGCTGCGCGATGCGATCCGCCGGGCGATCGCCGAGGGCTCCGACGGGCAGATGCGCGACCTCGCGAGCCTGGCGGTGGCCGCGTTCGGCCGCCAGGGCGAGGGCTCCGGCGTCGTCGGCGTCGACGTCCAGCGGATCCGCCGCTCGCTCGGGCTGACCCCCGGCGCGCAGCCGCCCGAGGGGTCCGAGGACGAGCCCGAGCTGGACCGCGATGGCGTCCGCCGCTTCGAGTCCCACCTGCGGCGCGAGCTCGAGCGCGGGCTGATCGAGCGGACCGGGAAGCTCCCTCCGTCGCGGCCGCTGCACGAGCTCGATCGCGCCCTGCCGACGAGCCCGACCCAGGACCTCGCGGCGGTCCACCGCTCGGTGACCCAGCTGAAGCGTCGCCTCGCGACGCTCGGCACCGAGCAGCGGGGGCGCCGCCACGGGCGCTCGGTCGACGTCCGCCGCACCCTGCGCGCTTCGCTCGAGACCGGCGGCGTGCCGTTGCGCCTGCGGTACCGGCCGAAGCGCCCGCGGCGTCCCGAGATCTACGTGCTCTGCGACGTCTCGACGTCGGTGACCTCGGCGAGCGTCTTCTTCCTCAGCGTCCTCCACGCGCTGCACGGCTCGTTCCGCAAGCTGCGCAGCTTCGTCTTCATCGAGCGGATCAGCGAGATCACCGAGGTCTTCGAGCGCGAGCGCGACTTCCGGGCGATCAGCGAGCGGATCAGCCGCGACGGCGGCGTCGCCGACGTCTCCGGGTATACGGACTACGGCCGGGTCTGGCTCGAGTTCCTCGAGGAGATCTCCTCCGATCTCGACCCCCGGTCGACCGTGATCGTGATGGGCGACGCCCGCACCAACGGCCGCGACCCCCACCCCGCCGCCTTCGCCCACCTCTGCGAGCGGGCCGGCCGGACGTTCTGGCTCAATCCCGAGCCGCGTCTGTACTGGAACTACGGCGACTCCGTGATGGCCGCGTACGAGCCGTTCACCACCGCCGCCTTCGAGTGCTGGACCACGAAGCACCTCGAGCAGTTCGTCGACGTGATCGCCGGCGGACCCACGCCCACCCACTAGACTCGCGCTCGCAATCAGGGGTGCTCGCGGGAAGCGGGCTGAGATAGCGCCTCCGGAGATCCGCCCGGCGCTGACCCTTCGAACCTGTGCGGTAATGCGCGCGAAGGGAAGATGAACATGGGCACGACCCCCGGGGAGGCAGCTGCGACCGTCTCCGTGCGGGAGTTGCGCCACCGCTACGGCGACCTCGAGACGCTCGACGGCCTCACGTTCGAGGCCGGCGCCGGCGAGATCGTCGCCCTCGTCGGCATCTCGGGCTGCGGCAAGTCGACGCTGCTCGAGATCGTGGGCGGGCTGAAGGACCCCCTGGAGGGAGCCGTGGAGGTCGGCGGCGGGGGCACTTCGGAGGCCCGCCTTCGCAGCTGCGCGTGGATGCCGCAGCAGGACCTGCTTGCTGCCGTGGCGCCGGGCCGTGGACAACGCCGCACTCGCCCCGCGCCTCGCCGGCGACTCGCGCGCGGAGGCTCGCGAGCGCGCCCGCGAGCTCCTCAACCGGCTCGGGCTCGGCCAGTTCGCCGGCTCCTTCCCCCATCAGCTCTCCGGCGGCATGCGCCAGCGCGTCGCCTTCGCCCGCACGCTGCTCTCGGGCAAGAGCGTCCTGCTCCTCGACGAGCCCTTCGCCTCCCTCGACGCGATCACCAGGGCGGACATGCAGGAGTGGCTCCTCGCGGGGCTGGCGGCCGAGCGGCGGACGACCCTTCTCGTCACCCACGACGTCGAGGAGGCGCTGTTCGTCGCCGACCGGGTGCTGCTGCTCTCGCCCCGGCCGGGACGGGTCATCTGGGAGTCCGCCTCGCCGGTGGACCGGGGCCTCAGCCGCCGCGAGGCGATCGGGACCGCCGCCTTCGTCACCTGCCGCGAACGCGCCCTCGAGGCGCTCGGGGAGTCGCGGGCGTGAGCGGGCGAGGCCGATCCCTCCTCCGCGACGTGGTGCCGCCCCTGGTGCTGATCGTCGCCCTGCTGGCGCTCTGGGAGCTCGCCGCCCGCAGCGGCGCGATGGCCGACGCGCTCGACCTCGACTCCCTCCTCGTGCCCGCCCCAAGCGAGGTGTGGGACGCGCTCTGGGAGAACCGCACCCTGCTCGCCGAGAACGCGTGGGTGACCCTGCGCGAGGTCCTCCTGGGCTTCGCCCTGGCGCTGGTCGCCGGGGCGTCCCTCGCCGCCGTCTTCCACCTCTTCCCGACCCAGCGGCGCGCCGTCTATCCGCTCGTCGTCGCCTCGCAGACGATCCCGATCATCGTGATCGCGCCGATCCTCGTCGTCTGGTTCGGGTTCGGCATCGGCCCGAAGGTCGCGATCGTGGCGCTGATCTGCTTCTTCCCGATCGTCGTCAACGCGCTCGACGGGCTCGCCACGGCCCCGCCGGAGCAACGCCGGATGATGCGGTCGCTCGGCGCGAGCAGGCTGCAGATCTTCACGACCCTCGAGGCGCCGACCGCCCTCCCCTACCTGCTCAGCGGCGCCCGGATCGCCGTCGCCGTCGCCGTGATCGGCGCCGTGTTCGGGGAGTGGGCCGGCTCGACGGATGGGCTCGGGCATCTGATCCTGCTCGACAACGCGCAGCTCGAGGTGGCGCGGATGTTCGCCTCGGTGGCGGTGCTCGCGGTCATGGCGATCGCGCTGTTCGGCGCGCTGGCGCTGATCGAGCGACGGGTCGCATGGTGGGGACGCAAACGACTGGACAACGAGACGAAGGAGACGAGATGACGACACGTACGCTGACGAGGATCTCCGCCTGGGCGGCCCTCGCACTGGCATGCGCGGCCCTGGCGGGCTGCGGCGACGACGGCGAGGAGAGCGGGTCCGGCCTCGAGCAGTTCGACCTCGCCCTCGACTTCTACGTCAATCCCGATCACGTCGGGATCTACGAGGGCATCGACGCGGGAACGTTCGCCGACGCCGGGCTCGACGTTCGCCCGCGAGTCCCCTCGGACCCATCGGCCCCGATCAAGCAGGTCGCCTCCGGTCAGGTGGACCTGGCGATCTCGTACGAGCCGGAGGTGATCCTCGCGCGGGACCAGGGGCTCGACGTCATCGCCGTCGCCGCGCTCGTGCACGGCCCGCTGACGTCGCTGATCTCGCTGCCGGAGGCGGGAATCGACGAGCCCGCGGACCTCGCCGGCAAGACGATCGTGACCGCCGGCATCCCGTACCAGACCGCCTATCTGGAGACGATCCTGCGCGACGCCGGGGTCGATCCGGAGGAGGTCGATCAGGTCGACGTCGGCTTCAACCTGCTTCAGCCCGTGATCTCCGGGCGGGCCGATGCGATGCTCGGCGGCTTCCTCAACGTCGAGGGGGTCCAGCTCGAGCAGCGCGGCCTCGATCCCGAGGTCGTTCCGGTCGACGAGCTCGGCATCCCCACCTACGACGAGCTCGTCCTCGTTGCCGATGCCGAGCGCGTTCGCGAGGACCCGGAGCAGATCCGGGCCTTCCTCGGCGCCCTCGCGGAGGCCACGGCGAGCACCGAGGAGGATCCCGACGCGGCAACGGACGCCCTCCTCGCCGCCGCTCCCGACCTCGAGCCCGAGCTGACCCGCGCCGAGGTGGAGATGACGATCCCCCGGCTGGTCTCCCCCGCCGGGGAGCCGTACGGGCACATGGACCCGGCCGCCTGGGAGGAGTTCGCCGCCTTCCTCGCCGAGCAGGGACAGATCGAGGCGGCGCCTCCCGTGGACGACCTGCTGACGAACGAACTGCTGCCATGATCGCCGGATGAGGCTCGTCAAGGCATCCCTGGCCCTGTTCCTCGTCGCCGTCTGCGTCCGGGGCGCCGAGGCCGCCGACCGCGCCGCCACCTGCTTCGGCAAGCCGGCGACGATCGTCCGCGGCGGGGGCGACGACAGGATCACCGGCACGAACGGCGTCGACGTGATCGTCGCCGGCGGCGGCAATGACGTCGTCGCCGGGAAGAACGGCGACGACTACGTCTGCGGCGAAGACGGCGACGATGAGGTCCACGGAGGCGACGACACCGATCACACCGACGGCGGCAGCGGCGACGACTTCGTCGACGGCCGCCGCGGCGTGGACGACACGCTCAGGGGCGGCAGCGGCAACGACGAGATGCTCGGCGGCGGCAAGCTGATCGGGGGACCGGGCAACGACGAGATCGACAGCGGGTCCTATGAGCGCGAGGTGGCGATCGACGTCCTTCGCGGCGGTGCCGGGAACGACGTGCTCCATGGCGACGGGGACGACGGCTTCGGGGAGCGGCTGATCGGCGGCGGCGGCGACGACGACCTGGAGGGTGGCAAGGCGAACGACGAGCTCAGCGGCGGTCCTGGCCGGGACCACCTCGACGGCAAGGGCGGCCGGGACCGCCAGGACGGCGGTCCCCAGACGGACAGCTGCCGCACCGATGCCCAGGACCGTCCACCGGAGGGCTGCGAGGAGATTCGCTGAGGCGGGCGAAGCCGCTCTTCGTCGTTCGGGCCGACGGGCTACGCCGCCTCGAACTCCGGCGAGGCCGGGTGGTACCTCAGCGGGGGAGCGCCGGCGAAGGCCTTGGTCAACCCCGCGAGGGTGAGCACCCCGACGATGCCCCGGTAGGGCTCGTACGGGGCGTAGTACTCCTCCACCTCGGTCACGGTCGCGCGGCGGCCGAGGCCGGCGAGGTGACCGACGAGCTTCACGTAGGCGAGGTCCCCCGCCGGCAGCGAGTCGAGATCGCCGCGGCCGTTGAGCCCGAGGCACTGGAGGGTCCACGGGCCGATCTCGGAGATCTTCAGCAGGCGCGCATCGGCGCCCGGGCTGAGCGGGTCGCAACGACCCGACGCGACCTCGCGGGCCACCTTGATCAGGGCGATCGCCCGCTTCGGGCGCGAGGTCGAGCGCGGCGAGCTCCGCCGGCGCGAGGGCGGCGATCGTCTCCGGGCCGGGAACGTCCCGGAGCGGCCAGCGGGCTCCCGGCACGTGCAGTGCCGTCCCCCACCTGCCGACGATCCGCCGCTGGATCTGAGCGGCCCGGGTCGCCTCGATCAGCTGCTCCGTCACCGCCCAGGCGAGCGCCTCCCAGGGCAGGGCCGCACGGCGGGCGCGCAGGTAGGGCATCCGCCTGATCAGGGGGCCGATCAGCGGGTCGCGGCGGTAGCGCCGGTGGAACTCGGAGAGGTCGTCGTCGACCCCGAGCGCGCGGCGGGCGCAGTCGATCGCCAACTCGAGCTGCTCGGGCCCGGCCTTGCCGCCGCCGAAGCGGCGCGCCGAGAGCCAGGCCGGTGGCGCCGGCATGGCCGCGATCGCCACGCGCTTGTCCCTGGGCTTCTCCCAGGCCCTGATCAGGACCGGGCAGCCGTCGAGGTGGAGGAAGCGCTCGTAGACGCCCGAGCGGGTCCGGGCGACGCCGTCGGGCCAGCGACGGGCGGGCAGGCGGTAGGGAGAGCGGGGCTCGACCTCGATCACGAGGGACCCGCCGGGCCCCGCCGACGCGGCTCCCCCTCTGGGCATCAGCGCCCGAGAACGTGCACGTCGACCAGGAAGGAGCGGCTCGCGAGGATGCCGTCGCGATCCTTGCGGACCCTCCTGATCGCCCGGCCTCGCCCGCCGGAGCGGGAGCGGGCGGCACTCACGGCGACGACGGTCGCGGCGCCGGCGGCGAGCCCGCCGGCGGCGACGACGGCGATCGCGCGCATCTCACCGCGCCACGAATCCAGCTCCGCGCCGGATCGGCGCTCGGGCAGGGTCCGGACCTCGGCCTCGGGGACCTCGCCCTCCCGGACCGGCTCCTCGATCGCATCGACATCGACTACGGGTTCCGCCACGGGGGCCGAGTCTACGCTCCGCCACGGCGCCGGGTCCCGCTGCCGTGCCAGACTCCGCGGTATGAGCGAGCAGGTATCCGGTCCCGCCCGGATCGAGTCCGACGTCTTCGCCAAGGCCCGCGATCACGACCGCAGCGAGCAGCTGGAGATCGCCCGCCAGGGCGACATGCTCCCCTACTTCCGCATGCTCACCTCGCAGGCCGGCCCGGTCGTCGAGATGGAGGGCCGGCAGACGATCATGCTCGGCTCCAACAACTACCTGGGCCTGACCGGCGACGAACGGGTCAAGGCCGCGGCACGGGACGCGCTCGACACCTACGGCACCGCGCTGACCGGCTCGCGGCTGCTCAACGGGACGATTCCCCTGCACGTGGAGCTCGAGGAGGAGCTCGCGGACTGGATGGGGACCGAGCAGGCGCTCGTGTTCACCACCGGCTACCAGGCGAACGTCGGCTGCATCGGCACGATCCTCGGCCCGGGCGACACCGTCATCTGCGACTCCGGCGACCACGCCTCGATCCTCGACGGCTGCCGCCTCTCCGGCGCCAAGCTCCGCCCCTTCCGCCACAACCGGATCGACAAGCTCGAGCGGATGCTCGAGCGGTCGGCCGGCGACGGCGGCGGGGTCCTCGTCGTGGTCGACGGCGTCTTCTCGATGGAGGGCGACATCTGCCCCCTGCCGGAGGTCGCCGAGCTCTGCACCCGCTACGGCGCGCGGCTGATGGTGGACGAGGCCCACGGCGTCGGCGCGATCGGCGCCCGCGGCGCCGGGGCCGCGGAGCTGCACGGGGTCGAGGACCAGGTGGATCTGCGCATGGGGACGTTCTCGAAGAGCTTCGCCTCCTGTGGCGGGTTCATCGCCGGGCCCTCCGAGGTGATCGAGTACCTGCGGATCGCGGCGCGCTCGTTCCTGTTCAGTGCCGCGGCCGTCCCGGCCGCCGTGGGGGCAGCGCTGGCGGCGCTGCGGATCATCCGCTCCGAGGGCCCGGAGCTGCTCGGCCGGCTGGCGGAGAACTCCGCCTACCTGCATCGCGGCCTGAGCGAGCTCGGGCTGAGGGTGGTCGAGCCGACCACACTCGCCGACGGCACCGACGCGCTGACGCCGATCGTGCCGGTGGTCGTCGGCGACGACATGCGCGCCGTTCTCCTCTGGAAGGCCCTCTACGACGAGGGCGTCTACACGAACGTCGCCCTCCACCCCGCCGTCCCGCCCTCCGGGGCGCTGCTGCGGACGAGCCTGATGGCGACGCACCGGCAGGAGCACCTCGACGAGGCGATCGCGACGTTCGCGCGGGTCATCGAGCGCTCCCCGGAGCTCGTTTCGGCTGGCTGACCTGGGTGCGACCAGCGGCCCGAAACGGAACTCTGGCAGATACCGGAAAAGTCGGTCGTTCCGTCCGAAGTCCTACCCCTATTCGGGTAGTTTCGCCTTGTCCATACAGGCACAAGCCGACTCGGGGCCCAAAAAGTAGCTCTTAGCGGGTCGGGCGGCGGAAAAACCGTCGAGGGCGGGGGCACGTCCTCGCGACGATGACTAGGGTGCTCCCTGGCACCGACGCCCGGGGCAGGAAGCGGCCGGAAGGGTCTCGCAGGAGGACCATTCGGCTCAAGATCCCGGTCACACGGGATGACCCGAGCGCGGTCAGAAGTCACAACTGAAAAAACACCAACGACCCAAGTCTCACGACTGGAGGAGGAGTGAGTATGGAAGCTGCCTCGACGGCTGCACCCGCCGCCGTGCCGCAACATCTTCGTGCCCTCGAGCACGCCAACCGGGTCCGGCTCGCACGAGCAGCCCTGAAGCGCTCGGTCCAGGCCGGAAACCTGCGCGCCGAGCAGATCGTGCGAACGTGTCCCTGGGAGGCCGAGACGATGTCCGTCTCCGAGCTGCTGCGAAGCCAGTCGCGGTGGGGCCGAACGAGGACCCGCAAGTTCCTGATGCCGCTCGCCCTCAACGAGAACCGCCAGCTCGGGCGTCTGACTCAGCGTCAGCGCGAGGCCCTGGCCGGCGCTCTCGAGGCCAAGCAGAGCGTCCGCCGCTAGGGACGCAGACTCAGGGGGAAACCCGCAAACACGTCGACCGCAGCGGCGGCCCAGGGAAACCGGGCCGCCGCTGGTCGTTCAGCGGCCCCGGCGGCCGCCGCGGAGCGGGCTGAAGCTGTAGCGGAGCCCGCCGGAGCGGGCGGCGAACGCGCGCGACAGCAGCAGCGCGAAGACCGCGAACACGCCGACGCCGATCCCCGCCCGGGCCAGCGGCGGCAGGCCCTCGGGCGCGAGGTAGAACAGCAGTCCGAGCACGATCAGCGCGGGAACCCCGGCCAGCAGGATGGTGTGGGAGCGGTAGCCGCTGAAGTGCTCCCGGATCGTCAGCTCGAGCCCGCCGATCGATCCGAGCGCCAGACCGGTGGCGATCAGGATCGGCCCGCGGCTGCCCTCGACGAAGAAGAACCCGATGATCAGCATCACGAGCCCGACGAGGACCGCGATCTCGACCAGCGGGAAGCTCCCCCAGGGTGCGGGCGGCGGACCGTCCTCGGCCGAGCGAGCTGCTCGCCTCGTCGGCCGAGGGGGCGCCGCGGTCGTCTCGACCGCAGTCTCCTTCGGCGCCGGTGGGGGCGGCCGTCGTTTGCGGCGCTTGCGCGCCGACTTCGAAGCCATCGCTATCTCGGTGCGGGCCGCGCGCTCAGCGCAGCCCGGTGGCTAACGGACAACCGGAGGAGAGCTTGACCCGCCACCAGCCGGCCAGCATTCCGAGCAGACCCCAGCGGGGTCGCGAGTGCCAGTGCTTGCAGCCGGGCTCGCCGACTTCCTCGTTGCGGACGAGGACCCAGCGGTAATCGGCGGGGTCGGCGATCATCCGCTCGACGAGCTCGCGGTTGGCCTGCTCGTGATCGGCGCGCCTGGCGATCTCGGCGCGTGCCTCCGCGAGCCGGTCGGCGAGGGCGTCGCGGGTTCGCTCCAGCTCCGCCATGCCGAGGACGCGCGGGCCGCCCGCGGCACCGACCGTCCACTCGATCCCGAGGCGGGGGAAGGTCGTCGCGAAGAGCTCGCCGAGCTCGCGATCCATGCGCGCGATCTGTCGCCGCAGCTCGAGCCGAGCGGCGCGGTGGTCCTCGCGAGTCGTGGTCCCGATGCCGCCCCGAGCGGTGTCGAGCGGATCGCGGCCTGCATTCGGATCCAGTTCGAGAAGCGCGGTCATCCGTGCTCCTTTCAGCGTCGCTTGGTTTTCAGTGTAGCCGGGTGGGAGCGCGGCGGGCCCCGGTTCCCAGCCCCAGGCGCCGGGGCTACCGCGCCGGCGCCGCGAGCATCGCGTCGGCCACGAGCCAGAGGGCCTCCTCGACGGCGATCTCGGGCACCCCGGCGACGCCGACCGCGGCGAGCAGCGTCCGGGTCGTCTCCGGATGGACCCCGCGGCCGCTCGCGGTCGCGCCGAAGAGCAGGGCGAGCGGGCGATCGGCGTCGGCGAACACGAGCGTCCCCGCGGGCAGCTCGCCGGGCCGGCCCTCGAGTCTCCTCGCCCTCGCCGCTCGGCCTGATCGTCAGCGGGGGCTCCATCCGATCGGCGTCGAAGGCCCGGACCGGCACGCCGGACTCGATGATCGCGATCGTCAGCGCGTCATCGAGCAGGTTCTTGCTGACGAAGCCGCCCTTCATCATCCGCTCGAGCGCGAGGGCCTCGACCGGGGTGGGCTGCTCGTCGGGGTCGAGCCCGATGTGGCGGTAGAACACGCGATAGGCCCAGGGGATCGGCTTGTTGCGCAGGGCGATCGCCTGCGCGCCCGCGAACCGGCTCGACAGGGTCCGCAGCCGCTCCTTCAGCTCCGCGGGCGTGCGCCCCGAGCCGCGCTCGACGGTGACGTGGCGCAGGTAGAGCCCGGGCAGCTCCTCCGCCAGCCCGGGATCGACCGCGCCCCGCTCGGCGAGGACATCGGGGTCCGCGGGGTCGCCGGCGCTCATCGGGACTGCTCCGCGCGCTCGCGGGTCGCCACGAGCAGGTCGTCGACGAACCCGCTGATGTCACCCTCGGAGACGCTGCCCGATCTCAGCGCGGTAGAGAATCCCGCCGGGATAGGCCAGCACGATCGTCGGGCAACCGCCGACCCGATACAGATTGGACACCGCCCCGTCGGGGTCGAGGCCGACCGGAACCTCCCAGCCGCCGGCCTCGACGATCTGATTGACGGTCTCGCGGCTGTCGCGCACGTTCATGCTGAGGAAGTTCACGCGGTCCCCGTAGCGTCGGGAGACCGCATCGAATGCGTCCTGGCTCGGGGTGCAGTCCCCTCCCTTGGTGAACCAGAACGAGATCGCCAGCGGCTTGTCGAAGAGGTCGCAGACCCGGATCGCATCCGACGCCGTCGATCTCGCAGGCCGGCGTGCGCTGCTGATCCTCGGGGCAGGGATTGACGGGAGCTCTCGCAGTCGTCCTGGGCGACGTTCGCATCGGCATCGCTGGTGCCCTCGGCGCTCGGCGCCGCGAACTCCGGCAACGGGGTCCCCTCCTCCCCGTAGCTCGTGCCGAGGATCCCGGTCTCGTCCGTGCCGCCGATCAGGTTGAGGAGGGCGATCACGATCAGCGCGAAGAACGCCAGGCCGACGAACATCGAGTAGCGCGAGGGAGAGCGCGAGGACTTCGGGGACGCCAGGCCGCGGGGAGGCCGGCGCCCGCCCTCGGGCTCCTCGGGGCCCGAGGGGTCCTGCCGGGGGCGTTCGGGGGGAGGGTCGCGCTCGGGCCACCATCCGCCGCCGTCTCCCCCGGGCCCGGCCATCTCAGGCGTTGGCGTCGGCTCGACGACGGGGGCGACCGGGGCGCAGCGACCGCCAGGCGGCGGGGAGCGGCCGGAAGTCCTCCTCGGCCCAGACCAGCGCGGCGGGAAGGACGAGCATCACGCCGACCAGCGCAACCGTGAGGTCGACGACCGTGACGAGGCCGAAGTCCCGCAGCATCGTGATCCCGCTGAAGGCGAGGACGCCGAAGCCCGCGATCGAGGTGATCCCCGACGCGAGCACCGCGGTCCCGGTCCGGGCGTAGGTGAGGCGCAGGGCCTCGCCGATCGACTCCCCGGCCGCGCGCTGCTCGTGGTAGCGAGCGGCGAGGATCACGCTGAACTCGGTCGCCACCGCGATCACGAGCGTGCCCAGCGTGGCCGACATCGGGTTGAGCGGGATGTCCGTCGCCTCGAGCACGAGCGCCGACCAGCCGGTGGCGAGCGCGATCGGCAGCAGCGGCACGAGCGCGCGCGAGGCCGAGCGGTAGACGGCCAGCAGCACGAGGCCCACGGCGAGAAGGCCGGCGAGGGTCAGCCAGTAGCGCGAGCCGGACAGCTCGGAGTTCGCGTCGGCCGCCAGCACCGGCAGCCCGACGACCTCGGCATGGACGCCGGGCGGCGGGTCGAGGTCGGCGCGGATCTCGTCGATCAGCGCCTCCTGCTCGTCGAGCGGCATCACGGGGATGAGGAACGAGACGTTCGCGACCTTGCCGGCATCGGTGTCGGAGAGGATCGCCTGCGAGAAGTACGGCGGGATCGCCGCGAGGACGGCGGAGATGCGCTCGGGAGTCAGCGCTCCCGAGCCCTCGGCGAAGAGATCGGACAGGGCCGGGCCCGGACAGAGCTCCGTGCCCTCGGCCTGACAGGTCGGGAACTCCCCGTCGAACCCGTGCTCCCTGAGGACGTCGCGCTTGAAGTCGCCCATCCAGGCGATCGCCTCGGGCGAGAGCACGTCGCCGGAGACCAGCACGTCGAGCTCCCCCGACACGCCCGTCGCCTGCTGCAGCTCGTCGACCGACTCGAGCGCCGGCAGATCCGCCGGCACCAGCTCGCGGATGTCGCTGACGACCTTCGTCCCGGTGCCCGCGACCCACCCGCTGACGGCGAGGACGGCGGCGACGGCGAGGACCCGGCCGGGGGAGCCGATCGAGGCGGCGAGGGCCCGCCGGCCGAGATCGGATCCGCGGACGCGGGCGGAGTCGACCAGGCCGGCGACGCCACGGCCGGCGGCCGCACCCGATCGGGCGGCCGCGGCGAGGCTGCCACCGCCACCCGCGAGACGGTCGCGCGCGCCGGCCAGCCCACGGGCGGCGCGGGGAGCGGGCCGCTGAGTCATCGAGAGCGCCGCCAGCCCCGCCGTCAGCGAGATCGCCAGCGCGGCGAAGATCCCGGCGACGAGCGAGATCGCGAACTCGCGGACCATCGGGATCGGCGAGAGGGCGAGCGAGAGGAACCCGACCGAGGTCGCGAGGGCCGCGGTGCCGATGACCGGCCCGCCCCGGACAGCCGCGACGACCGCCGCGGCAGGTGGGCCGCTCCCCGGCCTCGGCGGCCTCGCGGAAGCGCGCCTGGAGCTGGATCGCGTAGTCGACGCCGAGGCCGATCACCACCGGCAGCACCGCCACCGAGGCCATCGTCAGGGTCCCGCCGATCAGGGAGAGGAGGCCGAAGGCGAAGCCGGACGCCCCGAGCGCGATGAACAGCGGCAGCAGCCTGAGCGGCGGCCCGAAGATCAGGATCAGGACCAGCGCCATGATCACGAGGGCGATCGCGAAGAGGAGGACGATCTCGCCGCTGATCTCGTCGGCGAGGCCCTCGACCACGACCGGGATCCCGCTGATCTCGTAGCTCGCGTCGTCGGAGAGGGCGAACGTGTCGTCGGCGACCGCCTCGCGGATCAGCGCGATCGCCTCGCGCCGGGTCGAGTCGGAGATGTCCGGCTGCAGCCGGATCGAGATCAGCGCGCCCTCGCTGGACGGGAAGAGGTAGCCGAACTTCGACTTCGGGACGTTCGACCCCTGCGTGAGGTCGAAGACGATCGACTGGACGAACTGCGTGTCCTCGATCGAGATGCCGTCGAGCACCGCGACCGGGCTCATGTTGAGCTGCGAGAACTGGGCGTAGACCGAGGAGATCACCTGGCTCTGCGCCTCCTCGACGAGTGCGCCGTCTCCGCCTCCGAGAGGCCGGACTGCTGCGCCTGCTCGATCGCCGCCGCTCTCGTCTCCGCGAGATCCTGCTTGAGCACCGCCGAGCTGCTCGCGGATCGCCTGCGTGGTCCTCGTGGCCGCCTCGTTGAGGAAGGTCGCCGGCCCGAACACGACCCGCGTCGCGCCGAGGTCGGCGATCTCCTCGCAGACGGGCGCGACGTACTCGCCGTTGGCGTCGGCGTTGCCGGCGAGGCAGCCCTCGAGCATCAGCAGCCGCCCGAGGTCCTCGGTCAGGACGAGCTTCTGGAGGTCCCCCTTGGCGAGGACGACGATCGCGTCATCCCCGAAGCGCTGCCGGAAGTCCTCGGTCCCCTCGAAGGCGGCCGACCCGTTGTCGACGAGCTTGTCGGTGCCGGCATCGGGCGACAGCCGCAGCGCCCCGAGCACGGTGACGATCGCGACGATCGAAATGACCCCGGCAATGGTGGCCGCCGGCCGAGTAACGGCCCACTCCCCAATCCGCCCAAGCAGGTTCTTCATCGCGTAGAGAGTAGGCGGAGCAGCATAAATTCAGGCAATTTTCGGGTTAAGCCCCCACCCCCGCCCCTCCCCAAGAAAACCGGCCCCGACTTCCCGCGGGTCGCAGGCGCGGCCGGGGTGTGTCTGAGGGGAGTCCGCGGCTCCGGCGAAAAACTCCCTCGGGAGGCCACCAACAGTCCTGCCGGAGGCGCGCCCCTCAGGCACGCCCCGGCCGCGCCCCGCAGGGGCTCAGTCCATCGCCAAGCGGACCTTCGACCTCAGCGTTGAGGAACTGCCGAACGAAGTCGTTATCGGACTCGAACAGCTCCTCGGAAGGCCCGGACTCGACGATCCGCCCCTTCCAGAGCACGGCGATGAAGTCAGCGATGCGACGCGCCGTCCCGAGGTCGTGGCTGATCACCATGTAACAGCCGCCGTTCTCCTCGTGGATCTCGCGGATCAGCTCGCAGAGCAGCGCCGTGCGAACCGGGTCGAGCCCCGAGTCCGGCTCGTCGAAGAACACGATCGCCGGGTCGAGCACGAGGGCCCGGGCGAAGCCGGCGCGCTTGCGCATCCCGCCGGAGAGCTCGTTGGGCATCTTGTAGTGCGCGGCGCCGAGGCCGACCTCGTCGAGGCGCGCGTTGACGATGTCCGCGATCTCGTCCTCGGACTTGTCCGTGTGCTGACGCAGCGGGAAGGCCGTGTTGTCGAAGATGTTCATCGAGCCGAACAGCGCGCCGTCCTGGAACAGCAGGCCGAACTTCTTGCGCATCTCGAAGAGCTCGTCGTCGGTCATGTTGGGGACCGACTCGCCGTGCACGAGGATGTCGCCGGAATCGGGGTAGAGCAGCCCGACGATCAGCTTGATCAGCACGCTCTTGCCCGTGCCCGACGGGCCGAGGACCATCGAGACCTCGTTGTCGGGAAGGCCGAGGTTGAGGCCGTTCTGGATCCGGGTGTTGCCGAACTGCTTGACCAGGTCGATGACCTCGATCGCGTCCTCGCCGCCGTGGTCCCGCTTCTCGCCGGTGTGCCACTTGTAGGGCTCGGTCTCGTCCGGCTCGACGCCGGGGATCGTGTAGTCCTTGTTCAGCTTGCCGAGCTCGGGAGCCGCGGAGTCGGGATCGCCGCCGGTGTGGTCGGGCGCGGACGAGGACTCGTAGCGCTGGCTATCGTCGCCGCGCGGTCGACCTCCTCGGTGGCGCGGCCATCAGCGCGGTCGTCGTCGTCGTAGTCGTTCTCCCGGTTCTCGTCAGCCAAGGGTCTCCTCCTAGATAGATGCGCGCACGGCGTCAGCCGCCGATCGGCGCACGTGGATTGGCTCCCCAGAACACGAGGGTGCCCATCATTCCGATGATGTGGACCAGGACGATGTTGAGGACCATCGACTTCGCGGTGGCCGTTCCGACGCCGACCGGGCCTCCCCCGGAGGTGTAGCCGTAGTAGCAGCCGACCAGCACGATGGCGGTCGCCATCGCCATCCCCTTGATCACGCTGAATATGAGGTCAGGTGGGTTCTGGAACATCCAGAAGATCAAGAGGTAGCCGCCGCTGGAGGTGTCCCCGATCTGCTCGACGACCGCGATGTAGGAGGCGAGGAAGCCGATTCCGATCGCCGCCAGGTACATGAAGGGGAGGACCATCCAGGCCGCCAGCAGGCGGGTCGCCGCGAGGAAGGTGACCGGCTGGATGCCCATGACCTCGAGGGCGTCGATCTCGTCGGAGATGCGCATGGCGCCGAGCTCGGCGACGATCCCGGTCCCGATCTTCGCGCTCATCATGTAGCCGAAGGCGTAGGGGATGACCTCGCGCAGGTCGCACCAGGCGGCGAAGTTGCCGGCGTAGGCGGGCGCGCCGACCGAGCGGGTGAAGTAGGCGCCCTCGATCCCGCACTGGAGGCCGAGGATGAAGACGAAGCCCCAGATGACGATGGTCGAGCCGAGGATGAGCACGCCGGCCTGGCGCAGCGCCTCACCGAAGAACTGGAAGACGCGGCCCGAGTAGACGAGCCCCATCACGCGACCGCAGAAGCGGAAGATCTCCCCCATCGAGGAGAGCCAATCCTTTGGTACCGCGAGCCAGCCCATCTACTTGATCGTGCTGATTTCGGGGTGGGTCGCCAGCAGCGTCTGGGTGAAGACGTAGTTGAACGCGAACACGCCCATGAAGGCGATCACGACCGCCTCGTTGACGGCGGTCCCCACCCCCTGGGCGCCTCCGGACGCATTCATCCCCTTGTAGGAGCAGACGATCGCGATGATCGCGCCGAACAGGGTCGTCTTCAGCACCGATCCCCAGAGGTCGGTGACGGACGCGTTGTTGAAGAGCGTTGCGAAGAACCCACCGAGCGGCTGGCCGTAGGTGAGCTCGGCGAAGATGCCGCCGCTGATCCCGAAGAGCAGCGCGTAGATGTTGAGCAGGCCGGTGATCAGCATCAGGCTGAGGAACCGGGGGACGACGAGGTTCTTGATCGGGTCGACGCCGAGGACCATCAGCGCGTCGAGCTCCTCGCGGATCTTGCGGGCGCCGAGGTCAGCGGTGATGGCCGTGCCCGCGACTCCGGCGACGACGACGGCGGTCACGAACGGTGCGAACTCGCGGACCGAGGCGAGGATGAAGAAACCGCCGAGCCGGTCGAGCGCGCCGAACAGGGTGAGGAAGTTCGCGGCCTGCAGCCCTGGTGCACCGAAGCCGAAGGCCACGGTGCTGATGAGCAGCGGGAACCAGCAGAGCTGCAGGGCGAAGAGGAACTGGGAGATGAACTCGCCGCCGTACGGGTAGGGCGGCTTGACGGTCGCAACGATCGTCTTGCCGGTCAGGATCATCATGTTCCCGACCTGCTCGAACAGGCCCTTTGCGGGTAGGAACGCCCTATCGGCTACGGATCTGACCATCTCTCCTGGCGGCCCCGGTGACTGGGCACCTCGCCTCCGCCGACAAAGTTAGTTCATCCCGCGGCGCGGCGCCACCCCCAACCGTCCCCCGCCGAACCCCTTGCCGATGCGGAGTGCGCCGGGAGACGCGCAGGCGACGATGACGCAGGAAACCGGAAGGCGCCGTGGTATGTTCACGGCGCTTTGGGGGAGAGACCTACAAGCATCCGGCGGAATCGGCTTGCCTTTTTCACCGCGCTGAGCCTTCTCTCCGCATTCTCGCTCGCACTGAGCGCTTGCGGCGGCAGCGCCGCGCCGCAAGACGACAACGAGCCCGAGGGCGATTTCAAGGTCGAGGTCACCCAGGCGAAGTTCCCGACGGCGCAGCGGCTCGCCGAGACCTCCGACCTGATCCTCGGCGTCAAGAACACGGGCGACGAGGAGCTGCCCGAGCTGGCGATCACGATCGAGACCGACTCGCCCGGCGACGACTCCGAGACCGACTCGGTCGCCGACAGCTCCTTCAGCATCCGCGTCGACGACCCGTCGCTGGCCAATCCCAGCCGGCCCGTCTGGATCCTCGAGAACAAGTACCCGCGGGAAGTCGGGACGCCGCCGCCGACCGGCCTCTCCGGCGGCTTCCGCGCCCAGACCAACACCTTCGGCTTCGGCCCGCTTCCCGCCGGGGAGACCCGCGAGATCGTCTGGCGCGTCACCCCCGTGCAGGGCGGCACCTACACCCTCCACTACCAGGTGGCCGCCGGGCTCGACGGCAACGCGCGCGCGGTGACCGACGACGGCGGCGACGTGAAGGGTGAGTTCGTCGTCACGATCAGCGACAAGCCCGCGCAGGCAGGCGTCGACGACGCCGGCAACGTCGTCATCCAGGGCGAGTGAGCGCGCCGGGTTCGCCCGGCCGGCGCTCCTGCTCGCTCTCCTGATCGTCGCGACCGTCCTCGCCGCCTGCGGTGACGACGAGCGATCGACGACCGCCTCGACGACTCGACGACGTCTGCGCCGCAGGCCCCCGGCGGCAAGGCGGCGAAGGCCGACGGGCAAGGCGGCGTCGAGCTGACCGAGCTCGGAACCTTCGCCTCCCCCCTCTACGTGACTCAGCCGCCCGCGGGGGACGACGCCCTCTACGTGGTCGAGCAGGGGGGCACGATCCAGCGCCTCGACCCCGACGGCGGCACGGAGGTCTTCCTCGACATCTCCGACGAGATCACGAGCGGTGGCGAGCAGGGTCTGCTCTCGGTGGCCTTCGCGCCGGACTACGCCCGCTCGGGCCTGCTCTACGTCGACTACACGAACCTCGACGGCGACACGCGGGTGGTCGAGTACCGCGCCGAGGACGGCGTCGTCGACGAGTCATCGGCGCGGGAGCTGCTCGCCATCGATCAGCCCTACGTGAACCACAACGGCGGGCTCGTGACCTTCGGCCCCGACGGGCTGCTCTACGTCGGCCTCGGCGACGGCGGCTCCGGCGACGACCCCGAGCGGACGGCCCTCGACCTCACCTCCCCGCTGGGGAAGATCCTCCGCATCGACCCGGCCCCGAGCGGCGAGCGGCCCTACTCGATCCCGGCCGACAACCCGTTCGCACGCGACGACGGCGCGTTGCCCGAGATCTACGCCTATGGGCTCCGCAACCCGTGGCGCTTCGCCTTCGACGAGAAGAGCGGCACGCTGACGATCGGCGACGTCGGCCAGGACGCCGAGGAGGAGATCGACGTGATCGCAACCGACGAGGCGGCCGGCGCCAACTTCGGCTGGTCGGCCTACGAGGGGACGCAGCGTCTCAACGAGGACCAGTCGGCGCCCGATGCGGTCCCGCCCGCCCTCGTCGCCACCCACGAGGACGGCAACTGCTCGATCACCGGCGGGCTCGTCGTCCGCGATCGCGACCTCCCGACCCTCCGCGGGCGCTACCTGTACGGCGACCTCTGCCTCGGCGAGCTGCGCAGCTTCACCCCGGTGCCCGGCGAGGAGGCCGGCGACGACGTCGCCCTGGGACAGACGGTCGAGGGGCTCTCGAGCTTCGGCGAGGACGCGGCCGGCAACGTCTACGTGACCTCGATCTCAGGGCCCGTCTACCGGATCGACCCCTCCCGCTGAGCCGGGCCACGCCGGTCATTACCCTTTGCCGAATGGCAGGCGCGAGGAAGGCTTGGAAGGTTTGGACGGCCGCCGTGGCCGCCGTGGCGATCGCCCTCGCCGCCGCCTCCCTGACGACGGGCGCGAGCAGCCGATCGGCATGGACCGGCGAGGCGAGGCGAGCGCGCGGCTGAGCATCGGCGACGGCCAGGGTGGATTCACCAGCCGGCGTCGGTCGCGAGCTTCAACGCGCCCGTCTACGTGACCGGGCCGAAGGGCGCGAACGGACTGCTCTTCGTGGTCGAGCAGCCGGGCGTGATCCGCGTCGTGCGTGACGGCAAGAAGCTCGATCGCCCCTTCCTCGACATCCGCGAGATCGTCGAGTCGGGCGGCGAGCGCGGGCTGCTGTCGGCCGCGTTCTCACCGAAGTACGGCCGCAACGGGCTGTTCTACGTCTACTTCACCGACGGCGAGGGCGACATCGTCATCCGCGAGTACCGGCGCGCGAAGGGCACCCAGACCCGCGCCCGGGAATCCAGCGGGCGGACGGTGATCCAGGTGCCTCACCGCGACTTCTCCAACCACAACGGCGGGCAGGTCGAGTTCGGGCCGGACGGGTTCCTCTACTTCGGCACCGGCGACGGGGGCGCCGGCGGCGACCCGCCCGAGAACGCCCAGAACAGGGACAGCCTGCTCGGCAAGCTGATCCGGATCAATCCCCGGCGCAATGGCAAGCGGCCCTACACCGTGCCGAAGAGCAACCCGTTCAACGGCGAGAACGGCCGACGCGAGATCTACTCGCTCGGCCTGCGCAACCCCTACCGCTTCTCGTTCGACCGCAAGCGCCTCGTGATCGGCGACGTCGGCCAGGATCTCTGGGAGGAGGTCGACTACGAGACGCTCGACAGCGCCCGCGGCGCCAACTTCGGGTGGGACGCCTTCGAGGGCACCCACCGCTACTCCCCCGATGGCAGCCCTCCCCCGGCCAATCCGGTCCCGCCGATCTTCGAGTACAGCCACGCGAGCGGCGGCTGCACCGTCATCGGCGGCTACGTCTCCCGCGACAAGCGCATCCCCTCGCTCTTCGGGCGCTACCTCTACAGCGACCTCTGCGATGGGCAGGTCCGCTCGTTCGTTCCCCGCCTCGACGGGGCCAGGGGCGACCGCAACACGGGCCTGCCGAACCAGGGCGGGATCTCCAGCTTCGGCCGGGACACCCGCGGCCGCCTCTACATCACCAACCTGGCGACGAACAAGCTCTACGCGATCCGCCCCAAGAAGTAGCGGCCCTGACGAGGCGGGGAGCCGCCAGATCAAGGAAGAGTCCGCCGACGCTGCCTTCGGCAGCGAGGCGGGCTCTGACGTTGAGCTGGCGGCTCCCCGCCCGTCAGAGGCGCTTGTAGCCCGCGAAGGGCTCGCCGCCTTCGCGGATCACGTCGGCGAGGCTGAACGCGTGATCGCGGTCGCCCTCGACGCGCGCCGGGGTGGCCTCCCCCTGGGGGACGAGGCGGGTGCCGTCGGCGAGCTCGAAAGCCTGCTGATGGAGCTGGTTCTCGCTCTGTTCCCTTGTGTTCGAACGTGTCTGCATCTGCTCCCTACATTAGCGGACGCTCATCCGCTCTTTGCAAGGAAATCGTCGAAATCTGGACGCGAATCCCACCGATGGCTTAGGAACGCCATTTCTGGCATCGGCTTGCAATCAATGTTGCAAGCGAATGTGAGGAAACGGGCCGCCAGTAGGGTCCGAGCCATGCCTTCGGACCGAAACGAGCTGCGCGCATGAGCCGAGGGGGGATGGTTGCGCTCGGGGTGGCGATCCTGCTGGTCGCCGTGCTGGCGGGCACCTTCATCCACCCGCTGCTGTTCCTGATCGGCGTCTCGGTGCTGTTCGTCGCCGCCTTCGGCGGCTGGTAGCACCGGGGCTCAGGGAGCGCGCGGTCGTAACCGCCCCACATAACGCTCCGCGATACTGCCCCGGCAATGTCGCGGGAGAACGTCGAGATCGTCCGTCAGCTCCTCCCCGGCCCCGAGGTCGACTTCATGGACCTGTTCACCCGGGACGCCGACGAGGCCGAGATCGACGCCGCGATCGAGGCTGCAGCTCCGGCCTTCACCGATGACTTCGTCTGCATCTTCCACGCGCTCTCGGGGGAGCCTCGACCCGGCGTGCGCGGGCTGCGGGAGAACTGGCTGGATTGGCTCGCTCCGTGGGAGAGCTATCGCGCCGAGATCCAGGAGCTGATCGACGCCGGAGACAAGGTCGTCGTCCTCGTCCGCGATTTCGGGCGCCGCCCGGGAATCGAGGGGGAGGTCGAGCTTCACGGAACCACCGTCTGGACCCTGCGGGACGGCAGGATCGCGCGCGCGGAGTTCTTCGCCACCGATCGCGAAGCCGCCTTCAGGGCCGCCGGGCTCCCGACTTCCTGACGAGGCCGGGAGCCGCCAGATCAAGGAAGAGGTGGCCGCTGTGGCCGCCAGGCCATGAGGCCGCCGATGACGCCGAGCTGGCGCCTCCCGGCCCGTCAGGCCGTCAGGCGCGGCCTTCCGCCTCGTACTCGCGGAGGAATCCCTCGAACTGGCGCATGTGGCCCTGCTCGTCGCGCAGGATCGCGATGACCATGTCCTCGGTGACCGGGTCGACGTCGCCGGCGAACTCGATGATCTCGTTGTAGAACGCGATCGCGCCGCTCTCGGCCTCGATCACGCCGCGGATCACGTGCGGGATGTCGGTCTGGTGCTCGGGCGGCTGCAGGTAGTCCTGCTCGGCGGCGAACTCCTTCGAGCCGGGGACGACGCCGTAGAGCTCCTTGATCCGGGCGGCGAACTGCTGCGCGTGGGCGAGCTCCTCGGCGATGTCGGTCTGCAGCGACTCCTTGATCTCCATCGCGCGGACGCCGTCGGGATTCGTGGAGTTGGTGACGTAGCTCATCACCGTCTCGATCTCCATCCAGTAGGCCTTCTCGAGCATCTTGACGAGCTTCTCGCGATCGTCCTTGTTCTCCTCGGCCAGAATGTCCTTCGAGCCACGGTCTCCACTCATCGATTCCTCCAGGTTCGCCGTTTCCGGGCGAAATGCCATCGGCACCGCCCGCTACAAAGCTTGTTCATGCAACCTACCCGCAGCCCCGCGGGGCTAACCCTGCAGGAGCGCCGGGTCGAGCTCGGCGGGATCGAGACGAGGGCCCTGGATCTCGAGGGCGCCGGCCCGCCGCTGCTGCTCCTGCACGGCTACGCCGACAGCGCCGACACCTGGCGACCCCTGATGCAGCGCCTCGCCGGGCAGGAGCGGGCCGCCACGGCCATCGACCTGACCGGATTCGGCACCTGCTCCGACCTCGACATGGGCGCGCCGCTGCTCCCGCAGTGGGACGGCATGGTCGCGGCAGCGATCGAGGATCTCAGCGAGCGGCACGGGGGCAGCGAGGTCTACGTCGTCGGCAACTCGCTCGGCGGGTGCCTCTCCCTCCGCGCCGCGCAGGATCCGGAGCTGCCGATCGGAGGCATCGTCCCGATCGCCCCCGCGGGCCTGCACATGGCGCGCTGGTTCCCGGTGATCGAGAGCGAGCGGCTGATCCGCCTGCTGCGCCTCTCGCCGTTCCCGGTTCCGGAGGCGGTGGTGCGCGAGATCGTCAGCCGCGTCTACCGGACCCTCGCCTTCAACGACCCCCGGGGGGCGGACCCCGACGTGGTCAGCTCGTTCTCGCGCCACATCGGCACGATCGAGCGCAGCATGGCGGTGCTCGACGTCGGCCGGCGCCTGCTGCCCGAGCTCGAGGATCCCTTCGACCTGAAGCTGATCGACTGCCCGCTGCTGCTGGTCTGGGGCGAGCGGGACAAGATGGTCTACACCGCCGGCGCCGAGCGGGTCCTGCGCACCGTCGACTACTCCGACATCGAGGTCATCCCCGACTGCGGGCACTGCCCCCAGGTCGAGGTGCCCGACCGGCTGGCCGAGCTGCTCGAGGCCTTCCCCGAGAGCCTGGAGTAGCTAGGCGGGCGAGGGGTCGGTCGCCGGCTGATCGACCTCGGCCTCGATCGTGCCGTCGTCGCCCAGGTCGACCTCAGGGGGCAGCTCTCCCCCGCGCTCGGTCCCGGCGATCAGCTCGTCCGGCTTCGGCTCGGCCGGGACGAATCCCGACTTCATCCCGAAGTAGACGGCCTGCGGGTGGTGGGCGATGATCGCCACCGTCGACTGCTCGGGCTCCACGGCCCAGCCGGTCGAGAGGTTCATGCCGATCTCCTCGAGCTCGAGCAGTCGCCAGACCTTCTCGTGCTCGGACTGGTCCGGGCAGGCCGGGTAGCCCCAGGAGTAGCGCCGCCCCTGGCCGGCCTCGATGCCGAGCTCGCGGCGCGCCTCGGCGTGCAGCCACTCGGCCAGTCCCTCGGCGGCCTGCACCCCGAGGCCGTGGACGAACAGCTGCTCGGCGAACTCGCCCTCCTGCTCGAGCCGCTCGATGGTCTTCGTGACCTCGTCGCCGACGGTCACCCCCTGGAGGACGACTACGTCGCGCTCACCGGAGTCGATCGGGCGGAAGAAGTCAGTGAGGCAGATGCGGTCGTGCTTGGGCTGGCGCGGGAAGACGAGCCGCTCGCGCTCGCGGTCGTGGTCCTCGGGATCGAAGACGACCAGCTCGTTGCCGTCGGCGTTGCAGGGGAAGAAGCCGATCCGCGCCCGCGGGTTCAGGTAGGTCTGCTCACGCCACATCCGCTCGAGCTTCGGCGCGAACCCCTCGTCCTCGCCGTCGCCCTCGACGATCTTCCGCCAGGCCTCGCCCTTGACCCCGCGACCGCCCCAATGGAGCTTGAAGAGGACGTGGCGATCGAGGTAGGGGAAGACCTCGCCGAGGTCGATCTCGACCTCGCGAACGCCCCACGCCTGCGGGCGCGGGGACCGGCGCATCGGTGCTGACGGCCGAGCGCACCGAGTCGTCGGTGGTCGGCGGCGAGTCGTCCACCACGACCGGCTTCTCACGGAAGGCCTTCGCCTCGTCGCGGAACTTCTCGATCAGGCCGCTGCGCGCGTCGTCGTCGACCAGCGCATCCATCGTGTCGAGCCCGGCGAAGGCGTCCTTGCAGTAGAAGACTCCCGGCTCGTAGATCTCGTCCGACTCGCGGCCCTTCGGGTAGAGCACCCGCCGGCCGAAGTCGCGGTTGATCGCCGCGCCGCCGATCAGGACGGGGAACTCGTGCCCGCGCTCGTGCAGCTCGCCGATGCAGGCGGGCATCTGCTTCGAGGTCGAGACGAGCAGCGCCGAGAGGCCGATCGCGTCGGCATCGTGCTCGACCGCGGCGTCGATGATCTGCTCGATCGGGACCTGCTTGCCGAGGTCGACGACCGTGTAGCCGTTGTTGGTCAGGATCGTGTTGACGAGCGACTTGCCGATGTCGTGGACGTCGCCGAAGACGGTCGCGATCACGACCGTGCCCTTCGTGTGCCCCTCGATCCGGTCGAGGTAGTTCTCGAGCCTGGCGACGGCCTTCTTCATCACCTCCGCCGACTGCAGGACGAACGGCAGGATCAGCTCGCCGGCGCCGAACTTGTCGCCGACCTCCTTCATCGCCGGCAGCAGGACCTCGTTGAGCGTCGGCACCGCGCCGATCTTCTCGACCGACCGGTCGATCCAATCCTCCACCCCGTCCTTCTTGCGACGCAGGATGTGGAAGTGGAGAGCCTCCTCGGGCTCCATCCCGGCGGTCGCGTCGGCCGCCGAGACCTGCTCCTCGGGCCCCTTGCTCTCGAAGTGCGCGATGAACTTCTCGAGCGCGTCCTCGGAGCGGTTGAAGACGAGGTCGTCGGCCAGCTTGCGCTCGACCTCCGAGATCTCCCCGTAGGGGTTGATGTGGTTCGGGTTGACCATCGCGAGGTCGAGCCCGGCCTCGACGCAGTGGTGGAGGAAGACGGAGTTGAGGACCGCGCGCGCGTTCTGCGAGATCCCGAACGAGACGTTGGAGACGCCGAGGGAGGTCTTCACGCCCGGGAGCTCCGCCTTGATCCCGCGGATGCCCTCGATCGTCTCGATCGCCGAGGGACGCCACTCCTCCTCGCCCGTCGTGAGGGTGAAGGTGAGGCAGTCGAAGATCAGCAGCTCGGGATCGAGCCCGTGCTCGCCACAGGCCAGCTCGTGGATGCGCTTGGCGATCTCGACCTTGCGCTCGGCCGTCTTCGCCATCCCGACCTCGTCGATCGTGAGCGCGATCAGAGCGGCGCCGTGCTTGCGGGTCAGCGGGACGATCCGGTCGAGCTTGTCGCGGCCGGCTTCGAGGTTCGTGGAGTTGACGATCGCGCGGCCCGGGATCCGCTCGAGGGCAGCCTCGATCACGGCCGGCTCGGTCGAGTCGACCTGCACGGGCGCGGGCTGCGTCAGCGAGATCCGGCTGACCGTCTCCCCCATCTGCACGTCCTCGTCCTCGCGCTCGGTGAGCGCGACGCAGACGTCGAGCACGTGGGCGCCGCCCTCGACCTGGTCCTCGGCGACCTGCACGAGGCCGTCGTAGTCGTCGGCGAGGAGCATCTCCTTCGCCTTGCGCGACCCCTGCGAGTTGACGCGCTCGCCGACGATCGTCGGGCGCGGCTCCTGAACCAGGTCGACGGCGGTCATCATGCTCGCCATCCGCGGCGGGCCGGGCTCGGGCCGCTCACCGGGCACGTGGCCGGAGACCCGCTCGGCGAGCGCGGCGATGTGGTCGGGGGTGGTGCCGCAGCAGCCGCCGACGATGCTGACGCCGTGGCGCTCGACGAACTCGCCGAGAGCCTTCGCGATCTGCTCGGGGGACTCCGGGAAGATCGTCTCGCCGTCGGGTCCCTGCAGCGGCAGCCCGGCGTTCGGGATGCAGTGCACGGGCACCGGCGAGTTCTCGCCGAGGTAGCGGATCGCGTCCCGCATGTCCTCGGGCCCGGTCGAGCAGTTGAGGCCGACGATGTCGACGTCGAGGCCGGTCAGGATCGCGAGCACGGCCTCGATGTCGGTGCCGAGGAGCATCTTGCCGCCGTTCGGGAGCAGCGAGACGGATACCTGGATCGGCACCTCGCGGCCGACCCGCTTGAACGACTCACGGGTGCCGGCGATCGCGGCCTTGACCTCGAGGATGTCCTGGGCCGTCTCGATGATGATCAGGTCGGCGCCGCCCTCGATCAGCGCGCCGGCCTGCTCGTCGAAGACCTCCGCGAGCTGCGCGAACGAGATGTTCCCGAGCGTCGGGTCGTCGCTCGCCGGCAGGAACCCGGTCGGCCCGATCGAGCCGGCGACGAAGCGGTCCGGCCCGGCGGCGGCGCGGGCGATCTCCGCGGCGCGGCGGTTGACCTCGACCGTGTGCTCGCCGAGCCCCCACTCCTCGAGCTTCAGCCGCGAGCCCTGGAAGGAGTCGGTCTCCAGCACCTCGGCGCCCGGCCTCGAGCATCGCGGCGTGAACGCCCTCGATCACGTCGGGGCGGTGGAGGACGAGGGCCTCGTGGCACTTGCCCTTGAGCCCGCCGTAGTCCTCGGAGGAGAGGTCGTAGCGCTCGAGGGTCGCGCCCATGCCGCCGTCGTAGACGACCACGCGCTCGCGTGCCGCGGCGAGGATGTCGCGCTCAGGTTTGCTCATCAGGGTCGGATTGCCTCCATCGGCTGCCGGCTGTCGCACCGTGCGCGGCTCGGAAGCTCTGCCGGTTGCGGCGGCGTCGTAGGTCCGGGTCCCTCAGCCGCTCTGGATGGTCAGGAAAATCATACCGGGGGAATGCTCCGCTTCCCGGGCAGACCGGATGCGAAGCGGAGGGTCCTGGGCCGAAAACCTCCCTACTTGCCGCCGAGGCGACCCTCCACCCGGGCAGACCGGACGCGAAGCGGAGGATCTGCCCGGAGTTATCCGAGCGCGCCCTCGCCGACCCGATCCTCGGAGCGGCGGGGACTCGGCTGGAGCCGCACGGGAGCGGCGCTCAGGGCCCGCAGGCGGACGTCCGACCAGCTCATCCCCTCGCGGACCAGAGCCGGCAGGCCGAGGGCGACCGCGGTGGCGATCTCGACGGCCTGCAGGATCACCCCGTAGGCGAGTGCGTCCGCGGCTCCGACGCCGTATCCGGTGGTCAGCACGCTGATCACGGCAAGCTGGAAGACGCCGATGTTCGATGGCGTGGCGGGCACGACGGCGGTGACGTTGACGGCGAACAGGACCGCGGCCGCGCCGCCGATCGCCATCGCGTCGGAGAGGCCCATCGCGGTGGCCAGCGCGTAACACGCGGCGACCTGGATCGCCCAGGCGGTCAGCTGCAGGGCCGCTGCGGCCGGTCCTCGCCGCGGGTCGCGGAACATCGCCAGGCCGAAGCGGACCCGGACCAGCGCGTCGCGTGCCATCGCGGCGAGGCGGGCGACGCGGCCGCTGCCGGAGCGCCGGACCACGGCGGGCGCGGCGATCACGGCGACGAGGAGCAGCGCCGGCACGAAGCTGATCAGGAAGAGGTGCTCGGAGCTGCGGTGGAAGAGGTCGGTCGAGGTGACGATCACCACGCCGAGCAGGATCAGCGCCACGACGTTGAGCACGGTCTGGGAGACCAGCGTTCCGAGCACGACCGGGAAGGTCTCGCGGAAGCGGCCGATCCGCCTCGAGACGATCATCGCCCTCGCCGGCTCGCCGAGGCGGGCGGGCAGGGTGGCCGACATCAGGACCCCGATCATCGTCGCCGAGGTGAAGTCACGGCGCCGGAGCTCGGCGCCGGGCAGGGCGGAGCGGGCGGCGAGGAACCAGGCGCCGGCGCGGAAGAACATCGAGAGGCACATCAGGGCGGTGGCGATCAGGACCCAGGCGAGGTCGGAGCGCACCGCGCTCTCGACGACGTTGTCGATGCCGATCCGCTGAGCGGCCAGGTAGGTCAGCCCGAACCCGACCAGACCGGTGATCCCGAAGCCGACGCGACGGGCCACCCGGCGGCGGCGGGACCCGGGGTCGTCCGGCACCGGATCGGGCGACGGCAGTCGCTTCGCCGGGACGCGCGGCAGGCCGTCGGCCGGTATCGCGCCGAAGCGCCGGAACGACCGCGCCACCGAATCGGCGGGCAGGGGCAGGGTGACCGCTCGCTCGTAGACCGACTCGATCCTCGCGGCGACGGTGGGCCAGGCGAAGCGCTCGGCGCCGGCCCGGGCGGCCTCCCCCATCGCGGCCCGGCGGCTCGGATCCAGATGCAGGCGCTGGAGCTCCTCGGCGAGGCGCTGCGGGTCCCCGGGCGGGATCAGCACCCCGTCGATCCCGTGGCGGACGACGTCGGAGTAGCCGGCGATGTCGGAGGCGACGACCGGGGTGCCGGCGGCGAAGGCCTCGGTCAGGACCATCCCGAAGCTCTCCCCCGACAGCGAGGGAGCGCAGAGCACGTCGGCGGACTCGAGCTCGCGCCACAGCCGGTCGGTGTCGACGACGCCGATCGCATCGATCGAGCGCATCGAGTCCGGGTTCGCGAGCGAGCGCACCACCTCCTCGCTGCGGGTGCCGACCACGACCAGCCTGGCGGGAACGTGCTCGGCCAGCGCCTCGAACGCGCGCAGCAGGACCGGCAGGCCCTTGCGCTCGTCGCTGCGGCCGACGAACAGCAGTCGCAGCTCGCCGTTGCCGGCAGTGGCGGGCAGTCCCGGCGCCGCGTCGAGGTCGACGCCGTTCGGGATCACCTCGTAGTTGCCGCCGAACCAGCGCAGGCCGGTCCACTCCGCCGCCTCGGACACCGCGATCCGCGCGCTCAGCTGGTTGAGCTTGCGGCGGGCGCCGAGGAGGTTCGCGATGTTGTTGGGGACGAACTTCGGGGCGTACGCGTGGAAGGTGCCGACGACGGGAGCGCCGCTCCAGGACGTTGCGTCCCAGCCGATGATCGGCGCCGGCGGCTCGTGCACGTGGACGACGTCGAAGTCGCCGGCCCGCAGCTCGTGCCGCAGCGTCGTGACTCCGGTGGGGAACGGCGAGAGGTTGGAGACGGCCCCGTTGGCCCCGAAGCCGACGGTCCGGCCCAGCGAGCTGAAGTAGTCGGGCACGGGGTCGTCGGCGTGGCGGTTGGCCACGATGCAGCGTACGGGCAAGGCGATCCGGTGGGTCCCAGGGAGCGAGTACTCGAACCTCGTTCCCTCTCCCGATCAGATGCTCGGCGAGCGCCTGAACATGCCGGTTGACGCCCCCCTCATACGTCCACGAATAGGGACTGACGAGAGCGATACGCATGGGTGTCGAGTCAGGGTAACGGCGCGGGCGGAGATAGTCACGCCGGCGGCCGGCGGCCGGCGGGGCTCGCCGCCCAGGCGAGGCCGTAGAAGGCGGCGATGAAACCGGTGCCCACCATCAGGAGGAGGGCGCCGGAATCGTTCGCGAGGGTGCCGATCACCGTCGCGACCACCGCGCCGAGGACGCCGAGCTCAACCGGCGAGTTCGCCGCCAGGTGATCGGCGATCCGCCGCCGATAGACGATCGCGAGCGCGATGGCGACCAGGGCGGCGATGAAGAACGGGGAGTCGATGTTGCGGGGGAAGGTCCGCGCGCTCAGGGTCACCCGGCGCTCGAACACGTCGCCCAGCTCGTCGAGCCCGCCCGCCGAGAGCACCGAGGAGGAGAGATGGGAGTCGCCGCCCGAGACCAGGTCGATCACGATCAGCGCCGCAAGCGGCGACGACGGGCGCGGCGAGGACGAGGGCGGCCTTGCCGGGGCGCAGCCGGAAGGCGGCGATGACCACGGCCGCGGCGCCGGCCGGGAACGTGATCGCCGCGCCGACGTCGGCGCCGAAGCGTCCCGGCGCGAAGACCAGGACGGCCAGCGCGGTGACGAGCACCGTCGCGATGGCCACCGCCCGCCGGGGGTCGGGAGGGTCGAACGCGCGCACCCCGGCCGCGGTGCCGAGGAGGAGCAGGGCGGCGATGCTCGCCTCCAGCTCGTTGCCGATGCCGAAGAAGCGGACGCCGATGCTCAGGTTGGGGCCGATCAGCGAGAGCGCGGTGAGCGGCGAGCCGAGAACGACGTCCAGGGCGGTCGCCCCGATCGAGGCGGCCGCGGCCAGGGCGAAGGCGGCGAACGGCGCACGGCTCCCGACCAGGCGGTGCATGAGCAGGAGCGAGAGCCCCGCCAGCAACGGAGTGCCGAGACCGACGATCAGCCGCTCGCCCAGCACCGACGGCGTCGTCGCCGCCCCGACCAGGAGCACCGCCGGGACGAGGGCGACGGAGACCGCGAGGAGGGTCAGGGCATGGCCCGCGCCCCGCCGGCGCCCCAGCACCGCAGCGGCGGCGACCAGGCCGAGCCAGATCAGCAGGTTCACCCCGAGCACCGGCCAGCGCCGGGAGCTGACCTGCACGAGTCGCGCTTCGAGCTCGGCGACGCCCGCGACGTCGGGGGCCCCTCCGCCCGTCTCGATCTCCCTGCCGGCGACGTCCTCGGGCACGTCGATCCCGTAGCGGGCCAGGATCGTCGGGAGCAGGTCGGTGCTGAGCACGTAGCCGTCCCGGCGGGTGCTCGCGGAGGTGAGGTTGCCGTCCTCGAACCCGCTGCCGGCGATCCCGATGGAGAGCAGGGTCTGCACCGGCGGCGGGCGCTCGAGCACGATCAGCATGTCCTCGCCCCGCACCCGGGCGGCGATGCGGGGCAGCTCGAGCAGGGTCGTCGAGGTGATCGTCAGCCCCGGGCAGGCGCCGGGCGCGCAGTCGCCCGGGCGGCCGATGCGCCCCTGCGAGTCGGCGCCGATCAGCGCGGGCTCGCCCGCGAGCGAACCGGGCCGGACGGGGATTCCCTCGCCCGGCCAGGGTCGTCGCCAGAAGCCCCGGCTCGAGCTTCGCGGGTGACTCCTCGGCCCGCTCCACGACCTGCTCCCACAGTCCCGGCGGCACCCGGCCACCGCTGATGTAGAGCTCGGGGAGCTCATCCTCGTAAAGCGAGGTGAAGAGCCGCGTCCCCTGCCCGATGTCGAGATAGGTCTGGTTCGCCGGGACCCGGCTCAGGCCCGCGCTGAGCAGGCCCGGGGAGATGCCCGGCACCGCCGCGGCGATCCCCTCGACCTTCGTTCCGGGCGGCACCACGGCGATCGTGACCCGCGGCTGAGGGTCGGCTGCGAGGCCCGCCGGCGGAGCGAGCAGGGACAGGGCGAGCGCTAGCATCGCGACCATGGCCGAGCGGACGTTCATCAAGTTCACGTTCCTCAAGATCGACCCAGCCTGGCAACGGCGCGAGGGCGAAGAGAGGGCGCAGGATAAACGCGAGCTCCTCGCCGCCTGCGAGGACTACGCGACGGACCGCCCCCTGCGCGCCTACTCCACCGTCGGAACCCGCGGCGACACCGACCTGCTGCTGGTCACCCAGAGCCCGCACCTGCACGAGATCCACTCGTTCCACGTCGTGCTCGCCCAGAGCGGCCTGGCGAAGTGGGCGTCGATCCCCCACTCCTACCTGGCGATGACCAAGCCCTCCCCCTACTCCGACTCCGAGACGCGCCCCGAGCTGCTGACCTCGAAGCACAAGTACGCCTTCATCTACCCGATGGAGAAGAAGCGGGAGTGGTACCGGCTCGAGCCCACCGAGCGGCGCCGGATCATGACCGACCACATCGAGACCGGCCGCCGCTACCCCCAGATCACGATCAACACCGCCTACTCGTTCGGCATCGACGACCAGGAGTTCGTCGTCTCCTTCGAGTGCGACGAGCCCGCGGACTTCCTCGACCTCGTCCAGGAGCTGCGCGCCACCGAGTCGAGCGCCTGGACCCTGCGCGACGTGCCGATCTTCAGCTGCGTGGCGATGTCGGTCGGGCAGGCACTCGACGCGCTCGACGGGGCCGCCACCTCCCGCACCGCCCCCGCGCTCGCGTAGGCGGGCCCGCACCATGGCAACGCCCGGAACCAGCGAAAGACCCCTGCGAGTCGCGATCGTCGGCTCGGGACCGGCGGGCTTCTACGCCGCCGAGCACCTGCTCGCCCACCCCGAGCTCGCGATCGAGGTCGACATGCTCGACCGGCTGCCGACCCCCTTCGGGCTCGTCCGCGCCGGCGTCGCCCCCGACCACCCCAAGATCAAGAACGTGATCCGCCGCTACGAGAAGACCGCGGGCCACGAGGCCTTCCGGTTCTTCGGCCACGTCAAGGTCGGCGAGGACGTGAGCGCCGCCGACCTCGAGTCGATCTACGACGCCGTCGTCTGGGCCTATGGCGCCGGCGCCGACCGGCAGCTCGGAATCGCCGGCGAGGACCTGCCGGGATCGCATGCGGCCACCGAGTTCGTCGCCTGGTACAACGGCCATCCCGACTTCGCCGACCGCGAATTCGACCTCTCCTGCGAGCGCGTCGTCGTGATCGGCAACGGCAACGTCGCCGCCGACGTCGCCCGGATGCTGGTCCTCACCCGCGAGGAGCTCGAGTGCACCGACACCGCCCATTACGCGATCGAGGCGCTGGCTGAGTCGGGAGTGCGGGAGGTCGTGATCCTCGGGCGCCGCGGGCCCGCGCAGGCGGCCTTCACGAACCCCGAGGTGCGCGAGCTTGGCGGAGCTCGCCGACGCCGACGTCGTCGTCCACCCCGAGCAGGTGGAGCTCGACGACGCGAGCCGGCAGTTCCTCGAGTCGGACCAGTCGGACGCGACCAACCGCAAGAACCACGAGTCGTTCACCGAGTTCGCCGGGTTCGGCCCCCAGGGCAAGGACAAGCGCGTCGAGCTGCGCTTCCTGCGCAGCCCCGTCGAGATCCTCGGCAGCGACCGGGTGGAGGGCATCGTGGTCGGCGTCAACGAGCTCTTCGTCGACGAGGCCGGCGCGGTCCGCGCCCGCGACACCGGCGAGACCGAGACGATCGAGTGCGGCCTCGTGCTGCGCTCGATCGGCTACCTCGGCACCGGGATCGACGGGGTCCCCCACGACGCGCGTGCCGGCGTGATCCCGAACAAGCAGGGACGCGTGGTCGACGAGAACGAGCACCCGATCCCCGGCCAGTACGTGGTCGGCTGGATCAAGCGCGGGCCGAGCGGCGTGATCGGGACGAACAAGAAGGACGCCGCCGAGACCATCCAGCTGCTGCTCGAGGACGCCGAGGCCGGGCTGATCCCGGCCGCCGACGCCGACGCCGACGCCCTCCCGGCGCTGCTCGCCGAGCGCGGCGTCGACTTCGTCGAGTTCGACGGCTGGCGCGCCATCGATGCGCTCGAGCAGAGCCGCGGCGAGCCGCTCGGCCGGCCGCGGGTGAAGCTGACGACGATCGACGAGATGCTCGACACCGCGGGGGAGCGTTCGCGCGCCTGATGGCCGCCGATCTGAAAGAGCTGGAGGGGATGATCTCCGCCGCCCTCCCCGGCGCCGAGGTTCAGGTGGTCGACGAGGGCGGAGGCGATCACCTGCGGGCGATCGTCGCCGCCGAGCAGTTCGAGGGCCGGACCCGCATCGACCAGCACCGGATGGTCCGGGCCGCGGTGCAGACGAGGATGGACGACGGGTCGATTCACGCCCTGTCGATCACCACGAGCCTGCCCTCCCACGGCTAAGGACTTCCGCGCTCCCTGTCGATAGTCGGGCGAGGCGCCGAACGGCGTCGAAGCGAGACCCGGAAAGCGATCGATGGCCTTGGGAGAAGGACAAGCTCGGAGAACCAGCAGCCTGCTCAGGCTCGCCAGTGACCGCAGGACCGAGAATCCCACTCCCGAAGCGCTTTCGGGGCCCGCAGCCGCCCTGATCGAGGGCTCCCCCGACGGCATCGCGGTCCTCGACTCCCGCGGCCTCGTGGTCGCCTGGAACGAGGCCGCCGAGACCCTCTTCGCCCTCGACCGCGACCGGATCATCGGTCGCGAGCTTGCAACCGAGATCTTCGCCGAGCACCTCCAGCAGGCCCTGCGCGCGGTCCTGCGCCGCCAGCTGACCGAGTCGGAGTCGCATGTGGCCCAGCGCCAGCTCGAGCTCGCCGCCCGCCGTGGCGACGGCGAGGAGCTGCCGGTCGACATGACGACCGCGGTCCTCTCGAGCGGCGAGGTCCCCCTGCTCGCCGTCTTCCTCCGCGACGCCAGCGAGCGCAGCGAGCGGGAGCGCGAGCTCCACGCCGACGCCCGGCGCCGCTCGGCGGTGCTCGACCTCGGGCAGCTCGCCCTCGAGGGAATGGCCCTCGACGACCTGCTCGATCAGGCCGTGCAGCTGTCGGTCGAGGAGCTCGGCCTCGATCGATGCGAGATCTGGAAGTGCCACCACGACGACTCCGAGCTCGAGCTCCGCGCCGGCTCCGGTTGGCCCGAGGGCAGCGGCGGCACGCGGATCCCCCTGCTGCCGGGGAACCAGCCCGGCTACACCGTCCTGCGCGGTCAGGGCGCGGTCGTGGTCGAGGACTTCCGGCGCGAGGGCCGCTTCCAGCCGATCGAGCCGCCCGATGACGACATCCTTCCCGGCACGACCTCCGTGCAGAGCGCGATCTCGGTGCGGATCCCCGGCGACAAGGGCGCGTTCGGCGCGTTCGTCGTCTCCTCGAAGGAGCTGCGCCGCTTCGAGCTCAGCGACATCAGCCTGGTCGAGTCGCTCGCGCAGCTCCTCGGCGCGGCGATCGAGCGCGTGCGCGTCGCCGACTCGCTGACCGACGCTGAGCACCGGGTGCGGACGCTGATCGAGCGCCTCCCCTCGATCACCTACCGCGCCGGCCTCGGCATTGCGGGCGTCTGGACCTTCATCTCGCCGCAGGTCGAGGAGATCCTCGGCTACACGGTCGAGGAGTGGATCGCCGACCCGGAGTTCTGGGAGAAGCGGATGCATCCCGACGACGTCGATCGCGTCCTCCAGGAGGAGGCGGACTGCGTGGCCGAGAACCGGCCCCTCGACGTCGAGTACCGGATCCAGAAGTCCGACGGCCGCATGATCTGGGTCCGCGACCGGGCCTCGCTCGGCGAGCTCGACGAGAACGGCGTGATGGTCGTCGAGGGCCTGATCACCGACGTCAGCGACCAGAAGGCCGCCGAGGAGCGCCTGCGCTACCTCGCCGACCACGACGAGCTGACCGGCCTGCTCAACCGGCGCGGCTTCGATGCCGCCGCCGACCTCGCGATCAGCGGCGGGCTGCCGGGCGGCCGCGGCGCGATGATCATCGTCGACCTCGATCACCTGAAGCGGGTCAACGACTCGCTCGGCCGGGCTACGGGCGACCGCGTGATCGCCGAGATCGCTCAGCTCCTCCAGGGCGAGCTCGGCCCCGGATACGTCTTCGGCCGGATCGACAGCGACGAGTTCGGGCTGCTCGTCCCCGGCGTCGACGAGGCACAGGCGCTCGAGCGCGCCGGCAGCCTGCTCTCGGTCGTCCGCTCGCGCGAGGGCGCCGCGACGCTCACCGCCAGCGCCGGGATCGCCCTCGTCGAGAGCAGCATGGGAGTCAGCTCCGCCGACCTGCTGACGGCGGCCGACATCGCCGTCCATCAGGCCAAGCAGGCCGGCCGCGACCGCGCCGTCGTCTTCACCGGCGAGGACCGCAGCCGCCTCGAGTGGGTGGGTCACGTCCGCAAGGCGATCGACGAGCAGCGACTCGTCCTCTACTCGCAGCCGATCGTCGACATGGCCAGCGGCGCACCGATCGCCGAGGAGCTCCTCGTGCGGATGATCGACCCGTCCACCGGGCGACCGATCTCGGCCGGCGAGTTCGTCCCGACCGCCGAGCGGTTCGGCCTCATCCGCCGCCTCGACCACTGGGTCGTCGGCCAGGCGCTGAAGCTGGCGGCGACGGGGCGCACGGGTCAACGCGAACATCTCGGCCGCTTCGATCGGCGACCGCGACCTGACCGAGATGGTCCGCGGCGGGCTCGAGCGCAGCGGCGCCGACCCCTCCCTGATCACCTTCGAGATCACCGAGACGGCCGCCACGCCCGCGATCGAGTCCCTGCGCGACTTCACCTCGCGCGTCGTCGAGCTCGGCTGCGGCCTCTCCCTGGACGACGTCGGAACCGGCTTCGGCTCGCTCACCTACCTCCGCCACCTCCCCTTCACCGAGCTCAAGATCGACATGCAGTTCGTCCGCGGGATGCTCGAGTCGAACGCCGACGCCCGGATCGTCGAGTCCCTCGTCGTCATCGCTCGGGGCCTGGGCATGCGGACGGTCGCCGAGGGCGTCGAGACCGCGGACCTGATCGAGCCGCTGCGCGAGCTCGGCGTCGATTGCGCGCAGGGCTACCTCTTCGGCCGCCCCGCCGCGGTCAACTTCAAGGCCTGACGCCGAGCACCTGACGCCGGCCTCGGCCGAGCCGCCGGACCGCCTAACCTCCCGGGGAACCGATCCAGGAGGCAGATGACGATGGCGGCGAACCCCGAACTTCGCGAACAGCTCGAGCAGGCGATCCAGGCCAACAAGGTCCTGTTGCTGATGAAGGGAACCCCCGACATGCCCCGCTGCGGCTTCTCGATGCGGACCGTCGGCGTGCTCGAGAAGATGGGCGTCGAGTACGGCGCGATCGACGTGCTCCCCGTCCTCGGGCCGCTGCGCGAGGTGACGGCCGAGATCGCCGACTGGCAGACGTTCCCGCAGGTCTACGTCGACGGTGAGCTGCTCGGCGGCTGCGACCTGATCGAGGAGATGTACGAGTCCGGCGAGCTCGCCACGGCGCTCGGCGTCGAGCAGCCCGACGAGGAGCTCGAACCGGCACCGGCGCACGGCGCCCCGGCGCAGAGCGCTCCCCTCCAGATCGAGAACCTCTAGTCCATGTGCGTCGCGTCCTACCCGCCCTGCTCGCCTTCGCCGTGATCGTCGGGGTCGTGCTCGTCGCCGGGCTCTCCGGCGAGGACTCCGACTCCGGCAGCGCGAACACGGACCTGTCGAAGAAGCCGGTGATCGAGATCCCCGAGGGCGAGCCGCCCGCCGAGCTCGAGATCAACGACATCGTCGAGGGAGACGGCCCGGTGGCCGAGAGCGGCAGCCCGGTGACCGTCGAGTACGTGGGCGTCGACTACGCGACCGGCGAGGAGTTCGACACCTCGTGGGGAGGTGAGCCGTTCGCCTTCCAGATCGGCGGCGGCAGCGTCATCCCGGGCTGGGACCAGGGCGTCGAGGGCATGAAGGTCGGCGGTCGGCGCGAGCTGATCATCCCGCCGGACCTCGCCTACGGCGCGCAGGGATCCCCGCCGGACATCGGCCCGAACGCGACCCTGATCTTCGTCATCGACCTGCTTGAAGGTGCAGTAGCCGGGTCCGCTGGACCCGGGCTATACAATCTGAAGCATGGAAACACCTGAAGCAGCCATCAAGATCACCGACGTCGCCGCGGGCAAGCTCAAGGAGCTGCTCGCCTCCCAGTCGGAGTCGGATCAGGCTCTGCGGGTCGCCGTGCGCGGCGGGGGCTGCTCGGGCTTCCAGTACGCGCTCGCGCTCGACAAGCGGAAGGACGACGACAAGGTCTTCGAGCACAACGGCGTCTCGGTCCTCGTCGACAAGGTCTCGATGCAGTTCGTCTTCGGCTCCGAGGTCGACTACGTCGAGGGCCTGCAGGGCGCCGGCTTCGCGGTCAACAACCCGAACGTCGTCGCCGCCTGCGGCTGCGGCTCGTCCTTCCAGGTGAAGGACGAGGAAGAGACCCCCGCCCACGCCTGACGGCTCAGTCCTCTTCGGCCGCCCCGTAGCGGTGGTCGAGGTACTGCAGGATCCGCTTCGAGTCGTGGATCACCTCGTCCCCGTCGATCAGCAGCGGGACGCGACGCTGGCCGGTCAGCTCGACGACCTCGGGCCGGCGCCCGCGCCGATACGGCACCCGCTCGGTGCGGTGCTCGACCTCCAGCTTGCGGAGCTTCCTGGCGACGGCCCCACAGGGACAGAGGAAGTTGGTCCTGGTCGGGCAGCGGATGAGGACGACGGACGGGGCGGAGCTCACCGCGGCGTCAGCCTCCCCGCCAGCCGCACGGCGCGGCCGGCGATGCCGAGCGCGGTGTCGGTCCGGCTGGGCTCACCGCCCACCTGATCGCCGAGCTCGTCCAGCTTCGAGCGGAGTGCGGTCTCGAGCGTCTCCTCGTGCGGGCGCGGCGAGAACCCGAGCTCGCGCTTCGCCTTCGCCGACGAGTACGTCCACCACAGCGACGCGGAGCGGGTCTCGTCGAGGGCGAGGCTGAGGGGAAGGCCGAGCTGCTCGGCGACCCTCGCCCCACCGGTCGCGACCTGGGACGGCACCTTGAGCGCGGGCGCCGGCACGCCGGAGATCCGCTCGAAGTCGGCGAAGAGGCGCTGCAGGGTGAAGTTGCGGCCGCCGAGGATGTAGCGCTCGCCGGGAGCGCCCTTCGCGTCGGCGAGGAGGTGGCCGTCGGCGACGTCCCTGACGTCGACGATGTTGAGCCCGCCGTCGACGAAGGCGGGGATGCGACGCAGCAGATAGCGCTTGACCAGGCCCATCGAGGCGGAGCCGCCGTCATCGGGGCCGAGCACGAAGGTCGGGTTGACGATGACCACCTCGAGGCCCCGCGCGCCGACCTGGAACGCCTCGGCCTCGGCCTCGCGCTTGGAGTTCATGTAGCCGATCCCGAGCCGCCCGGCGGTGAACATCTGATGCTCGTCCGCGCGTCCGCCGGCGGGGGCCGGCCCGATCGCGGCAACCGACGAGGTCATGACCATCCGCTTCACCCCGGCCGCCAGGGCCTCCTCCGCGACGGTCCGCGTGCCGCCGACGTTCACCTCGAAGACGCGATCGACGTCGGTGGCCCGCATCGAGGTCATGCCGGCGACGTGGAAGACGCGATCGACGCCCTCGACGGCGCGGCGCACGGCGCGGCGGTCCGTGATGTCGCCGTTGATGCGCTCGTAGGCGAGCCCGCTGAGGAGCGAGTCGTCGGAGAGCCGCCGGGCGAGCACGCGAATCTCGTCGCCGCGGCGCGTCAGAGCCCGGGCGAGGTGCGACCCGATGAAGCCCGTTCCTCCGGTGATCAGTGTCTTCGGCATCGGGCTGATGGTAGTGACGCAGACCCGATGGCCTGACTGGCAAGTGATACAAAGCCCCGACGGTGAATTCACGGACGACCACCGCCGTGGTCTGCGATACGACCGCCTACCTCCCGGCGGAGATGATCGAGGCCCGCGGAGTCGAGCGGGTGAGCCTCTACGTGGCCCTCGGCGGCGAGCAGCGCCGCGAGAGCCAGATCTCCGACTACGACAGCTTCTTCGAGCGCCTGCGGGCGAGCGACGAGGGCGCGACGACGTCCCAGCCCTCCGTCGGAGACTTCATCGAGGTCTACGCGCCGCTGCTCGAGGCGGGCCGCGAGATCGTCTCGATCCACCTCTCGGCGACGATCTCGGGCACCTACGAGGCGGCCCTGCAGGCCCGCCAGCGCCTGATCGACGACGGCCAGGGCGGCGAGCGCATCCACGTCCTCGACAGCCGGACCGCCTGCGGCGGGATGGGGATGCTCGTCCTCTCGGCCTCGGCCGCGGCGGCGGCGGGCGAATCGCCCGAGGCGGTGATCGCCCGGGCCAACGAGATCCGCGAAGAACTGCGGATGTGGTTCGCCATCGACACCCTCGAGTACCTGCGGCGAGGCGGCCGGATCGGCGCCGCGCGCGCCTGGCTCGGCTCGGCGCTTCAGATCAAGCCGATCCTCACCCTCGAGGAGGAGATCACCCCGGTCGAGCGCGTCCGCACCCGCCGGCGCGTCTTCGAGCGCCTGGTCCAGTACGCGCAGGAGCTGCACGACGAGGGCCGCGACGCCTGGGTCGTCCAGCACATCCACGACCCGGAGAACGCTCAGCGCCTGGTCGAGCGCTGCCGCGAGGTGATGGGAAGCGACCCCCTCTTCGTCTCCGAGGTCGGCCCGGTGATCGGCGCCCACACGGGCCCGGGCCTGCTGGGCGTCGGCGGAGTGCCGCGGGAGCTGCTCGAAGCCGGAGTAGGGGCGTGGCCTCGCGAGGGGCCGGATCGGGGGCTCGGGCGCGGGTTTGGGCTGATGAGGGAGGGGGGTGGCCGAGCCTCGATCAGTGGGGTCGACTTTGGCCAGCATCCTGGCCTTAAACGCCCCACTGCCCGCGGTGGCACGGATTTCCCGCCACAGCAAGGCGAATCCGTGCCAGCGCAGCTCGGAGGCCACAGCGGCCGCAAACCCTCCCCCTCATCAGCCCAAACCAAGCCCCGGCAATCGCCGGGCGACTCGCGAGGCCGCGCGCTAGGAGTTGCGCCGGCGGCGGCGCTTCAGCATCGCCATGCCGCCGATCACGAAGCCGGCGACGGCGGCGCCCCTGATCAGCTGCTCGCGGTGCTCGCTGATCTGGCGGCGCCAGTCGGTGAGCTCGTTGACGCGGCCGCGGAGGGCGACGACGGAGCGGGCGAGCTCGGCCTGCTGAAGGTCGATGTCGCGGCGGATCTCCGCGGCGGTCCGCCCCGGTGCGCCCGGTCGCGGCGCTGATCTCGCGGGCCCGTCGCTCATACCTTCCTCCCGAGGGTGGCCTTGGTCTCCTTGGCCTCCTCGATCGCCATCTCAGGCGTGGGCGGAGTGCCCTTCTGGACCGCCTTGTAGGCGATGAGGCCGGCGATCCCGGCGGTGATGAACCAGAAGAGCGCCTCGATGCCGAAGCCGATCCAGACGGAGCCTTCGACCCCGAGGATGTCGTTGATCGCCCATGCGATCGAGTGCATCAGCATCGCGAGGCCGAGCAGGGCGAAGATCCCGGCGGCGATCCCGACGACGGAACCGCGGAGCAGGTTCGAGACCTTCTCCCCCAGCTCAACCTTGGCGAGCTCGACCTCCTCGCGGACGAGGAGGGAGACGCGCTCGGCGACGTCGAAGGCCATCTCGCCGACCTTGCGATCGCCGTTCGGCGGCAAGGGGGCGGGGGGCCCGGCGGGGGTTCCGGTGGGCGTGCCGCTCACTCGGGCGGGTCCTCGTCGTAGATGCGGCGGTAAAGCGTGGCCGCGATGCGGCTGGCGAGGATGCTCGCGAGCGCTCCGGTCGCGGCGAGGAGGCCCGACCAGACGAGCTTTCTGGTGATGTCGCTATCCATTGAGGTTCATCCTGCCCATGCGCGGGTTACTCGAAACCCGCAACGCGCGAGGGGCGACCTTACCTGAGCGGGCTCTCAGCCTTCGTCCCGGCGCTGGAGCCCGCAGACGAGCGTCTCGACGACCATCTCCTGGGCGCGCTCGAATTCCTCGTCGGTCGCCGGGATCAGCCCGAAGACCCAGCCCGAGAGCAGCTGCTCGATGGCGCCGTAGAACCACATGCCGACGAAGTCCGCATCGACCTCGGGCCGGAAGACGCCGGCGGCCTGCCCCTCGGTGACGATCTGGGCGACCGCGTCGTAGGCGCGGCTGATCTCGGGCAGGTGGGTGGCGCCGAAGGAGTTCGCGGCGCGGGTGACCTCGATGATGATCACCTTCATCAGCTCCGGGTTGTGCCGGTAGGAGCCGATGATGAACCCGGCGATCCCCGAGAGCTTCTCGCGCGGCGAGATGTCGCGGGCGAGCAGCTCGTCCCCGGCGCTGAGGAGCAGCGACCAGCGCTCGGTGAAGAGCTCCGTCATCACCGCCTCCTTCGAGCGGAAGTAGTGGTAGACGAGGCCGTAGGCGACCCCCGCCTCGTCGGCGATGTCGGCGACCCGGGTGGAGTGGTAGCCCTGCCGCGCGAAGACCGTGATCGCGGCGTCGAGGATCGCGCGCCGCTTGTCGACCACCGGGGTGCGTGCCTCAGCCACGGGCACCGACCTCCTCGGGCCAGGCGTATGCGCCGCCGCGGCGGTTGGCGAGCGAGGGGACGCGCTCGCGCACTCCCTCGAGCTCGGCCAGGTCGAGGTCGGCGATCGCGTAGCCCTCGCCCGCGGCGATCTCATCGAGCACCTTCCCCCAGGGGTCGACGATCATCGAGTGGCCCCAGGAGTCGTAGTGCGGCGGCGCCTCGCCGGACTGGTTGGCGGCGATGACGAAGAGCTGGTCCTCGATCGCCCGCGCGCGCAGCAGGACCTCCCAGTGATCGCGGCCGGTGGTCGAGGTGAAGGCGGAGGGGACGGTGATCGCAAGCGCTCCCCGCAGGGCGAGGATCCGGTAGAGCTCGGGGAAGCGGAGGTCGTAACAGACGGTCATCCCGAGCGGCAGGTCTCCGGCCGCGCCGAGGACGATCTCCTCCCCCGCCTGCTCGCCGTCGGACTCGCGGTAGGAGACGCCGCCGACGTCGACGTCGAACATGTGGATCTTGCGGTAGGTGGCCGTGATCTCGCCCGCCGGGTCGATCAGCAGCGAGGTGTTCGAGAGCAGCTCGCGCCCGGGCACCCGCTCGGCCACGCTGCCGGCGAGGAGGTGGACGCCGAGCTCGCGGGCCCAGCCTCGCGTCGTCGCCACGACCGGCCCGTCGAGGGGCTCCGCTCGCTCCGCCATCACCTCCGCGGAGCCGAGCAGGCTCCACTTTTCAGGCAGGACCAGCAGATTGGCTCCCGCCTGGGCGGCGGCGCGCAACTGGCGCTCGGCGGCCTCGAGGTTGGCGTCCACGTCGGCCGTGGAGTTGAGCTGTATCGCAGCGGCGCGCATCACTCTCCTTCCCGGCCCTGACGGGTCCTCCGGGCACCTCCGGAGGCCACTGATTGACTGGTCAATCTAGCTGACCGCAGGCGGGGCGGCCACGGTCCTCAGCCCGTCGTGACGATCAGCACCCCGAGCCCGCCGATGACCAATCCGCAGGCGGCGGCGCCCACGATCGCGAGCGAGCCGGAGGCGGAGGCGGCCCCGAAGCCGGCGATCAGCCCGAGCAGCACGAACGCCGTCGCGGCGACCGCGGCGATCCCTCCCCAGGCCGTCAGCGCCAGCTCCCAGCGCTTGTCGCGATCCTCGACCCGCGCGGCGTAGCGCGCGTGCAGCGGGAACGGGAGGGCGCCGAGGGCCGTCAGGAGGCCGAGCGCGTAGACGATCAGCCAGGGGTCGAGGTGGTCGAAGCCGAGGTGGGGCTCGTCGCCGAGGACCACTCCGAGGGCACCGAGCGCGGCCACGAGCACGCCGCCCAGGACGACGAGGCCGGCGGTGCGCGAGGTCATTCGCCCAGCGCCGAGCGCCGCGCCCTGAGCTCCTCGGTGACGAGCTTGGCGTTCATCGCCGCGATCAGATCGGCGAGGGGATCGATGCCGGCCTCGATCAGCTCGGCCGCGCGGTCCGGCTCGATCCGGCCGACGACCTTCTCCGAGAGCAACTCGACCTCGCGGCGGGCGAGGGCGCGCAGCGGCTCGAGGAAGCGGGCCGCGTCGTGGACGGTGAAGCCGATCCGCTCGTCGTAGCCCCCGGCCCGGAAGCGGGCGATCGCCTCGACGATGCGCACGTCCGACGGCGAGTAGCCCTCCTCCGCCGGGCTCAGGATGCCGAGCGCCGAGAGCCGCTCGAGGGCGTCCGCCGGCACCGCGAGGCGCTCGCTGACCTCGGCGGCCGGGGTGCGGCCGCGCTCCCGCTCGAGCGCGACCTCGAGACCGCGATCGGCCTCGGCCAGCTGCTCCCGGACCCGGTCGAGGTCCCCCTCCTCGCGCTCGAGCAGCTCGCGGATCACCCGCAGCGGCATGAAGCGCTCCTCCTGGAGCAGCTTGATCAGCCGGATCCGCTCGACCAGCTCCGGCGGGTAGTAGGCCATGTTCCGCGAGGTCTTGCGGCCCTCCGGCAGCAGGCCCTCGCGCAGGTAGTGGCGGACGGTCGCGACCGGCACCCCGGCGCCCTCGGCGAGCTCGCTGATCTTGAGGGCGGGTGCGGGAGGCGACCCCGAGGCCATTTCGGTCAGGCCTCCGGCTCGGCCCGTCCCCGGCCCTTCGTGAGCCCGAGCAGCTCGCGCGCCTCGGCGACGGTCGCCGCCCGCCGCCCGACGTCCTCGGCCATCGTCCGCGCCTTGGCGATCAGGTCGCCGTTGGAGCGCGCCATCTCGCCGTCGGGGAGATAGAGGTTGTCCTCGAGCCCGGCGCGGACGTTGCCGCCGAGCACGAGCGAGGTGGCGAGCAGCTTCCACTGGTCGCGGGAGACGCCGATCACCTGCCAGTTGTGCGGGCCCTCGGGGCCGCGCGGGATCTGGTCCGACATCGCGAAGACGTTGCGCGGGACCGGGCGGATGCCGCCGGTGACGCCCATCACGAGGCTGATCTGGAGCGGCTCCTCCAGCAGCCCCATGTCCAGGAGCGGGTCGAGGTTGGCGACGTGCCCGGCGTCGAAGCACTCGTGCTCGGGCTGGATGCCGAGCTCGTTCATCTCGTTGATGAACTCGATGATCGTGTCGAAGCTGTTCTCGAACACCGCCTTGAAGACGAAGTCCTTGCGGCGGCGCGAGTACTTCGCGTAGTTCATCGAGGACATGTTGAGCGCGGCGACGTCGGGCTTGAGCTCGCGCAGGTAGGCGAGGCGCTTCTCCATCGGGACCCCGATCGCGCCGGTCGAGTAGTTGACGATCACGTCGCCGACCTCGGCGCGGATCGCCTCGGTGATCGCGCGGAAGTCCTCGATCTCGTAGGAGGGGACGCCGTCGGGCGTGCGCGCGTGGATGTGGATCTGGGAGGCGCCCTCGTCGACCGCCCGGCGCGCCTCTGCCGCGTACTCCTCCGGCGTGTACGGGATCGCCGGGCACTGGTCCCGGTTGGCGATCGCCCCGCTGATCGAGCAGGTGATGATCACGGGGTCGGCGAACGAGCTCATCTGCCCTTCCACTCCGGGTCGCGCTTCTCGAAGAACGCCTTGACGCCCTCCTGGATGTCCTCGGTGCTGAAGGTGAGCGAGAGCTGGCTGCGCAGATACTCGAGGCCGTCGTCGAGGCTCATGTCGGCCTGGCGGTACATCGCGTCGTGGCCGAGGCGCATCAGGACCGGGCTCTTCGAGGCGAGCTTGCCCGCCCACTCGGCGACGGCGGCGTCGAAGTCGCCGGCTGCGACGACCTTGTTGGCGAGGCCGTAATCGACCGCTTGGTCGGCGCTGATCCGCTCGCCGAGCAGCATCATCTCGTTGACCTTCTTCCGCGGGACGTTGCGGTAGATGATCGCCATGATCATGTAGGGGAACGCGCCGATGTTGATCTCGGGCGTGCCGAAGGTGATCCCCTCGCGAGCGATGACCAGGTCGCACGAGAGGGCGAGCCCCATGCCCCCGGCGAGGACGTGCCCGTTCGCCGCGCAGAGCGAGGGCTTGCCGAGCCGCGGCATCAGCCGGAAGAACTCGAGGAAGAGGTCGGAGGAGAAGTGCTTCTCGACCAGCGGCGCGTCGGCGGCGAACCCGCCGAGGTCGGCGCCCGCGCAGAACACCTTCTCGCCGGCTCCGGTGAGGACCACGGCGCGGACCTCGTCGGAGTCGCGGACCCGCTTCATCGCGTCGACCAGCTCGCCGAGCATCTGTCCCGACAGCGCGTTGCGCTGCTCGGGGCGGTTCAGGGTCACCGTCGCGACCCCGTCGGAGACCTCGTAGAGAAGCTGCTCGTAATCCATCGCAGCGGCCCTCTGGAGCCGCCCGGCGAGACTACCAGCGTAGGAAGTAGTAAGTCATGCTTCCCACTTTCCGGGAGATCGCGGTGACCGGCATGAGCGAATCCATCCTGACCGAGGCCCGCGGCCCCGTCCTCCTGATGCACGATCAACCGTCCCGAGCGGCGCAACGCGTTCGACTTCGCCACCGCCGACGCGATGAGCCGCGCGATCGACGCCTTCGAGGAGGACCCCGCGCTCCGCGGTCGCGGTCCTCTCGGGTGCCGGCGGCAGCTTCTGCGCCGGGATGGACCTGAAGGCCTTCGCCGAGGGCGACGTGCCCTACGTCGAGCGGCGAGGCGTGTTCGGCGTGATCAACCAGCCGCCGGCGAAGCCTCTGGTCGCCGCGGTCGAGGGTCACGTCCTCGCGGGCGGCTTCGAGCTGATGCTGGCCTGCGACATGGTCGTAGCGGCCGAGTCCGCCACCTTCGGCATCCCCGAGGTCAAGCGGGGCCTCCTCGCGGCCTCCGGCGGGTTGGTGGAGCTCGCGAAGCGCGTCCCGCTGTCGATCGCGATGGAGCTGCGCCCTGACGGGCGAGTCGATCGACGCCGCCCGCGCCTACGACCTCGGCCTGGTCAATCGGCTCGCGGCGGAGGGGTCCGACGCTCGATGCGGCCATCGAGGTGGCGGAGCGGCATCGCGGCGAACGCCCCGCTGGCGGTCGGGGCCTCGAAGGAGATCCTGGTTCAGGCGCGCGATTGGCCGGCCGCCGAGGCCCTGAAGCAGGCAGGGCCCGATCGCGGGACCCGTGCTCGTCTCGGAGGACGCCGAAGGAGGGCGCTCGCGGGCCTTCGTCGAGAAGCCGACCTCGCAGGTGGAGCGGGCGCTGAGCTCCGGCTCGGCGTAAGCTCTCGGCCTCGTCGCCGGGCGTTCCGACCGCAGTGTCTCGCCCTGCCGTCGAGGGCGCGGACCAGCGCGTCGACGACGGCGCCGTCGAACTGGCTGCCGGAGTAGCGGCCGAACTCCTCGATCGCCTCGTCCTCGGTGCGCGCGGGGCGGTAGGGGCGCTCGCTCGTCATCGCGTCGTAGGACTCGGCGACCGCGAGGATCCGTGACTCGAGCGGGATCTCCTCGGCGGAGAGCCCCGCGGGTAGCCGTGGCCGTCGAGCTGCTCGTGGCGGGCGAGACCCACTCGCGGATGTCGGTCAGCTCGCGGGCGCCGAGGATCCTCGCCGCCATCTCGGGGTGGCGGCGAACCTGGTCCCATTCGGCCGGGGAGAGCGGGCCCGGGCTTGTCGAGGATCGAGTCGGCGACGCCGACCTTGCCGATGTCGTGGAGCGTGCCCGCGAGGCGGAGGCGCTGGACCCGCTGCTCCGGGAGGCCGAGCTCGATGGCCGAGCATCTCGCAGTAGCGCGCCACGGCAGCGAGTGGCTCGGCGTTGCGGGCGTCGCGCAGGTCGAGGACCTCGGCGAGGCTGAGGACCGTGCTCAGGTGGGTCGCGGCTCTCGCTCACGGACTGGCCGGCCCGAGTCGGCGGCGATCGCGTCCTCGAGCTCGGTGCTGAAGACGACGGCGCGATCGGAGCCGAGCGTGTGCGGCGACCTCCGCGGCCGGCTGCGCGGCCTGCAGCAGCGCCTCGGCGCTGGCGCCGTGCTTGGGGAAGGCGGCGACGCCGATGCTGGCGCTGAGCGCCATGGTCGCGCTCGCGGTAGGTGCGGCGCAGGCGGGCCAGGATCTGCTCGGCGAGGAGGAAGCCGGTGTGCTCGTCGGTCTCCGGCAGGACGATCGCGAACTCGGGTCGCCGGTGCGGGCGACGGTGTCGATCCGGCGGGTCGACTCGTCGAAGCAGGCGGCCGACCTCACGGAGGGCGTCGTCGCGCGGCCGTCGTGGCCGAACTGGCGGTCTCGAGCTCGCGGATGCCGGTCGACCTCGGACCGTCAGCAGGCCGACGCGGCTGGCGCTCATCGCGGGCGCGGTCGATCTCCGTCGCGAGGGCTCGGCGAGCCCGTGGCTGTTGAGCAGGCCGGTGAGCGAGGTCGGTCCGGGCGGCCGCCGAGGAGCCGCGTCCAGAGCCCGTCGACCCTGGTGCGCAGAGGATGTGATCATCGACGCCGGCGATCGCGAGCTGCCGACGGTGAGGACGAAGTGGTGCGTCAGGTCTCCGACGCTGGTCGACTGGCGGTGTTCCGCGTGCTCCAGTGACGGAGATCGCGACGCCGTAACAGACCGCCAGAAGACGATCGTTGACCGCGGCGTCGCGCGCGCGAGAGGAAGTAGAAGGCGTAGAAGCAGGGCCAGAGGTAGAAGAGGCGCGTAGGCGCTCGACGGGTCACCGCTGAAGATCACCGCCGGCGGTGGCCTGGAGGATGCCCTGCTGCGGGAGCCGAAGCGGATCATCCACATCGGCACGCTGCTCGGCGAAGACGAGGAAGCTCGATCGACGAGACGAGGGTCGAACGCCTGGACGGCGAGCAGCGCCGGCACGTTGAAGCTGCTCCGGGTGCGGGAGGACGACGCCGAGGATGCCGAGGAACATCCCCGTCAAGGGAGACGTAGGCGCCGGCGCGCGCGAGCGGCGCGACCTGCGGCCGCGGAGCGTCCGAGGGCAGCGCAGCTCTGGGCCGCTGCGACGGCGACCTGGTCCGCGTCGGACTCCGGCCCCCTCGAAGATCGATCAACCCCATCCTGCAGGACCTTTCCTCGCACAAGGGCCGTATCTGCGATGCTCTCGCAGCTTGACGGTTCCTATCGGCAGGTCGCGCGAAAAAAATCCAGTCGAGCTGGGATCAGCCGTGCACGCCGGCACCGACGCCGCGCACGCGGGCGCGCCTCGGGCCGGTCAGCGTCACCGTCGCGCCGCGGCCGGGCGCGAGGGTCATGTTGTTGCGGACGATCGGCTCGGGCGCGTCGTCGACCTCCATCCGCGACCGCTCGAGGACCGTCCTGAGCACGGTCTTGATCGTCAGCATCGCCAGGTGGGAGCCGATGCAGTGGCGGGATCCGGCCCCGAACGGGACCCACACCCGCGAGCTCGGCCGCGCGTCGCCGAGGAACCGCTCCGGGCGGAAGAGCTCGGGCTCCGGGAACACCTCGGGGTCGCGATGGATCAGGTAGATGCAGGGCATCAGGGTCCAGCCGGCCGGGAACGAGTAGCCGCCGACCTCGCGCGGCACCGTCAGCCGCCGGGCCGTCACCGGCAGGATCGGCCGCTGGCGCAGGGTCTCGCGCACGACCGCGTCGAGGTACTCGTCGCCCTCGTCCTCGACCACGCGCTCGAGCGCGTCGGGGTGGCGCAGGAGCCGCTCGAAGGTCCAGGAGAGCGCGTTGGCGGTGGTCTCGTGGCCGGCGATCAGCAGGGTCAGCATCTCGTCGCGGATCTCGCGGTCGGTCATGAACCCGTCCTCGTGGGGCTCGGGCCGCGCCAGGGACGAGAGCACGTCGGAGCCGACCTCGGAGCCGCGGTTGTGGCGCCGCAGGCCGATCTCGTCGAGCAGGATCCGGTCGATCTCGCGGGTGACCCGCATCACCTGGCCGAAGGGCGAGCGGCCCCCCATCTCGCGCTGGAACTGCGGCATCAGCGCCAGCGGGTTCTCGGCGATCTGAAGCATCTCGGGCACGAGCCGGCGGATCTCGGCGTCGCGCTCGGGGGCGCAGACGCCGATCACGATCCGCGTGATCGACTCGGTGGTGATCCGGCGCATCGCGCCCTGCAGGGGGAAGGGAGTGCCCTGGGGCCACGAGGCCATCTCGCGGGAGGCGATCTCGCCGATCAGGTCGCCGTAGCCGCGGACCCGCTGGCGGTGGAACGCGGGCGCCATGAGGCGGCGGTGGTGGCGGTGCTCCTCCCCATCGAGGAGGAACAGGGAGCGCTCGCCGAGGACCGGGCGGAAGATCGCGTTGGTCGGGCCCATCCGGAAGGTCGACGGATCGCCCGAGAGCACGTGCCAGGCCGCCTGCGGATCGGCGATGAACGCGCAGCGCTTCAGCGCCCCGAGCTTGACGGTGAAGATCGGCCCGTAGCGCTCGCGGTTGCCCTCCATGAACCGGACCGGGTCGCGGAACCAGCGGCGCATCTGCAGGAGCCCGGGCGCGCCGGGGCCGTCGGGCAGCGGGCCGTCCCCGCCCGTGGCCGCGGCCGGCCGGATGGCGGTGCCGTCGGACTGACCATGAGCTGACAACTGATCGCCCTCCTCCGGGCCGGCTTCGGCGTCGACGCGCTCCTCGAGCCAGGGTAGCCAAACCCCGGCTGGGCGCGTGAGGGCGGCGAGCGGCCCGCAACGGGACGACCGCCCTCTGTGATGCCTCCCGGCGAGCCTCCCGAAAGTGTGAAGTAGTAAGTGCTACTGTCTACTTTCGACAGCTTCCAAGCAACCAGAGGAGAGGGTCCCCGTGGCAGCCACCCAGACCAGAGAGCACGTCGTCAAGCCGGACTTCGGCTCCACGCCCCGCAAGCACCTGATCTTCACCCAGGAGCACGAGGACCTGCGCGAGTCGATGAAGGCCTGGGTCCAGAAGGAGCTGGCGCCGAACGCGGCCGAGTACGAGGCGAACTACTGGCCCGACTCGGTCCTGCACCGGATGGCCGAGCTCGGCTTCGTCGGCCTCTGCTTCCCGGAGGAGTACGGCGGACAGGGCGGCGACTACTACTACTCGCTGGTGCGGGCCGAGTGCCTCTCCTACTCCGGCTGCGGCGGCCTCAACATGGGCCTCGCCGTCCACACCGACATGGTGCTGCCGCCGATCGAGATGCTCGGCACCGAGGACCAGAAGCAGCGCTACCTGGTGCCCGGGATCAAGGGCGAGAAGATCGCCTGCCTCGGGATCACGGAGCCGGGCGCGGGCTCGGACGTCGCCGGGATCCGCACGACCGCGCGCCGCGACGGCGACGAGTACGTGATCAACGGGTCGAAGATCTTCATCACGAACGGCACCCGCGCCGACTTCATCCTGCTGGTCACCAAGACCGACCCGGATGCGCGCCACGACGGGATCTCGCTGTTCCTCGTCGACCTCAAGGACGAGGACGGCAACCCGACCCCCGGCTTCACCGTCTCGAGGACGCTGGAGAAGCTCGGGATGCACGCCTCCGACACGGCCGAGCTGGCCTTCGAGGACGTCCGCGTGCCGGCGGAGAACCTGCTCGGCGAGGAGGGCAAGGGCTTCTACCACATCTCCTGGGAGCTCCAGGGAGAGCGGCTGGTCGGCGCGATCGGCTGCGTCGCGGGCGCCGAGCGCATCTTCGAGAAGACGCTCGAGTACGCGAAGGAGCGGCAGGCCTTCGGCCGCCCGATCGGCAAGTTCCAGGCGATCCGGCACAAGTTCGCCGAGATGGCGACGAAGATCGAGGCCGCGCAGCAGATGACCTACACGACCGCCTGGCGCTTCGCCAACGGCGAGTACCCCGTCCGCGAGATCACCCAGGCGAAGCTCTACGCGGCGCGGATGGGCTGCGAGGTCGCCGACGAGTGCATCCAGATCCACGGCGGCTACGGGTACATGAAGGAGTACGACGTCGAGCGCGCCTACCGCGACATGCGCCTCAACCGGATCGGCGCCGGCTCCGACGAGGTCATGCTCGAGGTCATCGGCCGCAGCTACGGCCTCTAGGCCGGGCGCCCCACAGGGGCGCCGCCACCGCCCGTGCGAATATGGGCGCGATGGCCGCGGACGAGCAGCGCTTGACGATCCTGATCGCCGACGACCATCCCGTCTATCGCCAGGGCCTCGAGCGCGCCATCGCCGAGCGGCCGGAGCTCGAGCTCGTCGGCTCGAGCGCCGACGGCCGCGACGCCCTCGAGAAGATCAACCAGCTCGAGCCGGACGTCGCCGTCGTCGACGTGCGGATGCCGGGCCTCGACGGGCTGAAGATCGTCGGCGCGGTCAAGCGGGACGGGCTGCGGACGCGGGTGATGCTGCTGACCGGCTACGAGGACTCCGGGGCCGCCTACAACGCGCTCGCCCAGGGAGCCGCCGGCTACGTCTCGAAGGCCTCCGACCACATGGAGCTGTGCGACTCGATCGTCACCGCCGGCCGCGGCGAGACGGTGATCGCCCCGCAGTTCGCCGCCGGCATCGCGACCGAGATCCAGATGCGCGAGGCCTCCGAGCGCCCGGCGCTCACCGAGCTCGAGGGCAACGCGCTGCGGCTGCTCGCCGAGGGCCGCACGACCGAGCGCATCGCCGCCGAGCTGGAGCTGAGCGAGGCCTCGATGGAGACCCACATGGCGCACCTGTTCGAGAAGCTCGACGTGACCGACCGCGCCGCCGCGGTGGCCACCGCCATGCGCTGGGGCCTGCTCGAGTGAGCGTCCCGAGCGGACGGCCGCCGGGGAGCCACAACGAAGACGAATCGCCGCTGCAGGTCATCGGCCAGCTCGCCGGCGGGATCGCCCACGACTTCAACAACATCCTCGGCGTGATCATCAACTACGCCCGCTTCGCCGCGGGCGGAGTGCCCCCCGACTCCCCCGCGCACGCCGACATCGAGGAGATCCGCCGCGCCGCCGAGCGCGGCGTCGGGCTCGTCCGCCAGCTGATGATCCTGGCGCGGCGAGAGGCCGGCGTCAGCGTCGTCTTCGACCTCAACGAGCTGATCTCCGGGCTCGACGGCTTCATGCGCTCGACGATCGGGGAGCACGTCCGCGTCGAGCGGCGCCTCCACCCCGGGCTCTGGCCGATCGCCGAGGACCCGGCGCGGATCGAGCAGGTGCTGATCAACCTCGCGGTCAACTCGCGGGACGCCATGCCCGGCGGCGGGACGCTGACCTTCGAGACCGGCAACGTCGAGCTCGGCCCCAGCGAGGTCCAGATCCAGCCGGGCGTCGAGCCGGGGCGCTTCGTCCGGCTGCTCGTCACCGACACGGGCGTCGGCATGGACAGCGAGGTCGCCGCGCGCGCCTTCGAGCCGATGTTCACGACGAAGGCCTCGGGCCAGGGAACCGGCCTCGGCCTCGCGACCGTCTACACGATCGTCACGCAGGCGCGGGGCCTGATCGACCTCTCCTCCGAGCCGGGCGTGGGGACGAGCATCGAGATCTTCCTCCCCGCCTCCGACAGCGGCCCGGCGCAGGCGACCCGCCCCACCCGGGCGGCCCCGGCCGGGCGCGGCGAGACGGTCCTGATCGCCGAGGACGACATCGCCGTCCGGCGCGTGGCCGAGCGCATCCTCGGCGGCGCCGGCTACTCGGTGGTCTCCGCCGGCGGCGGGGCCGAGGCGCTGGAGCTGCTCGACAGCCCGGGCGCCGACTTCGACCTCCTGCTCGCCGACGTCGTCATGCCCGGGATGCGCGGCGACGACCTCGCCCGCCGCGCCGTCGCCATGCGCCCGGGCCTCCACGTCCTGTTCATGTCCGGCTACAGCGACAACGCCCCGCCGAGCGACCTGGGCCCGACCGCCGGCAGCGTCTCCTTCATCGACAAGCCGTTCGACGCCGGTGCGTTGCTGGAGCGGCTCAGGGAGATGTTGGGGTAGGACGACGCGCGGCCCCAGGGCGGGCAGTGGGTTTGGGCTGATGAGGGGTGGTGAGGGGCCGAGGCTCGAGCCAGTGGGGCGACTCTTGCCAGGATCCTGGCCTTAAACGCCCCACTGGCGCAGCGGGAGCCGTTTCATCCCCCTTCCCAGCCCAAACCCAGCCCCACAGCCGGGGCGAGCCCGGGCGCGACCGCGCCTAACGCCGCCTCGGCGTCCCCGCCGGCCATCTCGCTCGTGCAGAACGCGCAGCGCTTCGCGGCCACCGGGACCTCGGTCAGGCACTCGGGGCAGGGGCGCGTCTTCGCTCCCTCGGGGCCCTTGCGGTGGCGCTCCAGCGCCTCGAGCGGGGCGACCACGAGGAAGTAGATCGCGGCGGCGATGATCAGGAACGAGATCAGCGCGTTGATGAAGTTGCCGTAGCGGAACTCCGACCCGTTGATCTCGAAGGTGAGGTTGCTGAAGTCGCTCTCGCCCAGGATCGCGCCGATGATCGGGGTGATCAGGTCGGCGACCAGCGAGGTGACGACGGCCCCGAAGGCGGCGCCGATGACGACCGCGACGGCGAGCTCGACCACGTTGCCGCGCGAGATGAAGTTCTTGAAGCCGTTGAGCACGGCAGGGTTGTACCCGAGGCGCCGCCGCGCCGGTAGCGTGGGCGCCCGATGACCGTCGTCAAGGACACCGGCGCGCGGGCGCTGACGCCCCCGTTCGAGACCGAGCACGAGGAGCTGCGGGCGACGATCCGCCGCTGGGTCGAGACCGAGATCGTCCCGTTCCAGGACGAGTGGGAGGAGCGGCGCGAGTTCCCCCGCGAGCTCTTCAACCGCGCCGCCGAGCTCGGCTTCCTCGGCCTCAAGTACCCGGAGCGGCTCGGCGGCCAGGGCGGCGACCAGCTCCACGACGCGGTCTGGGCGGAGGAGATCGCCGCCGCCGGGATCTCCGGCGGCGTCGGCGCCGGGCTGGGCGCGCACACCGGCATCGCCACCCCACCGGTCTGGACCTTCGGCACCCCCGAGCAGCACGAGCGCTTCCTGCGGCCGGCGATCGCCGGCGAGGTCGTCGCGGCACTCGGGATCACCGAGCCCGGCGCCGGCTCCGACGTGGCCTCGATCCGGACCCGCGCCGAGCGGGTCGACGGCGGCTGGATCGTCAACGGGGCCAAGACCTTCATCACCAACGGGGTGCGCGCCGACTTCCTCGTCTGCGCCGTGCGGACGACCCCCGAGGGCGGGCACGGCGGGATCTCGTTCCTGATCCTCGAGCGCGAGATGGAGGGCTACGAGGTCTCGCGCAAGCTCGAGAAGCTCGGCTGGCACGCGTCCGACACCGGCGAGCTCGCCTTCACCGACGTCTTCGTCCCCGAGGAGAACCTGCTCGGCGAGGAGAACGGCGGCTTCAAGCTGATCATGGCCAACTTCCAGTGGGAGCGGCTGCTGATGTCGCTCGGCGCCGTCGGCGCGATGGACTGGTGCCTGCGCCGCACGATCGCCTACGCGCAGGAGCGGCAGGCCTTCGGCCGCTCGATCGGCAGCTTCCAGGCGATCCGCCACAAGGTCGCCGAGATGGCGACGAAGCTCGAGGTCGGCCGGGCGATGAGCTACTCGGCCCTGCGCCTGCTCGTCGACGGCCGCGACGCGCTCGCCGAGGTGACGAAGGCGAAGCTCTTCACCCAGCGCGCGGCGGTCGAGGTGGCCGACGACGCGGTCCAGGTCCACGGCGGCTACGGCTACATGCGCGAGTACCACGTCGAGCGCGCGCTCCGGGACGCGCGGCTCGGGCCGATCGGCGGCGGGACCGACGAGATCATGAAGGAGATCCTCGGGCGTGGCCTCGGCCTCTGAGGCTCCCGAGATCGCCGCGCTCGGCGAGCCGCGGCCGCTCGAGCCCGCCGACGTCGACCGGGCCGCGCGCGCGTTCGCCCGGGCGTTCTCCTGGCACGAGCCCTGGGGGGCGTGGGCGATGCCGGACGAGAGCGACCGCGAGGACCGCATCTACGAGCGCTTCGCCTCCGACATGCGGGAGCGGTTCATCCCGCTCGGCGAGTGCTGGACGATCGGCGGCGCCTGCACCACGATCTGGATCCCGCCCGGCGTCCCCGAGCTCTCCCAGCGCCGCAGCGAGGAGGACTACGCCGCCTTCGGCGACGTCGCCGACGAGATGCGCGCCGGCGACAGGCTCATCACCTCGCTGAAGCCGAAGGAGGAGCACTGGTACCTCGACACGATCGGGACCGACCCGGAGCTGCACGGCCGCGGCCTCGGCGGCCGCCTGCTCGACCACGACCTGGCGATCCGCGACGCCGCCGGGCACGTCTGCGCGCTCGACACCCACACCCCGGAGAACATCGGCTTCTACGAGCGCCGCGGCTTCGAGGTTACCGGCGAGGGTCCCCTCGGAGCCGGGCTGTCCGTCTACATGATGGTCCGCCCGGCGCGCCCTCAATAGAGTTGCCCGCCCTCACCTCATACCGAATGGAGCACTGAACAGAATGGGACTTCTCGACGGCAAGGCGGCGATCATCACGGGCTCGGCCCGGGGCATCGGCAGGGCGACGGCGGAGCTCTTCGTCGCCGAGGGAGCCAAGGTCCTGATCAACGACATCGACGGTGACGTCGCCGAGCAGGCGGCCAGCGAGATCGACGGCGAGACCGCTGTCTTCAGCGGCGACCTGACCGAGGAGGGCGCCTGCGACAAGCTCGTCGAGGCGGCCGTCGACGCGTTCGGCTCGGTCGACGCGATCGTCAACAACGCCGGCTACACGTGGGACGGCGTCGTCCACCGGATGAGCGACGACCAGTTCCAGGCGATGCTCGCGATCCACACCGTCGTCCCCTTCCGGGTGATCCGCGCGATCGCTCCCCACTGGCGCGAGGCCGCCAAGGCGGAGCAGGCCGAGGGCAAGGAGGTCTTCCGCAAGATCGTCAACATCTCGTCCGTCTCGGGCACGATGGGCAACGCCGGGCAGGCCAACTACGCGGCCGCCAAGGCCGGCGTCACCGGCCTGACGAAGGCGGTCGCCAAGGAGTGGGGCCAGTTCAAGATCAACTGCAACGCGATCGCGTTCGGCTTCGTCGAGACCCGCCTCACCGCGGCCAAGGAGAACTCCGAGGAGATCGAGCGCGGCGGCGAGAAGGTCGGCCTCGGCATCCCCGAGCAGATGCGCGAGATGGGCAAGATGATGATCCCGCTCGGCCGCCCGGCCCAGCCGGAGGAGGCAGCCGGCCCGGTGCTGATGCTCTGCTCCGACCACGCGAACTACATCCACGGCCAGGTCATCAACGTCACGGGCGGCCAGTTCACCGGGATGTATCCTGACGGACGGGGAGGCGCCGGGCTCGGCGTCCTCGTCAGGACCTGATCTGGGCGCGATTGCAGTCCGTAGGTTCGGGGCAGTGTCGGAATCGAAGAATCCCGCGGTCGTCGCCAGCCGGCGACGGGTCTTCAGGGCGATGTACTCGTTCTGGGGACTCGTCGCCGCGATCGTGGTGATCGCGCTGCTGCTGTCCGCCTGCGGCGGGGACGACCCCTCCCCCGCCCCGGCCGACTCCGCCGCCGATGACACGGTCCTGGTCGCCGCGCTCGGCGACTCGATCACCGCCGGCTCGCCGCTCTGGGATCCGGACCCGGCGATCCGCGAGCGGATCGGGCCTGCGCTCGACGAGCGCAGCCAGTTCGAGTACTGGGCCTCGCAGGAGGATCCGGCGCTCGAGTTCCGCAACTGCGGCGTCTTCGGCGAGCGCACCGACGAGATCGCGCAGCGCCTCGCCGAATGCGCCGAGGGCGCCGACGCGCTGATCGTGCAGGGCGGCATCAACGACATCGCCCAGGGCCTCGAGCCCGGGATCGCCGCCGGCAACCTGGAGTCGATGGTGCGGACCGGCCAGGAGCTGGGGATCCCCGTCGCCCTGACGGAGGTGCTCCCCTGGAACAACGGCCATCCCACGGCGGACCGGCCGATCGCGGAGCTGAACGAGCTGATCGGGCGGATCGGCGAGCAGGCGGACGTGCCGGTCCTCCCCTTCCACGAGATTCTCGAGGACCCCGACGAGCCCGGCCTGATGCGCGAGGACCTGACGGACGACGGCGACCACCCGTCGATGGAGGGCTACCGGCTGCTGGGCGAGCCGGTGGCCGAGGAGCTCGACGATAACTCCGGGGAATGCTCCGCTTCGCGTCCGCTTCCCCCGGGAGGGGCCCACCGTGGCGGGACCCTAGGACTTCTTACGTTCTTCGCCGGGCGGCTCGCCGGCCTCGCCCATCTGGACCTGCGGGGGCCAGGAGCCGAACCAGTTGTCGCGGGCTCCGTCGAGGGTCAGGACGGCGCCGCTGAAGAAGTCGCCGGCGGGCGAGGCGAGGTAGGCCACCAGCCAGGCCATCTCCTCCGGGCGGCCGAGCCGGCCCAGGGGGACGGTCCGCGGCACGGAGTCGACGACGACCTTGGGGTACTTCGTGCGGAAGACCTCGGTGTCGAACTGGCCGGGGGCGATCGCGCAGAGACGGATGCCGAAGCGGGACCACTCGACCGAGAGCGTCCGCATCATGTTCTCGACGGCGGCCCGCGCGGCGCCGGAGTGGACCATCCCGGGCATCCCGTTGTGGGGCGACAGCGTCACGCTGATCACCTTGCCGCCCTCCTGCGGGATGAAGGCCTTCGTCGCGGCCGCCTGGGTCATGTTCCAGGTGCCCTGGACGTTGAGCTCGATCACGGTGCGGAAGCCCTTCGCCGAGATCGTCTCGGCCGGGGCGAGGAACTGGCCGCCGGCGTTGTTGACCAGCACGTCGAGGCGGCCGTGGCGCTCGAGCAGGCCGTCGACGAGCGCGTCGACGGCCTCCGCGTCGCGGATGTCTGCGGCGACGGCCTCCGCCCGGCCGCCGATGCTCTCGATCAGCTCGCGGGTCTCCTCCAGGGGCTCGAGGCGGCGGCCGCAGCCGATCACCGTCGCGCCCAGCCGGGCGAGCTCCAGAGCGCTCTCGCGGCCGAGACCGCTGCCGGCTCCCGAGACGAGGCAGACGGCGCCGTCGAGCAGCCCCGGAGCGAAGATCCGGGAGGTCTGGGGCGGCGGGTCGGTCACCGGCGGAGCCTATGCCAGCGCTCGTGCGATGGCCCCGCCGGCCCGGGAAGCGACGCCCGCTCCCGGGTAGCCTGCGAGGCGATGAGCAACGTCAAGGCAGAGGCCAAGCCCCTCACCGGGCCGCTCCCGAAGGGCGCCGCGACGGGGGCCACCGTGACCGTCGAGCCACTCCTCGGCGGCGAGCTGACGACCCCGCCCGGCTACCTCGAGAACCCCGGCGGCCGGCTGCGCGTCCCGCGCATGATCGGGCTCGGCACGCCGCATTCGAAGTACTGGAAGATCCCGGTCCCGGCGTTCCTGATCACCCACCCGACGGTTGGCCCGTTCCTCGTCGACACGGCCTTCCACGCCTCGGTCGCGGCGAAGCCGTCGGCGAACCTCGGCCGGGTCATGTCGAGGATCGGGAAGCCGACGCTCGAGCCCGGCAGGGACGTCGCGTCCCAGCTCCGCGAACGCGGCATCGACTCGCGTCAGCTCGGCCTCGTCATCCTCACCCACCTCCACTACGACCACACCTCCGGGATCGCCGACTATCCGCACGCGACCTTCGTCGTCTCGAAGCGCGAGTGGGAGGCCGCGACGACCGACGACCGGCCACTGTTGCGCGGCTACCGCCCCGAGCACTTCGACTACCTCTTCGACTACCGGACGATCGACTTCGACGGCCCCGGGATCTCGTCCTACGCCAGCTTCGGGCGCACGTTCGACCTGTTCGGCGACGGCAGCGTCCGGCTCGCCTTCACGCCCGGGCACTCCGCCGGGCACTGCTCGGTCATCGCACGGCTCTCGGACCGGGACATGGTCATCGCCGGCGACGCGATCTACACCCACGCCCAGCTCGAGGACGCCGATCCCCCTCCGGCCCCGGTCGACATGCACAACTGGAAGCGCTCACTGCGCGAGCTGCAGCAGTTCCACCGCACCTACCCGCAGGCCGAGATCGTTCCCGGGCACGACCCGGAGCACTGGAAGACGCTCGAGAAGCGCTACGAGTAGCGCGGGCTGCCCTGGCCGGCGGCGCGGCGCTCGCGGATCCGCTTGAGCACGGTGCGGCGCCCGTCGCGGGCGAGCTCCTCGTACATCACCCGCACCTTCGCGAAGATCTCGTCGGCGGTCTCCTGCTGGCGGGCGCGGTCGGGGTTCTCCTCGACGGGGAACGAGATCGGCTCGCCGTATCGGATCGTCACCTTCGGGAACGCCAGCCGCCGCCAGCCGCGGATGTCCTGGGAGCCGAGGATCGCGATCGGCACGACCGGCGCGCCGCTCTCGAGGGCCGCGCGGCCGACACCGGGGCGCGCCTGGCCGAGCTCCCCGCTCCGCGATCGCCCTCCCTCGCAGTAGATCAACATGCAGCCGCCGCGCGAGAGGATCGTGCGCACGGTGCGGAAGGCCTCCTGTCGGCGTGGCCGCGCCGGACGGGGAAGACGCCCCCGTTGAAGAAGATGTAGTCGAGGGCCGGGTTCTTGCCGAAGATCTGCGACTTCGCCATGAAGTTGATGCGCCGCCGCAGCCAGGCGCCGATCAGGAAGTGGTCCATGATCGAGAAGTGGTTCGGGGCGAGGATCACCGGGCCGGAGGCGGGCACGTTGTCGATCTCGAGCGGAATCGTCCGGTAGATGAACAGCGACACGGGCGTGGTGCACATGCGGACGAAGCTGTACATCCAGTTCGGCGCACCGCGGCGGGTGCGCTCGTGGAAGCGATCGAAGGTGTCCGCCGGCCGCGGGTCCTTGTACTGCTGAGGCTTGATGTCGGGCATGCGTCAGGGTGGCGCTCGCGCGCGCTCCTCCCATTACCCGCCGCCGCGCCGGCGGTTACCCGGCGGCGCCGTGCCCTAGCTGCTTCGGCGCGAAGGCCGGGTCTTCCTGATGCTCGCGGAAGAAGCCGACCATCGCCTCGGCGTACTCGGGGAACTGCGGGCAGCGGAGCCCGCTGGCCGCGAGGAGCTCGGTCGCCCGCCGCGTGTCGTAGCGGACCGGATGGTTCAGGTAGCGGATCGACTGCGGCGGGGTGCCCCCGTACATCTCGCGCACCGGCCCGATGCGCAGCGCCGCGGTGACGGCGCGCGGGGCCACCCGGTAGGCCGGCTTGCGCTCGGCGTAGATCTCGGTCAGCAGGGTGAACATGTCGCTCGAGCTCAACGGGTCGGGGTCGCAGAGGTGGACCGTCTCGCCGATCGCCTCCTCGAGGCCGCCGAGCTCGGTCATCGCATCGACGATGAAGTCGACCGGGACGACGTTGAAGGGGGTCTTCCCGCGGCCGATGTTGGCGATCGGCATGCGGCGCTCGGCGCTGGCGGCGATGAACCGGAGCGCGTAGTAGGGGCCGTCGAACTTCTGGGTCGCGCCGGTCTGCGAGTCGCCGACGACGATCGCCGGCCGGTAGATGGTGGTCGGGATCCGGTCGACCATCTCCCGCACCCAGACCTCGGCCTGGAACTTGGTCGCCTCGTAGTGGTTCTTGAAGCCCTGCCCGAGGTTGAGCTCGTGCTCGTAGACGACGCCGGTCCGGTCGCCCGCGACGTACGCGGTGCTGACGTAGTTGAGCCGCTCGAGCCGCTCGGCGTCGCGGCAGAGGTCGAGGACGTTGCCGGTGCCCTCGACGTTGACCTTCTGGGCGATCTCGGAGGGGACCGCGAGGTCGTAGATCGCGGCGAGGTGGTGGACGACCCCGACCTCGGCCGTGAGGCGGCCGTAGTCGTCGTCGGAGAGCCCGAGCCGGCGCTCGGCGATGTCGCCGCTGAGGACCTCGATGCGGTCCGCAGCTCCGAGCTCGGTGGCGGCGGCGAGGGCCGCGTCGCGCATCCGCGGCTCGACCAGGGCGACCACGCTCGCGTCCTCGCGGCGCTCGAGCAGCGAGGCGACGAGCCGGCGGCCGATGAAGCCGGGAAAGCCGGTGACCAGATGCTGCGTCATCGGGAGCAGCCTATGGAACCGGCACAGGTGCGTGCCGCCTGCGGTCTGCCTACTATCGGCATCGATGGCGACGGGGGTCGAACCGGGGGAGCGGAAGAGTCAGCGCCGCGAGGAGGTGAAGGCCCGGCTGCGCGCCGCCCTGGAGGGACTCGCCGCCGAGCAGCTCCTTCCGCGACATCACGGTTGCCGATCTGACCTCGGCGGCGGGGCTGAGCCGGAGCGCGTTCTACTTCTACTACGAGGACAAGCGCGATCTGCTGATCGAGGCGGTCACGGAGATCTCCGCGGCGACCTTCGACCTGACCAACCGGCGCTTCTGCGGCCGAGCAGGATCCGCGCGAGGTCGTCCGCGGGGCGCTGACCGCGAACGCCGACGCCTGGGGGCAGCACAGCGACCTGATCCGGCTGGCCGATCGAGGCCTCGATCTACGACGAGGACGTGCAGGCGTTCTGGCGCGGCGTGATCGACGACTTCATCATCGGCCGTGTGCCCGAGGCTCGAGGCGGACCAGGAGCGCGGACTCGTCCCGTCGGAGCTGGACGTCGGCACCTGCGCCGAGATCCTCGTCATGGCGACCGAGGGGTTCTTCTATCGGAAGATCTCACGTGCCGAGATGACGCCCCGAGCAGGCGGTCGAGGCGCTGCTGCCGATCTGGCTGCGGGTCGCCTACCCCTGATCGCCGCGGGTCACGAGCGCGCCCAGCCGCGCGACCGCTCGACCGCCTCGTGCCAGCGCGAGATCAGCGTCTCGCGCTCGTCGGCCGAGATCCGCGGCTCGTAGGAGACCCGCTCGCGCCACATCCCCTCGACCCCCTCCCGGTCCCAGAGGCCGACGGCGATCCCGGCGAGGTAGGCGGCTCCGAGCGCGGTGGTCTCGCTGATCTCGGGGACGACGACCGGGGAGCCGAGGGCGTCGGCCTGGAACTGCATCAGCCACGCGTTCTCGACCGCTCCGCCGTCCGCCCGCAGGGAGCTGAGCGCCTTCCCCGACGCGGCCTCCTGGGCCCGCACGGCATCGACGGTCTGGTACGCGATCGCCTCGAGCGTGGCGCGGACGATCTGGGCGCGGCCGGTGCCGCGCGTCAGCCCGAGCAGCGTGCCCCGCGCATACGGGTCCCAGTAGGGGGATCCGAGGCCGGTCAGCGCCGGCACGAAGTAGACGTCGTCGTTGCCGTCGAGACCGGCGGCCAGCTCCTCGGTCTCCTGCGCCGAGGCGATCAGGCCGAGGCCGTCGCGCAGCCATTGCACCGCGGCGCCGGTGACGAACACCGCGGCCTCGAGCGCGTAGGTCGTCTCCCCGCCGAGACCCCAGGCGATCGTCCCGAGCAGCCCGTCGGTCGGCTCGGGCGCCTCGGTGCCGCTGTTGAGCAGGACGAAGCTGCCGGTCCCGTAGGTGTTCTTCGCGTCGCCGGGCGAATGGCACGCCTGGCCGAACAGCGCGGCCTGCTGGTCGCCCGCGATCCCGGCGACCGGCACCTCGCCGCCGAACTCGCTCGTGGTCCCGTAGACCTCGGATGAGCCGCGCGGCTCGGGGAGCTGCGCCTGGTCGATCCCGAGCAGATCGCAGAGCTCGTCGTCCCACTTCCCGCTGCGGATGTCCAGCAGCATCGTCCGCGACGCGTTGGAGAGGTCGATGACGTGCTCGCCGCAGAGCTTGTGCACGAGCCAGGAGTCGATCGTCCCGAACCGCGCCCGGTCGGCGCCCTCGACGTTCTGCCGCAGCCACTCGATCTTCGTGCCCGAGAAGTACGGATCGATGGTCAGGCCGGTGCGCTCGCGCACGAGGTCCTCGTGGCCCTGCTCGCGGAGCTCGTCGCAGCGCTTCGCCGTGCGCCGGTCCTGCCAGACGAGCGCGTTGTGGATCGGGGCCCCGCTGCCGGCGTCCCAGCCGACGACCGTCTCGCGCTGGTTGGTGATCCCGATCCCGGCGAGATCGCCGCCCTCGATCCCGGCGTCCGCGAGCGCCTCGTGGCCGACGCGCCTGGTCACCTCCCAGATCTCCTCGGCGTCGTGCTCGACCCAACCGGGCCGCGGGAAGTGCTGCTCGAACTCGGAGTAGGCGCGCCCGGCGATCCGGCCGTCGCCGTCGAAGACGAGGCAGGTGCTCCCGGTCGTTCCCTGGTCGATCGCGAGGATCACGGGGGCTCAGCCTATTGGCGCCCGCCGCCGCGGCGGGAGCGGTGGACGGCGACGAAGTCACGCAGCTGGCGGCCGCGGTGGAGGAACCCGGCAAGCGTCCTGCCCGTCGCCCGGTGCTCGAGCGGCAGGCTCACCTCGGCGACCCGGTGGCCGGCGCGGATCGCGTCGACGGTCATCCCGATCTCCATCCCGTAGCGGGGGGCGAACGGAAGCACGTCCCGGAGCACCCCGGCCCGCATCGCGCGCTGGCCTGAGATCGGGGAGTCGGCCTCGTAGCCGGAGAGCCGCGCGATCGACCAGCGCGCGAATCCCTTCGCCAATCCGAGCCCGCCGCCGACCTTGCGCTCGAAGCCGGCGATGGCGAGATCGCAGCCTCCCCCCTCCACCGCCTCGACCAGCGGCACGAGGTTCGCCGCGCTCGACCCGAGGTCGCCGTCGCAGAGCAGGACGGTGGCCTCGTCGGGGAGCCCTTCGAGAGCGGCCGTCGCCGCGGCGCTCACGTTGCCGCCCTTGCCGTGCGGGCGGTTGCGGCCGATGACGGTCGCCCCGGCGGCGAGCGCGGCGTTGCGCGTCCCGTCCGAGGAGGCGTCGTCGGCGACGTAGGACTCGATGCCCGGCAGCGCGTTCGGCCAGGGCCGCCAGGGTGTCGCCGATCCGGTCGGCCTCGTTGCGCGCGGCGACGATCGCCACCCGGCGCGGGGGTCCCTCGCTGCTCGGTTCCGCCGCCATCGGTGACTATTCTCGCGGCGTGACGGACATCCCCGCACACATCACCGGCACCGTCTGGAAGATCGAGGTCGCGGTCGGCGACGACGTCTCCCTCGACGACACCGTCGTCATCCTCGAGTCGATGAAGATGGAGATGCCGGTCGAGGCCGAGGACTCGGGCGTGGTCAAGGAGATCCGCTGCGAAGAGGGCCAGAGCGTGAGCGAGGGCGACGTCCTCGTCGTGCTGGAGTAGGAAACTGCGGACCGGGAGGGCGCTATGAGGATCGGTTGGCTTGCGAGTGCATTGACGATGGGATGTCTGGCCGTGGTGCCGGCGACGGCGAGTGGCTTCACGACGATCGGGCAGACCTTCGATCCGCCAAGCGATTGCGCCCCGACGACCTTCCTGCAGACGGCATCGAGCTTCGGCGCCTACACCGTGCCCTCCGCCGGGGTGATCACAGCCTGGAGCCACCAAGCCGACGAGGCCAATCCGGCGACGGCTCTGAAGTTCAAGGTCGGGCGTTCGGCCGGCGGCAATTCGTACACGATCATCGGAGAGAGCCCCCTGACCGCAATCACCCCCGGCGTGCTCAACACCTTCACGAACGTCCGGATCCCGGTTCAGCCTGGGGACGTGATCGGCGAGTACGTGGGCGGGCCCGGAAATCCCAACTGCTCGAGCGCGACTGCCGGCGGCGCCTTCGTGATCAGCTTTCCCTCCGGCATGTTCGGCGACCGGCCCGCCGGGAGCACCGGCGACTACAACAACCAGACCGGTCACCAGATCGACCTTTCGGCCCGGCTCGAGTCGGATGCGGACGGGGACGGCTACGGGGACGAGAGCCAGGACGATTGCTCCACCGACGCGACGACGCAGGGCGCCTGCGACACGGACCCGCCTGAGACGACGATCACCAAGCGACCCAAGAACAAGACCGGCAAGCCGAAGGCGACCTACAAGTTCGTCTCCGACGAGCCCGGTTCGATCTTCGAGTGCCGGCTCAAGGGGAAGGGACTCGATACGGCGATCAAGCAGTTCAACGCCTGCACCTCGCCGCGGAAGTACAAGAACCTCGACCCCGGCAAGTACGTCTTCAAGGTCCGGGCCACCGACATCAAGGGCAACACGGACCTGACCCCGGCCAAGGACAAGTTCAAGGTCGTCGGGTGGGCTAGATCTGGACCGAGCCGTCCTCGAGGATCTTCCAGTGGGGGTTGTGGGCGACCTCCCACGGGTGGCCGTCGGGGTCGATGAAGATCCCGGAGTAGCCGCCCCAGACCGTCTCCGCCCCCGGCCGCCCGATCGCGGCGCCGGCGGCCTCCGCCTCGGCGAGGACGGCGTCGACCTCGGCCGGTGAGCCGACGTTGTGGGCGAGGGTGATCCCGCCCCAGCCGCCGGGATCCTCGACGCAGCTGTCATTCGCGAGCTCGTCGCGATGCCAGAGCGCGACCACCGCCCCGCCGCTCTGGAAGAAGGCGACGTCCTGCGCCTCGACGTCGTTGGCGACCTCCCAGCCGAGGGCGGCGTAGAACTCGACCGCACGCTCGAGGTCGCCGACCCCCAGGGTGACCAGGCTGAGGCGCTGCTCCAACTAGCTGTCGCCCCACCAACCCGGAAGCATCTCCGAGTCGGACGCGGCGTTCTCGTCGGGACTGCGCGGGGCGCCGAAGGCGATCAGCTCCAGCCCGTCGGGGCCCGCCTCGAAGTTGCGCGCCACCTCCGCCTGCACCCGCAGGGCGTCGAGCCTGCCGAGCTCGATCTCCTCATCGCCGACCTTGGCGACGCCGCTGCCGCCGACGATCACGTAGATCTCCTCCTGGGTCCTGTGGCGATGACCCCAGGGCTGGCGCTTGTCCCGGCTCGATCCGCTGGTAGCTGATCCCGGTGCGCTGGAGCTCGAGCGGCTCGCTGGCGAAGTGCGCCTGCAGGCCCTCGATCCCGTTGGCCCCGGCGATGTCGGGGACGTCCTCGGTCAGGTGGACCTTGGTGAAGGGCGCCATCGCTAGTCGCGCTTGCCGCGGCCCCAGAGGAACTTGAAGACGCGGCCGAGGAACTTCGTCTGCCGTCGCCGACGTGTACGGGCAGCATGTGGATGTCCTTGTTCATCGGCGCGAACTTCGTCACGAGCAGGGTCTGCTGCTTCGTGTACTTGCGGATGCCGCCGGCGCCGTGGCGCGAGCCGACGCCGGAGTCCTTCCAGCCGCCCATCGGCAGCTCGAGGGCCACGTAGTTGAGCTGCGCGTCGTTGACGCAGACGACGCCGGACTCGAGCCGGCGGGCGATCTCCTCGCCGCGCTCGGTGTCCTTCGTCCAGACGGAGGCCTGCAGCCCGTAGGGCGAGTCGTTGGCGAGCTCGATCGCCTGATCGACGCTGTCCACCTTCATGATCGGCAGGGTCGGCCCGAAGGTCTCCTCGGTCATGCACTCCATCGAGTGGTCGACGTCGAGCAGCAGCGTCGGCTCGAAGAAGTCACCGGGGCCCTGGCCGCGCTTGCCGCCGACGACCGCGCGGGCGCCCGCCTCGACCGCGTCGTTGACCTGCTGCTCGACCAGATCGGTCTGGCTCGCCGAGGTCATCGCGCCGACGTCGGTTACGGCGGGAGCGCCGGGGACTCCCTGGCGCAGGGCGCGCATCTTCTCGGTGACCCGGCCGACGAAGTCCTCGTAGACCGGCGCCTCGACGTAGACCCGCTCGACCGAGATGCACGTCTGGCCGGCGTTCTGCATCGAGTAGTGGACCGCCGCGTTGGCGGCCCGCTCGAGGTTGGCGTCGCGCAGGACGAGCATCGGATCCTTGCCGCCGAGCTCCATCGCGGTGCCGGTGAGCGTCTCGGCCGCCCGGGCCATCACCTTCTTGCCGACCTCCGTGGAGCCGGTGAACATGATGAAGTCGACCGCGTCGATCAGGGCGTTGCCGATCTTCGATCCCTCGCCGACGGCGACCTGGAAGACGTCCTCGGGAACGCCGCACTCACGCAGGCCCTCGGCCATCAGCATCGAGGTCATCGGCGTGAGCGTCGCCGGCTTGAGGACGACCGAGTTGCCGGCGGCGAGCGCCGGGATGCAGTCGCCGAACGAGTTCGTCAGCGGGTAGTTCCACGGGCCGATCACCCCGACCACGCCGACCGGCGCGTAGCGGACGACGAGCTTGCGGCCGAGCACGAACGGCGAGGCGGAGCGGACCTTCTCGTCCTCGAGGAACTCGGGGGCGTTCTTGGCCCAGAAGCCGAAGGCGGACGCTGCGTAGGAGACCTCCGCGAGCTGGGCGTCCTCGTAGGTCTTGCCGTTCTCGGCGACGATCGTGGCGATGATCCGCTCGGAGTTGTCGAGCGTCCACTTCTGCATGCGCCGCAGGACCCGGCCGCGCCCGGCGAAGCCGAGGGCCTCCCATGCGGGCTGAGCGGCGCGGGCGCGGGCGACGGCCTCGGTGACCTCCTCCGGGCTGAGCGCCGGCACGCTGCCGATCAGCTCGCCGGTGGCCGGGTTGTGGACCTCGACGGTCTTCCCCTCGGGCTTGCCGTTCGTCTGTACCGCCGTCTCGGGCATTGCGGTGGGCTCCACTGGTCTCTCCTCGATCGCTGCTCGCCGGATGCTTGTGCAACGGGGACGTTACCGCGCCGCGGCCGTCCGCCCGGGCCGCCTGGCTGCCTGGCCAGTCCGCCTCCCATACCCTCCCGCCGGATGGCCGCGATGGAGCCCCAGGAGCTGGCCGGAGGAGCGCTCCGGCTCGACTTCCCCGCCGAGGCGGTCGCCAGGCTGACCCTGAACCGCCCGGACAAGCGCAATCCGCTCAGCCATGCGGTTCTCGACGCGATCGCCGAGACCCTGCCGCGGCTCGATCACGGCATCGACGTGCGCTGCGTCGTGATCACCGGCGAGGGCAGGGCGTTCTCGGCCGGCTACGACATCGGCGGGATCCCGGACGAGAGCTTCGAGCAGGACGCCGAGGCCCTGGTCGCCCATCCGTTCAACGCCGCGATGGAGGCGGTCTCGGCCCACCCCTACCCCGTCGTCGCGGCGATCAACGGGCACTGCCTCGGCGGCGGACTGGAGCTGGCCGTCCGCTGCGACCTGCGGATCTGCGCCGCGGAGGCGAAGCTGGGGATGCCCCCGGCGAAGCTCGGCCTGATCTACGGGCACACCGGCCTCGAGCGGTTCATCGACACCGTCGGCATCCCGCGGACGAAGGAGCTCTTCCTCACCGGCCGCACGTTCGGCGGCGAGCGGGCGGAGGAGATCGGCCTCGTCCACGAGACCTGCCCCGCTGCCGAGGTCGAGGCGCGGTCGCTCGAGCTGGCGGAGACGATCGCCTCGAACGCGCCGATCTCGATGACCGGCAACAAGCACTCGATCGAGATGCTCGCGCGCTTCCCGCGGCTGAGCCCGAAGCAGGCCGAGGAGCTCGTCGAGCTGCGGCGCTCGTGCTTCGCCTCCGAGGACTTCCGCGAGGGCGTCCGGGCGTTCGGCGAGAAGCGGCAGCCGAGGTGGCAGGGGCGGTGAGCCGGCGGGCGGTGAGCCCGGCCCATGCCGAGCTGGCCGCCGCCGACCCCGCGATGGCCGCGCTGATCGAGCGGATCGACCCGGCGATCATCGAGAGCCGGCTGCGCGAGCGGACGACCGACCGGTTCGAGGCGCTGGCGCGGATCGTCACCGGCCAGCAGGTCTCGACCGCCGCGGCGCGGACGATCTGGGGGCGCGTCGTCGAGAGCTTCGGCGGGGTGCCGACGCCGGAGCAGCTGACGGCCGAGGGCGCCGAGGAGGTGCTGCGCGCCGCCGGGCTGAGCGGCCGCAAGGCCTCGTACATGATCGGGATCGCGGCGGCGATCGAAGCCGGGGAGCTGCGGCCCCACGAGCTCGACGAGGCCTCCGACGAGGAGGTGATCGAGATCCTCGTCGCCCTCCGCGGCCTCGGCCGCTGGAGCGCCGAGATGTTCCTGATCTTCGACCTCGGCCGGCCGGACGTCTTCAGCGGCGGCGACCTCGGCCTCCGGCAGGGAATCCGGATCGCCTACGGCCTCGAGGAGCCGCCGACCCCCGCCGAGGCGATCGAGATCGCCGAGCGCTGGAGCCCGAACCGAAGCCTGGCGACGCCTCTATCTTGTGGGCGGCGGCCGCTACTCGATGACCGCCAACGGGGCGCCCGCCTCGACCTGATCGCCCTCGGCGACCCGGAGCTCGCTCACGGTGCCGGCGCCGGGCGCCGTCAGCTCGTGCTCCATCTTCATCGCCTCGAGCACGACCAGGACCTGGCCGGCCTCGACCTCCGCTCCGGCCTCGACCGCGAGCTTGATCACCTTGCCGGGCATCGGCGCGATCAGCGCTCCCTCGCCGAGCGCGTCGTCGGCCCCGGGGAAACGCGGCAGCTCCCGCAGGCTGACCTGGCCGAGGGCGCTGTTGACGTGGTGGAGGTCGCCGTCGCGGCGCACGACGTAGCGACGGGAGACGCCGCCCACCTCGAGCTCGACCGCGCCGGAGGCGGCGGAGCGCAGGACGGCGCCCTCGAGCGGCTCGCCGCCGACCTCGATCTCGATCCCCTCGCGCCGCACGGCGTAGGTGACCTCGAGCTCGCCCGACGGCGCCGCGAACGCCACCCGCTGCGGCTCGGAGAAGTTGTTGCGGAAGCCGGCGGGCGCGAAGCGGAGGACCGCGACCGACTCGCGGCGGCCGGCCATCGCGGCAAGGGCGGCAGCGGCGGCATGGAGGCGCTCGGCCTCGGCCTCCACGAGTGACTCGACGAGCCCGTCCTCGCGCTCGAGGAAGCCGGTGTCCGTCTCCCCCGCGACGAAGGCGGGGGCGCGGAGGATGCGGACGAGCAGGTCCCGGTTGGTGATCGGGCCGTCGACCTCGGCGCCGGCCAGGGCCGCGGCGAGGCGGGACGCCGCCTCCCTCCGCGACGGGGCCCAGGCGATGACCTTGGCGAGCATCGGGTCGTAGTGGGGGCTGACGACGGAGCCGGACTCGACCCCGCTGTCGAGCCGCAGCCCGGCGGGATCGCCGCCGCCCGCGGGAACCGCGAACGGCTCGGCCCCGGGCATCGCGAAGTGGCTGATCGCGCCCGCCTGCGGGAGGTAGCCCGACGCGGGATCCTCGGCGTAGAGGCGGACCTCGATCGCGTGGCCCGAGATCTGCGGGTCGCGGGCGCGGTCGGAGAGCGGCTCGCCCGCGGCGATCCGCAGCTGCTCGGCGACGAGGTCGAGGCCGAGGACCATCTCGGTCACCGGATGCTCGACCTGCAGCCGGGTGTTCATCTCGAGGAAGTGGAAGTCGCCGTCGGCGGCGAGCATGAACTCGACCGTGCCCGCGCCGACGTAGCCGACCGCCTCGGCGGCGGCGACCGCGGCGTCGCCGAGGCGCGCGCGCAGCTCGGGGTCGACGGCCGGCGAGGGGCTCTCCTCGACGACCTTCTGATGGCGGCGCTGGATCGAGCACTCGCGCTCCCCGAGGCTGACCGTCGTCCCGTGCGTGTCGGCGAGCAGCTGGATCTCGATGTGCCGCGGCCCCTGCAGGTAGCGCTCGAGGAAGACCGTGGGGTCGCCGAAGGCGGCGGCGGCCTCGCGGCGGGCGCCGTCGACCGCGGCGTCGAGCTCATCGGCCGAGGCGACCGGCCGCATCCCCTTGCCCCCGCCTCCCGCCGAGGCCTTGACGAGCAGCGGGTAGCCGATCCGCTCCGCCTCGGCGGCGACGTCGGCGCCCTCGCCGAGCTCGGCGCCGGGCACGACCGGCACGCCGGCCGACTCCATCAGCGCCCGGGCGCCGACCTTCGAGCCCATCGCCTCGATCGCCTCGGGCGGCGGGCCGATCCAGACGAGCCCGGCGTCGATGACGGCGCGGGCGAAGCCGGCGTTCTCGGCGAGGAACCCGTATCCCGGGTGGACGGCGTCGGCGCCCGTGCGGCGGGCCGCGTCGAGCAGCTTCTCGACGTCGAGGTAGGAGTCCGCGGCGGTGACGCCGCCGATCGCGACGGTCTCATCGGCCTCGCGGGCGAACGGGGCCTCGGCGTCGGGCTCGGAGTGGACCGCGACGGTGGCGATCCCGAGCCGCCGGCAGCCGGCGAACACGCGCCGCGCGATCTCGCCGCGGTTGGCGACCAGGACCTTCGCGAAGGGGCGGGCTGGGGGAAGGGGCATCGGTCCGCGCTACATCCGGAAGACGCCGAAGCGCCGCGAGCCCTCGACCACGTTCGAGCAGACGGCGGAGAGCGCGATGCCGAGCACGGTGCGGGTGTCGCGCGGGTCGATGATGCCGTCGTCCCAGAGCTCGCCGCTGGCGACGAAGGCGTCCGACTCCCGCTCGATCTGGTCCTCGACGGCCTTGGTCCCGGCGGCGAGGGCGTCCTCGTCGACCTCGATCCCGCGCCGCTCGGCGCCGGAGCGCATGACGATCTCCATCACGCCGGCGAGCTGCTTCGGCCCCATCACCGCGGTCTTGTGGTTCGGCCAGCTGAAGATGAACCGCGGCTCGAAGCTGCGCCCGCACATCCCGTAGTTGCCGGCGCCGTAGGAGCCGCCCATCATCAGGGTCAGCTTCGGCACGCCGGCGTTGGCGACGGCGTTGATCATCTTCGCGCCCGCCTTGACGATCCCGCGCTGCTCGTACTGCTCGCCGACGATGTAGCCGGTCGTGTTCTGGAAGAAGAGCAGCGGCGTGTCGACCTGGTCGGCGAGCTGGATGAAGTGCGCGGCCTTCTCGGCGTCCTCGTTGAAGATCACGCCGTTGTTGGCGAGGATCGCCACGGGCCAGCCGTGCAGCTCGGCCCAGCCGGTGACGATCTGGGTCCCGTAGGCGGGCTTGAACTCGTCGAAGCGGGAGCCGTCGACGATCCGGGCGATCACCTCGCGCGCGTCGAAGGGGACCTTGAGGTCGTGGGAGGCGATGCCGAGCAGCTCCTCCGGGTCGTGGACCGGCTCGAGGCCCTCCCCGCGCGGCTCGGGCCCGCGCTTGCGCCAGTTCAGGTTGCGGACGATCTGGCGGCCGATCCGCGCCGCGTCGACCTCGTCGGCGGCGATGAACTCGTTGACGCCGGAGACGCGCGCGTGCATCTCGGCCCCGCCGAGCGCCTCCTCCTCCGCGTCCTCGCCGGTGGCCATCTTGACCAGCGGCGGCCCGCCGAGGAAGACCAGCCCCTGCTCGCGGACCATCACCGTGTAGTCGGACATCCCCGGCTGGTAGGCGCCGCCGGCGGTGGCGTTGCCGGTCACGATCGCGACGGTCGGGATGCCGGCGGCGGACTTGCGGGTCAGGTTGCGGAAGTTGGCGCCGCCGGGGACGAAGATCTCCTTCTGGCGCGGCAGGTCGGCGCCGCCCGACTCGACGAAGCCGATCGCCGGCAGCCGGTTCGCCATCGCGATCTCCTGCGCGCGCAGGTTCTTGCGCAGCGTGTACGGGTTCGAGGTGCCGCCGCGGACCGTCGGGTCCGAGCCGCCGACCAGGCACTCCACCCCCTCGACGACGCCGATCCCGGAGACCTGCGAGCCGCCCACCTCGTACTCGCTGCCGTAGGCGCAGAGGGCGCCGATCTCGAGGAACGGCGAGTCGCGGTCGAGCAGCAGCTCGATTCGCTCGCGGGGCAGCAGCCTGCCGCGGGAATGGTGGCGATCGACCCGCTTCTGGCCGCCGCCGAGGCGCGCCTTCGCCTGCTCCTCCTCGAGCTTCTCGAGCCGCTCGAGCATGCGCTCCCGATTGGCCGAGAACGTCTCCGAGCGAGGATCTATGCGGGTTTCGAGTACCGGCAAAGTAGGAAGTAGAACTTACTACTTTCTACTGTCGCCACGGCCCGTCATGAGCGTGCGCGCAACGTCGCCACCGGCGAGCCGTCCGGTGCCGCGCTACGGTCGCGGCGTGAGCGAGCCCACGGCCCAGCCTCCCACGCGGTCGCCGCACTCGGGATGGTCGCTCGCCCTGCGCGTGCTGGCCGCCCTCGCCGTCGTCGGGGTGGCGCTCCTCGTCGACCGGGTGATCTTCGACGACGGCCCCGGGCACGAGCGCTTCGGCGCGAAGGTGCGGACCCTGACCCTCGAGAGCAACGCCCTCGACCGGGACGTGCCGCTGAAGGTGGTCGTGCCGCCGCGGGCGCCCCCCAAGGACCGCAGCCTCGTCGTCTTCCTCCACGAGCGCGGCGAGGACGAGCGCAGCTACCTGATCGACCCGATGTTCGAGGCGCTCGCGGAGCTGCGCGGGCGCGCGCCCGTGATGGCGTTCCCGTTCGGCGGCGATTCCTCCTACTGGCACAACCGCGACAGCGGCCAGTGGGCGACCTACGTCCTCGACGAGGTGATCCCGCGGATGGTCGACCGCTTCGACGTCGATCCCGAGCGCATCGCGATCGGCGGCATCTCGATGGGCGGCTACGGCGCCTACAACATCGCGCGCCTCGACCGCGGGAGCTTCTGCGCCGTCGGCGGGCACTCCCCCGCCCTCTGGGAGTCGGCGGGCGAGACCGCCGACGGGGCCTTCGACGACGCCGACGACTTCGCCGCCAACGACGTGATCGCGATCGCCGCCGAGGACCCGAGCCCCTACGAGGGCGCGCGCCTCTGGCTCGACGCCGGCGAGAGCGACCCGTTCCTGCCGGCCGACGACGCCCTCGAGGAGAACCTGCGGATCAACGGCACCCCGCCGATCGTCAGCCGCTCGCCCGGCGAGCACGACTCCGATTACTGGGACGGGAACTGGGACGAGTACCTGGGCTTCTACTCGCGCTCGCTCCGCGCCTGCGAGGAGCCACAGGAGGCGAAGGAGAGTGGGGTCAGCGGCAGTCGCGACCCGAGCACTCGCGAAGCTCGCGAAGGCGGCGATTGAGACGGCGGATCTCCGCCTTCACCTTCGGCTCGTCGTAGCCCGGCGTGGCCGGTGAGGTGAGGTTGCGGAGCTGGTAGGGATCCGCCCTCCCGGTCAGCTTGCCGTCGAGGTCGTAGAGCTCCATCCCGGCGTTGCGGTCGCATGTACCGCCGCTGAGCTGCTCCGCATGGAGCGTGTAGCTGAGGTGCGGGGTGCGGAGGCCCGCGTAGAGGCAGTCGCTGCCGCCCTTCCCGCCCTCGATCAGGATCTCCCGCTCGGCCGGGAAGTCGCCCTGACGACCGCGCAGGAGCGGCACCAGCGAGAGCCCGTCGATCTTGCGGCAGTTCCCGGGGCGCGCGCACGGCTTGGCGTTGCCGAGGTCGAGGATCGTCGGCGCGAGGTCGATGTTGGCGGTCAGCTCGGGCACCCGGGAGACCTGCCTGCCGCCGATCGCCCCGCGCCCGGCGAGGATCGCCAGCGGCTGCTTGACCGCCTCCTCGTACGGCACGTTCTTGCCGCCGATCCGGTGCTCTCCCTGGAGGATCCCGTTGTCGGAGGTGAAGACGAAGACGGTGTTCCTCAGCTCGCCCGTCCGCTCGACGGCGCGATGGATCTTGGCGATGCTCCGATCGACCGCCTGCAGCGAGGCGAGCCGGCATCCGTAGGCGAGGTCCAGCTTCTTCTTCCGCTCCGGCTTCAGCGGCCGGCCGACGACGACGCCCGGCTTGTCGGAGACGTCCTTCTCGTCGTAGGCCGGGGTCCGCGGCACCTTCGCGTCCTTGAACTTGTCGCGATCGCGCCGTGCCGGGACGACCACGTTGGTGCAGCGGCCGCCCTTGCCGAGCCCGTGGTGCGGCGCGAGGTTGTTGAAGGTCATGAACAGCGGCCGGCGGCGCTCGGCCTCCTCGGCGATCAGGTTCGTCGCGACCCTGGTGACGACCGAGGTGTAGTAGTCGCGCGGCTTGTTGCCGAAGCTGCGCTTCTCGCCGTTGTCGGCCATCTTGAAGTTGTAGTAGCGGGGCTCGAACGTGGCGTGCCATTCGTCGATCCCCGGCGCGGCGACGTAGGGGTCGTCGACGGTCTGGACGTAGCCCTGCAGGTACTTGCCGACCCAGGCGGTGCGATAGCCCGCGTTGTGCATCCAGACCGGCAGCGTGTTGAACTTCCCCTCGAGGCGGCGATAGCCGCCGGGGTTCGAGAAGACCCCGGTGTTGTGGGGGTAGTCGCCGGTCAGGAAGCTCGCGCGGGAGGGGCAGCAGAGCGGCGTGGAGACGACGAAGTCGGTGAAGAGCGAGCCGGGGCGCGCGATCAGGCGGTGCGTCTTGGGCATCACCCGCTCCGAGAAGTCGTAGAGGTTCTGATCGTCGGTGTAGATGAAGATGACGTTCGGCTTCTTCGCGGCGGCCTTGGCCGAAACGCGCTCGGGGCGCGGGTCCTGCTGCTTCTTCGCGGCCTCGGGATCGTCGGCGGCTCCGCAGGCGACGTAGGCGAGCGCGCAGAACGCCGCGACGACGAGGGCGATGGCTGGTCGAGGAAGGCTCATCGGCGCATGACCCTACCCGCCCACCGTCGCCGGTCCGCCGGTCGGGCGCCCCGATGCGGGCGGCCCCGGAGCCGTCCGCGGCCGTACCTAGCATCGCCCCCATGGAGCAGTTCCGGCGGCGTCGTGCGCCCCGCCGCAACGGATTGGAGCCGCCTTGCCACCACTGATCAATCGCGAAGAAGCGCTGCAGCTCGGCGAGCTGACCGATCACGCCGAGATCGGCGAGCTGGTCGAGCGGGCCTGGTCGGTGCGCACGGAGCGCTTCGGCGACTCCACGGACATGTGCTCGCTCGTCAACGCGAAGTCCGGCGGCTGCGCCGAGGACTGCGGGTTCTGCGCCCAGTCCCGCTACGCGGAGGCGGACACGCCGATGCACGCGATGATGGAGCCGGAGCAGATCCTCGAGCACGCGAAGGCCGCCGAGGCCGCCGGCGCCCACCGCTTCTGCATGGTCACCCAGGGCCAGGGGCTGTCCAAGCGGGACTTCGCGAAGATCCTCGCCGGCGCTCGCCTCGTCGCCGAGAACACCAATCTGAAGCGCTGCGCGTCCGTGGGCCACATCTCGCCCGATCGCGCCAACCAGCTCGCCGAGGCGGGCATCCAGCGCGTCCACCACAACGTCGAGACCGCCCGCTCCTACTACGACGAGGTGACGACGACGGTCCGCTACGAGGGCCGCATCCGCACGATCGACGCGGTCCGCGAGGCCGGCATGGAGACCTGCGTCGGCGGCATCCTCAACCTCGGCGAGTCCCCCGCGCAGCGGGTGGAGATGGCATTCGAGCTGGCCGAGATCGACCCCACCTCGGTGCCGATCAACCTGCTCAACCCGCGCTCCGGCACGAAGTTCGGCGACCGCGACCTGATGGACCCCTGGGACGTCGTCAAGTGGATCGCGATCTTCCGGCTGATCCTCCCCGACGCCCTCTTCCGCCTCTGCGGCGGCCGCGTCGAGAACCTCGAGGACCTGCAGCCCCTTGCCGTCAAGGCCGGGCTGAACGGGGTGATGATGGGCAACTTCCTGACCACGCTCGGCGTCGAGCCGGCCGATGACCGGCAGATGTTCACCGACCTCGGCCTCAACGTCGCCCGCCAGCCGGACAACGGCAGCAACCCGCGGCCGGACAACCGCAGCGGCTGGCTCGAGGGCGAGGCTCCGCGGACCCCGCTCGACGACCTGATCGACACCCAGGACGAGGCCGACCTCTGGGACCCCTCGACGCAGCTGCGGGTGATCGCCAAGCGGGGCAAGGTGCCGCCCTACCCGCGGCCGAGCCGCGCCGACGAAGCCGCCTAGCCCGGGGGAGCGATGAGCCCTCCCCCAGCGCGCCCGATCCCCCGGATTCCGGTGCGGGAGCGACTAGCGGCCCTGCGCAAGGCGGGCCTCTATCGGCGGATGCGCACCGTTGACTCGCCCCAGGGCACCACGGTCAACCTGGACGGCCGCGACGTCCTGATGCTCTGCTCGAACGACTACCTCGGCCTGGCCGACCATCCGACCGTCGGCGCCGCCGCGATCGACGCGGTGGAGCGCTGGGGCACCGGCGCGGGGGCGTCACGGCTCGTCTCGGGGAACATGACCCCGCACGAGCGGCTCGAGGGCCGTCTGGCCGAGTTCCACGGCACCGAGGCGGCGCTGCTCTTCGGCTCCGGCTACCTCGCCAACACCGGGATCGTGGGGGCCCTGGCGCGCCGCGGCGACGTCGTCTTCTCCGACGAGCTCAACCACGCGAGCATCATCGACGGCTGCCGGCTGGCCGGGGCCGTGACCTTCGTCTATCGCCACCGGGACCTCGAGCACCTCGCCTGGGGGCTCGAGCGGACCCCCGGCCACGCCGGCCTGATCGTCTCCGACGGGCTCTTCTCGATGGACGGGGACGTCGCGCAGCTCGGCTGGCTGCGCGAGCTCGCCAATCGCCATGGCGCGAAGCTGATGATCGACGACGCCCACGCGGTCGGCGCGATCGGCCCGGGCGGGCGGGGCTCGGTCGCCGAGGCGGGGCTGAGCGGCGAGGTCGACGTCGTCGTCGGGACGCTCGGCAAGTCGCTCGGCAGCTACGGCGCCTACGCCTGCACCTCCCGCGAGGTCCGCGAGTTGCTGATCAACAGCGCCCGCACGCTGATCTTCTCGACCGGCCTTCCCCCCGCCAGCGCGGCGGCGGCGGAGGCCGCCCTCGGCGTGATCGAGGCCGAGCCGGAGCGGATCGCCCGGCTGCGGGACAACGCCCGGGTCCTGAGGAACGCGCTGCGGGAGAACGGCCTCGACCCGGGCGGAGCGGGCGCCCAGATCGTCCCGGTGGTCATCGGCGACCCCGATCGCGCCGTGGGCGCGTGCCGGCGGGCGCTCGACGAGGGCGTCTACGTGCAGGCGATCAGGCCGCCGACGGTGCCGGAGGGGACCTCCCGCCTGCGCCTGACGGTGATGGCGACCCACGAGCCGGCCGAGCTCGAGGACGCCGCCCGGACGATCGCCGGCGCGGTGCGCGCCGTCTCCGCCGACGGCGAGTGGACGATCGACCTGCCCGATCCCGGGCCCGGCGAGGTCCGCGCCGAGCGGGCCGCCGCTCCGGCCCGGCCCGAGCCGACCGTCCCGGCTGCGTGAGCGGCGCCGCCGGCGTCTTCGTAACCGGGACCGGCACCGAGGTCGGCAAGAGCGTGGTCGCGGCGGCGATCGCCCGGACCGCAGCCGCGGCGGGCCGCTCCGTGGCCGTGTTCAAGCCCGCCGTCTCGGGCCTCGACGAGGGCGGCGAGAGCGACCACGCGCTGCTCCGCCGGGCCTCCGGCTCGTCCCAGAGCGACGAGGAGATCGCGCCCTACCGCTATGGCCCCCCGGTCTCGCCGCACCTGGCCGCGGCCCTCGCCGGGGCCGCAATCGATCCCGCCCGGCTGCGGGAGGCTGCGGCCGCTGCGGCTCGCGACAGCCGACGTTCTCGTCTGCGAGGGGGTCGGCGGGCTGCTCGTCCCGCTCACCGCGGAGGGCTATCTGGTCCGGGACCTCGCGCGCGAGCTCGGGTACCCGATCGTCGTCGTGGCCTCACCCGGTCTCGGGACGATCAACCACACCCTGCTCACCCTCGAGGCCGCCCGGTCCGCCGGCCTCGAGGTCGCCGCCGTGGTCCTGACCCCCTGGCCGGAGTCGCCGAGCGCGATGGAGGCCTCGAACCGGGAGACGATCGCCGCGCTCGGCGCGGTGGACGTGCTCACGCTGGCGCAGCTGGATTTGAGCGATCCGGCCTCCTGGCCGGCCCTCGAGGTACCCGGTTCCGACCGGCTCCGGGCCTAGGTTTGAGGCCGATGGGCAACCGCGTCGCAGACCTCGACCACGCTCATCTCTGGCACCCCTTCACGCAGCAGCGCGGGTGGGTCGCCGAGGAGCCGGTGGTGATCGAGCGGGCCGAGGGAACCGACCTGATCGACGCCGAGGGACGGCGCTACATCGACGGCACCTCGTCGCTGTGGTGCAACGTCCACGGGCATCGCCATCCGACGATCGACGCGGCGATCCGCGAGCAGCTCGACCGGGTCGCGCACTCGACGATGCTCGGCCTGACCCACGAGCCGGCCGCCGAGCTGGCGGCGCGGCTGGTCGAGCTCGCCCCCGCCGGCCTGACGCGCGTCTTCTACTCCGACGCCGGCTCGACCGCCACCGAGATCGCCCTGAAGATGGCCTTCCAGTACTGGCGCCAGCGCGGCGGCCAGCACGCGCGCCGGACGGGGTTCATCGGCCTCTCCGACGGCTACCACGGGGACACCATCGGAGCCGTCTCGCTGGGCGGGATCGACATGTTCCACGGCGCCTACGAGCCGCTCCTCTTCCCCAAGCACTGCGTCCGCGCGGGGGACGCGGGGGCGCTGGCCGCGGCGCTCGACCGCCACGGCGAGGAGATCGCCGCGGTGATCGTCGAGCCGCTCGTGCAGGGCGCCGCCGGGATCCTGCCGCAGCCCCTCGGCTACCTGCGGCGGGTGCGCGAGCTCTGCGACGCCCACGACGTCCTGCTGATCTGCGACGAGGTCGCCACCGGCTTCGGCCGCACGGGGACCATGTTCGCCTGCGAGCAGGAGGGCGTCTCGCCGGACTTCCTCTGCCTCGGCAAGGGGCTGACGAACGGCTACATGCCGCTGGCGGCGACGCTGGCGACGGAGCGCATCTACGAGGGGTTCCTCGGCGAGCACGAGGAGTACCGCACGTTCTTCCACGGGCACACCTTCACCGGCAACCCGCTCGCCTGCGCCGCGGCGATCGCCAGCCTCGACGTCTTCGAGCAGGAGCGCACGCTGCTGCGGGCCCAGCCGAAGATCCGCCTGTTCGGCGAGCTCCTCGCCGAGGTCGCCGAGATGGACGAGGTCGCCGAGGTCCGCGGGCTCGGGATGATGGCCGGGATCGACCTCGGCGAGCACGACGCCGCGCTGCGGATGGGCCACCGGGTCACGCTCGCCGCGCGCGAGCGCGGCGCCATCGTCCGGCCGCTCGGCGACACGGTCGTGCTCGTCCCGCCGCTCGGGATCAGCAAGGCCGATCTGCGGCGGCTCGTCGCGATCACGGCCGCGTCGATCCGTCATGCCGTCGCCGCCGCCTACGCGGACCGAGGCGGCGCCAGCGTCAGCGAGCTGCGACCGGAACGCGACGCGGGAGTCGAGGGCGTGGCGGCGTGAGCCCCGGTGCGGGCCGGGTCCGGTCCGCGTTGATCACGGGTTGTTCGTCGGGGATCGGGCGCGCCACGGCGCTGCGCCTCGACGCAGCGGGATGGCGGGTCCTTGCCGGGGTTCGCAAGCAGGCGGACGCGGACGCGCTGGCCGCGGCGGGCTCCGAGCGGCTCGAGCCCCTGATCGTCGACATCGGCGACGAGGCCACGGTCGCCGCCGCGGGAGAGCGGGCGAGTGAGGGCGGCGGCCTCGACGCGCTCGTCAACAACGCGGGGATCGCCTACTCGGGCCCGCTCGAGTTCGTCCCGCTCGAGGACCTGCGCCACCAGCTCGAGATCAACCTCGTCGGGCACCTGGCGGTCACGCAGGCGGCGCTGCCGGCCCTGCGTCAGGCGCGCGGGCGGATCGTCAACGTGACCTCGATCGGGGGCGTCGTCGCCACCCCGTTCTTCGGGCCCTACAACGCCTCGAAGTTCGCGCTCGAGGCGCTCAGCGACTGCCTGCGGGTGGAGCTGCGGCCCTGGGGGATCAAGACGATCGCAATCGAGCCGGGAAGCATCGCCACGAAGATCTGGGCCAGCGGCGCGGAGAACGCCCGGCGGATGCGCGAGGACATGACCCCGGAGGCGGAGAAGCTCTACGGGCGGGCGATGGAGGCGATGGAGCGGGCCTCCACCGAGACGGGCGAGCGCGGCATCCCCCCGGAGCGGGCGGCGGAGACGATCGAGCGCGCCCTGACGGCGCGGCGACCGCGTGCCCGCTATCTGCTCGGGCGCGACGCCCGGGGGATGGCCGCTGCCTCGCGGCTGCTGCCCGCCGGTGCGTACGACCGCCTGGTCGCGCGCACCCTCAAGCTGCCCTGAGAGGCCCGGCGGCGGCAGGTTCGCCGATAGTTCTCTGTGATGAACCGGCCCGGCGCCCGTAGAGGGGTAGTGCAGCAGGTCGCCACAGCCCCTCGCATCGCCTCGAGGCGGGACGCCGGGATCGCCTTCGACTCCCTCTACCGGGAGTGCCGCGACGACGTCTTCGCCTACGTGGCGGGGATGCTGCGCGACCGCTCGGCGGCCGAGGACGTAACCGCGCAGGCCTTCGAGCGCGCCTTCCGCAAGCAGCGCCGCTATGACCCGCGCCGCGGCAGCGGCCGCGCCTGGATCTTCGGGATCGCCCGCAACGCCGCGCTCGACGAGCTCCGGCGCCGCAAGCGGATCGCGGAGCTTGCCGCCGAGCCCGAGGACGTCGGCTCGCCGTCGCCCGAGGAGGGCGCGGAGGCGGCGCTGCGGCGGACCGCGCTGCGCCAGGCGATGGCGAGCCTCGACGCCCGTGAGCGCGAGCTGGTCTCCCTGAAGTTCTTCGCCGGCCTGAGCAACGCCGAGATCGCCACCGTCATCGGCACGAGCGAGACGAACGCCGGCACCCGGATCCACCGCACGATCACGAAGCTGAGGAGGGCCTGCGATGAAGCTGCTTGACCGCGAGGAGCCCATGGACCCGAGGGCACGCGAGGAGCTCGAGGCGGTCGATCGCGCCCTTGGCGGCGCGACGGTCGAGCCGGAGCACGCCGAGTGGGCGGAGCTGACGGCCCTCCTCCTCGACGAGCGCCCCGAGCCCGACGAGGACTGGGCCGCCGAGCTCGACCGGACCGCGGCGGCGGGATTCCCCCGCCGCGGCTCGTCCGCGTCCGCGTCCGGGCTGCGCGAGAAGCTGAGCGGAATCCGTCCGATGCGCATCGCCGGCCCGGCCGGGGCGTTGGCGAGCGTCCTCGTGGTCGCCGTCGTGGCGTTCTCGACGCTCGGTGGCGGCGACGAGAGCGGCGGACCCGACGCTGCGGCCGCAGTCCCGGCCACCGTTGAATCGTCAGCGACGCAGAGCCGGAGGTCCCGAGGCACGGCTTCGACCGGCATGACGACGATCGCCGGTCAGTTCTGCCGCGGCGGAGGAGGCCCTGCCGAGCGACACGAGGCCGGCGGCCGGTACTCGGCGACCGATACGGACTGCACTACCTCCGGAACTACCGCGACAGGCCGGCAAGATCGCCCCCGGCACGGAGAACCGCCTGGTCGATCGCGACGTCCAGCTCACCCTCTCGACCAAGCCCGACCAGGTCCGCGAGGTGTCCGATCAGGCGATCGCGATCACCCGCTCGCTCGACGGCATCGTCGCCTCCTCCCAGGTCAGCATCGTCGACACGGACGGCCGCAGCGGGCAGTCGACCGCCACGCTCCAGCTGACCATCCCCTCCCGCAACCTCGACGTGGCGATCGACCGGCTCACGGAACTCGCCAACGTCGACTCGCTCAACGAGGCGACCGAGGACATCACCCGCCCCGTCGTCAGCGCTCAGGACGCGCTCGACGACGCCGAGGCGCTGCGCCGCCGGCTGCTCGAGGCGCTCGGCAACGCGACGACCGAGGAGGAGGCGGAGTCGCTGCGGCTGCAGATCGAGGACGCCCGGCGACGAGATCGCCAGGGCCGAGGCGGCGCTCGAGAACGTCGCCCGCCGCGCCCGCCTCTCCGACCTCACCGTGACGGTGGTCGGCGACCCGAACGCGAAGGAGGACCGGGACCTCGGCGACTGGCTCGACGACGCCCAGGACGTCCTCCGCGACCTCGCCGGGGTGCTGCTGATCTCGGCGGCGATCGTGATCCCGCTCGGGATCCTGATCGCGCTGGTCTGGCTGGCCGTCTCCCGCGCCCGCCGCCGCAGCCGCGAGCGCGCCCTCGACTAGGCGGCTTCGGCCGGGACTAGCCCTCGAAGGGCTCGAAGTCCGACTTACGAGCGCCGCAGACCGGGCAGAACCAGTTCTCGGGGATCTCCTCGAACTCGGTGCCGGCCGGAATGCCGCCGTCGGGGTCGCCCTCGGCCGGGTCGTAGACGTACCCGCAGGAGGTGCAGATCCACTGCTGCTTGACTGCCGTATCGCTCATCGGCCGGGCAGCCTAACGTAGAGTGGCGCCATGGTCGCCGAGCCCGCCACACCCCGGCCGGCCGCCACCGTGATCCTGCTGCGCCGGGGAGGGCGGCACTCCGACCGCGGGCTCGAGGTGCTGATGCTGCGCCGCACCGCGGAGGCGCGGTTCATGCCCGGCGTCTGGGTCTTCGCCGGCGGCGCCGTCGACCCGATCGATCGGGAGCGCGCCGCCGAATCGGACAGCGACATCGACCCCGACGAGCTCGCGCACCGAGCCTGCGGAGCCCGCGAGCTCGCCGAGGAGGCCGGGGTCACGGTCGAGCCGGAGGCGCTGCTGCCGTGGTCGCGCTGGATCACGCCGGAGCAGGTCCCGATGCGCTTCGACACCCGCTTCTACGTGGCGCTCGCCCCCGCCCACTGCAAGCCCGTGGCGGACATGACCGAGATGGACGAGGTCCGCTGGGTCTCGGCCGAGGAGGCCCTCAGCGGCCATGCGGAGGACCGCTTCGAGCTCTCCTTCCCGACGATCAAGCACCTCGAGGAGCTGCGGAGGTTCGCCGACGCCGAGGAGGTCATGGCGAACGCCGCCGAGCGCCCGGTGATCCCGCTGACCCCGCGCGTGGTGGGCACGGAGGACTCGTTCACGATCATCCTGCCGGGCGAGCCCGGCTACGACGACTAGCCCGACTCCGCCGCGGGCCCGCCGCCCGGGAAGTGCTCGAGCCCCGCGTACCAGGGTCCGGTCGGGTAGGTCGCGACCCCCGCCTCCTCGAGCTCTGAGCGGACGCGCCGAAACAGGCCGCCCGCGGCATCGAGGGCCAGCTCGAGCTCGGCCTGGGTGAGCTCGCGCAGGCGCCAGAGGAAGTACATCTGGCGGTCGGAGGCGCCGAAGTCGACGTCACGGTCGATCGTCGTCGCCCAATCGAGGAAGCCGGGGCTGAACAGCTCGCGCACCGCGATCGGGTCGTGGCCCTGCGGAACCGTCGCGATGAACCGCTCGTTGAAGTCGATGCTCTCGAACTGAACCCGCAGCGAGCTCCGCCGTCGCAGCTGGTCGTCGGGCGTCGAGTCGATCGACTCGACGTCGAAGGCGGGCACGACGCTCGTCAGATCAGGCGTATGCGCCTTGGCCAGCACCGCTCCAGGCACCACGGTCTTCGAGAAGAACGACCCGACCTCGTGCTCGCTCGCGTCGCAGCTCGCTCCCCAGAAGTCGGGCGCCAGCTCTCCCGTCAGCCGGTTCGACCCCCCCGGGCAGAGGGCCGCCGGAGCGTCGCGCGGATTGATGCCTCCGACCTCCTCGAACTTCAGCCCGCGATCTGCCGCGACCGCGCGGACCGCGTCGACCCACGCCTCGCGCTCGTCCCCGCCGCTCAAATCGTCGCCAGCTCCGGACGCCCCTGGTCGATCAGCTGCTGCCGGTAGCGGGGGAACGCGGGCTTGGCGAGCGGGACGAGCTTGAGGAGCTTCGCCACCGGGCCCTCCGCGCGGATGTCGCCCCGCGCCAGGGCGGTCGTCACGTTGACCTCGCCGAGCCAGAACAGGTGCGCGGTGTCCGCCGACATCGACATCGTGACGTCGGCCTCCATCTCGCTGTCGCCGAACTCCACGCGCCCGTCGCCCGCGCAGAGCGCCACGGTGATGGTCGCGTCCGGGTCGGTGTAGCGGTAGCGCACGACCGTGTCCGCCCCGAGGAAGGCGGCCGAGAGGTCATCGTCGCCGGAGACGAGGGAGGCGAAGAGCTTCCCGATCGTCTCGTAGACGTCCTGCGCGCCCTCGAAGTAGGCCATACGGCCTACGGGTCGGCTTCGACCTGGGGAGCCTGGCCCCCGCCCCACTCCCGATCGAAATCAGGCCCGACGTAGCAGGGGGCGAAGGCGCTGCGGGTGAACTGGCCCGGGCAGGATCGGGTCGGGCGAGGATCGGCAGCGGATCCTTCGGCGAGGACACCGTGCGGGTCGCCGCCGTCCCCGGCGAGGCGCTCGCCGCCGCCGGTGTTGTCGCAGTCGAAGTTGGGGAAGATCCCGTTCCTGGCCGCCTCGGCCTCCCGCGTGATCTCATCGAACGGCTGCAGGTAGCCGTTGCCGCGGTTCTCCGGGAGACGGTTCGGATAGATCGCCAGCGACTCCTGGGTGATGTAGCCGAGCTGGCGCAGCGAATGGCGCGCGGACGGCTGGCCCGGCTGCGGGAAGAGGGTGCCCGAGATTCCCGCCGGCGGGTTCGAGAGGAAGTCGGTGATGCTCGTGCGGTAGTACGCGAGCCAGCTGACCACCGGGTTGAGGTTCGCGAGGAACGGGTCGAGGGAGTCGAGCACCGGCCGCAGGCCCTTGAGCGTCCTCGCGAGGGCGGGGAAGCCCTTTCGCGACGCCTTCGTCAGCTCGTCGAGGTCGTAGAAGAGCGACTCCAGGTTCGGGGAGAGCTGCCTGACGCTGCGCAGGGTCGGGCTGATGTCGTTGGCCACGGGCAGGAGGTCCTGGACCAGGGGGCGCGTGTTGGCCTGGAACTCGTCCAGGCGGTTGAGGAGGAGCACCGTCTCGTTCTCGAAGGTCGGAGCGACCTGGAAGAGCTCGCGCAGGGCCTGCTCCTCGGAGGCGAGGGCCTCGAACGTGGTGTTGGAGTTCTGGATCGCGCCGGCGAGGGCATCCCCCCGCTCGCTGAGGGCGTCGAAGACCGTGCCGGTGTCACGGACCAGCCCCTGCAGCTGCTCCTTCTGCTGACGCAGCACGGAGAGCACCTCGGAGGCGTCCCCGAGGAACGGGCCGAGGTTCCCGAGCGCGTCGTTCAGGTCGAGGTTGCGTCCCTTGATCGCGACTGCCAGCCCCTGCTGCCACTGCTGGAAGGCGGTCCTGGTCTCGGTGTCCAGGGCGTTGAAGATCTCGTCGATCTGAGTCTGGTTCTCGACCTGACCCAGTCCCATCGTGCCGCCGTCGGGAATCGCCTCGATGCCCTTGGTCTCGCCGTCGGAGTTGTTCGCGGCGGTGCCGAGCGACAGTGGTGCGCCACTGTCCTTCGGCTCCGTGCCGGAGGTCAGCTCGACATACGTCTCGCCGAGCAGGGTCTTGTTGCGCAGGATGGCCCGGGCGTCGCTCGAGAGCGGCGCGAATTCCGGCTCGATCTCGATCTCCGCCTCGGTGGTGTCGAGGCCGTCGATCTGCTTGTCGATCGGCGCCAACTCGATCGACTTCACCTTGCCGACCGAGACCCCGCCGATCCGGACGTCGGACTCGGCCGCGAGCTGAGTGGCCTCCGGGAAGTACGCGGTGACGCGGTAGCTCTCGGCCTTGAGGGGCACGGGACCGCCGAAGGCGACCCAGAGGAAGAGGAGCAGCCCGAAGCACGACAGCGTGAACAACGCTGCGATCAGGATCCTGCCGACTGATGGTGCTGATTTCTGCATGCTCCTAGCTCACCTCCCCTCTCAACATCCGCCCTCGAACGGCCCGCCGGGCGCGAACAGCTGACCGAGGCCCGTGACGGCGGGAGCGAGCGGGCTCGCTCCCAGCAGGGCCTGAGCCTCGTCGCAGCCCAGGGTCAGATAGATCCGGCGGTCGACGCCGTGAGCGTCCTGGACCTGGAAGACGGAACCGGAGTTGTGCCCGAGCCAGGCGGCCCAGAAGAGGTAGCCCTCGTCGCGGTTGGGCGTTCCCGGCCCCTCGGCCCCGCGTCGGGTTGTAGGCGGCCATGTTGCCCAGGCGATTGATCTTCTTGGCGACGACGGTGAGCTTCGGCGTGGCCCGGGAGAGCTCCGCCGCGGCGGAGCTCAGATCCCGCACCGGCTCGCGCGCCGAGCGGACGAACGGCCGGATCTGGTCCTTGATCACCGGCGTGGTCTCGATCGCGAGCTTCCGCGTCGACGCGTTGAGCTCGTCGAGGTTGCGCGCGAAGGGCCGCAGCTCGCCGAACGCCGGGCCGAGCTGGTCGGCGAAGAGCGCGACGTTGTTCAACGTCTCCGTCGACTGCGCGAGGGTCCCGGGCAGCAGCTGGATCGCGCGCTGGACGCTGGGGTCCTGCTCGGCGATGGCGCCGACGGCCACGTTGGAGTTCTCGATCAGCGCGGTGATCGTGCGCTCGCTGCGCCCGACCTCCTTCGTGAGGAGGTTGAAGTTGGTGATCAGGCGGCTCAGCTCCTCCTTGCGCTCGGCGACCTTGGAGTTGATCTGGTCGAGGCTCTTGGTCAGCGGGCCCAGCGACCCGAGGACCTTGCCGAGATCCTTGCCGCGCTTGTCGAGACCCTGGCCGGCGCCGACGAGCAACAGCCTCAGGTAGGCCTGCGTGTCGGAGTCGAGCGCGTCGAGAAGCTCGTCGAGGTTGACGTCGGGCGCGGTGTTGGCGACGGCTCACCGTGCCGCCCTCCTCGATTGCGCCCTCGTTCTCCGCTTCGGGATCGGGGTTGCCGGGATCCATGTCGAAGAACATGTCCTTGAGGCCCGTCTGGGGCCGCAGGAGGATCGTTGCGTCCTCATAGACCGGCAGGTAGTCGCGGTCCATGCCGAACGTGACGACGGCGACGCCGTCCTCGAGCTCGACCTTGTCGACGTCGCCGACCTTGACGCCCGCCACTCGCAGCGTCTGCCCCTGGCCGGGAACGACCGCCTGCGCGGTCTCGAACTCCGCCTTCAGCTCGAAGGGCCTCTCCTCGAGCACCGGGATCCGGAGGCGCTGGTTCTGCACGATCACGTAGGAGATGAACAGAGCCACCACCAGGAGGAGGGCGAGCGCGATGAAGTCGCGGAGATGCTTGCGGATCGCGGTGGCCATCAGTCGCCGTAGTCCTCGTAGAAGTCGTCGAGCTCCTCGAGCGCCTGGCGCTGGAGCTTCTTCGCGTCGTCCTCGTCCTCTTCGGCGGCCATGGCGGCCTCACCGAGAGCGGTCAGCGTGTCCTGCGAGTCCTCGTAGATCGCCGCTGCCTCGCCGCTCGATGCGGCGGGGGCGGCGGGGGCGCTCGTCCTCGTCTGCGTGGGCGGCAGGCCGCCGGTCGCGGTCAGGTCCGGCGGGTCCTGGTTCTCGCAGGGCTTCTTCGGCTTGAACGGCGTCTTCGCCGAGTCCTCGATCGCCGGCATCGCGCCGAGGAGCGCGAACGGGGTGACCCCTGCCGTCGCCGGCGCGGTGTCGGTGGCGGGGATCTGCACGGTGTTGGTGCCGCCGCCGCCGATCACGCGGATGTACTGGCCGTTGGCGTCGCCCGAGCGGCTCTCCCCGGCGATCCCGGCGAGCCCGTAGCCGGTCTCCTCGAAGACTCGGCCCTGCGAGGGGTGGCGCGCGTCGTAGGTCGGGGTTCGTCGAGTCGACGCGGTCGTTCGCCCAGGGGAGGATCGTGTGGTTGAAGCAGCTCGCAAGCCTGCGGTTCTGCTTCAGGAACGGGATCGTCTCGCGCGTCAGCAGGGCGAGGTTCGGCACGGCGGGACGCAGGTCGGCGACGAGGCCGCGGAGCTCGGCGGGCTGGGCGAGGCCGCGGAGCTGACGCAGGAGCGGGGTCGTGACCTCGAGCGTCTCGGGGGTCGAGCGGACCCCGGGCAGAGCCTCGCGGGCGAAGGCGCGCAGCGGCGGGAACGAGGCGTTGAGGCTGGCGAAGGCGGTGGTTCCGGCGGCGAGCGTGGAGGGAAGCTCCTCGACCGCCTCCTCGAGGGCGGCGTCCTGAGCGGCGAAGCTGCCGGTCAGTGATCCGCAGGTTCGTGACGAGGTCGAGCAGCGCCGGCTCGTTGCGGTCGAGGCCCTTGATGACCCGGTCGAGGTTGAAGATCAGCTCGGAGAGGTCATGCGGGTTCTGCCCGAGGATCGCCTGGTTGACCTCGGCGGTGTAGCGGTAGGCGCCGGGCGAGACCTTGTTGAGGGTCCGCAGCGAATCGGCGCCGCCCTCGTCGATCAGCGCCTCGCCGAACTGGTCGAGGAAGATCTGCAGGTTCTTGCGGGCGTCGGCCTGGAAGGCGCCGGTCAGGACCTCATCGAGCTGGACCGTGTTCTGGGTCTGCGAGGGCGGGAAGTTGTAGCCCTCCTCGACCGGCGGGGAGCTCGGACTGCCGGGCTGGACGTCGACGAACAGGTTGCCCTCGAGGAAGAGGCGCGGCTTCAGCGTGAAGTTGGCGTCCTCCTTCCAGGGAAGGCCGTCCTCGTCGATCTCCATCGTCACGACGGCGCCCGTCGGAGCGCTCCCCGACGAGGCGGTCTCGGCCTCCTCGTCGCCCGAGGCGCTCAGCGGCTCGACCTTGGTCACCTTGCCGACCTCGACGCCGGCCACGCGGACGGGCGAGTTCGGGCGCAGGTTCTGAGCCGAGTTGAACGTGACCTTGAACTCGGTCCCCCCGCCCCACGGCACCTGCTTGGTGAACGCCACGTACGACGCGACCGCGAGCGCGAGCACCATGATCAGGCCAATCGCCCAGTTCGGAAGCCGGCGGCCGCTCTGGTTCCTCATGGCTGCCTCGCCGGGACGCGGGTGTCGCGGAGCTCGCGGGTGCCGTCCTGGTTGAAGTAGACGTCGGTGACGCCGCGATCTCCCGGGATGTCGGAGGCGATGATCGCGGGGTTGGCGTCGCCCTGGCCCGGCGCCTGCAGCTTGCCGAGGAGGTAGCCGGTCTGGGCGGGCTGGCAGTCAGAGCCGTCCTGGCCGGTCGGGGCGGCGGGGTTGGCATGCAGGATCGGCAGGTGGTGCGGCTCGAACTCGCCCGTGCCGGCGGGGTTGTAGGCGCGCCCGTTGGCCTGCGCGCCCGAGTAGCCGGCTGCGGAGAGGGGGGTCTCGACCTCACCCGGGACGGTCGTCTTGATCGGAGGCGTGTCGAGAAGGTCGGGCACCGCGAGGCGCAGCGGTCCAAGATGCCGGCCGACGCCGTCGAGGTCGAGGTTGAAGGTCAACGCTCCCGGCGGGGTGCTGATCAGCGACACGCGCTGCGTGTAGCCGACGCTGTCGCGCTCGGTCAGGTGCTCGGGCAGGAGCGTCCACATGTAGTTCCAGTAGTTGCAGACGGTCTGCGCCGGTGTGACCCAGGACGCCAGCGGCTTGGCGCTGTCGAAGGTCTCCTCCAGGCGCACGAGAGCGCTCTTCGTGGTCGGCTGCTCGACCAGGTTCAGGGTCTGGCGGAAGACCCCGCGCAGGCGCTCGTTGGCGGCGACCGTGCGCGAGAGGACGGGCGTGCCGACCTCGATCGCCCGGTTGAGGCTCGGCAGCGCCAGGCGCAGTTGCCTGACGCCCGGCCGCAGGCGGCTGTTGAGCTCGGTGAACTCGGTCAGGAACGGGCGCTGGCCCGGCAGCAGGTCGATCCCGGCCTGCAGGGCGGGCGGCCCGCCGCTGATCGTCGCCTTCAGGGCCTCCGGGTCGTCGCCGATCGCGGCGAACGTCGTCGCCATGTTCGCCGAACAGCTCTCCCTGCTCCTCGGCGACCGGAGCGACGATCTCGGCAGTGCGAGCCAGCGACGGGAAGAAGTTCTGCAGGTTCGTCTCCGACTCGTTGAGCATCTGCGCCACCGGCAGGAGGTTGGTGAGCAGCGGGTTCAGCGATGCGATCGCCTGGTTCAGCGAGGTGCCCGCGGGCCGCAAATGCGTCGCCGTACCCGGCGAGGTTCTGGCGGATCGCGTTCCGCGTCGGCTGGTCGAAGGTGTTGCCGATCTCGTCGAACTCGGTCTGGTCGATGAACGTGCCGTCGGCGGCGCCCTCGTTCTCGTCGAGCTCGTCGATCGAGAGGATCTCCTGGTCGTCGTCGTTGGGGTCGTCGTTGTCGTTCGTGCCGTCGAAGATGTAGCCCTCGGGCGCCATGTCGTCGCTGTTTCCTCTGGTCACCTCGAGGAACTTGAGGCCGAACGACGAGCGGTAGCGAATCCGGAAGATCGAGTTCTGCGGCAGCGGCGCGGCGGCCTTGTCCAGCTTCAGGTTCACGCGGGCGACGACGCCGCTCGTGTCCCCGTTCGTCTCGGCGTCGGGCGACTCATCGTCGACCGGCAGGCGCACGGCCTCGATCGACTCGACCACGCCGACCCGGTTGCCGCCGATCCTGACCTCGTTGTTCTGGACGAGCCTGGCGGCGTTGGGGACGACGACCGAGACCCGGTAGACGGGCACGAAGGGCAGGCCGTTGTTCGCGTTGTAGGCGAGGAAGACCGCGACGATCACGATCAGGGTCGTGATCGCGCCGACCATCGTCGGCGACGACGCGAGCGTCTGCAGGGGGCTGCCGCGCTTCATCGCGAGCCCGCCCGTGCGGTGGTGGTTGTGGTGAGGTCGTCATCAGTTTCCGAACAGGTATCCCAGGAGATCGTCGTTCGCCGAAGCGGCACTGCTCGTCGAGGCCGCCGGGCCGGATGCCGCGATCGCGACGCTGCTTGCCGAGGACGCCGCCGCCCTCGGGGCCGCCGAGGACGCCGTCGAGGCCGGGGATGCCGACGCCGTCGCCGACCGGCGGCACGGGCTGGCCGGGCGTTCCGACCTCGCCCTCGCCGGTGTCGTCCGGCGTCAAGCCGGACCCGGTGCCGTCGCCGTCGCCATCCGCGCCGGTCCCGTCGTCCGAGCCGGCTGCGTCGCCGCCCTCGCCGTCGGCGGCGCTCGTCTCGACCTGCTTCTTGCCGCTCGCCCTGAGGGTGCCGCTCGGATTGCAGATCGACGTGTCGGTCGAGCCCTCCGGGCAGACGCTCGGGTCATACGGGGGCAGGTTCGGGCCCGTGTTGAGACCAGGCTGGTTGTCGCCCAGCCAGGCGACGCAGCGGTTCGCCTGGAGTCACATCGGTCGTCGCGCCGGAGTCGTCGAGGTTCGGCACCCCGTGCTCGGCTGCCCCCGGGCCGGGCCCGTCGGCGTCGTACTCGCCGGCGTTGTACTCGTGGCACGGCCCGCTGCCGACCTCGAAGATCGAGAAGTGGAGGAGATGGCCGATCTCGTCGTACTGGTTGATCGCGCCGGGCTGGTAGTAGACGTAGTTGAGGAGGCCCTCGAGGCCGGTGTAGCCCGTCTCACCCTTGCGGCCCGTGTCGACGTTCGCCCGAGCGTCCGTCTCGACTGCCCGATCCGGGTCGTCGATGTCGCGGAGGAACTTGGCGAGGTTGTCGGCCACCGAGAAGGAGTTCTTCGCCGCTTCTCCGAGCTGGTTGATCTCGTCCCGGCCCTCCTCGAGCGCCTCCTGACCGACGACCGCGGTCTTGCCGAGGCTGATCAGCGAGTCGGCTGCGGCGGGGTTGAAGTCGGGCAGGTTGCGGGACAGCGTGTTGAGGCCCGGGGCGGCCGCGCGCAGATCGGCCAGCAGCGGGGTGCTCTCGACCGCGAGGCCGTTGAGGTCGACCATCGTCGGCTCGAGCTCGGCGAGGAAGTCGTCGAGGAGGGCGAAGTTCTGGGAGAGGTCGTCGCGCCGCTCGGCCGAGGCCGCGGCGGTCTCGTTCGTCTCCTCGATGAACCGCACGACGTCCGCGCGGCGCCTGGCGAGCTCGCCGATGATCTTGTCGGAGTCGACGTTGAGGTCGCGGATGGTCGTGGCCTGCTGGGCGAGGAGCCGGAAGACCTCCTCCGTCTCGCGCAGCGCCGGCGCGCCGCGGCGGATCGCCTCGTTGAGGTTGTCCGCGTTGCCGGCGAGGCCGGTGCCGAACTCGTTGATCAGCACCCGCAGGCGGTCGCGGAACGGCATCCGCATCGCGCTCAGCACGAGGTCCTGCTGGACGGTCTGCTCGGTCTGCTCGACCGGGATGTCGGGGTCTTCGGAACGCTCCTCGTCGCTGCCCGTGGCCTCCTCGATCGGCGGGCCCTTCGGCGAGCAGTCGATGAAGTACTCCGCGATCAGCGACTGCGGCTGGGTGCCGCAGACCGTGTCCTCGCCGAGCACCGCGACCGGGCCCGAGAGCTCGACCCGGGCGACCGCGCGCTTCTCGGAGTTGATGTAGAGGTCCGAGATCGTGCCCGCCTCCACGCCGGCGACCTTCACCGGCGAGCCGTTGACGAGGCCGAAGGCGTTGTCCATCTCGATGAAGTAGACCCGCGAGTCGTCGCCGCTCGCGGTTGCGGCGAGCCCCGCGATCGAGCCGGCCAGGAGCGTGAAGATGATTGCGAGGCGTCTCATTGGCCGGGGGGAACGATTGAAGGGTCGCAGTTAACGGGTCCGCCGTATGCCGCCGGGTTGTTCTGATCGGTGAAGGGGTTCGATCCATCGTCCGCCGGACGCTCGTTCGAGCCGGGGCAGCGCCTGTAGTTGCCGATGTCGAAGAGGTCGGTCGCCGGTGGTCTGCAGCGCGCCGGCGAGGTCGACGATCGGCAGGCCGTTGGCGGCCAGGCTGAAGGTGTTGAAGGTCGTGCCGATCCGGCCGATGCCGCCGTTGGCGTCGGTGATGCCCGAGTGGCCGAAGTCGTCGAACCAGCCGGTCAGCTCCGGCTGGTAGGCGCGGAAGAAGGCGAGCTCGTTGAGCGAGTCCTGCAGGGCGGTGGTCGCTCTCCGGGAAGGCGCCCTGACGCTGCTGCGCCGTTGTCGCGGTAGGGGCCGATCGCGATCTTGGCCAGGTTCGGCTGCAGGCGGGTCAGGTCGACGAGGTCGTCGTCCTTGCCGGGGTCGGAGACGATCTCGTCGAGGTCGCGGATCGTCGGGACGAGGTCGGCTGCTGCGGCGCGGAAGTTGGCGAAGAAGGGCCGCAGGCGGACGGCGACGGGCTTGGAGGCATCGACGAGCGGGTCGACGTCGTCGAGGGCGGCGCGGAGGTTGACCGAGGTCGTGTTGAAGTCGCGCATGAACGGCGGCAGCGCGTTGATCGACTCCGCCAGGGCGGTGCGCTGGTTGGCCAGGGCGCCCATCATCGTGTTGAGGTTGCCGATCAGGGCGCTGATGTCGTCGCGTCGGGAGGCGAGGGCGCCGGAGAGCTGGGAGCCGTCGACGATCAGCTGCTCGAGCGCGGGGGTGTCGCGGGTCAGCTCGCTGAAGGTGCGGCGCGAGGTGCTCAGGAACGGGTTGAGGTACTTGAAGCCCTCGTTGGTCTGCTGGCCGACTCCCTGGGTCGAGCGGGCGAATCCCTTGACCACCTTCTTGAAGTCGGCGGCGGTCTCCTCGTTGAGGGTGTTGAAGATCTCGTCGAGGTCGACCTCGGAGATCGTCTCGGTCTGGTCCATCGTGCCGCCGCTTTCGATCTCCTCGCCGCCCTGGCCCTCGGGCGGCATCGTCAGCTCGATCTGGCGGTTGGCGACGCCGGAGAGCGAGAAGGAGCGGATCTGGGCGATCGTGCCGCGCTGCAGGGGGGCGCGATCCTCGTCGACCGTGAAGGTGATCAGCGCGTTGCCGTCGTCGGAGAGCTCGATCTTGGAGACCTTGCCGGCCGGGGTGCCGCCGATCGTGACGACCTCGCCGCCGACGAGCTGGGAGGCGTTGGTGAACTCGGCGGTGACCTCGTAGGACTTGCCGGAGCCGCCGGAGGTGAGGAGCAGGACGACGACGACCACGACCGCGGCGAGGGCCCCCAGGACCACGATTCGACCTGCAACTGACTTCAAGTTGTTTTTCGTCTCTCCCGTACCCAGCTGCGAAACCGCAGCGGCAAGCGAAGCTAACAGGGGTTTCAAGCGGCTGTCAACGAGGAACCGCCCGCTCCAGGGCGTCATTTCATGCCAAATCCCACGAATCCTGGGTTGAGTTGGCATTAAGGGTCCCGGCGGGGTCCTGTCGGCCGCCTACCGCGCCCGCGGTTGATTCGGGTTACGAGTGACCGGCTCAGGCGGCAGGATCCGGGCCGGGTGGTTAGGATGCCGCGCATGCTGATCGCACTCATCGTCGTCGTCGCAGTCGTCCTGCTCCTCGGCCTCATCTTCGTCCTGATCCGCAACGGGATCATCGGCAGCCGCAACCGCGTCGACGAGTCCTGGAGCGGCATCGACGTCCAGCTCAAGCGCCGCCACGACCTCGTCCCGAACCTGGTCGAGACCGTCAAGGGCTACGCGACGCACGAGCAGCAGACCTTCACCCGGGTCACCCAGGCCCGCGCCGACGCGATGAAGGCGCAGAGCGTCGAGGCGACCCAGGAGGCCGAGGCGAAGCTCTCCGGCTCCCTCACCGACCTGCGCGCCGTCGCCGAGCAGTACCCCGACCTGCGCGCGACGGAGAACTTCCAGCAGCTCTCCCGCAACCTGAGCGAGATCGAGGACGAGATCCAGGCCGCCCGCCGGATCTACAACTCCAACGTCCAGGCCTACAACACCAAGATCCAGATCTTCCCGAACTCGATCGTCGCCAACTCCGGCGGATTCACCGCCCGCGAGTTCTTCGAGATCGAGAACGCCGCGGACCGCGAGCCGGTCCAGGTCCAGTTCTAGAGCGCCCCGCGCACTACTCGGTCTCGCCGGTGGCGATGCGTTGCAGCGTCACCCAGCCGGCAGCCCGGGCGTAGAGCTTGTAGAGCCGGAAGCCCTGGGCCCACACCGGGCGGCATGAGGAGTCGAACACCTGGGCCGCCTCCTCGTCGGTGAGCGCGGGCGCCGAGATGCCCGAGTCCTCCAGGTTGATCTGACTGCGGACGTCCTCGATCGTGGCCAGCCGCTCGCCCTCGTCGGCCTCGTTCCAGTCGCGGCACTCGACCAGGGAGGCGACCGACCCCGCGGTCATCTCGCCGACGGGCTCGGTGCCCGAGATGTCGACCACCTCGCCCTCGCGGGTGGTCTGCTCCGCTTCGCCGTCGGTCCCCGACGCCGCCGAGTCGGAGCCGCAGCCGGCAGCGGCCAGCGCGGCCGCGGCCAGCGTGACCGCCAGCGCCCTTGTGGGCTCTAGCCCTGCGGACCGTAGGAGATCTCACCGGCGAGCTCCTCGACCCACTCGGTGATCCGGGCGCCGGCGTCACCGTCGCCGAACTTCCGCTGCGTCTTCAGCTCCGCGGCCTGTGCGGCCTTCGCGGCGGCCGAGCCCGGCTTCGGCGGCGTGTTGAACCAGGTGCACGCCGGTGCATCGAGCTCCCCGGTCTCCCACTGGCCGTAGCAGGCGAGCAGCCCCGGGACCTTGGCGCTGTAGCCCGGTCCACCGACGCTCGTCTCGCAGTCCTCCGGCAGGAAACCGGGCATCGACTGACCGGGCTCGGGCGCGAGCGGCGGGTCGGCCGTCAGGCTGTCCCTGGTCCCGTCGGAGCCGGTGTTGTCGAACCAGCAGTTGCCCGTGTTCGGCGTTGCCTCGTCCCACCAGAAGTCGACGCCGTTCGGAGCCTTCTTCGGGTCGGACTTCAGCGTCGTCTGGTTGCCGAACTTGGTCAGGGCGGAGTGCGGCTCGAAGTCAGGCGGCACCTCGCCCATGTGGTTGCCCGAGTACTGGTTCGCGCACGAGGTCGAGATGCCGCTCGCTCTGGTCGGTGGGGCAGTGGGTGTCCTCGTCCACCGCGCCCTCCGCCTCGCCCGCGATCGCGTCGGGGATCGAGACCAGCATCGTGCCCTGGCGCCAGTTGTCGAACACCCAGTTGTTCTCGAACCGGCCGTCGTTGTTGCCCGGCCAGAAGAACCCTGTGCCGACCGGCTGGGGCACCAGAGCCTCGAACGGGTTCTCGGCCCGGTAGACGTCGAGGTTGTTGGCGTAGAACCAGTTCTTGTCGATCTTCATGCCGTCGGCGGGGAAGCCGGGGTGGCCGGGCGCCGAGAGGGTGTCGGTCGTCAGCCCGTTCGCGTTCCCGTAGAAGTGGTTCTGCGTGACGTGGACGGAGTTGCCCATCGACCCGCTGTAGCCCATCGCCGATCCGTGCAGGTCGCACTTCTTGATCGTCGTGTTGTAGCGGGCCTCGGGGTAGAACGACTCCTTGCGGAACTCGCCCGTCTGGGGTGAGGCGCCGGGGTAGACGACCGCGTCGCCGGAGCCGAAGCCGTCGCAGTTCTTGACCATGTTGTGGTCGGTCGTGAAGCTGAGGTGCCCGTAGTCGGCGTTCCAGAAGAACTTCACCCGGTCGAGCAGGATGCCGTCGGTCTCCTCCGTGTAGAAGCCGTGCTCCTTCGCGCCCCGCATGAGGAAGTTACGGCCGACGAAGCCGTCCGAGCGGTCGGTCCGCAGCACGACGTGCTTGGCGAAGCAGGGGTTGTCGGCTTCGTCGTCGGTGTGGCACTCCGAGGACGGGCGGTTGCCACCGGGCCGCGCCTTCGCCTTCTTGGCGTTCGTGTAGTTCTTGCCGGCGTCGAAGATGACGTCCTCGGGCTTGACCCCCGAGCCCTCGAGCTGCATGTTGCAGCGCACGCACTTGCCGAGCTCCTGCTCGGGAATGCCGTGACGGTCGGCCCGCGGTGGAGCCAGTGGCTCACCCTCGACCGCCCGCCCCTGGACGTAGATCAGGTTCTGGTCGTTCGAGCAGGTCGCCTGGTACTCGTAGCTCGGGGTCAGCGCGCCGCTCTGATCCTCCTGGAGCATCGACGGGTTGCAACGGGGATCGTTGACGGGGGCCTTGCGCGATGCCTTCTCGCGGTAACGGCCGGGCATGACGACGACTCGATCGTTGTTGCCGGAGTCGTCGATCGCCGCCTGGACGGAGTTGTACTTGCACTTCTTCGCGAACTTGGCGTTGAGCTTCTCGAGCTTCTCAGCGTCCTTCTTGCTGAACTTCTCCTTGCCCTGGCTGGGCCGCAGCACGTAGCCGCCGCCGTCGCGGGCCTGGCGGATCGACTTCTCGAGGAGGTTGAGGGAGGGGCCTGCGTCCTTGCCCTTGCAGACCACGCGCACCTCGCCGGGACCCTTGCCCGAGGCGGCGGAGCTGAGCGTCCGCGCGTCCGGCACCTCGCCGCCGGCGGCGGGCTTGACCGCGCTGTCGGGGGCGGGGTCGGGCCAGTAGGAGGGCCGCTCGAGGTGGGCCAGCGCAAGCGCCGGGAGAGCAAGCAGCGCCAGCGTCGCCGCGACGATGAGGCCTGCGATCCTGCCGCCCGCCGAACGGTTCGTCGTCCTCTGCCCACTCAACCCACTCATCTCAAACCCTCTCTGACGCGAAAACGGATGGCGATGCCCCGATACCAAAGCAAGGGACACGGCCTTGCACGACGAGTGTAACCCGTTTGAAACGTAGAGCGGACACCGGCTCTGCGACACGAGTCTCACACCCCAGAACGACAGCGACCCGCCAGTAGCGGGTCGCAGTCGGCTCTTGTTCACCGTCTCGTGGGGAGCTCAGGCCACCGCGTCGTAGCGACGGCCGACCTCTTCCCAGTTGACGACGTTCCAGAAGGCATCGATGTAATCGGGACGCTTGTTCTGATACTTGAGGTAGTAGGCGTGCTCCCAGACGTCGATCCCGAGCAGCGGCGTATTGCCGGCCGAGATCGGCGAGTCCTGGTTCGGGGTCGAAACGACCTCGAGGCCGCTGCCGTCGTGCACCAGCCATGCCCAGCCGGAGCCGAACTGGCCGATGCCGGCCGCCTTCACCTTCTCCTTCAGCGAGTCGAGATCGCCGAAGGCCTCGTTGATCGCGTCGCCCAGCGCGCCGGAGGGCTCGCCGCCACCGTCGGGGCTCATCGTCTTCCAGAAGAACGTGTGGTTGGCGTGGCCACCGGCGTTGTTGCGGACCGGCCCCTGCTTGTCGGAGGGCAGATCGTCGAGCGACTTGAGGACCTCGTCGACGTCCTTGTCGGCCCACTCGCTGCCCTCGAGGGCGGCGTTGGCCTTGTCGACGTAGGCCTGGTGATGCTTGTCGTGGTGGACGCGCATCGTCTCCTCGTCGATGTGGGGCTCGAGCGCGTCGTAGTCGTAGGGAAGATCGGGGACTTCGTAGGCCATGGTGGGCTCCTTCGGTTCGCTCTGTCGCTTCAGTTGCGGATTCGGTGTGTGCATCCAATCTATACCCGCTCTCCCGCCGCCCGATTCATCCGCGCCTGAGCACCGCTGGGCGCCCCGTAGGATGCGCCCGAGCCGATGTCCGACGCCGTTCCGAAGCAGCTCTGGGAGCCCTCGCCGGAGCGGATCGAGCGCGCCGCGATCACCCGCTTCGCCCGCGCCCACGGGGTCGACGGCGACTACGAGTCGCTCTGGCGCTGGTCGGTCGATGACGTCGAGCGATTCTGGCGGGCGATCTGGGACCACTTCGACGTCGGGCCGGACCCGGGCCCGGCCCTCGGCGCCCGCGAGATGCCCGGGACCGAGTGGTTCCCCCAGGCTCGCGTCAACTACGCCGAGCGCATCTTCGCCGGCAAGGCCGACGCGGACGTGGCCCTGCGCCACGCCTCCGAGCTCCGCGACCTCGGCGAGTGGACGTGGGGCCGCCTCCGCGCCGAGACCGCGCGCATCCGCGCCGGGCTGATCGCCCTCGGGGTGAGCGAGGGCGACCGCGTCGCCGCCTACATGCCGAACATCCCGGAGACGATCGCCGCCTTCCTCGCCTCGGCATCGCTCGGCGCGGTCTGGAGCTCGGCGGCGCCGGAGTTCGGCGCCCGCTCGGTGATCGACCGCTTCGCGCAAATTCAGCCGCGCGTTCTCCTCACGGTTGATGGCTACCGCTACGGCGGCCGCGACTTCGAGCGCGGGGCGATCGTCGACGAGATCGCCGCCGAGATCCCGGGGCTCGAACGAGTGGTCCGGCTCGGCTATCTCGACGGCTCCGGCTGGGAGGACGACTTCCTCGGCCCGCCCGACGCCGGCCTCGAGTTCGCCGACCTCCCCTTCTCCCACCCGCTCTGGGTCCTCTACTCCTCCGGCACGACCGGCCTGCCGAAGCCGATCGTGCACTCGCAGGGCGGCATCCTGCTCGAGCACCTGAAGAAGATGCACCTCCACCTCGACGCGCAGCGGGGTGACCGCGTCTTCTGGTTCACCACCACCGGTTGGATGATGTGGAACTTCCTCGTCGGCGTGCTCCTCACCGAAGCGTCGATCGTGCTCTTCGACGGCAACCCCGGCCACCCCGACCTCGGCGCCCTCTGGGACCTCGCCGACGAGGCCGGGATCACGACCTTCGGCACGAGCGCGAGCTTCATCGCGAGCTGCATGAAGGCCGGGGTCGAGCCCGCCGAGGGCAGGGACCTGAGCCGGCTCGAGGCGGTCGGCTCGACCGGCTCGCCGCTCTCCCCCGAGGGCTTCGACTGGGTCTACGAGAAGCTCGGCTCGGAGACCTGGCTGTTCTCGACCTCGGGCGGCACCGACGTCTGCACCGCCTTCGTCGGCGGCGTCCCGACGCTGCCCGTCCACGAGGGCGAGCTGCAGGCGCGGGCGCTCGGCGCCGACCTGCACGCGTTCGATCCCGAGGGGAACGAGCTCGTCGGCGAGGTCGGCGAGCTGGTCATCACCCAGCCGATGCCCTCGATGCCGATCTTCTTCTGGGGCGACGAGGACGGCAGCCGGCTGCGCGAGAGCTACTTCGACACCTATCCGGGGGTCTGGCGCCACGGCGACTGGGTCGAGATCACCGACCGCGGGACGGCGATCATCTACGGCCGCTCCGACTCGACGATCAACCGCGGCGGCATCCGGATGGGCACGAGTGAGATCTACCGGGCGGTGCTGTCCCTGGACGAGATCGCCGACGCCCTCGTCGTCGACGTGCCGCGCACCGGCGAGGAGAACTGGATGCCCCTGTTCGTCGTGCTCGCCGAGGGTGCCGAGCTCGACGATGACCTGACCCGGCGGATCGCCGCGCGGGTCCGCGAGCACTGCTCGCCGCGCCACGTCCCCAACGAGGTGCGGGCGATCGCCGAGATCCCGCGCACGCTCTCGGGCAAGGTCCTCGAGGTCCCGGTCAAGCGGATCCTGATGGGCACCCCAATCGACGAGGCGGCAAGCCGCGAGTCCCTGGCGAACCCGAAATCATTGGACCCATTCGTAGAACTAGCCGACCGGGAAGCTCGGCCTAGGCCGAAGCCGTACTACTTGCCGCCGAGGCGACCCTCCACCCGGGCAGACCGGACGCGAAGCGGTCTTCCTCCCATCTGGCGGTAGCTACTTGCCGCCAGGTCCCGGCCCGGCTCCCGGCCAGAGCGGACGCGAAGCGGAGCATCTGGCCGGGGTGATCTAAATATCGGGGCGCCCGGATTTGAACCGGGGACCTCACCGACCCGAACGGTGCGCGCTACCAAGCTGCGCCACGCCCCGACGACGGCGCAGTATAGAACCGCTCAGCGAGCGGACTCGATCGCGGCTTCGACCTCGTCGAGGGTCGGTCCCTCCTCGAGCACCTCGGTGTCCAGCGGGCCCGTCACGACCATCACCGGGGCGGCCGGGAACTGCGATTCCGCCGCGATCACCTCGTCGGCGGCGGCGAGCTCCTCGGCCTCGGCGGAGTCGATGTCCTCCTCCCACTGAGCGGTGTCGAGCTTCGGGACCACCGCCGCGACCTCGTTGAGGAAGTTCTGGGTCACGCCCTGCTCCGGGGCGAGCTCGAGGTTGCGGGTGAAGAGCTCGGCGAACTGCCATTGACGATCCTGGAAGCCGGCGGCCTCGGCGGCGATGCCGCCCTCCGTCACCGGCTTCGGGCCGAGCGGGAAGTGGCGCAGGATGATGTTGGCCTCGCCGGTGCGGACGTACTCCTCGATCAGGGGGTCGACCACCTCGGCCATGTACTCGGAGCCCTCGGGGATCTGGATGTCGACGAAGACCTCGAGCCGGACCTCGGCGTCCTCGGGGCCGAGGCGATCGTCGAGCTGGCGGATGCCGGCGATCAGCTGCTGCACCTCCCCGGCCTCCTCGACGCGGTAGTCCTCGACGGTGTTCTCGCCGACCGAGATGGAGACGAGCGCCGCGATCAGCGCGATCGCTCCCGCCGAGAGCAGCAGGAGCGGTACCCAGCGGCTCCGCACGTCAGCCCGCGACGGCCTTGTAGTAGCGGACGGAGAGCCCCGTCAGCAGCATCCCGAAGGCCTCCTCGACGTCGATGGCGCTCGCCTTCGAGTACGCCCCGAGGCCGCTGCGCTCGATCTCGAGGCTGCGCTCGACCACCTCGTCGACGAGCTCCGGATGCTGGTCGCAGAAGTAGGCGCCCATCGAGTACATGTCGGTGTCCATCAGGGACTCGACGAAGGAGGCGCCCGCCGCCACGTCGGCCGCGTCCCCCTGCTCGATCGGCTCGCTGCTCACAAGGCCGCGAATCGTAGTCGCGCCCGCCCTCGGGCACCTCGGGGCCGGGGCTCAGCCCTTGAAGCCGAAGTCCGTCGTGAAGGTCGCCGTCTGCCCGCCGCCCTCGGGGCTGCCGCGGTGGACACCCACCCCGGCCTCGTCGAAGCGCGGGTTGAGGATGTTGATCCGGTGGGCCGACGAGCCCATCCAGGCGTTGACGATGCTCTTCGGAGTGCTCGTGCCGCCGGCGCCCCAGGCGATGTTCTCGGCAACCGCCCAGTAGCAGTTGCAGGGCAGGTACCCGGCGGCGATGAAGCGGCCGACGAGGTCACGCTCGCCGGCGCACTGATGGGAGAAGCAGCGCTTCTCGACCATGATCCGGTTGTGGCGGGAGGCCGCCTTCTGCTGGTGGCGGTCGGAGCGGAGGCGTCCGAGCCCGCGCCGCTCGCGCTCGACGTTGATCGCGCAGAGGGTCGCCTTGCGGGCGGCCTCGCGGGACAGCTTGTAGGCGGGGGTGCCGGCGGCGGCGCACTGCGCGGCCTCGCCGCGGGCGGCTCCGGGGCCGAGGAGGAGGGCCGCTGCGAGCGCAAGCGCTGCGAGCAGGACCGGAAGAAGGGCCATCCGTGGCCGGTTGAGTTCGTCGGCGAGATCCATCTCCCGACATACATCGGATCCCCCCGCGCCGCTTGCAGCGACGACGCTCGCGGGCGGACGAATGGCCACCGAACGCCGCCCCCGGAGCGCGGAAACCCGCTGATTGCAGGGAACCGGCCGGACCCTCGGAAATCGAGCTTGACACGTCCCGCACAAGCGATATACATGAGCCAGAAGGTCACCAACGAGGAGGATCTGCCTTGGCGAATCACCTGACGCCCGACGAGCTGGCCGACGAGGTCGAGATGAAGCGGCAGGAGGTGATTGCGAGGTGCGTGCAGATGGGGATTCCGATCTTCCACGGCAGGATCGACAAGACGCTCTTCATGACGTCCCTGCAGCACATGACCGCCGCGCAGCCGGCGAACCGCGCCGCCTGACAGCGCCCGGGCGCCTGCCGCCCGTCCCCTAGACTCGAGCACCGATCGGCCCGCCTGAGCGGTCCCGAGCGGATGGACGCGGCCCGCCAAGGGGTCGCGCGACACTGGAGGAGGGAACGACAGCGATGGAGGCAGCCACGATGGCGGGGGCCGGAACGCAGCGACCGCAGGGGACGCCGAGCACGACCATCGCCGACCTCCTGCCACGCGCGGTCGAGGCCTACGGCAGCGCGCCCGCCGTCATGTACAAGGAGGACGGGAAGTGGCTCACCCGCTCCTTCGACGAGGTCGGCGAGACCGTGCGCGGCCTGGCGCTCGGATTGATCGACCTCGGCGTCGCCAAGGGCGACAAGGTCTCGATCCTCGCCAACACCCGCCCCGAGTGGACCTACTTCGACTTCGCCGCGCTCTCCGCGGGCGCGACCGTCGTCCCGATCTACCAGACGAACTCCCCCGAGGAGTGCCACTACGTGCTCGAGAACTCCGACGCCAAGGTGGTCATCGTCGAGGACGCCGAGCAGCTGGCCAAGATCACCGCCGTCCGCGATCGGCTGCCGAAGCTCGAGCACGTGATCCTGATGGAGGGCGAGGCCGAGGGCACCATCTCGGCCGCCGAGCTGGCCCAGCGCGGAGCGGGGCGCAGCACCGCCGAGTGGGAGGAGCGCTACAGCTCGGTCACCCCCGACGACGTCTGCACGTTCATCTACACGTCGGGGACGACCGGGCCGCCGAAGGGCTGCGTGATCACGCACGGCAACTACCGCGCGATGCTCGACATGACCCACAAGGCGGCGACGATCGCGCCGGACGAGATCGTCTACCTCTTCCTGCCGCTGGCGCACTCCTTCGCGTTGCTGATCCAGCTCGGGGCGTTCGACCTCGGCGCCGCGATCGCCTACTGGGAGCGCGACCCGCTGAAGATCATCGCCAACCTCTCCGAGGTGCGGCCGCACTACTTCCCGTCGGTGCCGCGGATCTTCGAGAAGGTCTACTCAGCTGCAACCGGGGCCATCGAGAAGACCGGCGGGTCGAAGAAGCGGATCTTCTGGTGGTCGATCGGCGTGGGGCAGCGCTACCGCGAGGCCGAGCGCAGCGGCCGCAAGCCCGGCTTCCTGCTGCGCCGCCAGTTCGCCTTCGCCGACGACAAGGTGCTCTCGAAGATCCGCGGGATCTTCGGCGGGCGCGTCCGCCAGTGCACCTCCGGCGCCGCGCCGATCAACCCCGAGATCCTCCGCTTCTTCGACGCTGCCGGGGTGCTGGTGCTCGAGGGCTACGGGATGACGGAGACGTCGACCGCAGCGACCATCTCGACGCCCGAGGCATTCAAGATCGGCACCGTCGGCCGCCCGTTCGAGGGCTGTCAGGTGAAGATCGCCGGCGACGGCGAGGTGCTGATCAAGGGGCCGAACATCTTCCGCGGCTACTACAAGAACGAGGAGGCGACGCGGGAGACCATCGTCGACGACTGGCTCCACACCGGCGACATCGGCGAGATCGACTCCGACGGCTACCTCTCGATCACCGGCCGCAAGAAGGACATCATCATCACCGCGGGCGGCAAGAACATCACGCCGGCGAACCTCGAGGCCGACATCAAGCAGCACGGGCTCGTCAGCCAGTGCGTGGTGATCGGCGACCGCCGTCCCTACCTCGTCGCGCTGGTGACGCTCGATCCGGAGGAGGCCGCCGCCTACTCGGCCGAGCACGACCTGCCCGACGATCCCGCCGCCCTGGCCGACAACCCCGACGTGCAGGCCTCGGTCATGGCCCACGTCGATCAGATCAACGAGAAGTACGCCCGGGTCGAGCAGGTCAAGAAGATCAAGATCCTCCCCCACGACCTCTCCCAGGAGGGCGGCGAGCTGACCCCGACCCTGAAGGTGAAGCGGAACGTGGTCGACGGAGAAGTACGCGGCCGAGGTCGAAGCCCTCTACGCGTAGAAGCCTTCCTAGGGTCCCGCCACGGTGGGGCCCCCTCCGGGCAGACCGGACGCGAAGCGGAGGATCTGCCCGGAGTTATCTGAGTAAGGCGCGGCGCGCCGGGGGCGGCGCCGGCCGAACTCCAGCCGGCTCTGCCGGCCGCCGGAGGCTGGGGTCGCCCCCGGCGCGTTGCGCCCTAGCGCAGGAGAGCCGCCGTCGTCTGCTCGAAGACGCGGCGCCAGGCGGGGGCGTCGTCGCCCTTCTCGCGCTCGACCTGATCGAGGACGTGCTTGATCCGCTTGGCGGAGATCTCGATGCCGTGGCGCTCGGCGATCGTGCGGTAGCGCTCGTAGTCGCGGGCGAGGCGCAGGGTGACCGATTCGAAGCCGTGCTTGGCGATCTGCAGGCGCGCCTTGTAGTCCATGATCGAGGTCGAGAACATCAGCTCGTCGCCGAACTCCGGCTCGATCAGGACGATGTCGACGCCGGGGTACTTCTCCTCCCATTCCTCGACCGCGCGATGGAGGCGATCGTGGGCGATCATCCGGACCGCCTGGTTGGCGAGGGCGACGAAGCCCATGTCGGAGATGCGGCGCACGCGGCTGCCGAAGATCGTCGGCACCCGGCGCTCGAAGTCGTTGATGAAGGGGACCACCGGGTTGACGACGACGATGAACTTCGCGCCCTTCTCGACCGCGATGTCGATGTTCGTCGTCGAGCGGATGCCGCCGTCCATCATCTCCCGGCCCTTGATCTCGACCGGCTCGTAGACGAGCGGCAGGGCGGTCGAGGCGGCGACGGCCTGCGAGATCGGCACGTCGCGCCAGCCCTCGTCGCCGAGGACGATGCGCTCGGTCGTGTCGATCTCGGTCGCGGTCAGGTAGAGCTCGCGCTCGAGCATCCGGAAGTCGTCGGTGCGGTCCGGGTCGGCGAGCATCTCGGCGACGTACTCCTCGATCCCGCGGCCGGTGTAGAGCCCCTTCGGCAGCCCGGCGGCGAGGCCGGTGGCGACGTCCATGACGGAGGTCTCGAGCACGGTCCGAGCGATGTCGCGGCCGACCCCCATGAGCCGCAGGGGGAAGCGGATGGCCGCGTCGGCGAAGCCCCGGTAGTTCGGCCGCAGGAGCATGCTGCGGTCCATGTCGCGCAGCGGCGACGGCAGCTTCTTGTTGAGGACGCGCATCATCTCCTCGGGAGTGACGCCGTTGGCGACGGCGCTGCCCACGAAGGCGCCGGCGCTGGTGCCGACGTAGACGTCGAAGTCGTTGACCGTGCGGTTGGCCGCCAGCAGGTCGAAGGCCCGCAGGGCCCCGATCTCGTACACCGCGCCCGTGAAGCCGCCTCCGCCGAGGACGAGGGCGGTCTTGGACCGGCGACGGCGCCGATTGCCCGACCCCCTCGAGCGACGCGCCGGATCGAGCTTGACAACCTCGCTCACGGAGAGGCGTTTATAGCAGGCAGACTGGCCGATCCGGGCCGCTGCGACCGGCCGGGCCGGGCGATGAGGCGTCTACACTCGCCCCGGTGAGGAGGCTCTCAGCCACAGGTTTCACGGCTTTGATCGCCGCCTTGGCGATCGGGGATCCCCGCCGCCGCGAGCGGGCAGGGGGCGCCCCCGGTGGCTCCCCGCGTCATGGACGCCCCCGCCGCGTCCGACCCCGGCCTCGAGCGCTGGGCCCAGCGGGCGCCGCTGAGCCGCTCAGGGCTGCAGCGCAGGCTCGCCAAGCTCGCCCGCAAGGCGCCGGGCGACAGCGGCTTCTACGTGTACGACATCGACGCGAAGCGCAAGCGCGTGCTCTTCGATCGCAGCCAGGGAGAGCGGCGCAAGCTCGCCTCGAACCAGAAGCTCTTCACGACCGCGACCGCCCTGGGCGAGATCGGCGCGGGCGCTCGGATCCCGACCCGGGTCAAGCGGCAGGGGGCGGTGAGCAAGGGGCGGCTGAAGGGAAACCTCTACCTCGTCGGTGGCGGCGATCCGTCGTTCGGGGGCTCCGGCGTCCGCAACCTCGCCAAGGACGTCCGCCGGGCCGGCATCAGAGAGCGTCACCGGAACGGTCATCGGCGACGACACGGTCTTCGACCGGCGCCGCGGCGTCCCCGGGACGGGCTACTCGGCGAGCGAGTACGTGGCGCCGCTGAGCGGGCTCACCTACGGCGGCTCGACCTACTCCGAGGATCCGGCCAAGGCCGCGGCCGCCGCATTCCGCGACCGGCTGCGGGAGGAGGGCGTGCGCATCCGCGGCAAGGCCAAGGTCGGCGCGGTGCCGGCGAAGCTGCGCGGGACACCGGCGCTCGGCGAGTACGAGTCGCCGACGATCGCCAACCTTGCCGCCGCCACGAACAAGCCCTCGGACAACTTCTACGCCGAGATGCTGCTCAAGCGGATCGCGGTGGAGACGGGCCGGCGAGGCACGACGAACAACGGGGCGAGGATCGTCGAGACCTTCGCCCGCCGGCTGGGATCGAAGGTCGATGCCAAGGACGGCTCCGGGCTGACCGACCGCAACCGCTCCTCGGCCAAGGACGTCGTGCGCCTGCTCAGCGGAGTCCGCCGCGAGAAGGGGGTGGGCGGGCCGCTGTTCGACTCGCTCGCGATCGCCGGCAAGGAGGGCACGCTCGCCGACCGGATGGAGGGCACCGTCGCGGCCGGCCGCTGCCGCGGCAAGACCGGGACGATCAGCGGCGTCTCGAACCTCTCCGGCTACTGCCGGGCGGGCCATGGCCTCGTCGCCTTCTCGTTCCTGATGAACGGGGTCGGCGACTACGACTACGCCCGCTCGATCCAGGACCGGATGGCCGTCGAGATCGCCCGCTACCGCCCCTAGGGCTCAGGCGGGCGAGAGCGCCAAAACGGGGATCTCGCGGTCGCCGGCCAGCTCCTCGTAGTCGCCGTAGCCCGAGTAGTTGCGGCAGGCGAGCTCGTAGAGCCGGGCGCGGTCGTCCGCCTCCACCACGCGCCGGGCGTGATATCGCCCGGTCACACCGCCGGCGGTCAGCTCGACGTCGGGATTGGCCATCACGTTGAGGAACCAGGCGGGATGCTTCGCCCGGCCGAAGCTGGAGGCCACGAGGATCACGTCCTCGCCGTCGGTGAAGTAGACGAGCGGGACCGTGCGAAGCTCGCCGCTCTTGCGGCCCCGCACCTTCAGCAGGACGAGCGGCAGCATCGAGGTTGTCGCGAAACGGCCCCGGGTGATTCGCAGCAGGACCGGATCGATCCGCGAGGCGATGTTGATCCCGTACCAGCGCCCGGCATCGCTGGTGCCGAAGCGGTGGAAGGCCTCGCGGGCCCTGCCCCGCTCGCTCGTCGGGTCGATCGGCGGAATGCGGCTCATTCGCCGATCAGCTCCAGCAACCCGGCCTCGTCGAGGATCTCGGTGCCGAACTTCTCGGCCTTCGCCAGCTTCGAGCCGGGGCTGTCGCCGGCCACCACGTAATCGGTCTTCTTCGACACGGAGTTCGTCACCTTCCCCCCCGCCCTCTTGATCAGCGCGCTCGCCTGCTCCCGGCTGAGGTCCGGCAGCGTGCCGGTGATCACCAGCGTACGTCCATTCAGCGGGCCCTCGTCGGAGCGCCGCTCGGATGGGTCGAGCTCGAGCCTCAGGCCGCGCTCCCGCAGCGCCTCGATCAGGGCCCGCGTGCGCTCGTCGGAGAGCTGCTCGAGGATCTGCTCGGCGAGGATCGGGCCGACCCCGTCGACCTCGGTGATCTCCTCCTCCCCGGCCTCGAGCAGCGCGTCGATCGAGCCGAAGTGCTGGGCGAGCGACTCGGCGGTCACGTAGCCGACCCCGGCGAGCCCGAGCGCGAAGAGCACCCGCGGGAACGGCGCCCGCTTCGAGGCCTCGATCGCGGCGATCAGGTTGTTGGCGGAGACCTCGCCGAAGCGCTCGAGCTCCATCAGCCGCTCGGCGGTCAGGTCGTAGATCCCGGCGGCGTCGGTGATCAGGCCGTCCTCGAGGAAGCGGTACGCCTGCTTCTCGCCGAAGCCGTCGATGTCCATCGCGCCGCGGTGGACGAAGTGCTTGATGTGCTGGAAGACCTGGCCCGGACAGCCCGTCCGGTTGGGGCAGATCGTCCAGACCCCCTCGGGCTTCACGGTCGGCGTGCCGCAGGCCGGGCACTTCTTCGGCGGCTTCGCCCGGCGCAGCCGCTTGCCCTCGCGGCGCTGGATCAGCGGGGCGATCACCTGCGGGATCACGTCGCCGGCCCGCGTGACGACGACCTCGTCGCCCTCGCGCGCATCCTTGCGGGCGAGGTCCTCCTCGTTGTGGAGGGTGGCGGTGCTCACCGTGACGCCGCCGACGTGCACCGGCTCGAGCATCGCGAACGGGACCATGTGGCCGGTGCGGCCGACGTTCCAGACGATCTTGTTGAGCATCGTCGTCGCGGTCGTCGGCGGGAACTTCCAGGCGATCGCCCAGCGCGGCTCGCGGCCGACGACGCCGAGGTCCCGCCAGAGCGCCCGGTCGTCGACCTTGACCACGGCCCCGTCGATCTCGTAGTCGAGCCGCTCGCGGTTCTCCTCCCACCAGCGGCAGCGCTCGACGACCTCCGCCCCGGTCTCGTGGGTGGAGATGTCGGCGTTGACCCGGAAGCCGCGCTCCCGCAGCCACTCGATCTCGTCGCTGTGGGTCGCGTGATCGACGCCCTGCCGGTAGCCGATCCCGTAGCACCAGATCTGCAGCGGTCGCTCGGCCGCGAGCTGGGGGTCCTGCTGGCGGATCGTCCCCGCCGCGGCGTTGCGGGGGTTGGCGAAGGTGGAGAGCCCGCGCTCGGCCCGCTGCTCGTTGAGCTGCTCGAAGCCCGAGCGCGGGAAGTAGATCTCTCCCCGCACCTCGATCACCTCGGGCGCGTCGGGGATCCGCAACGGGATCGAGCGGATCGTCCGCAGGTTCTGGCTGACGTCCTCGCCGATCCTGCCGTCTCCCCGCGTCGTCCCGCGCGTGAACACCCCGTTCTCGTAGGTGAGCGAGATCGCGAGGCCGTCGATCTTCGGCTCGGTGACGTAGGAGATCTCGTCCGCGGTGATGTCGTAGCGCTTGAGCAGGTTGCGGATCCGCAGCTCCCATGCCTCGAGATCCTCGGCGCTGCGCGCGTTGGCGAGCGAGAGCATCGGCTCGCGGTGCTCGTACTGCTCGAAGCCCTCGACCGGCTTGCCGCCGACGCGCTGGGTCGGCGAGTCCGGGGTCCGCAGCTCGGGGTTCTCGGCCTCGATCGCGCGCAGCTCGTCGAGCAGGCGCGTCGTAGTCGTCGTCGCCGATCGAGCGGGTCGTCGAGGACGTAGTAGGCGTGGTCGTAGCGGGCGATCTCCTCGCGGAGCTCGGCCGCCCGCGCCTCTGCGCCGGCCTCCGCGCTCACGCCCGGACGGACTCCAGCACCCGCTCGAGCGCCTCCTCGAGCCGCAGCTCGCGGACGCCGTCGAAGCCGCCGTGGTCGGTGAGGTCGAAGTGGATCGGCGTGATCGCGACGAGGCCGCGCGCGACGGCGGCGAGGTCGGTCCCCTCCTCGTCCTCGAAGCCGGGCTCGTAGCCGTAGATCTCGTACCGCTTGCGGCCGTCGCCGTCCTCGTCCACCTGCTTCAGCTCGTCGTTGTAGAGGCGCTTGCCGAGCCGCGCGACGTCGACGCCCTCCGGCTCGCGGCCCGGGCAGTTGACGTTGAGGAGGGTCCCGTCCGGCAGCCCGTCGGCGGCCACCATCGCGGCGAGTGCGGCGGTCAGCGGCGCCGAGACGGAGAAGTCGAACTCGCGGCCGAGGCGGAAGTCCATCTCGCCGGCGGTGGACTGCTGGGAGACGGCGATCGCCGGGATGCCGAGCACGATCCCCTCGAGCGCCGCGGCGACGGTTCCCGAGTAGGTCACGTCGTCGCCGAGGTTGGAGCCGTGGTTGATGCCGGAGACGATCAGCTCCGGCCGCTTCCCGATCAGCCCGAGGTGGGCGAAGCGGACGCAGTCGACCGGGGTCCCGTCGGTCGCGTGGCCGATCGTGCCGTCGTCGAAGGTGATCTCCTCGACCCAGAGCGGCGAGCGGGTGGTGATCGACCGGGCGGTCGCGCTGCGGTTCGAGTCGGGGGCGATGACCGACAGCTCGATCCCGTCGATCTCGAGCAGCGCCCGGCGCAGCGCCTGCAGCCCGGGGGCCGCGATTCCGTCGTCGTTGGTCAGGAGGACCCGCACGCGGTCGATTCTAGGAGCGGGTGGGCTCGGGGTAGGCGACCCCGATCAGGTAGAGGCCGTCGGGGCTGGCGGTCTCCCCCGCCTCGGGCCGCTCGGCGCCGCCGAGCAGACGCTCGAAGTCGGCGAAGTCGCGGCGGCCGGACCCGACCTCGAGCATCGTGCCGACGATGATCCGGACCATGCTGCGCATGAAGGCGTCGGCCTCGACCTCGAAGCGCCGCACGGCCGCCGACTCGACGCTCCACCGCGCGTCGAGGATGCGCCGGTGGAAGTGGACGTGCTCGGTCTCGGTCGGCGTGAAGGCGGTGAAGTCGTGGGTGCCGAGCAGCGCCGCGGCGCAGGCGTCCAGCAGCTCCAGGTCGAGGGGCCGGGGCCAGAACAGCGCCCGGCCCCGCTCGAACGGGCTCGGCACGCTCGCCGTCTCCAGCCGGTAGCGGTAGCGGCGGGAGAGGGCGTCGCGGCGGGCGTCGAAGCCGTCCGGGGCCGGGCCCGCGGCGAGGACGGCGAGATCGCGGCCGGTGAGCGCGTTGAGCGCCCGCAGCAGGGTGTCGGGCGGCGGGCGGTCGGTGACGAAGCTCGCGACCTGGCCGAGCGCGTGGACGCCGGCGTCGGTCCGGCCGGCGACGGTCAGCCCGACGCGCTCGCCGAACAGCTGCTCGAGCGCCGCCTCGAGCTCACCCTGCACCGTGCGCTTGCCGGGCTGCTTGGCCCAGCCGCTGAAGCCGGCGCCGTCATAGGCGATGTCGAGCCGGTACGTCGCCGTCAGGACGCGGCGTACCGGTTATGCAGCATGAGGTCGTTGCCGTCCGGGTCCGTGAACAGGGCCATGTGGCAGACGCCCGTGTCGAACGTGTCGCCCGCGAAGACGACGCCCTTGGCCTCGAGCTCCGCCCGGGCCGCCGCGACGTCGTCGACGTGCAGGGCGGGATGCGCGTTCTTCTGCGGGGCGAACGGGAAGCCCATCTTCTCCGGCTCCCAGATGGCGAAGCAGGTCTCGCCGGCCCAGAACTCGTAGTCGGCGTTGGCGTCCTGCCTCAGCCCGAGGACCTCGCCGTAGAACTTGCGGGAGCGCTCGGCGTCCTGCGAGGGGATTCCGACGAAGTCGAGTCCGGTGATCACACCGTCACCCTAACCCGTCAGACGAGCTCGAGGAAGACCATCTCGGTCGAGTCGCTACCGGCGCGGGCCGAGCTTGACGATCCGCGTGTAGCCGCCGGGCCGCGTCGTGTAGCGGGGGGCGATCTCCTCGACCAGCTTGTGGACGATGAACTTGTCCTGACCGAGCTTCGAGAGCAGCAGGCGCCGGGCGTGCAGGTCGCCCCGCTTCGCCAGGGTGATCAGCTTCTCGACCTCCGGCTTGACCGCCTTGGCCTTCGCCTGGCTCGTCCGGATCCGCTCGTGCTCGATCAGCTGCTTGGACATCGTCCGGAGCAGGGCCTTGCGATGCGCGGTGTCCCGGCTGAGCTTGTGTCGTGTCCGCCCGTGGCGCATGGCGTAACGCTACCCGCCCCTACTCGTCGCGGAGATCGAGACCGAGGCCGTGCATGGCCTCGATGACCTCTTCGATCGAGCGCTCGCCGAAGTTCGGGATCGCCTTCAGCTCGGACTCGGACTTCGCCTGGAGGTCGCCGATCGTCTGCACCCCTGCCCGCTTCAGGCAGTTGTAGGCGCGGACGCCGATCTCGAGCTCCTCGATCAGGCGATCGTCGCCCTCGCTGGCGGCGGCCGGCTCGGCTGCGCCCGCGGCGTGGGAGCCGTTGGTCTGGGTCAGCTCCTCGACGCGGTCGGCGTCGGTGAAGATCGCCAGGCTGGCGATCATCAGCTCGGCCGCCTCGCGGAGCGCGGCGCCGGGCTCGAGCGAACCGTCGGTCTCGACCTCGAGCGACAGCTTGTCGAAGTCCGTGCGCTGCCCGACGCGGGCCGAGTCGACCCGGTAGGAGGCACGGCGGATCGGCGAGAAGATCGAGTCGATCGGAATCACGCCGATCGGCTGATCGTCGGTCTTGTTGTCCTCGGCGGGCGAGTAGCCCCGGCCGCGGCCGATCGTCAGGTACATCTCGAGCTTCGTCTTCTTCTCGAGCGTCGCGATCGGCGACTCCGGGTTGAGGATCTCGACGCCGGCGGGCAGGTCGATGTCACCGGCGGTGACCTCGGCGGGACCGTTGGCGACCAGCGGCACCTCGACCTCGTTGGCATCGGTGTGCATGCGCACGACGATGTCCTTGAGGTTGAGGATGATGTCCGTGACGTCCTCCTTGACGCCGGGGACGCTGGAGAACTCGTGGGCCACGCCCTCGATCCGGACGCTGGTGATCGCCGCGCCCTTCAGCGAGGAGAGCAGCACGCGACGGAGGCTGTTGCCGTACGTGTAGCCGAACCCCTTGTCGAGGGGCTCGATCGTGAACGTACCTCGGTTGTCCGTGATCTCCTCTGAGGAGATGCTCGGGTCCTGGAAATCGGGCAGGGTGGTCATGACGTTCCTTCCGTCGTCGGGATTTTCGGGAGGCCCGTTACTTCGAGTACAGCTCGACGATGAGCTGCTCGGAAACTGGCGAGTCGATCTCGTCCCGCTCGGGGAGTCGCAGCACCTTGGCGGTGAGCGAGTCGTGATCGGCCTGCAGCCAGGGGGGCACAGTGGAAATCAGTTCAGTTGCCACGCGGACGGTGGTCTCGGCGTCCGATCCGGACTTGATCGAGATCACGTCGTCGGGCTTGAGCTGGTAGCTCGGGATGTCGACCCGGCGGCCGTTGATCTGCCAGTGGCCGTGGCGGATCAGCTGGCGGGACTGACGCCGCGAGGCGGCGAAGCCGAGCCGGACCAGGACGTTGTCGAAGCGCCGCTCGAGCAGTCGCAGCAGGTTCTCGCCGGTGACGCCGTCCTGGCGCGAAGCCTTGTCGTAGTACTCGCGGAACTGCTTCTCGAGCACCTGGTAGTAGCGGCGCGCCTTCTGCTTCTCGCGCAGCTGCTGGCGGTACTCGGACGCGCGCAGGCGACCGCGGCCGTGCTCACCCGGCGGGTAGGAGCGTCGCTCGACGCCGCACTTGTCGGTGAGGCAGCGCTCACCCTTGAGGAAGAGCTTCATGCCCTCGCGGCGGCACTGCTTGCACTGGGGTCCGGTATCGCGGGCCATCAGACGCGCCTCCGCTTCTTCGGCCGGCAGCCGTTGTGGGCCTGCGGGGTCACGTCCTTGACCGTCGTCACCTGGAGGCCGGCGGCCTGCAGCGCGCGGATCGCGGTCTCGCGGCCGGAGCCGGCGCCCTTGGCGTGCACCTCGACCCGCTCGAGCCCATGCTCCATGCCCTTGCGGGCGGCGTTGTCGGCGGTCACCTGGGCGGCGAACGGCGTCGACTTGCGGGAGCCCTTGAACCCGGCGCTGCCGGCGGACTCCCAGGCGATCACGTTGCCCGCGGGGTCCGTCAGGGTGACGATCGTGTTGTTGAAGCTGGTCTTGATGTGGGCCTGGCCGAACGGGACGTTCTTGCGCACGCGGCGCTTGGAGCGAACCTTGCCCTTCTTTGGTTGCGGCATCTAGGAAATCCTCACTTGGCGGTCGGGGCCTTCTTCTTGCCCGTCACGCTCATCCGCTTGGGGCCCTTGCGGCTGCGGGCGTTGGTCTTCGTCCGCTGGCCGTTGACCGGCAGGCCGCGCCGGTGGCGCAGGCCGCGGTAGGAGCCGATCTCCATCAGGCGCTTGACGTTCTGGGAGCGCTCGCGGCGCAGGTCGCCCTCGACCTGGCGGCTGTCGACGGCGTCGCGAAGCTTGATGACCTCGTCCTCGGTGAGGTCGCCGATGCGGGTCTCCGAGCTGACGCCGGTCTCCTCGAGGATCTTCCTGGAGGTCGACGGGCCGATGCCGTGGACGTAGGTCAGTCCGACCTCGGTGCGCTTGTTCAGGGGCAGGTTGACGCCTGCGATTCTTGCCATGAAGTCTGGTCTCTCCCTAGCCTTGCCGCTGCTTGTGACGCGGGTTCGAGCAGATCACGAGCACGCGGCCGCGACGCCTGATGATCTGGCAGCGCTCGCACATCGGTTTTACGGAGGCTCGAACCTTCATACTCCGGCTTTCAGTCTGGACTTGAGGTGGCCCGTATCCCCCATGAATCGGGGACGCAGGCAAACGGTGACGGCCCTCGGGCCGAACGCGGCATGTTAGCAACTCGCCGTTGCGCGGCCGGAGGCGGCCTACCGCGGGATCGAGCAGGCGAAGCGCTCGGCCTTCTTCGCGTCCTGCGCCTTGTCCCGCTTGGCGCGCAGCTTCAGCTTCAGCCGGACGATCTTCCGCGTGCGCGCGTCGTTGTCCTTGGCCTTCGCGAGGCGCTGCTTCGTCCGCTTGATGCTGTGGGTGATCCGGTCGACCCGGCGCTGCTGGGTGTGGCAGCGCGCCGCGAAGATCTCGTAGGAGTCGGTGGTCGAGCCGAGCGGGCCGATCTGGAGCCGGAACGGGATCTTCGGCTGCTGCTCACCCCGATTCGACGCGTGCGACCGGGACGAAGTACTTGCCGGGCAGCAGCGTCGACGCGTGACCTTCTCCCGCTCGCCGGGCTTCAGCGCTCGGTCCCGCTCTCGGGGACCGGCTTCGGGTCCTTGCCCTTCCGCCCGCGGAAGAGGACGGAGTAGATGATCGTCCGCCCGCGGTCCTCGGCGCCGCCGCGGACCTTGGCGGCGTTGATCGTCGTCACCGAGACCTGGGTCGGGTCGGGGAGGTAGAAGAACTGGAAGTCGACGTCGTCGACCGTCTCGAGGTTCGACTTGTAGGGCTCGCCGGCGGTCAGCGGGCCGGTGGCCGTGGCGAAGCCGTCGTTCGGCTCCGCCGCCCCGGCGCCACCCGCCAGGCCGACGGCGCAGGCGGCGACCGCCGCACAGGCTGCCGACCGTCCGCCGAAATGCCCCGCTGAACATCGCTGCGAAGGTAACAGGGCCCTCCCCCGGAAGTTGCGCTCTCGGTCTAGTCCTCGTGCCAGGGAGTCAGGATCCGCGGCCCGTCCCTGCCGACGGCGACCGTGAACTCGAAGTGGGCGGCGAGCGAGCCGTCGTCGGAGTAGACCGACCAGCCGTCGTCCCCCATCCGCACGCCCGGAGAGCCGATGTTGACCATCGGCTCGATCGCGAAGGTCATCCCCTCCTCGAGCAGCGGGCCCTTGCCGGGCTCGCCGTAGTTGGGGATCTGCGGGTCCTCGTGCATCTGCCTGCCGATGCCGTGGCCGACGAGGCTGCGGATCACGCCGAGCCCGTCCTGCTCGACCCGCGCCTGGATCGCCGCCGAGATGTCGCCGAGGTGGTTGCCGGCCTTCGCCTGGGCGATTCCGCTGAACAGCGACTCGCGGGTGGTCTCGAGCAGCTGCAGCGCCGGCTCCGAGACCGGGCCGATCGGGACCGTGAACGCCGCGTCGGCGACCCAGCCCTCGTAGACGACGCCGACGTCGAGGGAGATCAGGTCACCGCGCTTGAGCTCGTAGGGCCCGGGGATCCCGTGGACCACCATCGAGTTCGGGGAGGCGCAGATCGAGCCGGGGAAGCCGCGGTAGCCCTTGAAGGCGGCGGTCGCTCCCTGCGAGGCGATGAAGCGCTCGGCGGCGAGGTCGAGCTCCGCCGTGGTGACGCCGGGCCGGGCGCTCTTGCGGAGCATCTTCAGGCAACGGGCGAGGATCTCTCCCGCGGCCGCCATGCTGTCGAGCTGCTGAGGGGTCTTGGCGATGATCAAGGACGGCGCGGAGCTCCCTGTCGGGTTCAGAGCTCCTCCTCCATGCGGAGGGTCGCCAGCAGCGCGCGGATGCGGTTGCCGACCTCTTCGGGCTTGAGCGTCCCGTCGACGCGCTTGAGCATGCCCCGCTCCTCGTAGAAGGCGACGAGCGGCTTGGTCTTCTCGTGGTAGGTCGCGAGCCGATGGCGAATCACGTCGGGCTTGTCGTCGTCGCGGACGATCAGGCGGGCGCCGCAGACGTCGCAGACCCCCTCGTTCTTGGGCGGGTCGAACTCGACGTGGAAGATGTGGCCGTTCTTGGCGCAGGTGCGGCGGCCGCCGAGCCGGCGCACCACCTCGTCGTCGTCGACGTCGATCAGGACGGCGGCGGTGATCGAGCGGCCGAGACCCTCCATCTCCTCCTGCAGCGCATCGGCCTGGCCGACCGTGCGCGGGAAGCCGTCGAGGATGAAGCCGTCGCTGGCCTCGGGGCCCTCGACGCGCTCGCCGATCACGCCGATGATCACCTCGTCGGGGACCAGGTCGCCCCTGTCCATGTACTCCTGCGCCGTCTGGCCGAGCTCGGTGCCGTCGCGGACCGCGGCGCGCAGGATGTCGCCGGTCGCGTAGTAGGGAAGGCGGAAGTCCTCCTGGAGGCGTTCCCCCTGGGTGCCCTTGCCGGAGCCGGGCGGGCCGAGCAGGATCAGGTTCATCTCTGACACGGCTTGGAGGCTACCCGGGCGTGAAATAAATAAGCGAGTCGGGAGCCGTCAGATCAAGGAAGAGCGGGCCGATGCGGCCAAGCGGGCCGTGAGGCCCGCGATGACGCCGAGCTGGCGCCTCCCGGCCGCTTATTCAGGAAGCCTTCGTAGTTGCGCATCATCAACTGAGCCTCGAGCTGCTTGACCGTGTCGAGCGCGACGCCCACGACGATCAGGATCGAGGTGCCGCCGAAGAAGAAGTTGGCCGAGGTCTGGCTGATCAGGATCGTCGGCAGGGCCGCGATGGCGCCGAGGTAGAGGGCGCCGGCGAAGGTCAGCCGGGAGAGGATCCGGTCGAGGTACTCGGCGGTGGGCCGGCCGGGCCGGACGCCGGGGATGAAGCCGCCGTACTTCTTCAGGTTGTCGGCCTGGTCGACCGGGTTGAAGGTGACCGCCGTGTAGAAGTAGGTGAAGATCACGATGAAGAAGACCTCGCCGACGATGTAGGCCCAGCGGTCGGGGCTGAAGAAGGCGGCGAAGTCGAGCGCGGCCTCGGTGTTGAGGAGCTGGCCGACCGTCGGGGGGAAGGCCATGATCGAGGCGGCGAAGATGACCGGGATGACGCCGGCCATGTTGACCCGGAGCGGCAGGTAGCTCGAGCCGCCGGTGGTCATCTTCCGGCCGACGACGCGCTTGGCGTACTGGACCGGGATGCGGCGCTGGCCCTCCTGGACGAAGACGATGCCGACGATCACCGCGAGGGCGACGAAGGGCATCATCACCAGGAAGACCTGATCCGGCGTGGTCCACCATGCCGCGATCCCGCCCGGCAGGCCGGAGACGATCGAGGCGAAGATCATCAGCGAGATCCCGTTGCCGATGCCGCGCTGGGTGATCAGCTCGCCGAACCACATCAGCAGGACGCAGCCCGCGGTCAGCGAGATCGCGATCAGCATCAGCAGCGGGAACGTGAGCTCGCCGCCGACGACGCTCTCCCCCGAGCCGCCGAACGACTCGAAGAGGAAGACGTAGCCGATGGACTGCGCGAAGGCGAGCCCGACGGTCAGGTAGCGCGTGTACTGCGTGATCTTCTGCTGGCCGACCTCGCCCTCCTTCTGCAGGCGCTCCAGGGACGGCATGACCACCGTCAGCAGCTGCAGGATGATCGAGGCCGTGATGTAGGGCATGATCCCGAGCGCGAACAGCGACAGCTGCGAGAGCGCGCCGCCGCTGAACAGGTTCAGGAACCCGAGGATGTTGCCGCTGGCGAAGTTCTCCTGGATGCCGGCGAGGGCGTCCGCGTCGACGCCGGGGGCCGGGATGAAGGCGCCCAGTCGGTAGAGCGCAAGCATCGCCGCCGTGAACGCGAGCTTCCGGCGGATGTCCGGAATCGCGAACGCATTGGCGATCGTCTTCAGCATCTGCCGGTCAGCCGTCCAGGGTCTCGGCGCTGCCGCCCGCAGCTTCGATCTTCTCGCGGGCGGTGGAGCTGAAGGCGTGCGCTCGAACGGTGAGCTTCTTCGAGAGGTCGCCGTTGCCGAGGATCTTCACGGGGTGCTTGCGGGTCGCCAGGCCGGCGGCCTTGAGCGTCTCCGGCGTGACCTCGGCGCCGTCGTCGAAGCGCTCCTCGAGCGTCGCGAGGTTGACCGGCTGCGTGTTCGTCCGGAACGGCTCGAACGGCATCGACATCTTCTTGTTCGGGCCGCGCAGCTTGCGCATCCGCATGTGGATCGGGTTCTGGCCGCCCTCGTGGCGGACGTTGCTCTTCGACCCGGCGCGGGAGCCCTGGCCCTTGTGGCCGCGACCGGAGGTCTTGCCCATCCCGGAGCCGTGACCGCGGCCGACGCGCTTGCGGTCCTTGCGGGTCCCCGGCTTCGGGCTCACGGTGTTCAAACCGACGTCCTCTGAATCAAGGCGGGCCATCAGGAGCTCCCCTCCTCCACGATCACGAGGTGCTCGACCTTGCGCAGCAGGCCGCGCACGTGGACGTCGTCGGTGCGCTTCGTCTCCGAGCCGATCCGGCCGAGCCGGAGCGTGCGCAGCGTGTCGCGCTGGCGCGGGCTGGAGCCGCTCGCCGACTTCACCTGCTTGATCAGGAGCTCGGCCATCAGGAGGCGTCCTCCGCGGGCTTCTCCTCGGCGGGGGCCGAGTCGGCGGCCACGACCACGGGGTCGACGGCGTTCTCGTCGTCCGGGTTCGGGGCGGGCTTCTCGACCTTCGGAAGGCCCAGCACCTGGCGGATCGAGAGGCCGCGCAGCTCGGCGACCTCCTCGGGCTTGCGCAGGCCCTTGAGCCCGGCCATCGTCGCCTTCACCTGGTTGATCGGGTTGTTCGTGCCGATCGACTTCGTCAGCACGTCACGGATGCCGCCGAGCTCGAGCACGGCGCGGACGCCGCCGCCGGCGATCACGCCGGTTCCCTCGCTGGCCGGGCGCAGGACGACGTGCCCGGCGCCGAAGCGGCCGATCGTGCGGTGCGGAAGCGTCTGCCCGTACTTGGGCACGCGGATCAGATCCTTGCGGGCGTTCTCGACCGCCTTCTGGATCGCCAGCGGAACCTCGCGGGCCTTGCCGTAGCCGATCCCGACGACGTCGTTCTCGTCGCCGACGGCCACCAGGGCGGTGAACGAGAAGCGACGACCGCCCTTGACGACCTTCGCCACGCGGTTGATCTCGATCACTCGCTCCTGCAGGTCAAGTCCCTGCGGGCTCACTCTTTCGACGTCTCGGCTCATCAGCTCCTGGTTCCGGGTTGACTCGTTGGAAGGATCAGAATCGCAGGCCGCCCTCGCGGGCGCCCTCGGCAAGGGCGGCGACGCGCCCGTGGTAGCTGTATCCGCCGCGATCGAAGACGCAGGTCTCGACTCCGGCGGCCTTGGCCCGCTCGGCGATCAGCTCGCCGGCGCGCTTGGCGCGGTCGGCTGAGTCGGCCTTGCGGATCTCGTCCTCGTTCCAGGCGGTCTGGGCGAGGGTGACGCCCTTGTCGTCGTCGATCAGCTGCGCGTACAGGCCGCGGTTGGACCGGTAGATCGCCAGGCGCGGACGCTCGGCGGTGCCACGGATCTTCGCCCGCACGCGCCGCCGCCGGCGCAGCCTTCTCTGCTCTGCTGTCTTGATCGCCATGAAGTTGCTCCTCTACGCGCGCTTTCCGACCTTGCGGCGGACGACCTCGTCCGAGTAACGGACGCCCTTGCCCTTGTAGGGCTCGGGGGGCCGGTGCCGGCGGATCTGCGCGGCGATCTCGCCGACCAGCTGCTTGTCGATGCCGCGGACGATGACCTCGGTCGGCACGGGGACCTCGAAGTCGATTCCCTCCGGCGCCTGCACGCTGACCGGGTGGGAGAAGCCGAGCGAGAGCTCGAGCGACTTGCCCTGGGGCTTGGCCCGGTAGCCGACGCCCTGGATCTGAAGGCGCTTCTCGTAGCCGTTCGTGACGCCCTCGACCATGTTCGCGATCAGGCTGCGCGTGAGGCCGTGCAGCGCCCGGTGCTCGCCGCGATCGGTCGGACGCGAGACCGTCAGGACCCCGTCGTCGATCTCGATCTTCATGTCCTGGCTGACGGCCTGGACGAGCTCGCCCTTGGGACCGTTCACGGTCACGCGACCCGGGCCGACGTCGATGGTGACGCCCGCTGGGATCTGGATTGGCTTGTTACCGATTCTGCTCATGGAAGTCTCTCGGGGGCGCCCGTCACCAGACGTAGGCGACCACTTCGCCGCCGACGCCCTTCTGCTTGGCCTCGTGCCCGGTCATCACGCCGGACGAGGTGGAGATGATCGCAGTGCCCATGCCGCCCTGCACGCGCGGGAGCTTGTCGCCGGGCACGTAGCGGCGGCGGCCCGGGCGCGAGATCCGGCGCAGGCCGTTGATCACGGGGTCGCGGTCCTCGGTGTACTTGAGCTGGATCCGGATCGACTCGCCGACCGGGGTCGGCTCGACCTCGAAGCCCTGGACGTAGCCCTGCTCGACCAGGATGCGGGAGATCTCCTTCTTCAGGCGCGAAGCGGGCATCTCGACCTCGGTGTGGTCGGCGCGGAGCGCGTTGCGGACGCGCGTCAGGTAATCGGCGATGGGATCGGTGAGCATCGGGCTACCAGCTCGACTTCGTCATGCCGGGGACGTAGCCCTTGTGGGCGGCCTCGCGCAGGCAGATCCGGCAGAGGCCGAACTTCCGGTACACGGCGCGCGCACGTCCGCACTTGCGGCAGCGGTTGTAGTTGCGGGCCTTGAACTTCGAGCCCTCCTGCTGCTTAACCCACTGTGAGGTCTTGGCCATTACTCCTCTTCTCCGTCATCGGAAGTCTCTTCATCGGTGGGCTCGGGCTTCTCGTAGGCCTCGGGGTTCTCTTCCTTGAGCTGCTCGAGGGCGGCCTGCTCGGCCTCGGCGCGCTGGCGCGCCTCCTCCTTGCGGTGCTCCTCCTCCTCGGCGGCGACCTCCTCGGCGCTCTTGCCGCCGGGGCGGCCCTCCTGCGCGAACGGGAAGCCGAGCCCGAGCAGCAGCTCGAAGCCCTCCTCGTCGGTCGTCGCGCTGGTGGCGATCGCGATGTCGAGGCCCCTGGTCTCCTTGACCGAGTCGTAGTCGATCTCCGGGAAGATGAGCTGCTCGCGGATCCCCATCGAGTAGTTGCCGCGGCCGTCGAAGGAGCGCGGGTTGAGGCCGCGGAAGTCGCGGATCCGCGGGATCGAGATCGAGATCAGGCGGTCGACGAACTCCCACATCCGCGCCTTGCGCAGGGTGACGGAGGTGCCGACGACCATGCCCTCGCGGAGCTTGAACGCGGCGATCGACTTGCGGGCGCGGCGGGCGTTCGGGTGCTGGCCGGTGATCGTCTCGATCTCGCGGACGGCGTCGTCGTAGTTGCCCGAGTCGCCGAGGCCCATGTTGACGCTGACCTTGACCAGGCCCGGGACCGACATCGGCGTCGAGTAGCCGAACTTCTTCGTCAGCGCCGGCATGACCTCGCGCTCGTAGCGCTCGCGCAACCGCGGCGGCGGGGCCGCCTGCGTGGCTTCGGGTGTCTGTGTCGCAGCTTCCATGGTTCTTCTCAGTCGATCGTCTTGTCGGTGCGCTTGGAGTAGCGCACGCGGCCCTCGGTGGTGGCGCGCACGCCGACGCGAGTGGGCTTGTTGTCGGTCGGGTCGAGCAGGACGACGTTGGAGACGTCGATCGGACCTTCCTTCTCGATGATGCCAGCTTGGTTGCCGTCCTTCATCGAGGTGGGCCGCTGATGGCGCTTGACGAGGTTCAGGTTCTCGACGAAGACCTTGCGGCGCTTCGGGTCGACCCGGGTGACCTTGCCCTTCTTGCCCTTGTCCTTGCCGGCCGTGACCAGCACGTGGTCGTCGCGGCGGATTCGCATGCTCTTGGCCATTGCTAGAGCACCTCCGGGGCGAGCGAGACGATCTTCATGAAGGAGCGGTCGCGCAGCTCGCGGGCGACCGGGCCGAAGATGCGGGTGCCGCGCGGGTTGTTCTGCGGGTCGATCAGGACGGCCGCGTTCTCGTCGAAGCTGATGTAGGTCCCGTCGGCGCGCCCGATCTGCTTGCGGGTGCGGACGACGACGGCCTGGACGACCTCTCCCCTGCGGACGCCGCCGCGCGGGGTCGCCTGCTTGACCGTGGCCGTGATCACGTCGCCGACGCTGGCGTAGCGCCGGTGGTGACCGCCCTTGACGCGGATGCAGAGGATCTCTCGCGCACCCGAGTTGTCGGCGACCTTCAGTCTGGATTCCTGCTGGATCATCGGAAGTCTCGGTGCCTCTCTACTCGGCGCGCTCGAGGATCTCGGTCAGGCGCCAGTGCTTGGTCTTCGACATCGGCCGGGTCTCGATCAGGCGCACGGTGTCGCCGGGGCCGGCCTCGTTGCGCTCGTCGTGCGCGTGGTACATCTTCGAGCTCCGGATGACCTTCTCGTAGGCCGGGTGCCGGCGGGCGCTCTCGACGCGGACGGTGATCGTCTTGTCCATCTTGTTCGAGACGACGGTCCCCTGACGCACCTTCGGGTTGCCCGGGTCGCGCTCGGGCTTCGGCGTGCCCTCGCCGCTCGGCTGCGCCTGCTTGCGCGCGGCGCCGCGGCCGCTGCGGTAGCGGCGGCGCTCGGCGGCCTTGCGCTTGCGGCCGTCGGCGCGGCGCTGGATCCGCTCCTCGACGGTGAGCGGAGGACCGGCCTCGCCCTTGTGGGCGCCGCGCTTGCGGTGGCGGCGCTCCTTCGGTGAAAGCTGCTCGACGGGCTCGGCGGGAGCCGCCGCGGCGGGCGCGGGGGCCTCCTCGGCGGGGGCCTCGGGCTCCTCGGCTGCGGGCTCCTCGGCGGGCGCCTCTGCTGCAGGTTCCTCGGCGGGCGCCTCAGGCTCGGGCCTCAGCTCGCGGCGGCCTCGGGCTCGGCCTCCTCGGCGGGAGCCTCGGCTCCTCAGCCGGAGCCTCCTCCTCGGCGGGCGCGTCATCGACCTCGACGTCGGCGGCCTCGTCGGCTGCCTCCCGCGGCGTGTCGCCGGCGGCCTCGTCGGTCTCCGGGGCCGGCTCCTCGCTCGGGGCGTCCTCCGTGATCTCGGCGTCGTCTGCGGTCTTCTCTTCTTCTTCAGCCATCTCTACTTCAGTTCCCTCTCGAGGTCGATGCCGCGCTGGCGCGCGATGGTGAGGAGCCGGGCGAGGTCGCGCCGGCTGTGCCGCAGGCGCGAGCTGTTCTCGAGCTCGCCGGTCGCGTTGCGCAGGCGCAGGTTGAACGCCTCGCGGCGTGCGGTCTTGAGGGCCTCGACCAGGTCGGCGTCGCCCATCGAGTGGACTTCGCTCGCCTTCACGGCTGCCCCTTCATCACGAACTTGGTCTTGATCGGAAGCTTGGTGCCGGCGAGCTCCATGGCCTCGCGGGCGAGCTCCTCGGGAACGCCGGAGAGCTCGAACATCACGCGCCCGGGCTTGACGACGGCGACCCATCCCTCCGGGTTGCCCTTGCCCTTGCCCATGCGGGTCTCGGCCGGCTTCTTCGTGTACGGCTTGTCCGGGAAGATCGTGATCCAGACCTTGCCGCCACGCTTGATCTTGCGGGTCATCGCAACTCGGGCGGCCTCGATCTGGCGATTGGTGATCCAGCCGCGATCGAGCGCCTTCAGGCCGTACTCGCCGAACGCGACACTGGTGCCGCCCTTGGAGTAGCCGCGCATCCGGCCGCGAAACTGCTTGCGGTGCTTGACCCGCTTCGGCATCAACATCAGGCACCACCCCTTGCACCGGTGCGCGGGCCGCCCTGGCCACCCTGTCCGCCCTGGGGACGACGAGCGGGCGGACGATCGCCGCCGCGGTCGCTGCTGGGACGACGCCCACGGCCACCGAGCTCCTCGTTGTCGGTGCCGCCGCCGTAGCCCTCGGGCATGATCTCGCCCTTGTTGATCCAGCACTTGACGCCGATGCGCCCGGTGGTGGTCTTGGCCTCGACGAAGCCGTAGTCGATGTCGGCGCGCAGCGTGTGCAGCGGGACCCGGCCGTCGGAGTAGCCCTCGGTCCGCGCCATCTCGGAGCCGCCGAGGCGACCGGAGACCTGGACCTTGACCCCCTCGGCGCCGGAGCGCATGGCGGAGGTGAGGGCGCGCTTCATGGCGCGGCGGAAGGCGACGCGGCCCTCGAGCTGCTCGGCGATCGACTGGGCGACCAGCTTCGCGTCGAGCTCGGGGCGCTTGATCTCGCGGATGTTCACCCGGACCGGCTTGCCGGTGAGCTTGTGCAGCTCGCGGCGCAGGGCGTCGACCTCGGAGCCGGACTTGCCGATCACGATGCCGGGGCGGGCCGTGTGGATGTCGACGGTGACCTCGCCGCGCTGCTTGCGGATCTCGATGTCGGAGAGGCCGGCATGGGCGAGCTTGCCCTCGATGTGAGCGCGGATCTGGACGTCCTCGACCAGCGCGTCGGCGAAGTTGCGCTCGTCGAACCAGTTCGACTTCCAGTCGTGGATGTAGCCGACCCGGAAGCCCTCGGGGTTGATCTTCTGTCCCATTAGTGCCTAAGTCTCTTTCAGTCCTTGTCGGGGATCGGGGTGAGGGCGACGTTGATGTGGCAGCTGCGCTTCTCGATGCGGGTGGCGCGGCCGCGTGCCCGGGGCCGGTAGCGGCGCATCGTCGGGCCCTCGTCGACGGAGATGCGGGCGATCCGCATGTCCTCGGGATCGAGGTCGTGGTTGTTCTCGGCGTTCGCGGCGGCGGAGCGGATCAGCTTCAGGATCGGCACCGAGGCGCCGCGCGGGGAGAAGGTCAGCATCGCGATGGCCTTCTCGACCTCCATGCCGCGAATCTGGTCGGCGACGACGCGCACCTTGCGGGGCGCCGTGCGCACGTAGCGCGCCTTGGCCTCGACCATCGGCGGCTGGGCTGTCTCGGTCTTCGCCACTAGCGCTCGTCCTTGGCACGGCCGGAGTGGGCACGGAAGGTCCGGGTCGGCGCGAACTCGCCGAGCTTGTGGCCGACCATCGACTCGGAGACGAAGACGGGCACGTGCTTGCGGCCGTCGTGGACGGCGATCGTGTGGCCGACCATCTCCGGGAAGACGGTGGAGCGGCGCGACCAGGTCTTGAGCATCTGCTTGGTGCCGGAGGCGTTCATCGCCTCGACGCGCGCCATCAGGCGTTCCTCGACGTAGGGCCCCTTCTTGCTCGAACGACTCATTGAAGCTTCCTAACGTCCCTTCTTCTTGCCTCGGCGGCGACCGCGGACGATCAGCGCGCTGGACTGCTTGTTCTTCTTCCGGGTGCGGTAGCCGAGCGTCGGCTTGCCCCATGGAGTCTTCGGGTGGCCGCCCGGGCCCTTGTGGGCCTCGCCGCCGCCGTGCGGATGGTCCACCGGGTTCATCGCGATTCCGCGGCTCTGCGGGCGACGGCCCTTGTGGCGGCTGCGGCCGGCCTTGCCGATGACGACGTTCTGGTGCTCGGCGTTGGAGAGCGTGCCGATCGTGGCCCGGCAGGTCGCCTGGACGAGGCGCATCTCCGAGGACGGCAGACGCAGCGTGACCATGCCGCCGGCCTTGGCGACGACCTGGATGGCGGTGCCGGCGGCGCGACCCATGCGCCCGCCCTGGCCCGGCTTGAGCTCGACGTTGTGCACGACGGTGCCGGTCGGGATCTGGCCGAGCTCGAGCGCGTTGCCGGCGCGGATGTCGGAGCCGGTGCCGGAGGTCACCTGGTCGCCCACCTTCACGCCCTGCGGGGCGAGGATGTAGGACTTGAAGCCGTCCGCGTAGTGGAGGAGCGCGATGTAGGTCGTCCGGTTCGGGTCGTACTCGATCGTCGCGACCTTGGCGGGAATCCCGTCCTTGGTCCGCTTGAAGTCGATCTGGCGGTACTTGCGCTTGGCGCCGCCGCCGCGATGGCGCGCGGTGACGCGACCGTAGGAGTTACGGCCGCCGGAGCTCTTCTTGCCCTTCGTCAGCTTCTTGTTCGGCTTCGAGGTCGTGACCTCGGAGCGGTCCTGGTACGTCGCGAAGCGGCGCCCGGGGCTGGTCGGCTTTGTCTTGCGAATCGCCATGGTCAGTCCACCTACTCCGTGGAGCCCTCGAAGAGCTCGATCTGATCGCCGGGCGCGAGCTCGACGATGGCCTTCTTCCAGGCGCGGGTCTTGCCACGGTGCAGGCCGCGGCGCTTGGGCTTCGAGCGGACGCGCGAGGTGCGGACGCCGACGACCTTGACGTCGAAGATCTGCTGGATCGCGTGGGAGATCTGGGTCTTGTGGGCGCGATCGTTGACGCGGAAGGTGTACTTGCCCTCCGCCATCAGGGCGTAGCTCTTCTCGGAGACGACCGGCTCGACGATGACCTGGCGGGCATCCATCAGGAGTCCTCCCCTTCGCTGCCGCCGCCGCGGGTCACGTCGCCGGCGCGCGACTCGAGCACGCCGAGGGCGTCCTCGGTGACGACGATCGAGCGGTGGCCGATGATCTCGGCGACGCCGACTCCCTCGGCGGTGACCACCGAGACGCGCTTGAGGTTGCGGTAGCTCTTCGCCACGTCCGCCTCGTCGCCGCTGATGACGACCAGCGTCGGCAGCGCCGCTCCCCAGGTCTTGAGACCGGCGGCAGCCGTCTTCGCGGCCGGCTTGTCGAAGGTGCCGGTCGGCAGGACCGCGATCGAGTCGCGATCAGCGTGCACGCTGAGGGCGGCGCGCAGGGCCTTGCGGCGCGCCTTGCGGTTGACCTTGAAGACGTAGTTGCGCGGCTTGGTCGCGAACGCGTTGCCGCCGCCGCGGCGGTGCGGGACGCTGAGCGCGCCGACGCGAGCGCGGCCGGTGCCCTTCTGGCGCCAGGCCTTGGCGCCGGTCATCGCGACCTCGCCCCGGGTCAGGCTCGAGTGGGTGCCGCGGCGCCGCGCGTTGAGGTCGGCGCGAGCGGCCTCGTGGACGAGCGACTCGTTGAACTCCTCGGTGAAGACGGCCTCGGGCAGATCCGACTTGGCGGTCTTGCCGATCGTGAATGCCTTGGGCTTAGCCATCCGTGCGCACCTCCACGAGCCCCTTCTTCGGGCCGGGGATCGAGCCGCGCAGCATCAGCAGGTTGCGGTCGGCCTCGACGCGGAAGACCTCGAGTCCCCGCTGGGTGATCCGCTTGCCGCCCATGCGGCCCGGCATCTTGCGGCCCTTGAAGACGCGAGCGGGATCGGCGCTGGCGCCGATCGAGCCGGGGGCGCGGACGTTGTGGGAGCCGTGGGAGACGGGCCCGCGGGAGAAGTTGTGGCGCTTGACCGTGCCCTGGAAGCCCTTGCCGATCGAGACGGCGGAGACCTTGACCTTCTGGCCGGGCTCGAAGTCGGCCACGGTCACCTCGCCGCCGAGCTGGAAGTCGCCCTCCGGGTCGCGGAACTCGACCAGGTGCTTGAGCGCCGGGGCCTCGGTCGCCTTGAGGTGGCCGAGCCGCGCCTTCGTCAGCTTGCGCTCCGGAACCTCGCCGTAGCCGAGCTGGACGGCGGTGTAGCCGTCGGCGTCCGCGCTGCGAACCGCGGTGACGCGGTTCGGGGTCGCCTCGATCACGGTCACCGGCACGCTCTCGCCCTCCTCGGTGAAGAGCTGGGTCATTCCGATCTTTTTTCCGAGGATGGCGGCCATGGTGTGCTTAGAGGCGGATCTCCACGTCGACGCCGGCGGGCAGGTTCTCGATCCGCTGGAGCTCGTCGATGGTCTTGGGGGTCGGGTCCTTGATGTCGATCAGGCGCTTGTGCGTGCGGATCTCGAAGTGCTCGCGGGAGTCCTTGTCCTTGAACGGCGAGCGGATCACGCAGTAGACGTTCTTGGAGGTCGGCAGCGGCACCGGGCCCGAGACCGACGCGCCGGTGCGCTGGGCCGTCTCGACGATCTCGGTCGCGGCGCGATCGATCGCGTCGTGGTCATACGCCTTCAGGCGGATCCGGATCTTGCTTGCGGTTATCGCTGACAACTTGTTCCTTGCTTCTCTCTGCGTCTCATCTTCTGTGGGCGTAGAAGGGGCGCCGGCTTAGCGGCGCCCCTCGCCCTCGGTCTCTTCGTACTCGCTACTCGATGACTTCGGTGACGACTCCGGAGCCGACGGTCCGTCCACCCTCGCGGATGGCGAAACGGAGGCCCTGGTCCATTGCGATCGGCTGGATCAGCTCGATCGTCATCTCGACGTTGTCACCGGGCATCACCATCTCCGTGCCCTCGGGCAGGTTGGAGACGCCGGTCACGTCGGTCGTCCGGAAGTAGAACTGCGGGCGGTAGCCCGAGAAGAACGGCGTGTGACGGCCACCCTCCTCCTTCTTCAGGCAGTACACCTCGGACTTGAACTTCTTGTGCGGGGTGATCGACCCGGGCTTGCACAGCACCTGGCCGCGCTCGATGTCCTCGCGCTTCGTTCCCCGCAGGAGCACGCCGACGTTGTCGCCGGCCTGGCCCTGGTCGAGGATCTTGCGGAACATCTCGACGCCGGTGACGATCGTCTTGGCCGTCGCCTCGTGGATGCCGACGATCTCGATCTCGTCACCCGTGTTGACGATCCCCTGCTCGATCCTGCCGGTCGCGACGGTGCCGCGGCCGGTGATCGAGAAGATGTCCTCGACCGGCATCAGGAACGGCTTGTCGAGATCCCGCTCGGGCTCGGGGATGTACTCGTCGAGCGTCTTGGCGAGCTCGAGGATGGCGTTGACCGACGTCTCGTCGCCCTCGAGCGCCTTCAGCGCCGAGCCGCGGACGATCGGCGTGTCGTCGCCGGGGAAGTCGTACTCGTTGAGCAGGTCCTTGACCTCCTCCTCGACGAGCTCGACCAGCTCCTCGTCGTCGACCATGTCGACCTTGTTCAGGAACACGACGACGTACGGCACGTTGACCTGACGGGCGAGCAGGATGTGCTCGCGCGTCTGCGGCATCGGGCCATCGGCGGCGGAGACCACGAGGATCGCCCCGTCCATCTGAGCGGCGCCGGTGATCATGTTCTTGACGTAGTCGGCGTGACCCGGGCAGTCGACGTGCGCGTAGTGACGGTTCTCCGTCTGGTACTCCACGTGGGAGGTCGCGATCGTGATGCCGCGCGCCTTCTCCTCGGGGGCGTTGTCGATCTCCTCGAAGCTCTTCGCCTCGCCGCCCTGGGCCTCGGCGAGCACCTTCGTGATCGCAGCGGTCAGCGTCGTCTTGCCGTGGTCGATGTGACCGATCGTGCCGACGTTGACGTGAGGCTTGTCGCGCTCAAACTTCTCCTTGGCCATCTGTTCTCTGTGTTCCTCTCTCGGTCGTTTACGTCTTGTTCGCTCTTTAGGCTTGGCGTCGGGCGCAGCTGTGGTCCGGACTACTTCCGGGCAACCCACCCAATATAGGCAAATCGGTCAGCTGGCAGCCCCCACGGGCTCGCCGGCCTTGTGCGCGACGATGTCCTCCGCGATGTTCGGGGGGACCTCCTCGTATCGCGCGAACTGCATGGTGTATGAGGCGCGGCCCTGAGTCGCCGAGCGCAGGTCGCCGACGTAGCCGAACATCTCACTCAAGGGGACGGTCGCCGACACCACGAGGGCGTTGCCGCGCGGCTCCTGGCCGGCGAGCTTGCCGCGGCGCCTGGAGAGGTCGCCGATGACGTCGCCGAGGAACTCCTCGGGGGTGACGACCTCGACCTCCATCACCGGCTCGAGCAGGACCGGCTTGGCGCGCTTGGCGGCCTCCTGGATCGCCATCGAGCCGGCGATCTTGAACGCCATCTCCGAGGAGTCGACGTCGTGGTAGGAGCCGTCGATGACCTCGACCTTGACGTCCACCATCGGGTAGCCCGCCTTGATCCCGGACTGCAGCGCCTCGACCATCCCCTTCTCGATCGAGGAGATGTACTCGGTCGGGATCGCGCCTCCCTTGATCTTGCTGGCGAACTCCCAGCCCTCGCCGGGGTTCGGCGCGATGTTGATGACGACGTCGCCGTACTGGCCCGAGCCGCCGGTCTGGCGGACGAACTTGCCCTGGATCTTCTTGGCCTCCTGGCGGATCGTCTCGCGGTAGGCGACCTGCGGCTTGCCGACGCTGGCGTCGACCTTGAACTCGCGCATCATCCGGTCGACGAGCACCTCGAGGTGGAGCTCGCCCATTCCGCTGATCACGGTCTGGCCGGTCTCCTCGTCGGACTCGACGCGGAAGGTCGGGTCCTCCTCGGAGAGTCGCTGCAGCGCCGTCGCCAGCTTCTCCTGGTCGACCTTGGTCTTCGGCTCGATCGCGACGGCGATGACGGGCTCGGGGAAGACGATCTGCTCGAGCGCGATCGGCTGATCGGGAGCGCAGAGGGTGTCTCCGGTGGTGGTCTGCTTGAGGCCGACGCCGGCGAGGATGTCGCCGGAGTAGCACTGCTCGATCTCCTCGCGGGAGTTGGCGTGCATCAGCAGCAGGCGCCCGATCCGCTCGGTGCGGCCGGTGTTGATGTTGAGCACCCGGCCGCCCGCCTCGAGCTTGCCGGAGTAGACGCGGAAGTAGGTGAGCTTGCCGACGAACGGGTCGGTCATGACCTTGAAGGCGAGCGCGGCGAAGGGACCGTCGTCATCGGCCGGGCGAGTGGCCTCGTTGCCCTCGTCCTGGCGCTTGACCGGCTCGACGCCGGCGACCGGGGTGACCTCGAGCGGCGAGGGCAGCAGGCCGATGATCGCGTCGAGCAGCGGCTGCACGCCCTTGTTCTTGAAGGCGGAGCCGCAGAGGACCGGCGTCATCTTCAGGTCGAGGGTGGCGCGGTGAAGCGCCTTCGAGATCCGCTCCTTGGGGATCTCGACGTCCTCGAGGTACATCTCCATCAGCTCGTCGTCGACGTCGGCGCAGGCCTCGATCATGTGCCCGCGAGCCTCGGCGACCGCGTCCTCCATGTCGGCGGGCACGTCCTCGACCTCGAACTCGATCCCGAGGTCGTCCTTCCAGACGAGCGCCTTGTTCTCGACGAGGTCGATGACGCCCTTGAGCTGGTCCTCGGACCCGATCGGGAGCTGGATCGGGATCGGGTTCGCCCCGAGCCGCTCGCGGATCGTCCGCACCGACATCTCGAAGTCGGCGCCGATCCGGTCCATCTTGTTGATGAAGGCGATCCGCGGAACCGAGTACTTGTCGGCCTGGCGCCAGACGGTCTCCGACTGCGGCTCGACGCCGGCGACGGAGTCGAAGACGGCGATCGCGCCGTCGAGGACGCGCAGCGAGCGCTCGACCTCGACCGTGAAGTCGACGTGGCCCGGCGTGTCGATGATGTTGATGCGGTGGTCCTTCCACTCGCATGCGGTCGCCGCCGAGGTGATCGTGATCCCGCGCTCCTGCTCCTGCTCCATCCAGTCCATGACGGCGGCGCCCTCGTGAACCTCGCCCATCTTGTGGGTGCGGCCGGTGTAGTAGAGGATCCGCTCGGTCGTCGTCGTCTTACCGGCGTCGATGTGAGCCATGATCCCGATGTTGCGGGTCTTCTCGAGTGGGAAGTTGCGTGGCATGGGGCTGGGGAAGTCCTGTCCTGGGGGTGGAAAACTCTGGGGTTTGCGGGCAAAAAAAAGGCCCTGCTCGGGCCCGGACGCATCAAGCGGCTCGTGGTCTACCCGGAAGCTGCCTATGTGGTCGGGCTCTCCATAACTGCGGAGTCCGCCTGGAGCACGGAAGCGTGCCCGTAAGCGACGCGGGATGTTAGCAGGGACCCGGAGCTGGACCAACCCGGCCCGGGCGCCGTCGGCGACTGCCTACTTGACCTTCTCGCAGTCCTTGCTG
>CAWIVF010000007.1:0-78727 GCA_963839535.1 uncultured Solirubrobacterales bacterium
TCTGAGCACGTGGCCTTGACTGGTACCGGGTGACTTAGCTAACTTAGTCATATGAAGCCGGTATCGATTCACGAAGCAAAGACCAACCTCTCCCGCCTGATTGCTCGCGTTGAGGCCGGCGAGGAGATCGTCCTCAGGCGCAGGCAGACCCCGGTTGCCAAGATCGTCGCCTACGAGGCGCCAATGGTCGACCGCAACCCCGGCGCGCTGAAGGGCGAGGTCCGATGGCCGCCGATTTCGACGCCATCCCGCCCGGACTTCGACGACTACGTCGCTTGAAGCGCCTCCTCGTCGACACCCACGCCCTGCTCTGGTGGCTTGCGGATGACCCGGCGCTGCCCCGTCATGGCGAGGGAAGCGATTGCTGACGGAGATGGGGAGGCGCTGGTCAGCGTCGCAAGCCTCTGGGAGATCGCGATCAAGCGCAGGATCGGAAAGCTCCAGGCCCCAGACACTCTTCCCGAGACGATCGCCGCCGAGGGATTCACCTGGCTGCCGATCGAGCCTGTCCATGCCTGGACCGTCGGTTCGCTTGCCGATCATCACCGCGATCCCTTCGACCGTCTGCTGATCGCGCAGAGCCTCGCCGAGGACCTTCCGGTGGTCACCGGCGACCAGAGGTTCGCCGCCTACGGAGTCGAGGTGTGTTGGTCGTAGGGGCCTGGCCCGCGCGACTCTCTGGTTCGGTGAATAGGGTCGAGCCTCGTTCGCTTTTCACCGACGAGAGGAACGCCATGGGCGAGACACCGCCGCTTCGAGAGGAAGCCATGAGCGAGACCCCGCCCTACACCCACAAGAAGATCACCGAGGCCAAGGACTCCGCGCCTGAGTTCGGCTTCGGGGAGCACGGCGAGATGCGCTTCGCCGCCGCGGACTTCAACGCCGAGGACACCGGGTTCACCTACCACCGGTCGGACCCGAACATTCACAGCGGGTTCGGTCACCGTCATCAGAACGCCGAGGAGGTCTACGTGGTCCTCTCCGGATCGGGACGGGTGAAGCTCGACGACGACATCATCGAGATCGAGCGGCTCGACACGATCCGCGTCGCGCCACAGGTCTGGCGCTCGTTCTCGGCCGGCCCTGATGGGCTCGAGATCCTCGCCTTCGGACCACACCACGAGAACGACGGTGAGATCGATCCCCAGTGGTGGGTCGAGGACTGAGAACGCCTCAGTCCCGCAGGGGGACGTGCTTACGAGCGTCGGCCCGCTCGCGATTGAGCATGTTCGGGCGGATGAACCAGTAGCACCAGCCATCCAGTTCGAGGTAGTGGTTCCTCATCTCGTACTCGGGGCGGTACGGAGCCCGATAGGTCGCCCGGTAGCCCTCGGCCCGGATCAGCCGAACGAAGGCGTCGAAGCGGTCGGCCTCGACCTCGCGCCAATCCCTGATCACGTACTCGTGCGGATCCGGCGTCCTGCCGCTGTCGCCCACCTCGACCATCCTGACCGCGCGCCATGGCACAGCCTCGATGAACGCCATGGCGTCGGCGTCTGTCGCTTCGATCCCACTCATGGGCCAGCGGTCGATCCGCTCCGCCGGAATCTGACGACCGCCTGTCAGGAACACAGCTCACGCGACGACTTCCCTCTCGTGACCAGCGGAGAAAGCCAGAGTGGCTGACGGCGGCGCAAGCGAAGTGAGCCGGGAGAGACGGGGCCACGCGGGGGACGCGGTGGCCCCGTCTCTGCCTGCTCAAGAACCTGATCGGCCTGCGAGGATCGCGGCCACGATGAGCGACGACCGGACCACCACTGCCCACCCGCTCTCGGAGCGCTTCACCGAGGCGACCGCCTACGCGCTCGCCCACCACCGCGACCAGGCGCGCAAGGGCGGCAACGTTCCCTACGCGTCCCACGTGCTCGCCGTCGCGGCCCTGACCCTCGAGATGGAGGCCACCGAGGACGAGGCGATCGCCGCACTGCTCCACGACGTGATCGAGGACGGCGGCGGCGCCACCGCCGAGGCCGAGATCGCCGAACGGTTCGGTCCCGACGTCGCCGCGATGGTTCGCGCCAACTCCGACACCGACGTCGAGCCCAAGCCGCCCTGGCGCGGGCGCAAGGAGGCCTACCTCGCCGGCATCGCGACGAAGCCGATCGGTGCGGTGCGCGTGTCGATCGCCGACAAGCTCCACAACGCCCGCTCGATCCTCGCCGACCACCGGCGCGTCGGCGACGCAGTCTGGGACCGCTTCACCGCCAGCCGGGACGAGACCCTCTGGTACTACGAGTCGCTCGTCGGCGCCTTCGAATCACGCCGGGACGAGCTCGGTCCCGGAGCCGCCGCGGCCCTCGACGAGCTCGAGCGCACCGTGTCCGAGCTGGTCGAGCGCTCGGACCGAGGCCCCCTAGGACTCGAACTGGCTCCCGAGTAACCGACCCCGGTCGCCCGAACCCGCCGACCCACGCCAGCTTGTCGTCGGCCTCGTCTAGGACTGCGAGCAGCAGGTCGACGATCGGCGGGGTCGAACTGGCTGCCGCTGCTGTCGGACCAGCTCGGCGCGGGCGTCGCTCTTCGACATCCGCTTGCGGTAGGCGCGGTCGGTGGTCATCTCGTCCTAGGCGTCGCAGGCGAAGAGGATGCGCGAGCCGAGCGGGATCTCCTTGCCGGCCAGCCCGTCGGGGTAGCCCTTGCCGTCCCAGCGCTCGTGGGCGCTGCGCACCATCGCCCGCACCGGCGCGAGGAACTCGACCGGCTCGAGGATCCGCTCGCCGATCACCGTGTGCTGCTCGATCAGCAGCCGCTCCTCCTCGTCGAGCGAGGTCTGCTTGTTGAGGATCTCGGGGAGATCGAGAGCTTGCCGATGTCGTGGAAGGCGGCGGCGTAGCGGAGCATCCGCAGCGCCTCGGGGTCCATGTCGAGCTTCTCGCCGACGCGCGGTCGGCGTTCTCGATGATCGAGCGCGTGCGAACTGCGGCCTCGGGGTCCGGCGCCTCGAGCAGCCTCCGAGAGCGCTCCGGCGGTCTGAATGTAGGCACCGTCGAGGCGCTCGTAGAGCTCGATCGCGTTGAGGGCGCCGCCGACCTGTGCGGCGACGGAGCGGAGCAGGCGGGCGTCGTCGGGGCTGAAGGCCTCGGCGGTCACGTCCTCGAGGTTGATGACGCCCCACGGCTTGCCGTCGACGATGATCGGCACCGCCAGCTCGGATTTCATGTCGCGGGTCGCGTCCGTGGAGCGGTACTGCGGTTCGCGGTTCACCTGGGGAACCAGGACCGGCTCCCTTCTCGGCGATGCAGCGGCCGAGGATCCCGGCCTGGATGCTCTGGGTCCAGTTCGGCGGCGTCCGCATGGCGGAGCTCTCGGCCCGCATCACGAAGCTTCCCGCCCTCGATCGCGACCACGTGCACGACGGCGCAGTTGAACGCCCGGTCGATCTTGTCGACCGCCGCCTTGCAGACCTCCTGCTCGGTGCTCGCGGTGGCGAGCTGATCGGCCAGCGACAACGTCAGCTCGAGCGCGCGCGAGTGGCCGGTCGTGAGCTTGGACTTGGTCCGGCGATGCGGCTTCGGCGGCATCGCGGAGCGAACGGCGAGCCGCAGCGCGGCCTCGAGCTCGGCCATCGGGGCGTCGTCCTTGTCGGTGACCAGCTCGACCAGGTAGACGCCGTCGTCGTCACCGGCGGCGGCGCCGACGATGGCCTTGAAGCCCTCGCGATCTAGGAAGTCACGCTCGCTGGGATCGGAGCTTTCGTCATCGACGTGAGCGGTGAAGGATCCGGAGCCGGCGGCGATGACCCGGGCGGTCGTCGGGAAGTCGTCGAGCTCGTACTGCCCGTAATCCTCGAAGCCCGCGGCCACCCGCACGCCGGTGGCGTCCCGGCTGCGGTTCTCCCCCAGCGAGAGGTCGCGCAGGTAGCTGCGACCGGGGCCGGCGTAGGAGATCGCCCAGCGGGCGAAGTCGGTGGCGTCGGCGTAGGCGGCGGCGACCGCCTCGAGCCGATCGAGGACGGGCGCCTCGAGCAGGTCGCCGTCGAGCCTGTGGACGAGCTGAGCGGTCGCGGCGATGATCCGCTCGCCGGCCGTGCCGTGCCGCCCGGCCGTCAGCGGCGACGTCTTGTTCTCCTCCGCGACCTGGGCGGCCGTGTAGACGCGACTGCCGCCGCGGCGCTTGGCGACGTACTGCGCCGTGTCGGCGGCCTTCAGCAGCGTCGCGGGCTCATCGGTTCCGCGGGCCGCGACGGCAACGCCGCAGGAGAGGGAGACGTCGAGCTGGACCTCGGCGAGCAGCTCCTGGGCCCGACGCGGCGACGCCGACGACGGTGTCGAGCTCGCGGCCGGCTGGAAGGGGCTCGCGGCTCTCGACGAGGACGCAGTACTCGTCCCCGCCGAGGCGCGCGACGAATGAGCCGGGCAGCTCGGCGGACGCCGCCACAAGGCACTTCGCGACGGCCCGCAGCGCGCGATCGCCGGCGTCGTGGCCGTGGGTGTCGTTGATCACCTTGAGCCGGTCGACGTCGGCGACCAGCAGCCCGACCGATGCGCCCTCGGCGTTGAAGCGGGCCATCGCCCGCTCGAGCCGCTCGTCGAAGGCCCGACGGTTGGCAAGGGAGGTGAGCGGGTCCTCGTAGGCGAGGCGGGAGACCTCGGAGAAGAGCTCGGCCCGGGTGATCGCGTTGGCGATCTGGCCGGCGACGGCCTCGAGGAAGGCGACGTCCTCGGCCCGGAACGGCCTGGTGCTCGCGAAGGTCGCCGCCCAGACCTCGCCCCAGTTCTCGCCCTCGACCACGATCGGGACGCCGAGGTCCGACGACTTGCCGACCCGCCTGCAGGATCTCGGCGGCAGCCGGATCGCAATCGGGGTCATCGAGGGAGTTGAAGTAGGGCTCGCCGGTCTCGGCCATCCGCTGGACCAGCGGGTAGTTCGCCATGTCGTAGAGTCTCCTCGGCGGGGTAGCGCTCCTCCCCGGGACCGAGCTGGCCGACGTTGATCAGCGTCCGGTAGATCTTGCGCTCCGGCTCGAATCGGCTGATCGAGAGCGATGCCCCGCCGATCGCTCGCAGCGCCTCCTCGGCGGCCAGCTCGAGGACGCTGTCGAGGTCGTTGGCGCCGGCCGCGGCCGCGGCGACGCGCAGGAGGGCCTCGCGCTCGTCGCCGGCGTGCGTGAGCGAGGAGTCGTCGGGCTGCGCGCCCTTGAGCGCGCGCTGTCCGACGCTGCCCAGGCGCGTCCGGCCCCCGGGATGCGTGGACGGACGTTTGATCACCCTTCCCCATCGGCATCCCTGGGCCGATGTTGAGCCGTTTGGCCGACTTTGCGGGAGAAGCTGCCGGCGCCTGCGCGCGGGTGTGGCGGCCTCAGCGACCGCGGCGCGCGAGCCGCAGCGGCATCAGCGAGGTGATCGCCCGCTTTCCGAGCCCGTCGCTGTCCTCGAGATCGAGGACGGCCGCCATCCGCTTGGCGTCCAGCTCCGAGCCGTACTCCCGGCTGCCGCCGTCCTTGCAGTCGCGCTCGCACTCCCAGCGCAGGGTCGAGCCCTCCGCCCAGAAGCGCGGTCGGTGCCCGAAGACGCTGCAGCCGAGCGGCATGCCGCTCAGCCCCGCCCGGCCGAGCCGCGACGGCGCCGCGTAGCGACCCCGACCCGCCCGCCTGATCGCGCCCTCGGCGAGCGCCTCGCGGACCGACGCCCGGAACCGGCCCGGGACCCCAGCTGCGCGCGTTGACCGCGGCGGCGAGCTCGCCCGGCGCTGATCTCGCCCGCCTTCTGGACGGCCGCGGCGATCCGGTCGACCTCGACGTCGGTCCAGCCCCCCTCGGGCGGCGGCGGGGGGTGGCTGATGAACGGGGACCAGGAGACGTTGCCCGGTCCCAGTCGGTAGCGGCCCCGCCCGGTGCGCTGGCGCGCATCCCGCTCGCGATGACGCGCCGCGGTCCGCTCGGCCTCCTCGTCGGCCTTCTCGGGATCGGCGACGCCCTTGCCCTCCTCGGCGTCCTGGGCGGTGAGCGGCTTGGCGATGTCCTCGAGCGACTCGCCCTCGGCCTTCACCCCGAGGAAGATCTCGACGATCCCGCCGAACGCCATCACCGCCGCTCCGATCAGGTAGCCGAGCGCGACCTGGCCCGGGTCGCCGGACTCGCCGAGCTTCTGGAAGACCAGCGGTCCGGCGATGCCGCCGACGGCGGTGCCGATCGCGTAGAAGAACGCGATCGCCAGCGCCCGGACCTCCATCGGGAAGATCTCGCTGACGGTGAGGTAGGCGGAGCTCGCGCCCGCCGAGGCGAAGAAGAACGTCACGCCGAGCGCGGCGATCAGCCCCCAGTCGCTGAAGGCGGGCTCGGATCCCCCGCCGTTGTAGAAGAGCGCCGCGACGCCGACGAGCAGCACGGCTGAGATCAGATAGGTGCCGGCGATCATCGGCCGCCTGCCGACCGTGTCGAAGAGGCGACCGAGCAGCAGCGGGCCGAGGAAGTTGCCCATCGCGAAGACGGCGTAGAAGAGGCCGACCTTGTTCGCGCCGACGCCGAGGTAGGTGGTCAGGGTCAGGCCCAGGGTGAAGACGACGGCGTTGTAGAGGAACGCCTGGCCGACGAACAGCGAGAAGCCGAGCGTCGAGCGCTTCGGGTAGAGCTTGAACGCGGTGCGGGCGATCTCGCGGAACGGGATCGACTTGCGCTGGCGGACGGTGATCGGGTCCCCAGGAGGGTCCTCGAGCTTGCCGCTCTCCTGCTCGACCTCGCGCTCGATCCCGCCGACGATCTTCTCGGCCTCGTCCTCGCGCCCGTGGATGAAGAGCCAGCGCGGGCTCTCCGGCACGTTGCGGCGGACGAACAGGATGCCCAGGCCGAGGATGGCGCCCATCCCGAACGAGACGCGCCAGCCGACGTCGAGGGCGAAGAGGCTCTCCTTGAGGAAGAGCAGGGAGAGCAGCCCGCCGGCGGCGGCGCCGAGCCAGAAGGAGCCGTTGATGATCAGGTCGACGCGACCGCGCGCCCGGGCGGGGATCAGCTCGTCGATCGCCGAGTTGATCGCCGCATATTCGCCGCCGATCCCGGCGCCGGTGAAGAAGCGGGCCACCAGGAAGAACCACGGTGCGAACGAGAACGCCGTCGCGACCGTCGCCAGCAGGTAGACGGTCAGCGTGATCAGGAAGAGGTTCTTGCGGCCGAAGCGGTCGGTGAGCTGTCCGAAGAAGAGGGCGCCGAGGCAGGCGCCGATGACGTAGAGGACCGCCGCGAGAGAGATGTGGGAGGGATCGAGCGCGATCCCGCTGCCCGACTCGACGAGGGTCGGCGCCAGGAACCCGACGATCGTGACCTCGAGCCCGTCGAGGATCCAGACCGCTCCCAGCCCGAAGACGACGCGCCAGTGGAACTTCGACCAGGGCAGCCGGTCCAGCCGACCGGGGATCTGCGTCTCGATGGTTCCCGTCTGCGCAGACTCGGCCATGTGTGCCTCCCTTGGTCTCTCCCGTCAGCGGTGAACTCATGCCCCGGCGCGACGCGCGCGAAACCGGGCGCACGGAAGTTCTGCCTAACCGTCCAACTCACGGCGCGCCCAGCCGACAAGCCGTTTACAGTTCCCGCGGCGATTCCAACGTGGAGTCGTATTTACGAAGAACGTGTGCTTGAGGACGACCACTGCCATGCGTAGTGCTTTCCGATATGGCCTCAGTTCAAGAACGGCATTGGAGGCAATGCGAAATGGCAAGTGGAACCGTCAAGTGGTTCAACGGCGAGAAGGGCTACGGCTTCATCGCTCCGGATGAGGGTGGCGACAAGGACGCCTTCGTCCACATCAGCAACATCGTCGGCGGTGCTCGCATCGACGAGGGTGACCGGGTCAACTTCGACGTTGAGGACAGCGCGAAGGGACCCCAGGCCGTGAACGTCTCGAAGGCGTAGTCACGGACCACCAGCGGTGAGGCTCAGGGCCTCCCGCCGCAAGCACACCAGCGCCACCGCAAGGTGGCGCTTTGCGTTGGGGGACGACCCGCGCGGCGGGTGGTTGGAGGTGGGCGTGGCCTGCGAGGGGCGGGGGGAGTTCGGCAGCTTTGGGCACGAGGGGAGGGGGAGCGTGGGGCCCGCGTGCGTGAGGGGCGCGAGTGTGGGTGGTGGGCGCTCGGTGGCCGAAAACTTCGCTGGGGGCAGGAATCAACAGCTGAGCGCTCTCGGGAGCGGTGGATCGCGAGTAGGGCCGAGCGGCAGCGCGATTGATCACGAGCGCACAACTGGTGAGATGGTTGAGCTACGCAGGAGTCGCAGCGCGTGGCAGCGGCGCCTCTACAGGTCATTCGCGGGTCTCCTCACCCCGCCGCCCACTCGCAGCGGCAGCGCTGGCTCGCGGCAGTTCTCGCCTGGGACCGGGTGCGCTGCGAGCGACAGCGCTCGCCGAGCTCGGCGGGTGGGCGATACCTCCTCCCTGATCAGCCAGTCGGGGCCCGACCGGCTCCGGGCGCGATCGCGAAGGCGTCGCCGTGCATCGGCGACCGTCGACCCGCGCGATGTCGCCGCACCGATGGCATCCCGCATACCTCGGCCGACGGACCTCGTGACCTGCGCCCATCGCGCGAGGCCGAGCTCGAGATGCTGCTGTCGCGGCGAGTCGCTGGCCTGTCAAGCGCGGCCGGTGGCGAGCTGATCGACGAGCGTCACGGTCGGCCCGGGATCCACAGCTCGCGTCCCTGATCGCCTCGAGCCGGCGATCATCCGCTCCGATCTCGAGCTTCACTTCCTGCCGGTCTGGCGCGCGGCGGGCGTCGAGCGGCCGCTTGTCAATCACCCAATCCGGACCGAGGGCGGGACGCTTGTCTCGACTTTTGCTGGCCGGACCTGGAAGTCGTCATCGAGCTCGACAGCCAGCGTACCACGGTGATTGGGAGACGCCGACGCGACCGGAGCGATCACTCCCTCCTGGGACCACATCTCAGGTGGACTAGAGGCCCGCGCGCCTGCGTCATCTCGCGCCGATAGGCTCCGCGGCGCATGGCCGAGGAGATCGAACCGCCGCACCGACCCCAGCCCGAGACCGGCTCCGGCGAGGACGAGACGCGACCCGCCGAGCAGTCGCGCTCGCAGCTCGTCCGCTGGATGGCGATCGGGGACGCCAACTCCGCCGGCTTCGTCCACGGCGGCTCGGTGATGCGCCTGGTCGACGAGGCCGCCGGCCTGGCCGCGATCAAGCACTCCGGCCGCCGCGTGGTCACCGCCGGGATGGACCGGATGACCTTCCTGACGCCCGTCTTCGTCGGCGAGCTCCTGCGCTGCAGCTCGACCGTCAACGCGGTCTGGCGCAGCTCGATGGAGGTCGGCGTCCGGGTGGAGGCGGAGAACCCCTACACCGGCGAGACCCGCCACACCTCGACCGCCTACCTGACGATGGTCGCGCTCGAGGACGGCAAGCCGATCACCGCGCCGAAGCTGATCGCCTCGACCCCGGACGAGCAGCGCCGCCAGCGCGAGGCCGAGCTGCGCCGCGAGAACCGCCTCGCCGAGCGCGATCAGATCCGCGGCGCGCGCAGCGACTGACCAGCCGCGGCCGCGCCCCGCGCCGGTCCCTAAGCCTTCTTCGAGTCCCCGCCGCCGGAGACGGCGGTGAGCAGCTCCGCCTCGCCGTCGGTGCTGCGCCGTCCCATCCGGCGCCTCGGCCAGGGCCGGCTCGCACTGGTCGTCCTCGCCACGGGCGCTGTGCACCCGGTTGCGGCCGCCGTGCTTCGCCTCGTACAGCGCGGTGTCCGCGCGGTCGAACAGCTCGCCGTAGTCGAAGACCTCGCCGGGAGGGGAGACGGCGACGCCGCAGCTGATCGTGACCTTCGATGTTGTGGGTGAAGCGCGTGTGGGACACGGCCTCGCAGATCCGCCTCGCGAGGTGCATCGTCTGCCCCTCGTCGGCGCCGGGCAGGAGGACGAGGAACTCCTCGCCGCCGAGCCGGTAGGCGAGCTCGAAGGCGCGCAGGTCCTTGCGGATGATGTAGGCGACGTCGGTGAGGACGGCGTCGCCGACCGCATGGCCGACGGTGTCGTTGACCTGCTTGAAGTGGTCGATGTCGATGACGATCAGCCCGATCGGCGCCGCGGCGATCTCGGACTGCTGGCGCAGCTCGAGCACCCGGCCCTCGAGCGCCTTGCGGTTGAGCATCCCGGTGAGCGGATCGATCACGGCCTTGCCGCGGTGCTCGCGGTCGGAGCGCATCAGCGCGATGGAGAAGATGGCGACGGCGATCACCAGCGCCACGGGCATGACCAGCCGCGGCGGGGTCTCGGCGATGATGTTCGGAGCGGTCAGGAAGGCGACGGTGATCTGCAGCGCCAGCACGATCGCGACCCCGAGGGCGATCCCGCGGTAGGAGAAGCGAGCGCTCAGCGTCACGACCGGGATCGCGAACCAGGACAGCGAGGGCAGCCCGGCCACGCCCGCCGAGCAGGATGCAGACGGCGATGATCACGACCGAGGCGGTCCAGGCGGCGAAGATCCCGTACTCGGGCTTCTCGACCTTGTCGCATGCGCCGGTCGGCGATCGCGAAGAGGATGCCGGCGACGGCGAGCGGGAATCAGGGTCCAGTAGCCGATCCAGGGCCCGGTGATGATCAGCGCCACGGCCAGGACCGCGAAGGCAGCGCGACGGATCGGCTGCAGGCGCCGGTCCATGTCGAGCATTCGCGCTCGGTCGGAGTGATCGGGCACCAGCCAGCTCTCTGCCTGGTTCACGCCCTGCGGATTGGTCATTCCCAAGTCTCATCGACCAGTTCGCCCAGAGGTTGAACCGGGACAGCCATGTTCCCATTGCAAGCGGGGTTGCAGGAGCCTCCGGAGGCGTGGTCCAGGCGCGACTCAGGCGTCAGCCGCAGGGCTCGAGGATCTGCTCGATCGAGCTCGATCGCCCGTCGTCGGCCACCTCGAAGACCACCGCGTTGACCCAGACGTCCTCCTCGGCCGTGCGGAACCTGGCGGGCATCTGGGTCCGGAAGCGCCCGAGCGCGTCCTCGACCTCGACCCCGAGGATGCTCTTGCGCGAGCCGGTCATCCCGACGTCGCAGATGAACGCCGTGCCGTCGGGGAGCACCCGCGCGTCGGCCGTGGGGACGTGGGTGTGGGTGCCGAGCACCGCGGCGACCTTGCCGTCGAGGTGCCAGCCCATCGCCAGCTTCTCGCTCGTCACCTCGGCGTGGAAGTCGACGATCACGACCTCGGCCCCGTTGCGGCGCAGCTCCGACAGCTCGGCGTCGGCCGCGGGGAAGGGGGAGCGGGCGACCGTCAGCTGCAGCTGGCCGCTGAGGTTGAGCAGGCCGATCCGGCGGCCGTCCACCTCCCAGATCAGCGAGCCGCGCCCCGGGTTGCCCTTCGGGTAGTTGGCGGGCCGCACGATCCGCTCGCACTCGATCGAGGAACGCATAGGCATCCCGGTGGCGGTAGACGTGGTTGCCGGTCGTGATCAGGTCGACGCCGGTGGCGAAGATGTCCTCCGCGGTGCGCTCGGTGATCCCGACGCCGCCCGCGGCGTTCTCGCCGTTGGCGATGATCAGGTCGGGCGCGTGGCGCTCGCGCAGCCGCGGCATCGCCTCGGCGAGCCCGCGGCGACCGGGGCCGCCCACGATGTCGCCGATGAAGAGGACGCGCACCGGTCCACCCTAGATAACTGTGTGGTCCCGGCCACCGACTAGCGTTGCGGCCGGTGGAAGCGACCCCGCCGCCTTCGCCGACCGCTGATCCGGGCCGCACGGCCGGCGGCGCCGCGATCGAGGCGCGCGGCCTCGGGATGCGCTTCGGCGATCGCGAGGCGCTGCGCGACGTCTCCTTCGCCGCCGCCTCGGGGGAGCTGCTGGCGATCATCGGGCCGAACGGCGCCGGCAAGACCACGCTGCTCTCGATCCTCGCGGGGATCCGCCGCCCAACGCGGGCGAGGTGGTCCTGCCGCGCGGCGAGGTCGGGTTCGTCCCCCAGCAGGCGGCGCTCTACCGGCGGCTGACCGTCGAGGAGAACCTGCGGCTCTTCGCCCGGCTCGAGCGCGTCCCCGACGTCGACGAGACGGTCGAGCTGATGCTCACCCAGACCGGCCTCGCCGAGCGCCGCGGCGACCAGGCCGGGACGCTCTCCGGCGGCAACCAGCAGCGGATCAACATCGCGATCGGCCTGCTCTCGAACCCCGCGGTGCTGCTGCTCGACGAGCCGTCGACCGGCCTCGACCCGCGCCAGCGCGCGCGCCTCTGGGAGTTCGTGCTCGACCTCGCCGGCCGCGGCACGACCGTGATCTTCTCGACCCACAACATCGCCGAGGCCGAGCGCTACGGGCAGCGCCTGCTCGTCCTCGCCGACGGCCAGCGGCTCTTCGACGGCACCGCCGCCGAGCTGCACACCGCCGCCCCCGCCTCGACCGCGCCGGGCGCGCCCGCCGACTTCGAGTCGGCCTTCGTCCGCTACCTCGGCGAGCAGGGCCACTGACCGATGCGCTGGCTGCTGCTCAAGGACCTCCAGATCATGCGGCGCTCGCCGCTGCTGACGACGCTGCTCGTCGCCTACCCGATCGTGATCGCGGTGCTGATCGGCTTCGCGCTCAGCCGCGGGCCCGACACGCCGCGGGTCGCGTTCCTCAACGAGGTGCCGACCGACACGCCCTTCGACATCGGCGGCGAGGAGTTCGACCTCATCGGCGCCCGCAGCGAGCTCTGCTCGCGGATCGAGTGCGTCCGGGTCGAGAGCGAGGAGGAGGCGCGCGAGCTGGTCGAGTCCGGCGACGTGCTCGGCGCCCTGATCCTGCCGGCGGACCTGATCGAGAAGCTCCAGTCCCTCGGCGGCCTGACGCCGCAGGAGCCGACCGTGCGGGTGCTCGTCAACGAGGAGGACCCGGTCAAGGGCGACCTCGTCGACGACCGGATCAACTCGCTGCTCTCGGAGGCCAACCTGCGGATCTCCCAGAAGGTCTCCGAGGTCTCGGCCACCTACCTGCAGATCCTGCTCGACGGCGGCGACTTCTCGTTCCTCGGCGACGGGCTGAAGGTCCTCGGCCTGCGCGAGTCGGAGGACATCCTGCGCCGGGTCCGCACCGAGATCCCGCCGAACAGCCCGGACCTCGCCGACCTCGACGAGGTGATCCGCTTCAGCCACCTCGCGGCGGAGAACCTCGGCGTCGCCGACGACCTGCTCGGCTCGGTCAGCCAGCCGATCAAGGTGGACAAGGAGGTCGTCAGCGGGGACACGCCGAGCCTCGACGCCTTCGCGATCTCGGTGGCGGCGACGATCACGCTGATGTTCGTCACCGTCCTGCTGGTCGCGGGATCGCTGGCGCTCGAGCGCGAGGAGAACGCCTTCGCCCGGCTCACCCGCGGGCTGATCTCGAAGTCGGCGCTGCTGTTCGAGAAGGTCCTGCTCGGCGTCGTCGTCGCGCTCGTCGTCACGACTCTGATGCTGGCCGGGCTGTCGCTGTTCGTCTCCCTCGACTGGGGACGGTTCCCGCTCTGGATCCCGGCGATCATCGCCGGCGGCGCGGGGTTCGCCGCCTTCGGCGCGGCGATCGGCGGCGCCACCCGGGAGGTGCGCGCCGCCTCCCTGCTCGCCTTCATGGTCAGCCTGCCGATGGCGTTCCTCTCGCTGGTGCCGTCGGGGACCGTCGGCAAGACGCTCTACGACGTGATCGAGGTCGTCACCGCGCTCTTCCCGTTCGATCCGGCGCTGCGCGCGCTCACGGGCGCGCTCGAGTCGTCGGGCCCGTCGCTCTGGGCGGCGGTCGCCCACCTCGCCGCGCTGGCACTGGCCTACGGGGTCCTCGCCCGGCTGGCGGTCAGGCGCTTCGTGTGACCGCTTGGGCCGCTAGGTTCGCCCGCGTTCGTCCACGGAAATTGGAGGCTTCATGAGGACCACGAGATCGAGGATCGGCGCGCTGCTGCTCGCCGTCCTGGCGCTGGGGCTGCTCGCCGGCTGCGGCGAGCGACGAGACCGGCAGCGACGCCACGCCGGAGGAGGTCGTAGAGGCCTTCTACGCGGCGACCGGCGATGCCGACGCCGAGGCGATGTGCGCTCTGATCACCGAGGAGGCCGCCCAGGCGGCCGCCGACGATGAGAACGCCGACACCTGCGAGGAGGGCGTCCAGGCGTCAATCGACGCCGGCGACAACGCGGACGGTCGCGCGAGCTCGCCGACGAGATCGAGGTCGGCGAGGCGACGATCGACGGCGAGGAGGCGACGGTCGCGATCACCGCGCTCGAGCACCTCGGACGAGGTCCACCTGATTCGGGAGGACGGGGAGTGGAAGCTCGACCTGGGTTGAGCGAGTCGCCTGAGTTGAACTGACCCCAGAACGCGAGACGCCCGCCGGGGGGCGGGCGTCTCGTTTGTCATACCCCAGCGAGAAAGGGGGTAGACGATCTGGAACCCGGAGGGGTCAGACCTCCTCGGTCGGCTCCTCCTCGTCGTCTGCGGCCTTCACCTTGCCGGAGACGCACTTGCCGAGGGCGTTGCGCTTGCCCTTGGTTCCGTAGGTGTCCTTGAACGCGTCGGGATCCTCCGCGCGCTCCGCCTTGCACTCCTGTGCGGCGTTGTCGAACTCCTCGACGTCCTCGCTGTTCTCAGCCCTCACCTTGCTGGAAACGCACTTGCCGTAGGCATCGCTCGAGTACTCGTCGGTGCCGTAGGTCGTCTGGAAGCCGACCGGATCGGCGGCCTGCTCCGCCTTGCACTCCTTGGCGGCGTTCTTCAGCTCGTCCTCCGACTCGGGGGTCTCGCCCTTGATGCACTTGCGCATCGCGTGGTCGCCGTAGAGCGACTTGAAGGCGGCCTTGTCGGCCTTCTTCTCAGCGTGGCACTGCTTCGCGGCGAGGTCGCGCGCCTTGCTCGGGTGCTCCGGCTTCGCCGTGGCGACGGATGCCGAAAGCAGCACGGTGCTCAGCGCAGCGGCGGAAATCATGGATCATTCTCTTCAACGTGATTTACCTCCTGATGCCGCATGGAATGCGGCTTTGAGTTCAACTGGAGGCACAACGGCGGGGCGCCGTTTTTGTCAGGGGCTACTTGCCGGAAGCTGCGGCGGCGTGACCGGCCGCCTGGCCGGGGTCCGCCGGGACGGGCGGCACGGCCGGAGCCGGAGCCGGCGTCGGGAGGCGTGACCGCGCCGCGGTCCCCGCGTCGGAGGAGTTGCGCTGCCGGCGCTCGAGGCGGCCGAGCCGGTCGAGGAGCCGCCGCGTTCGACGGCCGGCCGATCCGTCGCCGAGCCGGCCGCGGACGACGTCGGCGCCCGGGGCCTCGCCGCTGGCGCCGGGGGTGCCGTCCTCCTGACCGGGGCGTCGTCTCCCGGGACGGCCGGCGTCGCTCCCGACTTGCCCGGCGTGCTGCCCGACTGGCCGGGGGTGCTGCCGTTCCTGCCGGGTGCGTCGCCGCTCTTGCCCGGGTGCGCCCCCGCGCCGGGACCATGGGCCCCGGCGGCGGCCCCGCCCTCCTGACCGACGGCCCCGATGCCGGCCGCGACCTCGTTCGTGACGACCGGGGCGCGTCTCGGTCCCGCCTGCCCGGCGCCGCCGTCTCTGGCGGGGAGTCCCCGCCGCCGTTGAAGGGGTTGGGAAGGTCGATCGCGCCGCCCATGTCCGCAGCTCCGGCGGCGACCACGACGGCCGCGGCGAGGCTCGCGCCCTTGATCGCGGCGGAGCCGGCGAGGCCGCCGCCCACGAGCCCGGCCCCCGCAGACCCGGCCCCGGCCGCCCCCGCGGCTGCAGCCGACCCCTTGGCGCCCACGCCGAGCAGGCCGCCGAGGATCCCGGTGGCGGCGAGGGCGGGGAGGGGCGGGCAGAGCATCGCCAGGTCGGCGCGGCGCTGGTCGATCGAGGCCGCGAAGCCGCGGCATCCGTCGCAGTCCTCGAGATGCGCCTTGAGCTTGCGCGCCCTCAGCGACCGGCCGTCGTGGTCGGAGAGGGCCTGGCGGACCGACTCACACTCCATCTCGCGACCCTCCTCGAGCGTGCGCAGGGCGACGCGGCCCTCGTAGACCGCCTGCCGCGCGGCCGCCTCGGAGCTGGAGAGCGCCAGGCCGATCTCCTCGTAGGAGAGGCCGCTGAGCTCGCGCATCACGATCGCGGCGGACTGGCGCTCCGGGAGCGAGCTCAGGTCGTCGACCAGCTGCCGCAGCCGATCGCGCTCGGCGTGCTGGGACTCGGCCGATGGGGTCGCCGGGCCGCTGTCGGGCTGAAGCTCCGCCGTCGGGCCGGCGCGTCCGCAGCAGCGAGATCGACTCGTTGTGGGCCACCCGGAAGAGCCACGGGCGCAGCGCGATCTCGCGCTTCTCGCCGGGCAGCGATCGCAGGGCCGCGGCCATCGTCGCCTGCAGGGCGTCCTCGGCGTCCTCGCGGCTGCGCAGGATCGAGAAGCAGTAGCGGTAGAGCTCCTGATGGTGGCGCTTGTAGATCCGCTCGAAGGCGCGCCGCCGCTTCCTCGGGACGCTCGAGGAGAGGTCGCTGCGATCGTGGCGGTCGACCCGGGAGCCGATCACCGGCAGCGACGCAATGGTCCGGCCGGGTGAAGCCATCGCGGCCCATTATTGCCCCGACTCCCGCGCGGCGGGCATCCCTCCCTGGTCAGGTTCATGTCCTTGCAACGGATCGGGCCGCCGTTTGTCAGGCGCCGGGCCGGAGGCGAGCGCCCTCCTAGACTGCCGGGCATGGCTTTTCCCGCGACCAGGATGCGCCGCCTGCGCCGGACCGGAGTGCTCCGCGGGCTCACCCGCGAGACCGAGCTGACCCCCGCGCACCTGATCCAGCCGCTGTTCGTGACGGCGGGGAGCGACGTTCGCGAGGAGGTCGAGTCGATGCCCGGCGTCAGCCGGCTCTCGATCTCCGAGCTGGTCGAGGAGGCGGGCGCGGTCCATGCCGCCGGCGTCGACTCGGTGCTGCTGTTCGGCATCCCCGCCGACAAGGACGAGGTCGGCTCGGGCGCCTACGACGACGAGGGCATCGTCCAGCTCGCGATCCGGGCGCTGAAGGAGGCCCACCCCGACCTGGTCGTGATCGCCGACACCTGCATGTGCGAGTACACCTCCCACGGCCACTGCGGCTACCTCGGGCCGGACGGGGAGGTCGACAACGACCTCTCGATCGAGCTGCTCGCGAAGACCGCGCTGAGCCAGGCCCAGGCCGGCGCCGACGCGATCGCGCCCTCGGACATGATGGACGGGCGGATCGCCGCGATCCGGGCGCAGCTCGACGGCGAGGGTCATTCAGAACGTGCCGATCATCAGTCTACTCCGCCAAGTACGCCTCCGCCTTCTACGGGCCGTTCCGCGACGCCGCCGGCTCGACCCCGCAGGAGGGCGACCGCCGCGGGTACCAGATGGATCCGGCCAACGTGCTCGAGGCGATCCGCGAGTCGCAGATCGACCTCGACGAGGGCGCCGACATGCTGATGGTCAAGCCCGCGCTGCCCTACCTCGACGTGATCCGCCGGGTCAAGGACGCAACCGGCGCGCCGCTCGCCGCCTACCATGTCTCGGGCGAGTACTCGATGCTGAAGGCCGCCGCTCAGAACGGATGGCTGGACGAGCGCGCCGCAGCGCTCGAGGCACTCACTTCGATCCGCCGCGCGGGAGCCGACGCGATCATCACCTACTACGCCAAGGACGCCGCCGGATGGCTGAGCTGACCGAGACCGAGACCGAGACCGACGAGGCCGCCAAGCCGAAGGTGAACCCGCGGGCGATCCCGAAGCTGCGCTCGCGCAAGGGCGGCGCCGCGATCCCGCTCGACGACGTCGACAAGCGGATCATGAACCTGATGCAGTCGAGCTTCCCGCTCGCCGCCGAGCCGTTCGCGCTGCTCGCGACCGAGGCGGGCCTCGACCTCGACGACTTCAAGACGCGCACCCAGCGCCTGATCGACGGCCGGATCATCCGCGAGATCACGCCGATCTTCGACACCCGGACGCTCGGCTACTCCTCGATGCTCGTCGCCGCCAAGGTCGACGCCGACAACCCGCACCGCGCCGCCAAGATCATCAACTCGCACCCGGGCGTCTCGCACAACTACCTGCGCGACCACGAGTTCAACCTCTGGTTCACGATCGCCACGCCGCCCGACTCCGTGCTCGGCCTGGAGGGGACGCTGAAGGTGCTGCAGGAGCTGACCGGCGCCGAGTCGATCCGCCAGCTGCCGACCCTGACCATGTTCAAGATCAACATGAACCTGGAGATGGAGAAGGGCACCGAGGCGCTCGCCGCGAAGGTCGAGGCGGTCCCGCCCCGCGAGCTCGAGCCGCAGCCCTACGACGAGACCGACGTCGCCGTGATCCGCGCGCTCCAGGGCCCGATGGCCGTCGTCGACCGCCCCTACGACGAGGCCGCCGCCGAGGTCGGGATGAGCACCGAGGAGCTGCTCGCTCACCTCGAGGAGATGGTCGAGCGCAAGATCCTCCGCCGCGTCGCCGCGATCCTCTTCCACCGCCGCGCCGGCTTCTCCGCCAACGGCATGGGCGTCTGGAAGGTCGATCCCGCCGACGTCCCGACATCGGCGGCCGGATGGCCGCGGTCCGCGGCATCTCCCACTGCTACGAGCGCCCGACCTACGAGGACTGGCCCTACTCCGTCTTCACGATGGCCCACGGCCGCTCGAAGGAGGAGTGCGACGCGGTGCTGCAGTCGATCGCCGACGAGCACGACCTCCACGGCGACGATCGCGCCGTCCTCTACAGCTCGACCGAGTTCAAGAAGATCCGCCTGCGCTACTTCACCCCCGACTACGAGGCCTGGGAGCGCGAGCACGCGCCGGAGGCCTATGAGGCCGCCGGCGGTCAACGGCGACGGGCGAGGGGCAGCCGCCGGGGCGTGAACGACGAGCGCTCCGCGCAGCTCTACGAGCGCGCGCTGAAGCTGATGCCGGGCGGGGTCAACTCGCCGGTGCGGGCGATGGGCTCGATCGGCCGCGACCCGATCTTCGTCGAGCGCGCCTCCGGCTGCGAGATCACCGACGCCGACGGCAACACCTACGTCGACTGGGTCCTCTCCTGGGGTCCGCTGATCCTCGGCCACGCCCACCCGGCGGTGATCGAGGCCGTCGTCGCCGCCGCGGCGAAGGGGACCTCCTACGGCGCCGCGACCGAGGGCGAGGTGCTGCTGGCCGAGCGCGTCTGCGAGCGCTTCGACTCGGTCGAGATGATGCGCATGGTCAGCTCGGGGACCGAGGCGTCGATGAGCGCGATCCGCCTCGCCCGCGCCGCCACCGGCCGCGAGCGGCTGATCAAGTTCTCCGGCGCCTACCACGGCCACGTCGACGGGCTCCTGGCCGAAGCCGGCTCCGGCCTCGCGACGCAGGGGATGCCCGGCGAGCCCCGGGGTGCCGCTGTCGGCGGCCGAGGCGACCGCGATCGTCCCCTGGAACGACCCGGTCGCGGTCGAGCAGGCGGTCGACATGTACACGCCCGCGGCGATCCTCTGCGAGCCGATCCCGGCGAACATGGGGCTGATCCCGCCGCGCGAGGGGTTCCTCGATCACCTGCGCGAGCTCGCCGACCGCTCCGGGGCCCTGCTGATCTGCGACGAGGTGATCAGCGGCTTCCGCGTCGCCCCGGGCGGAGCGCAGGAGCTCGAGGGCGTCCGCGCCGACCTGACGGTGATGGGCAAGGTCATCGGCGGCGGCCTGCCGGCCGCGGCCTACGGCGGCTCGCGCGAGCTGATGGAGCGCGTCGCTCCCGCCGGCGACGTCTACCAGGCGGGGACGCTGTCGGGCAATCCGCTCGCGGTCGCCGCCGGGCCTCGCCACGCTCGACGGCCTCGACGCCGCGGCCTACGCCCGGCTCGGCGAGCTCACCGACCGCCTGGCGGCCGGGCTGACCGAGGCGATCGCCGCCGCCTCCGGCGATGAGCCGCGCGCCTGCGTGGCCACCCGGCCGGGACTGCTGACCCTGTTCATGGCGCCGCAGCCGCCGCACGACTTCGACTCCGCCAAGGCCTGCGACACCGACGCCTACGCCCGCTTCTGCCGGGCGATGCTGGAGCGCGGCTTCTACCCGCCGCCCTCGCAGTTCGAGGCCTGGTTCGTCTCGACGGCCCACGACGAGGCCGCGATCGACCGCACCTGCGAAGCGGCGGCCGACTCGCTCCGCGAAGCCCTGGGCTAGGCCCAGCCCCGAACGAGAGCGGGCGGCCCTGAGGCCGCCCGCATCCCGGCTCTTGTTCGGCCAGTCCCTAGCCGACGATGAAGCCGGTCGCCTTGACCCGCTTCAGGATCTCCTTGGCAGCGCAGCGGCGTGTCGAACGGACCGTCCGGAGCGATGCCCTTCTTGTCGCCCTTGAGGAGCAGGCCGATCACGCTGGCATGGCGCGCCTCGATCGTCGCGATCGTGGAGGCGGCGGTCAGCGTGCCGGGGTCCTTGATGTTGGCCACCTGGCCGAGGTAGGCGTGGACGCCCGTGTTCTCGAGCGAGAACGACGTCTCCAGGAACTGCTTCCTGTCCGACGTCGTCTTCCCGAAGTCGAACTTCGGCTTCGCGACGGCCTTCTTGCCGAGGGCCGCCTTGAGGAACTTGACGTGCGCCTTCTCGTCGCGGTACGTGATGTCGAGGAAGACCTGCTCGTCGCCCTTGACGAACGACTTCTTCCGGTCGTTCTCCTTCGCCTCCTTGTAGAACTCGGCCTCGAGGTACTCGAGGGTCAGCGCGTAGTTGAGGATGCCGATGTCACCCTTGCCGAAGCTCTCCGGGGGCCGACCGCTGCCGGCGGCCATCGCGGCTCCCGGGACGAGCGCGCCGAGCAGCGCTCCGCCGCCGAGGACGGCGCCGCCTGCAACGCCCGCCTTCTTGAAGAAGTCGAGTCGGGTGTCGCCGTCTCGGTCGAGTGCTGCGGACGCCTCGTGTGCGGTCTCGCGGATCGCGCCGTCGGCGTCGATCTCATCGAGGTTCAGATGTGAACTCATACCCTGCCTCCAGTGGCTGAATGGGGCCGGCCCACGAAACCGTGGACCGGTGCTCTGGCCCGACTACGCCTGCCGGACGCGCCCGGATCACGCCTCGCCGCGATCTTCGCCAGATCTTTAGGGAGCTTTGTGATCCGCCCGGCCCGCTCCGCCCGTAGCCCCAGGGGAGGAGGTACCGAATGCCCAACATCGGACCAATGGAACTGGCGATCGTCGTGATCGTCGCACTGATCGATCTTCGGCCCCAAGAAGCTTCCGGAGCTCGGCAGCTCGCTCGGCCGCGGGATGCGCGAGTTCAAGTCGTCCATCTCGGGCGACGACGGCCCCGAGCGCGCTGAGGAGAGCCCGCTCGAGGTCGAGTGCCGACACCGAAGTGCGCGAGGCCTCGACGGCCCACGCCGCGCCGGCCCCAGCAACGCCTAACAGGAGGAACGCAGACGCATGACTGACATCAAGATGACCGAGAAGAGCGCGCTCAAGCGCCTGTCCGAGGATCCCGTCTCCCGTCGCCGCTTCGTCGCGGCCGGTGGAACCGGGACCGCTGGGCCCTCGCCCTGTTCCTCGCCGCGTGCGGGGACACGAGGAGTCGACCAGCACCTCGACCAGCTCGAGCACCTCGACCACCGAGACCACGACCGAGTCGACGAAGGAGCCCGCCACGGCGGGCACCGAGCAGTTCGGCAAGGGCGACCTCGGGATCGTCAACTACGCGTTGACGCTCGAGTACCTCGAGACCGCCTTCTACCAGGACGTGATCAAGAGCGGCCTGTTCAAGGGCGACCAGGCGACCCTGCTGAAGCAGTTCGGCGCGAACGAGGCAGCCCACGTGGCCGCGCTCGAGGCGACGGCCAAGAAGCTGGGCAAGCCGGCGAAGGCCCCGAAGACCGAGTTCCCGCTCGACGACGCCAAGTCGGTCGCCGCGCTCGCCGCGACGGTCGAGAACGTCGGCGCCGCGGCCTACCTCGGCCAGGCGGGACTGATCGAGAGCGAGGAGGTGCTCGCGGCGGCCCTGTCGATCCACACGGTCGAGGCTCGCCACGCAGCCGTCCTGAACATGCTCGTCGGTGACCCGATCTCGCCGGACGGCGCGTTCGCGGTGCCGATGTCGGCCGAAGAGGTCCTGCCCGCAGTCCAGGACTTCATCGTCGGCTAGTCGCCGATCGAAGCCCAGGCAGAGACCCGAACTCAGACTCAGAAAGACAGGTAGTCAGATGAACGAGATCCACACCCAGACCGCCGTCCCCGCAGGGGACGCCCCGGTCGACTTCGAGCCCATGGACCGCGGTGCGTTCCTGCTCAAGGGAGTCCTCGCGGCCGGTGCGCTCTACGGCGCCTCGACCGTCGGCCCCCTGGTCCAGCGCGTCTTCGCGCAGGGCAGCAGCGGCGACGTCGACATCCTCAACTTCGCCTACACGCTGGAGTTGCTGGAGGCCGACTTCTACGCCCAGGCGCTGAAGAACGTCAAGCTCAGCAGCGAGCTGAAGAAGTTCGCGCAGGAGGTCGGCGAGAACGAGCAGGAGCACGTCGACGCCCTCAAGGGCGCGATCGAGGACCTCGGCGGCAAGCCGGCGAAGACGCCGACGTTCGAGTTCCCGATGAAGGACGAGAAGTCGTTCACGGAGCTGGCGATCACGTTCGAGGACACCGGCGTCAGCGCCTACAACGGCGCCGGCCCGCTGCTCAAGTCGAAGGAGCTGCTGGCGACCGCCGGCAGCATCGTCCAGGTCGAGGCGCGTCACGCGGCCGCGATCCGCTACCTCGCCGGCGAGCAGCCGGTGGTCGAGGCGTTCGACGCCACGCTGGACATGGACGAGGTCCTGAAGGCAGTCGAGCCCTTCATCAAGTCCTGACCTGCCCCCCTCAGGTCAGCGGGCGTAACGGCAGCGGGTGCCGTTCGCGTTACGAGGTGAGTTCCCCTCTGTGGGCCGGCCCGTCGAGACGACGGGCCGGCCCCGCTCACCCTCCCTGGCGGCGCGAGGGCCCACCAGCCGGCGTCCTCGTCGCCTCACGGCCCTGAGGCCGCATCGGCTCCTGCGTCCTTGCCTGGCGGGCCCTCGCACTCGCCAGGGCCCTCCGCGTAGCCCTATCCTCCGCCGCCCATGACGGTCGGCGGACAGGAAGCGGCGCGCACCCGGCGCTCGCCCGTGGTTCCGATCGAGCCGTCGGCCGCGCTCGTCGCCCTCGCCGCCGAGCTGCGCGAGGAGGGGCCGGTGATCGCCCCGCACGTCGCCGAGCCCACCGCCGCTCCGGCGCTCGGGCTGCTTGCCGCCGCCGGCCCGCGCTGCGCCGAGGCCCGCTCCGCCTACGCGGCGGTGATCGAGTCGGTCCGCGAGGGCTACCTCCTCCACTACGGCGAGCCGCGCCTCCTCGCCGCGCTCGACGCCGACCTGCGGCTGCTGATCGGCGATCACCTCTACGCCCGCGGGATCGAGCGCCTGGTCGCGCTCGGGGACCTCCTGGCCGTGCGCGAGCTGTCCGACCTGATCTCGCTGGCGGCGCAGCTCGACGCCGCGCCCGCCCGCTCGGCCGCAGCCGCCGAGGCCGCCTGGCTCGCCTCGGTCGTCGCGATCGCCGCCGGGGCCGACGAGGCCCACGAGCGGGGGATGGCCGAGCTGCGCGCCTCCGGCGACGCCCGGCCGCTCTGGGGTGCCGCCGTTTCGGCGGCGGACCGCGCCGGCTTGTCCGGCACGCTGGCCAGCACCGCCCAGGCAGTAGGATTCTCGGCCGCAGACCTTGGCTGATTCAGGCGCAGAAAAGAGCAGCACCGGCGGCGAGACCCCGCCCGATGCCCTTCCCGAGATGAAGCCGGTCGGCTCCTTCGAGGGAGAGTCGATGACCCGTCGCAAGGTCTTCGCCGTCGGCGGGCAGGCGGTCGGCGGTCTGGCGGGCGCGGCGATCATCCTGCCGGCCATCGGATTCGCCTTCGCGCCGATCTTCGACAGGCCGGAGGAGGACTGGCAGGAGGTCGGCAGCACGTCCGACTTCACGCCCGACACCTACCGGGCGCGCGTGATCACGATCGTCGAGGGGATCGGCGAGGCCGGCAAGACCACCGTCTACGTCCGCCGCGGCAGCCCCGAGCTGCTCAAGAACGAGGAGACGGGCGAGTACGAGAGCGCCGACGAGTACATCGCGATCTCCACCCGCTGCGCCCACCTGGGCTGCCCCGTCCGCTTCGTCCAGGCCGCCGGCAACTTCATCTGCCCCTGCCACGGCGGCGTCTACGGCTTCTCCGGCGAGGTCATCGGCGGCCCGCCGGTCCGCCCGCTCGATCAGTTCCAGACCCGCGTCGTCGGCGACAAGGTCGAGATCGGCCCCCGCTTCAGCGTCACCTCCAAGCTCGAGCCGGTGCGCGCCCGCGATCCCGGTGAGTTCACCGGAGGCATCTGGGAATATCTGTACCCGCCCCGTCCGACCACCGCACCGGCGCCTGAGTAGGGACCGATGAGCCGATTCGCGAAGCTGCTGCCGCCGCCGATGCGGCGCCCGCCGAAGCCCGGTCATGCCGCCAACGGCAACGGCCACAAGGGCAACGGCGCCACCGCGCTCGAGGACGGCGCCGTCGTCGGCGCCCCGGGCAACGGCAACGGGTCACGCACCGATGACGCCGGCGCGCGCGTCGTCGACAAGGCGAAGGAGGCCCCGGCGGATCTCGTCGGCTGGGTCGACGAGCGGATGGGGGGCGCCAGCTTCCTCACCGCGATGCTCCTGCGCAAGGTCCCGAAGGGGACCAACTGGTTCTACACGCTGGGCTCGGCGACGATGTTCGCGTTCGTCGTCCAGGCGCTGACCGGCGTCTTCCTGGCGATGTACTACACGCCGTCGCCGGTCGAGGCCTACAGCTCGATCACCCACCTCACCAACGAGGTGTTCCTCGGCGAGTTCGTCCGCGGGATGCACAAGTGGGGCGCCTCGGTGATGGTGATCCTGGTCTTCGTCCACATGGCGCGGACCTTCTTCTTCGGCGCCTACAAGTACCCGCGCGAGCTCAACTGGGTGATCGGCGTCGTCCTGCTGATCCTGACGATGGTCATGGGCTTCACCGGCTACCTGCTGCCCTTCGACCAGCGCTCCTACTGGGCGACGATCGTCGGCGTCAACATCAACGGCACCGGCCCGATCGTCGGTCCCTACCTCTCCGACTTCCTTCGCGCCGGCCCCGAGTTCGGCGCGACCACGCTGCAGCGCTTCTACGCGATCCACATGCTGCTCGTGCCCGGCTTGATCATCGCGATGATCGGCGCGCACCTCTACCTCGTCGTCAAGCTCGGCACGACCGCGCCCCCGTGGCTGCGGGCCGACCGCAAGCCGAAGGACGCCCGCGCCGAGCGGGTCGAGGCGGTCCGCGCCTCCGACGGCGACGAGACCAACGGATCGAACGGACACCTCTAGGCCATGAATCGCCAGGAGAAGGAGCAGTACCTCCGCGAGTACGAGGTGATGAAGAAGAAGGGCAAGCCCTTCTTCCCGTACGCGATCATGAAGGACTCGGTGATGGCGCTGATCGTCGTCGTCGTGATCATCGTGATGGCGCTCTGGCTCGGTGCCGAGCAGGGTCCGAAGGCCGACCCGACGACCACCACCTACGTGCCGCGGCCCGAGTGGTACTTCTTCTTCCTGTTCGAGGTCCTGCGCGTGATCAAGCCGCCGGAGCTGGTCCCGATCGCGACGATCGGCATCCCGACGATCTGCATGGTCCTGCTGCTCCTGCTGCCGTTCTACGATCGCAATCCCGAGCGCAACCCCCTGAAGAGGCCGATCGCCACGACCGCCGGCATCCTCACGATCATCTCCATGGCCTTCCTCACCTTCCTCGGCGCCGAGGCGGGCTCGCCGACGCAGATCGACATCGATGTCGCCCCCGAGTACGAGGCCGGCAAGCTCGTCGCCGCGCAGTCCGGCTGCCTCGCCTGCCACCAGTTCGAGCACAACGGCAACGCCGGCCCCGGTCCCGAGCTGACCGAGATCGGCGCCCGCCTGCCCGCGCCCGCGATCGCCCGCTCGCTCGAGATCGGCCCGGGGATCATGCCCTCCTACGCCGGCCTGAAGGACGCCGATCCGGAGAAGTTCCAGGACCTCGTCCTCTTCATGGCCTCGCTGACCGGCGAGATCGAGGGCGAGGGCTCCGAGAGCGAGATCGGCGCGAGCTCCGACGGCTCCGGCGTCGATGACAGCGTCGAGGATCCGACCGAGGCCGCCGCCGAGCCCACGGGCTCCGGCGCAGCCGATGAGAGCAAGGATCCTGACGGCGATGTCGAGAGCGCCGGCAAGTCCGGCAACTCCGGGCCCACCCAGGACGCGAACTCCGGCTCGTCCGGCGGTTAGCGGAGCGCCGGCGATGGTCGGCCACCCGCTCGCCCGCATGCCGGACCGACCGGGGGAGGTAATCGATGACGCCAACTGAGGCCAAGCCCTCGCGCGACTCGGAGCAGTTCGCCTCCGAGGTCCGCGGCATGTTCGACCGGATCGCCGGCGTCTACGACCCGCTCAACTCGGCGATGACCGCCGGCCTGCACCACCGCTGGCGCGCCCGCGCTGTCGACGCCGCCGCGGTCGGCCCCGGCGACTCCGCGCTCGACGTCTGCTGCGGCACGGGCGACCTGACGCTCGAGCTCGCTCGCCGGATCGGCTCCTCCGGCCGCGTGGTCGGCTCCGACTTCTCCGAGCGGATGCTCGACCTGGCCCGCAAGAAGGAGCCGGGGCCCGGGGCCGCCTCGACCAGGTTCGAGTGGGCCGACGCGCTCGAGCTCGCCTACGACGACGACACCTTCGACGCGGTCACCGTCGGCTTCGGCGTCCGCAACCTCGCCGACCTGCCGCGGGGCATCCGCGAGATGACCCGCGTGCTCAAGCCCGGCGGCCGCCTGGTCATCCTCGAGATCACCCAGCCGACCCGGCCGCCGCTCTCGACGTTCTTCTCGATCTGGTTCGACCGGATCGTGCCGGTGCTCGGCACCCTCGCCGGCGACAGCGCCGCCTACAACTACCTGCCCGAGTCGGTCAAGCGCTTCCCGCCGCCGGAGGGGCTGGCGGAGATCATGGACGGCGCCGGCCTCGAGGAGATCCGCTGGACGATCCTGGCCGGCGGGATCATCGCGATCCACTCCGGCCGCCGGCCCGACCCCGCTCGATCATCGGGGCCGTGATGCGGCGCTCGGCACCCGAGCCCGTCACCGAGGTGATCGACCTGGCCTCCGCCTGGCTGCCGGGACGGATGGCCGAGGTCGAGCGGCGCCTCGGTGAGCTCGTCCAGGGATGGGGACCCGAGCTCGGCTCCGACGCCAGCGAGACCCTCGCCGCGGGCGGCAAGCGGATGCGGCCGCTGCTCGTCCTGCTCTGCGCCGGTCCCGGCGCCGAGCTTCCGGCGATCCGCGCCGCGACGGCGATCGAGCTCGTCCACATGGCGACCCTCGTCCATGACGACGTGCTCGACTCGGCGCCCCTGCGTCGCGGCCTGCCGACGGTGGTGGCGAGCTCCGGCCGCGACCGTGCGGTGGCCACCGGCGACCTGCTGTTCTCGCGCGCCTTCGCCGTCCTCTGCGGCGAGTCCGAGGACGGCGAGCCGACGGGCGAGGACGCCGCTCACGCCGGTCGCCAGATCGAGCTGCTGGCCGGCGCCTCGGTCGCCCTGGCCCGCGGCGAGCTCGCCCAGCGCCGCGACGCCTTCGACACCTCCGTGACGCCCGACCGCTACATGGACCGCTGCCGGCTGAAGACGGCGGCGCTGTTCGAGTGCGCCTGCGTGATCGGCGCCGAGCGCCCGCCCGCCGAGCACGCCGCGCTGACCCGCTTCGGCTGCGAGATCGGCCTCGCCTTCCAGCTCCTGGATGATGTTCTCGATGTCCTTGGGCCGGCTGAGCGCACCGGCAAGGCGCGCGGCACCGACCTGCTCGACGGCACCGTGACGCTGCCGTTCATCCTCGCCCGCGATCGCGATCCCAGCCTGGCCGAGGTCGACCTGCGCTCGCTGGACCCGGCGAGCGCCGAGTCGGTCTGCGACCGGATCGCCGCGACCGGCGCCCCGGCCGAGGTCCGCGCCGACGCCCGCGACCGCGTGGCGGCGGCGAAGGCCGAGCTCCGCGAGTCCGGGGTCAAGGGCTCGGAGCTGGAGCTCCTGGAGCTGGTGGCCGACGGAGTGGTCGACCGCTACTCGTAGGCGTTGCCCCAGGCTGCGCTCACTGGCAGATAACTGCGCTGGGGCGACAGTTATCGACCATCGAGCTCCTCGCGAGGCCCGCCTCCTCCCTCATCAGCCCTAACCGGGCCTCGAACTTGGGCGAGCAGCCGGGCGCGAACGCGCCCAATCCCCCCGGCTAGCGCCTAGAAGTCTTCGGGCGTGATCAGGTCGCGCTCGAGCGCGTTCGTGAACGTCGCCAGCTCGTCCTCCATGTTGGAGCGCTGGAGGAGGCGAAGATCGTCGAGGAGGCATTCGGTGCCGGCGTCGAGGATCGCGTCGAAGCGGTCGAGGACGTCCTGCTCGTAGAGGCCGGCCCGCTCCCAGTTGCACTCGGGGCAGCGCAGCTCGACGCGCCAATGCCGCATGTCCACCGGCGCCCAGTCGAGCGGGTAGACGAGGCCGGAGGCGCAATCGGGGCAGATGTGCAGGTCGTCGGGGGACCGAAGATCCGGCACGGCCTCGAAGGCCTGGCGCAGCCCGGGGGAGGGCTGATCGATGGGGTGGTCGCTCTGGGACATATTCGGTCTGGTTGCCGTATCGGGCGTGGGGACGGGCGCGTGAGGCCAGCCGCACGGCCGTGGACGCTTGTCCACGACGCCTGAGGTGCCCGACCCGGGCCCATCCACGCACGACGGCCGACTAGACTGCCGCCGCGATGGTGCTCAGCGACCGCACGATCCGGGCCGAGATCGACGCCGGCAGGATCGCCTTCGACCCCTTCGATCCGGCCTTGATCCAGCCGTCGAGCGTCGACGTCCGGGTCGACCGCCAGTTCCGCGTCTTCCACAACGGCCGCCACCCCTATATAGACGTGAAGCGCGAGATGGAGGACCTGACCGAGCTGGTCGAGGTCCCCGGCGACGAGCCGTTCATCCTCCACCCGGGCGAGTTCGTGCTCGGCCAGACGCTCGAGCGCGTCAAGCTCCCCAACGACATGGTCGCCCGCCTGGAGGGCAAGAGCAGCCTCGGCCGCCTCGGCCTGCTGATCCACTCCACCGCCGGGTTCGTCGACGCCGGCTTCGAGGGCAACCTGACCCTCGAGCTCTCGAACGTCGCCAACCTCCCGATCACGATCTACCACGGGATGCCGATCGGCCAGATCTCCTTCATGCGGATGGACGGCCCGGTCGAGCACGCCTACGGGTCGCGCGAGACCGGCAGCAAGTACCAGGGCCAGGGCGAGCCCACCGCCAGCCGCTACTACCTCAACTTCGAGAAGTAAGAAACCCGCGAGTATGGGTCGGGTAACCGATCCGATCGGCTACAGTCGGTGTTCGGCGAAGTGGGGACCTCGCCGTTCCATGCATCACGCGGCTCTCGCAAGCCGCAACCGACTTAGGAGAGTTGATGAACCTTCGCCTCGCCGTCCGCCTCGCAGCCGCCATGCTCGTGGCCGCGCTGTTCGTCGTTCCCGCCCAGGCCTCCGCGGCCAAGGGCAAGGACAAGCCGCTGATCGTGTGTAAGCACGGCTGCAAGTACAAGACGATCCAGAAGGCGGTCGACAAGGCGGAGAAGGGCGACAAGATCGCCGTCCTCGAGGGCAAGTACGTCGAGGGCGTCATCGTCGAGGGTCACAAGAAGGACAACCTGACGATCCAGGGGATGAAGCAGAAGAAGAACGGCAAGCTCAAGAAGGCGAAGCCGAAGAAGGTCATCCTCGAGGGCAAGAACGCCAAGACCCCGGACGGCAGCACCGCCAACAACGGCATCGAGGGCATCGGCGTCAGGGGCCTCGCGGTCAAGAACATGTGGGTCCGCAACTTCAACGCCAACGGCGTCTTCGTCCATGACGGGGACATCGAGACCCCGAGCAGGACAACGGCAAGCTTCGACTGCAAGGACTACCTCTTCAAGAACACGATCACCTCGTTCAACAAGCGCCTACGGGCTCTTCGCGTTCGGCTGCGTCGGCGGGCGGATGACGAAGTCGGAGGGCTACGGCCACGGCGACTCGGCGTTCTACGTCGGCGCCAGCCCGCCCCAGAACAACCCGAAGACGACCCGCCTCGACCACCTCGAGAGCTACGAGAACGTGCTCGGCTTCTCCGGGACGAACGCTCGCTACCTCGTGATCGAGAAGTCGAACTTCTACAACAACGGCGTCGGCGTGGTTCCGAACACGCTCGACTCCGAGCCGTTCGAGCCGGCCGCCGACTCGGTGATCCGGAACAACAACATCTTCTGGAACAACTTCAACTACTTCCTGCCGAACTCGCGGGTCAAGACCGTCTCCGAACGGCCTCGGCGAGCTCGGCGGGGCAGACGATCCAGTACCCGACCGGGGTGGGCATCGTCCTGCTCGGCACCGACAGCTGGGTGATCGAGGACAACAACATCTTCGGCAACTTCATGTGGGGCTCGGCGGTCGTCGCGGACCCGCAGAACGAGGGGGACGATGCGATCCCGTTCGACAACCAGTTCCTCAACAACCAGGAACGGGAGGAGCGGCACGGACACGAACGCCGTCGACTTCTTCAACGTGGGCGCCGGCACGGGCAACTGCTTCGAGGGCAACGTGAGCAGCACGTTCGACCCGAGCCCGATCCGCCACCACCGCGCTGCTCTACCCGCCGTGCCCGGCGACGAACGAGCCGAACCCGAACGGGCAGACCGGCGACAGCATCGGGAACGATCGAGCAGTTCGTCGAGCTGTTCGACTACGTCGACGACGGACCCGCCCGAGAATCAGGAGTGCTCGTGGACGAAGCACCCGCATCCTGACTTCAAGGACTACGAGCCGCTGGTCGTCACCCCCGGTCCGGACTGCGGCGCGTGAAGCGCGCAGCAGCACATCGCCGCGGTCCTGATTGCCGGGGCCGCGGTTCCGGCAGCGAGCGCAGGGACGGATTCGGTCGACCGCGCCGCGACGACCGAGCGGGTCAAGGTCGTCGACGACTACTTCACGCCGATCAACCTGAAGATCAGGAAGAACGACCGGGTCAAGTACGTCTGGTCCGACGACAACATCGAACATCCACAACGTGACGATGGCCGAAGGGCCCGAAGGGCGTCAAGCGCGGTTGCCCGAAGAAGGGCCCGGATGCCTACTCGCCCCTGATCAGCATCTGCAACAAGTCGGCATCGGGCCGGTCGGAGATCAAGTTCAAGAAGAAGTTCGACGTCAAGGGCACCTACGACTTCGTCTGCACGATCCACCCGGACGTCATGGTCGATGACCGTCCGGGTCGGCAGATAGCCGGAGGGCGGTGAGGGCCCTGGACCTGGGCTCCGCAGACCGGCGTGCAGTTCCTCTCGGCGACGGGTGGGCTCTTCCTCTGCACGCTCGCGGGCAAGGAGGTCTTCCTCGATCGCGGCGAGGCCGACGTCGAGGGCCTCGCCTCCGGGCTGGAGGTCCCGCCGAAGGTTGCGGCCGCGCAGCAGGAGGCGGCGCTCGGATCGGCGCCCGCGCAGACGGTGCTCGCTCAGGCGAGCTCCGGCCGCCGTGAGTACTGGATCAGGGCGGAGGCCGTGAAGTGGAACATCGTCCCCCGCGGGCGCGACGAGATGATGGGCAAGAAGGTCCGGGGGAAGACCAAGTTCACCGCCTACGCCTACCGCGCCTACACGCCCGGCTTCGGCGAGCCGCTGGGCCCGGCGACGATCCCCGGGCCGCTGATCGAGGCCAACGTCGGCGACACGATCACCGTCCACTTCCAGAACATGCTGAAGACCCCGGTGACGATCCACCCGCACGGGGTCCAGTACTCGAACGACATGGACGGCTCCTACAAGGGCAAGTACACCGACCCCGGGGGCTTCGTCCAGAAGAAGGCGACCGTGGACTACGTCTGGGAGGCGATTCCCGAGAGCAAGGGCGCCTGGATGTACCACGACCACGGGCCGATGGACCCGCTGCCGCTCTTCAAGGGCCTGTTCGGCTCGATCATCATCCGCGACCCCTCCGAGCCGCAGCCGGACCGCGATCACTTCGTCGCCTTCCACTCGTTCCAGCCGGTGGCGACGGGCCTCGATCGCCCCTTCTACTGCATCAACGGGCGCGCCTACGCGGGCAACACGCCGACCCTGCGGGCGAAGGTCGGCGAGGACGTCGCCTTCCACGTCTACTCGCTCGACGACGCCTTCCACACGTTCCACATCCACGGCCACCGCTGGAAGGACCCCGCCGGCAGGGTGATCGACAACTTCACGACGGGCCCCGGCGACCTCATCACCGCGCGCTTCATCGAGGACAACCCCGGACGCTGGTTCTACCACTGCCACGTCTTCTCCCACCTGCACGAAGGGATGAACGGGTGGTACCTCGTCGAGTAGCCCGGCGGGCCTCGGTCGCGGCCCTGGCGGCGCTCCTGCTGCTCGCCCTCCTGCCCGCGCTCGGCAGCGCCGCGAACCGGCGGGTGGCGATCAGCGACTACAGCTGGTCCGACGATGCGATCCAGCTCGATCTCGGCGAGCACGTCACCTGGTACTGGACCGGTCCCGACACCCTGCACTCGGTCACCGGCGACTCACCCAACGCCGTCGGCCTCGACTCCGATCCCGGCAGCAGCAACCCCAACCACAAGATCGGGGACAGCTTCGCGCTCGAGTTCGACCAGCCCGGCACCTACGCCTTCCGCTGCAAGCTGCACTCCCTCGTCAGGGGCACGGTCACGGTCTCGTCGAATCCGGGCGATCCCGTCAGCGAGCCGGATCCCATCCCCAAGAGCACCGTCGATCTGCGGGCACCGCGGATCACCGACGTGAGCCTGGCGGCACGCCGCTTCGGGCGCCGCGGCACGAACCTCCGCTTCGGGGTCGGCGAGACCGCGCGGCTGTCGGCCGACTACTACCGCTACGACGCCTCGGACCGCAGGCACTTCGCCGGCTACTCCGATTGGCCGGCCCACACCGGCATGAACGGGGTCCGGCTCGCCGAGAAGCGCAAGCACTTCAACCCGCGGCCGGGGAGCTACCTGGCCGTGCTGACGGCCACCGACGAGGCGAAGAACGTCTCCGAGCCGCGGCGCGTCACCTTCCACATCCGCCGCCGCTGACCGCCGGCACCGGCGGGCCCGGCACGAGCCCGCCGCTACCATTGCCCCATGCCAAACATCGGCCCACTCGAGCTGGCGATCGTCGTGATCATCGCCCTCGTGATCTTCGGTCCCAAGCGGCTGCCCGAGCTCGGGAAGTCGCTCGGGGACGGGATGCGCGAGTTCAAGGCGTCGATCAGCGGCGACAACAAGGACGACGATCCGCCCGAGATCGAGAACGGTGTCGAGGAGGACGACGCGCTGGTCGAGGAGGACGAGCCGACCCCGGCCTCCGTCGCCCGGGCCGACACCGAGGCGCAGACGCAGACCGGCGGCGCCGCCGAGCGCCAGACCTCCTGAGCGCGTCCTCGCGCACGCGTAGGACCTCGGGAGAAGACGGACAGTGGCGCGCGTTAAGCCGGCGAGCTTCGACGATCGGCTGACGCTGGTCGAGCATCTCGACGAGCTGCGCAGCCGGATCATCTTCTGCGCGATCTCGCTCGTCATCGTGATGGTCCTCTGCTTCTGGCAGAACCACGCGCTGCTCGACATCGCCGGCAACCCGCTGCCGAACGACCAGCAGCTGCTCACGCTCTCGCCGTCGGAGCCGTTCTTCACGACGCTGACCCTCGTCCTCTACAGCGCCGTCCTGCTGACGCTGCCGATCCTGCTCTACCACGCCTACGCGTTCATCCTGCCGGCGCTGTCGCCGGCCGAGAAGAAGACGATCCTGCCGCTGCTGATGATGGTCCCGGTCCTGTTCATCGGGGGCGTCGTCTTCGCTTACTTCGTCGTCTTCCCCGCCGCCCTCGACTTCCTCCTCAACTTCAACGACGACCAGTTCCAGATCGAGCTCAGGGCCCGCGAGTACTACTCGTTCTTCTCGCTCACGCTGATCTCGGTCGGCCTGCTGTTCCAGATCCCGGTCGGCATCCTCGCCGTCACCAGGCTCGGGATCGTCACCCCGGACCAGCTCGCGCAAGAACCGGCGCTACGCGATCCTCGTGATCGCGGTCCTGGCCATGTTGCTCCCCGGCACCGACCCGGTGACGATGCTGATCTCGATGCTGCCGCTCGTGGTGCTCTTCGAGCTCAGCCTGCTCCTCGCCCGGGCCCTCGGCAGGCCGGGTTACGAGCGCAGTCCGGCGACGGTGATCAAGAAGGACGTCGAAGAATCGGCCGACGACGACGATGACGACCAACCTCCGCCGCGACCCCCGCCCGACCCGATTATCTAGGCTGCTCCGATGCTCTTCGACATTCGCGGCAGGCGCAAGCGCTTCATCCAGGTGATCTACGTGAGCCTCGCCCTCCTCATGGGCGGCGGCCTCATCTTCTTCGGCATCGGCAGCGGACTCAACGGCGGCGGCCTCTTCGACGCGATCGGCATCGGCGGCAGCGGCAGCACCTCCGACCCGCAGTTCGACAACCAGATCGAGCGGGCGCAGGAGACGCTGGAGTCCGATCCCGAGGACGAGAAGGCCCTGCTCTCGCTCGCCGAGGCCCACTTCCTCAGGGCGCAGACCGGGATCGAGGTCGACGAGCAGGGCCGCCAGACGGTCACCGAGGAGGCGGAGTCCGACTACGCCGCGTCGATCGAGGCGTGGGAGACCTACCTCGACACGAAGCCGAAGGAGCCGGACGACGCCACCGCCGCGCTGGTCCTGAAGGCCTACGGCTACACGATCAGCCTCGACGACCTGCCGGCCGAGCTCAAGACGGAGGTCCAGGGCGCGTATGAGACCGCGAACGTCATCGCGGAGGCGCAGCCCAGCTTCGGCACCTACCTGACGCTCACCCAGACCGCCCTGCTCGCCGGCGAGGAGGAGGCCGCCAAGGAGGCCGAGAAGAAGACGCTGGCCGAGGCGCCCGACGAGGCCTCGAAGACCGCCGCGAAGAGCCAGATCGCCTCGTCCGAGCAGCAGGCCGAGTTCGTCCAGAAGTACATCGAGGGCAAGGCGCCGGTGGCGGCGGAGGGCCCGAATCCGCTCTCCGGCCTCGGCGGCGGTCTCGCGCCGACCGATCCGGCCGCGGCGGGCGAAACCGCCCCGGTTCCGGAGCCCAGCGGCGCGGGCGATTCAGGGTCCGGGGACGGCGGCGGAAAGAAGAAGTAGGACGCCCCCGGGGTGGAATGGGCCATGTTGGGCTCGAACCAACGACCTTGAGATTAAGAGTCTCCTGCTCTACCAACTGAGCTAATGGCCCGGGTCGGGCAATTTAGACTACTCCGGCCAGATGCTCCGCTTCGCGTCCGCTCTGGCCGGGAGGGGCCCCGACCGGGACGGGACCCTGGAAGTGCGCTACGCCTTCGACGTGCCCGAGACCTGATAACTCAGGTACCAAGCCAGATGGCGGGCTGCGCTGATGCCCAGGACGGCGGGTACTGCCAGTCGCTTCATGGGTTGCAGTTTACCCTCCCTTGAGGTCGTGAACCGCGGCCCGAGCATCGCCAACCGGCAGTTTCCGGCAACCGGATGCGCCCGCCGCGGTCCATAGACTGGACCGATGCGGATCGGCATCGTCGGCCTCGGCTACGTCGGCCTTCCCCTCGGCGTCGCCTTCGGCGAGGCGGGGCACGACGTCGTGGGCTACGACGTGGACGAGGGCCGCGTTCAGCGCCTCGGAGCGGGCGAGAGCGACATCGAGGACGTCTCCTCCGAGCGGCTCGCGGCGCTCTCCGGCCGGCTGACCGCCACCGCCGATCCGGCGGCCCTCGGCGAGTGCGAGGCGATCCTGATCTGCGTCCCGACCCCGCTCGCCTCCGAGCGCGAGCCCGACCTGACCTACGTGATCTCCTCGGCCGAGACGATCGCCGGGGTGCTCCGCGAGGGCCAGATCGTCGTGCTCGAGTCGACGACCTACCCGGGCACCACGCGCGAGGAGCTGCTGCCGCTGCTCGAGCGCGGCGGGCTCAAGGTGGGGGAGGGCTTCCACCTCGCCTACTCGCCCGAGCGCATCGACCCGGGCCGCAGCGACCACCAGGTCCGGACGACCCCGAAGGTCGTCGGCGGGATCACCCCGGAGTGCACCGAGCGCGCGGCCGCGGTCTACGGCGAGGTCTGCGACGAGGTGGTGCGCGTCTCCTCGCCCGAGGCGGCGGAGCTCAGCAAGCTGCTCGAGAACATCTTCCGCTCGGTCAACATCGCCCTGGTCAACGAGCTCGCGCAGCTCACCGACCGGCTCGGGATCGACATCTGGGAGGTCATCGACGCGGCCGCGACCAAGCCCTTCGGCTTCATGCGCTTCGACCCCGGCCCCGGGATGGGCGGCCACTGCCTGCCGATCGACCCCTTCTACCTCGCCTACAAGGCCCGCCAGCACGACTTCTACACCGAGTTCGTCGAGCTGGCCGGCAAGCTCAACCAGTCCCATCCCCACTTCTGCGTGGCGAAGGTCCAGGGCGCGCTCAACGACGCCGGCAAGGCCGTCAACGGGGCCCGGATCCTGGTCCTCGGCGTCTCCTACAAGGCGGGGGTCGCCGACATGCGGGGCGCCCCGGCGCTGAAGATCATCCGCCACCTGCAGGACCTCGGCGCCGACGTCGCCTACCACGACCCCTGGTCCCGGACGTGGACGAGCTCGGGCTGAGCTCGGTCGAGCTGGAGCCCGAGATCGAGGGCGCCGACGCGATCGCGATCGTCACCGCCCACGACGGGATCGACTACGCGGACCTGATCGGACGGGCGCAGCTCGTCGTCGACTTCCGCGGGATCAGCCGCGGCATCGACGGCGGCAACGTCGTCCGGCTCTAGGCGGGCGTCCGCTGTGCCGCGCCTGCCGAGCATCCGGGCCCGCCGCCGTCAGCAGCGGATCGACCGGCTGACGATCGGCCTGGCGGCAAGCGCGGTGGTCACGAGCGGAGCGGTGATCGCCGGGGAGTTCAGCCGCCGCTACCGCGGCCGCCTCGCCGAGCGCCATCCCTCCAGCGTGCTGCCCGACTCCCCGGTCGAGGCGCTCGAGCTCGCCGGGCGCGCCACGCAGGACACCATCCTCGTGGCGGTCGAGGGCTACACGGCGGCCTCGCGGCGGGAGACGGTCCTGTTCAACCTCTTCTCGGGCTTCGTCGGCGCGTTCGCCTGGGCGCGGATCTCGACCGCCGGCATCAGGGCGGGCTGGTGGCCGCTCGGCAACGTCAACGTCGGCGGCCGCCACATCCACCACTACGTGCCCGGGATCGGCCTCGCCTTCGCCAGCGGCGCCGCCGCGATTCTCAGTGAGAGCAGCGAGCTCGAGACCTTCCTGGCGGTCCCGTTCGGCGTCGGCGCCGGGCTCACCTTCGACGAGGCGGCGCTGCTGCTCGACCTGCGCGACGTCTACTGGCAGCGGGAGGGCCGGCTCAGCATCCAGGTGAGCGCCGCGACCGCGTCGGTCCTCGCCGCGACGATCCTCGGGATGCGACTGCTGCGCCGCGGCGAGCGCCGCGGTGAGGACGCCGGGCTGATCCCGCCGGTCCCGCCGGCCTTCGCCGCTAGCCGCCTAGGACGCGGTAGCGCGCGAACAGCTCCGACTCCTCGCGCAGGAGCCACTCCAGCTCGAGGTTCGTGCCGCGCTCGGGCACGCCCCGCAGCAGACCCGGGCCGGCGCCGCCGGCGATCATCGGGCTGCGGGTGACGAACATCTCGTCGACCAGGCCGCCGGCGACCAGCTCGCCGTGCAGGTCCGGGCCGCCCTCGCAGAGCAGGGAGCGGATGCCGCGCTCGGTCCGCAGGTGCTGGACGGCGAGCCCCAGGTCCACCCGGCCCTCGTGGCGGACCACCCGCACCGGCGTCGCCGTCTCGGGCGGGTCGGCGTCGGAGGAGGTGAAGATCAGCACCCGCCCGGCGCCGCAGGTGAACATGCCGGCGTCCCAGGGGAGCTCGAGCGAGCCGCTGATCAACACGGCGAGCGGGTCGTGGGGGAGGCCGCGGCGCTCGCGGATCGCCCGCTTGCTCGGGTCCGGCAGGAGCCGCCCGTAGCGCTCGACGCGCATCGTCCCGGCGCCGACCATGACCGCGTCGGCGCAGGCGCGCAGGCCCATCAGCATCTCGATGTCGGTGCGCGAGCCGAGCGTCCCGGCCCGGCCCTCGAGCGTCGCGTGCCCGTCGACGGAGAGGACGAAGTTCGTGAAGGTGAAGGGCCGCTCGCTCCCGGCGAGCGTCCACGGCTCGTAGCCGTGCAGCTGCTCGTCGACGCTGGTCGGCCCGGGATCGGGCAGCAGGCGCTCCATCAGCCGGCGGCCTGCTCGATCTCGCCGAGGTGGGCGATGTTGGCGCGGTCGTCCTCCTCGCCCGAGGGCTCGCCGTCGAGCCAGGCGTCGAGGATCTCGGTCAGCTCCGCGGCCGAGGTGGTCCGCAGGCTGAGGGCGAGCACGTTCGCGTCGTTCCAGCGCCGGGCCCCGCGGGCGGTCTCGGCGTCGAGGCAGAGAGCGGCCCGCACCCCGTCGACCTTGTTGGCGGCGATCGAGGCCCCGGTTCCGGTCCAGCAGGCGATCACCGCCTGCTCGGCGCGGCCCTCGGCGACGTCGCGGGCCGCGGCCTCCGACGCCCAGGCCCAGTCCGGCCGCTCGTCCTCGCTGAGCGCGCCGTGGGCGACGACCTCATGCCCGCGCCGCTCGAGCTCCCCGGCGATGTCGCCGGCAACGCCGGTCACCTCGTCGGCTGAGACGGAGATGCGCACGCCGAGATGATCCCATCCCGCTCGCACTGGGCCGAAAAAAGCCAGCATGCTGGCAGAGGTCGCCCCGCTGGCGGCTAACTAGCAGCCGAGGCGCTTGGCCGCGTCGCGGAGGTTCTTGACCTCCGTCGTCGGCTTCTTCTGGCTGCTGTCGAGCTTCGTGCCGCGGCGGTTGATCCAGATCACCGGGACGCGCATCTTGATCAGCGGCTCGACGTCGGTGTAGTGGCCGCTGGTGATGTGGACCCAGCCCTTCTTCTTGCCGATCCGGCGGGCGCACTCCTTGAAGTGGGCCGGCTCCGGCTTGTAGCTGCGGACCTGCTGGGCGGTGACGACGAGGTCGAGCTCGGTGCGCAGGTGGCGGCGCGAGATCCCGAGCAGCTTGTCGTCGATGTTGGAGATGATCCCGACGTTGTACTTCTGCTTGAGCCGGTCCATGGCGGCGTTGGCCTCGCGGAAGGGCTGCCAGTCGGCGATCGAGTCAGGCAGGAACTGCGCCCGGGAGGGCTCGAGGCTCCAGCCGATCTCGCCGGCGGCCTTGACCGCGGCGCGGCGCAGGACCTCGGCGTAGAGCTCGTAGGAGCCGCCCATGACCTCGTACTGGCACTCGTAGAACCGCATCAGGAGGCTCTTGACGTCGACCGTCAGGCCGTCCTCCTTGGCCTCCCGCTGGAAGGCCTCGCTGATTCCCTTGTCCCAATCGATCAGCGTGCCGTAGCAATCTACGGTCACCCATTCGATCTCGCTGCGTTTCGGTAGGGGCATGAGGGCGGGGCATTATGGCAGCCCGGCCCAACATGGCCCTCGCGGCGCTCCGGATCAGTCCGGCGGGTCGGTCGGATCCGTGTTCTTGAGCATCATGTCCAGGAACTCGCCCACCTCGGTGCCGCGTGCCTGGGGGGCCCGCATCGGCTGCTTCGGATGCACGGTGTAGACGTTGCGCCGGCCCTCGCGCTTGCGGCTCAGGTAGCCCTCCTCGACGAGCTCGGTGACGATCCGCTGCGCGGCGCGCTCGGTGATGTCGAGGGTCGAGGCGATGTCGCGGAGGCGCACCGTCGGGTCATTCGTGATGACCAGGAGGACGCGTGCATGGTTGGTGATGAAGGTCCAGGTTGAGATGGTTCAGCTCCCTTGTGGATGCGGACAGTGACCTCCGACGTACCCGTATGGGCGTCCGGTAATCAAATACTGCCTTTCGGCCCTGACGGCAAGTCGGATAGGCTCCGCGCCGCCGATCACACCTACGTCGGCGCACCCCAGATGGATCTCCTCGAATACCAGGGAAAGCAGCTGTTCGCCCGCGCCGGCGTCGCCGTGCCCGAGGGCGAGCCCGCCCGCGACGTCGAAACCGCCGTCGCCGCCGCCGAGCGCATCGGCTACCCCTGCGTCGTCAAGGCCCAGGTCCAGATCGGCGGCCGCGGCAAGGCCGGCGGGATCAAGGTCGCCAAGGACGCCGACGAGGCCCGCACCCACGCCGAGGCGATCATCGGCATGGACATCCGCGGCCCCCGCGGCGAGGGCCCCTTCAAGGTCCACGAGGTCTGGATCGAGGAGGCGTCGGAGATCGACGCCGAGTACTACGCCTCGATCATCCTCGACCGCTCCGAGAAGAAGCCGCTGGTGATCCTCTCCCGGATGGGCGGCATGAACGTCGAGGAGATCGCCGAGAACGATCCCGACGCGCTCGTCCAGCGCCACGTCGACCCCGACGCCGGCCTCGCGGTCGACGACGCCTCCCAGCTCGCCGTCGACGCCGACATCGACCAGGACGTGGTCGACGGCGTCGCCGAGATCCTCGTCTCCCTCTACGGCGCCTTCATCGAGTTCGACGCCACCCTGATCGAGGTCAACCCGCTGATCGTCACCGCGAAGCGCGAGGTCGTCGCCCTCGACGCCAAGGTGACCATCGACAACTCGGCGATGTTCCGCCACGAGGACCTCGCCGACCTCGACGACCCCTCCGACGACGACCCGCAGGAGCGGATGGCGAAGGAGCGCGGGCTCACCTACGTGAAGCTCGACGGCGACGTCGGCATCCTCGGCAACGGCGCCGGGCTCTGCATGTCGACCCTCGACGTCGTCGCCAACGCCGGCGGCGACCCCGCCAACTTCCTCGACGCCGGCGGCGGCTCGAAGGCCGACGCGATCGTCGACGCGCTCGAGGTCATCACCTCCGACGAGAAGGTCAAGGCCGTCCTGTTCAACATCTTCGGCGGGATCACCCGCTGCGACGAGGTCGCGAAGGGGATCATCGAGGCCTACGAGCGGGTGGACATGGACGTGCCGCTCGTCGTCCGGCTCGACGGGACGAACTCCGAGGAGGGGCTGCGGCTCCTCGACGAGGCGAACCTGAACGGGCTCGAGGTCTCCAAGACGATGCTCGGCGCGGCCGAGCGCGTCGTCGAGCTGGCGAAGGGATCCGGCTGATGAGCATCATCGTCGGCAACGACACCAAGCTCGTCGTCAGCGGCCTGACCGGCCGCGAGGGCAGCTTCCACGGGCTCCGCAACCGCGACTACGGCACCGACCTGGTCGCCGGCGTGAACCCGAAGAAGGGCGGGGAGGACGTCGACGGCGTCCCGATCGTCGCCACCGTGAAGGAGGCCGTCACCGAGCACGGCGCCAACACCTCGATGATCTTCGTCCCCGCCCGCTTCGCCGCCGCCTCGATCGACGAGGCCATCGACGCCGGGATCGAGACGGTGATCGCGATCACCGAGGGCATCCCGGTCCACGACATGCTCAAGACCTACTGGAAGGCCAAGGAGGCGGGCGTCCGCCTGATCGGGCCGAACTGCCCCGGCGCGCTCTCGCCCGGCAAGGCCAACGTCGGGATCATCCCGGCCCAGTTCTTCGAGCAGGGATCGATCGGCGTCGTCTCCAAGTCGGGCACGCTGACCTACCAGATCGGCAACGAGCTCAAGCAGGCCGGCCTCGGCAACTCCTCGATCGTCGGCATCGGCGGCGACCCGATCGTCGGCTCCGACTTCATCGACATCCTCGAGCTCTACGAGAACGACGACGAGACCGAGCTGATCGTCCTCGTCGGCGAGATCGGCGGCGACGCCGAGGAGCGCGCGGCCGACTACATCGCCGACAACGTGACCAAGCCGGTCGTCGCCTACATCGCCGGCTTCACCGCCCCGCCCGGCAAGCAGATGGGTCACGCCGGCGCGATCATCTCCGGCTCCTCCGGCACGGCCGAGGCCAAGAAGGAGGCCTTCGAGGCGAAGGGCGTCCGCGTGGGCACCAGCCCGAGCCAAGCGGCAGAAATCGCCGCCGAAATCGTCAACGTGACCTGACGTCTCGTCGGCGAGTTCCGACGCCTCCTATACTCGCCGCTCGATGGCCGACCTCATCTCATTCGCCCGCGGCGCGCCCAGCGCCGACCTGCTGCCCGTCGACGCCGTGCGTGAGGCCGCCGCCCGCGCGCTGGATTCCGACTCCTCCCGGGCCCTCTCCTACGGCACCGGCATCGGCCACCCCGGCCTCGGCGAGTGGATCGCCGAGCATCACGGAGTCGATCCCTCCGGCGTGATGGTCGCCAACGGCTCGCTCGAGGCGGGCTGGATGCTCTTCGACCACCTGCTCGAGCCCGGCGACGAGGTCGTCGTCGAGCAGCCCTCCTACGACCGGACGCTGCTGATGCTGGACCGGCTCGGGGTCGACCGGATCGGCGTCCCCCTCGAGGAGGACGGCCTCGACGTCGACGGCATCGAGCAGGCCCTGGAGGACGGCCACCGCCCGAAGCTGATCCACGTGATCCCGAACTTCCACAACCCGGCGGGCTGCACGCTCTCGGAGGCGCAAGCGCAAGCGCCTGGTCGAGCTCTCCGCCGAGCACGGCTTCTGGATCTTCGAGGACGACCCCTACCGGCGGATCCGCTTCGGCGGCGACGAGCTGCCGACGATGCTGGCGCTGGCCGAGGGCACCGACGCCAAGGTGATCCACGCCTCCTCGTTCTCCAAGACCGTCAGCCCCGGCATCCGCGTCGGCTACCTCGTCGGCCCCGACGACGAGATCGCGAAGATCGCCAAGCGGGCGAGCGAGACCTACATCTCGCCGAACATGCTGGCCGAGTCGATCGTCCTCGAGCTCTGCCGCTCGGGCGCGCTCGATCGCAACATCGAGCAGGTCAACGTCGCCCTCGCCGAGCGCCGCGACGCGGTGGTCGAGCAGCTCGAGCAGCAGATCCCGGAGGCGAAGTTCGTCGTCCCCGGCGGCGGCTACTTCCTCTGGCTCGACCTCGACGAGGGCACCGACACCGCGGCGCTGGTCGCCCCGGCCAAGGAGGCCGGCGTCGGCTTCGTCGCGGGGCCCGACTTCATGCTCGACGGCGGCGAGCGGAGCCTGCGGCTCTCGTTCGCCAGCGTCCCTCCGGGGGACGTGCCCGAGGGGATCGGGCGCATCGCCCGCACCCTCGAAGCCTCCCGCTCCTGACGGGCCGGGAGCGCCGGCTCTGCGTCATCGCGGCTCACGGCCTGGCGGTCGCCGGACTCTTCCTTGATCGACGCCCCCGACCTCGTCAGGACGTGCCGTGGCGCGCATCAGAAAAATTACTTGCGCTTCACGTTGCGTTAGCAATCCGCAAATACTTTTCGCTATTGTCGAGTATTCCAGTAGACAATGGATCCCGGGCTGGGGCAGCCTGACGGTCCTTTCAAGCGAGGAGACGCCCAATGCCGATCAGCTTCTTCGAGGGAATCCCCGACGACCAGCGAGCCCAGGTGACACGCCGCAACATGGAGCGCCGGTTCTTCGCTCTCGCCGCCGCCGTCCGCGACCACGAGGCGACCGCCCGCCGGGCCACGCCCGCGAGCGTCGCCAGGGACGAGCGCCTCTACCGCCGCCTCCGCCAGATCTGCGGCGAGCCTGACGGGCCGGGAGTTGCCAGCTCGGCGTCATCGCCCGCCTCGCTGCCAGATCGGCAGCGTCGCCGGGCTCTTCCTTGATCTGACAGCTCCCGACCTCGTCAGGAGGTCAGTGGCTATCTCCCGTAGCGGTCCGTGCTCAGTACCAGCGACTCCGGCAGCGCCGCGCGGGGCGGGGGAGCCGGGTCGGCGATCACCGAGACCGTCTCGGCGACGCTCCTGGTGATCGTGTGCTCGCCGTCGGCGGAGGAGATCACGACCGCGTCGTCGTCCGAGCTCTTCACGGTTCCCTGCAGGCCGGTCTCGAGGCCGACCTTGCGCAGGTAGTGGAGGAGCTCCTCGGCCTCGTTCTCGAAGCGGAGGATGCCGACCTTGGCGCCGACCTCGCAGTCGGCGAGCAGCGATCCGCGGACGCGCTCCTCGAGCACGATCGGATGGCCGTGCGGGCAGGTCTTGGCGTCGCCGATCGCGGCCATCATCCGCTCCTCGAGCACCGGTGACATCGCGTGCTCGAGCCGCTCGGCCTCCTCGTGGACCTCGTCCCAGGGAATCCCGAGGACGTCGGTGAGGAAGCGCTCGATCAGCCGGTGGCGCTTGACGATCGCCTTCGCGTGGTCGAGCCCGTCGGGCGTGAAGGTCAGCGACTTGTCGGGCTCGCGGGCGACGTAGCCGTCCTCGACGAGCCGGCCGATCATCTCGTGGACCGTCGGCGGCGAGAGCTGCATCGCGCGGGCGGTGTTCGCGCCGGTCAGCGGCAGTCCCGCCTCCTGGAGCCAGAAGAGGGCCTGGAGGTACTCCTCCTCGGCGTCGGTCGCGTGGGCGCTGCTCATGGCGCCAGAGTATCTACTCGAGGGTCTGGCGCTGGGCGAGCCAGTAGAGGAGCCCGAGCGCCGGGCCGACGACGCACAGCGCGGCGATGAAGACGATCACCGTCGCGGTCAGCGCCGACTCCACCCCGGCGCCCTGATCGACGGTCATCGTCTCCGGCAGCAGGTACGGGTACTGCGCGACCGCCCAGCCGGCGATCACCGCGAGCACCGCGCCGATCGCAAGCGGGCGCAGAGCCCGGCGCCAGCCGCGCAGGAGCCCCGCCAGGGTCACCGACCCGAGCACGAGCGAGGCGATCAGGAACGGCAGCCCCTCGTCGATCAGACCGTCGAAGACGTAGCGCGCGTCGAGCCGCAGGACGACGAGCCCCGCCGCCGCGAGGAGGCCGGCGACGACGCCGGCGCCGATCGCGCGCCGCGTGAAGTAGTCCGCCAGCTCGTCGTCGCCGGCGCGCCGGCAGTCGTCGCGGAGGAAGACCGAGGCCACGTAGGAGCAGCTCGCCACGAAGAGCACGCCGATCAGGATCGGCAGCGGCCCGATCCACCCGAGCGCGTCCCCGGCCTGCCCCGGCTCCGACCTCCCCGGCGGCGATCGCGCCGACCACGGCGCCGAGGAAGAACGGGCGTGATCAACGACGAGACGGCGAAGACCGCCCGCGACCGCCGACCGAGCTCGCCCTCGATCACGTGCCCGAACGCGAAGCCGGACCCGCGCAGGACGATCCCGAGCGCCGCCAGCGCGAGCGGCACGTAGAGCGTCTCCATGATCGGCCCGAAGGCGTGGGGGAATCCGGTCCAGAGCACGACCAGGGCGAAGATCAGCCACACGTGGTTGGCCTCCCAGACCGGCCCGAGCGAGCTCGCCACGCGTCGCTCGATCCGCTCGCGCCGATCGGCGTCCGGATCGCGGCTCGCGAGCAGCTGCCAGACCCCGGCGCCGAAGTCGGCGCCGGCAAAGACCGCGTACAGCGCTGCCCCGATCGTCAGGATCGCCGCGACGGCGTCCGCCTTGCTCATCGGGCGCCCACCCCTCCCGGCTCCCCGGAGGACGGCGGTCCGTAGGGAACGTCGCCCCCCTCGTCACCGTCGTCGGCGTTGGCGCGGCGCGCGATCGTCTTCAGGGCGAGCACCGAGACGACGCCGAGGACCGCGTAGAGGACCACGGCCCCGGCGAAGACGAACCAGAGGCCGCCGGCGCTCGTCACCGCCTCGGACGTGCGCATGGTCTCGTAGACGATCCACGGCTGGCGACCGACCTCGGTCACGATCCAGCCCGACTCGAGCGCGACCAGCGCGGCGATCCCGCTGACCGACACGGCCCGCAGGAACCACTTCGACGGCGGCACGTCGCGGTGCTTGCGCCAGGCGAGCGCGAACCAGGCGCCGAGCGCCAGCAGCCCGAAGCCGATCCCGACCATGGCGTTGAAGGCGAGGTGGAGAAGCGTGTTCGCCGGCGGCTCCTCGTCGTCGGGGATCTGATCGAGCCCGGTGACGACGGTGTCGGTGCTCCAGCCGACGAGCCAGGAGTCGAGCCCGGGGATGCCGATCCCGTACTCCACCCCGTCATCGGTGCAGATGCCGCCGAGCCACTCGGTCTGGTGCGCGCCGGTCTCCTCGATGCACTCGAAGGCGGCGAACTTCGCCGGCTGGTGCTCGGCGACCCCCCGGGCGGCCACGTCGCCGACGAAGATCTGCACCGGCGTGAGGATCGCCGCCACGGTCAGCGGGATCAGCACTCCCAGCCGGTGGTGTCGCTCGGCGCCTCCCCTTCAGCATCCCGAACGCGTAGATCGACGCGAGGCCGAAGCCGACCACGAGGTAGGCCCCGAGGAGCATGTGGGGGAACTCGTAGACCGTGGCCGGGTTGAGCAGCGCCGTCATCGGCTCGACGTCGGTGACCTCGCCGGCCGCGTTCGTCTCGAACCCCTGGGGATGGTTCATCCAGGAGTTGACGGCGACGACGCTGAAGGCCCCGCCGATCCCGGCGATCACGATCGGCACGCCGCTCCAGAAGTGGGCCCAGCCGCTCAGCCGCTTCCAGCCGTAGATGTAGATCGCGATGAAGATCGCCTCGGTGAAGAAGAAGATGCCCTCGATCGCGAAGCCGGTGCCGAACACGTCCCCGTAGCGCTCCATGAAGTGCGGCCACAGGAGGCCCATCTCGAAGGAGAGGACGGTGCCGGTGACCGCGCCGACCGCGAACAGGACCGCGGCCGCCTTCGACCACTGCCGGGCGAGCCGGAGCGCATCCTCGTCCCCATGCCTGCGACCCCGGTACTCGGCGATCAGCATCATCGCCGGCAGCGCGACCCCGATGCACGCGAGGATGATGTGGAAGCCGAGCGTGAACGCCATCAACTCGCGCGCGGCGAGGAGGTTGTCGGCCAGGGGGACCATCTCGGCGGGCGCTCCCGCGTAATGGTCAGCTCCCGAGCAGGATGGCGGAGAGCGACCTGTCGATGCCCAGGCTGAAGAGGGCCGGTGAGCTGGCTCCCGCGCAACTCGCCCCCAAGCGAACGACATGGGTCCCGGCCGGCAGTGTCTCGGTCACCCCGGTGGCGTGGTAGGTCTCGGTGACGGCGTCCGCAAAGGTCCTCTGCGTCCCCTTGATCGGAATGTCGTCGACGTACATCCCGATCGTCGGCACGGCGTTCGGGGTGCAGTCCACCGAGATTGCGATCCCGGTTCCGAGGTCCACGTCGCCGCTGACGAACAGCTTCCCGGCGACCGGAGTCGTGATGCTGACGCCGCCGTTGATTGATTCTGCGGGCGGCGGAACGGGGGTTTCGGCCTCCGTGACCCCCAGGGTCGGGCCCGTCTCTCCCTGATCCCCCTTCTCTCCCGCGGGCAGCTGGCCGGCCGCGAAGTCGCTGCCGAGCAGCGAGCCCTCCGCCACCTTCGACGAGTTCACCGCATTCTTCGCGATGTCGCTCCGCTTCACCTGTCCCTTGGCGATGTGCTTGGACTTGACCGAGTTCTTCGACAGCTCAGTCGCAGCCCAGGCGCCGCCGATACCGAGGGCGAAGAACAGGGCGATGGACGAGACGACGTTCGCGTAGGTGAGCCTTGCGCGGAAGTTCTTCATGGGGACCCCTCGTTGTGGACGGTTCCGTGAACCTAGACCCGCCCAGGAGGCCGTCAACAATTCGGCCTACGGGTAGTTGGCGTCCTCCGGGCACGCAGTCGGCGAGGACCACGCCGCCCTCGCCGAGCACCCGGTGGCCGGACCGGTTGCCCGCCTCCACGCTGCGCATGATCGCCCCGCAGATCAACCGCGCCGTCTGCTCGCTCTCGGGGTCGGGGGCGAAGCCCGTCTCGGCCTCGACCAGTCCATCGGTGATCACCAGCGTCTCGACGCCTCCGCCCGCGGGCGGCAGGTTGTCGACGATCGGACCGAGCTCGGCCTGCTGGTCGGGCGGGAGCGACGACAGGTCGAAGGACTCGTTGTAGGTGTCGAGCCGCTCGACGATCGCCGCGGCCAGCTCCTCGTCGGCGGGGGTGGAGGCCTCGATCACGGCCTCGTCGTCGGAACCGCAGCCTGCGATCAGAGCGGCGGCGGCCAGCGCGAGCACGAGTCCCCGGAGCCGCCGCACGCCCTCAGCCCGCGGCTCCGGACAGCGTCTTGACGACGGCCTCGTAGACCCCGTCGCCCATCGTGCCCTCGGTCACCGTCACGTTGTCGTGGGTGGCGATCGCCTCGCGCAGCGCCGGATCGCCGACCGGGCCGTTGGCGACGCAGAAGAAGCGCCCGACGTACTCGGCGGCGGTCAGGTCCTCCATCGAGTCGCCCGCGGCGATGCACTCCTCCGGGGCGTACCCGCGCGCCCGCATGTGGGCGCCGACGGCCTTCCCCTTGCTCGCCCCGCCGGGGACCAGGTGGTAGGCGTGGGCTCGCTCGATCCCCTCCATCGGCCGGTTGATGGCGCCGTTGTCGAGGAAGCGCAGGTCCTCGTGGCCCTCGGCCGCGATCAGCGCGTTGACCTCGTCGGAGTCGACGAGACCGCGGAACAGGAGGGAGAGCACCCGGTCCTGGTGCCAGGGAGCGTGGTACTCGAGCCGCGCGCCGTAGCGCTCGAAGAGCAGGTCGGGGAGCCCCGCGGCGATGATCCGCTCCGCCGGGGTGCCGCTCTCGTCCGGCACCCAGCTGCCGCTGAGGTAGGTCCGCTCGCCGTCGATCACCATCCCGCAGCCGGCCTCGTAGATGTAGGAGGTCTGGCCGAAGAGGCGCGCGTCGGCCTGGATCTGCGCCTCGCGCCGGCCGGACATGATCACGACCTCGACCCCGGCCCGGTGACAGGCCTCGAAGGTGAGTGCCTGCATCCGCGAGAAGTTGCCCTCGGCGTCGCGGAAGAGCGAGCCGAAGCGCCCGAGCAGGGTCCCGTCGAGGTCCGTGTATAGGCAGCGGAGGGCCATCGGGGTACCGTATTCGGCCATGGCCGACCGAGCCGCCACCGGGCCCGACGAGCTGCGCAATCCGTTCTCCGGGCAGACGATCCGCTTCCTCGAGGAGACCGACGAGGTGCTCGTCATCGAGACCACCTACGAGGCGGGCGGCGCCCCGGCCCCGGCGCACCTCCACCCGTCCCAGGACGAGCGCTTCGAGGTGCTCTCGGGCGAGGTCCGGACCGCAGTCGACGGGGAGCCGCGGACGCTGCGGGAGGGGGACGTCCTCGAGGTCCCCGCCGGCACCGCCCATGAGTTCGGCGGCCATCCCGACGCGGGGGGAACGGTGCGCTGGGAGGTCCGCCCGCCGCTGCGGACCCGCGAGTTCTTCGTGCACCTCCACGCCGCCCTGAACGCCGCCGCCGAGGGGAAGGAGCCGGAAGGCCCGAGCCTTTCGACTTCGCCGATTACGAGGACGTCTTCCGGATCCGCCTCTTCCCGGCGCCCCGAGCATGTAGAGCGTCGAGCGGATCGCCGAGCTCTTCCAGACATTGCGCCAGCGTGACCACTGGCGCCTCGAGTCGACGCAGACGACCGTGGTCTCAACCTCGCCGGCGTGGCCGCAGCGCCGAGCGAGCGCGCTGAGGGTGCTCTCCCAGAGCTTGTCCTCCTGGCGGTGGCCCCCGAGGGCGAGACCGACCTCGAAGATCGGATCGCTCGCGCGCATCAGGATCTGCGCCTCGGCGACGGTGTCGTCCCCCTCGGCTCGGGCGCTGAACGTGACCCACCCCGAGAACATGTGACCCTGCGGGGTCATCAGCGTGAACGACTCATCGTCGGCGTAGAGGACCATCACGCCGGTCGAGAGCTTCATGCCGCCGGGCATGGTTGCGTCGATCAGCCCGACCTCGCCGGGCGCAATACCGGCAAGAGGGCCGTAGAAGCGGTTGCCCTCGGGCCAGAAGCTGGCGAACTCCGACTTCCAGATGGCGATCAACTCGGCGGCGGTCGCCGACTGCGACGGGATCCGCACCCGGTAGGTCTTCTGCCACATCTTTCCGAAGCCCTGAACCGGCGAGGCGAGGCGGCGTCCGGCGATGTTGATGCCGACGGCACCTTCGGGAACGTCGGGGCGGCGCAGGTGGGAGACGGGCGGAGCCCAACTGTCCTCGTTCCTGGCGGTCCTCCCGGTCCCCTGCGGCGTGCTCATCGTGTTCCTCCCGCGCCGACGGAGCTCAGCGCCGCGGCCTCGTCGGCGTGGATCGAGACCGCCTCGTCGAGGCGGGTCAGCTCGAAGATCTGCCGGTAGTGCTCGGAGAGGGCGCACGCCAGCACGGCCTGGCCCTGCGCTGGGCCCGGACGAGCAACATCACCAGCAGGCCGATCCCACCACTGTTCATGTAGTCGAGGCCGGAGAAGTCGAGCAGGATCGTCGTCGCTCCGGTTCCGCTGGCCCGCCCGTAGGCGTCCATCAAAGCCTCCTCGCTGGCGGCGGTGACGTCGCCGACGATGTCGATCGCGGCGACTCCGCCGGCGAGCTCGCGAACCTCGAAGTGGGCGGCTGACTCAGGCATGGGGGTTCCCCTCTGCGCCGTTCAGGGCGTCTTGTTCGCTGTTGGCAATCTGCATGAAGTCGGCCAGGCGAGTGATCTCGAAGATCTCCCGGTAATGGTCGGAGAGTCCGACCGCGTACATCTCGACGTTCCTGCTCCGGGCCTGCGCGAGCAGTCCCACGATCAGGGCGATGCCGGTGCTGTTGATGTATTCGGTGTCGGCGAAGTTGAGGACGACCGAAGCGACGCCCTCGCCGACCGCCTCCGCATAGGCATCGGCCAGCACCGCCTCCGCGGCGGCGTTGAGCTCCCCGCCCAGGTCGATCACGGCGGCGCCGTTCCGCCGCCGGACCGTCGCCGTCAGCTCACGAGCTTCCACGTTCGTCTCCCTTCAGATGGATGACCAGCTCGAGGGTGTGTCCCTCGTCGTCGCTGCGCTCGTTCGCCTCGTCCACCATCCTCTCGATCAGGAATAGGCCCCAGCCACGGGGGGTCTGGTTGCCCTCGAGCTTCGCTTCGAGATTGGGGGCTTCGGCCTCGGCAGCCCGACCCGCGCCGGTGTCTGTGACCTCGACCTGGAGGCGGTCAGGGCCGTGCAGGACCCGGACGCGGACCTGCACCGGACGGTCCGGTTGAAACTCGTTGCCGTGCTCCATCGCGTTCATCGCCGCCTCTCCGACGGCCGTCCCCAGGCGCTCGACGCGCGAGCGCTCGAGTCCCAGCCCGGCGGCCAGCTCGGTGACGCGCTCAATCACGTCGCGCTCGCCGCCCGGCGCGCTCGGCACCTCGAACTCTGCGATGAGCCGTCCGTTCCCGGTCCCGTTGGCTCCGCCGGGATCGGCGGGCTCGCGTGCGAGCACCATCATCGTGATGTCGTCCTCCTGCTCGGTACCGGGGCCTGTGAACCGCTCCAGGTCCGCCAGGACGAAGGCGATCATGCCGGTGCCGGCCGGGCCCCTCCCGACCGTCTCCTTGAGTCGCGGAAAGCCGTACATCCCGCGCTGGGGATCGTGAGCCTCGACGATCCCGTCGGAGTGCAGGAGCACGCAGTCCCCCGGTGCGAGGACCGCCTCCTTCTCCTCGTAGCTCATCCCGGGCATCAGCCCGAGCGGCATTCCCCGCGCCCGGAGCTCGCCGACCCCGTCGGCCGTCTTCACGTACGGGACGTCATGGCCGGCGTTGGCGAAGCGCAGGAGGCCGGTCGATCGTGTCGAGAACCCCGTAGAGGCAGGTGACGAACATCTTCTCGGGCATGTCTGGGCAGAGGTGGTCGTTGACTCGCTCGAGGACCTCCCCGGGGTCCTGGAGCCGCTGGGCCGAGGCGCGCAGGACGCTGCGGGTGGCCGACATGACGAGCGCCGCGGGAACGCCCTTGTCGGTGACGTCGCCGACGACGAACCCGACGCGCCCGTCGGGCAGCGGGATCACGTCGTAGAAGTCACCGCCGACCTCGCGAGCGGGGCGGTAGAGGGCGTCGATGTCCCACCCCGGCAGATCGGGGAGCTCCTTCGGGAGGAAGTTCTGCTGGATCAGGCGCGCGACCTCGAGCTCCTGCTCGAAGCGCTGCCGCGTGGCTGCCTCGGCCTCCTGCTCACGGACGAGCTGACCCACCCGGAGCGCCGGCGCCGTCTGCGCGGCGAGGTTGTCCAGCAGGCGTCGGTCGTCGGAGGAGTAGTCCTGCGCGGAGAGGCGCGGGCCCAGGTTGAGGATCCCGACGAGCTCACCCTGGCTGACCAGCGGAACCACCAGCCTGACCCCACCATCGCGCAGGTCGCGCAACGCCTTCGAATCGAGATCCAGGGATTCGATGTCGACGGCGTGGCCTGCGTCCTGGAGGTAGGCCAGGAGCGGGTCGTTGGGAGCGATCTCGAACTCAGGCTGCTCGGCGAGCGACGTCGCCGGGGCCTCACCAGGGGCGGAGGGGGTGCGCCTGAGACGCCGCCGCAGAGGTCTGATCAGAGCCGGCATGGGTCCTTTCTAGGCTCCCGGCGTCCCAAGAGCGTTACGGGACTCGGCCACCGTGGCATCACCGATGGCGTAGACGCCGACCGCCTCTCCCTTGCCGCGCAGCTCAAGCTTGCCGCGGGCCTCGAGCCGGAACTCCCGAGTTTCGACCAGGGCGGCAGCGGCCTCGGTGACGAGAATTCGCTCGCCGAGCTCGCGGGTTGCGTCCTGAACCCGCGCGGCGACGTTGACCGGATCCCCGATCAGGCCGATCTCGGTGCATCCGCCGGCCCCCATCGTTCCGCTCAGGATCAGGCCGGAGTTGATCCCGATCCCGATCCGGCAACGACCACCGAACTCGGACTCCACGCCGGCTTGGATCGCAACCGCTGCCGCCAGGGCGCGGTCGGCATGGTCGGGAAGGGGCTTGGGAGCTCCGAAGGCGGCGAGCAAGCCGTCTCCAAGCAGCTTGTTGACCACGCCGCCATGCTTCTCGACGACCGGGATCACCACCGCGAAGAACTCGTTCAGGAAGGCGACCGTCTCGCGTGCGGTCGCGCCGTCGGCGTAGGCGGTGAAGCCGCGGATGTCGACGAAGGCCACCGTCGCCATCGCCCACTCGGGCTCGACGTAGTCGCTCACCGCGCCCCCTCCCGCAGCCAGAGCGACACCTGCGAGGGCTGCACCGTCTCGGCGACGACCCCACGGAGCTCGGCCTCCAGCGCGCCGAGATCGACCTGGTCACGAAGTCGAGACGAGAACGACTCGAGCGTGCGGGCGGCGTCGTAGCGACGGCGGAAGAAGCGGCGGTCGACGACCTGCTGGATCCGACCCCGGGCGGGGCGGAAGATGGCGGCGGCAGCCAGGGTCGAGCCGGCGACGGCCAGGTCCGAGCCCGAGGTGAGCCCATCCAGCGCGAGCTGCAGGAGCAGGACGGTGCCGATGTAGACCGCGGCCAGGGTCGCCGTCAGGGCGCCGTAGACCAGCGTCCGGTTGATGACGACGTCGATGTCGTACAGGCGATAGCGGAGGGTCGCTATCGCGACCGCCGCGGCAACGATCAGCAGGCCGAGAAGCAGCATCGCGAAGCCGACGTCGTCGCCCGCGAGCTCCTCGGTGGGGGTCATGAAGATCACCACGAAGACCGCCGCCGCCGCGGTGACCCATTTGAGCTGCTGACGCTCGTCGCCGCGTGATCGGCGAAAGCGGACGACGAGCGAGGCCGCTGAGGCGACGACGGCGACGAGCATCAGCGCGAACCCGACCCCCCCGATCACCTCGGTGATCGAGCCCAGCGCCCCCTCGGCTCCAAGCGGGTTGGAAACGGGGTAGTCCTCGAAATCACCCGGCACGAAGGCCGTGCCGATGAAGAGAGCGGGCAGAGCGGCGATCGCCGTCCACTGGACCCAGCGCCACCGTGGCGTCGGCGGCCGCCCGGTTGGGAAGAGCAACGGGAAGAGAGTGAGGGCGGGCACCATGCCCGGTATCCAGATCCAGCTCGCCAGCCAGGCGGAGAACTCCGCGCCGGAACTCGTCTCCGAGGTTCCCAGGGCGAGGCTCCAATAGAGGTGCGCCGTGAGGATCAGAGCTCCCACGAAGATCGGGATCGCGCAGAGGATCCAGCCGACGGGATTCTCGGGTCGACGGGACGCAACCAGTCCGCCGAGCAGCGCGAGCGCCACGAGGGTCAGCGCCTCGAACGCCGCGACCGGGACGCCCCCGCCGGGAACCTGCGGCCCGCTTGATGCGTCCGACGACGCCGGATCGGCGATCGCAAGGACCAGGCGCGCCGCGGCGATGGCCACCGCAAGAGCGCAGGCGGCCCAGGCGAGGCGCTTCACCGCGTCCCCTCCCGCAGCCAGATCGAGACGTGCGAGGGCTGCACGGTCTCGGCAACGACCCCACGGAGCTCGGCCTCCAGCGCGCCGAGATCGACCTGGTCACGAAGTCGAGACGAGAACGACTCGAGCGTGCGGGCGGCGTCGTAGCGACGGCGGAAGAAGCGGCGGTCGACGACCTGCTGGATCCGGCCACGGGCTGGCCGGAAGATCGCCGCCGCGGCCAGGGTCGAGCCGGCGACTGCCAGGTCCGAGCCCGAGGTGACGCCATCGAGCGCGAGCTGCAGGAGCAGGACGGTGCCGATGTAGACCGCGGCCAGGGTCGCAGTGAGGGCGCCGTAGACCAGCGTGCGGTTGATGACGACGTCGATGTCGTAGAGGCGGTAGCGGAGCATGGCGATGCCGGCGGCCACCGGCAGGCAGAGAACGCTGAGCATGATCGGGATGTAGGAGAGGCCGGTTTCGTCGCTAGCGAAGATGTTGACCGGGACGGTCACTGCCGCAAGGGCGCCGGCAAGCGCCAGCCACCTGATCTGCTGGCGCTCGATGCCGGTGGACCGCCGGTACCTGACCACCAACGAGGCAGCCGAGCCGATCAGGCCGACGACTGTCGCCAGGAACGAGAGACCCTCGATGGCCTCGACCAGTGAGGCCTCGACGCCGTAGGGGTTGATGAGCTGCGGATAGTCCTCCAGCGGCCCGGGCTTGAGGACGGTGGAGAGGAAGACCCCCGCGATTCCGGCTCCGGCGATCCAGGCGACGGTCCGCCAGCGCGATGAGGGGACGTGACCGTCTGGGAACAGGAGCAGCAGGAAGGTCCCCGGGAGGAGGACGAACGGGATCCACGAGGCAGTGGCGTAGACCGCGGCGGCCTCACCGACGGCCCTCGATCCTTCGCCATCGAGCCAGTGGTCGGCGTACCCGCCGCTGAAGATCGCGAGGCCGGCGCTGACCCCCGCGGCCATGAAGATCCAGCCGATCGCATTACCCGGCTGGCGCGTGGCGATCATGAAGCCGACCAGCGAGAACGCAATCCCGATCCCGATGACGAAGAGCTCGAAGATGAAGCTATCCGAGGGCGAACCGAGGGCGAGCACCTCCCCCGCGACGATGAGGGCCGCGGTGAGAAGCAGCAGCCCCAGCCCGAGGCGGCGGGCGGCCCGCGCGCTCATGGGTTCCCCGGCTCGCGCCTCCACAGGGCTCCACCCTAACCTCAAGCACCTGCTCGGAAGCTCGACTCCGTCGAGGCTCGACAAAGCAGTACGTCGGTCGTGCCGCAATCCGGGGTCACGGAGCCGTCGTGGCCGAGGTTCAGGGCCGAGGTGGCGGCCTCCCGGCGAGCGTGATCGGGATGTGAGAGGTACCGCGCTGGCCGGTAGCCCGCCGGGAGGGTAAAGACCACGCCCAATGCCGCCCGAGGCGCGAAGGGTCGTAGAACTGACCCTTGAGATGGACCGATCCCGAGCGAATCCTTGAAGTAACCCGACGCTGCTGGAGACGCCTGGGTTGCTGTTGATCCAGCCGTTCTGGAACGGCGGCTGACCCGCAGCTCCCACCTCGCGGAAGGGCTCGACTCGCCGCCAGGGCGTAGGCGCTCGCCGGTTGCCCGCCGAGGCTGGCGGAGTTGGACGGCTGAAGGAACCTGGGCGAGCGTCGACTCGTTCACATCGGAACCGGTCAGTGTGTTGTCGCTGACCTTGGCCGAGTTGACGGCGCTGGCTGCGATCGTCGGGTTGGGATAGGTCGAGCCCGCGAGGTCGCCGCCGGCCGCGCCGCTCGGCGGCAGGCTGGTCGGGAGGGTGCGGCAGGAGACGGAGCCGGCCTGCGCGATCGAGGCGATCGCCGCTCCGGCCCCGCAGGTTCCCGTCACCCGTGACTGCGTCGCAGTCGGGTCGACCGCCAGCGAGACGCGCCGGTGGTCCCTCCACCGCTCAGCCCGGTGCCCGCGGTGACCTCCGTGATGTCGCCGCCGGTACCCGTCTCGCAGGCGACCGTGCCGTCGGGGTTGACCGTGCGAATCGCTCCGCCCGGTCGGGCAGCCGCCGGAGATGCGCCGTTGAAGCTGTGGGGCGGCGAGGCCGCCGACCCGAGCCGCGTTCACGCCGCTCAGGCTCGACTCGTCGATGTCGACTCCGGTCAGCGAGTTGTCCTGCACCGCGCGCCGTACCGACGGATCCGGCCGCCAGATCCGAGGAGGTGACCGCGCCGTCCCGCGATGTCCTTCGACTTGACCTGACCGTTCTTGATCGTCTTCGACTTGACGCTGTTGGCGGGCAGACTCGCGGCATAGCTGACGCCGGTAAGGGCGAGGAACACGGCCACGTAGCCGACGACGTTCGAGCGGATGTGGTCTGCGATGCGGCGGGACATGGATCCTCCCCGGTTGGTCTGGATGGCCCGGCTGATTGCCGGTGCATCGGTTCTACGGGGGCGGCGTCCGAGAACCGTTACGAGAACCGGACGCCCGGCGGTTAACGTCACGGCATGGCTGTCGAGGTGACGCTCCTGGGCCCTCCCCGAATCGTTCGGGATGGCGAGTCATGTCAGCCGGAGACCCGTAAGGCGACGGCGCTCCTCGCCACCCTCGCGCTGGGCCAGGGGCCGCGCTCGCGGGAGTCACTCTGCACTCTGCTCTGGCCTCGTCAGGACGCCGAGCGGGCGAGGGGAGCACTGCGCAGAACGCTCTCGGCGCTGCGTGGTTCGATCGGCGAGGAGTGGATCGCAACGCCCGGGGACGCGGTCGAACTGAAGCACGGACCGGGCCTTGAGCTCGATGTCTGGCGCTTCCGGGAGCCTCGCCTCGAAGGATGATTCACCACCAGCGCTCGCCGAGGCGGCCGAAACGTTTCCCGGCGAGTTCCTCGAGGGTTTCGCATTGCGCGACAGCCCCGAGTTCGACAGCTGGCAGGAACGCGAAGCGGCCATCCTGCGGCGCGAGCTGTCTGCGGTTCTCGGCCGCCTCGTCGAGAGCCTGATCCAGCGGGGCGAGTTCGGCGACGCCTTGAGTCACACCGAGCGCTGGCTCGAGCTCGACCGATTGCAGGAGCCCGCGCATCGCGCGCTGATCAGGCTCTACGCGTGGACCGGGGAGCGCGAGGCGGCACTGGCGCAGTACCGCAGCTGCGTCCGCGTGCTCGGTCAAGAGCTCGGCGTGGCGCCGCTGGCGGAAACGACTGAGCTCTTCGAGCAGGTGAGCGAGGGAACGCTGACGGGCCCCCATCGCCCAGACGCGACCGGGCCCGCCGCTCCGGCGACGACGGCCCGAGGCGGTGGAGTTGCCGCTGGTCGGCCGCACCACCGAGCTCGAGCGGCTGCGTCGGTCTTCATCGCAGGGTGCTCTGAGCAGGGGACCCTGTGCATCGTCGAGGGCGAGGCGGGGATCGGCAAGAGCCGGCTTTGCGCCGAGCTGCTCGCGGCAGTGGAGAGGACCGGCGGCGGAGTCCTGTCCGCGCGCTGCTGGGAGGACGAGGCCGGACTTCCGTATGGGCCGGTGGCGGAGCTGCTCAACGAGGCGACGAGAAGCGCTGCGTCGTGGGCGAGCGCGGCAACTCCGCGGCAGCTCGCCGACGCGTCGGTGCTGCAGCCGGAGCTCGCCGCCCTTCGCTCGGACGTCCTCGACCCTATGCCGCTGTCGGTTCCCGGGGCGCAGGTCCGGCTGATGGACGCGGTGGCCGGAATCATCGGCCTCGCGGCGGGCGGATCGACCCCGGGGGTGGTGTTCGTGGACGACCTCCACGCTGCCGACGAGGCGACGCTGGACGTCCTCGGATACATGGCGCGGAGGCTCGCCGGTCAGCGGCTGATGATGCTCCTGGCGTGGCGCACCGAAGCGGTTCCCCCCGGCCACCGGCTGCGCCGGCTGGTGGCAGAGCTGGGTGGCCGCGGCGGCGCTGAGAGCGTCCGCCTGCGCCGACTCGAACAGCCTGAGGTGGCCGAGCTCGTGAAGGCTGCCGCGCCGCAGGCGTCGCCGGCGCTGCTGGAACGAGCTTTCGCCGAGAGCGAAGGCCTGCCGTTGTTCGTGAACGAGCTGGTGGCCGCCACCCTGAGCGGGGATGGCGCGGAACCCGACGCCGGGAGGCGGCAGGCAAGGGACCTGCTCGTCGAACGCCTGGCCGCAGTCGAGGACGTCGCCGGTCAGGTCCTCGGGGCGGCGGCGGCGATCGGACGGTCGTTCTCCTTCGACCTGGCGATCGCCGCGGCGGGGCGAACCGAGGACGAGACCCTGGGGGCGCTGGAGCGTCTCGGGGCACTGGGGTTGGTGCGCGAGCTCGATGGGCCCGAGCCGGTCTTCGACTTCACCCACGGCAAGCTGAGGGAGCTGGTCTACGAGGGTCTCTCCCCGACGCGGCGGCGCGTGCTTCACGGGCGGATCGCCGCCGCCCTCCCAGATGCCGCCGAAACCGCGGCTCTGGCTGCCCACCACCTCAGCCTTGCCGGTCGGGGGGCCGAGGCGGCGGGCCGCTACCGAGTGGCTGCGGAGCATGCGGCGGCGCTGCTCGCCTACGCGGACGCGGTTGGCCACCTCGAGGCGGCCCTGGGCCTTGACCCCGAGGACGCCCCAGCCTTCCACGAGAGGATCGGGGACCTGCGGACGCTCCTCGGCGATTACGAGCAGGCGCTCGCGAGCTATGAGCGGGCAGCCGCTGAGGCCGAGGGCTGGGATTTGGCGGCTCTCGAGCAGAAGATCGGAGGCGTCCACACCCGGCGCGGGGAATGGGCGCGTGCCGAAACTCGCCTCGACGCGGCGCTGGACGCAATTCCGGCCGACCCGAGCGGCCTGCGAGCGCGGATCCTCGCCGACCTGGCGCTGGTCGCCTCGCGCTCCGGGCGGCTCGAGGAGGCCGCGGCTCGGGGCGCCGGCTCGCGCGCGGAGGCCGAGGGCGCCGGCGATCTTCTCGCGCAGGCGCAGGCGCACAACATCCTCGGGATCCTGGCCCGCGGCGAGGGGCGTCTCGAGGAGGCGCGGGAGAGCCTCACTCGCAGCGTCGAGCTATCCGGCGAGCTGGGCGACCTCGCAGCGCAGATCGCCGCACTGAACAATCTCGCCCTGGTCGAGCGAGATGATGACGCGCTCGACCGCGCGCTCGAGCTGACCGAACGGGCACTCGACCTGTGTATTGCCTTCGGCGACCGCCATCGAGAGGCCGCGCTCGAGAACAACCTCGCCGACCTCCACCACGCCGCCGGCGACGAGGCCGAGGCCATGAATCATCTCAAGCGGGCGGTGGCGCAATTCGCTGAGGTTGGTGGGGATGAGGCGTCCCGCCTCCCGGAGATCTGGAAGCTCGCGAGCTGGTAGCGGGTGATCGCGTAGCCGGACGGCTACCGTCAGGGGGTGACCTCCTGGCGCCTCACCGACCGCGTGCTCGAGCTCGCTGAGCCGATCGGCGCGGGCATCGTCAACGTCACCACCGACTCGATGTACGAGGGGGCGCGCAGCGGCACTCCCGAGCAGGCGATCGCCGACGGCGTCGCTCTCGCCGAGGCCGGCTTCGAGATGCTCGACGTCGGCGCCGTGGCCGCTCGCTCCGGCCCTCCGGTTCCGCCGGAGGATGAGATCGCCCGCCTGATCCCGGCCGTCGCGGGCCTGGTCGAGCGGACCGGGCTGCCGGTCTGCGCCGACACGTTCGAGCCCGAGGTCGCCCTTGCCGCCACCGCCGCCGGCGCCCTCGTCATCAACGACACCGGCGGCGGGCGCGACCCGATGCTCGAGGCGATCGCCGAGGCGGGCTGCGGCTACGTGCTGATGCACATCGAGGGGCCGCCGCGGCAGGACCGCGCCGCCCCCGACTACCCGGACGTGGTCGACCGCCTCAAGTCCTTCTTCGCCGAGCGGATCGACCGGGCCGTGCAGCTCGGCGTGGGGGAGGAGGCGATCGCGATCGACCCCGGGCTCGACTTCGACCTGAGCACCGACCACGACCTCGAGATCCTGCGCCGCCTCGAGGAGCTCCATGAGCTCGGCCGGCCCCTCTACGTCTCGCTCTCGCGCAAGGACTTCATCGGCGCCGTCCTCGCCGGCTCCTGGGAGGGTCGCCTCCCGCCCGCCGATCGCGCCAACGGGACGATCGCGGCGGCCGCGCTCGCCGCCGCCAAGGGCGCCCAGATCCACCGGCTCCACGACTCGGTCGCGCTCGACGCCGTCCGCCTCGCCGGCAGGCTCGCCCATGTCTGAGGTCGCCCGCCCCGGCGCTCGACCTCCCCTGGGCCTCGGCGATCGACGAGGGCTGGCGGGTGGCGATCGAGCCCGGCCGCAAGGACGGGCGGCTGGTCGCCGAGAGCGCCGAGCGTGAGCAGGAGGCCGCCGAGGTGCCGCTGCCGGCGCAGCTCGACCCGAGCCTGCGCGAGGCGCTCGGCCGCAGCGGCGTGCGCACCCTCTACTCCCATCAGCTCGCGGCCCTGCGCGCGGCCGAGACCGACAACGTCGTCGTCACCACGGCCACCGCCTCGGGCAAGTCGCTGGCCTTCAACATGCCGGTGCTCGACGCGATCGCGCGCGACTCCCACGCGCGGGCGCTCTACCTCTACCCGACGAAGGCCCTGGCCCAGGACCAGGCCCGGAAGCTGTTCGAGATCGCCCCCGCCGGACTGCGTCATGCGATCTACGACGGGGACACCCCGCGCGAGGAGCGGCCCGCGATCCGCAGGCGGTCGAACCTGATCCTGACCAACCCCGACATGCTCCACGTCGGGGTCCTGCCCCACCACCGCAACTGGGGCGAGGTGCTGGCGAAGCTGCGCTACGTCGTCGTCGACGAGGCGCACGTGTACCGCGGCGTCTTCGGCTCTCATGTCGCCAATGTGCTGCGGAGGCTGCGCAGGGTCGCCGCCCTCTACGGCGCCGAGCCCCGCTTCATCCTCACCTCGGCGACGATCGCCAACCCGCAGGAGCTGGCCGAGCGCCTGGTCGGCACGCCGTTCCGCCTGATCGACGACGACGGCGCTCCGCGGGCCGCGCGGCGGATCGCGATCTGGAATCCGCCGCTGATCGATCAGGCAACGGGCGCCCGCCGCTCGGCGCTCTCGGAGGGCGCCGACATGCTCGCCGACCTGGTCACCTCCGGGGTGCGCACGATCTGCTTCGTCGGCAGCCGCCGCGGGGTCGAGCTGATCCAGCGCTTCGCCGGCGACCGCCTGACCGAGCGCGGCCGCCGCGACCTCGCCGAGCGGATCGCCCCCTACCGGGCGGGCTACACGCCGCAGCAGCGGCGCGAGGTCGAGGCGCGGCTCAGTCAGGAGACCTGCTCGCCGTGGTGGCGACCAACGCGCTCGAGCTCGGCATCGACATCGGCGAGCTCGACGCGGCGATCTGCGTCGGGTTCCCCGGCACGGTCGCGAGCCTGCGCCAGATGTGGGGGAGGGCGGGGCGGCGGCGCGAGGGGCTGGCGATCTACATGGCCGGGATCGACGGCCTCGACCAGTTCTTCTGCCGCCACCCGACCGAGTTCCTCACCCGCCCGGTCGAGGCGGCGATCCTCGACCACGAGAACGAGCGCATCCAGTCGGCGCACCTCCTCGCGGCGGCCTTCGAGTCCCCGCTCGGGGGCGAGCGCGATGACGAGATCCTCGGCGGTCGCTGGGCCGAGCGCGCCGAGGCGCTCCGCGCCCACGGCTACCTGCGGACCGGCCGCGGCGGCAAGGGCTATGCGGTCCGGGGCTCGGGGTTCCCGGCGGGCGGGGTCGGCCTGCGCTCGGCGTCCGCCGACTCGGTGACGGTCGTCGACTCGAGCTCGGGCGAGCTGCTCGGCACGGTGGAGGCGGAGCGCGCGTTCTCGACCGTCCATCCGGGCGCGATCTACCTCCACCTCGGCCGCTCCTACGAGGTCCGCGAGCTCGACGTCGACGGCCGCCGGGCGATCGTCCAGCCCTTCGACGGCGACTGGTACACGCAGCCGCGGAAGGAGACCGAGGTCTACATCGAGCGGATCGAGAGCAAGCGCGACGCCCTCGGCTGCGAGCTCCACTTCGGCGACGTCGCCGTCAGCGAGCAGGTGATCGCCTTCCAGCGCAAGCGCCTCTCCGATCACGAGGCGGTCGACTTCGTCGCGCTCGACCTGCCCGAGCAGCACTTCTCGACCCAGGGGCTCTGGTACGTGCTGCCGGAGAAGCTCGTCGGAGTCGACGCGCTGCCGACCGACGCGCTGCTCGGCTCCCTGCATGCGTCGGAGCACTCCCAGATCGCCGTGCTGCCGCTGCTGGCGATGTGCGACCGCTGGGACATCGGCGGGCTCTCGACAAATGTCCACTACCAAACGGGCCGCCCGACGATCTTCATCTACGACGGCCACCCCGGTGGCGTCGGCATCTCGCGCCGCGGTTTCGACGAGTTCGAGCGCCTCGTCGCCGACGCCGCGCGGCTCGTCGGGGAGTGCCCGTGCGCGGAGGGATGCCCTTCCTGCGTGCAGAGCCCGAAGTGCGGCAACCTCAACGAGTACCTGCACAAGGCCGGCGCGATCGAGCTGATGGGCTCGATGCTCGGGCTCACGGACGCGCAAAAGTCCGCCCAGAGGGCGAAAACGGCCCGTTCAGGTCCCGCCGAGAAGATCAAGTAATCGGCCGCAACGCCCGATGTGGAGCGGAGATGCTCGACCCCTTCGCGCACCGGAAGATCCTCAATCGCGGCGAGCCCGCGCGCGCAACCGTGCTCGCGATCTCGTCTCCCGCGACCCGTGCCCGCCCCACCCAGGTGGCGATGACCCTCGAGGTCCAGCCGCCGTCGGGGCCCTCCTACGAGGTCTCCGACCGCTGGGCGGTCGCCGGGACCGAGCCGGTCGCCGAGGGCAGCGAGCTGCGGGTCGTGATCGACCCGGGCGACCGCCGGCGGGTCGCGATCGACTGGGAGCGGAGCCACTCGCAGTACCGCGAGCGCAACGAGGTCCGCCGCCAGGTGATGGCGGGCGGCATCCGCGGCCGGTGACGGCCGTGCGCGACGCGATCGACGAGCGGCTCCCCACCGCGACGCCGAAGGTCGGCGTCGCCCCCGCGATGTCGGTCCGGCCGGCGCCGGCCGACGACATGATCAACCGGCTCGAGCGCCTTGCCGCGCTGCACGCGAGCGGCGCGCTGACCGCCGGCGAGTTCGCCGCGGCGAAGCGCCACGGCTACCGTCAGGGGGTGACCTCCTGGCGCCTCACCGACCGCGTGCTCGAGCTCGCTGAGCCGATCGGCGCGGGCATCGTCAACGTCACCACCGACTCGATGTACGAGGGGGCGCGCAGCGGCACCCCCGAGGGGGCGATCGCCGACGGCGTCGCGCTCGCCGAGGCCGGCTTCGAGATGCTCGACGTCGGCGCCGTGGCCGCCCGCTCCGGCCCTCCGGTTCCGCCGCGAGGATGAGATCGCCCGCCTGATCCCGGCCGTCGCGGGCCTGGTCGAGCGGACCGGGCTGCCGGTCTGCGCCGACACGTTCGAGCCCGAGGTCGCCCTTGCCGCCACCGCCGCCGGCGCCCTCGTCATCAACGACACCGGCGGCGGGCGCGACCCGATGCTCGAGGCGATCGCCGAGGCGGGCTGCGGCTACGTGCTGATGCACATCGAGGGGCCGCCGCGAGCAGGACCGCGCCGCCCCCGACTACCCCGACGTGGTCGACCGCCTCAAGTCGTTCTTCGCCGAGCGGATCGACCGGGCCGTGCAGCTCGGCGTGGGGGAGGAGGCGATCGCGATCGACCCCGGGCTCGACTTCGACCTGAGCACCGACCACGACCTCGAGATCCTGCGCCGCCTCGAGGAGCTCCATGAGCTCGGCCGGCCCCTCTACGTCTCGCTGTCGCGCAAGGACTTCATCGGCGCCGTCCTCGCCGGCTCCTGGGAGGGTCGCCTCCCGCCGGCCGATCGCGCCAACGGGACGATCGCGGCGGCCGCGCTCGCCGCCGCCAAGGGCGCCCAGATCCACCGGCTCCACGACTCCGTCGCGCTCGACGCCGTCCGCCTCGCCGGCAGGCTCGCCCATGTCTGAGTCGCCCGCCCCGGCGCTCGACCTCCCCTGGGCCTCGGCGATCGACGAGGGCTGGCGGGTGGCGATCGAGCCCGGCCGCAAGGACGGGCGGCTGGTCGCCGAGAGCGCCGAGCGTGAGCAGGAGGCCGCCGAGGTGCCGCTGCCGGCGCAGCTCGACCCGAGCCTGCGCGAGGCGCTCGGCCGCAGCGGCGTGCGGACCCTCTACTCGCATCAGCTCGCGGCACTGCGCGCGGCCGAGACCGACAACGTCGTCGTCACCACGGCCACCGCCTCGGGCAAGTCGCTGGCCTTCAACATGCCGGTGCTCGACGCGATCGCGCGCGACTCCCACGCGCGGGCGCTCTACCTCTACCCGACGAAGGCGCTGGCCCAGGACCAGGCCCGGAAGCTGTTCGAGATCGCCCCCGCCGGCCTGCGCCATGCGATCTACGACGGGGACACCCCGCGCGAGGAGCGGCCCGCGATCCGCAGGCGGTCGAACCTGATCCTGACGAACCCCGACATGCTCCACGTCGGGGTCCTGCCCCACCACCGCAACTGGGGCGAGGTGCTGGCGAAGCTCCGCTACGTCGTCGTCGACGAGGCGCACGTCTACCGGGGCGTCTTCGGCTCCCATGTCAGCAATGTGCTGCGGAGGCTGCGCAGAGTCGCCGCCCTCTACGGCGCCGAGCCCCGCTTCATCCTCACCTCGGCGACGATCGCCAACCCGCAGGAGCTGGCCGAGCGCCTGGTCGGCACGCCCTTCCGCCTGATCGACGACGACGGCGCTCCGCGGGCCGCCCGGAGGATCGCGATCTGGAACCCGCCGCTGATCGATCAGGCAACGGGCGCTCGCCGCTCGGCGCTCTCGGAGGGCGCCGACATGCTCGCCGACCTGGTCACCTCCGGGGTGCGCACGATCTGCTTCGTCGGCAGCCGCCGCGGGGTCGAGCTGATCCAGCGCTTCGCCGGCGACCGCCTGACCGAGCGCGGCCGCCGCGACCTCGCCGAGCGGATCGCCCCCTACCGGGCGGGCTACACGCCGCAGCAGCGGCGCGAGGTCGAGGCGCGGCTCAGCTCAGGAGACCTGCTCGCCGTGGTGGCGACCAACGCGCTCGAGCTCGGCATCGACATCGGCGAGCTCGACGCGGCGATCTGCGTCGGGTTCCCCGGCACGGTCGCGAGCCTGCGCCAGATGTGGGGGAGGGCGGGGCGGCGGCGCGAGGGCCTGGCGATCTACATGGCCGGGATCGACGGCCTCGACCAGTTCTTCTGCCGCCACCCGACCGAGTTCCTCACCCGCCCGGTCGAGGCGGCGATCCTCGACCACGAGAACGAGCGCATCCAGTCGGCGCACCTCCTCGCCGCGGCCTTCGAGTCCCCGCTCGGGGGCGAGCGCGATGACGAGATCCTCGGCGGCCGCTGGGCCGAGCGCGCCGAGGCGCTGCGCGCCCACGGCTACCTGCGGACCGGCCGCGGCGGCAAGGGCTACGCGGTGCGGGGCTCGGGCTTCCCGGCGGGCGGGGTCGGCCTGCGCTCGGCGTCCGCCGACTCGGTGACGGTCGTCGACTCGAGCTCGGGCGAGCTGCTCGGCACGGTGGAGGCGGAGCGCGCGTTCTCGACCGTCCATCCGGGCGCGATCTACCTCCACCTCGGCCGCTCCTACGAGGTCCGCGAGCTCGACGTCGAAGGCCGCCGGGCGATCGTCCAGCCCTTCGACGGCGACTGGTACACGCAGCCGCGGAAGGAGACCGAGGTCTACATCGAGCGGATCGAGAGCAAGCGCGACGCGCTCGGCTGCGAGCTCCACTTCGGCGACGTCGCCGTCAGCGAGCAGGTCATCGCCTTCCAGCGCAAGCGCCTCTCCGATCACGAGGCGGTCGACTTCGTCGCGCTCGACCTGCCCGAGCAGCACTTCTCGACCCAGGGGCTCTGGTACGTGCTGCCGGAGAAGCTCGTCGGAGTCGACGCGCTGCCGACCGACGCGCTGCTCGGCTCCCTGCACGCGTCGGAGCACTCCCAGATCGCCGTGCTGCCGCTGCTGGCGATGTGCGACCGCTGGGACATCGGCGGGCTCTCGACAAATGTCCACTACCAAACGGGCCGCCCGACGATCTTCATCTACGACGGCCACCCCGGTGGCGTCGGCATCTCGCGCCGCGGATTCGACGAGTTCGAGCGCCTCGTCGCCGACGCCGCGCGGCTCGTCGGGGAGTGCCCGTGCGCGGAGGGATGCCCTTCCTGCGTGCAGAGCCCGAAGTGCGGCAACCTCAACGAGTACCTGCACAAGGCCGGCGCGATCGAGCTGATGGGCTCGATGCTCGGGCTCACGGACGCGCAAAAGTCCGCCCAGAGGGCGAAAACGGCCCGTTCAGGTCCCGGCGAGAAGATCAAGTAATCGACCCCAACGCCGATGGGGAGCGGAGATGCTCGACCCCTTCGCGCACCGGAAGATCCTCAATCGCGGCGAGCCCGCGCGCGCAACCGTGCTCGCGATCTCGTCTCCCGCGACCCGTGCCCGCCCCACCCAGGTGGCGATGACCCTCGAGGTCCAGCCGCCGTCGGGGCCCTCCTACGAGGTCTCCGACCGCTGGGCGGTCGCCGGGACCGAGCCGGTCGCCGAGGGCAGCGAGCTGCGGGTCGTGATCGACCCGGGCGACCGCCGGCGGGTCGCGATCGACTGGGAGCGGAGCCACTCGCAGTACCGCGAGCGCAACGAGGTCCGCCGCCAGGTGATGGCGGGCGGCATCCCGCGGCCGGTGACGGCCGTGCGCGACGCGATCGACGAGCGGCTCCCCACCGCGACGCCCAAGGTCGGCGTCGCCCCCGCGATGTCGGTCCGGCCGGCGCCGGCCGACGACATGATCAACCGGCTCGAGCGCCTTGCCGCGCTGCACGCGAGCGGCGCGCTGACCGCCGGCGAGTTCGCCGCGGCGAAGCGCCACGTGCTCGGCCGCGGCTGAGTCGCGCCAACCCGCTTCGGCGGTAGCGATCGCGCGAAGGCGACTCCCCGCTCGACCCACGCTTCCAGCGCCTCGTCGCTCGAGGCCGGCGTCGTCCACCCGCAGCCAGCCCTTCATCGGCCGGCCGCGCATCTCGAACGGACTGGCATGCGGCTCGGCGAGGAGCTCGGCGGTCGACTCCGGCGCCCCCCGACCATCAGGCCGCCCTGGCCGCTCGCCGCCACCGCCATGTTGCCGTCGATCAGGAACGCGAGACCGCCGAACATGCTCATCTCGGTCACGCCCGCCTCGTCAGCCAGCAGGGTGCGGATGCGTTCGGCCAGTCCCTCGTCGTAAGGCACGTTCGAATCATCCCCGATCATCTAGCCTTACCGGCCGCGGCGAGGTAGCTCAGTTGGTAGAGCACACGACTGAAAATCGTGGTGTCGCCGGTTCGATCCCGGCCCTCGCCATTCGCTTGAACAGGCCAGGTTCGTCGGTCGCGGCAGGCCCAGCCCCGGCGCTACTCCGCGAGCAGCGCGTCCATCTGGCCGATCGCCTCCCGCATGCCCTCGGCGGCGCCCATGTCGAGCAGCTGCTGCATCTCCTCCTCGGTGGCGTTGACCGAGGCGAGCTCCATGCGCGTGCACCCGTCCGCCTCGCTGAGGCGCATGCTCATCTGACCGGTCGGCATGTCCGGGTTGACGTTGCCGTCGGCGTCCGCGAAGGAGTCCTCGACCTCCAGCGACCGCGGCGGGTCGACGGCGACGACCTGCCAGACGCCATGGAAGCGCTCGCCCTCGGGGGTCGTCATGAAGTAGGTGACGATGCCACCGGGCTCGAGCTCGTGGCGCTCGAAGGTCGCGGGGTACCCGGGAGGTCCCCACCACCGCTCGAGCTTGCGTGGGTCCGCCCACAGCTCCCACACGCGTTCCAACGGCGCGTCGAACTCGGCGGTGATGGTCAGGGTGCGGGCATCTAGATCCTTGTCGACGTTCGTGACGGTCACTGGGGGTTCCCTTCTTCGGAGAGGACTTCGGACATGCGGGCCACGCGGCCGCGCCACAGGTCTTCGAGCTCGTCGAGCGCGCGCCGTGCTTGGGCCACCGCGGCGGCCTCGGTGCGCACGAGCGTCTCCCTCCCGCGGCGCTGCTTGGCCACAAGGCCGGCGCGCTCGAGTACGGCAACGTGCTTCTGGACCGCGGCGAAGCTCATCGGATAAGCCTCGGCCAGCCGCGACACCGACGGAGCCTCGAGCGCGCAGCGGCGCAGGATGTCGCGACGCGTCGGATCGGCAAGGCCGGAGAAGAGGTGGTCGACAGCATCTACAACCATTGGGTTGTACGTTAGCGCGTAAGGGCTCGCGGCGAGGTCAGCCTCAGGCGCAGCTCTCGCGGGCGGCGGCGACCGTGAGCCCGAGCTCTGGCACGATGGAGCCATGCGCGAGGCATTCGCACGCCAGACGTGAGCAAAGGCGCGATCCTTTCCGCCCCCACCGACCTGCTCGGGCAGGTCATGGCGCTGCGGGAAGGACGGACCTCAGCGAGCGCCCTGGTGGATCGTTCGCTCAGCCGGATCGAGTCGACCCGGGAGACGCTCAACGCCTTCCGCTGCGTCCGCGCCGACGCGGCGCGGGCCGAGGCGGCGCGGGCCGACGAGCGGATCGCCGCCGGAGAGGAGGCGCCCCTGCTCGGGGTCCCGGTCGCGATCAAGGACGACTCCGACCTCGCCGGGGAGAGCACGATGTTCGGCTGCGAGGGCGATTGGGAGCCGAAGCGGAGCGATGGTGAGGCCGTACGGCGCCTGCGGGAGGCGGGCGCGGTGATCGTCGGCAAGACCACGACGCCGGAGCTCGGCCAGTGGCCGATCACGGAGGGGCCCGCCTTCGGGAAGACGCGCAACCCGTGGAATCTCGACCACACCCCGGGCGGCTCGTCGGGTGGGGCCGCGGCGGCGGTGGCGGCAGGGCTGGTGACCGCAGCGATGGGCTCCGATGGTGCCGGATCGGTCCGGATTCCGGCCTCGTGGACGAACCTCGTCGGGGTGAAGCCGCAGCGCGGACGCGTCTCGACCTGGCCCGCTCCGGAGGCCTTCAACGGCCTCACGTGTTACGGGCCGCTGACCCGGACGGTCGCCGACGCGGCGCTGATGCTCGACGTCCTGGCCGGTAACCACGAGGGCGATCTGCATCGGCCGGTGTCCCCCGAGGTCCCGTTTGGGGAGGCGGTGCGCCGCGGGCTGGACCGCCGCCTGCGGGTGGCACTCAGCTTTCGCGTTCCCTGGAGCGGCGCTCCGGCGCGGCTCGACCCGCGCGTCCGGGAGCGGGTCGGCGAGCTCGCCGGCGCCGTCGCCGAGCTCGGGCACGAGGTGGAGGAGGACGACCCCGCCTACGGGGCGATCGGCCTCGGCTTCGTCCCCCGCGGGACTGCGGGGGTGGCCGAATGGGTCGAGTCGCTCCCCTCGACCGACCGGCTCGACGAGCGCACCGTCAAGGCAGCTCGGACCGGGCGGATCCTCGGGGGCCCCGTGCTGCGGGCGGCCCGGGCGGCTGAGGGACTCTTCGCCCGCCGGGTGGGCGCCATCTTCGACCGCCACGACGTCGTGATCGTCCCGACGACCGCCAAGCCACCGCTCCCGTGTGGGGCGATCGACGGGCTCTCGGAGTGGGAGACGGACAAGACGATGGTCGGCGCCTGCCCCTACGCGTGGCCCTGGAACGTGCTCGGCTGGCCCGGGATCAGCGTCCCCGCGGGATTCGTCGACGGGCTGCCGGTCGGCGCTCAGCTACTCGGGCCGGCGGGCTCGGAGGGTCTGCTCCTGGCGCTGGCGGCCGAGCTCGAGGGGGAGCTGCGCTGGCACGAGCTGGCCCCTCCCGATCCGGTCGCCGTAGCGCTGCCGCGCCTGGCGGCGCCAAGGGAGGGCTCGTTCTCTAAGCTGCCGCCGGTCGAAACCGCAGGGAGATCAACCGTGAACCGAATCGCCGCCATCGTCACCGCCGTGTTCTCGCGCTCGCCGCGGTCGCCTGCGGAGACTCCGAGGAGTCCTCGACGACGGCCTCCTCCACCGAGACGACGGAATCGACTGGGTCGACACGCGGGATCGGAGACGGGCAGCTGCTCGGCGGTCGAGGATCGTCGAGGTCGACACCGGTTCGGGCACGCACGAGGAGCGGGAGTTCGCCGCCGACGACTACGCCACGAATCCGCCCTCCGGCGGGGATCACAACCCCGAGGCGCTCCAGACGGGTCAGTTCTACGACCAGCCGGTGCCGCTCGGCGAGGCCGTCCACGCCCTCGAGCACGGAGCGGTGATCGGCTGGACGAAGGAGCTCTCCCAGGCCGACACGAAGACGGTCGAGGACGCGTTCAACGCGCAGTACTCGAAGGGCTACTTCCAGCTCGCCGTGGTCGAGAACCCGGACCTCGAAGTGCCGTTCGCGCTGAGCTCCTGGGGCGCCCTGCAGAAGTGCGATGCCGTCGATCCCGAGGCGATCGCGTCCTTCATCGAGGAGCACTACGCGCCCGGAGGAGACCGCCGAGGGCGGCCTCGCCTGCACCGGCGAGGCGAAGAAGCTGCCTGCCTGCGCGAACCGCGAAGGCTGACCCGCCTGCCGCTGCAAGGCGGCGACCACAGGATGCGTCGCCGTCCGCCCCTGTCTCTACCTTGGATTTCGAGATGGACGGGCTTCAGCCGCAGCTGGGAGAAGTCGCCCCTGAAGGGGTCACGAGGACGCATCGGGAGCTCGTCGGGCTCGCCGACGGGGAGCGCATCGACTGCTGCTACGTCGTCCGCGACCGCTCGCGGCGGCCGACCAAGCGCGGCGGCGAGTGGCTCGCCCTGAAGCTCTCGGACCGCACCGGCAGCGTCAGCGCCAAGTGCTGGGACGAGATCGAGGCCCGCTTCGCAGCGGCGGTCCCGGGGACCATCGTGCGGATCGTCGGCCGCTACGAGCGCAGCGCCCAGTGGGGCGACTCGCTGATCGTCGAGCAGATCGTCACCGCCGGTGACGGCGACTACGACCCGGCCGACCTCGTCGAGTCCTCACCGGTGCCGCTGGAGCGGATGGAGTCCGACCTCGCCTCGCTGCTCGAGACGATCCAGAGCCCCGACCTCCGCGCCCTGCTCGACCGCTTCTTCTCGCCGGGCTGCGAGCTCTGGCCGCGCTTCCGGGACGCGCCGGCGGCCAAGCACTACCACCAGGCCTACCGCCACGGCCTCCTGGAGCACACGCTCTCGGTGGCGCAGGGAGTCAGCGCCGCCGCCTCCTTCTTCCCGGGGATCGACCGCGACGTCGCGATCACCGGCGCCCTCCTGCACGACATCGGCAAGCTCGAGGCCTACAACGACGACCCGCTTGCGATCGACCTGACCGACCTCGGCCGGCTGATCGGCGAGATCCCGCTCGGCTACTACCGGGTCCGCCGCGAGATCGAGTCGATGCCGGGCTTCGATCCCGACCTCGGCTGGGCCGTCCTGCACATCGTGCTCTCCCACCACGGCACGCTCGAGCACGGCTCCCCGGTGATGCCGGCCACGCGCGAGGCGACCCTCGTCCACATGATGGACAACCTCGGCGGGAAGCTCGGCAGCTTCGACCGGATCGAGCGCAGCCTCGCCGAGGGCCAGGCCTGGTCGGGCTTCGACCGGGCGATAGACGGCAGCGCTTACTTCCGCGATAGAGCCGCCGCCGAAGCCGCCTAGCTCGGCGCTCGGACTAACGCGGGGCGGGGCGGGGATCGCGCACGATCACCTGCTCGCAGCCGACGGTGGCTGAGTCGGCCGCGTCGACGTACGCGCGGTCCTGACCGCCGCCTCCGCAGTCGATCGAGCCCTCCACCGTTCCGTAGTCCGCGAGGATCACGTCGCGCCCTCCACCGCCGTAGAGCGCATCCCCCTCCCCGCCGAGAATGTTGTCGCCCCCGGCGTGTCCGCGGGCGACGTCGTGCCCGGGTCCGCCGCCCTTGAGCAGATCGCCGCCGCGCGCGCCGTTGATCTCGTCTGCCCCCGGTCCGCCGCTGACGGCGATCGCCGCCGTCAGATTTCGCGCCGGGACGAAGAGATCGTCCCCGGTTCGCAAGGGGACCGTCGAGGACGGCGCGCTCCGGGCTCCGCTCGGGGTTGGCGCAGCGCGCGAGGTGCGGGTTCACGAGCCGGCAGCGCTCCGCGTCGGGGTCGCCGTCCGCAGCCTCAGGCGGCTGCGCGCGTCGCGGACCTCGAACTCCTCGCGCCCGTCGAGGTATTTGACCGTGACCCGGTTGTCGAGCGAGTCGCCGCGGATGAAGATGCCGCCGCGCGTCGGGAAGTCGGGATCCCGGTCCGGCGGGTAGATCTCCAGCGAGGTGTCGGCGGCGGACGATCCCGCCCCCGCGAGGACGGCGAGTGTCACCGCGGCTGCGAGCCGGCTCCCTCAACCCTGGTACTTGTCGGCGCAGGCCTTCAGCTCGTTGACGTTCTGGCCTGCCTTCTGCACGCAGTTGAGGAGCTTCTGGGCCTGCTGCTTGTCGCCCTTGCCGCTCGTGTCGATGTCCTTGACGTCAGTATCCCGGCGTCGTCGAACGAGTCCTGGATCTCGGACTGGAGTCCCCCCGGCCCGAAGGCCCTGTCGATCTGACCGCCCACGCTGTCGAAGGCGTTGTCCGTCGTGTCGAGGATCGGCTTGATCGCGAAGAGGTAGACCGCCCCCAGGATCGCGACCGTCACGAGCAGGCGAATCAGGTTGTTGGCGAGCATCTCGGCCATCTGGATCGCGAATCTAACCGACCGGGCCCGATGCGGTCGTCACGGAAGGCGATCCGGAGAGCGCAAACTGCGTGATTCCTGCCCTTTCGGGGGGCTGACCGGGGCTGCGCGGTAACTATCCTGCCCCTCGTGGCGAAGGACACCGAGAAGCTGATCAGACAGCTCTCTCTGATCTCCTTCCTGATGGCGAACCGCCGGCCGGTGTCGGCGCTCGAGATCAAGCAGGAGGTGGAGGGCTATTCCTCGATGAACGAGGATGCCTTCGCGCGCCGTTTCTACGCCGACCGGGCCGAGCTCGAGAGCCTCGGGATCGCGCTCAAGGTCGATCGGCCGAGCGAGGGCTTCCTCGAGTCCGAGCTCTACGCGCTGCCGCCCGAGAACTACTACCTGCCGGCGATCGAGTTCACCGACGGCGAGCTCGCTGCGCTGCGCATGGCGCTTGCCCAGCTCGACGGCCAATTCGCCTACGCCGAGCCCCTGCGCCTCGCGCTGCAGCAGGTCTCGTGGGGACGCAAGAGCCCGCTGCAGGACGACGAGAGCGCGCCGATCGAGATGGCGATGACCGCCTCGGCCGGGGGACGCGAGCTGTCGCAGCGCCTGGCGAAGATCGAGACCGCGATCTCGCGCCGCAAGACGATCCAGTTCAGCTACTACACGATGGAACGGGACGCGACCGCCGATCGCAAGGTGGACCCCTACCACCTGGTCTTCCGGTCGGGCCAGTTCTATTTGATCGGCTACGCCCACGAACGCGACGCCGTGCGCGTCTTCCGGCTCTCGCGGATCCAGGGCAAGGTCTCCTACGCGAGCAAGGCCGAGCACGACTTCAACCCGCCCGGGTCCTTCGACCGCCGCGACTACGCCTCTCGCGCCGATTGGCAGATGGGCTCGAAGGCGGGGACGGCGCGGATCTTCCTGCGGGACCGGATCGACTGGCTCGTCGAGCGCGACTACGGCGACTACGGCGAGATCGAGCCGGCCCGCAACGGCGACGCGAAGGGCGCGAAGGGTTCCGTCTACGAGACCGAGTTCGCCTCCTCCCGGCAGCTCGTCGCCTGGCTGCTCGGCTGGCGCCAGCACGTCAAGGTCCTCGACCCGCCGGAGCTCGCCGCCGAGGCGGAGGAGCGGCGCGACCTCCTGCGCGAGCGCCACTCGAGCGAGTTCCGCACCGCCAAGCGGGTCGCCACCCCGGCCGTCGCCGAGGCCGAGCGGCGCAGCCGCAGCAACGGCAAGACCGAGACCGTGATCAGGCCGGAGCGCTTCGCCCGCCTCGTCACCCTCGCCGGGATGATGATCGACGCCGCCCGCAACGATCGCCAGCTGCTGACCGCCGAGGTCTGCGAAGAGCTGGGCATCTCGGTCAAGGAGCTCGCCGGGGACATCGACGTGCTCAACGTCGTCAACTTCGGCGGCGGCACCTACGTGCTCTACGCCGAGCTCAACGGCGACGTGATCGAGGTCGACCCGGAGGCCTACGGCGACAGCTTCGCCAAGCCCGCCCGGCTGCTGCCGCTGGAGGCGAAGGCGCTCGTCGCAGCGATCGACTTCTTCGGCGATCACCTGCCCCAGGCGGGCCTCGACACGGCGCGCGAGAAGATCATCGCGGCGCTCGGGCACGACCCCTCCGAGGAGGGGCTGCAGATCACGATCGAGCGCGACGAGCCCGAGATCGTCAGCGCGGTCAACCAGGCGATCGCCGACCACGCCGTGCTCAAGATCAACTACTACAAGGAGAACGAGGACCAGTTCACGTCACGCGAGATCGAGCCCTACCGGCTCGCCCGCGGTCCCGGCGGCTGGTACGTCGGCTGCCGCGACCGCAAGCGCGACGCGGTCCGCCACTTCCGCCTCGACCGCACCAAGGAGGCCGAGCCGACCGGGGAGACGTTCGAGCCGAGCGAGGACGTCGAGGTCCAGCTCGGCGCGCAGCACTGGCTCAGCGAGGGCGAGGTCTCCGACGCACGCGTCGCGCGGGTCTGGGTCTCGCCGGAGCGGGCCCGCTGGGTGCGCGAGGAACGGACCGTGGTCGAGGAGCTCGCCGACGGCGCCCTCGTGATCGAGATGCCCTTCGCCGGCACCTCCTGGCTGGTGCGCGAGGTGCTCAAGGGGGCCGGCGACATGGTCGTGCTCGAGCCGAGCGACGCGCGCGAAGCCGTCCTCGAAGCCGTCTCCGGCTGACGCCGGTGGAGGCGCCGGTAGCCGAGGCGCCGGGCCGCCCGGAGGTCCTGCGGGTCCTCGCCCCCAACCCCGGCCCGATGACGCTGGCCGGGACGAACACCTACGTCGTCGGCAGCGAGCCGGCCTGGGTCGTCGATCCCGGCCCGGCCGATCGCGCTCACATCGACCGCGTCCGCGAGCATGCCGAGGGGCGCGGGGGGATCGGAGGGGTCGTGCTGACCCACTCCCACCTCGACCACAACGCGGGGGTCGAGATGCTGGGAGCGGGGCTGTCGTTCGGCAATGCCGAGGGGTTCGACGACCTCGCCGCGATGATCGGCGCCGAGGACATCGAGACGCCGGCCGCCGTCGCGTCGGCCGAGGGGGAGCAGGTGGGGCCGTTCACGGCCTACTCGACGCCGGGCCACGCGACCGATCACGCCGTGTTCCGCTTCGGCGATGTCGTCTTCTGCGGAGACCTCGTCCTCGGCGAGGGCTCGACGATCGTCCCTCCGGCCGCCGGCGGCGGGGACCTCGTTGACTACATGCGGTCGCTCGACGTGCTCGGAGCCCTCGACGCCTCAATCCTCTGCCCCGGACACGGCCCCTGGATCAGCGACCCGGCGGCGAAGATCATCGAGTACCGGGCTCACCGGCTGGAGCGCGAACGGTCCCTGCTTGCCGCCCTCGACGCGGGCAGCCGATCGGTCGAGGAGCTGCTCGACGCCGCCTGGGGCGACGTCCCCGAGCAGATGCGCCCCGCCGCCGCGCTGGCGATGAGGGCGCATCTGGAGAAGCTCGACGGCGAGGGGCGGCTGCCCCCCGGGGTCAGCGCCGCTTCTTCTTCATCTTGAACTTGACCGCCTCGGCCGTCGGGTCGGTGTTGCCGGCCGCGTCGGTCGCGCGGGCGAACACCGTGTGGCGGCCGTAGTTCAGCCTGCGGCTCTTGAACTTCGAGTTGCAGGGGCGGAACTTGCCGCGGTCCAGCCGGCACTCGAACGTGGATCCGGCTTCGCTCGAGATGAACATGAACCGCGCCTTCCTGCCGAACTGCTTCCGCTTGCCCTTGATCGAGGTGTCGGGCGCCGTCTTGTCCACCGAGTCGTCCGTCGGGGGGTCCACCGGCTCCTCGTCCACGGGCGGCTCCTCACCCACGGGCGGCTCCTCACCCACAGGGGCGGGTCGGGGCACTCGAACTCCGCCGCCATGACTTCGTCGTAGCCCATGTCCCGCTCGGCGTCGATCGGGCAGGTGCCGTCGCCCTCGACCGCGCGCGGCTCACCGTCGATGTCGACGACTCCGGCGGGCGGGGCCGCCGGGTTGCCCGCATCGATCAGCGGCGAGTCGGCCTGCAGGTGGTAGTCGAACGTCATCGGGTCGACGAACTTGGGGTCCGCCGTCGTCTGGAACTCGGCGCACCCGTTGCCTCCGGCGGTGATCGCCGGGCCCCGGGTGTAGGTGATGTCGCAGTCGACCTGGCCGCCCGAGGCGCTGATCTCGACGTCGAGGATCGACGAGTCGATGGCGACGGTCGCGGTGTTGATCTCGATCGGCTGGATGCCCACGACCGTGTCGTTGGTCATCGTGAACCGGTCGACGCCGCCGACGTAGAGGGCGCGATCGCTGTTACCGGCCACGAGGTCGCCCTCGGAGCTGACCGTGCCCTCCGCGGAGAGGACCGAGAGGCCGATTCCCGTCATGCCGAGGATCCGGTTGTGGGAGAGCTCGACGCTCGAGCCTGAGGCGACGCCGTCGACCTCGATGCCGGTGCTCTCGTCGCCCGCGGCGATCGTGGGCGAGGTGATCAGGTTGTCGCGCACGGTCACGGTCCCGACGTCCTCGAGCAGGATGCCCTTGCCGTTGAGGCCGGACCTCTGGTTGGTGCCGAGGATCTCGTTCCCCTCGATCGTGGCGTCGGAGTTCAGGAGTGCCTTCACCCCGTGCTCGAAGCCGGCACCGGCCTGGCCGATCCGGTTGTCGATGACCTGCGCATCCGTCGCGCTGCCCTGGACGACGATCCCATGGTTCTCGTCGCCGTTGTCGGCGAGCACCGTGTTGTCCTCGACGGTCGGAGCCCCGTCGCGGGCGTCGATCGCGGTCGAGTTGGACCCCAGGGCGGTGACCGTGTTGTCGATCAGCTTCGCGTTGTTCGCGACGAGGACCACCGTGGCGATCGTCGGGCTGCTGATCTGGAAGCCCGTCGCCGTCGCGTTCGCCTGGATGAACAGAGCCGGTCCGGAGGCCGGTGCGATCGCGAACGGGCCGCCGTCGGTCCCGACGAAGTCGTCGGCCGCCAGGACGTTGGCCTGAGCGATCGTGACGCTCTCGGCGTAGGTCCCCTGATCGACGTGGATCGTGCCGAAGGTGCCCGTCGACTGCGAGCTGTTGCTGGCCTGCATGATCGTGGCGCAGGGGGTGGCCTGCACCGTGCAGTCGTTGCCCCCGACGTTGCTGCCGGTCTCGGCGTCGACCCAACGGTCGGTGGCCGAGGCGAGGGCCGGTGCCGCGAAGGCACCGAGCGTGGCGAGCAAGGTGGCGCCGGCGAGCTTCGCGCGCCGACCCCGGGGGGCTGAAGAATCTGAATGACTGGACCTGAACATCTCGGTGACCTCCGTAAGGCGTATTGACGAGCCTCACGATCCCCGAGCCGGGACCCCCTGCCATCGAGGGGACCCCCAAACCCCTACCCCAAGGTTTCGTCAATGCCCTACCTGGATCACCCGAGGACAGATGACGACCCTCCCGATTGAGGCCTGCAGACGACCAGCGACCCTTTGATCTTGCGAGTACTCGGGAGTACTCGCGCCAGGCCGAACGATCCGCTTTGGACGAAAAAGTGGGTCTGTCGCTTCGGCCTGGAAAGCAGGTCTGACCGTGCCTGAGCTACGGGAGGCCCTGCGGAAGCGTGTCGCCTAAGCGCCTGCCGGGATGTCTCAGGCATGCCGTTCGGAGGTCGCCGTAGACCTGCCGCGGGCTGCCAATGCGGCGGCGGTCAAGCTCGATCGAGCTGAGGCCGTCACCCGGTCCAGTATCACCCCTCGAACGGTGTGTCACCCGAAGCCCTGGGCGACGCGGAACACGACAAACAGCAATCCAGCAAGCCCAAGAGCCTGGCGGAAGCGGTTGACACCATCGGCGGCCTCCTCGTAGGCCCAGACCGTCAAGCTGACGTAGAGGACGGACCGAGCGACGTCGTCGGCAGTCGTTCCATCCTCGAGGAACATGGTTGCGAGTCCCGCGGCAAGGACGACCAGAAGCGGCGCGTTCGGGAACTGGGCGACGACGTAGCCCTTGATCTTGAGATCCCGATGCGGCACATGACGATCGTATTCAGGGAGCGACAGCCTCCATGCAAAACGCATCTGGGCCTGGGTGGGCCAGTCCTTGCCAAGGTCTCGCGGGGGCGTCAACGGGCCTTGGGCTGAACGTGCGAAGCTGATCGCCGCCTCATGGGTTCCCGCCGTGACCAGATCCAGCTGACCCCCGAGGAGCAGCTCGAGCTGCTCGACGAGGAGCGCGTGGTCATAGCGACCACGAATGGCCCGCGGGGCTGGCCGCACTCGATGCCGCTCTGGTTCACGGTTCGCGGGGGCGACATCTGGGTCTGGACCTTCGCCAAATCGCAGAAGGTGAAGAACCTCGAGCGCGATCCGCGCTGCACGCTGCTGGTCGAGGCCGGCGATCTCTACGGGGAGCTGCGCGGGGTGCAGATCGAGGCGGAGGCGGAGCTGATCCGCGATCCGGAGGTCATCTTCGAGTTCGCCAAGGAGCTGACCGTGCGCTACAGCGACGGGATCGAGGAGATCGAGGGGGACGCCGCGGCGGGGCTGCTCGCTCAGGCGCAGAAGCGGATCGCCATCCACTTCCACCCGGTTCGCACCGCGAGCTGGGATCACCGCAAGCTCGGCGGCATCTACTG
>CAWIVF010000008.1:0-316535 GCA_963839535.1 uncultured Solirubrobacterales bacterium
ACCTTGTCGGAGGGGTCGGCGATCGCGGTGTCGGTGCCCTTGCCGCAGTCGATGTCGTCCTTGCCCTTCCCGCCCGTGATCACATCGTCGCCGAAGCCGCCGCGGAGGTTGTCGTTGCCGTCGCCCCCGTTGATCTCGTCGTCGTCACGACCACCCTTGACCCCATCGGCCCCGTCGCCGCCGGTGATGACGTCGTCGCCGGCGCGGCCGCGGATCACGTCCGGGCCGGTGCCGCCGCTGACGGAGTCATTGCCGCCCCCCGCGATGCCGTGGTCGTTGCCCGAGGAGAGATCCATCTCGTCGTCGCCGGGACCGGAGCCGAAGTCGTCGTCGCCCGAGCCGCCGTCCATGGTGTCGCTGCCGGCGTTGCCGCGACCGAGGTCGTCGTCCTCGTCACCGTTGACGACGTCGTCGTCATCGCCACCGATCAAGCAGTCGTCGCCGGGCTTGCCGTTGAGGGTGTCGCTCCCGCCCATCCCGAGGATGATGTCGCTGCCGGTGGTGCCGTCGACCGTCTCGCTCTCCTCGTTACCGGTGTAGGCCGACCCGACGATGGCCGGGTCGAGCGGGCAGACCTCCGTGAGGCGCGCCACCTCGACGGAGCCGATGTCGGTGCCGTCGCTGGAGGCGTTGTTGGGCTCCTCCTGGTTGACCGTCCGGTCGAAGCCGCGCTGATCGGTCGTCAGGCCGTTCGCCATGCCGGCGTCGATCGCCGGGCTCGAGAGCGCCGGCAGGTGGGTCCGTGTCGGTCCGCCGTTGTCGGTCAGCGGGCCGAGCTGCGGGTCGGTGCCGCGGATGTTCGAGCCGGCCGGGCTCTCGATCACGATCGAGTCGTCGGCGTTCTCGACCAGGCTGTGGTCGAGGACGAAGTCCGCGTCCGAGGACGAGCCGCCGACGTTGAGGTCGTTGGCTCCCGGCCCGCGGTGTTGTCGGCGACGATCGTGCTCGAGAGCGGCACGTTCGCGAACGGATCGGTGGCTCCCGTGGCCGCGTCGCCCGACGCCCTGCGGCTGCTCAGCTCGTTGAAGACGAGGTTGATGCCGCCGCCCTCGACGTTCGCCTCGTTGTCGGCGATCGTCGTGTTGCCGATCTCGGCGAAGCCGCCGCTCGGCAGCGCGCCGGTGAGGGTCGGGGGCTCGTACGTGTTGGCGCGGCCGCGGATATGCGATGCCGCCGCCGCGCTGTGCGTCGTTGCCCGACACCGTCGAGTTGCTCATCGTCAGGGTTCCCGGGTCGCCCTCTCCGTCCGTAGAACGGGGTCGAAGCCGTAGAAGAAGATCCCGCCGCCATCGTTGTCGGCGTGGTTCCCGGAGATCGTGCTGTTGCGGATCTCCACCGAGCAGTACTTGTCGGCGAACGCAGCGATCCCGCCGCCGTCGTCGTCGCGCAACGCTGCCCGAGATCTCAGTCGACTCGACCACGAGCGTCGTGCCGTCGTTGTCGTTGCGCGGCTGAAGGGTGCATCGCTGTACACGACGACTGCGCCGCCGGGGCCCTCGTAGTATCCATCGGTGAGGGTGAGGCCGTCGAGCGTGACGTCGGCGTCGGCCTGGACCTCGAAGATCCGGCTCATAGGCGTCGCCGGAGATGATCACCTGGTCGGTCCCGGTGTCGGTGATGCTCAGGGCACCGTCGTCCTCGATGACGAGCTGGCCGCCCCCTGTGCCGAGGTGAATGGTGCCGCTGAGGCCGGTGGCGAACGTGATGGTGTCCGCGGTCCCGTTGGTGTTGGCGTCGTCAACGGCGTCGCGGAGCGTGCACGTCGCGTCGCAGGTGCCGTCGCCGGCGTCGGTGAGTTGATTGACCGAGAAGTTCGCGGCCTGCGCGGAGGGGGCGAAGAGGACGGTGGCCCCGAGCGCGGCGCCGGCTGCGAGGCTCGCGCGCTGGGCGCGGCGGGCGCTGCGGCGGCGGGATTCGGCTACGGCGCGGGCGTGGTTCCTGCGTAGTGCTCGAGCTGACATTTGACTTTGCCTCCCCAGGGACCGGACGCCTCATGCGCCATTCGTCCACTTTCGGGGAAGATACTAAGGGGAAACGGGCATGGTGTGTGCAGATTGAACGACGGCTTCAGAATCGAAAGCGTCCGCGGTCGCGCCGAAGAGCACTCGGAGCGGATCCTCGCTTTCTGGGCCGAGCACGGCGGGCCGGAGGGGGAAGCGGCGCACGGGCGGCTCGCCGAGGTGCTCTGCCTGCTCTTCGATCGCGGAGGGGAACCTGGCCGGGGTCAACTCCGTCTACACGGACCGGGTGGCGCCGATCGGGGGCCGGCGGTTCTGGGTCTATCGCTCCCTGCTGGACCCCGCGGTGGCCGTCGACTGCGGGCCGGCGATGATCGATGCGGCCCACGCCGCACTCCACGCGGAGTTCGCGGCCGGCGACGGGAGCGGGCCGATCGGGCTCTGCGTGCTCGTGGCGGACCCCGAGACGATCCGCCAGCGCCCCGAGACCGTCTGGCCGGGAGCCGGGCTGATCTACGCCGGCTACACGAGGGACGGCCGGCAGATCCGCCTCGGCTACTTCGAGGGCGCGCGGGTCTGATGGCGGACGGCGAGCGGCGGCTCGAGCCCGGGCAGCGCATCGAGCTCCTCGCCGAGTCCGGGTCGGTCGACCCCGAGGCGATCGTCGCGATGTGGACGGACGCCGGAGCCCTGAGCGCGGAGGAGGCACGGCGGCGGGTGAAGGAGGTCCTGTTCGTCGCGGTCGACGAGACGCGACACCCCGATCGGGGTGTCGACCGTCCGCCTGATGACGATCGCTCAGCTGCGGATGGACCTCTGGTACTACCGGACCTTCGTCGCCCCCGCCCACCGCACCGGCAGCCTCGCCTGGCTCCTCATGTTCAGCTCGCGCGACCACCTGCGCGAACTGCACCGCAGCGGCGCCGACACCCGGGGGGCGGGTTTGTTCATGGCCGTGCAGAACGAGGGGCTGAAGCGGACCCGCGACGCGGCGATCTGGCCGGCGAGCGGGTTCACCTTCGTCGGCGAGGACTCGGCCGGTGCTCACCTGCGGGTGCTCTGGTTCCCCGGGACGGAGGCGCCGGGACCCGGCTAGGCAGCGAGTCTGCAGGGGGCGGCGCCGCAAGCGGACCGGGCGGCGTCAGTGCTTAGAGTGTGCGGACCGGCGGTCAGGAGGATCGGGGCAGGATGCCGGTGGAGAAGTTGGTGGAGAGTTGATGAGATCCGGCGAGACCAGCGGTCCCCACGGGCGGCATCGAACCCATGCTCCGATCGACGCCCCTCGCGAGAGGTTGCGGCGGCGATGAAGCGGCCGGGCTGGCTCGGCGGCGGATCGAGCGAGGGGAAGGGCGAAGACGAGGCGGGCGGAGGCGCCCGAGCGCGCGCCCGCGACGGCGAGGACCAGAAGGTTTCGGTGCCGTTCGGCAAGCAAGCCCCCCCGCCGAGGGCCAAGGCGAAGTCCGCGGCGAAGGAGAAGCCCAAGCCGAAGATCGAAGGCCGAAGCCCAGCCCGAAGGCGGACGAAGCCGCGACGGAGCCGCGACGGCTGCTCGCTCGGCGGGTTCGCGAGGCCGCGGAGGACAAGCCCTCCGAGGATGCTTCGCAGCGCGCGGCGAAGCGCCGGCGCGCGCGGACGGCGAAGGAGCCGCCCAAGGACGCCGGGAAGGGACGCAAGGAACGTGCACCAGTGGCGCGCGCGAAGGCGGCGGAGGCGCGCGGAGTCGTCGGCAGCACCCTCAAGGAGGGGACGGAGGAGACCCGCAAGCGCACGCGCGAGGCCGCACCCGGGCTCGCGGCCGGCGTGCTGAAGCTCCTCGGCGCCCTCTTCGCGGTCTTCTTCAACCTCGTCGCCTTCGTCCTCAACCTCCTGATCGGGATCGGCTCGATCGTGGCGGGCCCGGGGCGCGCTCTGCTCGGCCGGGCGCGGAAGGCCGTCGACTCGCTCTCGCGCCTGCTCACCCCGGCGCGGGCGCTGGCGCTGGTGGTGGCCGGGGCGGCGGTCCTGCTCGCCCTCTCCCAGTTCGCCGACTACCGCAGCATCACGATCAGCACCGACGCCTACTCCGCCGTGGAGACGGTCGCCCCGGCCCCGGAGGTGGAGCGCGACGCCACCGGCGACCCCCACTCCTACGTCTTCGTCCCGGTCGCGGTGGTCGCGCTCCTCCTGCTGGCCGCCGCGCTGCGGGGACGCTGGAAGCTCTGCCGCCTGATCGCCCTCGGCGGGATCGCGGCGATCGTCGTCGGGCTCCTGGTCGACCGGCCGGCGGGCCTCGACGTCGGGACGACCGCACAGCGCTTCGACGGGGCCGAGGGCCAGCTCCTCGGCGGCTTCTACGCGCAGCTCTTCGCCGGACTCGTGCTGGCGCTGACCGCACTGCTGCTGGCCCGGGAGCTGCGCCTCCAGGCGGCTGAGCGCCCGGCCCGGGCGACCGGCGCAGCGGCCGATGAGAAGCGCGTGCGGCTGCAACGTCCGCGCCGCGGAACCGAGGAGGCCCGAGCGTGAGCCGCCTCCCCCGCGCCGAGCTGATCCTGCCCGTCGTCATCCTCGTCGCGGGGGTGATGCTCGGCATCTCGCAGTACATGACGATCTTCGAGCTCACGCCGCCCGGCGGCGAACCGCTGCGGGAGCAGACGGCCTCCGACCAGCACGGCTGGGCCCTGCTGATGCTCACGATGTTCTCCCTCCTCACCGCCGCCGTCGCGGTCTTCCGCGGCGTCCGCGTCGCTGCCTACGCGTGCGCGGCCTTCAGCATCGCCGCGCTGCTGCTCTTCCTGCTCATCGATCTGCCCGACGCCGGCAAGCTCGGCGACCTCGAGGACGAGGTCTTCGGCCTCGCCAGCGTCCGCACCGAGCCGCAGCTCGGGTTCTGGATGGAGGCCGTCAGCGTCGTCGTCCTCGCTCTGGCCGCGGGCGCCCTCGCCACCCTGACCCCCGACCAGCTCCGCGCCCTGCCCGTCTGGCTCAGCAGCGATCAGCGCGACCCGGCGAAGGCCCCCCCCCGCCGCCCCAAGTCAGAACCCTTCGACTTCGAGGCCGTGGACGCCGCGGAGGCAAAGAAGCAACAGCGCCGCACCCGCTTCAAGCGCCCAAAGAAGTCAGCGCAGCCCTCCGAACCAAGCTCTTAGGAGCCGAGCCGGCGAGTCGCTAAGCAGTCCGCCTGAGATCGAACGGCGAGGCTGAGAGCGCGTCGGATCAAGGACGCAGGAGGCGGCGATCTGACGAGTCGCGGAGTGCGCTGATCAAGGACGCAGGAGCCGATGCTGCCGAAGGGCAGTGAGGCGACGAGGACGCAGAGCAGCGTGCTCTGCGTCCGCCAGATTTACCAGCGGTAGTGGGCGAAGGCTTTGTTCGCCTGCGCCATGCGGTAGATGTCGTCCTTGCGCTTGTAGGCGCCGCCCTGCTGGGAGCTGGCGTCCATGATCTCGCGGGCGAGGCGCTCCGACATCGACTTCTCGTTGCGGTTGCGGGCGAAGTTGACGAGCCAGCGGACGGCGAGGGTGCGGGCGCGGCGCTGGGGGACCTCGACGGGGACCTGGTAGGTGGCGCCGCCGACGCGACGGGACTTGACCTCGAGGACCGGGGTCAGCTCCTTGATGGCGTCGTCGAGGACGTCGGTGGGGGTGCGGCCGCTGCGCTCGCCGACGATCGCGAGGGCGTCGTAGACGATCCGCTCGGCGGTGGACTTCTTGCCGTGCAGCATCACCTTGTTGGTGACCTGCTGGACGAGCCGGCTGCGGTAGCGCGAATCGGGCGCGGGGGTACGAAGGGTGGCGCGGTTACGTCTCATGGGAAGTGGGTCAGGAGGCCTTGACGCCGTACATCGAGCGCGACTGCTTGCGCTCGGAGACGCCGGAGGCGTCGAGCGTTCCGCGCACGACCTTGTAGCGGACGCCGGGAAGATCCTTGACGCGACCGCCGCGGACGAGCACGACGGAGTGCTCCTGCAGGTTGTGGCCCTCGCCGGGGATGTAGGAGGTGACCTCCATGCCGTTGGTGAGCCTGACGCGGGCGACCTTGCGCAGCGCGGAGTTCGGCTTCTTCGGCGTGGCGGTGTAGACGCGGGTGCAGACGCCCCGGCGCTGCGGCGCGGCGGTGCGGGCCTTGCGACCCTGGCCGGACTTGAGGCCGGGGGTCGAGACCTTCTTGCGGGGGGTCTTGCGACCCTTGCGAACGAGTTGACTGGTGGTCGGCACGGCGGCGAATGGTAGCGGTCGAGCGGTTGGGGTGACTAGTCTGGCCGCAATGGGCACCGAGAGCAGTGGCGATCGACCGGTCCTCGCGGTCGACGTCGACGGCGTCATCAGCCTGTTCGGATTCGACGAGCCGATCGAGCAGGCGCCCTGCAAGTTCCAGCTGATCGACGGCATGGCTCACTGCATCTCGCTCGAGGTCGGCGAGCGACTGCGCCGGCTCGCTCCCTACTACGAGATGGTCTGGGCGACGGGCTGGGAGGACCGCGCCAACGAATATCTCCTGCATCTGCTGGGTCTCCAGTCGCTGCCCGTGATCCGGTTCGGCAACAACGCGAAGTTCGGCAGCGCCCACTGGAAGCTCGATCCGATCGAGCGCTACGCCGCCGGTCGCCGCCTCGCCTGGATCGACGACTCGCTCGACGAGACCTGCCGCGAATGGGCCCGGGAGCGCCCCGAGCCGACCCTCCTCATCCCGACCGAACCCACCCTCGGCCTGCAGGACGACGACGTCCGCACGCTGATGGATTGGGCGGCCGGAGTGCCTGGCTAGACTGCTCTCAGGTCATGGACGAGGGACTCGCAACGATGATCTTCATGGGCCTGGTCCTGAAGATCCCGGTGGTCGGCGCCGCCTGGCTGATCTGGCATGCGATCCGCTCCGAGCCCGATCCCGCCGAGGCGCTCGGCGATGACGGTGGCTCGTCCGACAACCGTCACTTCCGCCGGGAGCCGAAGCGCCCCCGCGACCCGAGGCGCGGTCCCCACACGCCCGGCTCGCTGCCGATCCCCTGCCCCGAGGACGACGGCGCCCTCCGCGTCCACCGCGGTCCCGCCCGACCTCGGATCGCGCTGGGCACCGCCGAAGAGCACCGCCGCTGACCGCCCAGCCCGCCGAGGCCGCGCGCCTGGAGCGCCCCATCTTCATCGTCGCGCCCCCCTGCTCGGGCGCCGACAGCCGTCGGCGCGCGCGCTCGCCATGGCGCCGGCCGCGATCACGCTGCCGGAGGGCTTCGACGGGATCCTCGAGGGGTTCCCCGCGCTCCGCACCGCGAGCCGCGGCTGGGACACCGACAGGCTGACCTCGGGAGACCTCAATCGGGATCTCGCCGACCGCATCAGGGCGGCCGTCGGGGCGGCGGCCGCCGAACACGCAGGCGAGGCCCCGGCGGACGCGCCGGTGCGGCTCGTCGACGCCACCGACGCGGACGCCCTGCGGATCACCTTCCTGGCCGGCCTCTTCCCGCGCGCGACCTTCGTCTACCTGCATCGCGAGCCGGAGGAGACGCTCGGCGAGATGCTCGCCGCCTGGGAATCGGGTGAGCGCGTCACCCATCCCGACCTGCCCGACTGGGACGGACGGCCGTGGTCGCTGCCGCTCACGCCCGAGTGGCGGCGTCTCGCCGGCGCATCCCTCGCCGAGATCGTCGCCGCGCAGTGGAACGCGACGATGCGGGTCCTGCTGGCCGACCTCGACCGCCTTGCCGCGGACCGCTGGTGCGTCGTCGAGCGCGCGGCGCTGCTCGCCGACCCCGCGGCCGAGATCGCCCGGGTCGCCGAGTTCGCCGACCTCGACCTCGGTGGCGCCGACCCCGCTGGGCTCATCCGCGAATCGAGCACACCTGCGGCGGATCGCAGCGACGAGCTGGCCCCGGTGCTGGGCACCACGGCCGAGGCGGCCGCCGAGGCACGCGACTTAATTGCGCAACCTCTCCGTTCCCAGAGCGCGGCGCCGCCGGACCCGAACTCCCCGACCGAGTCGCCCCTGCGCAGCGTCAACAGCTCGAACCTGCCGGACATCCTCGATCAGCTGGGCTCCTCGCTGCTCGTCAGCACCTACCAGACCGGCAAGGTCGTCTGCGTCCGCCGCGAGGGGACCGCCCTGAACACGCACTTCCGGCAGTTCGACAGCCCGATGGGCCTGGCCTGGAAGGGCGGCCGGCTCGCGGTCGGCTCGAAGACCCAGGTCCTCGAGTACCGCGACGTCCCCAGCGTCGCCGCGAAGCTGGAGCCGCCGGGCAGCCACGATGCCTGCTTCGTCCCGCGGCGCTCGCACTTCACCGGCGACATCCGGATCCACGACGTCGCCTTCGCCGGGGACGAGCTCTGGTTCGTCGCCACGAGGTTCTCCTGCCTGGCCACCCTCGACGCCGACCACAGCTTCGTGCCGCGGTGGAGCCCGCCGTTCATCACCGCTCTCGCCGCCGAGGACCGCTGCCACCTGAACGGGCTCTGCGTGGTCGACGACCAGGTCCGCTACGTCACCGCCCTCGGGATCAGCGACGAGGCGGGTGGGTGGCGGCAGAACAAGGCCCGGGGCGGCGTGATCCTCGACGTCCCCTCCGGTGAGACGGTCGCCGACGGGCTCTCGATGCCGCACTCGCCGCGCTGGTACCGCGACCGCCTCTGGGTGCTGGAGTCGGGGGAGGGCGCGATCGGCGTCGTCGACACGGACACCGGCACGGTCGAGACCGTCGCTCAGCTCCCCGGCTTCACCCGCGGGCTCTCCTTCGCCGGGCCGCTGGCGTTCGTCGGCCTCTCCGAGGTGCGCGAGTCGACCACCTTCGGCGGCCTGCCGCTGACCGGCCGTCTCGAGGAGCGCCAGTGCGGCGTCTGGGTGGTCAACATCGAGACCGGTCAGACCGTCGCGATGCTGCGCTTCGAGGACCTGGTCGAGGAGATCTTCGAGGTCCTCTTCCTCCCCGGGATCCGCTTCCCGGAGATCGCCGAGTTCGCCTCGACGGCGGCGGAGACGACCTTCGTCGTCCCCGACGCCGCCCTGCGCTGAGCCCTACTCCTCGGCTTCGGCCGGAGCGGCGGCGGTGTCGCCGTTGCTCTTGGCGTCGCCCGCCTCGATCTCGCTGGCGAGCTCCTCGAGCTCGTCGGCGAACGAGGAGCCGAAGCCCTCGACGTCGGCACCCTGGGGCTGCTCGAGCTCGCCCGTGAGGCCGAGCTCGGCCGCGAGGGCGTCGTCGTCGAGCTGCTCGTCGGGGCGCTGGGGCGGCTCGACCGGATCGATCTCGATCGTCCGGTAGTGCCGCAGGCCGGTCGCCGCGGGGATCAGCTTGCCGATGATGACGTTCTCCTTCAGGCCGACGAGACGATCCCGCTTGCCCTCCAGCGCCGCGTCGGTGAGCACCTTCGTGGTCTCCTGGAAGGAGGCCGCCGAGAGGAACGACTCCGTCGCGAGCGACGCCTTGGTGATCCCGAGGATCACCTCCTCGCCCTTCGCCGGGGTACCGCCGTCAGCCTTGACCTTCTTGTTGATGGCCTGCAGCTTGAGGCGATCCTCGAGCTGTCCGGGCAGCAGGTCGGTCGAGCCCTTGGAGTCGACGCGGACCTTGCGCATCATCTGGCGCACGATCAGCTCGATGTGCTTGTCGTTGATGTCGACGCCCTGGGCCTTGTAGACGCGCTGCACCTCGCTGACGAGGTAGAGCTCCGTCTCGGTCCGGCCGCGCACCTCGAGCAGCTCCGCCGGGTACAGCGAGCCCTCGTTGAGCTGGGCGCCGCGCTCGACCTTGTCGCCGTGGGAGACGTTGAGCACGGTCCGGGCCGGGAACGAGTACGCGTGGTCCTCGCCCTCGGCATCGGTGATCACGACCTTGTCGCCCTTGTCGGACTTCTCGACCTGGACCTTGCCGCTCTCGAGGGCCAGCTGCGCCAGCCCCTTCGGCTTGCGCGCCTCGAACAGCTCGACGACGCGGGGCAGACCCTGCGTGATGTCGAGGCCGGCGACGCCACCCGTGTGGAAGGTGCGCATCGTCAGCTGGGTTCCCGGCTCGCCGATGGACTGGGCGGCGATGATCCCGACCGCGTCGCCGATCTCGGCGTCGGTGCCGGTCGCCATCGAGCGGCCGTAGCACGACTGGCAGATCCCGGAGTCGAGCTCGCACTTGAGCGATGAGCGGACCGGGATGCAGACCGAGTCGTCGCCGTCGTAGGCCTCGACCATCGCGGCGAGCTCCGGCTTGTCGATCTCCTGGTTCCGCTTCAGCAGCTCGCGTGAGCGCTTCGTCTCGAACTTCTTCGCGGCCTTGCGGCCGATCAGGTTCTGGTTCGGCTCACCGTCCTTGAAGAGGGGCATCTCGACGAAGTTCTTCGTCTTGCAGTCCTCGACGTTGACGATGACGTCCTGGGCGACGTCGACGAGACGACGCGTCAGGTACCCGGAGTCGGCGGTACGCAGGGCGGTGTCGGCCAGTCCCTTACGGGCGCCGTGAGTCGAGATGAAGTACTCGAGCACCGACAGGCCCTCCATGAAGTTGGCCTTGATCGGCCGCTCGATGATCTCGCCCTTCGGGTTGGCCATGAGGCCTCGCATCCCGGCGAGCTGGCGGATCTGCTTGAACGATCCACGCGCTCCCGAGTTGGCCATCATGAAGATGGGGTTGAGCTCGTCGAGGTTGTCCTCCATGGCCTGCGCCACCTCGTCGGTCGCGGCGTTCCACAGGTCGGTCGTGGAGTCCTTCCGCTCCTCGGCGGTGATCCAGCCCTCCTGGTACTGGCTGACGATGTCAGCCGCCCGGGTCTCGTAGCCCTCCAGGATCTCCTCCTTGTTGGGAGGCGAGATGACGTCGTTCTTGGAGACGGTGATCCCGGCCTGGGTGGCGAAGTGGAAGCCGAGCTCCTTGAACGCGTCGAGGATCAGCGAGACCGCCGAGGCGCCGTATGCCTCGACGAGTGCCGCGACCATCGCGCTCACGTCGCGCTTCTTCAGCGAGTCGTTGACGAACTCGAACTTCGACGGGTCCCACTCATCCTCGAGCGCCTCGGCGAGCGCGCGCTCGATCCGGTCGTTGAAGATGATCCGCCCGACCGTGGTCGGGAAGTGCTCGTGGCCGGCGCGCCGGTACTCGGCGGCGTCGTGGAGCTTGACCAGCCCGTTCTCGTAGGCCAGCTCGGCCTCCTGGGCGGAGCGGAACGAACGGGGACGGGCCCCGTCCTTCTTCTCGTCCCATGAGCCCGCCTTGAGCTTCTCGTCGAGGGCGGTGAGCTCCTCGGGAGTCGGTCCGTAGGTGATGTAGTAGATCCCGAGGACCATGTCCTGGGTCGGCGTCGCCAGCGGCGCGCCGTGCGCCGGGCTGAGGATGTTGTTCGACGACAGCATCAGGATCCGCGCCTCCGCCTGCGCCTCGGCGCTGAGCGGGACGTGGACGGCCATCTGGTCGCCGTCGAAGTCGGCGTTGAACGCCGAGCAGACGAGCGGGTGGACCTGGATCGCCTTGCCCTCGACGAGCTGCGGCTCGAAGGCCTGGATGCCGAGGCGGTGCAGCGTCGGTGCGCGGTTGAGCAGCACCGGGTGCTCCTCGATGACCTCCTCGAGCACGTCCCAGACCTCCGGGATCATCGAGTCGACCATCTTCTTGGCGGCCTTGATGTTCTGCACGGCCTTGCGCTCGACGAGCCGGCTCATGATGAACGGCTTGAACAGCTCGAGGGCCATCAGCTTCGGCAGCCCGCACTGGTGCAGGCGCAGCGACGGACCGGACACGATCACCGAACGGCCCGAGTAGTCGACGCGCTTGCCGAGCAGGTTCTGGCGGAACCGGCCCTGCTTGCCCTTGAGCATGTCGGAGAGCGACTTGAGCGCCCGGTTGCCGGGGCCCGTCACCGGACGGCCGCGGCGGCCGTTGTCGAACAGCGCGTCGACGGCCTCCTGGAGCATCCGCTTCTCGTTGTTGACGATGATCTCGGGGGCGCCGAGGTCGAGCAGCCGCTTCAACCGGTTGTTGCGGTTGATCACGCGGCGGTAGAGGTCGTTGAGGTCGGACGTCGCGAACCGGCCACCGTCGAGCTGGACCATCGGGCGCAGCTCGGGCGGGATGATCGGGACGACGTCGAGGACCATCCACTCCGGCTTGTTCGGCGAGTTCTTGAACGCCGAGGCGACCTTGAGCCGCTTGACCGCGCGGGCCTGCTTCTGGCCCTTGGAGGTGTTGATGATCTGCTCGAGCTCGACGCACTCGGCCTCGAGGTCGATCTGGCCGAGCAGGTCGCGGATCCACTCCGCGCCCATGCCGCCGCGGAAGTACTCGCCCCAGCCGAACTGGGAGCCGAAGCGGTCCTTGAGCTCGCGGAACGTCGCCTCGTCGGGGATGACGTCCTTGACCTTCATCTCCTGGAAGAGCTTCCAGACGTCCTCCATCCGCTCGATGGCGTCGTCGATGTAGGCCTCGGTGTCGGCGATCTCGGCGTTGAGGTCCTTGCGGGTCTCACGCTCGAGCTTCGTCCGGTCCTCCTTGTTCAGCTTCTTGACGGAGCCGGTGGCGTCGGCCCACATCTCGTCGTCCTCGGAGAACTTGGCCGGCTTGTCGCCCTTCTGGATGTACTCGAGGCGGCGCTCGAGCGACTCACCGAGCTCCTGCACCCGCTGCTCGCGCTCGGCCTTGTAGGAGTCGAGGACCTTGTTGACTTCCTTCTCCAGCTTGCCGACGTCCTTGGCGCGCGCCTCCTCGTCGATCCAGGTGACGATCGATGCGGCGAAGTAGAGGACCTTCTCGAGCTCCTTCGGAGCCATGTCGATCAGGTAGCCGATTCGCGACGGAACGCCCTTGAAGAACCAGATGTGGGAGACGGGCGCGGCCAGGTCGATGTGCGCCATCCGCTCGCGGCGGACCTTCGAGCGCGTGACCTCGACGCCGCAGCGCTCGCAGACGATGCCCTTGTAGCGGACCCGCTTGTACTTGCCGCAGTAGCACTCCCAGTCCTTGGTCGGACCGAAGATGCGCTCGCAGAAGAGGCCGTCCTTCTCCGGCTTCAGCGTCCGGTAGTTGATGGTCTCGGGCTTCGTGACCTCGCCCGACGACCAGCTCCGGATCTTCTTCGGAGAAGTGAGGCCGATCTCGATTGCGTCGAAGTTGTTGATGTCCACTCTGCGGCTCCTAGCCTTGACTCGTTAAATCGTTCGTCCCTGCGGGCGGGTTCCCCCGTTACCTCACGTCTTGGCTTCCGCCTCAGCGCCGGCGCCGTTGGTCGACTCTTCCTTCGTCTGCTCGTCGGCCGCCTCGGCACCGTCGCCGGCGCGGACGCCGGAGAGGTCGATGCCGAGCTCCTCGGCAGCGCGGAGGAGCTCGTCCTCCTCCTCCTCGAGCCCGACCTTGCCCTCCTCGGTGACGAGGTTGGCGTCGAGCGAGAGGGCCTGCATCTCCTTGAGCAGGACCTTGAACGACTCCGGCACCGACGGCTCGGGGATGTTCTCGCCCTTGACGATCGACTCGTAGGCCTTGACCCGGCCGACGGTGTCATCGGACTTGACGGTGAGCATCTCCTGCAGCGTGTACGCCGCGCCGTATGCCTCCAGCGCCCAGACCTCCATCTCGCCGAAGCGCTGGCCGCCGAACTGCGCCTTGCCGCCCAGCGGCTGCTGGGTGACGAGCGAGTAGGGGCCGGTGCTCCGCGCGTGGATCTTGTCGTCGACGAGGTGGAGCAGCTTCAGGATGTACATGTAGCCGACCGTGACGTCGCCCTCGTAGGGCTCGCCGGTGCGACCGGAGTACAGCCTCGCCCGGCCCGCCGACTGCGCGCCGGCCGGCTTGGACTCGTCGAGCCCGAGGTCGATGCCCCGCTGCTCGAAGTTCGCCTTCTGCCACTGGACCAGGGCGTGATCGACGTCCTCGACCGAGGCGCCGTCGAAGACCGGGGTCGCGACGTTGACGCGCCCGTTCTTGATCTTCTGCACCTGGTCCCAGGACTCGGTCCCGTCGTCGTACCAGCCGTTGCCGGCGACCCACCCGAGGTGGGTCTCGAGGATCTGGCCGATGTTCATCCGGCTCGGCACGCCGAGCGGGTTGAGGATCACGTCGACGGGGGTGCCGTCGGCGAGGTGCGGCATGTCCTCCTCGGGCACGATCTTGGAGATCACGCCCTTGTTGCCGTGGCGGCCGGCGAGCTTGTCGCCCTCCTGGATCTTGCGCTTCTTGGCGACGAAGACCCGGACCATGTCGTTGACGCCGGGGCTCAGGTCGTCCCCGTCGTCGCGGTTGAAGGTCATCACGTCGATGACGACGCCGCCGGAGCCGTGCGGGACCTTGAGCGAGGTGTCGCGGACCTCGCGCGCCTTCTCCTTGAAGATCGCGCGGATCAGCTTCTCCTCGGCGGTCAGCTCGGTCTCGCCCTTCGGCGTGACCTTGCCGACGAGCAGGTCACCTGCATCGACCTCGGCGCCGACGCGGACCACGCCGCGCTCGTCGAGGTTGCGCAGGGACTCCTCCGAGCGGTTCGGGATGTCGCGGGTGATCTCCTCGTCGCCGAGCTTGGTCGTGCGGGCGTCGATCTCGTACTCCTCGATGTGGATCGAGGTGAGCTCGTCGTCCTTGACCAGGCGCTCCGAGAGGATGATCGCGTCCTCGAAGTTGTAGCCCTCCCAGGACATGAAGGCGACCAGGCAGTTCTTGCCGAGCGCGATCTCGCCGGAGGACGTCGATGAGCCGTCGGCCAGCACCTGGCCGGCCTCGACGTCGTCGCCGACCGAGACGATCGGCCGCTGGTGGATGACCGTGCCCTGGTTGGAGCGCTGGAACTTCTCCATCTCGTAGGTGTCCTTCTGGTTCCCACGGGAGACGACCACGCGCTCGGAGTCGACCTCGCTGACCGTGCCGGCGTTCGCCGCGAGGACGACGTCGCCGGAGTCGATCGCGGCGCGATGCTCCATGCCGGTGCCGATCAGCGGCGGCTCCGGCTTCAGCAGCGGAACGGCCTGACGCATCATGTTCGAGCCCATCAGCGCGCGGTTGGCGTCGTCGTGCTCGAGGAACGGGATGAGCGAGGTGGCCACCGACCAGATCTGCGTCGGTGAGACGTCCATGTAGTCGACCTCGGTCGGCTCGACGTTGCGGACCTCGCCCTCGTCGCGGACGCGGCAGAGCAGCATGTCGCCGAGCAGCTTGCCCGTCTTCGGATCGACCTCGGCGTTCGCCTGGGCGATCACCTTCTCCTCCTCCTGGGTGGCGTCCAGGTGGACGATCTCGTCGGTGACCTTGCCGTCCTTGACCACCAGGTAGGGGGTCGTGACGAAGCCGTAGTCGGAGATCTCCGCGTAGGAGGCCAGCGAGCCGATCAGGCCGATGTTCGGGCCCTCAGGGGTCTCGATCGGGCACATCCGGCCGTAGTGGGTCGGGTGCACGTCGCGGACCTCGATCGGGGCCCGCTCGCGGGTCAGGCCGCCGGCGCCGAGCGCCGAGAGGCGGCGGCGATGGGTCAGCCCGGACAGCGAGTTGGTCTGGTCCATGAACTGGGACAGCTGCGAGGAGCCGAAGAACTCCTTCATCGCGGCGACGACCGGGCGGATGTTGATGATCGTCTGCGGGGTGATCGCGTCGGCGTCCTCGGTGGTGAGGCGCTCGCGGACGACGCGCTCCATCCGGTAGAGGCCGATGCGGAAGGCCTCCTGGATCAGCTCGCCGACGGTGCGCAGACGGCGGTTGCCGAAGTGCTCGTACTCGTCGAGGTGGTCGGCGACCGGCTCACGGCCGTAGGACAGGGCCTCGGCGGCGTAGTCCTTGATCGGCTTCTCCTCGTCGATCTCCTCCGGCACGCCGAGCAGCTTCGGCAGCGAGACGAGCTCCTTGATCAGGGCGACGATGTCGTCCTTGGTCAGGGTGCGGGTCTCGAGATCGATGTCGAGGTCGAGGCGGGCGTTCAGCTTGTAACGGCCGACCGTGGTCAGGTCGTAGCGCTTCGGATCGAAGAAGAGCTGCTCCATCAGGGCCGTGGCGGCGTCGATCGACGGCGGCTCGCCGGGGCGCTGCTTCTTGAACAGCTCGATCAGGGCGCCCTCCTCGGTCCGGGTCGCCTCGGTGTCGGCGGCGATCGTGTGCCGCATGTAGACCGAGTTGTCGAACATCTCGAGGATCTGCTCGTCGGAGACGAAGCCCATCGCGCGCAGCAGGACGGTGACCGGCAGCTTGCGCTTGCGGTCGATCCGGGCGAAGACCTTGCCCTTCTTGTCGATCTCGAGCTCCAGCCAGGAGCCGCGGGCCGGCATCAGGTTGGCGATGAAGACCTGCTTCTCGCGGTCCTTCGGGGCCATCACGTAGGCGCCCGGCGAGCGGACGAGCTGGGTGACGACGACGCGCTCGGTGCCGTTGATGATGAACGTGCCGCGGTCGGTCATCCACGGGAAGTCGCCCATGAAGACGGTCTGCTCGCGGATCTCACCGGTCTCGCGGTTCTGGAAGGCGACCTCGACGTTGAGCGGGCGCGAGTAGGTGACGTCCTTCTCGCGGCACTCGGCGATCGTGTTCGCCGGCTCCTCGAAGCGGAACTCGCCGAAGACGATCCCCAGGTTCCCCGTGTAGTCGGTGATCGGCGAGACGTCGTCGATCGTCTCGCGGAGCATTCCCTTTTGCGTATCCGTCAGCTTCTCGAAGGAGCGCCTCTGGATATCGATGAGATTCGGTACGTCGAGCGTGTTCTGCAGGCGTGAAAAAGAGCGGCGGGCGGCAGCGTGCGAAGGGGCCAAGTCGGGCGACTCCTCAGGAAGTCTCGGGGGTGGTCGGAATGCACGCGGCTCGAACAGGCAGGCAACGAGCGGAGCCAACGCGCGACGACCCAATATAACAAAGGGCGTCGTCCGCGTTCAAGGGCGGCCGCGAATGGCGCAACCAGCGGGTTCGCGGCGTCCGATCATAGGGAAGCCGCGGCGCCGTACAGTGCCCGGACCTTGGCCGACTCGGCAGAACAACCAGGGACGAAGCGTCGTCACCGGCGGCGCCGGGTTCATCGGCTCCCATCTCGTCGAGGCCCTCGTCGACCGCGGCCACGAGGTGCTCGTGATCGACGACCTCTCGACCGGCTCGGAGCGCAACCTGGCCGGCCTCCCCCCGGGCGCGACCCGGCTCGCGGTCGGGTCGATCGCGGACGCCGGCTTCCTCGCGCGCGAGATCGGGGACTTCGAGCCGACCTCCGTCTTCCACCTGGCGGCGCAGGCCGACGTCAGGCGCGCCGTGGCCGACCCGGGCTTCGACGCCACCGTCAACGTCGTCGGCACCGCCAACGTGCTCGAGGCGGCGCGCCGCGCCGGCGCCGGCTCGTTCGTCCTGGCGAGCACCGGCGGGGTCATGTACGGGGAGGGCGAGGGCCGCCGCCTTCCCTTCGTGGAGACGGACCCGGTCGTGCCGATGACCCCCTACGGCACCAGCAAGTTCGCCGGCGAGGCCTACGTCGCCCTCTTCCGCCGCCTGCACGGCCTGCCCGGCGCCTCGCTGCGGCTCGGGAACGTCTACGGCCCGCGCCAGGACCCGCACGGCGAGGCCGGCGTCGTCGCGATCTTCATGGGCAAGCTGCTCGCCGGGGAGCAGCCGACCGTCTTCGGCGACGGCGGGCAGACGCGCGACTACGTCTACGTCACCGATGTCGTCGCGGGGATCCTCGCGGCCGGCGACGCGCTCCTCGCCGGCGCCGAGATCGAGGGGCCGATCAACGTCGGCACTGGCATCGAGACGAGCGTGCTCGATCTGCTCGAGCGACTCTGCGCCGTCTCCGGAATCTCCGCCGAGCCGCAGATGGCTCCGCATCGGACCGGCGAGGTCCAGCGGGTGTCGATCGATCCCGCCAAGGCGGCCGCCGAGCTCGGCTGGTCCGCCGAGGTCGACCTGGACACCGGCCTGCAGAGGACCTTCGAGAGCCTCTCGCCGGCCTGAGCGGCGCGCGAGCGCGCCGATCTCGAGAGGTCACCTCAGCCAGGGCGCAGGGATAGGATCGCTCGCGCGATGCAGGGTTCTTTCGTCCGACGGGTCTCCCGCCTTGGCGAGGCCGCCCTGATCGCCTTTCCCGCTGCGCTGACGATCTTCCTGGCGTTCCACGCCGGCGGGTACTTCCCGGGGACCGTGGCGGCCGCGGCTCTTCTGGTGACCCTCGCGCTTCTCGCTCGCGTGATCACCGTCGATCGCCCGTTCGCCGGCTTCGGCGCCGCGCTGCTGATCGCCGCCGCGGTCATGGGGGTCTACGCCGGCTGGGTGCTCCTCTCCGCATCCTGGTCGGACGCTCCCTGGCGGGCGCTGGCGGAGTTCGATCGCGCCCTGCTGTACCTGCTGGTGCTGCTGCTGTTCGGATCGGTGCCCCGGGATCCGGAACGGATCCGGTGGATGGTCCGCTGCTTCGCCGCGGCGCTGTTCGCCATCTGCCTCGTCGGCCTGATCACGCGCCTCCTGCCCGACGTCTGGTCGACCCCACCGGAGTTCATCGCCGGACGCCTCGAGTATCCGGTGACGTACTGGAACAGCCTCGGCCTGCTCGCCGCGCTCGGGGCGATCGTCGCCTTCTTCCTCACCACGAGCCGCGGCGAGCCGCTGGCGGTCCGTCTTCTGGGCGCGGGAGCGGTGCCGGTGTTCGCGCTCACCCTGTACTTCACGTTCTCCCGGGGCGCCATCCTGGCCTGCGCGATCGGCCTGGTCCTCTACGTGGTGCTCGCGCGACCGCGGGCGCTCCTCGGCGGGCTCCTGGCCGTGGTTCCCCCGACCGCGGTCGCCGTGGTCGCCGGCTACCGCGCGGACGAGCTCGCCGGCCTCAATCCGACCTCCGAGGCGGCGATCCAGGAGGGCCACGAACTCGCCCTCGTCGCGGTCCTCTGCATCGCCGGCGCGGTGGCTCTGCGGTGGCTGCTGGCGCGGCAACTCCGGCGGGTCGACGAGCTGCACATCTTCCAGGCGAGGAGCCCCGTGACGGTCGCGCTCGTCTCCGTCGTCGCGGTCGCCGCCGTCGTCGCATCCGTGATCGCCGCCGACGTGCCGGACCGCGTATCCAGCGCCTACGACGATTTCGTCTCCCCGCCGCCTGCGACGATCTCCGAGACGACGGATCAGCGGACCCGCCTCTCAGATGCGTCGGGCAATCACCGCGTCGACCACTGGTCGCTCGCGGTGGACGAGGGCTACGAGCCGGACAAGCTGACGGGCAGCGGAGCGGGGACGTACGAGCTCCTCTGGGCTGAACATCGCCCGCCGGAGGCCGCGTTCACCGTGGTCGACGCTCACTCGCTCTACGCGGAGACCCTCGGCGAGCTCGGCATCGTGGGCCTCCTGTTGATCCTCGGCCTGGTCGGGGTCGTGATCTTCGGCTACGCCAGCCGGCTCCGCGGGCCCCACCGCCGCCTCTATGCGGCCCTGCTGGCCCTGAGCCTGGCGTGGGCTCTTCGCGCCGGAGTCGATTGGGACTGGGAGATGCCCGCGGTCACCCTCTGGGTCTTCGCGTTCGCCGGCGCCACCCTCGCCAGGCCGTCGCATCGGATGAAGCACGCCGGGCCGGCACTGAGACCGGTGGCGAGGGCGGGGGCGATCGCGGCATGCCTGGCCGTCGGCGTGCTCCCCGCCCTGGTCCTCGTCTCGCAGCTCCGCCTGGATTCCGCGCGCGAGGCGTTCCTCGAGCGCGACGACTGCGAGAGCGCCATCGCCGACGCGCAGGGCTCCGCGTCGGTTCTCGGGATGCAATCGGAGCCCTACCAACTCGAGGCCTACTGCAAGGCGCGCAACGGCGACCCGGAGGGCGCCGTGGACGACATGGCCGTTGCCGTCGAGAACGATCCCGACAATTGGGAGTACCTCTACGGCCTCGCGGTGGTCAGAGCGGCGGCGGGCCTCGATCCGTCCGCCGCCGCGAGCGGGGCAGCCTCGTTGAACCCGCTGGACCCGAACGCGAGCGGGATCGCGGAGAGCCTGTCGAGCGAGAACGAGGAGCGCTGGAGAAGCGTCGGCGAGAAGCTGCTCCGGCGGCCGGTCCTCTAGGCGCCTCTCCGGCCCCTCAACGCAAGAAGCCGGCGAGAGGGGACATCCCTCTCGCCGGCTCCCGCTTCAGTCGTTCAGTGGTTCGGGGACTTGTCCCGGCCGCCGTCACCCTTGCCGCAGTTGCCACCCGGGGGCTTCGGCTCGCCCGGCTTCTGAGAGGTGGGCGGGCAGTACTGCTTGGGCCCGGCCCCGTTGCCGTTGCCGTTCCCGTTGCCTCCGGCCGCCGCGATCACGACGCCGGTGCCGCCGACGGCCACGGCCGCCGCTGCAAGCACGCTCACCAGCTTGGTGCGCCCGTTGGAGCGGACCGTTCCACCCTTCGCCGCGCGCTTCATCGCCATCTGCTTGATGCGATCGAGCTCGAGCGGCGTGGTCTCCGGACGCTCCTCGCGGAGGCGCTCGCCGATTCTCGCGAGATCGTCTGGTAGCTGGTCGTCGGGGTTCATCGCCTTCGATACCTCTTCCGGTGAGAAATTTCCTGTTCGCCCCTTATACGCACGAGCGGGCTCATTCCTGACTGGATTTCGGAGATAATCTGGAATTCGTGCGGGGCAGTGATTTCGATCGGCTGTACGAGGAATACGCCGAGCCGCTTCTCGGCTACCTCACCTACCGCACGGGGAACCGTGCAACCGCCGAGGACCTGCTGGCGGACACGTTCGAGCGGATCCTCAAGGCAAAGCGCGGATACGACCCGCGGCGCGGAACCGAGAAGGCCTGGATCTACGCGATCGCGCTGAACCTCGCCAGGGATCACGCCCGGCGGAGGCTCGCCGAGGAGCGCGCGCTGGGGAGGGAGGCGGACGGGCAGATCGGGACGGTGGAACCCGGGCCGAGCGAGGTGATCGAGAGGCGCCATCTGGTCAGGGAGGCGCTGCACGTCCTCAGCGAGGAGGAGCGAGAGACCGTGGCCCTGCGCTTCGGCGGCGACCTGACCAATCCGGAGGTCGCAGCGCTCCTCGACCAGCCGCTGACGACGGTCGAAGGCCGGCTCTACCGTGCCCTGCGAAAGCTGCGTGACGCGGTCACGACGGAGGCGGAACCCGCTCGGCCGGACGCCTGAGGGCCGCCCCTGAACGACGAACGGCGCCACCTGGGCGCCGTTCGTGAGCTTCGTTGCTGCGGGCGCTGCCCGCGGCGGCTACTTGAGCTCGACCGAGCCTCCGGCCTCCTCGATGTCGGCCTTGAGCTTCTCGGCCTCCTCGCGCTCGATGCCCTCCTTGACGGGCCCGGGGGCGCCGTCGACGACCGCCTTGGCCTCCTTCAGGCCGAGCCCGGTGGCCGCGCGGACCGCCTTGATCACCTGGATCTTCTTCTCGCCCGCGCCGGTCAGGATCACGTCGACCGTGCTGCTCTCCTCCTCGCCGCCGGCGTCATCGCCGCCGCCGCCACCGGCAGCGGGGGCCGCTGCGGCAACCGCGGTCGCGGAAACGCCGAACTCCTCCTCGAGCGCCTTGATCCGCTCGGAGAGCTCGAGGACCGAGATCTGCTTGAGCTCGTCGATCCACTTCTCTGTCGTCATCGTGTCGGCCATCTAGTCCTCCTCGGTCTGGGTGTCATCTTCGGAAGTCGTCTCGGCGTCGCCGCTCTCGCCCTCGGTCCCCATGGGGCCGGCGATCTCGGCGTCGTCGGGGTCGGGGTCTCCCCCGCTCTCGTCGCCCTCGGCGGCGGGAAGCTCGGATGAGGCGTCAGCCTCTGCCTCGGCGGGCTCGGAGGCGGTCTCGCCGGCGGGCGGATCCTCGGGCGGCGCCTCCTCGGTGCCGGTCTCGGCGGCGTCCTCCTCCTCGACCGCGTCGTCGGCGGGCTCCTTGGAGTCGCCACCGTCGCCATCGCCATCGCCGTCCTCGGCCGGAGCGCTCTCGGCGGCGGGCTCAGCCGCTGCGGCCGGCGCCTCGCCGCTGACCAGACCCTGATCGGCGATCTGGCCGAGCTGGGAGGCGAGGCCTCCGATGAGCTGGTTCAGCGTGCGGACGATGCCGGTCAGCGGGCTGGCCGCGAGGCCGACGAGCTGGCCGCGGAGGACGTCGATGCCCGGCAGGCGGGCGATCGAGGTGAACTGGTCGGGGGTCAGCGCCGACCCGTCCATGATCCCGCCCTTGTAGGCGAGCACGCCGTTCTTCTTGATGAAGTCGGAGATCTCCTTGGCGGCGATCACGGCGTCGCCGCGGACGAAGGTGAGCGCCGTCGGCCCGACGAGGAACTCGTCGAGGTCCGAGGAGCCGGTGCTCTCGGTCGCGCGCTTGGCAAGGCGGTTCTTGACGACCGAGAACGAGGCGTCGGCCTCCTGGAGGCGGACCCGCAGCTCGGCGGCCTGGGGGACGGAGATGCCGCGGTAGTCGACCGCGAACACGGCGGTGGCCGCGTCGAGCTCCTCGCCGATCTCGGCGACTGCGGTTGCCTTCTGATCTCTGTTCATCTGAGTCTGTCTCCGCTCGGTCGATTGCCCTCTGAAACGCGAAGAGCCCGCACGCGGGCGGGCTCGAAGTTCATGCTTCGGAGTCCCACCTGCGCCGGCCACGCCCGTGCTCGGGCGGTTATGGGGCTATCGCCCCGCCGGCGGTCTTCGGCTTCGGGACGGGTGAGTGTAGGGGATCGGCGCCGGCTCTAGCAGCCGTCCCTGCGGGCGACGTGCGCGAACGTCTGCAGGACGATCCGGATGTCGGCCCACACGGACCAGTTGACGATGTAGAGGTAGTCCATCGACACCATCTCGCGCAGCGGCGCGCGGATCGGGCCCATGATCTGCCAGGCGCCGGTCATGCCGGGCTTGAGGTGGAGGCGCCGCCGATACCAGCCCTCGACCTTCGCGTCCTCGCTGACGATCAGCGGCCGCGGGCCCGACCAGGCTCATCTGGCCCCAGAGGACGTTGAAGAGCTGCGGGAGCTCGTCCAGGGAGGTGCGGCGGAGGAAGCCCCCGACCCGGGTGACCCGCGGATCGTCCCTGAGCTTGAACAGGCCCTCGGTCTGGTTGAACTCGGCGAGCTCGTCGCGGAGCTGGTCGGCGCCGTCGTACATCGTGCGGAACTTGAGCATCGTGAACTTCCTGCCGTCGCGCCCGACTCTGGTCTGGCGGAAGAACGCGGGTCCGCTGCGAGCCGGCCCGCACGGCCAGGCCGATCGCGACGCATCAGCGGCGCGAGGACGATGAGCAGGACGAGGGAGCCGGCGACGTCGACGGCTGCGCTTGAGGAAGGCCGAGGACCGCGAGAGGCCGAAGCTGCGGACGCCGAGCAGCGTGGTGCCGTGGATCTCGTCGAACTCGACGCTCGAGCCGACGACCTCGAGCAGGTCCGGAAGGACGCTGACCTTGATGTCGTGCTCCTTGAAGTAGCGCACGGTCTCGAGCACCCGGTCGCGCGATTCGCAGTGGCCGACGATGGCGCGGTCGATCCCGCGCCCGGCGACGAAGCGCCAGAAGTCGCCGGGCCGGGCTCGACGCAGCTCGAAGCTGTCGAAGGGGAGGTGGGCGGCGATCTCGGCGTGGGCGGCGCGGTGGCAGTCGAGCTTCGCGGCGAGCCGCGTCCGCCTGGTCCTCGGCTGCCGATCACGAGGCACCGCTCGGGCGGCGTGGCCGACCGGACGATCCTGCGCGCGACGTTGCGCGCGCGCGAGCATCGAGAGGAAGAGAAGCGCCCATGAGAGGACCGTCGCCCCGACCATCAGCGGCTGGTTCGTCTCCGCGCCGGTGACGAGCGCCACGAGGAGCGCGTAGAGGGTCGCCACCTGGAAGATGGCCGGGGTCTCGGAGAGGGTCGTCTTGCCGATCACCAGCTCGTCGCGGTCGTAGAGGCCGGTGAGCTTGGCGACCACGATCAGCAGCGGAAGGCCGACGTAGACCTCGACGGGATACCAGCCCCCGACGACGAGCAACTGGGTCAGCAGCAGTGCGCAGACGGCGCCCAGGACGTCGGCGATGGCGAGCGAGCGGCGGAAGAGCGCGTCCCGGCGGAGGCCGATCCGCGGAGCAGTCGCCCTCGTTGACGGACTCGAGCGACCGGAGGTGGGGGACCGTGCCCTCGTCCTCGGCGCGGTCTCGGTCGGGGCGATCCCGAAGAGGAGCGCGTCGGAGAGGCGAGTCTGCTCTCCCTCGTGCGGCGAGGCGACGGGGCTCAGCCACGGCTGCCCCGCTCACGAATCCGTTCGCACCCTCCACGTCAGCCATTCAGGTGGCTGACCGTAACGCTGCATCCCTGCTCAGGACAACCGAAAATACTGTCTCATGAAACGATGCAACCATCGATCGATGAAACGTCGAACTGAGGCTAGGACTCCTCGGCCGGCTCGACGATCACGACCGTCTCGCAGCTCTTGGTCACCTTCGACTTGGCGTTGGTCCGGACCCGGTCCTCGCCGCTTCCGCAGGTGATCTCGTTCTTTCCCTCGAGGTCGACGATGCGGTCATCGCCCCCGCCGCCGACGCTGGTGTCGCGCCCCGCCGCCCCCTTGAGCTGATCGTCGCCGCCGCCGCCTCTGAGCGAGTCCAGGCCGGGGCCGCCGCTCAGCCGGTCGATGCCGAAGCCGGCGAGGAGGCGGTCGGTGCCCGCGTCGCCCCTGATCCGATCGTCGCCGGGCCCCGAATCGAGCAGGTCGGATCCGGTGCCGCCGATCACCTTGTCCGCGCCGTCGCCGCCGTCGATCGTGTCGTTGCCGTTCTCGCCGTCGGCCCGGTCGTCGCCGTCGCCGGCGGTCAGCTCGTCACCCTGCCTGCCGCCGAGGAGCGTGTCGGCGTCGGGTCCACCGTCGAGGGTGTCGCGCTCGTCGCCGCCGTTGAGCTCGTCGTCGCCGCCGCCGGCCTCGATGTAGTCGTCCCCGTCGCCGCCGCTGATCTCGTCGGCGTCCTCCTCGCCGAAGAGGCAGTCGTCGCCGCCCAGGCCGTCGATCGAGTCGTCGCCGCCGCCGCCCTTCAGCAGGTCCCCCGCATCGGTCCCGGTGATCACGTCGTCGGCCCCGTCACCCTGAAGCGCGGTGCCGTCGACCGAGTGCGGACAGTCGCCGGCGTAGGGGTCGTAGGGGCCGGGCTCGATCGGCGTGACGGCGGCATGGGCGCTCCCCGCGATCAGGGCGACTGCGGCGAGGGTCGCGCCCAGCGCGGTCGATCGTCCTGAGTTGCTCGCAACCATGCTCCTCTTCCCTTCGGTGGGCCTGCCGGGCGTCCACCGATGCAACCACCGCGACCGGCGGGAGTCGCGGTTTCGCTTCCATACCCGCATCCGCTTTCGGAAAAGCGTCCAGTTCTGGACTCGATTTCGTAAAGGTTGCACCCCCAATGCCGAAGGGTTGGGCATGAACGAGACTGCCGCCCCGGCGTCGACCCGATACCTGCCCCAAGTCCTCCTCGCCACGTTCGTCGTCTTGGCGGCGCCCGGCATCGCGGTTTACGCGCTCGCCTCCAGCGGCGCGGTGACCGACTTCCTGCCGCTCGTCGCCATCGGCCTCGGCATCTCCCTGATCATCAACTTCCTCGGCCGGATGGCCTGGGAGGCCACCCCCGGCGGCGACGACCTCCTCTTCTCCGACCTCATGCTCTGGGGTTGGCTCAAGCGCGTCCACACCGAGCGCAAGCTCAACGGCGCCCGCGCGCTGCTCCTCGAGGACGGCGGCGAGAACCTCAAGCCGGGCGTGAAGATCGACGTCCTCAAGGACCTCGCCTCCTCGCTCGAGTCGCGTGACCCCTACACCCACGGCCACTCGCGGCGGGTCGCTCGCTACGCGACGATGATCGCCAAGAAGATGGACCTGCCGGCCAACGAGGTCCACAAGGTCCGGACGGCCGCCGCGGTCCATGACGTCGGCAAGCTCGAGATCCCGCTGAGCGTCCTCAACAAGCCCGGGCGCCTCACCGACGAGGAATTCGACGTGATCAAGACGCACGCTCCGCTCGGCGCCGAGATGGTCGCCGACCTCGGTGACAGGGAGCTGACCGAGATGGTCGCCCACCACCACGAGCGTCTCGACGGCAGCGGCTACCCCTCGCGCCTCGCCGGCACCGACATCCCGCTCGGCGCCCGCATCATCGCCGTCGCCGACACCTTCGACGCTCTCACCTCGACCCGCGCCTACCGCTCGGCGAAGCGTCACAAGGCCGCGCTCGGGATCCTCCACTCCGAGGCCGGCACCCAGCTCGACCCGCTCGTCGTCTCCGCGTTCGACCGCTGCTACGCGGGCAGCTTCGGCGGCCTGACCGCCTGGGCGCTGCTCGCCGGGCTCCCCCATCGTCTCTGGGCTCCGCTCGAGAGCCAGATCCACGCCGTCAGCGGCACCGCGATGTCGAAGACGATGACCGTCCTCGCCACCACCGCCGCGACCGGCGGGATCGCCGTCAGCTCCAGCACCGCCGATCCGCGCGACACCAGCACGATGCCGGGCGACAGCGATGCGAACTCCGTGCAGAGGACGGCCTCCGTCACCTCTCCCTCGCCCTCGCCGGCCGACGCCTCGCGCGGCTTCGCCGAGCACCGCGCCGACAAGGGCGACGGTCGCTACGCGCACAGCCAGGAGAGCAAGATCCGCGGCGGCGGGCTGGACAACGAGGCCCTCACCCGCGGCGACGGACATGTGCCCGTCCTGCTGGTCTCGCAGAGCGAGCCCTCCGAGCCGGTCGTTGCACCCGCCGATTCGCCCTCCGCGGCCCCGGCCGCGTCGGGTGGAGCCGCTGACCCCCAGCCCCAGCCCCAGCCTCAGCCCGAGCCGGCCCCGTCGATCGTCGATGGACCCTCCCTGATCGTCGAGCCGCAGGCGACCGGTACCGACGGCCCGGTCAAGCCGCCCAAGCCGGACAACCCCGGCAACAGCCACGGTGGCGGCAAGCCCGACAACCCCGGTCAGAGCCACGGTGGCGGCAAGCCCGACAACCCCGGTCAGGGCAACGGCGGCGGCAAGCCCGACAACCCCGGTCAGGGCACGGCGGCGGCAAGCCCGACAACCCCGGCAGGACGGTGGCGGCAAGCCTGAGCAGCCCGGCAACGGTGGCGGCAAGCCCGAGGAGCCCGGCAACGGTGGCGGCAAGCCTGAGGAGCCCGGCAACCCCGGCGGTGGCGGCAAGCCCGAGGAGCCCGGCAACGGTGGCGGCAAGCCTGAGGAGCCCGGCAAGCCCGAGGATCCCGGCAAGCCCGAGGATCCGGGCAAGCCCGGCAACGGTGGCGGCAAGCCCGAGGAGCCCGGCGTTTCGATCGAGCCCGGCAACCCCGGTAAGGGCGGCGGCAAGCCCGGCAGCGTCGAGGTTGCGGCCACGACCGCTGCCCCGGCTCCGGTCGAGACCGGCGCCCCGGCGCCCTCCCCCGCTCCGGCACCTGCACCGGCTCCTGCTCCTGCACCCGCCCCGGCGCCTGCGCCTCCCGCTCCCGAGCCGGCCCCGGTCGCTCCCGAGCCCGTCGCAGCTCCCGTGCCGCCGGCACCCCCGGCCCCGCCCGTCGAGGCTGCGCCGGTCGAAGACCCCGCCTAGCGGGACTTCGCCGGGCTCCTACTCCTCGAGTCCGGCGGCCACGAGAGCCTCGGCCCTGCTCGGCAGGGACTCCCAGCGGACGACCCGGCCGTCCCGAAAGGTCCACACCTGCGGATGCTCCCTGTCGAAGGGGATGCCGCTGCTCTTGCCGCGACCGTGTTCGTGAAGCATGACCACGGCGCTTGATCCCGCATCGAGGATCTCCTTCGCCTCGACGCTGTAGTCGTCCCAGGTACCCCAGTAGTGACGGGAAGCCCGGATGACCGCATCCCTCCCCACGTAGATGCTGTCGAGGTCGAGCATCGGCGAGGCCCGCAGGTCCCAGATCACGTACTCGTCGAGCATGGCCCAGAAGTCGTCCACGTTCGCGATCCCCCGCCGAACCAGCTCTCCGTTCTCCTGCGACATCGTGCGGCAGTATCTCCGAGAGCACCCCCTTCCCCGTCCCAAGCGGATCTCCGACTAGGCTCAGAGAGCATGGCCGCAAGTAGGGGGCACTGGTTCAAGGATCGTCATCGGGAGCTCCGGCTGTTCGATTGGGCCTGGGACCCGTTGTGCCTGGCAGGCGCCCGCGAAGACGGCGGCTTTCTCGCCGATGCGGTATCGGCGAAGTCGTTCGCGGAGCCGACGACCGCGGCTCGCGCGCTGCTCGAAGCCGAACTGGGGGCCCTACGGGCAGCCCAAGCACCCCGTGGACAGCAGTGCCGTGCCCATTCTCCGCGAGTGGTTTCAGGGACCCCGCCCGGCCCCATTGGCCGATTCTCGTCCAAAGCGATCATTTGTGCCGATATCGGCCTCCTTAATGGGGCGGGGATCGCTGGCGGAGCATTGCGGGGCATGCTGGCCCCATGCGGTCTTCTCATAGCGACTGCACTGACCCGTGCGGTCCAGGCGACGATGAAGTTGGTTCGGCTTAGTCCGAATGAGGCCGACTTCAGGGCCCGGTCGCCCAGCTGAATGAAGACGGTGGAGACATCCCCGACTTCGAGTCCACGGCGACGCCTCGAGGCGGCTGATCCGGGGTTGCGACCGGTGCTCAAATTGACCAGCTCGGCCGAGGACCTTCGCAGCTCTGAGTTCCGGGAGCCATCGCCGGGCAGGTCATCAAGTGATCGTCGGACTCATCGAGTCATTTGCTGCTCGTCCCACGACTGGGCCTCGCTATTGCCCAGGGCGATAAGAAGGCGTTTGCCGATATCCTTTCCGGGTCAAGCAAGCGTCTTGGACGGCCCGCCGTAGCGGTACATCGGTCCCATCGCCGCTGATGCTCGAAATGCAAATGTCTTCAGCGCTCGGTGGCGGAGGGGGACTACGACCTCGGGATAGAACAGAGCGCTATCCGAGGGTCTGACGCCAACGGGCTGACGAGGACTGCGCCACTTCTTTCCAAAGCAGGTCTTGATCGCCCCTCGTCAGCTTCGTCCCGGTCACTGGTCTGTGAGACCACCAATCCGATCGAAGCGCCCAGCGGGCAGCTCGTGCGGATCGCCCCGCTCTGGCGGGGCAATCGCAACGACTCGGCCGAGCAAACAGAGCTGCTTTCCATGCAAAGCAGATCTGTTTGCCAGCCCGCCTGGATGTCAGGCGGGAAGCAGCCGGTCGCGGCGCTAGGCGGTGGCGCCGACTTCGGCGCCCTCGGCGACCGCGCCGCTCGCCGTCACGTCGCTCTCGTCGAGCAGTCCGGCGCCGGCGAGGATCTCGCCTTCGCGGGTGCGCGTGGAGTCGACGCGGACGCCGGGACCCATCGTGGTCGCCAGCGTGATCGAGAGGATGTAGCGGCCCTTCGAGGCGGCCGGCTTCGCGCGGACGATCTCGTCGATCACCGCGGCGTAGTTCTCGAGCAGCGCCTGCTCGGTGAAGCTGACCTTGCCGATCGAGAGGTGGATGACCGCCTGGCGGTCGGTCCGGTACTCGACCTTGCCCGACTTGGTCTCGCTGACGGCCTTGCCGACGTCGTCGGTGACCGTGCCCACCTTCGGGTTCGGCATCTTGCCCTGCGGCCCGAGCACGCGGCCGAGGCGGCCGACCTTCGGCATCTGGTCGGGGGTCGCGATGACCACGTCGAAATCGGTCCAGCCCGCCTCGATGCGCTCGGCGAGGTCGTCGGAGCCGACGAAGTCGGCGCCGGCCTCGGTCGCCTCGCGGGCCTTATCGCCCTCGGCGAAGACCGCGACGCTCACGTCGCCGCCGGTCCCGTTCGGCAGCGCGAGCGTCCCGCGCAGCTGCTCGTCGGCGTGGCGGACGTTGACGCCGAGGCGGATGTGGACCTCGACGGTCTCGTCGAACTTGGCGCCGGCGGTCTGCTTGATCAGGTCGACGGCCTCGGACGGCTCGTAGTGGCGCGTCCGGTCGATCTTCTCGTAGGCCTCGCGGAACCGCTTGCCTCGCTTGACTGCCATGTCTAGAGCGTCCCCTCTACGTCGACGCCCATGGAGCGGGCGGTGCCGGCGATGATCTTCGTCGCGGCGTCGAGGTCGTTGGCGTTGAGGTCGGGCATCTTCTGCTCGGCGATCTCGCGCAGCTGGGCGACGGTGATCTTGCCGACCTTGTTCGAATGCGGCTCGCCCGATCCCTTCGGGATTCCGATCTTCTCCTTGATCAGCACGGCGGCGGGCGGCGTCTTCGTGATGAAGGTGAACGAGCGGTCCTCGAAGACCGTGATCTCGACCGGGATGATCGTGCCGGAGTCCTGCTGCGTCTGGGCGTTGAACGCCTTGCAGAAGTCCATGATGTTGACGCCGTGCTGGCCCAGGGCGGGGCCGACCGGCGGCGCCGGGTTCGCGGCTCCGGCGGGGATCTGGAGCTTGATCAGGGTGAGGACCTTCTTCGCCATATCGAGCTCTCCTAGACCTTCTTCACCTGGTCGTAGCCGACTTCGACCGGGGTCTCCCGGCCGAAGATCGAGACGAGGACCTTGAGCTTCGCCGCGTCGTCGTTGATCTCGGCGATCTCGCCGGAGAAGTCGGAGAGCGGGCCGGCGATCACCTTGACGGTCTCGCCGATCTCGTACTGGGCACGCGGCTTCTCGCGCGCGGCGCCGCCGCCACCGCCGGGCGCACCCGCCGCCGCGGCCTGGCCGGGCGTCTCGGTGTGGAGCAGGTTGTCGACCTCGGTCTGGGAGAGCGGCAGAGGCTTGTTGCGCGAACCGACGAAGCCGGTGACGCCGGGGGTGTTCTTGACCAGGCCCCAGGACTCGTCGGTCATCTCCATCTGGACGAGGACGTAGCCGGGCATGGTCCGCTTCTCGACCGAGACCTTGCGGCCGTCCTTGATCTCCTGGACCTGCTCGGTCGGGACGACGACCTGGCGCACCCGCCGGCCCTGTCCCATGGACTGGACCCGGTGCTCGAGGTTGTGCTTGACCTTGTTCTCGTGACCCGAGTAACTGTTGATCACGTACCAGCGGAACATCTAGAGGGCTTCCTGTCTGCTTTCGAAGTTGGTGTCGGGGCGCCTGGAGATCAGGTGATCAGCAGGTCGACGAGGCGGCTGAAGATCGCGTCCAGGACGCCGAGGTAGGCGGCCGCGACGGCAACGAAGATGATCGTCACGGCGGAGGCTTGGACGAGGGTATCGCGGTCGGGCCACTGGACCTTCTGGAGCTCCTTGCGGACCGATCCGAAGAAAGTGATGACGGGTCCGCGCTCGCGCTCCGCACGGACGACGGGGGTGCGCCGCTCGGCCTGAGTCTTCGCGCGCTCGGCAGCCTCCCGTTCCTGGCGCTTGCGCTCGCGCCGCGAGATCCGGTCCCCCTCGGTCTCCCCGGCGGACGTCGGCCCGCGAGGGCGCGGGGGCAGGGGCGTCCGAGCACGACTCGCCTCGGCGGCGCCGGCCTCGATCGCGGCCTCCGCCTCGATGACCTCCGCCGACTCCGGCACCTGGGTGTCGTGCTGCGCCTGGGTGTCGGACTCGACCTGCGTCGAGTCCGAGCTGCCGCCGGCGGCGCTGCTCGGCCTTCCGCTGTGCCCTGCTCTTCGCCATGAGCGATCAGCGGGTCTCCTTGTGGGGGGTGTGATGACCGCACCAGCGGCAGTACTTGGCCATCTCGATCCGGTCGGGCGAGTTTCGCCGCGACTTGTTCGTCTGATAATTGCGCCGCTTGCACTCCTCGCAGGCGAGGGTCACGGCAATGCGTACATCTCCACGGGCCATTGGCTGATTCCAAGCAGGTTCGGTTCTGGATACTTCGGGTGCGTCTCAGCGACTCCCTCGCCCCAGTCGGACCATGCCTCTCGGCTTCCGCTTGGGAGTGTCCGAGGCGTCGTGAACTCGCGGTCCCGGTGGCGAGGTGCCGGAAAGGATAGCGGTCGGGTCGGGTCGCGCTGAAAATGCGGCTCGCGCAACCAAAAACGCCGAGGCCTCGTCAAGCGAGGCCTCGGCGCCTGGACCGCTAAAAAGCGACGCTACTTGACCGTGACGTTGTCCGAAACATCTTTTGACAGACCACCGTCTTGCCCTTGTTGTTCTCGTACTCGAACTTCTTGACCTTGGCGTAGTACTTCCCGGGCTGCGTGTCGGGCGAACTGACCTTATAATTTCCGTTGTCGTTCGTCTCGTCGCGGCCTACGAGCGTGTCGTCATCGTTCCTGTAAACGGAGACCTTACGGTTGGACTCGCACTTCTTCTTCTTGGAAGAAACGTGGCCCTTGAACTTGTCGCCCTCACCATAAACGCCATCCTTGTCGTTCACGAAGTCAATCGTCACCTTCGAATCGTACGTCTTGGTGTTCGTGGCAGCGGAAGCGGCGACGCTACCCAGCGCGAACAAGGCGACAAACGCGACGATCGCAATCGAAAATCTTTTCATGAGCTCTCTTCCTGGACGGATTGAAGGACTATCTGACCTCTCAATACGGAAACCGTAGGGAAAAGCTGACAGAAACGCCAGCACCAAGGGAGTCGGCTTCCGCTGGCGGTCAGCCCTGAGCGTCCAGCTCGTCGTAGATGCGGACGAGAGTCGCCTCCTCGTGCTCCCAGCAGTAGCGCTCGAGCGCGAGGCGGCGCGCCTCGGCGCGGCGGCTCCTCGTAGCCCTCGGCGAGCACGGTGGAGACGGCCGCGGCGATCGAGCCGCTCGTCCTCGGGATCGAAGACCTCGCCGACCGCCGGGTGCCCGTCCTCGAGCACCCGGCGCGACCTCCGGGAAGTCGCTCCCGACCGCCGGCAGGCCGGCCATCAGGTACTCGAAGAGCTTGTTCGTGTCGCCGTAGGAGTTAGGTTGATGTTGCGCAGCGGGACGATCCCGACGGTCGCGCCGCGGCGATCCGGACGAGCTCGTCGAACGGGCGGCGCCGAAGAGATGGACGCGGTCGGCCACGCCCTCGCGCTCGCGCCCACTCCCGGATCAGCGCGAGGTCCGCGTCGCGGCCCGAAGCCGAGGATCGCGAAGTTGACCTCGGCAGGAGCTTCGAGCGCTCCGATCGTCGCCTCGAAGGCACGCGCCTCGGCGTAGATCCCGCCCTGGTAGAGCAGCACCGGGCCGGCGGGAAGCCGGGGTCGAGCGGCTCGACGTGCTCGACGGTGAAGGCGGACGTTGGCGACGACCTCGACCCCGTCGAGGCCGTAGCGCTCGGCGAGGACCGCCGCGCGCGTCTCGTTCGTCGTGATCACGGTCGTCGGCGACGCGCACGATCAGCCGCTCGGCGAGCCGGGAGAGCCGCGCCGAGACGCGCGAGACGGATCCCGCCGCCGGCGCGCGACCTCGCCGTAGAGCTCGTGGGCGTCGTAGACGAGCCGCGCGCCGCGCATCCTCGCCGCGACCGCACGGCGGGCGCCGGATGGATGTTGTGGCAGTGGTAGACGCGCGCCGGCGGTGCGCAGGATCGGCCAGCCAGAGGCGCAGCAGGATCATGCGCCCGGCCGCGGGAGCGATGCGCCGCGCGCGCGCTCGCCGAACGGGCTGCTCGATGACGTCGATGGGCCCTCGCGCGTCGCGGCGCGCTGCGCGGGGATCCCGTAGCGGAGCCCGATCAGCCGGACGCTGCGTAGCCGCTCGCGGCGAGCTCGCGCGCCTCCTTCCAGACGCGCGCGTCGTGCGGCAGGTGCGAGACGACCACGCGAGCAGACGTCGAGCGGCCGCCGCGCTCACGGGTGCTCCTCGATCCGGTGACTGACGGAGCCGAGCGGCAGGCGCCCTCGAGATCCCGAGCTCGAGCACGGGCGCCGGCTCCGCGCGCCCGAAGCCGCACGAGACCCAGCCCCGGGCGACATTCGGTGCCTCGGCCCCGCGACTCGAAGCGGACCGGGCGGTCCCCGTCCGGACGACGGTGTCGCCGGCCTCGCGGCTCACCTCGGATCCGGCGGCGAGGGGCACCCGGCGACAGCGGCCGACGGTCGCCTCGCCGACCAGCCGGTCGGTGATCTCGAGCTTGTCCTCGAGCCGGTCGAGGCGGAAGCGGCGCCGGTGGACCACGCGCTGCGGCAGGCGCCGGTACCCGTCGTGGGAGACGCAGGAGCGCCGCTCCCGGGGTGACCTCCCACTCCGGCGTCGAGGCCTGCGAGGGGTCGAGCTCGAAGAGCCGCGTCGGGTCGATCGGGTTGATCTCCTCGCCCGCGACCACGACCGTGCTGTGCGCGGGCGTCGAGCGGAACGCGTTGCGTGCCGCGGGTCGGACGTGTAGACGTAGGTGCCCGGAGTCGACGACCAGCGGGCGGCCGTCGACGCGGAGCTCGAAGGAGCAGCGTGTCGTTGTGCGCGTGGCCGCCGTTCCCGTTCTGCCCGACGTCGCCGCAGCGGACGACGGCTCGGTGCGGCCGTCGCCGCAGGACGAAGAGCCCGCCGTCGGGGAAGCTCGCCGCAGCCGGCGCGGCCGCGCGCGCGGCGCGGCGCCGCGCGCCGCCCAGGCCGCGCGTGCCCGAACGTCCACGCCGACCTCCTCGTCCGCCCGCCCGGCGCAGCGGCGGCGCGGCCCCGAGCACCGCGGCGCCGAGCCAGAGCAGATGGTCGTGCCGTCGGCGGCGCGGTCGCCGTCCGGGCGGCAGGATCCGGCCGCTGTCGGCGTCGCCGAACTGCGGCAGAGCGCCCGCCCCGGTGCTGCAGCCGCGCGCGACGCGTCGAGCATCGCGCGCGAGGCGGCGCGTCGTAGGCGGCCGAGAGCGGCGCTCCCGCCCGGCGGACCCGTGGGCGACCAGGAAGATCTCGAGGCCGAGCCCGTGGTAGCCGGTCGAGGCCTCGAAGCCCGAGGCCGTCGGGTAGACCTGCCGGTCGGATCTCGCGCTCGCAGCGCCGTCGCGCGCCGCCGGCACCAGCGCCGGCCGCGGTCGCCGTCGAGGACAGCGCCGAGGACGAGCAGCCCGAGCGACGTCGGCGAGGTAGTGGTTGCTGCGCAGCCACGGCGAGCCCTCGAGGTTCCAGGCGACGTGGCGCGCCGTGCGCGCCGCGAGCGCGCTCACGATCCGTCCCGCAGGGCGCCGGTCGAGCGGTCCCGGGTCCTCAGCGTGCCGATCGCCCAGACCCAGTTGACGGCGCGGATCGCCACCTCCATCGGGTTCGCCCAGTTGATCCCGATGCCGGGCGGGTTCGCGTCGAGCCAGGCGCCCGGAGCTGCGCGCTCGAGCTCGCCGGCGTAGCGCCTCGTCGCCCAAGAGCCGCGCCGCGCGGGCGAGCGTGAGCAGCTGGTGGCCGCGGCTCAGCTCCCAGGGCACCTTGGCGTCGCGCGCGTCGTCGAGCCGGGTGACCTCGACGTCCAGGTAGAAGACGGCGCGGCCAGCGGTACCCGCTCTTGAAGTCGCCGTGCCAGTCGATCGGCTCCGGCAGGACCGGGCCGGAGCCGAGGAGGTCGACCTCGCCGCGGACCGCCGCGTCGGCGGCGGCGCGAACGCGGTCGAGCGTTCCGGTGAGGCCGGGGTGCGCGAGCGCCTCCGCGTCCAGCTCGATCGGCAGGGGCCGGAGCTCAGAGGGCACTGCCCGGTCTGCGACCAGCCGCCCGTAGTTCCCCGCGACCACCCGGCGGCGGACGCTGCGCCGGGCGCGATAGCCGACCTCGCGAGCGAGCAGGACGGGATGCGCCCCGACCTGCTCGTTCAGTCGTCGCCCCGCCCGCCCGGCGCTCGCGACGCGTGAGTCGGAGCTAACCGGCAGGGTGCCCCGCTCCGTAGCCGCGGCCGACGAGGTACCAGCCTGCGACCCGGCCGACGCGGTCGAGCCTGCGCTGATCGACGACGCGCCGGGGCGACCCTGGCGAGGAACCGGGTCGGCAGCGTGTCGTCGGCGCGAAGTGGCGGACGCGCACCTCCACCCGCTCGAATCCGGCGTCGCGGAGCATCGCCGCGAGCTGGCGCCGGCCGTAGACGCGGACGAGGGGCCGCGCGCCGATCGACGAGTACTCGACGCTGCTGGAGAGGACGCCCGCCATCCTACGCTCGCGGAGCAGCCCGCCCAGCAGGACTCCCCGGGTCAGGAACTGATGGACCCAGTAGTGCAGCGAGTTGCGGTTGTAGACGATCACCGTGGCCGCTCCGCCCGGCTTCAGCACGCGGCGGATCTCGCGCAGGGCGGCCGGCATGTCGGGGGTGTGATGCAGGACGCCGTTGGAGGAGACGCGGTCGAAGGTCGCGTCCGTCGAAGGGGAGGCGCTCGCCGTCGCCGAGCACGGACTCGCCGGGGAGCCCGAGGGCGCGGAGGTGCCGGTTCGCGAGCTCGACGTGCCTCGGGGTGAGGTCGATCCCCGTCGCGTCCGCGCCGGCCTGCGCGTAGCGCGCCAGGTCGATGCCCTGGCCGTTGCCGACGTCGAGCACGCGGAGGCCGGCAGCGCCCTCGTAGTCGAGCGTCGTCCTCCATCCAGGGGGCGTAGCTCGTGGCGCATCGCCAGCAGCTCCCGGAAGTACGCCGGCCTCGCCCGGCTCGCCGCCGATGTGCCCGGAGCCGCACGGGTCCGCGGTCCACTGCTCGATGGCGGCCGCCTTGGCCTCGTCGTCGTGCAGGCGCGTTTCGCTCATCGGGTCAACTTCGGAGCCGCCGGGTGACGCGCCCGTTCGATCAGCCCCTCGAGCGGCTCGCCCTGGATCCAATGGCGGTGCCAGAGGGCGAAGTTCAGGATCGGCCAGGCGCCGATCGGCCGCGTCGAGCAGGCGCAGCGGTCGCGTCCGCGGTCGATGTAGCGGGTCAGCTCGCGCCTCGAGCAGGTCGCGGAGCAGCTCGCCGAAGCGCAGCTCCGAGCCAGGAGACCACGGGCGGCCCGAAGCCCTGCTTGGGCCGGTTCGAGCACCCAGTCCGGGACGAGGCGCGGCGACGGCCCGTCGCAGGACGACCTTGCCGGCGCCGCCCGCGAGCTTGTGGCGAGATCGGCAGCCGGTAGACGAAGTCGACGAGCGCCGGGGCGAGGAACGGGACACGCGCCTCGACGCTGTTCGCCATCGAGAAGCGGTCGATGCGCATCAGCAGCAGCTCGGGCAGCCGCACCTCGAACTCGTACTCCTGGGTGTCGAACGCGAGCGTCTCGCGCGGCCCTCGCAGCCGCGGCCGCGGCGGCGACGGGCGCCCACCCGAGCGGCGCCGGCGCCGCCGAGGAGCTGCGCGCCGCTGATGCCGCGACAGCCCGACCGGGCAGTGCATCGGCAGCGGGCGGCCGGCGGCGAGCCCCTCGAGCTGCTCGGAGGTAGCCGTTGCCGCCGAGGCCCGGCCCGCCCGGCATCGCCCGCCGCAGCGGCCCGGGCAGGCGCGGTAATGCGCCCGCTCAGCGGCCAGCACCCGCATCGTCTTCGCGTAGCGGGGGTAGCCCCAGAACAGCTCGTCCGCGCCCTCGCCGGCGAGCACGACCTTCACGCCCTCGCGCGCGGGCGAGCCCGCAGACGAAGTGCAGCGGCATGCAGACGGGGTCGCCGAGCGGCTCGTCCTGATGGTGGACCAGCGCCGGGCAGGAAGCCGAGCGCGTCCGCTCGGCGATAGCTCGACCTCGTGGTGGTCGGTGCCGAAGTGCGCGCGCGACTCGCCGGGCGTGCGTCGCGCTCGTCGAGCTCGCGGGTCGCCGGCGAAGCCGACCGAGAACGTCGGCAGGCCGCGCCCGCGCGCGCGGAGCAGCGCCGACGAGCGCGGTCGAGTCGAGGCCGCCGCTGAGCAGCACGCCGACCGGCACGTCGCTCATCAGGCGCTCGTCGACCGAGCGCGTCGAGCAGCTCGCGGACGGTGCCGGCGGCGCGTGCCGAGGTCGGTCGCTCGCGTCGAAGCTGCGCGGTCGGCGGTCATCGACCGGTAGCGCCGGATCCGGACGCCCGTCGCGGTCGCAGCGCACAGCGTGCCCGGGCTCGGAGCTTGTTGATGCCGGCGAAGAGGGTCCTCGGGGCCGGCGCGACGAGGTTGGCGAGGTAGGCGGGCCAGCGCGGCTCCGGATTGACCGCGCGCGTCCACGGCCGGGTGCGCGAGCAGCGCCTTGATCTCGGAGCCGAAGACGAGCCGGCCGTCGCGGTCGGCCCAGTAGAGCGGCTTCTCGCCGAGCGGGTCGCGGGCGAGCAGCAGCTCGCCCGCGCGCGGGTCCCAGAGCGCGAAGGCGAACATGCCGTCGAGCCGCTCGACGGCGGCGTCGCCGTACGCGGCGTAGAGGTGGAGGATGACCTCGGTGTCGCAGTCGGTCGCGAAGCGCGTGCCGTCGCGCCTCGAGCTCGCGCGCGCAGCGCCGGGTAGTTGTAGATCTCGCCGTTGAAGACCAGGCGCTCCCCGCCGTCGCCGAACATCGGCTGGCGCCGCCGTGCTGGAGTCGAGGATCGAGAGCCGCCGATGGCCGAGGCCGACGCGCGGTCGGGGTCGAGAAGAGGCCCTCGCCGTCGGGCCCGCGGTGGGGGATCGTGTCCTGCATCCGGCGCAGCAGCTCGTCGTCGACCTGGCCGCCGCCCGTCGCGAACTCGAATACACCGGCGAACCCGCACATCGCGGGTCAAGCGAGCGGCCGAGCCGACGTGGCCGGTAGCCGCGAACCAGCATCGCCAGGTTGAGCGCCATCGCGATCAGGCCGGCCCAGGCGGCGCCGATCCCTCCGAAGGCCGGGATCAGGGTGAAGTTTGGGACCACGTTGGCCGCCGTGAGCGCGAAGCCGGCGCGGCGGAGGACCTCGCCGCGGCCACGGGCCGCGAGGTAGCCCGAGTACAGGGCGGCGACGCCGCGCAGGGCGTAGGCGACGGCGAGGATGGCGACGTAGAGCGGCAGCTCCGGGTACGCCGAGGAGAAGACGAAGGCGGCGAGTACGGCCCCCGCTGCGACGACGCAGATCGCGGCGGCGACGCTGACGGCCACGACCGTCCGCAGGTCGCGCGCCGGGATCCCCTCGCGCTTGGCCATCCGCGGGAAGACCGCTGCGGCGATGCCGTCCGCGGGCACGCTCACGAACGTCGCGATCGCCCGGGCGATCGTGCAGACGGCGACCGTGCGGACGTCGGAAGCGCCGCGAGCAGCAGGACGTCGAGATTGAACGTGCCGACGCTGAGCACTCGGCCCGCGTAGATCGCGAGCCCGTACTCCCGGGCGCCGCGGGCGAATGCGCGCAGCTGCTCGGCGGGTTAATCAGGAGCGGACGCAGCAGGATCGCGACCAGCACCCCGCCGAGGACGACCGCCCCGGCGCGGATCTCGACGGCCCCGACGGACCCGATCCCCGAGCCGACCCAGAGCGCCAGAACGACGCCGGCGAAGCCGAGCAGCTGACCGGCAAGGGCCCCTGCCGAGGCCGCGTGAAGCCGGTCGGCACCCTGGGCGAGCTGCTGGCCGATGAAGATGAACGGGAACCCGAAGCTGAGGATGGCCGCGGCACGCAGCGGCTCCGCAGCGTCGACCTTGAAGATGTCGTCGACGACGAAGGAGGTGCCGAAGATCAGCACCCCGAAGAGCACGCCGAAGGGGACGTAGGCCAGCAGCGCCGATCCAGCGAACCGGCGGCGCTCCCTCCCCCGGGCCTGCGCGGCGAGCCGCGACGCCGGCACGAAGACGCCGAGCTCGAAGAACAACGCGGCGAACTGCAGGAAGGCCAGGGAGAAGCCGAACGCCGCGAACTCGGCGACGCTGAGGTGATTTGCGAGCAGGGTCTGGGTGAGGAGCCCCACCAATCCCGCCAGCAGCGTCGCCGCCGTCCAGAACCCCGCCTGCCGGACTCCGTGCCGGCCGCTCGCCGCGGCGCCCCGGCGCCACAATTCACGCAGCGAGGCGGGGCGACCGGTAGGGGCCGCGGTGCGCTCGTTGCCGGGCCCGGCCTCCTCGTGCGGCATGGCGCAGCACCGTAGCCGACGGGGCTGGGCCTAGACTACGGCCGCTCCCGCGCGCCGACCGTGGACGCGGCCGAGCCGAGTCCCGGCCAGGGGACCGCGGGACCGCGATGGAGCAGACCTCCCCAGAAGACACACAAGCCGCGAGCGCGCCTCCGCACCGGATCGGTGGCGTCCCCGGCTGCTCTCGGTGAGACCCAGCCTCGCGAGCGCGGACCTGCTCCTGCTCGCCGCGCTCGTGATCCTCACGGCCGCCCTCGGGCCGACCTTCAGCCTGCTCGCCGTCGATGGCCGCGTCCTGCAGATCACCGAGGTCGTGATGCTCGGGATCCTGCTGCTCGCGCTCCGCCGGCTCGGGCTGCGCACCGCCGCCGGGCTGGCCCGCCGGCGACTGCCGCTGGTCGCGCTCGGCGTGCTCTGGGTCTCGGCGGCCGTCGCCCTCGCGCGGGGCCTGTCCGACTTCGATCCCTCTCAGCTGGTCTACGACGTGCGCCTGCTCGAGTACTCGGTGCTCCTCGTGATCGTGGTCCTCGTCGTCGACTCGCGGGACCGGCTCGGGGCGATGGTCGATGCGCTGGTCCTCGGCGCCCTGGCGGGGACGGTGCTGTTCGGGCTCAGCGCCCTGTCGGCTCGCGCCTTCGAAACCACCGCCTGGCTCTCCGACGGGGAGGGCGAGATCGCGATGGCCGGCCTCTACGCGGGGATCTACCTGATCTGGCTGCTCGCCCGGATAGGCGTCGGCCAGCGGCCGAGCAAGCTGGAGCTCCTCGCCGGGGGGATGGGCGCGCTATTGATCGGCCTGACGAGCAAGCGGGCGATCTGGCTCGCGATGCTGATCACGTTGCCCGCCGTGGCGGTCGCCGCCGAGCGGAGCCGTCGTTTGCGACTCGCCCTCGCCGGGGCCGCGGTCGTGGTCGCCGGGGTCGGGGCGGCGATCGCGATCGAGACCGTGCTCGGGGAGCCCGTTCCGAAGTCGGCTGAGGCGGCCGCCCGAGGCGGAGGACGGGGTGACGAAGGCAGCCAGGCCGGGGCTGAGATCGCCGGCCTCGCGGGCGGGGACTCCCCCGAGGGCGAGAATGTTCGCTGGCGGATCGCCTACTGGGAGGAGCTCCTCTCGCGCTCGGCCGAGCAGCCGATCTTCGGGGTCGGCTTCGGCCCCGCCGAGTTCCGCTGGGAGGGACAGGAGTACGACTTCCGCACCGGCAGCGACGTCAACGCCAATGACGTGACCGGCCCGCACAACGCCTTCATCAGCGTCCTCTACGGAACCGGGGTCGTGGGTCTCGCGGCGCTGCTGGCGGTGATCGCCTTCCCGCTCCGGCCGGCCTACCGGCGCTGGCGCGAGGCCTCCCCCGAGCATCGGATCGAGATCGTCACGATCGCGGGGACGCTTCTCGCGTCAGCCGGCCTCGCCTGCTTCTCGGAGGCGTTCCGCGCGCAGTTCCTGGCGATCTTCTTCTGGGTCCCGCTCGGGCTGCTGATGGTCGTGCGCGGGCTGAGCGACTGAGCCGCTCAGCCTCCCTGCGACCAGACGAGACTCCTCCGCCCCGCCACCGTGGCGCGCAACGAGTGCCGCCCCGCCATGCCGCGGAGGGTGCGGGTGAAGACCTTGTCCTCGCGGACCCTGACCCGGGCCACGCGCCGCCAGCCCTTACCCCGCTCGCGCGCCTCGATCGTCAGCCTGCCCGACTTCGGAGCCCGTCCCCAGGCGAGCAGGGTGCGCTTGCCGATGCGATCGGTGACGAAGGGGAACGAGATCGCCGTCGCCGCCGGCTTGCGCTTGCCGCCGAACGTGTAGATGCCGGTCTGGTAGCTGTCGAGGGTGTACTCGCCCGGGGTGTACTTGGCGTCGCGGAACTGCAGGAAGACGCCTTGCAGGCGCCCTGCTTCCAGAGCAGGTAGAGCGCCTGCGCGGTCCAGCGGGCGTGGGTCTTGAGCGAGACGCCCTCCCTGCGGGCGGGGCGTCTGCCACCAGACCTCGTTCGCCCAGAGCCCGTGGCGGCCGCCGGTGCCGGTCGTTCTAGCTTCTCGGCCTTGCGCAGCGTCGCCGTGAGCTCGCCGAAGTCGGCGATCTCGACGTCGTCGGGGCGGTCGGCGTGCGCGTCGGCGGGTCCTCGCGGTTGATCGGGTGGTGGGCGAGGATGTCGAACTTCGCCTTGCCCGCCGCGCAGCGCCGCTTGCGGAGCTTCGGGCTCAGGCAGAGGAGCTCGCGGTAGAAGGCAGCGGGGCGGTCTTCGTCGCCTTGCTCGGGGGTCGCCGTAGGGGGCGGTGCCGCCGGTGACCACCTTCATCGTCGGGTCGACGCTCTTGACGCCCTCGTAGAACGCGTTGAGCATGCGGACGTAGATCCCGGCCGAGACGTTCTTGCGCCCGCTGAACTGCGGGGTGATGTAGGTGTGGAGGTTGGGCTCGTTCCAGGCCTCGAAGTACTCGACGCGCGGGAGCGTGCCGTCCCCCGGGTCGAAGGTCCCGGAGTAGCGCCTGGCGACGGCGTGGGCGAAGTCGCCGTAGGCCGCGGCGTCGGGCCTCCAGACGCCCGCCGGCGCCTTCGCGAGCGACGGCCGGTTCGGCCCCTCCGCCCAGCGCGGCGCGGCGAGGACCGTCAGGTCGACGTCGAGGCCGCGCTCGGCGGCGTTGCCGATCGCGTCGTCGTAGGGGCCCCAGGCGTAGTTGGGGTCGGCCGGGTCGCGCGGGTTCTCCGGCTTGTTGGGCGACGAGGCTCCAGTACATGTTGACCCGGATCACGTCCGCGCCGACCTGCGCGGTCCGATCCATCCAGATGTTGCTCACGCTCGGCGTCTCGTAGAGGTAGTCGGCGAAGCCGATGTCGAACTGGCGGTCCGCCTCGCGGCGGCGGGCCCGAGCGCGAGCGCTGCCAGGAGCGCCGCCAGGGCGCAGAGAGATGCCGTGCGGAGCCGCCGTGCGGCCGGCCCATCGTGGGGCTCCTACTTCTGGGTCCAGAGGGGCTGGTCTCGCCGCCGACCTTGGCGCGGAGGACCTGCTTGCCCTTCCCGCCTTGATCTTCGTCGTGAAGACCTTGCCGGCCTTGACTTGAGCCTCACCTTCTTGTAGCCGCCCTTGCCCTTGGCCTCGATCGTCAGCTTGCCGGACTTCGGCGCGACTGCCCCAGGCGAGCAGCTTCTTGCCCTGCGGGTCGGTGACGAACGGGAACTCGACCGCGTCGGCGCTGGGCTTGCGCTTGCCGTCGTAGGTGTAGACGCCGGTCTGATAGCTGGCCAGGGTGAACTCGCCCGGCTTGTACTTGGCGTCGCGGAACTGCAGGAAGATGACGTTGGTCGCGCCCTGCTTCCAGAGCAGGTAGAGGCCCTGGGCCGTCCAGCGCGCGTGCGTCTTGAGCGAGACGCCCTCGGCCTTGTCGGGCGGGTTGGTCTGCCACCAGACCTCGTTGGCCCAGATGCTCGTGCTTGCCGGGTGCCGGGTGGTGCCGTGCTTCTCCGCCTTGCGCAGGACCTTCGTCAGCCGACGAAGTCGGCGATCTCGACGTCGCCTTGTTGTCGGCCTTCTCGGTCGGCGGGTCCTCGCGGTTGATCGGATGGTGGGCGAAGATGTCGAACTTCGGCGGCTCCCCGGCCGGGCAGGTCGCCTTCTTGTTCTTCGTGTTCAGGCAGAGCAGCTCCTGGTAGAAGCGGATCGGCTGGGTCCGGTTCGGCCCGCCGGGCGGGTCGTCGCCGTAGGGAGCGGTGCCGCCGACGACGACCTGGGCGTTCGGGTTGACGGCCTTGACCTCGTCGTAGAAGGCGTTGAGCAGCTTCACGTAGATCTCGGAGGCCATGTTCTGCTTGCCGTCCCACTGGGGCATGATGTACGTGCTCAGGTTGGGCTCGTTCCAGGCCTCGAAGTACTCGACCGCCGGGAGCGGGTCGCCGCCGAGCAGCGGGGGCAGGCCGTCCCCGCCGGGGTCGTAGCTGCCCGAGTAGCGGATGGCGAGCGCGTGGGCGAAGTCGCCGAACGCTCGGCGTCGGGCTTCCAGGCCCCGGCGGCGCCTCGTCGGCGGGGCGGTTCGGGCCCTCGGCCCAGGCGGGCGCGGCGAGGACGGTCAGGTCGACGTCGAAGCCGTTGTCGGCGGCGCGGACGATCGCGCGGTCGTACTGCGTCCCAGTTGTAGGCGGGGTCGTCGGGGTCGCGCGGGTTGGCGGGCTTCGTCGGACGCGACGAGGCTCCAGTACATGTTCACGCGGATGATGTCGGCGTTGACGGTCTTCGTCAGCTCGAACTCGCGCTCGCTGCCGCCGTGCTCGTTGTAGAGGAAGTCGGCGAAGCCGATGTCGAAGCTCTTGCCGCCGGCGGCCGAGGCCGGATCGGGGCGCAGGGCGACGACGGCGAGCAGCGCGAGCGCGATCGCGAAGAGTGCCGCGCCGCATGCGATGGCCGGCCGAGGCTCACTGCGGGGGGCCGCGTCGCGGTCCTGCGGCCGAGCGCGATCGCCAGAGCCCAGAGGAGGGTCAGGCCGAGGACCACCCAGAGGAAGATGCCCATGCCGGCCCGCCGCCGCTGTCGCTGCGGCGCAGGTCTGTCGGCGGCGGCGTCGCCTGCCGGCTCGAGATCCCGTGCGGCGCGCTCGTCGCGCGCGTGCGGCGAGCCCGTCGAGGGTCCGCTCGGCCTTGCTGCCGCCCGGCCGGTGCTCGCCGCGGCCGGAGGGCGTCGGACGTGGCGGCGCTCGGCGCGGGGCATCGGCCGGCGTGCTGCCGGAGGGGTCGTCGGCGCTCGAGGCCGGCGCCGCGGCGCCGGTTCGACTCGTCCTCGGCGCCGGGCGCCGCTCGTCGACGGCCTCGGGTCGGGATCGGCGGGCGTCGGCCGCCGCCGCCGGGGGCCGTCGGGGTGTACTGGTCCACGGCCGGGATCTGCGCCGGGGCGGCGGCCGGGAGGGCGAACGCGAGCAGCGCCGCGCACGCGAGCAGGGCGTGCGAGGTGAGATGTCGTCCTGTCCGCGTCATGAATAAGCTCCCGAGCCGCGAGTCGCTTTGTCGGTCCTCGCCTGGCCAGTCCCGCCGGCGGCTTCCGAAGCTTCGGGGAAATGTAACAGCGCCCCGCCCGGAAGTTGCGTCCCGCGCCCCGCGAATGACTCAACCCAGCAGCACGCAACGACCGAGCTACGAGCCGCCGCGCGGACCCGTCCGGCGCGCCCGGACGGGCCTCGAGGCGCGGCTCTCCGCATCGACCCCGGTGCGTCGCTGCCTGGCTGATCCCGCTCGCCCTGATCGTCTACCTCGGGATGAAGCGCGGCGGCTACGAGCAGCCCGTCTAAGCGAGATCGGCATCGCCGCCTGGTGGCTGGTCGGCTCGGCTGCCTCGCCGGCGCCCTCGCGGACGCGGGCGTCGCCGCGCCGGCTGGATCGCGCTCGGGCTGCTCGCCGCGTTCGCCGCCTGGACGGCGATCGGGGTGATCTGGTCGGCGAGCTCGGGGCGCAGCATCATCGAGGTCGCGCGGGTGCTCGTCTACCTCGGCGTGTTCGCGGTTGCCCTGCTGGCCGGCGGCGGACGGGCCTGCGGCCGATCCTCGGCGGCGTCGCCGCCGGCTGGCCGTCATCGGCATCGTCGCGCTGCTCTCCCGGCTGCAGCCGAGCTGGTTCCCCGAGAACGAGCTGCCGAGGTCCTCGTCGGCGCCAGAGCCGGCTCGCCTACCCGGTCGGCTACTGGAACGCCCTCGCCGGCGCTGATCGCGATCGGGCTGCCGCTGCTGCTCTGGCCGGCGCCCCGCCCGCTCGCTGGCCCTGCGCGGCCTCGCGCCGCGGCGGCGTCCGGCGCTCGTGCTGACGAGCTACTACACGTACTCGCGCGGCGGGAGTCGATCGGCGCGCGCGTCGGCGTGCTCGTCCTCATCGTGCTCTCCGAGCGCCGCCTCGCCCTGGTCCCGCCGCTCGGCGTCGTGGTCTCGGCGGCGGCTGGCTGATCTGGCAGGCGACGCAGCGGCCATCGCTCGCCGACGGGCTGACGACCGACACCGCCGGCGCGCAGGGCGACGGATGCTGATCATCGTCGCCGGCGTCGGCCTGATCGCGGGCTGCTCGTCGCCGGCGTCGCGCTCGCCGAGCGCCGCGGGCCGCATCCCGGCGGCCCCGGCCGTGCCGCGCCGGCGCTCGGCCGCCCTCGCGACGGTCGCCGTCGTCGCTGGTCGCCGCCTTCATCGCGCTCGGCGGCCCCGGTCGCGTCGCCGACGGCTGGGAGGAGTTCAAGGAGCCGACCGGCTCCGCGACTCGTCGCGACTGAAGAGCGTCGGCGGCAACGGCCGCTGGCAGTACTGGTCGGCCGGCGCTCGACGCCGGCGCCGAGAGCCGCTGACCGGGATCGGGCCCGGCACCTTCGTCTTCTACTGGGCGCAGAACCGCGAGATCGACAACGGGTTCGTCCGCGACGCCCACTCGCTCTTCGCCGAGAGCGTTCGGCGAGCTCGGGATCGTCGGCCTGGTGCTGATCGCCGGCTTCGTCCTCTTCGTGATCGTCGTCGGCGTCGGCCGGCGCTCGAGCGCCGGCGAGCGCCGCGGCGAGCTCGCGGCGGCGACCGCCGCAGGCCGCCTTCGCGGTCGCCGCCGGCGGTCGACTGGCTCTGGGAGCTCGCGGTCGTCCCGATCGCCTTCCTGTTCGTCGCCGCCGTCGATCGTCGGGCCGGCGGCGGCAGCCGGCGAGCGCCGTCGGCGCGCGGCCGCCGGCGGCTCGGCGGCGCCCGGAGCCGTCGTCGTCGCGCTCGCGCGATCTCGGTGCATCGCGGTCCCGATGGAGAGCGACCGGCTCGTCGCCGACAGCCAGGAGGACTTCCGCGCCGGCGACCTCGACGGCCGCGCTCGAGGAGGCCGAGACGGCGCGGCGACCTCCAGCCGTACGCGGCGACGCCGCTGATGCAGCAGGCCCTCGTCCACGAGCGCATGGGCCGGCTCGAAGAAGGCGGCCGCCGCGGCCCGCGAGGCGACCGAGAGCCGAGTCGACGAACTGGGAGACCTGGTACGTGCTCAGCCGGATCCAGGCGCAGCGGGAGGGCGGGCGGCCGGCGCTGCGGGCGCTGCAGCGAGCCCGCGAGCTCGACCCGTTCAACCCGGCGCTCTGCCCGACGGACAGTAGCCGGAGCCGCGGCCGGCTCGACCACCGTCTCGGGCACGCCGCTGCTCAGCGAGCGCGCCGCCGCGAGCGTCGCCAGCGTCGAGAGTAGAAGCCCTCGACCGGCGGCGCCTCGCCGGCCGGCGACGACCGCGGCGAGCAGCTCGTACTGCGCGCTCCAGCCCTTGTCGGCGGCTGCCGCCGAGCGCGTCCGCGAGCCGCGCCAGATCTCGCCGGAGCGGAAGTCGTCGAGCACGCCGTAGACGCCCGGGGAGCTGGTCTCGAAGCGCTCCTTGCCCGGGCCCGTCGGGGCGTCGGCCGCGTAGTTGAGGGTGCCCGCGCTGCCGTCGGCGAAGTCGATCTGGAGCGTGAAGTTGTCGGTCGCGACGGAGCGGCAGGCCGGGTCGGAGCGGAAGCCGCGGGCGGTGACGCGGAGCGGATCGCCCGGGCCTGGTCGCAGAGGAAGTCGACGAAGTGGCAGCCCTCGCCGAGCAGGCGGCCGCCGCCGCGGGCGGGTCGTTGGTCCAGTGGTCGGGCGGGAGCCGGCCCGGCGTTGACCCGGTAGGCCATCAGCCGCGGGCCCGGGCAGCTTGCGCAGCTCGGCGGCGATCGGCGCGTAGCGGCGGTTGAAGCCGACGACGAGCGGCGCGCCGGTCGCCGCCTGCGCGTCGCGGACCGCGGCCAGGCCCTCGCGTCGAGCGCCAGCGGCTTCTCGACGTAGACCGCGATCCCGGCGCGCGAGCGCCGCGCGGCGAGCGCCGCGTGGGAGTCGTGGCGGGTGGCGATCGCGACCAGGTCGAGGTCGCCGCGCGCGATCAGCTCCGCCGGGTCCGAGTGCGGCCGGCCGAAGCCGAAGCGCCGCCGCAGGTCCTCGGCCGAGAGGCCGCCGGCCGAGGCGACCGCGCCCGGCTTCAAACCCGCCGCCGACCAGCCCGGGGATGATCGTCGCGGTGGCGAACCTGCCGGCCCCGATCAGCCCGAAGCGCGGCTGCGGAGCCGCTGCGCCGCGCGGCGCGCTCCAGCGGCGGCCGGCGGCGGCGGCCTCGGCCGGTCGTCGCGCCGCTCGGCGACGCCGCCGGGTCGCTCGTAGTCGAGCACGATCCCGATCGGCCGGCCCTCTCGGGCCGTCGCCGGTGAGCAGCTCGAAGGCGTGCTCGGCGCTCGGCGAATCGAAGCGGTGGGTGACGAGCGGGCCGGGGTCGACTAGCCCGCGCGCGACCAGGTCGAGGAAGGACTCCATGTTGCGCTGCTCGGTCCAGCGCACGTAGCCGACCGGGTAGTCGCGGCCGTGCAGCTCGTAGGCGGGGTCGTAGCGGCCCGGGCCGTAGGAGCGCGAGAGCCGCAGGTCGAGCTCCTTGTCGTAGAACGGGGCCGCGCGGCAGGTCCATGCCGACGTCGCCGACGACGACGACCGGGGCGCGGTCGCGCGCGAGCGTCGCGGCGAGCTGGACCGGATCGTCGGAGCCGGGCGCCGAGGCGCAGATCAGGACCGCGTCGGCGCTGCCCGCCCAGGCGCTGGTCTCGCCGAGCTCGCTCGCGCAGCGCCGTCTCGGCGCCCGCGCCGCGCGGCGAGCTCGAGCAGCTCCGGGTCGAGGTCGACGCCGAGCACGCGGCAGCCGGCGGCGAGCGCGATCCGGGCCGCGAGCTGGCCGACCAGGCCGAGGCCGATCACGGCGACGCGCGAGCCGACCGCGACCTCGGCGCGGCGGAAGCCGTGCATCGCGATCGCGCCGAGCGTCGCGAAGCGGCGTCCTCGAAGCGAGACGCCGTCGGGGATCGGCGCGCAGAGCAGGCCCGGGACGACGTCGAGCTCGGCGTGGTTGGCGGCGCCGCCGCCGGCGATCGCGACCCGGTCGCCGGGCGCGATCCGCGCTGACCTCGCGCCGGCCTCGACCGCGATGCCGGCGGCGCTGTAGCCGAGCGGGCCGAGCTCGTCGAGGCGCTGGCGGACGAGCTCGATCGTCGAGCGCACGCCCTCGGTCCGGGCGCGGTCGAGCACCTGCGCGACCTGGTCGGGCCGCGCGCGGGCCTTCGCGAGCAGGCTCTTGCGGGCGACCTCGAGCGTCGCGCGCTCGGTGCCCGAGCAGACGAGCGAGGCCTCGACCCGGACGGCGACCGCGCCCGGGGCCGGGCGCGGGGTCGGGGACCTCGACCAGCTCGAGGCTGCCGTCGCGCAGCCTGCGCGCGACCTGCCTCATCGGCGACCCACTCGGCAGCCCGGTCGAGGCGCGCTCACGGAGGCAGGCGCCTCAGCCGACCGCTGCGCAGCGCCGCGACTCTCGCTCGCGAGCCCGGGGAACATCGGCAGCGAGAGCTCCTCGCGCGGCCCAGCGCTCGGCGTCGCGGGAACGTCGCCGGCCGCGAGTCGGCGAACGGCGGCTGCTCGTGGACCGCGGGCGTGTAGTGGATGCCGGTGCCGACGCCGGCGTCGCCGAGCTCGGCGCGGACGCGGTCGCGGTCGGGGACGCGCACCGGGTAGAGGTGGAAGACGCGCTCGCGCGCCGTCGCGCTCGGGCAGGATCGGGACGCCGCCGTCGGCGAGGGGCTCGCGGTAGACGGCGGCGGCCTCGCGGCGGGACTCGTTCCAGGCGTCGAGGCGGGGGAGCTTGACGCGCAGGACCGCCGCCTGGATCGTGTCGAGGCGCTCGTTCAGCCCGGCGACGACGTGCTCGCCCTTGGCGCGCTGGCCGAGGTTGCGCCAGCGCCGGGCGAGGTCGGCGACGCTCGGCGTCGTCGGTGGTGACGCGCCGCCGTCGCCGAGGGCGCCGAGGTTCTTCGAGGGGTAGAAGCTGAAGCGCGGCGGCGTCGCCGATCGAGCCCGCCCGGCGGCCGCCGAACGAGGCGCCGTGGGCCTGGGCCGCGTCCTCGATCAGCGCGATCCCGCGCGGCGTCGGCGAGCGCGCGCAGCGGCGTCCGGGTCGCAGACCTGCCCGTAGAGGTGGACGGCGAGGATCGCCGCCGTCGCGGTCGCCGATCGCCGCGCTCGGCGGCGTCGAGGTCGATCAGGCCGGTCGCCTCGTCGACGTCGCAGAAGACCGGCTCGGCGCCGGCGTGCATCGGCGCCGAGCGCCGAGGCGATGTAGGTGTGGGCGGGGACGATCACCTCGGTCGCCGGGCTCGATCCCGAGCGCGGCGACGGCGATCGCGAGGGCGGCGGTGCCGGAGCCGACGCCGACCGCGTGCTCGGCGCCGACAGTAGGCGGCGAAGTCGCCCTCGAAGCGCTCGACCGCCTCGCCGAGGATGAAGTCGCCGCGCTCGAGCCGTCGCGGCGATCGCCGCCTCGATCTCGTCCGCGATGCGGCCGTGCATCGGCTCCAGGTCGACGAAGGGGACGCGACGCGGATGCCGTCGGTGGTGTCTGCGCTCATCGAGGACCTCCCTGGCTGCGGGCTCGCGCGCCTCGATGGACGCGCTCGACGAAGACGTCGCGGATCGCCGCGCCCGCCGCGCGCCAGGCGGGCGAGGTCCGCGCCCGCGCCGCTGCGCGGGGCCGATCGCGGCGAGCTGGCCGGGATCCGCTGAGCGCGCTGCAGCCTACCTTCGCGACTCGAGCCACTCGTCGACCGCGGGCGGCGGCCGGCGAAGACGGTCCAGGTCGGACCCGAGCAGCGCCGCCTCGCGGGTCATCGTCCCCCCCGCGCCGACGAACGCGTCGGCGGCGAGGAGCAGCGAGCGGGAGTCGACGGCGCGCTCGGGGACGACGAGCCGCTGGAGCGCCGAGCGCGCGAAGCGCCTCGCGCTGCCAGCCGTGGCGGGCGAGGACGACGGTGCGACGTCGCTCGCGGGCCGCGAGCGCTCGCAGGCAGTCGTCGAAGATCGGGTTCTCGTCCGGGTGGTAGGCGGCGCCGGCCGGGGCCGAGCGGGCGACGACGACCGCGCCGCCCGGCGGGCGCTCGACCCCGAGCCGCGGCGAGGATCGCCCTCGTCGGGCTCGAAGTCGGCGAGGTAGAGCTCCTCCTTCAGCCCGCGGTAGCGGACCACCTTCGCCGGGGACGCGCCCTGCCGGCGGACGGCGGCCTCGCGGCACGGCCTCGGGCAGGAGGATCCGCTGCGCGGCCGGAAGGCGACGTGGTTGGCGGGCTGGTGCTCGAAGTCCATCGCGGTCACCGCCGGCATGCCGCAGCGACGCGGGCGGCGAGCGAGCTGCGCGTAGGAGTTGTGCGAGAGGGCGACGTCGGCCGGCGCCGCGCCGCGCCCAGCGCCGCAGGCGCCACGACGCGGCCGCCGATCGCCGAGCCTTGCGCCAGCCGGCCCGGCGGGCTCTGGCTCGCCGATCAGGCTGGCGCCGGGCCAGCGCTCGCGGGTCAGCTCGGCGTCTGGGCGTGGTCGCGGGCGGTGATCGCCACCTCGCCGCCGCGCTCGCTCGAGCCGGCGGCGATCGGCGCGAACAGGAGCGGGTGCGGGCGAGTTGGCGAGGTCGATCCAGACCTTCATCGCTGCTCCCTCCTCGCCGCGGCCGCGCTCGGCCGCGTCGAGGCGACGAGCGCGTCGAGCATCGGCGCCTGCGACCCAGCGCACGTGCGGCGGCGCGGTTGACCAGGAGGCGGTGCCGCTGGAAGACGAACGCGCCGTCGCGCCGTCGCATCCGCGCGACGCCGAAGTCGAGCACGCGCGCGAGCGTCGGCGAGCAGCTCCGGGTCGAGCTCGGAGCCGAGCGCGAAGGTCGTCGATCGACTGGGCGACGCACTGGCCGTCGATCGGGTGGAGCGCGGTCGTCGTGAAGCGCGGCGCGCCGTCGGGGTCGAAGAGGCGCTCGCGGAAGAAGCGCAGCCCGCGCCGCCAGGCCGCGAGCGCCTCGGCTCGTCGCCGAGCGCCCGGCGCGCAGCGCAGCAGCGCGTCGAGGACGTAGCCGGTGTGGAAGTTGTCGACCCAGCCGCCGCGCTCGCCCTCGGCGTAGGGCCAGGAGCCGTCCGGGCGCTGGTGGGCGAGCGCGTAGCGCGACGCGCGGCGCGCGGCGGCGTCGGCGAAGTCGTCGCGGCCGGTGAGCGCGCGCGAGGCTCGGCCAGCAGCGCAGGCGGCGAGCATGCTCGCGTTGTGGATCGGCGTGCGGTCGCCCGGGAAGTAGCCGAAGAAGGCGCCGCCCCCGCCCGGGTCGGGCGTGCGGCGCGATCCGGCGCAGGAAGAACTCGCCGACGCCCTCGGCGAGCGCCAGCGCCGCGCTCGTCGCCGCGGCGCTCGTGGGCGTCGAGCAGCGCGAGGCCGGCGAAGGCGGTCGCGATCGTGTTCGGGGTCTGCGCGGAGTAGAAGAAGAACCGCGTCTCGACGTCGAAGTGGTAGCTCCAGCAGGGCTCCTCGTAGCCGGGCAGCGCAGCTCCTCGAGGCGGCCGATGGCCCACTCCGCCCGCGCGGCGGCCGCCTCGATGCCGAGCCCGGCGTCCATCCGCGCGTAGGCGCCGAGCACGTGGGCGATCGCGTCGGCGTTGTCGACGCGGGTCGATCGCCGAGCGGCGCCGCAGGTCGACGCGGCGAGCGCTTCGCGAGCTGGATCAGCACGCGGCGGCCGAGCGGCGTGCGGCCGAGCGGCCGGGCGCGGGCGCGTTCAGCGCCTCGTAGGGATCGCGGCCGCGCCAGTCGCGCGCGCCGCCCCAGCGCCTCGAGCTCGCGGGCGGCGCGGTCGACGGCCGGGCCGCGCGGCACGGGGACGCGGCTGTGGCAGCGTTCGCGCCTGACCGTGAACGCCGAGCAGCCCGCCAACGACGCCCCCCACCGGCTGATCCGCGACTGCCGGTTCGGCGAGGGCGTCGTCGTCCACGCGCTTCACCAACCTCTACGGCTGCGAGATCGGGGACGGGACGCCGCGTCGGCACCTTCGTCGAGATCCAGGCCGGGGCGGTCGTCGGGCCGCATTGCAAGATCCAGAGTCACACCTTCATCTGCGAGGGCGTGACGATCGGCGACGGCGTCTTCGTCGGCCACGGGGTGATGTTCGTCAACGACAAGCGCCCGCGCGCGCGACGAACCCGGCGGCGAGCTCGCGGGCCCGGGGACTGGGAGCTGCTCGCCGGTCGAGGTCGGCGACGGACGCGACGATCGGCTCCGGGGCGCTCGTCCTCGGCGGGGTGACGATCGGCGCGGGCGCGATGGTCGGCGCCGGCGCCGTGGTCAGCGGCGACGTCGCCGCCGGGCGCGACGGTGGCCGGGGTCCCGGCGCGGCGCGGCGCCGTGACGCTCGGCGCTCAGTTGGCGCCGCGGCGGCCGAAGACGGCCGGCAGGGTCCTGCAGCAGGAGCGGACGTCGAGCCAGAGCGACCAGTTCGTCACGTAGATGTAGTCGAGCTTGACCATCTCGTCGAAGGGGATGCGCGGTCCGGCCGAGCACCTGCCAGAGGCCGGTGATGCCCGGGCGTCAGGTCGAGGCGGCCGCGGGCCCAGCCGTCGACCGCTGCGTCCTCGTGCCTCGGGCAGCGGCCGCGGGCCGACGAGGCTCATCTCGCCGCGCAGCACGTTGAAGAGCTGCGGCAGCTCGTCGAGGCTGGTGCGGCGCAGGAAGCCGGCCGACGCGGGTGATGCGCGGGTCGTGCTCGAGGTGAGCCAGTTGGGGTCGCGGCTCTGCTGCATCAGCTCGTCGCGCCGCGCCTCGGCGTCGACGACCATCGTCCGGAACTTGAAGAGCTCGAAGGCCTGCCCGCCGCGGCCGACGCGCGCGCTGGCGGAAGAGCACGGGGCCGCGGCGAGTCGAGCTTGATCGCGATGGCGATCAGCGAGCATCAGCGGCGCGGCGAGCGAGCAGGATCGCCGCCGCGACGACGAGGTCGAAGACGCGCTTGATCGCGCGGCGAGGTGCGGCCGAGCACCGGCGGGTTGACGCCGAGCACGGTGACGCCCTGGACCTCGTCGATCTCGACCGAGGGGCCGAGCGACTCGACCGCGTCGGGCAGGATCGCGACCTTGAGCGAGAGCGCGGCGGCAGGCGTCGATCATGCTCGAGCACCTGCTCGGCGCTGAAGTCGTCGCGGGCAGATGAGGACCCGCTCGGGCCGCAGCTCGTGGCGACGGCGCTCGAGCTCGCTCGGCGCCGCCGAGCGGCCGGCGACGCCGCGAGCGCTCGGCCGCGATCGCCGGCGCCGCGACGTCGGGCCGTCGAGCACGCCGATCGGGGTCAGCCCGTACTCGGGGTGCTGCGTCGATCTTGCGCGAGCGAGCGGCTGCATGCTGGCGCCGGTGCCGGCGATGAGCACGCGTCTCGGGGCCGAGCAGCGCGGACGGCGCGCGGCGGGCGACCGAGCGCAGCGCAGCGAGGATCAGCGATCAGCGCGGCGACGCCGAAGACGACGCGCCTCGAGCGAGGGTGCATCTGCTCGGACCGGGAGGACCTTGGAGCAGACCCAGAAGCCGAGCGCGCCGACGAGCAGCGCGTGGAAGAGCCAGGGCAGGTCGTCGAGGCCGGTGTGGCTGATCCGCTTGATGTCGCGGTCGTAGAGGCCGTAGAGCTTGAAGAGCAGCGACCCAGACCGGGAGCGTCGGCAGCCGTCCAGAGCGAGCAGCGATCCAGGCGTCGTCCGCGCTGGTCGGCGCGAGCAGCAGCGCGAGCGCGACGGCGACGAGTGATCGCGAGCGCGTCGGCGCCGGCCAGCAGGCGGCGGGTGAGCTGGTCGCGCCGGCCGCGGCGGCGTCGAGACGACGCGGCTCGCCGCGCGGACTCGCGGCGGCGGCGCGATCGCCGCGCCGGCGCGGGCGGCGCTCGGCCGCGCTGTCCGAGCGCCGGGCGAGATCGGGTGCTCGGTCCGGCGCTCAGTCGGCGCGGCTCCGTCGCGACGCCGTCGAGCACGGTCGACGCGCGCCCGCGCTCGCGCGAGCGACGCCTCGGCCGCCTCGACCATGCGGAGCACGTCGAGGGCGAGGTCGCGGTCGCTGCTCGGCGTCGGCGCCGGTCGCGATCGCGTCGCGCGAAGTCCTCGAGCTCGGCGACGATCGGCTCGGTCGCGTCGACGCGCAGCGAGACGATGTCGCCGGTGCGGTAGGAGAGCTGGTACTCGCCGAAGTCTCGGGGTCGCCGAGTACTCGATCCCGCTGTCGAAGATCCGCACCGGCTCGGGGGTGCCGTCCTCGTAGACGAGCATCTTCTCGCTGCCGACGATCACCGTGCGGCGCAGCTTGCTCGGCGCGAGCCAGCTCAGCTCGACGTGGGCGAGCAGCCCGTCGGGGAAGGTGAGGTCGACGAAGGCGACGTCGGGGACGCCGTCGGAGATCACGTCGCGGCCCGACCGCGCTGACCGCGCTCGGGCATCTGCGCCGAGCCAGTAGCGGAGGATCGAGAAGTCGTGCGGCCCGAGGTCGAAGAGGACGCTGACGTCGCTGCGGTAGGGGCCGAGGTTGACCCGGCTCGAGGAGATGAAGTAGAGGTCGCCGAGCTCGCCGGCGTCGAGGATCTCCTTGATCGCGGCGGACCGGCGGGCTGTGGAGGAAGGTGTGGCCGCACATCAGCGTGCGGTCGCGCTCGCTCGGCGAGCGCGACGAGGTCGTCGGCCTCGCCGCTGGAGCCGGCGAGCGGCTTCTCGACGAAGACGTGCTTGCCGGCCTCGAGCGCCGCGGATGGCGAGCGCGTGGTGGGTGAAGACCGGGGTCGCGATGACGACGGCGTCGAGCTCGGGGTCGGCGAGGGCCTCGTCGATGTCGGTCGTCGGCCCGCGCGGCGGGATGGCGGTCGGCGAGCTGCGCGAGCGCGCTCGGCGTCGCGGTCGCAGATCCAGGTGACCTCGGTCCCGTGGATCTCGTTGAGCGCGCGCAGGCGGTTGGGCCCCCAGTACCCAAGGCCGATCACGGCCACGCTTGTTCTTTCACCGTTCATCGGATCGATCACCGGCCCGACGTCGCGCTCCCCGGGTGCGGTGGCCCTACATGGACATAACCGACCGCGGACGGGAAGGTGCGGAGCCTACTCGCGCCGCGGCGCGAGAGCCCGGAGTGGGACTTGAACCCACGACCCCCTCCTTACCATGGAGGTGCTCTACCGCTGAGCTATCCGGGCGGGTCGGGGGAGGTTAGCGGGAGGGGGGGGTTCTGTCCGGCGGCGAACGTATGTTCGTGGACATGGGCGATCGTCTGCACTCGCGTGAGCAGGGGGACATCGGTGAGGCCCATGCCATCGCCTGGCTGACCGAAGTCGGTGCGCGGGTCTCGGTGCCCCTGTTCCACAGTCCCGACTACGACGTCATCGCCGAGTTCGGCGACGCGCTGATTCGCGTCCAGGTCAAGACCTCCCGTCAGCGTCAGGGAGACCGTTCAAGGTGCAGGTCTCGACGAGCGGGGGAACCGGAGTTGGAATGGAGCCGTCAGGTATTTCGATCGATCGAGATGTGATTTCTTGTTCGCTCGGGTCGCGGACGGCCGCCGCTGGTTCATTGCGGCAAGCGCAGTCGACGGCGCCACCGCGGTGACGCTGGGCGGCCCGAAGTATTCGGAGTTCGAGATCCCTGAAGGGGGCGGAATTCCGCCGGCGGTTCAGCGGCGCTTACAATGCGCTCCCCCAGGGGGAGCGCCGGAGTTGGAGAGCCGGGCTGGACTGTAAATTCAGGCTCCGCCTGAGCGGGTTCGAATCCCTCCTCCCCCATCCGACACCGGCTTCAACCAAGGCTTGAGCCGGTGAAGCACCGGTCGACCGGGAGGTCCACCCTCTCCCCGGTCATCAGATGACGGTGCCGATCGGACCCTTCCGAGCGGCCTGCCTATCGCCCGGAGATCGCTTCGAGGTCTCAGCGATCGGCCCGGGCGAGATTCGAATCTCCCGTGTCCACCCCGCCGACGGGCGAGCTCGCCAGCTCTCACCACTCGCGCAGCGACTGCGCCTGCGGGAGGCGCTTGAGCTTGCGCAGTGAGTTCGACTCGATCTGGCGGACCCGCTCGCGGGTGATGCCGAAGTCGCGACCGATCTGCTCGAGGGTCAGCGGCTCCCTGCCGGTCAGCCCGTAGCGCAGCTCGATCACCGTCCGCTCGCGCTCGGTGAGCAGGCTCAGCGCCCGCTTCAGACCCTCGCGCTGGAGCACGTCGGTGGCGCTCTCGAACGGCCCGTCCGTTGCGGCGTCGGGAACGAGGTCGGCGACGCGGCCGCTGCCGTCCTCGCCGATCGGCGCCTCGAGCGAGACCGGCGCGTTGCCGAAGCCCATCAGCTCGCGGACCTCGGCGAGACCGAGGCCGAGCTCGGCCGCAACCTCGGCGGGCTCCGGCTCGCGGCCGAGGTCCTGCACGAGGGAGCGCTCGACGCTGCGGACGCGGGCGAGCTTCTCGTTGACGTGGACGGGGATCCGGATCGTGCGGCTCTTGTCGGCGATCGCGCGCGTCACGGCCTGGCGGATCCACCACGTCGCGTAGGTCGAGAACTTGTAGCCGCGCCGATAGTCGAACTTCTCCACCGCGCGGATCAGGCCGAGCGATCCCTCCTGGATCAGGTCGAGGAGGCTGAGCCCGCGGCCGGCGTAGCCCTTCGCGATCGAGACGACGAGCCGGAGGTTGGCCTCGACCATCTGCTGCTTCGCGCGGACGTCACCCCGCTCGATTCGCTTCGCCAGGGCGACCTCCATCCCGGCGGTGAGCAGCTCGACCCGCCCGATCGCATGGAGGTAGAGGCGCAACGAGTCGACGCCCGGCTCGACCGCGAGATCGGGGAGCGGCGTCGGGGCGGCGTCGTTCGACGGGCCGTCACCGTTGGTGCCGGGCGCCTCGGCGAGCACCTCGATGCCGGCGTCGAGCAGCTGGGCGTGCAGCTCGCGGACCCCGTCGGCGCTGAGGTCGACCTCCTCGAGGGCCTCCGCAACCTGGTCGGCGGTGACGTATCCGCGCTCCCGTCCGGCGGCGACGAGCGCCGGACCGAGATCCTCGCTCGGCCTGTCCCCCGCAGGGGGCTCCGTAACCTGCAACTCCTCCATATCGAGGCGCCGGCGGGGCTGAACCTCTTGCTCTCCCCAAGGGCGCATGCCGAGTATGCCACGCTCGGGAAGAGCCGAACCCCTCTCGGTACCCTCCCCAACCCCCGACGAAACGCAACGCCCAGATGAACCGGCCACTGACAACCCTTCCCACGACGGCGCCCGACACCCAGGCACGCCGCCCCCGCACCGAGGTCAGCCTCACCCGCGTCGGCGTTCGCGGCGTCGAGAAGGTCATCCGCGTCGACGCCGCCGACACGGGCGGCCCGCAGCTCTTCTTCGCCGAGCTCGAGTGCTACGTCGACCTCGACCCCGCCCAGGCGGGAGTCCACATGTCGCGCTTCGAGGAGGTCGTCAACGAGGCGATCGACGGGGCCGTGCTGCACGACGCGCTCAAGGCCGAGCACCTCGCGGCGACGATCGCCGAGCAGGTCCGCGACCGCCAGCAGGGACTCCGCGCGGAGGTGTCGCTTGCCGCCCGCTACCCGGAGACCGTTCCCGCGCCGGTCAGCGGCAAGCCGACGCAGGAGATCTACACGCTGTTCGGCACCGCGGTCGCCTCCGCCGCCGGCACGCGCACGCTGACCGGTGTGCAGGCGCAGGGCATGACCGCCTGTCCATGTGCGCAGGAGCTCGTCGCGAGCGGCGCGCGGGAGCGGCTCGCCGAGCGGGGCTACGACGCCGAGCAGATCGAGGAGATCCTCGGCGCCGTCCCGGTCGCCACCCACAACCAGCGCGGCGTCGGCACGCTCTATCTCGGCCAGGCCGAGGGCTCGAGGGTCGGCGAGATCGACGCCCGCGAGCTGCTGCGGATCGTCGAGAGCTCGATGTCGTCGGAGATCTACGAGCTGATGAAGCGCGAGGACGAGCGCGCGGTGGTCGAGAAGGCGCACGCCAACCCGCGCTTCGTCGAGGACTGCGTCCGGGAGATGATCCGCCAGGTCGCGGCCGCGCACCCCGACCTCGCCGCGGACGGCGGCTTCGTCCTCGCCCGGCAGGAGAACTTCGAGACGATCCACCGCCACAACGTGATCGCCGAGCGCTCCGGCGAGCTCGCCGAGGTCCTGCGCGAGCTCGAGAGCGGCGACCGCTCACGAGCATCACATGACGATGCGCGAGTGGCTCGAAGCCCCGACCGCCTGACGGCCTCGTCAGGTCAGGGTTTCGCCGGCGCAGCCTCGGCGTCCGCTCGGCGTTGATCCTCGAGCCGGCGACGCACCCCGAAGAAGTAGTCGGCTCCCGACCAGACCGTGACCGCGACCGCCAGGTAGACGAGCAGGTCGACGGCGAGGGGGGCGGGGTCGACGGCGATCAACCCGATGATCGCGGCGACCTGGAGCGTCGTCTTCGCCTTGCCGAGCCAGCTCGCCGAGATCACTACGCCCTGCTGGACCGCGACGGCGCGCAGCGCGGTGACGGCGAGCTCGCGGGCGATGATCACCATGGCGATCCACGCCTCGAGGCGATCGAGCGAGACCAGCGAGACCAGCGCCGCGATGATCAGCAGCTTGTCGGCCAGCGGGTCCATCAGCGTGCCGAAGGTCGTCACGTCGCCCCGGCGGCGGGCGATGTAGCCATCCAGCCCGTCGGTGATCGCGGCCAGGGTGAAGACGATCCCGGCGAGCAGGTCGCCGTTGTCCACCTCGCCGACCAGGGCGACGACCACCACCGGCACCGCGAGGATCCGCAGCAGTGTCAGCGCGTTCGGGACGTTCAGCGGCACCACGACGCCGCCGATCTTACGGCCGGTCGGCGAAAGTGCCTGAGCGCGGCCTCCGCTCAGCCGACGGAGGCGAACTCCCAGGAACGCTCCCCGGCGAGGTGACGCTCGAACTCATCGCCCGTCACGGGGCGGCCCGTCGCGTAGCCCTGCACCTTGACGATGCCCATGGCGGCGATCCGGTCCAGCTCGTCGCCGCGCTCGATGCGCTCGGCGATCAGGGTCGTGCCGAGCGCCTTCGCCATCCCGAGGAGACCCCGGATCATCCTCGTCCGATGCAGCGGCGAGTCGAGGCCGCCGATCAGGCCGCGGCCGATCTTGGCGTAGTCGAACTGGTAGCGGGTCAGCAGGTCGATCGAGGCGCCCTGGCCGAAGTCGGAGAGGCAGAGCTGGACGCCGAGTCCCTCGAGCACGTGGAGGACGGCTTCCGCGCGGCCCCCGCCCGCGGCGAGCATCGCCTCGGGGATCTCGAGGCAGAGCTGGACGGGATTGATGCCGGTGTCGGCGATCGTCCGGGTGATCGCGCCGATCAGCTTGGGGTCATGCAGCTCGGCGGCGGAGAGGTTGACGTGAAGGATCAGGTCGCGCCCCACGCCGCGGGCGTTCCAGGCGGCGAGCTGGGTGCAGGCGGTGCGCACCGCCCAGCGGCCGATCCCCTCCATCAGGCCGGCGCGCTCGGCGATCGGGATGAACAGGGATGGAGGAACGCTCTCGTGACCGGCCCGGTCCCAGCGCAGCAGCGCCTCGACGCCGACCGCCTGGCCACCGCCGCTGCGGACGAGTGGCTGATAGACGACGTTGAGCTCGTCGCGGCTGAACGCGTGGCCCAGCGCGGTGCCGAGCTCCACGTCGCGGCGACTCAGCCCCTCGAGGCCAGTTTCCGATTCCGTTCGATCGTTCTCCAGGGCCATCCCGGCCTCCTCGGCTGTCCGTTTCCTCCCGATACTTCGATATCGACGGCATTCCGAGCGGCTTTAGCCATGGTCGCGAGCGCGGACGAGGACGTCGTCGAGCATCGCCTCGGTGAGCCTGCCGGTGAACGTGTTCTGCTGGCTCGGGTGGTAGCTGCCGAGCAGCGTCCGCTCCCCCACTCGCGCCTCCGCGCCATGGCCGAAGCGCGGCCGCGGGCGCGGGATCGTCGCCCCGCCGGCCGCCAGCGCGCGCAGGGCGCCGTCCCAGCCGAAGGCGCCGAGCGCGACCACCACGCGCACGTTCGGCAGCAGCTCGAGCTCGCGCACGAGGTAGGGCAGGCACTCGTCGCGCTCGCCGATCGTCGGCTTGTTGTCGGGTGGCGCGCAGCGCACCACCGCCCCGATCCAGACGTCGCGCAGGCGGAGCCCGTCGTCGCGGTGGACCGACTCCGGCTGGCTGGCGAGCCCCGCCCGGAACAGGGCCCCGTAGAGCCAGTCGCCCGATCGATCGCCGGTGAACATGCGCCCGGTTCGGTTCGCGCCGTTCGCGGCGGGCGCCAGGCCGACGATCAGGATCCTCGCCTCGGGGTCGCCGAAGCCGGGGACGGGACGCGCCCAGTAATCCTCCCCGCGGTGCCGCTTGGGCGGATCGGCGGCGACCGCCTCGCGCCAGGCGACCAACCGCGGGCACGCCCGGCAGCCGGTGATCTCCCGCTCCAGCGACTCCAGCCCGCGCCGATTCGATCCCACCAGGCGAGGCTAGCTGCGCGCGGCGGCGCGGACCGCCCGCTACCTTTGGATCCGGCTCCAGGACCCGCTGAGAGCCGTCACCCCTCCGATGCAGAGCGACGATCGAAAACTACGGCTGCTCGCGATCGTCCCCGCGCTCAACGAGGAGGACATGGTCGGCAAGGTCGTCCGCGACATCGGCCGCCACGCGCCCGACTTCGACGTCGTCGTCGTCGACGACGGCTCCGTCGACCGCACGGTCGCCGTCGCCGAGGCGGAGGGAGGGATCGTGATCCGCCATCCGTTCAACCTCGGGATCGGCGGCGCGATGCAGTCCGGCTACAAGTACGCGCTCGCGCACGGGTACGACGTCGCGGTCCAGGTCGACGGCGACGGCCAGCACAAGCCGGAGTACCTGCCCGAGATGCTCTCGAAGCTGCAGACCGGCGACGACGAGGCCGACATGGTCTACGGGACCCGCTTTCGCGGCGACCCCGGCTACAAGGTCCCGATCGGCCGCCGCCTGGGCAACCTGATCTTCTCGCTCGTCCTGACCGCGCTGACGAGGCAGAAGATCACCGATCCGACCTCCGGGTTCCGGATGACGAACCGCAAGGGGATCGAGCTGTTCGCCCGCGACTACCCCCACGACTACCCGGAGGTGGAGGCGATCCTGATGCTTCACCACCACCGCCTGCGCATCCACGAGGTCCAGGTGCGGATGAACGCCCGCGGATTCGGCCGCAGCTCGATCGACTACCCGCGGGCCGCCTACTACATGGCCAAGGTGATGCTGGCGCTCTTCGTCGGCCTCCTGCGCCGCCGCCCGACCGCGATGGACGGCCGGCCGGCCGAGACCGGCGAGTTCGCCGCGATCCCGCCTCCCCCGCCCCCGCCGCCGCCGGCGGGCAGGTCGAGGAGGGAGGCACGGCGTGAGCGGCCTCCTCGCGCTGCCGCTGGGAGCCCCCGACTCGGTGCTGGGGCAGAAGCCCCAGATCATCGCCGTGGTCGGCACGATCTTCTTCCTCGCGCTCGTGATCGACCTCGTGCGCAGACGCCGGCTGGTCGAGCGCTACGCACTGCTCTGGATCAGCGCGGCGATCATCCTGGTCGTGCTCGCGGTCTGGGAGGGCGCGCTGGAGGCGATCGCCGACGCCTTCGGGATCCTCTCGCCCCCCAACGCCCTCTTCCTGCTCGGGCTCGGTGCCGTCTTCGTCCTCGCCCTGCACTTCTCCGTGGCGTTCTCGCGGCTCAGCGAGGAGACCAAGATCCTCGCCCAGGAGGTCGCCCGCCTCGACCACGAGCAGCGCCGCATCCGCAAGGGCGGGCATGCTTGATCAAGGCGAACGGCGGCGAGCCTGAGGCCGAGACGACCGAGCTCGCCGGATCCGCCGGCGAGAAGGCCCGCCCGGCCCTGAGTTCCGGTGGGCTCCGGAGCGGCCCGGCCGTCGGCTAGTCCGTCAGCCGCAGCGGTCTCGGGGTGCGCATGAGTTCGCGGCAAGCTTCGTCAGGTAGCCGCGCAGGCGCTCGCGCTCGGCGGCGCTGAGCGGCGCGAGCATGTCGGCCTCGGCCTCGCGGGTGGCCGTCTCCGCCTGAGCGAGCCTGCGCACGCCGTCGTCGGTCAACTCGAGCAGGTAGCGGCGCCGGTCGTCGGGGTCCCGGCGGCGGATCACGCAGCCCTCGGCCTCGAGCTCGTCGATCAGCGCCACGAGGTTGCTGGCGTGGATCCGCAGGGCGCGGCCGAGGGCCTGCTGGGAGATCGGCCCGGCCTCGTAGAGCTGGTTGAGGATCGCGTAGGCCGGCGCTTGCAGCTCGCCGAGCCTCGCCGCGGCCAGGGAAGGGTGAAAGAGCACGCCGTCAGTCGGTCGAGCTCGAGCTAGATAGACGGCGCCGGTCGTCGGGATCACGGCGGCGGATCACGCAGCCCTCGGCCTCGAGCTCGTCGATCAGCGCGACGAGGTTGCTGGCGTGGATCCGCAGGGCGCGGCCGAGCGCCTGCTGGGAGATCGGCCCGGCCTCGTAGAGCTGGTTGAGGATCGCGTAGGCGGGCGCCCGCATGCCGACCTGGGCGAGGGCGTCGCCGAGTCCTTCGCCGGAGGCCCGGGAGAGGCGAAAGAGCAGCACGCCGCAGTTGACCGTGCCCTTCCTCGGTGCCTGTCTCGGGTTGACCGCCATCGCGCCGAATATAGCGATCGATTGCGCGGATTCATAATCGTTGGCCTTTATAACCATTGGTGATAGGGTTCCATCCTCCAACCCAGCAGAGAGGCCTTCCAACCGTGAGCACACTTCCCCTGATTCCCCTCGACGACGTCGTCGTCTTCCCCGGCATGAACCTGACCCTCGCCCTCGATGCGGGCGCTGAGGACGAGGTGCTCCTCGTACCCCGCAAGGACGACGAGTTCGCGGGCGTGGGCACCGTGGCCCGCGTCCACGAGCGGCTCGAGCTCCCCGGCGGGACGAAGGCCACCACCCTCGAGGGCCTGCGCCGCGGCATCGCCGGCGCCGCCCGCACCGACCTCAACGGCACGCTGCGGATCGAGGTGACCCCCCACGACGACCCGACCGCGCGCGACGAGGAGCTGCGCGGCCTGGAGCGCGAGTATCGAGCCGTGGTCGAGGAGATCCTCGACCTGCGCCAGGCCGACGACCGGATCCGCGCGTTCCTGCGCTCGATCGACGAGCCCGGCGCCCTCGCCGACACCGCCGGCTACTCGCCCGACCTGACCTTCGCGCAGAAGGTCGAGCTGCTCGAGACCCTCGACGTGCGCGAGCGGCTCGAGAAGTCGATCGCCTTCCAGCGCGAGCGGCTGGCCGAGCTCCAGGTCCGCAGCCGGATCCGCGACGACGTCCAGAGCGGCGCCGAGAAGCAGCAGCGCGAGTACTTCCTGCGCAAGCAGATGGATTCGATTCGCAAGGAGCTCGGCGAGGACGACGCCTCCGTCGCCGACGAGTACCGCGCCAAGATCGAGGAGTCGGGGATGCCCGACGACGTCCGCGAGCACGCCGAGAAGGAGCTGAGCAGGCTCGAGCGCATGGGCGAGAGCTCCGGCGAGTCCTCGATGCTGCGGACCTACCTCGAGTGGCTCGTGTCCGTGCCGTGGGGCGAGCGCTCCGAGGAGCGGCTCGACCCGGTCCACGCACGCGAGGTGCTCGACGCCGACCACGCCGGCCTCGACGACGTCAAGGAGCGGATCACCGAGTACATCGCCGTCCGCAAGCTGCGCCGCGAGCGCGGCGTCGAGGAGGAGGGCCGCGCCGCCGGCGCGATCCTCACCCTGATCGGGCCTCCCGGCACCGGCAAGACCTCGATCGGCGAGTCGATCGCGAAGGCGACCGGCCGCGAGTTCGTCCGGATGTCGCTGGGCGGCGTCCGCGACGAGGCCGAGATCCGCGGCCACCGCCGCACCTACATCGGCGCGCTGCCGGGACGCCTGGTCCGCGCGCTGCGGGACGCGAAGACGATGAACCCGGTGATCATGCTCGACGAGGTCGACAAGGTCGGCGCCGACTGGCGCGGCGACCCGAGCTCGGCGCTGCTCGAGGTGCTCGACCCGGCGCAGAACCACTCGTTCCGGGACCACTACCTCGACGTCGAGCTCGACCTCTCCGAGGTCATGTTCATCGCCACCGCGAACGTCGCCGAGACGATCCCGGGACCGCTGCTCGACCGGATGGAGGTCGTCGGCTTCGACGGCTACACGACCGAGGAGAAGACCGAGATCGCCAAGGGCTACCTGCTCCCGCGCCAGCTCGACCGCAACGGCCTGCGGGCCGAGGAGGTGGAGCTGAGCGACGAGGTCGTGCGCCAGGTCGTGACCGAGTACACCCGCGAGGCCGGCGTCCGCAACCTCGAGCGGGAGCTGGGCAAGCTCCTGCGCAAGACGGCGACGGCGATCGCGGCCGGCACGGCCGAGGCACCCGTCGTGATCGACGCCGAAACCGTGCGCAAGTCACTCGGCAGGCAGCGCTTCTTCCAGGAGGCGGCCGAGCGGACCGCGGTTCCCGGCGTTGCCACCGGCCTGTCGGTGAGCGGAGCGGGCGGTGACGTCCTCTTCATCGAGACGACCGCGATGCAGGGCACGAAGGCGGCCGGCGACTTCGTCCTCACCGGCCAGCTCGGCGACGTGATGAAGGAGTCGGCGCGGATCGCCCTCTCCTACGTGCGCGGCCACGCCGAGAGCCTCGGGATCGATCCGGAGGCACTGGCCGAGCGCGAGTTCCACGTGCACGTCCCGGCTGGGTCCATCCCGAAGGACGGGCCGAGCGCCGGCATCACGATCACGACGGCGCTGGCCTCGCTGCTCAGCGGGCGGCCGGTCAAGCACACGGTCGGGATGACCGGCGAGGTGACGCTGCAGGGACGGGTCCTGCCGATCGGCGGCCTCAAGCAGAAGGTCCTCGCCGCGCACGCCGCCGGCCTGACCGACGTGATCATCCCCGAGCGCAATCGGGGCGATCTCGAGGACGTGCCCGCCGAGGTCCGGGACGAGATGACGTTCCATCCGGTTATGACGGTGGACGAGGTGTTGTCGCTGGCGCTCGAGGAGGCGCCCGCGCCCGCGCTGGCGTAGGGGTTGAGCGGGGGCAGTGGGGGCACGCCGATGGCTACGGTCGCGCCTGGCGGCGCTCCTTGAGGGCGCCTTCGGCGCACCCCCACTGCCCCTCAGACCTCTGGAGGTGGGTCAGAGGACGCGCAGGACTGCGCGCCAGTAGAGGGAGAGCAGGCGGTTCAGAGCTTTCGAGCGGCCGGCCGGGCCGAGGAAGTCGCTGTCCAGGTCGGGGCGCAGGAGGGCGGCGAACTGGGCCGGCTCGATCGTCGGCCGTGGCCTGGATCTCGCGGCGCTCGCGCAGCAGGCGGGGCAGCCAGCCGAGCACCTCGGCGTTCGCGCGCAGCTTCTGCGGCAGCCAGCCGCCGACCGTCGCGATCACGAGCAGCGCCAGCTCCGTCGCCAGCAGCGCCGGCAGCAGGGGGAGCAGCAGGCGGCTCGGGTAGGTGCGGATGATCGTCGCCCAGCGGTTGCGCTCCAGGTAGCGCCACTTCTGGGGGCCCTTGCCGAACTCGTAGTCGTGCTCGCAGACCGCCCGCGGCTCGATCCCGACCCGGTGTCCGGCGAGCCAGAGACGCAGGCCGAGGTCGGTGTCCTCGTGGTAGAGGAAGTACGGCTCGCTGAAGCCGCCGAGCTCCTCCCAGACGCTGCGGGTGATCGCCAGGGCGGCGCCCGATGCGAAGGCGACCTCGCGCGGGGAGTCCGGAGCCGCAGCGCGGGGCTCCCCCGCCCCGCCGGCCCAGGCGATGCCGGTGAAGTGGATCTCGTTGCCGAGGCTGTTGATCGACGCGCCGCCGGAGTCGGTGACGAGCCCCTGCCATGCGGCCCAGCCGCGGTCCTCGAGCAGCGGCAGCTCGATCGCGTCGCGGAACCCCGGCGCGACGACGTTGTCGGGGTTGAGCAGGAGCAGCAGATCGCCGCTCGCCTCGGCCGCGGCGCGGTTGCAGCCGGCGGCGAAGCCGAGGTTCTCACCGGCCTCGATCACCTTCGCCTGCGGCGCGTGCTCGCGGATCGCGTCGGGCGTGCCGTCGCGCGAGCCGTTGTCGCAGACGATCAGCTCGTCGCCGTCGCGCAGCTCGGCCACGATCGCCGGCAGGCTCGCGGCGACGGCGCCCGCGGAGTCGTAGGTCACGATCAGGACCGAGAGGGACGGGCTTGCAGGCGCCAAGGGGCGCGATGATAGGTGGATGGCGCGCTGCTTCGTGACCCGCAGGCTTCCCGGCGACGCGCTCGAACGGCTCGCGGAGGCGCACGAGGTCGACGTCTGGGAGGAGGACCGCCCGATCGACCGCGAGGAGCTGCTCCGCCGCGCCGCCGGCGCCGAGGGGCTGCTCTGCATGCTCACCGACCGCGTCGACGCCGAGCTCCTCGAGGCCTGCCCCGAGCTGCGCGCGATCGCGAACTACGCGGTCGGGACCGACAACGTCGACCTCGACGCCGCGGCCGAGCGCGCGGCATCCCGGTCGGCAACACGCCGGGCGTCCTCACCGAGACGACCGCCGACCTCGCCTTCGCCCTGATCCTCGCCTGCGCGCGCGGCCTGCTCGCGGGCCGCCGACGACGTGCGCGCCGGCCGCGTGGACGCACGTGGTCCCCGGAGGGATGGCTCGGCCGCGACGTCCACGGTGCGACGCTCGGCATCGTCGGCGCCGGCGAGATCGGGATGGCGGTCGCGCGGCGCGCCGAGGGCTTCGGGATGAAGGTCCTGCTCAACGGCCGCCGGCCCGGGCCGGATCGGGTCGAGCTCGACGAGCTGCTCGGCCGGTCCGACTTCGTCAGCCTGCACTGCCCGCTGAGCGAGGAGACCCGCGGCCTGATCGGCGAGCGCGAGCTGCGGGCGATGCGGCCGACCGCGTACCTGGTCAACACGGCCCGCGGCCCGATCGTCGACGGGGGAGCGCTGCGCCGGGCGCTCGAGGAGGGCTGGATCGCGGGCGCCGGGCTCGACGTGACCGACCCCGAGCCGCTGCCGGCGGACGACCCCCTGCTCGGCGCGCCGAACCTGACCGTGCTGCCGCACATCGGCTCGGCGACCCATGCGACGCGCAGGGCGATGGCTGACCTCGCCGTCGACAACCTGATCGCCGGGCTGGCGGGCGAGCCGATGCCGCACGGCGTCGTGCCGGACCGGCGGGACCGATGAGGCCTCGCGCTAGGCTCGGCCGATGATCGGCCCCCTCGAGATCGTGATCATCGTGTTCGTGCTGCTGCTCGTCTTCGGCGGCACTCTCTACAAGCGGCTGCCGCAGCTCGGGCGCTCGGCCGGCGAGGGCGCGCGCAGGCTGGGCGACACCGCGATGAAGAAGGGCGACGAGGCCAAGCAGCTCGCGGCGACCACCAAGGAGAAGCACGGCGACAAGCTCGACCCCTCGAACCTCGCCAGGCAGGCGGGCAAGGGCGTCCGCGAGGCGCGCGAGTTCAAGGACTCGTTCACGGGCGCGGGGACGAGCGCGACCGCCGCGACGCAGGCCAAGCCTGCGCCTCCGCCGGAGCCGGCCGCGAGCCCGGCTCCGACCGAGGAGCCCAAGCCCGATCCCGACGCCCCCGCGGAACCGGCCGGCGAGCAGCCCAAGACCTGAGGCCCGGCCTCAGGCCACGTCGGCGACGATCCGCGTGTGGAACCCGTTGGTCTTGGTCTCGCTGACGGAGAACCCCGTGGCCCCGAGGATCCCCTCCACGGCTGAGGGCGTGAGGCCCCACCACCAGTTGGCGTAGCCCTGGGCGGGGTCGAAGGGACCATCGAGCCCGACGCGCTCCCCACCTCGGCCGAGGGTGGCGTCGTAGGCCCGGACGTACTGCCGCCGCTGCCGCGCCGAGAGGCCCGGGAAGAAGACCGCCGCCTGTCCGCCCCGGTCGATCTCGGGGACGGTGGCCGTGATCAGGACGAGCGTCCGCCGGGTGATCTCGCGCAGGCACTCGAGGGTCTGGACCGGATGAGGGCAGTGGTAGAGGACGCCGGAGCACCAGACGACGTCATGAGGGCCGGCGCGCTCCCGCAGGTCGGGATCGTGGAGGTCACCCTGCTCGAAGCGCACCGACGAACCCCGGCGGGCGCGCTCCTCTCGAAAGCCCTCGGTCTCCGGCGAGACGTCCACGGCCGTGACCGAGGTCGCGCCGCGCTCCTCCGCCCGGAAGGCGACGGCCCCGTCGACGTTCCACAGCGCCCCGACATCGATGAAGGACGCCCCGGGAGCGAGGCGGTCGAGCGTGTCCTCGATCGGGCCGAGGGGCCGAACCGCGCGGCCCGCGTTCCGCTTCATCCGCCCAAGCCAGAGCCGAGTCCCCAGAGGCATCGATCGGCCACGCTATAGCTTCAGCTGTCGTGAGCCCTGAGAGCCGGAGCAGCTCCGGTGAGCCGCTTCCCATCGCCATCGTCACGGATCGCTTTCCGGTCCTGTCGGAGACCTTCGTGGTCAACGAGGCACTCGAGCTGCAGCGGCAGGGGCACGAGGTGGTCGTCGAGGCGTCCTGGCGTCCTGAGGATGCCCCCTCCCCTCCGGACGATCTGCAGGTTCGGTACCTGACGAGCGAGAAACGCTCCGACCAGCTCCTCGGCCTGCTCACCCTGATCGCTCGGCACCCGATCCGGGTGATCGGCGACGTGGCCGCGCGGCGCAGGTGGCGGCGGGAGGAGCCCGTTCGGCCGCTGCGCCAGCTGGCCGCCCGCGCCCGGCGTCTGCGCAGGGAGGGGTCACGCACATGCACGTCCACTTCGCCGCGGGGGCCGCGCTCGACACGATGCGCCTCTCGCGCATCCTGGACCTCCCCTACAGCGTCACCGCGCACGCCTACGAGATCTTCTCCTCGCCGGCCAACCTGCCCGAGAAGCTCGAGTCGGCGGCGTTCGTGACCACCGGCTGCGAGTACAACCGCCGCCATCTGCGGCCTGGTCGGCCCGAGGCCGCCGAGCGGATCCACGTGATCGTGATGGGCGTCGACCCCGACGCCTTCCAGCGACCACGCCCTATCCGGGCGGCCGGCACGTGGTCGCGGTCGGGCGCCTGGTCGAGAAGAAGGGCTTCGGCACCTGATCGACGCGGTCGCGGAGCTCGAGGCCGAGCGCCCGGTCGAGCGGCTGACGATCGTCGGCGAGGGGCCGCTGCGCGCGGACTCGAGCGCCGATCGAGCGGCTCGGCTCGCGCACCGGGTCTGAGCTCGCCGGGCGCCTGCCGCCGGCGGAGATCCGCGAGCATGCTCGAGCGCGCCGACCTGCTGGCGATGCCCGCTGCGTCGCCGCGAACGGCGACCGCGACTCGATGCCGGTCGTGGTCAAGGAGGCGATGTCGATGGAGATCCCGGTCGTCGCGAGCGACGAGGTGGGGCTGCCGGAGCTGGTCGCGCCGAGTTCGGGCGACTCGTCCCACCGGGGACCCCGGCGCCCTCGCCGGCGCGATCGGCGAGCTGCTCGCCGCGCCGGCGAGAGCCGCGCCGAGATGGGGCGCCGCGGCCGCGCGCACGTCCTGGAACGCTGCAATCTCAGCCGGGAGACTGCCCGGCTCGCGGAACTCATCGAAGGGACGGCGTAAGGACGGTGCTCCCCAACCTCCTCATCATCGGCGCCGCCAAGTGCGGGACCACCAGCCTGCACGAGTACCTCGGCGCGCACCCGGAGATCTTCATGGCCGGGCGCAAGGAGCTCGAGCTGTTCACCCGGGACGATTGGCGCGAGCGGATCGGCTGGTACGAGGAGCAATTCCCGGTCGACGCGCCGGTCAGGGGCGAGTCGACCCCGACCTACACGATGGCCCCCTACCTCGCCTCCACGAGCGAGCGGATGCATGAGCTCGTGCCGGACGCGGGCTGATCTACATCGTCCGCGACCCGATCGAGAGGGCGATCGCGAACTACGTCGAGCTTGCCGCGCTCAGCCTGGAGGAGCGGTCGATCGCGGAAGCGCTGGCGGACCTCGACGACCCGGCAAACCCCCACATCTGCCCGAGCCTGTACGCGACGCAGCTGGAGCCCTTTCGGGCGACTTCGAGCGCGATCGCGTTCTCGTCATCGATCAGGCCGACCTGCTTCACGATCGCGACGGGGCGCTCCGCTACACGTTCGGGTTCCTCGGCGTCGACCCCGAGTTCTCGTCACCCGAGTTCGAGCGTCTGCACAACATCCGCTCGACGAAGGTCCGGTACAACCGGCTCGGCTACTGGCTGGTCCGGAGGGGGATCCTGACCCAGCGGGGGCCCGTTCCGGCGCGGCCCGTTGATCAGGCCGCTGCGGGGGATGCTCTCGCGGCCGATCGGACGGAGCTTCCCCGACCACTCGCAGCGCCTCGTCGAGCACCTACAGCCCGAGGTCGAGCGGCTCCGGGAGATGACGGGCAAGCCGTTCTCCGGATGGCGCGACTTCACGTGACGGCGCCGGCCCGCGGCGAGGCTCCCCGCAGGTAGCCGAGCGTCTCGCGGAGCAGCTTGCGCTCGAAGACGGCGGTGAACGCGATGGTCGCGACGATAGATCACGAGCTCAGAAGCCGATCGCGGGGCTCCTGTCGCCCGAATCGATCGTCTGACGAGCAGGATCAGCGCCGCCGGGGGGATGGTCGGAGCGATCGCCCGAACCAGGTGCCGCATCACGGCGAAGCCCGGGAAGAGCCGACGCAGGAAGTAGCCGCGGACGACCAGCTGGATCACCGTCACGACCGCGAAGCCGACACGTACCGGCGATCCAGGGTGAGCATCGCCGGCACGATCACGACGACGAAGCGCGAGGCTCAGAGGGACGCCAGGAATATCGGCTTCGTGTTGTCCATCGCCCGCATGAAGATCGACCAGTTGAAGGCGATCTGGCCGAAGCCGCGATCAGCCCGAGCCCGATCAGCAGTTCCTCGGCCACCCGCCACTTCTCGCCGAGCACGAAGGTGATCAGGTCCCCCGCGAACAGCGCGAGCCCGACCCCGAACGGGATCGCCCACATCAGGATCAGCCGGTTGGACTTCACGAACGCCTCGTGCAGGAGCTCGGGCCGGTCCGCGACGCGGCAGATCGCCGGATAGATCGTCTGGCTGACGATCCCGTCGACGCGGTCGGCGAAGGTGGCGATCGATGCCCGCGAGCCCGATCGCGCCGATGCCGGCCAGGCCGACCGTGCGGTTGGCGACCAGGAGCGTTCCCTGGATGAAGATCAGGTTGCTGATGCCGAGGCCGAACAGCGGCCACGAGAAGCTCGCGTACTCCCGCAGCGTGCCGCGGTCGAAGCGAAGCCGGATCGGATAGGGCGAGGTCAGGGTGGCGACCAGCGCCCGGCGAGCTCGCCCCCGCGAGCACCCGATGACCAGGCACCAATAGCCGGCGCCGGCGACGCCGAGGATCACGGTGACGCGAAGGCGACCAGCGGATCGACGGAGGCGAGAAGCCGCTGGCGCACGAACTCATGCCGCCGGTAGGGGATCCAGATCGGCGTCTCGAAGGCGGTGATCGGGACCGACGAGCGGCCAGCACGATGCCCGGGACGATGATCTCGGAGTGGCCGTAGGCAATCGCGTAGATCGGGATCACCGCGACGATGACGGCGAAGAACACGAGCGAGACGAGGAGCTCGAGGGTGAACGCCTGCTGAAAGGCGAGCTCCTGATCGGGCTCGGACTGCTGGACGTACTTGTCGGCGATCCCGAGCTGCTTGAGCCACGCGAGCGTCACCAGCGTCGCGATCAGGATCCCCCAGAGCCCGAACTCCTCCGGCGTCAGGAACGCGGCGACGAGGAGCCGCTGCAGCAGCCCGATGCCGGCGAGGCCGACCTGGAACGCCGAGTTGATCGATCATGCCCCGCGCCGCCAGCCGGCGCAGGCCCCGCCCTCGGCCGGGCGGCGGCTCCTCGGCCCGGTCGCTCTCCGGGGGCGGGGGCTGGACCGGATCGATCGGCGGTTGGCTCATTGCTTCTCGACCCCCCGAGGCACCAGGGTAACTCACGCCCGGGCACCCCGGTTGAGTGCGGCTCGACGGTCAGCCTTCTTGTGAGAGGGTCCCCGGCCATGGACCCACTCGAGCAGGCGCGCGAGCGCACCTGGTACCACGCGATCGAGCTCGGCGACGGCTACGTCACGCCGGGCTGGTTCGACCTCCGCCCGTTCGTCGACCACTACGGCCTTCCGGAGGACATGAGCGGCATGCGCGCGCTCGAGGTCGGGACCTGGGACGGCTTCTGGGCCTTCGAGATGGAGCGCCGGGGCGCCGAGGTCGTCGCCCTCGACCTCGACCGCGAGAGGACCTCGACTGGCCGCCGCGCCGGCGCCCGGCGCGAGTGGTCGACGGAGCCGCGCGGCGACGGCTTCCGGCTCGCAAAGGAGATCCGGGGCTCCAGCGTCGAGCGGGTCGACCTGAGCATCTACCACGCCACGCCCGAGGAGCTCGGGCACCTTCGACCTCGTCTTCTGCGGCGCGGTGCTGCTGCACCTCCGCGACCAGCTTCTCGCGCTCGAGCGGATCGCCGAACTCTGCACGGGCACCTTCATCACCGCCGAGGAGTACGACCGGCTCGCGAGCCTGCTCCCCTTCCCGGTCTCGCGCTACCTCGCCGACCGCGACAAGGCGGTGGTCTATCTGGCTCCCGGCGATCAGGACCTGGAAGCGGATGCTCTGGACGGCGGGCTTCGAGCGCGTCGAGCGCCATGCGAAGTTCGTGATGGAGGCGACCAACGGGCTCAAGGTCCCGCACGTCGTCCACCACGCCCACAAGGCCTGAGCGCCGCACGCACGGGCGACGCCGATGCCGGAGGTCGCGGTGATCGTCCCCGCCCGCAACGCGGCGACACGATCGAGGACGCTCGGGCGATCGCTCAGCTCGACTTCGACGGCCGTACGAGGTGATCGTCGTCGACGACCATTCGACCGACGCGACCGCCGAGATCGCCGCAGGCACGGAGCGCGGGTCATCCGGCTCCCCGAGCAGCGGGCCCGGGGGCGGCGCGCAACGCCGGCGTCGCGGCGACGGACGCCGCGATCCTCGCCTTCACCGACGCGGACTGCGCGCCCAGCCGGAGCTGGCTCGCGAGCGGGGATCGCCGCATTGGCCGGGCGCGGATCTGGTGACCGGGCCGATCCGCCCGGCCGGGACGCGGTCGTCGGGCCGTTCGACAGGACCCTCTCGGTGGAGGGCCCCTCGCCGCTGTTCGAGAGCGCCAACGTGTTCGTGGCAGCGAGCTGTTCGAGCGCCTGGGGCTTCCGCCGCCCTGCGGGCGTCAGCCTGGCGGTCGCCCCGGGACACTTCGGCGAGGACGTCGTCTTCGGCTGGCGGGCGATGCGGGCCGGCGCGGTCCGGCGCCACGAGCCCGAGGCGGTGGTGTTCCACGCGGTCTTCCCGCGTGGACCCGCGGGTTACCTGCGGGAGCGGTTGCGGCTGCGGCTGTTCCCCGGCCTCGTCTCGGAGATCCCGGAGCTCCGCGCGGACCTTCCGGCCGGATATTCCTCAGCACGCGCACGATGCGTTTCGATCTGGCGCTGGCGGCTGACTCTGGCGTGGCCGCTCCGGCGACCGGCGCCGTTACTCGCCGCCCTCCCCTATCTGAAGGACGACCTGTGGCGCGGAGCTGGGCCCTCCGCGATCGGGCGGAACGCGATGTTCGTGGCAGGGGACATCGTCGGCGTTGCCGCGCTTCTCCGCGGCAGCGTCAGCGCGAAGCGCCCGTGCTCTGAGTCACCCTCCGATCGACGGGCTCGCGGCCCTCTCGATCTCCGCCGCGACCGCAGCGTTGAACGCCTCCGCGGTGTGCCGGGCGGCCGTGACCGCGCCGGTCGAACGAGTCGCCGGCGCAGGTCCTCATCCGCGGCCAGCCTGCGAACGCTGCGGCAAGGGCCGCGGGGTCCCCCGCCGGAGCCAGCAGGCAGTTCTCACCGTCCCGCAGGTAGTCGCCGGAGCCGCCGCGCCCGCTCGCAACGACCGGTCTGCTCCGCGCCATCGCCTCGAGTGGGACGAGTCCCCAGGGCTCCTCCCACTCGACCGGGAAGACCACGGCGTCGGCCTGGTCGTAATGCATGCGCACCGCGCCGGGATCCTGAGCTCCCATCAGCTCCAGACGCTCACTGACCCCGCGGCTCGCGGCATGTTCGATCAGACCCTGGACGATCTTCGGCTCGCCGTCTCCGACGATGACGAGCCTGGCCTCCGGTCCCAGGGACGCAAGGGCATCGATCGCGGTGCGGATCCCCTTTCGCTCGTCCACGCGGCCCACGTAGAGCAGCCGCCAGCGCCACTCGCCCGGGTCGGTGGGGGAGTCGAGCAGCCGAGGATCGATGCCTGAGTGCGCGACGCCGACATCGGCGAGATCGAGCCCTGACGCCGCGGCGTGGTTCGCGGTGTGCCTGCTGACGAAGACGTAGCGGGCCGCCGCGGAGAAGTCGCAGCGGATCGGTACCCCGGCCAGCCGCTCGGCGACCCCCTGCGCCGGCCTCGGAAGGCGGTTCATCCGCCGGTGCCACGCATCGGTCCTCCGCCCGTAGTCGAGCCAGTCGTCGTGTACGAAGGCGACCGCCGGGACCCCTCGCCTCCTGACCTGCTCCAGCAGGCCCATGGAGAGCCCGCCCATGGACCACCAACTCACGACGTCAGGCCGGTGCTCATCGAGGAGGCGGTCGATGACGCCGGCGTTGTGCCGTTCGATCCGGGCGCACTCGCTCAGCGAGTACCGCGGAAACTCGTGGTCACGCCAGTACCAGCGGAGCTCGCGATGGACGTCAGGCTCCGGATCGGCGGGCTCGTCGGGGCGACGGTGATCGCTGCAGAGGATCTGCACCTGGTGGCCCCGTGACCGGAGGTCCTCGACCGCCGCTGCCCAGACGGCCTCGTAGCCGCCGCGGAGATCATGTGGCGGGTAGAGGTTCCCGACGCAGAGGACCCGCATCAAGGCCTGGCGTAGAGGCGGCGCATCCGCCGCGCCTCCGCCACGAAGAGCGGATTGCGCATGACCTCGGTCGGCCGCTCCCAGCGCGAACCGCGGGGGGTGAAGATCGAGATCGCATCGATCAGGTAGGGGCCGCGCTGCCAGCTGATCAGCTCCTGGCTGATGCAGTGCAGGCCCGCCTGATCGCATGCCTCCCGGAACTTCTGCCCGGTGACGCTCTCCGCCCGCCACGCCATCACGTCGATCACGAGCCCGCGAACGATCAGCGGCTCGAGGAGCCGACCCGGAACGCGACGGGCGAGCGCGGTCAGCCTTGGATATGCGCCGACGTTCGAGTGGTGGATGAAGGCGACGCCGTCGGGGCGCAGCGTGCGGCGAAGCTCGTTCAGATAGGCCTCGAGGACGTCGAACTCGGCGTGGACCAGGGAGTCGAAGCTGAAGGCGAAGTCGACGGATCCGTCCTCGACCATCTCGAGCGACCGTCCGTCGTTGACGTGGTACTCGATGTGGGTCTCGTCGGCGAAGCGCTCGCGGCAGTGCTCGATGCAGCGCTCGGCCAGGTCGACGACGATCAGCCTGTCGCAGAGATCCTTCAGGTAGCTGGTCCAGCGCCCGAAGCCCGGCGCGATCTCGAGCACGGTCCCGGTGGGCACGAAGGGATGCAGCCGCGGCAGCAGCGCCGCGCTCCAAAGCGCCTCCGTCGAGCCCCATGCCCGCGACCACTCCTCCCCGCCCTCGGACCAGTCCCAGTCCTGGTCCCATTGAGCCCGGTTCTCGCTCACTCCAGCCATCGCGGCAGACTATCCCGCCCTTTAGACTCGTCGTCGTCGACGTGGGCGGAGCGGTTTCAGGTGAGGGCGAGGATCCGGGCCGCGAATCGCCGGCGGATCCGCCCCAGCCGCTCTTCGTCGAGGACCGGCCGAAGGACCTTCACCGAGCCGGCCTCACCCATCGCTACCGGCATACGTCCGGACCCTTCCCGGAGCGATCGAGTCCCTGGTCCCGGATCTGAACCTGACGCCGGGCGACCGGTCCTGGACTACGGCTGCGCCGACCTGCCCTACCGCGACCTCTTCCCCGCGGACGTGGAATACCTGGCTGCTGATCTTCCCGGCAACCCCCTCTCCTCGATTCTGATCGCGCCGGACGGCACCGTCCGGTCGAGTCCGAGAGCTGCGACTCGGTCGTCTCGACGCAGGTTCTCGAGCACGTCAACGACCCGGCGCTCTATCTCGCCGAGTGTTACCGGGTCCTGAAGCCGGGCGGCCGGATCCTGCTCACTACCCACGGCACGTTCGTCTACCACCCCGATCCCGAGGACTACTGGCGCTGGACCGCCGCGGGGCTCGAGGAGGCACTCCGCGTCGCGGGGCTCCGGGTCGTGCGGGTCGAAGGCGTGATCGGCCAGATCGCGATCGGCCTGCAGCTGATCCAGGACGCGATCTACTGGCACCTGCCTCGCCCCTTGCGAGCCGTCCTCGCCGCCGTGATGCAGACGATGATCGCGGGGCCGACCGCCTGCAGAGCCCGGGTAGCAAGCGCCTGAACGCGTCCGTCTACGCGTTGATCGCCGAGAGCCGTGAGCGCGCTCGAGGTCGCCTGCGCGGTCGAGGGCGACTACGTCCCGCACAGTGCCGCGATGCTGCACTCGCTGCTGGCCAACCGCGGTTCGTGCGAGGTCCGGATCCACTACATGCACGGCCCGGACTTCCAGGCCGATGCGGCGCGCAGGCTCGAGGAGATGGTGGTTCGCGACGGCGGCGAGATCTCGTTCCTCGCGGTCGACGACGAGCGCTGCGAGGGACTGCCGACCCGCGGGTTCACCGGGAAGGCGACCTGGTACCGGATATTCCTGCCGGAGCTGCTCGGTGACGTCGGCCGGGTGATCAGCCTCGACCTCGATGCGATCGTCACCGATTCGCTGGCGCCGCTCTGGGCCACCGACCTCGGCGGCTCACCGTCGCGGCCGTCACCAACGTGCTCGACGGCGGATACATCGACAGGCCCGCGGAACTGGGTCTGGAGCCGGCCCAGTACTTCAACGCCGGCGTGATGGTGTTCGACCTCGAGCTGATGCGCGACGAGGGGCTGAGCGAAAAGCTCCGCAGGTTCGGCACGACGCATGCGGACGAGCTCGTCCTCCGCGACCAGGACGCGCTCAACGCCGTGCTCGCGGCCGACCGGCACCCGCTGCACCCCGCTGGAACTGCATGAACGCGCTCTTCGTCTACCCCTGGGCCGCCTACGTCTTCCGGCGGAGGAGCTGGCGGAGGCCCGCGGTCGCCCGGCGATCCGTCATTTCGAGGGCCCCTCGGTCAACAAGCCCTGGCACTTCGATTGCGAGCACGACCTCCGCGAGCTCTACGCGGCCAACCGGCGCCACACGCCGTGGCCGGACGTCGAGCTCGAGGGAGCGACGGCGCGGAAGCGGCTCAGAAGGCGGCTTGGGCGGGTAAGGCGCCGGCTGCGCCCGTCCTGAGGACCCCCGGGGGGATCAGCCCTTGATCGCGATCCGGCCGGTGTAGTCGATCCGATTCAGCAGCAGCCGATCCCGGCGTCGGCGAAGTACTCGTCGACCGCGCGCCGCGCGCCGTCCCAGTGGCCGTAGTCGTCGATGATGAGCGCGCCGCCGTCGGCGAGCCGCGGGTAGAGGTGCTGCAGCTCGTGCAGCGTCGACTCGTACCAATCCGTGTCGAGCCGCAGGAGCGCGATGTCCTCGGCGCAGCGCCGGGAAGCGTGTCCTCGACCGGCCCCTGACGAGGTGCAGCCCTCCGCCGGATAGCCGGGCGAGAGGACTACCTCGCGGACGGAGTCCTCGTCGAAGATTCGCGCGTCGAAGACCTCCGGCCAGGCGCGTGCCCTCGCTCGGCCTCGTGCCAGGTCTCGAGGGCCGGCGGATCGACCGGCGAGGTGTCGTGCTCGGTCGGCTCGGTCATGCCCTCGAAGGTGTCGTAGAGGTGGATGTCGCGGTCGTCGACGCCGAGCTACTGGAGGGTCAGGATCATCGCCAGCACGGAGCCGCCGCGCCAGACGCCGCACTCGACGAAGGCGCCCGGGATGTCCCGCCGGACGGTGTATCGCGTGGCGTCGATGAGCGCCGGATCCGCGCCGGCCCGGTCATCGTGTACTCCGAGACGTGCTTGACTATCTCGAGGTCCTCGGGAGAGACGTCGGGGGGCGGAGCGGAGGCCGGAACCGCTGTGGGCTGACCCCGGCGGCCGCGCAGAGCCGGTCCAGCGTCGGGAGTGAGCGAGGTCGCCGTATCCGGGGGCGGGATCATCTCAAACCAGGCCGATCATGACCGCAGGGACGTGGCATGCTGCCTGACCCATGAGCGCGCCCGAGGTAAGCGTGGTGACCCCTCGACGATCGCCACCTCCGCCTCCGCTGGCTCCTCAACGCGCTCGAGGAGCAGACCCTCGACCGCGGGCGCTTCGAGGTCGTGGTGGTCCACACGTACTCGACGGGAAGCGCACGAGATCATCGCAACACCCGCTCGCCGAGGCCGGAGTGCTGACCCAGATCAGCATCCCGGCCGGCGAGGGGAGCCCGTCGAAGCAACGGAACCTCGGGCTGGCGGGCCGCCCGCCGGGCACTCGTCGCCTTCACTGACGATGACTGCCGCCCCGAGCCGACCTGGCTGTCGAGCTTGCTGGACGCGGCGGAGGAGCATCCAGGCGGATCCTGCAGGGGGGACGCGGCCCGATCCCCTCGAACTGGACGTCTTCGTCGCCCCCATCACCGATCCATGCACGTCGACCCACCGGGGCCGTTCGCGCAGACTGAACGTCGCCATCCGCGGGAGCTGCTCGAGCGCGTGGGCGGATCGATGACCGCCTCACGGCTCGGCGAGGACGTCGACCTCGCGGTTCGCGGCTCGCGAGGAGGGGGTCCCCTCGTGGGCGTCGAGGAGGCCGTCGTCTATCACGCGGTCGAGGCGTACTCCCTGCTGGCATGATCCGCCTCGACCGGAAATGGGAACACATCCCGGCCGTCCTGAAGAAGCACCATGCATCGTGCTCCCGGCTCCACCAGGGCATCTTCTGGAAGACCGCTCACCGCGACGTCTGCCTCGCAGCTCGCGGGGCTCGCCCTGGCCCGCAGGCATCTGCTGCGGCGCGTCTGATGGCCCCCACGTCGTGGCCGCCATGGGTGCGCGAGGGAAGGGGCGACGCCGTCGCGTCCTCGCGGCGGCCGAATTGCCGGGCAGGATGTGTCGACGAGCCGAGGTCGCGACCCTGATGCGGGGAAGCCTGGGGGACCGCTGTCCGTGCCGTGAGCGACGAGGACCCACTCCAGTTGCCCTCCTCATATTCGCGACCGGCGATGTTGCCGTGGTACCCAGCGCCTGGCGATGACCTCGCGGCCGGACCGGTGGGGCGGGAACGAGGCGCGCATCATCACCAGCCACCCTGGGCGACCGTCGCCACAGTCGAGCAGGGTGTCCCGATCGTGCGGCATTGGCGGCGGCCCGAGCGACGGCTCAGGTCCGGCGGTCCAGGACCATCTCACCATCTCCCATTCGCCGACGGCGAGCCGCGGGTGGGCAACGACGAAGTCGCCCACGCGTTCTTCCCCAGCGATGCCCTGCGGCCGCGGCTGGTCGCCGTCCACGGGCCCGCCGTTCGCCTTCACGGCAAATGGCAGGCCCGGGCCAGGAATGTTCGAAGTGCGGGCCGAGAAAGCAGATCCTGGAAGCGATCGTCGCCGAGCCTGGCCCTATCGTCCTCAGCGAGGCGGCGCGGGAGGCGGCCTGGCGCTGGCTGGGCGTCGAGGGCGGGTCATCATCCGGAGTCGACCCCTCAGCTCACCCCCGGAGGGAAAGGGCGGCCACCATGATCGCCTGCGCGGCCACGCTGGACGACCCGGCAGCCGGTCGATAACCTCGCCGCCGCGCTCGGACGTTTCGCCGCGAGCCGCCGCGGCCCGGCTGCTCCTGATGGCCCCGGCCGACCCGGCGACGATCGCGAGCTCTCGGCGATCGAGGGGATCGAGCTTCTGGCCGCCGACGAGGACGTGACGGCCGACATGTTCCGCCGAGCCTGGGTCGGGGTCTTCTCCTCCCTGCAGGAGGCCTTCGGGATGGTCCTGGTCGAATCGCTGGCGTGCGGCACCCCTGTGGTCGGGGCCGGTGACGGAGCGATCCCCGAGATCATCGATCGCCTGAGGTGGGCCGGCTCTTCGATGGGGCGATGAACGCGACGTCGCGCGCGCGTTCATCGAGGCCCTCGAGCTGACCGAGGACGACGGCACGAGCGGATCTGCCGGAAGCGCGCCAGGACTCTCGAACGAGCGGGCCACACGAGCGCACGAGGACCTCTACCGAGAGGTCTCAGCGCCTGAACGGCTCGAGTGCTTCGGATACGGTCCGGTTCATGCCGGAGCCGGTCGGGATGAGGGAGTTCTGGGATGAGCGGGCGGAGGAGGACGCGTTCTTCTTCGTCGACAACGAGCTGTCCTACGGCGATCCGGACCTCGAGCGATTCTGGGCGCGCGGTACCGAGGTCGTCGATTCGATGCTTGCGATCACTGGCGCTGAGATCAGGCCACAGGACCGTGTCGTTGAGATCGGCTGTGGAGTCGGTCGCATAACCCGCGAGCTCGCCCGGCGTGCTGCCCACGTCGACGCCCTGGACGTCTCGGCCCGGATGCTCGAGCTCGCGAAGGAGCACAACGGCGAGATCGCCAACGTCCGCTGGCTGCTGGGGGACGGCGAGTCGCTGCAGGGAGTCGAGGATGCCTCGGCCGACGCCTGCTTCTCTCACGTCGTCTTCCAACACGTCCCCAGCGCCTCGATCACGCTCTCGTACGTGCGGGAGATGGGACGGGTGCTCCGACCGGGAGGCTGGTCGGCGTTCCAGATCTCGAACTCGCAGGGGATCCACCGCCGGCGCTCTCTGCGGGAGCGCTCGCTTGCGACCCTGCGCGCGGCTCTTCGCCGCGGGCCTCGAGGTCAGTCCCACCCCGCGTGGCTCGGTTCCGCCGTCGACATCGGCGATCTCCGGACCGTCGCCGGGGAGGGTGACATGTCGATCGAGAGCCTCACGGGCGAGGGCACGCAGTTCTGCTTCGTCCTGCTGAGGAAGGCCGGCTGAGGTTGTCCGGGCCCGGATGATCGCGGCGAGCGCTGAGCGCCTCGAGCGCCGCCTCGAGCACGAACCACCAGGTGCTGGACGTCGGCGGCTGGAACAAGCCCCTGACCAGGGCCGACTGGGTCATCGACCTGATGCCGTACGAGACGCAGAAGCCCCGCGGAGGGAGGCGGCGATGAGAGGTTCACGCGCCGACACCTGGGTCGAACGGGACATCTGCGACCACGAGCCCTGGCCCTTCTCCGACGACCAGTTCGACTTCGCGATCTGCTCCCACGTGCTGGAGGACGTGAGGGATCCGGTCTGGGTCTGTCACGAGCTCAACCGCGTCGCCAAGGCCGGCTACATCGAGGTGCCGTCCCGCCTCGAGGAGCACTCCGTGTGGGTGAATGGGAACTGGGCCGGCTGGTCGCACCACCACTGGCTCATCGACATGGGCGAGGAGTCGATCGACTTCGTCTTCAAGCCTCACTCGATCAACGGATGGCCCCCCTACCACCTGCCGGCGCCGTTCGGGACGCTCCTGACCGAGGCCGAACGGGTTCAGAGCCTCTGGTGGGAGGGCGGCTTCACGTACCGCGAGCGGATCTTCTTCGACCTGCTCGAATTCGATGCCTACATGGCCGGCTTCGTCAGCGAGGCGAGGGCGCGACTCGAGCCGCGCCTGCCGGCGGCGCTCGAATGCGGGAGCGGGTCCGGCGCATCGGCGGCGCCTGCGCCGGCGACGCTGATCGTCCGCGAAGCAGCTCATATGCTGGGCCCATCGGGACCTTCCTGTCAGTGGCAAGAACCGTGGGCCGCCCGGTGCGGCGCAGCCTGTCGGCGATCGCGTTCAGGGTCTGGGCTGCGCGCCTCGACTTCGAGCTGCGCCGCAAGGGGGGCCGCCTCGTGCTGGAGGCTCCGGCGACGCCGGACTTCGACCGTCTCCCGTCGATCAAGGCCGTCCGGCAGGGCTCCGGCGCCGGAACGCTGACGCTCCGGATCGGAGCGCGACGTGCATTTCGGTCGCGGGGTCGTCCTCGAGGTCTGGGCCCCGGGGACGAACCTGCTCGAGATCGGCGAGAACAGCATCCTCGAGCGGGTGCATCCTGCAGCTGCGCTCCGGCGCGATCAGGACCGCCGATCACGTTCAGGTCCGCGACTTCAGCGTGCTCAAGTCCTACGGTGAGCTGACGCTGGGCAGCCGGTCGATCGTGAGCTACTCGAGCGCGGTCCACTGCGAGGAGCGCGTGGCGCTGGAGGACCTCGTCGGGATGGCCGAGCGCGTGACCGTGGTCGACTCCGACAAGCTCCTGGCGGGAACCGACGACTACTTCAACGACCGCCCGAGCCGCGTCGGCCCGGTCCGGATCGGCAGGAACACCTACGTCGGCGCCGGGGCCGTGATCACCCGGGGTGCCACGATCGGCCCGAACTCAGCCGTCGCCGCGAACGCCGTCGTGACCGCCGGCGAGCACCCGGCGGGCTGGTTGCTCGCAGGGTTGCCGGCCAAGGCGATCAAGGCGCTCGGCGACGGCTCCCCGCCCGCCGGCTGAGCCGCGTCGTGCGCGCGCTGCTCCTCGCCGTCGCGCTGGTGGCCTCCGCCCCGTCGATCGGCGCGGACCCGGTCGGCCGGCCCTTCGCTCCCGACAGCTTCTGGAACGAGCCGCTCGCTCGGGATGCCCCGCTCGATCCCCGTTCGGACACGCTCGTGGCAGAGCCTGATCAGTCAGAAGGACCGCTTCGGGCCCTGGATCAACACGACCCAGTATTCGGCGCCGGTCTACACGGTCGGCTCCGAGACGCCCACCTCCCCGGTCCACATCGACACGCCGAGCACCATGTACTCGGGGCCGCAGGACGCGGCGGCGCTGGAGCGGTCACTGGCCGCCGTGCCCATCCCGCCCGGAGCTCTGCCCGCCGCGGGGACCGACGGCCACATGGTCGTCTGGCAGCCATCCAGCGACACGGTGTGGGAGCTCTGGATCGCTCGGTACGTGGCGCCGGAAGCCGGCCCGGAGCCCGGGTGGCACGCTGCCTGGGGAGCGCGAATCGACAACGTCTCCCAGAGCTCGGGCAGGGTCGCGGCGCCGTTCGGCGCCACGGCGTCGGGGCTGCCACTTCTCGGCGGTTTGATCCGAGCTCATGAACTGGAGTCGGGCACGATCGACCACGCCATCTCGGTGGCCGTCCCCGAGGTCCCTACCGCCGGCTTCGTCTGGCCCGCCACCCGCAGCGACGGCAACTCGTCCGCGGCCACGGCCATCCCGGAGGGGACGCGCTTCCGGCTCGACCCCTCGATCGATCTCGAAGCACTCGAGCTTCCTCCCGCGACCCTCGCGATGGCCAGGGCGGCCCAGCGCTACGGGATCGTCGTCACCGACCGCAGCGGTGCGGTCAGCTTCTACGCGGAAGACCCCATCCCCCTCGGGACGAACCCCTACCTCAGCCTGTTCGGGGGGCAATCGCCGGCGGAGCTGCTCGCCGCGTTCCCGTGGGAGCACCTGCAGGCGCTGGCGCCGTCGGGCCCTCCCTCCTGAGGCTGGACGCGAGACCCCAGACGCCGCCGACGAAGGCGAGCGCGTAGATCAGGATCGCCGTGTAGGCCTGGATGTGGTCGGAGGCCGACATCACGATCAGGGCCAGCGCGAGCGCCACTCCGCCCTGGGCGTACCCGCGAACCGCCGGCTCACGACGCGCGCGATAGGCGGCGGCGACCACCCCGATCAGCGTCGCGGACCACAGCAGGAGCCCGGGGAAACCAAGCTCGACGAGCATCTTCACGTAGTCGTTGTGGGCGGTGAAGCCGCGCGGGCTGTTGAGCGGATCCGTGGGATCGAGGATCGTCGGATAGGTGAGGTCGGTGGTGCCGAACTCCTCGACGGTCACGCGGGAGTAGGAGCCGAAGCCCTCACCGGTGAGGGGATGGTCGACGCCGTGGGGGACCATCCGGTCCCACTGGCCGGTGCGCCAGGTCCAGGAGTTCGAGCCGCCGCTGTCGGAGGGCGCGCTCGAGGTCGCCGAATCGCTCCCCGACGTTCGAGGTGGCCCCGGGGAACAGCAACGTCCCCATCACGAGCGCGAGGGCGACGCCGGCGAACAGGCGCCGCTCCCGCAGGATCGCAAGCAGGAGGATCGCGAGGGCGAAGCCGATCCACGCCGAGCGCGTGTAGGTGAGGACCAGACAGGCCAACGCGAGAACGAGCACCGGCGCGACCAGGGTCCTCGTCCGGCGAGATCGCGACTCCAGGTAGAAGACGATCCCGATCGTCAGGACGACGACGAGGTAGAAGGCGAGGTAGTTGGGGTGGCTGAAGGGCCCGCGGACCGCCTCCAGGTCGGAGCCGTAGCGAGGGAAGGCCTCACCCGTGGCGAGCTGATGGAGGGCGATGCCCATCGGGACCAGCGACGAGGCGACGATCGTGCCGAGCAGGAGCTGCAGCCGGGCGCGGCTCGTGATCACGGTTGCGGCGAGGATGCCGGCGCCCAGAACCGCCCCGAGCCGGATCCACTCCTGGAGCTCGTAGGAGGGCGTTCCCGCGTACTGGAACCCGGCAAGCGGCACGAACAGCCCGTCGGGCCGCAGGCCCTCGTCGAAGCTCGGCGCGAGCGGCACGGAGGGAAGCGCGAAGACGAGGAGCAGCAGCAGGGGGACGGTGACCCACCGCATCGGCAGTCGGCGGGCGACGAACAGAACCGCGACGACTCCGCCGACGGCCGTTGCCAGATCGAGGAAGACCGAGTCGGCCGCGGTCGCCCTGACCGCCAGGATCGCGAGCAGGAAGAGGAACGGGTTGACGACCACCAGCGTCGCGATGACCGCGATCAGACCGAGGGCCGCCGCAAGCTCCGGCTTCGTGGTCACGAGCACCCCGGCCCCCGCCGCCAGCGCGGCGGCGGGCAGCGCCCAGCGCCCGCCGTCGGTCACCCTTCCTCCGAATCTCGAGGCCCTGCCCCGCCGGCGGCCGAGGTCAGCGGTTGTAGTAGCTGCCGTACTCACTGGTGTCCGCCGAGGGTCCGCCGACGACGACGAACCCGAACGGCTCGACGCCCGAGCGGTCGAGCTGCTCCGCGAGGCGCTGGAGGGCCCCGGCTCGGGTGTGCCCGAGGCGGACGACGACCAGCACCCGGTCGACCATCGCGGCGACCGGCGCCATGTCGCCGAAGAGGCCCAGCGGTGGGCCGTCGATGACGACCGAGGACGACTGGTTGATCAGCTGGGAGAAGAGCTTGCCGAGGGCGTCGTTGTTGAAGAGCCTCGCCTGATCCTGGCCCATCGCACCGGCCGGGATGAACATGAGGTCCCCGCTCATCGCGAGTCGCGGGGTGCCGTTGTCGGAGGAAGGCTCCAGGGACACGGTCTGGGTCACCTCCTCGACGGTCTTCTCGTCACGCAGGACGCTGGCGACTCCCGGTCCCTTCGCGCCGGCGAGCCGGGAGAGCTCGGGGTTGCGGAGATCGGCCTCGACAAGGGTCACCGAGTGGCCGCGCTGCCAGATGGCCAGCGCGAGGTTCGCCGCCGTGCTCGACTTGGCCTCCCCCGCGCCGGGGCTCGTCACCAGGAGGAAGTTCGAATCGCCGCTGTTGCGCGCACGGGCCTCCAGATCCAGCTGCAGGAGCTGAAAGCGCTCGGCGGCCATGTCGCGGTCCGCCGCCTTGCGCCCGATCCGGGGGATGCGGGCGACGATGGGAATGCCCGGAAGGACTCCGTCGAGCTGCTCCTCGCGCTTCAGTCGCGGGTCGACCCGGTCGCGGACGAACGCCGCGCCGATACCGATCAGGGCGCCCAGCAGCGCCGCGAGGAGAAGCCGGCGCATGTCCGAGCTCCCCACGGGCGTCCCCTGCCCGGAGGCCCGCTCGATGACCTGCACGTCGCCCGTGCGCAGGGAGGCGAGAAGCTCGAGATTCCGAGCCTGGTCCTTGAGCCCTTGCAGCTGGGCCTTCTCGGCATCGCCCTCCCCTCCCTCGGAGAGTTGCTCGATCCGCGCTTCGACCAGGCGCAAGCCGTCCTGGTACCGCTTCTTCTGGGTCTCCCGCTCGAACGCGACGAACTCATCGGCGAACGCGTTCGCGATCGGGGTCGTCACCTTCGGGTTCGTGTCCGTCGAGGTGATCGAGAGAACGTTCGAGTCACCATCGGCCGAGGTCGAGATCGTGCCCAGGACGGCGCCGGGCGAGAGCTTGCGCTTGGTTTTGAGCTCTTGGTTGATCGTGCGCGCCGCGGCCTCAGCCACCTGCGGCTGGCGGACCAGCTCGATGTCGGTGGCCCTTTCCCGGGCCGGGTCCGTCACGGGGGCGCCGCCGACGATGGCGGCGTTCGGGTCGCTCTGGAGGAGGAGGACCTTTGCCGTGGAGGAGTACTCCGGATCGCGCGTCTCGTTGTAGAGGTACGTGGCTCCCACCGCCACGAGGATGCAGAGGATGATCAACCACCACTGCGAGCGGAGGACGCGCGTCCATTCGCGGAGCTGAACCGCTAGTTCGGTACGGTCGTCCCCGGTCCCCGTGATTCCCCTCTCGCCCACCACAAGGCGCCGTACGATAGAGGTCGGAGCCGCAGTCAGTGTGGTGGTCCGCGCCAAGGACGAGGAGGCCGGAATCGGCCGGACGCTGCAGCTGCTGAGTGAGCAGCGGTACCCCTCCACCCCCGAGGTGATCGTGGTGGATTCCGGCTCCAGCGACTCGACCGTCGCCATCGCCCGAGCACACGGCGCCCGGGTCGTCGAGATCACCCCCGACTCCTTCAGCTTCGGCGGCTCGCTGAACACCGGCTTCGAGGCGGCGGCCGGTGAGCTCCTGGTGGCGCTCTCCGCCCACGCCTTTCCGACCGACCCCGAATGGCTCTCGCGCCTCGCCGGGCACTTCAGCGATCCCCTCGTCGCGTGCGCAAGCGGCGAGCTCTACGGGCCCGACGGCGAGCGGCTCGAGCAGCCGGTCATCCAGGACGGCGAGCTCGCCCGACGCGTTCCCACGTGGGGCTACTCGAACGCCGCCGGTGCCGTCCGGGCCGACCTCTGGAGGGCACACCCTTGGCGTGAGGACCTTCCCGGATCCGAGGACAAGGCCTGGGCGCTGCACTGGCTCCGCCGCGGTCACGTCGCTGTCATCGATCCGGCCCTGTGCGTCGAGCACGACCACTCTCACGATCCGCTGCGCGATCAGTACATGCGAGCGAGACGCGAGTGGCGCGGGCTGGCGATGGTGCTGGACGACGAGCCCCCGTATCGGCTCCGCGATCTCGCCAGGGAGTGGTGGACCGACCGCGGCTCGCACAGCTCGTACGTGAGATCGCGGCTCAGCCATCGCCGTGCCGCTCGCCTGCTGGGTGGGTACGCCGGGCGACGACTGCCCAAGGATTGACCGGGGCCTAGCGGGTTCGGGCCCCGGGCCCCACCTCGTTGCGGCCACGGCGGCCCAGCTCGAAGGCCCATGCGTCGAGCGGGCCGACCAGCTCGAGCTTCGCCTCACCTGGGCTCCGGGTGCGCGCCAATGCAGCTGCCGCCCGTGCGGCCGACAGGGTCGTCCACTTGACGAGGCCCAACCATTGCCTCGGCCCGCGCGGCGGGAACGACCCCGGGTGGGCGCGGTTGAGCCACGCCGCCCCCGCCCCGTGCCTGGCTCGCTGGCTCAGCAGTTGGCGGATGGTGCTGCGGCCGAGGTGGGTGACCCGCGCGTCCGGGCGGGACTCGATGCCCCACCCCCGCGCCGCGAGCCGGAAGCAGATGTCGGCGTCGCCGCCCGAGCGAATGTCGTCGACGAAGCCGCCGACCTCCTCGAAGGCGCGGCGTCTGATCGCACAGTTGGCGGTCTGCGCGTAGGGCCAGTCCTGCCGATTGGCGGTCTTCTCCTGACTCATCCGCTGGGTCTCGTGAGCGAATGCGACGATCTGGCGACCCCGGCCGGCCGGGGTCCTCGTCGGCCACGCCACCCGCCAGGACCGCCGTGCGCTCGCCCGCCTCCTCGCGGAAATACCGCTCGACGAGGTTGGGTGGAGCGACCACATCGGCGTCGAGGAAGAGGATCCACTCGGCGCTCCCGCGGGCTGCCCCCACGTTGCGCGCGTGGTAGGAGGACTGCACGGCGGGTGCCGGCACGACCAGATCGGACCCACCGCCGACCGCACCGGCACGGTTGTCGACCACGGTCGTGGTGGTCGCCCCCGTGATCGGAGTGGATGAGAGACGTGCGAGGACGGCATCCAGCTCAGCCGAGGAGCCGTGGAAAGGAATGACGACGTCGACCGACATCAGTCCCGGAGCGCGGCCGAGAACAGAGCTTGCAGCTGGGCGGCGGACTTCCGGCCTTCATGGGCTCCCATCACGCTTCGCCTCCCCTCCTTGCCCATCGCCTCGCGTTCCTCCTCCCCGGTCTCGAGCCAGCCGGAGGATGGCCGCCGCGAGGGCGTCGATCCGGCCCGGTGGGACGAGCAGTCCCGACTTGCCGTGCTCGACCAGCTCCGGGATCCCCATGACCCTCGGGGCGATCACCGGCATCTCGAGCGCCATCGCCTCCATCAGGACCACGGGGATCCCCTCCGCGAAGCTCGGGAGGCAAAAGGCGTCGGCCGCCTCGTAGTGCTCGCGGATCCGGTCCTGGCCGACATAGCCCGAGAATTCGATGCGGTCGTCCACGCCCAGCTCGGCCGCCAGGTTCTCCAGCGCGCTTCGGTCGGGACCATCGCCGACGATCTCGACCGACACCTCGGCTTCGTCGTCGGCGGTCTCCGCCAGGGCCCTGATCAATATCTCCACACCCTTGTCGGGAGCGAGCCGGGCCACGGTCAGCAGGCGAATCCCGTTCCGCGGAGCGGTGGAGCGGCTCGGGCGCCCAAAGCGCGTGTCGACCCCGCATCGCACGACGTGCAGACGCTCCCAATCCTCGGGAGGGCTGAACCGCATCAGCTGCGCCCGGGCGTAATCGCTGATGCACGCGACGAACCTCGCCGCAGCGACCTTCTCCCTCAAGCGGAACCGCTCGACCTCGTCGAACTCGGTCGGGCCGTGCATCGTGAAGCTGAAGCCGGCGCCCTCGGCCGCGGCGAACTCGGCGTAGAGCAGCGCCACCATCGAGGCGGCGTTGGCGAAGTGGACGTGGACGTGGCTGATGTCCCGGCTCCGGAGGTGCCGCCAGAGCAGGATCGCCTCGGCGAAGTAGAAGAGCGACCAGAGGCGCATCCGGAGCCCCGGCGGGCTCAGCCGCTGCGCGACGGCGAACGCCCGGAGATATCCCAGCGGGTGCCGCGCCAGGCCACGGACGTGCGCTCCCAGCAGCCGTCCCCAGCGCGGCGGCTGGAGCGTGGTCGTGGTCTCCGCCGCGCGGCGGTCCGCCTCCGTCAGCAGATGCTCGGTCTCGGCGGGACGGAGGGAGAAGGTCTCGACCTCCACCCCCAGCGCCCGGAGGTCGTCGACCTCCCGGGCGACGAACGTGTGCGAGACGGCTGGATAGGTCCCGGTGAGGTAGGCGATGCGCACGGCTAGGAACCCAGGGGGAGGAGGATCGGGGGAGCGTCTTCGTACGCGATCGCCGTTGACGCCGCGCGCTCGATCAGATCGGTGGACAGGTCCCGGGCATCGCACGTGAACCCGAGCCCCCGGCCGGCGAGCTCGTCGGCGATCTGCTCCTGATGATCGTCGACGTGCTCGGAGTGCCTGCGCAACCTCGGAATCAGGATCGGGGGGCGGCCCGCGTCCAGCGCCATCAGCGCGGAGCCGATCCCGGCATGGGCGATGACGACGTCGGCCGCGGCGACCTCGCTGACGGAGGTCGGCCTCGGATACGTAGGGAGCGCCCGGCCCGGCAGGTTTCCGCCGTCGACGGGGCCCGTCTGCCAGAAGACCTCGGCGTCGGCCGGGATCGCCGCCAGGGCGCCCTCGATCAGGCGCGGGAACCCGAACTCCTCGAGGGACCCGACGGTGACCACCACCTTCAGCGGTCGCTCCGGAGCCGGTCGCTCGCGGGCTGCGTAGCCATCGAGAACCGAACCCGCGAAACGCCACCGATCCGACTCGAGGTGCGGGTACTGGGTGAGCAGGCTGACGCCCGGCACGAAGCGCAGGAGGCGCGCGGTGAGCGATGGCCCGGTGCTCCGCGCCGCGCACTCGATGTAGACGCACGGCAGGCCGAGCCTGCGGCCGGCGAGCATGAAGGAGAGGGCGATCGCGGCTCCGGTGCTGACGATGCCGGTGATGCCATGTCGCCGCAGGATGCCGCTCGCGCGCACGGTGTTCGCCGCCGCGGGCCGCAGCTGGCGCGGACCGCTGTAGGGCACGAAGGTCGTCTCCTCGCCCGCGAGCAGTGAGCGGCTCTGCGTCGAGTCGAAGGTGATCCACCTGACCTCCTCGACGCCCGCGAAGCGGGGTCGCAGCCGCGCGAGCTCGGCCAAATGTCCTCCGGTCGAGGCGACGAGTGCGAGGGTCACCGAGATCGAAACCCTACCGTTGAACCTCCCCTAGTGTGAGGGCAGATGGCCGCTCGCACGCTCACCCGCAGCCGTCGGTTGCTGCGGACCGGCGTCCTTGCCGCGGGCTCGGCGTCGACCGGCTGGGCGCTGGCATCGAGCGGGTATCTGCTCGCGCTCGCGCTCGCCGCCGCGCGTCGGGCCGGGACGGTCCCGCCTCGCCGCGACATCGCGCTGACGATCCTCATCCCCGCGTACAACGAGGAGGGCTCGGTGGCCACAGCCGTCTCGGGGGTGCTCGAGTGCGACTACCCCGCCGAGCTGCGTCGCGTGATCGTGATCGCCGACAACTGCACGGATGCGACCGCCGAGCTCGCGCGGAGCGCCGGAGCCGAGGTCTGGGAGCGCGACGAACCGGATGCCCGCGGGAAGGGCCAGGCGCTTGCATGGGCACTCGGCCGGCTCGAGGAGGAGGGCGGCCGAGGCGATGGGGTCGTGTTCATCGACGCCGACTGCAGCGTGTCGCGCAATCTCCTCGCCATCCTCGCCGGCCGGATCGCCGCCGGCCACGACGGTGCCCAGGCTCGATACGTGATCACCAACCCCGAGGCGGGATCGTCGGAGGCGCTCAGAGCCGCAGGCTTCGCGTTGATGAACTTCACCCGTCCCCGGGGCAAGCAGGCCCTCGGACTCTCCTGCGGGCTGTTCGGCACCGGGATGGCCCTCTCGGCGGACACGCTCGATGCCGTCCCGTGGACGTCCTTCTCGCTCACCGAGGATCGCGAGTACCACCTCAACCTCGTCGAGGCAGGGCGAAAGGTCGACTTCGCCGGCGAGGCCGAGATCCTCACCCCCGCCCCCTCCACGCGCGCCGGCGCCGAGACCCAGGAGACGCGATGGGACGCAGGGAACCTCCAGCTGGCCAGTCAGTGGATCCCCCGGCTGGTGCGGCGGCGGCACGGCAGAGCGCATCGCCTCCACGCGGCCCTCGAGCTCGCGGTCCCGCCCCAGAGCCTCATCTCCACGCTGTGGGGCTTCGGAGTGATGGCCGGCGCGGCGGTGAGGTCGCCGCGGCTGCTCGGCGCCGGGCTGATCGCCGCGGCCGCGCAGGCCGCCTACGTCGTGGTCGGCCTCCTCGGCGCGCGCGTGCCCCGCTCCGTGTGGCTCGCGCTGCCGCGGGGACCCGCTGCTCGTGGGGCGGCGGCTGCTCCAGCTCAGGCGAGTCGCCGGTGGCTCCGGGATGAGCTGGGAGCGGACGGAGCGGACGGAGCCGCGCTAGCTCCTCGGGAGGACCTCGACGCGCGCGTTGTAGTCGGGGATCTCCGCCTCGGGGGAGCGGCGCCCGCCGATCAGGACATTGCCCTCGGGCCAGTGGACCTGGAGGTTGCCGGGCGCGATCGGCGCCACGGTGGTGATCGCGTCGAGCTCGCCGATCTCGCTGCGCAGGGTGACCGGATCGCCATCCGAGAGGCCGAGCCGGGTCGCGTCGGCGGCGGCGATCAGCACGGAGTCGCGCATCGCTCCATTGATGGAGTCCCCGCGCTCCTGGACCATCGAGTTGAACTGCTTGCCGCGCCGCGTCGAGAGCGCGAACAGCCCATCGGCGGGCAGCGGGTCGGGCACGGTGACCGAGGCGAAGTGCGCCCTGCCGTCGGCGGTGTCGAAGTTCCAGCCATCCGGCAGGTGCGGACCCCCGTATTGGAAGGCGTCGCCCCCCTCGCGCAGCTTCTCGATCCCCCGGTAGAGGGGGATCACCTCGGCGATCTCGCGGCGGATCGAGGGGGTGTCGGTGAAGCGGACCTGCTCGGCGAGGTCAGGACGGACGCGCGCGGCCAGGTCACCGAACACCTGCCACTCGGCCCGTGCCGCGTCGATCCGCGGTCCCGGGATCTCGGGGTTGAGGATCACCCGGCGCTCGGTGGAGGTCTCGGTCACCCCGCCGGGATTCTCGTAACGGGTGGAGGCGGGCAGGACGAGAACCTCGCCGCCCGGGGGCGGGTCGACGAGCATCTGGGAGGACATGACGATGTCCATGTGGACGCGCAGAGGAATCCGCCCGAGGGTTGCCTTGACCGATTCCGGGTCGGGGAGCACATCGACGAAGTTCCCGCCGGAGGCGAAGAGGAGGTCCAGCTCGCCGCGGCCGGCGGCGTCGATCATCTCTGGGGCGACCATGCCGGGTTCGGCGGGGACATCGAAGCCCCACTGCGATGAGAGCTTCGCGGCGTTTTCGGGGTCGACCGCCACGCCTCCGGGAAAGGCGGTCGAATAGCAGCCCATCTCGGCTCCGCCCTGCACGCCGGAGTGACCGCGGATCGGCATCAGCCCCGTTCCCTCCTTGCCGACCCAGCCGCGGGCGAGCGCCAGGTTGACGATCGCGCGCACGTTGTCCTCACCGAAGGTGTGCTGAGTGACGCCCATGCTCCAGACGAGCACGCCGCGTGCAGCGCCGCCCAGCAGCTCTGCGAAAGCCAGCATCTCGTCGCGAGTGGTTCCGGCCACGGCCTCGAGGTCCGCCCACTCGGCAGCCTCGGTCTGAGCGACGAGCTCCTCGAGGCCGGAGGTGTGACCCTCGACGAAGTCGCGCGCGAGCAGGTCCCGCTCGATCATGTGCTTGAGCGTGCCCACGAGGAAGCCGAGATCACCCCCCGTGTTCACCTGGAAGAACCGGTCGCAGATCTTCGTCCCGAACATCGCGCTCTCGGGGGTCGAGGGGATCCAGTACCGCTCCATGCCCGGCTCGCGGTAGGGGTTGACCACCGCGACCTTCGTTCCCGCCTTCTTGGCCAGGTGGAGGTACTTGGTCGTAACCGGCTGGTTGTTGGCCACGTTGGAGCCGATGAAGACGATCAGGTCGGTTCCGATCCAATCGGAGTAGGAGCACGTCGTCGCGGCGACGCCGACCGCTTCCTTCAGCGCGAAGGTGCTCGGTGAGTGGCAGACGCGCGCGGCGTTGTCGATCGAGTTCGTGCCCATCGACCGAGCTGCCTTCTGGGCGACGTAATAGCTCTCGTTGGACATCCCGCGACTCGTCAGGAAGAAACCGAGCCGATCGGGAGACGAGGCGCGGATCCGATCGGCGACCTTGTCCAGCGCCTCATCCCAGCCGATCGGACTGAAGCCGGGCTCGCCGTGGCGGCGGACCAGCGGCTCCGATACGCGACCGAGCCGGCGCAGCTGATCGCCTCGCAGCGCGCGAAGCCGCTCGACGTCAGTCGTCTCCTCCGCGGCGATCGGCCCCATCGTGTTGAGACGCAGGAGGCGCAGCCTGACGTTGCAGAGATGGACGCCCTCGATCGTCCAGTCATGGAGGCCCTTCGTTCCGAGCGCGCAGCCGTCGCAAACACCGTCGCGCAGGATTCGCCAGGCGTACCGGGCGTTGTCGCGGTTCTCCCAGACCGTCCGGAAGACCTCCTTGTAGTTGTTCGGTCGCCGCTCGCCGATGCCGAGCGGCTTCCAGCTGGCCCAGTTGCTCGGCGTCGGGCGCTTCGTCGGCTTCCGCAGGGCCATCGGATCGGAGACTAGCCTTGGGCACATGGACGCGAGGATGCACCGCCGGGTCGACCGGGACGGAGTCGCCGACGAGGTGGCCGTCGAGGAGCCGCTCGAGATCCGCGTCGACGGCAGCGCGCTCGCGGTCACGATGCGCACCCCCGGCAACGACGAGGAGCTGGCACTCGGGTTCCTCCATGGGGAGGGTCTGATCGACGCGGCCCACGCCGCCGCGCCTCCCGAGGACCTCGCGGTCAACACGATCGACGTCGATGGGCCGCTCCTGCGTGACCCGGGCGATCGGCGCTTCTACACGACGTCGTCATGCGGGGTCTGTGGCAAGGGTGCGCTCGAGCAGGTCGCCGTCGACGCGCCCAGGGCGGCCGCGGGTCCCGTCATGGAGCGCTCGCTTCTGTCCTCCCTCCCCGATCGACTTCGCCAACCCGCATTCGAGCTGACCGGCGGCCTCCACGCCACCGGGCTCTTCGATTCCGCAGGCGAACTGCTCTGCGAGCGGGAGGATGTCGGCCGCCACAACGCCATGGACAAGGTGATCGGCCGGGCCCTCCTCGATGGCGCCGTGCCGCTCAGCGGCCATGTGCTCTGCGTCAGCGGCAGGCTCTCGTTCGAACTGGTCCAGAAGGCTGCGGTCGCCGGCTGTCCGATCTTGGTGGGCGTCGGCGCCCCGAGCTCACTTGCGATCGACCTCGCCGCCGACCGGGGGATGACGCTGGCCGGGTTCGCCCGCCGCCGCAAGGTGAACGTCTACTGCGGCCCCGAGCGGGTCGCCTGAAGCAGCGCCGCTGAGAGCCGACGAGCGGATTCGAACCGCTGACCCCTTCATTACGAGTGAAGTGCTCTACCAACTGAGCTACGTCGGCCGAGGGCGAGATTCTAGAGCCGCAGGCCGAGGGGTCCGCGACGTGTCGTGTGCGTTGGTGCCGCTAGAGCAGGATGACCAGCAGGATGAGAATGATCAGCAGGGTGCCGATTCCGATGTACATGCGAGACCTCCCTCCCTTTGCGTCGGACCAGATACCTGAATAGTGCCCGGTCCGTCGGCGTCTCAACCGCCGGCGAAGGTCGTCGGCTCGGCCGGCAGCGCCCCCGGGTCGAAGCGCTCGACCAGCATCAGCGGCGGTGATCGCCTCCCCCTCCTCGGCCAGTCCCAGCGAGGTGGCCATCCACCCCACCGCGTCGGCGTCGCTCCACCCCGCCGCCCGCAGGTCCGCCAGGGTCACCGCGCCATGGCGCTTCGCCAGCCGCGCGCCGTCGGGGCCGAGGACCAGCGGCACGTGCGCCCACCCCGGGCGCGGGAGGCCGAGCAGGTCGCAGAGCAGCGCCTGGCCGGCGGTCGAGGGCAGCAGGTCGTCCCCGCGGACGACCTCCCCCACCCCCTGCGCGGCGTCGTCGACGACCACCGCGAGGTTGTAGGCGAAGACGCCGTCGCGGCGGCGCAGGACGAGGTCGTCGACGACGTCCGTGCGCTCGCCATGTAGACGGTCGCTGAACGGGACGCGCTCGCGTTCGGCACGGAGCCGCAGCGCGTGCGGCTCGCCGGCCGCGATGCGACGGGCGGACTCCGCGTCGGAGAGGCCGAGGCACGTCCCGGGGTAGAACCCCTCCGGCGCCTCGCCGTGCTGAGCCGAGGCCGCCTCCCGCACCTCCCGCCGCGAGCAGAAGCATGGGAAGACCCGGCCCTCGTCGACGAGCCGCCCGAGCGCCTCCTCGTACAGCCCGGTCCGCTCCGACTGCCGCACGACCTCGCCGTCCCAGTCGATCCCGATCGCCCGCAGGTCCTCGAGCTGCGACCCGACGAAGCCCTCCCGCACGCGGCCGGCGTCGAGGTCCTCCACCCGCATCAGGAACCGCGCCCCCGCCGAGCGCGCGAACAGCCAGGCGAGCAGCGCCGTCCTCAGGTTGCCGAGGTGCAGGTCGCCGGTCGGCGAGGGCGCGTAGCGGCCGTCGGCGGCCACGGACCCGATTACTCGAGGTTCGATGAGCTTGTAGCCGATGCCCGCGACACGGTGAGCACAGCTCCGGGTCCTGGGGATCGCGCTCGATCTTCTGACGCAGGTTCGAGATGTGGACGTCGCAGGCGCGGACGTCGCCGGAGAACTCCGACTGCCAGAGCTCCTCCATGATCTCGAGGCGGCTGAAGACCTGGCCGGGCCGCTCGGCGAGCAGCCGCAGGACCTGGAACTCGGAGCGGGTCAGGTTGACCGGCTCGTCGCGAACCGTGACGAGGTGGCGGGCGAGGTCGATCGAGACGTCGCCGGCGTCGATCGAGCTCCCGGCGCCCTCGCTCGAGGACGCGCGGTCGAGCTCGCGGCGGCGCAGCTGGGCGCGGACGCGGCCGAGCAGCTCGCGGACGCTGAAGGGCTTGGTCACGTAGTCGTCGGCGCCGACCTCGAGCCCGACCACCTTGTCGACCTCGGCGTCCTTCGCGGTGAGCAGGATGATCGGCACCGGGCTGCGGCCGCGCACGTCGCGGCAGAGGTCGAGGCCGCTGCGGCCGGGCATCATGATGTCGAGGATCAGCAGGTCGTAGGGGACCTCGCCGTGGCCGAGCTTGCTGTCGGCGTCGTCGCCGTCGGTGGCGATCGTGACGTCGAAGCCCTCCTGGCCGAGCGCGTATCCGACCGACTCGCGGACCGACGGCTCGTCGTCGGCGACGAGGATCCTGCCGCTGCTCAAGTCCGGGACCTCATCGACTCAGGCGATCGGGGTGGGGCTGGGGGAAGCGGCGCGGAGGCGGATCGAGAAGGTGCTGCCGCGTCCCTCCTCGGACTCGACGCTGATGTCGCCGCCCATCACGTCGACCATGCGCTTGGCGATCGCGAGCCCGAGGCCGAAGCCCTCGCGCTCGAGCGAGCCGCTGCCGCGGTAGAAGCGCTCGAAGACGCGATCCTGCTCCTCAGCGCGGATTCCCGTCCCTGTGTCCTCGACTTCGATCACCAGTTGCTCTTCTCCCTCGGGGTAGGCGCGAAGCGTAACGGCGCCCGGAGCGGCAGTGTGCTTGAAGGCGTTGGTGAGCAGCCCGATCAGGACCTGCCGGAGGAGCACCGGGTCGGCGCGGGCCACCAGCTCGTGCGCGACCTCGGTCCGCAGCTCGACCCCCTCGGGCGTCTCGAGCGCGGCCCGGGCCTCGTCGATCGCGAGATCGACGCTGACGACGTCGGCCTCCCCCTCGCCGATCGCCTCCATCCGGGCGAGGGTCAGCAGGGCACGGGTGAGGCGGGAGACGCGGTCGACGTCGGTGGCCAGACGATCGAGGAAGTGCTCGCGCGCGGCGGGGTCGTCCTTGGCGCCGGAGCGCAGGACCTCGATCGCGCCGGACATGCCGGCGATCGGGTTGCGCAGCTCGTGGGCGGCGTTCGAGACGAACTCGCGCTCCGCCTGGTCGCGACGCAGCTCGTCGGTCCGGTCGCGGACCACGAGCAGGACCGAGCGCTCGGCGGGCAGGTAGCGGGCGCCGATCGCGAAGACGCGCTGGCCGATCGGGACGTGATCGCTCTCGGCGTCGCCGCGATGGGTGGCGCGGCGGATCCACGGCCGCAGCGGCTCGACGACCTCGCCCTCGGAGCGGATCAGCTCGGCGGCGGCGGGGTTGGCGAAGCGGACGTCGCCGTCGGGGTCGACGACGATCACCGCCTCGTCGAGCGAGGTGAAGACGGCGGAGAGCCGGTCGCGCTCGGAGGAGAGGGCGTCGAAGGTCTCCGCCAGAGCGATGCGCATCGACTCGAGGGTGCGGCCGAGGTCGCCGATCTCGTCGCGGCCGCTCGCGTGCAGCGGCTTGTCGAGGTGCCCCTCGGCGAGCTCGCCGGCGGCCGCGGCCAGGCGCTTGACCCGCGTCGTGATCAGGCTGGCGACGAGGAACCCGATCAGCCCGGCGACGATCACCGAGACGACCAGCGCCGTCAGCCGCTGACCGCGCAGCGCGTCGAGCGCCGACTGAACGATCTCGGGCGGCTCGCTGACGGAGACGAGCACGCCCTGCTCACCCCCCCTGCCGACCAGGCCCTCCGCGACCAGGGTCCGGCCCCCGGGGAGGCCTGAGTTGACGACGAGCTGGCCCTGGTTGGCGTCCTGCAACGCCGGCCGGACTCCCGGCACCTCGGTGATGCTCAGCCGCGCCACGTTGAGCGGCGTGACGAGTCGCGACGGACCCGTGTCCGGGGTCGGGACGCTGAAGATCCAGGTCCGGAAGCTGTCACTGGGACGCGTCTTCTGGAGCACCTCGAGCGGCCGCTTCGCGTTCGCCTTGGTCAGTGCCCCGCTCGGAAGGACCTCTTCGATCTTCTCCGCGAGCCGGCTGGTCCGGCCCGCCGCGAGGTCGGCGCTGCGGCTCTCGGCGGCGCTCTCGCTCGAGCCCGAGACGAAGATGTAGACCGAGGTGCCGGTGAGGATCCCGATCGCCGAGAACATCAGCGCGAGCCAGAGGCGGACGCCGAAGGGCCGGCGGGTACGGGTCGGCTGGATCGCGGGGCGATCGGCGGTGACCGGCAGCTCGGGATGCGATGGCTGCGGAGGACGTGGCTTGCCCGAATCCATCAGCTACCCCTTTTAGAGCACCGCACCGCGTTCTCCAAGCACCGCGGCCGCGCGATGGAAGAGCGCATCCAGCGCCAGGTCCTCGTTCACGTTGACGCCGAGGCGGCGGCGGGTGTCCATCGCCAGCTCGGCGACCCGCCTGGCCGCGCGCGGATCGACGTCCCGCGCGTCGGCCTCGAGCTGCTCGATCCGATCGGCGTTGCGGACCGCCTCCGGGGCGCCCTCGGCAACCGCGACGATGTCGGTGAACCAACTCGCCACCAGCCCGAGCGCGAGGTCGATCGCCTCCGTGCGGGCGTGCCGGTCGGCGCGCTTGGCGGCGTCGGCGCCCTCGCGCTTGATCCGGGTCGCGTCGCGGCCCTCGCCGATCTCGGCGGCCCGCTCGCCCGCCGCGGCGACGACGAGCGCCGACTGATCCTTGCCGCGGTCGGCGGCGACCGCCAGCAGCTCGGCCCACGGCCGGTCGCTGAGCCCGGCGCCGGTCGGCGCGGCCGAGCGGGCGCAGCGCTCGGCGATCGTCCGGATCCGGGCGCCCCACGGCGAGCCGAGCAGGCGGCCGCGGTCGAGGTCGCCGCCGGCGAGAGCGGTGAGCGCGTCGAGCTCGGCGGGCGCGGCGCCGGGGAGCTCCGCCGCGAGCCGGCGCTTCAGGGCCTCCGGCGCCAGCGGGGCGAACGAGATCTGCTGACAGCGGCTGCGCACGGTCTCCAGCAGCCCCGAGGGCTCGGCGGTGATCAGGATCAGGTGCGCGTAGGGCGGCGGCTCCTCGAGCGTCTTCAGCAACGCGTTCTGGCTCTCCTCCGCCATCGCCTCCGCCTGCTCGACGACGAAGACCCGGCGCAGGCCCTCGAACGGGCGGTAGGCGACCGCGGCGATCACCTCGCGGCGGATGTCCTCGACGAGGTGCTGGCTGCCCGGCGGCCGCAGCCAGGCGAGGTCGGGGTGGGGCGAGGGGTCGGCGAGGACGCGACGCCGGACCTCGGCCGGGTCGTCGGTCATCGTCGCGAGGATCTCGGCCGCCAGCGCCCGCGCGGTCGCCGACTTGCCGCTGCCGGAGGGGCCGACGAAGGCGTAGGCGTGGGACGGTCCGGTGGCGAGCGCCGCGCGCAGGGCGGCCCGCGCCGCCGGCTGCTCGGCGGTCGCCTCGAGCAGCGCCTCCGACGCCCAGTCGTTCACCCCTCCACCCCGAGCGCGTCGATCACACGCGCATGGACCTCGTCGACGGAGCCCTCCGCGTCGACGACGACGAAGCGCTCCGGCTCGAGCGCGGCGATCCGGTCGAGCGTCTCGGCGATCCGCTGCTGGAAGACGAGCCCCTCGTTCTCGAAGCGGTCCTCCTCGCCGCCGCCGCGGACTCCGGCCCGCTCCGCGGCGCGCTCGGGGTCGGCGCGAAGCAGCACGGTCCGGTCGGGCATGCAGCCGGCGACCGCCGCCTCGTTGAGGCCGCGAACGAGCTCCGCGTCCATGCCGCGGGCACCCCCCTGGTAGGCGACGGTCGAGTCGACGAAGCGATCGCAGACGACGTCGCGGCCCGCTTCGAGCGTCGGCCGGATCACCCGCTCGACCAGCTCCGCCCGCGCGGCGCAGAAGAGCAGCAGCTCGGCGCGGTGCGTGAGCTCCACCGTCGCGTCCTTGAGCAGCTCGCGCAGGCGCTCACCGACCGGGGTGCCGCCGGGCTCGCGCAGCAGCAGGGTCTCGGGGCCGAGCGCGGTGGCGAGCAACCGCGCCTGGGTGCTCTTGCCGGCGCCGTCGATCCCCTCGAGCGTGATGAACACGCCGCCCCTCCGAGCCTAGGAGGAGGAGCCGGTGCGCGGGCGCGACTTCGCCGTCGCGGTCTTCGGGCGGGCGCGTTTGGTCCGGGTCGAGGTCGTCGGCGCCTTCTTGCGCGACTTCTTCCCGTTCGGGGAGGCGGCGGTGCTGTCGGCGGCGGTGCCCTCGGCGGCCTTCGCCTCGGCCTTCCGCTTGTCGGCCTCCTCGCGCGCCTTCTGGCGCTCGGCGCGCTTCTCGCGCATCTCGACCATCGTCGGGCAGTCGTCGTTGAGGCAGAGGTTCCAGGGGCGGCCGCGGAAGCCCTTCACCTTGAGGCGCGGCGTCTCGTCGCAGACGGTGCAGCGCTCCTCGAGGCGCCAGACCTCGTAGCCGCGGCCGGGCAGCGGCCGGGAGAAGTGACAGGCGTCGGGATCCTCGGGCTCGTCGCGGTTGTAGCCCTCGCAGCCGACGAAGCGCTTGCCGCCGCGCATCTCGATGATCCGCAGCCGGTTCGGCGCGCCGTCCTCGTGCTTGCGTCCCGCCTCCTCGCAGACCTTGCAGGGGCCGATGAACTTGTCCTCGTCCATCCCGGCCCAGATCACCTTGGCGAGCTCCTCGCGGCGGGCGAAGAGGTCGTCGTAGGTGCCGTGGAGCATCTCGCGGCTGATCTCGAGGACCTTGTCGCGGGTCACGTTGCCGGCGGCGATCTCGTCCATGTCGTGCTCGAGCTCGGCCGTCATCTCCGGCGTCGCCATCCGCAGGACGTGGTCCTTGAACGCCTTGTACATGGCGATCCCGGTCTCCGACGGCTCGGGCGGGTTGTTGTAGACGTAGCCGCGGTCGTAGAGCTTCTGGATGATGTCCGGGCGCGTCGCCTTCGTCCCGAGGCCGGCCTCCTCCATGAGCTCCAGGAGCTTGCCCTGGCTGATCCGGGACGGCGGCTGGGTCTCCTTGTCGACCATCCACGGGGCGCCGTCGAGCTCGAGCTTCTGGCCCTCCTCGAGCGCCGGCAGCTCGTTGTCGGCGGAGCGGGCGTAGGTGTAGATCCCGGCGAAGCCCGCGTCGACCACGATCGAGCCGCGGACGAAGTAGGTCTCGGCGCCGGCCTGGATGTCGGCCCGCGCGGACTCGGTGATCATCGGCGGCGAGAACGTCGCCAGGAAGCGGCGGGCGATCAGCTCGTAGACGCGGCGATGGGCTCCCTCGAGGGCGCCCGGGTAGACCGCCTGCGTCGGGTAGATCGGCGGGTGGTCGGTGGTCTCCTTCTTGCCCCGCGTCGGCTCGAGCGGCCCGTCCAGCAGGCCCTTGGCGGCGCTGAACTCGGGGATCTTCACGAGCGAGGCGACCAGCTCCTTGAGCGGCAGGGAGACCGGGTAGACCGTGTTGTCGGTACGGGGATAGGAGATGAACCCGTCCATGTAGAGGTCCTCGGCGATCCGCATGGCGCGCGAGGGGGTGATGCCGAGGCGGCTCGAGGCATCGGTGGCGAAGGCGGTCGTGTTGTACGGAGTCGGCGGCTTGCGGGTGTTCTTCCGCTTCGTCAGCTCGGTCACCGTGCCCGGCGAGTCGGTGGCGGCGAGTGCGGCCTCGGCCTCCGGCTTCTTCCAGAACTTGTCCGTCTTGTGGTGCGCCTCGAACGAGCCCTCCGAATGGGCGAACTTGGCGAAGACCTCCCAGTACGGCTCGGCGACGTGGGCGCGGCGCTCGAGCTCGCGCTCGACGACCAGGCCGAGGGTCGGGCTCTGCACCCGCCCGACGGAGAGGAAGTTGGAGCCGAAGCGGCGGGTTGCGAGGGAGACCGCGCGGGTCAGGGTGGCGCCCCAGATCAGGTCGATCTCGCCGCGGGTCTGCGCCGCGTAGGCGAGCGGGTAGGACAGCTCGTCGAGGTCGGAGAAGGCGCGCTCGATCTCGTCCTTGGTCAGGGCGGAGTAGCGGGCCCGCTGGACCGTCGGGGTGTTGCCGTCGGCGAGCTCGCCGTCGACGAGGCCGGGGTTCACCGCGAGCATCTCGCGCAGCGCCTCGAGCCCGATCAGCTCGCCCTCGCGGTCGAAGTCGGTCGCGATCACGATGCTGTCGGCTTCCTTGGCGAGCTTCTTGACCGCCTTGACGACGTTCTTGTCGGTCGGCTCGACGACCAGCTCGGCGTCGATCAGCGTCTTCGGATCGGTCTCCTGCCAGTTCGAGTAGCCCTCGGGGAAGGCGGGGTTGAGGACGTGGCCCTTGAGGCCGACGGTCATGTGGTCGCCGTCGGCGTCGCTCCATGTATAGAAGGGGACCTTGTAGGAGGCGTCAGCCTTCGCTTCGCCCCCACCGAGAATCTCGGCGATCTTCTTCGCACTGTTGTTCTTCTCGGTGACGATCAGGCGCATCGGTCCTCCAATGCTGCTCCGGGGGGCGGCGGCGACTGTAGCAACCGCCTTCCGGGGTGCCGACCGGATACATCCGTCCAGATCGGCGGGCGGCAGGCACGTGAAGCATGCGTGCGCTCTACGATCGAGGCGTGAAGGCTCTTGTCAGCGGCGGCGCCGGGTTCATCGGCTCGCACCTCGTCGACGCCCTGATCGCCAGAGGCGACCAGGTCACCGTGATCGACGATCTCTCCACCGGACGGGGGGAGAACATCGCCGATGCGATGGCCAAGGGCGCGCGCCTGATCCCGGCGGACGTCACCGATCTCGCCGCCGTCGAGCGCGTCTGCCGGAACTTCCGCCCCGACCGGGTCTTCCACCTCGCCGCTCAGGTCGACGTGCGGGTCTCGGTCAGCGACCCGGGCCTCGACGTGCGCGTCAACGTCGAGGGCACCGTGAACCTCCTCGAGGCGGCGCGGAAGACCGGCGCCGGCGGCTTCGTCCTCGCCTCGAGCTGCGCCGTCTACGGCGAGCCGGAGCCCGACAGCGTCCCGCTCGCCGAGAGCGCCCAGCTCCGCCCGGGCTCTCCCTACGGCCAGGCCAAGCTCGCCGCCGAGGGCTACGTCGCGCTCTACCGGGAGCTGCACGGCCTGCCCGCCGCGAGCATGCGCTTCGGCAACGTCTACGGGCCCCGCCAGGGTGCGGTCGGCGAGGCCGGCGTCGTCGCGATCTTCTGCCGCGAGCTGATTCAGGGCGGCAGCCCGGTGCTGTTCGGCGACGGGACCCAGACCCGCGACTTCGTCTACGTCGGCGACGTCGTCGACGCGCTCCTCGCCGCCTCCGATCGCTCCGCGGTCGGCGAGTTCAACGTCGGCACCGGCAAGGAGACCTCGGTCCTCGACCTGATCGACATGCTCGCCACGATCGGCGGGCGGGCCGACTTCATCCCCGAGCAGATGCCGCCCCGCGCGGGCGAGATCGACCGGATGGTGCTCGACGCCACCCGTCTGCGCGACGCGCTCGGCTGGGGCGACCGCGTGCCGATCGAGATCGGGTTGCGACTCACCTGGGAGTCGAGCGTGCGCCGCCGCTACGACCCCGACCGCCAGAACATCCCAAGGAGCACGGACCCGCCCTCCCCTACCCTTTCCTAGGCATGCCCGCGCAGAGCTACCCAGGTAAGGAGTGCGTCTGCCAGTTCCGCAGGGGACTGTGCGACCAGTCGTGCGTCCGCGGGATGCTCGAGACCCCCTTCTACATCGCCTGCCTGCGGCTGACCGGACGGCGCTGCCTCGTCGTCGGCGGCGGCGAGATCGGGCTGGAGAAGATCGAGGGCCTGCTCGCCTGCGACGGCGAGGTGGTCCTGGTCGCGCCGGACGCCTGCGCGCCGGTTCAGGAGCTGGCCGCCGAGGGGTCGATCACCTGGGAGCGCCGCGAGTTCACGCCGGCCGACCTCGAGGGCAAGTTCATGGCGATCGCGGCGACGAACGACACCGACGTGAACATCTCCGTCTACGACGCGGCCGAGGAGCGGGCGATGCTCGTCAACGTCGTCGACGTCCCCTCCCTCTGCAACTTCATCCTCCCCGCCATCGTCCGCACCGGGCCGCTGGCGATCGCGATCTCGACGGCGGGCGCCTCCCCGGCGCTGGCGAAGCGGATCAAGCGCGAGATCTCGGAGTCGTTCGGCGAGGCCTACGCGGAGCTCGCGGGCATCCTCAACGAGGAACGCGGCTGGGCGAAGGGAACGCTGCCGACCTACCAGGACCGCAAGGCCTTCTTCGAGGAGATCGTCAACGGCGATCCCGACCCGATCGAGCTCCTGCGCAATGACCGCCGCGATGAGCTCGACGCGGTGATCGCCGCGGCGCGCGAGCGCCACGGCAGCAGCGTCGGCGCTTCGGCCTAGCCCTCATTGGCCGCTCGTGCCGATGGCGACGCGAGTTGAATCAGTGGGGCGCCTCAGGCCCGTATATGGGACCAAAGTGACCCCACTGAACAAGCTCGGGCCCTCCCCCTCCCTCATCAGCCCGAACCAAGGTCCGACCTAGACGCAGGCCCCTCGCGAGGCCACGCCTACCTCCGACTCTGGACCCCCGCCGGCCGCTCCATCGTCCACATCGTCGGCCCGCTCGGCATCGCGATCGACCCCGTCACCGCGTAGCCGTCGCGCTCGTAGAAGCCGACGTTCCCCGGCGTCGCGGTCTCGAGATAGGTCGGCAACCCCAGCGAGTCCGACTCCGCGTGCAGCTCGGCGAGGAGGGCCCGCCCCACCCCGGTCCCGTGCCGCGCCGGGTCGACGCCGAGGAACCACAGATACATATGGGGGTGCTGGATGTGCACGGCGCGCATCGCCCGGTCGTCGCGGATCCCCCGTCGCGCGGGCAGCGGGCCGGCGACCAGCAGCCAGGCGAGCTCCCAGACGACGGTGCGGTCCGGCATCGGCCAGCGGCCCGGCGCGAAGGCGACCGAGGCGCCGACGACCGACCCGGCGTCGCGGGCGACCCGCACCCGCCCGCCGTTGCGGATCGAGGCGGCGAGGATCCCGGCGAAGGAGACGCGGTTGGCCACGCGCCGGTGCGAGCGGCGCAGCGGGCCGATCGCCGACCAGACGGGATCGTCGAGGAAGGCGTCGCCGAGCACCCGGGCCGCCGAGCGGATCTCCGCCGCGGTGATCCGGCCTACGACGGGGGCGGCGCTAGCTCCAGTGCCAGGAATCGAGGATCTGCTGGAACTCAGCCTCGGCCTCCTCGAACTCTTCCTCGCTCGAGGTGAGGGTGATCGAGTAGACGGTCCCCTCGTGGAGCGCCTGCACGAGCGCGAACCGCAGCGTCTCGTCGGCCTGGGCGGCCGAGTAGCGGATCTCGTAGGCCGGCTCGCCGTCGAGCTCGATCTCGTCCGGGCCCGACTCGATCTGCCCCTCGGGCAGCTGCGACTCGATCAGGTCGAGACCCCCGGTCACCGCGTCCTCGAACGGCACCGAGCCGGGCAGGGGCTCGGCGATCACGTTCACGTTCGTCCGGAAGGCGGCGTCCAGGTCCCCGCGGAAGAAGATCTGGGTGGCGTCGAGCTCCGCGCCGGCGCCCTCGCCGAGCACCTCGTCGACCGCGGGGTCGGCGGCGGTGTCGAGCTGCTCCGTCAGTTCCTCGTCGGCCTGCGTCCAGCCCGGCGGCAGCTCGAGCTCGTAGGAGTCCGCCGTCACCGCGGTCGGGCTCGATGAGCCCTCGGACTCCTCCGATCCGGAGTCCTCGCCGCATCCGCCGAGCAGTAGCAAGGCCAGAACCAAGAGCACGGCGATGGGCGCCGGCAGGGAGCGGCGCGCCCTGCTCACGAGGCGGGACCGGCGTAGATGGCGATCGCCGCGAAGTGCGCGGCGGCCGCGGCGACGACGAGGACGTGGAAGATCTCGTGGTAGCCGAAGACGGCCGGGCTCGGATCGGGTCGCTGCCGGGCGTAGATGACGGCGCCGACCATGTAGAGGACGCCGCCGACCGCGATCAGGATCCCGGCACCGGCGCCGGCCTCGGAGACGATCGACGGGAAGGCGGCGGCGCCGATCCAGCCGACCGCGATGTAGACGCCGACCGAGACCCACTTCGGCGAGTCGGTCCAGATCAGCTCGACGACGATCCCGGCGGCGGCGCCGGCCCAGACCGCGACGAGCACGGCCGTCGACATCGTCCCCTCGAGCACGAGCAGGGCGAACGGGGTCAGCGTGCCGGCGATCAGCAGGAAGATCATCGAGTGGTCGAGCCGGCGCATCCAGCGGCGGGTCGAGGGGCGCTTCCAGTTCACCCGGTGGTAGAGGGCGCTCGTGCCGAGCAGGGCGGAGAGCGAGACCGCGTAGATCGCCAGGGCGAGTCGCTCGCGTCCGCCGTTGGCGGCGATCACCAGGATCGCGCCGGCGAGGACGGAGACCGGGAAGGCGCCCTCGTGGATCCAGCCGCGCAGCTTCGGCTTGACCTTCTCCTGCAGGTCGGAGGCGGCCTGCTTGACGGCATCGACCCGCTCGCCGGTGGCCTCCTTGGCGGCGTCGAGGCGCGCCGCGGTCGCCTCGCGGGCGTCCCTGGTCGCCTCGCGGGCGTCGTCGAGCCGGTCCCCCATCGCCTCGCGGGCGGCGCTGGCGCGCTCGCGGCCGGCATCGGCGGCTTTTCGCATTCCTTCGGTCACTTCGACGATTATCGCTGCCCGCGCGAGGGGCGTGTCAACCGCCGCGAGCGCGGTGGGCGAAAGCGTTGAGCCGGCAGGCCGATCCCGTAAAATGCGGGAACCCTCCGAGTTCCGCCTCGATGCCCGTTATGCGGCCTTTGCGGACTCGCCGGATCGCCTTCGCCGAGCCTGCTCTTAACCTCGCCGAAGCCGCCGACCGGGGTCAGGATCGGAACCGTTACGTCCGGCCGTTTCGCCACCATGTTTCGTTCAGCACATGAGAGATTTCAAGGGAGATGAGAGATGACCGACGCAGCCTCTGAGAGCACGATCGACACCGCGGCGAGGGTCGCCGAGGGCGGCCTGAAGATCGATCGGCGATTCACCACGGAGGGCACCGCCCCCTTCGACGAGGTTGCCTGGGAGACCCGCGACGCCCTGATCGGCGACCCCGCGGCGCCCGCCTTCGAGCAGCGCGATCTCGAGTTCCCGGTGACCTGGTCGCAGAACGCGACGAACATCGTCGCCCAGAAGTACTTCCGCGGCCCGCTCGGCTCCCCGGAGCGCGAGAGCTCGGTCAAGCAGATGATCGGCCGCGTCGCCGGCACGATCGCGAACTGGGGCCGCGAGGGCGGCTACTTCGCGACGCCCGCCGACGCCGACGCGTTCGAGGACGAGCTGACCCACATCCTGCTCCACCAGAAGGCCGCCTTCAACTCCCCGGTCTGGTTCAACGTCGGCTTCGAGGAGCACCCGCAGTGCTCCGCCTGCTTCATCCTCAGCGTCGAGGACACGATGGAGTCGATCCTCGCCTGGAACACCAAGGAGGGGACGATCTTCCGCGGCGGCTCCGGCTCCGGGATCAACCTCTCGAACATCCGCGGCTCGAGCGAGCAGCTCTCCAAGGGCGGCTTCGCCTCCGGCCCGGTCAGCTTCATGCGCGGCGCCGACGCCTGGGCCGGGACGATCAAGTCCGGCGGCAAGACCCGCCGCGCGGCGAAGATGGTCGTGCTCAACGTCGACCACCCGGACATCGAGGACTTCATCTGGTGCAAGGCGCGCGAGGAGGACAAGGCCGCAGCGCTGCGCGACGCCGGCTTCGACATGTCGATCGACGGCGACGGCTTCACCTCGATCCAGTACCAGAACGCGAACAACTCGGTGCGGATCACCGACGCGTTCATGGAGGCCGTCGAGGCCGAACTCCGACTGGGACCTGCTCGCCCGCAAGGACGGCTCGGTGATCAAGTCGCTGCCGGCCCGCGACCTGCTCAACCAGCTCGCCGAGGCCGCCTGGCGCTGCGCCGATCCCGGCGTCCAGTTCGACACGATCATCAACGACTGGCACACCTGCCCGGAGTCGGGGCGGATCAACGCCTCCAACCCGTGCTCGGAGTACATGCACGTCGACGACTCGGCCTGCAACCTGGCCTCGATCAACCTGATGAAGTTCCGCCGCGAGGACGGCAGCTTCGACACCGCCGACTTCGAGCACACGGTCGACACCGTCCTGCTCGCGCAGGAGATCGTCGTCGGGCCGTCGAGCTACCCGACCGAGGAGATCGGCGCCAACGCGCGCCGGTTCCGTCAGCTCGGCCTCGGCTACGCCAACCTCGGCGCCTTCCTGATGTCGAACGGCATGCCGTACGACTCCGAGGAGGGGCGCGCCGTCGCCGCCTCGATCACCGCGCTGATGACCGGCCGCGGCTACCGCAAGTCGGCTGAGATCGCCGCCGCGATCGGCCCGTACGAGGAGTACGAGAAGAACCGCGAGCCGCACAACGCGGTCATGCGCAAGCACCGCGACGCCGCCTACGACATCGCCGATTCCACGATCGGCGACGGCGAGCTGCTCGCCGCCGCCCGCCGCTCCTGGGACGAGGCGGTCGCGCTCGGCGACGAGCACGGCTACCGCAACGCGCAGGCGACGGTCCTCGCGCCCACCGGGACGATCTCGTTCCTGATGGACTGCGACACGACCGGGATCGAGCCCGACTTCTCGCTCGTCAAGTACAAGGAGCTCGTCGGTGGCGGCTCGATGACGATCGTCAACCGCTCGGTGCCGCTGGCGCTGCGCACCCTCGGCTACAACGAGGAGGCGATCGAGCAGATCACCGCCTACGTCAACGACAAGGGCACGATCGTCGGCGCCCCCGGGCTCGAGGACGGCCACCTGCCGGTCTTCGACGTCGCGGTCGGCTCACGGGCGATCTCGCACATGGGCCACATCCAGATGATGTCGGCGGCGCAGCCGTTCCTCAGCGGCGCGATCTCGAAGACCGTGAACCTGCCGGAGACGGCCACGGTCGCCGACATCGCCGACGCCTACACCGAGGGCTGGAAGGGCGGCCTGAAGGCGCTCGCGATCTACCGCGACGGCTCGAAGACGGCCCAGGCCCTGCGCACCGACGCCGGTGACGCCAAGGACGCCGAGGAAGAGGTCGTCGTCACGCCGGAGCCGGTCCGCCGGCGCATGCCGGCCGAGCGCGAGTCGCTCACCCACAAGTTCTCGATCGCCGGGCAGGAGGGCTACATCACCGCCGGCAAGTACGAGGACGGCACGGTCGGGGAGATCTTCCTCACCGACATCGGCAAGGAGGGCTCGACCCTCCGCGGGATGATGAACGCGTTCGCCACGGCGGTCTCGATCGGCCTCCAGTACGGCGTGCCGCTCGAGGTCCTGGTCAACAAGTTCAGCTACATGCGCTTCGACCCGGAGGGCATGACGAAGAACCCGGAGATCCCGTTCGCCAAGTCGATGCCCGACTACATCATGCGCTGGCTGGCGAGCCGCTTCATCGAGGACGTCGACGCCCACGAGGACCTCGGGATCCTGACCAAGGAGGTCCGGGCCCGCAAGGAGGCGCAGCAGTCGCTGTTCAGCCCGGACACCGCCGGCCCGACGAACGGGAACGGCAATGGGAACGGGAACGGCTCGCACGAGCCCGCCCCGGCGGCGTCGGCCTCCGGCGGTGCGGCGGTGCCCGCGGCGGCGGCGCTCACCGACACCCCGCCGGTGGTCCCGGCGCGGATGACGCGGGAGCTCGAGCTGGGCCCGGCGTGCGACCAGTGCGGCGGCATGATGCAGCGGACGGGCAGTTGCTACACGTGCACCAGCTGCGGCAACAACACCGGCTGCGGCTGATCTGAGGGTCTGAGAGGCGCCGGGCTCGGCGTCATCCTCGGCTCACTGCCCGAAGGCAGCATCGCCTCGTCTTCCTTGATCTGACGGCCCTCGCCTCCCTCAGTGCCTGATCTGACGGCCTGGGAGGGCGGCGGCTCGTAGCCTCGCAGGGCTCAGGCGCCGGCGCGCTGCGGAGGCGGCCGTCAACGTCGCCTCCCGCGGCGCCAGCCTGCCCGCCGCTGCCACCGTCCAGAGCATTGCCACCCAGGTGATCGTCGCCAGGGCGATGTGGACCCAGACGATGCCTGCCGGCAGCTCGAGCGCCCACTGGACGCCGCCGATCACGCCCTGGAGGGCCAGCAGCCCGATCACGACCAGCAGGGGTCGGACCGCGCGGCGATCGCCTCCCTTCCGCCGGAGCAGCAGCAACGTCGCGACCGCGGCCAGGCCGAAGATCGTCGCCATCAACGCGTGCCGCTCGACCGCCCACTGGAGGGTCGCGCCGCCGCGGAAGTCGAAGCGCTGGACGAGCTCGCCCTCGTGGTCACCGGGATGGGGGCCCGACGCGGTGCTGATCGTGCCGAGCAGGATCGTCAGCTGGCCAAGCGGGAATCAGGCCGCGGACCGCCCAGACCCCCAGACGATCCTCCGAGAACCGCCGCTCCCCCGGCTCGTAGCGCGAGCACCAGGCGAGCGCGAAGGCCGCGTCGAGCAGCAGCATCGAGAGGATGAAGTGGAACATGACCAGGCCGGGCGCCAGGTCGTAGTAGACGACGAGGCCGCCGAGGATCGCCTGGCAGACGACGCCCAGCGGAAGCAACGCTCCGAACAGGGCCAGATGCCAGCGGTAGGGGCGCCGGCGGAAGGCGAGGACGCAGGCCGCGATCACGGCGATCCCGACGACGCCGGTGAAGACGCGGTTCGCGAACTCGATCACCGCGTTCAGGTCGGCGGCGGCGTAGACCTGGTTGTCGTAGCACTTGGGCCAGGCCGGGCAGCCGAGCCCAGAGCCGGTCAGCCGGACGGCGGCTCCGGTGAAGACGATCGCGACCAGGGAACCGAGCGCGATCGCGGCGATCACGAAGTACTGCTGCCTGGTCAGCGTCAGGTTGCGGAGGCGGCTCAGGGTCGAGGGGGCGGGCACGGGGCGGAAACGGTACCGTCAGCCCTGCGTCAGCCCCCGCCGCAAGAGCGCGCCCAGTTCGCAAGTGAAGTGCCCGGCGTGCCGATGGAGGAGTGAGCTAGACAGGCGCTTTGCAAGCGTTTTGTTAGCAAGAACTCATCCGCCTGACGATTCCTGTACTATCAGCGCATCCTGCAACTGGTAATGCCTAATCCCGGCCACGAAGGCTGGGAGCGGGGGAACCAAGAGTTGGGGCGAATCTACCTCCAGGTGGAGGCGCGACTCCTTTAGCGCCAGCCCGTCAGCTAACCCCGTAGGCCGACGAAGGAGATAACCCACGTGCGTATCCCCACCCGATCGACCCGGACGGCCGGTCTCGTAGTCACCGCGGCGTTAGCCCTGGTCCCCGCATCCGCACTCGCGGACGGCGGCATGTCCCCTGAGGGCACGAAGAGCGAGCCGACCAACACCACCGGCAAGGCCCGACTCGTCGATGGCAAGGCCATCGCTCCCGAGAGCGCCCCGAACCGCGTCAAGCGCGTCATCGCGGCCGCCAACAAGATCCGCAACAAGCCGTACGAGTACGGCGGCGGACACGGCGACTTCAACGACGACGGCTACGACTGCTCCGGTGCCGTCTCCTACGCCCTGCACGGCGGCGGGCTGCTCAACGCCCCGCTCGACTCGAGCGGCCTGGCCCAGTGGAAGCGGTCCGGCAAGGGCAACTGGATCAGCGTCTACGGCAACCCCGGCCACGCCTACATGGTCGTCGCCGGACTGCGGTTCGACACCTCCATGACCCCCGGCAACGGACCCGGCTGGAGCAAGAGCCTCAAGTCGACGGGCGGCAGGTACGCCGTCCGCCACGCCGGCAGCCTCTAGCCCCGGCACAGCCGACCCCTTCGAACGGCCGCCTCCGGGCGGCCGTTCGCTTTTCGGGGACGAACGGCTTCCGTCAGACTCTCCGATCCCGATGAGCGAGCCCTGCGTCCGCATCAACGAGTTCACCGACCCGGGCTGCCCCTGGGCCTACAGCGCGGAGCCGTTCCGGCATCGCCTGAACTGGCTCTACGAGGGATTCATCGAATGGCGTCCCCGGATGGTCGTCCTCGCCGATGACGCCGCCGAGCAGGAGGAGAAGGGCTTCACCCCCGAGAAGCTCGCCGACGGCTACGCGAAGATCGCGCATGAGCACCGGATGCCGATCGACACCCGGCTGCGCCCCCACGTAGCCGGCACCCGGCTCGCCTGCAAGGCGGTGGTGGCCGCTCGCGTCCACGCCGGCCCCGCGGCCACCGAGGGGTTGCTCAGGGGCCTGCGGATCGCCAACTTCGCCGGCGAGATGCTCGACGACCACTCGACGATCGTCGGCGCCGCGACCCGAGCGGGCGTCGGCGACGAGATCTCCGGATGGCTCGAGGATCCGGCGGTCGAGGAGGAGCTCGAGCGGGACAGGAGCGACGCCCGCCGCCCCAGCCCCGCCGCGCGCGTCCTCGATCACAAGCTCGCCAACTGGTCCGGCGGGCGCCGCTACACCTGCCCGAGCTACGAGATCACCCGGATCGAGGACGGCGTCACGATCGCTGTGCCGGGATTCCAGCCCTTCGCGGTCTACGACGCGATCCTCGCCAACCTCGTCCCCGGCCTCGAGCGGCGCACGCCACCCGGCTCCGCCGCCGAGGTCCTGCGCTGGCGGACCACCCCACTCTCCACCCAGGAGGTGGCCGTCGTCTGCGACGTCGACTTCGACAGCGCCCGCGAGGAGCTCGGCCGGGTCGCCCGCCAGACCTACGTCGGCGCCGACGGCTTCTGGGAGCTCGAGGACGCATGAGCCCCCGTGGCCTCCTCATCTTCCCCGCGTTCGCCGCTCTCGTCGCGGCCGTCGTCCTCGTCTACCGGAAGGCCGTCCGCACGACCGTGAAGACCCCCGAGGGGCAGGTCAGCATCCTCGAGCCCGACGACAACGTGCGCGTCAAGGCGAGCGGCGCCGTCGGCTCGGTCCAGGAGGCGGAGATCGTCGTCGATCGCAGCTTCCTCGAGCGGATCTGGAACGCCGACAGCCTCGAGCTCCTCGCCCGCGGCTACTGGGCCTTCCTGCGTCGCATGTCGCTCGGGATCATCCGCGTGCGTTACGCGCATGACTCGCGCACCGTCGCCGCCTTCGGGCTGGTGCCGCTGCTCCGCTTCGGAACCCCGCAGTACGAGACCGAGGAGGGCGAGGGTCGCGTCACCTGGCCGATCGACCGCGGCGTTCTCGTCGCCCGCGAGGGCCGCGGCCAGGGGAACCTGCGCGTCTCCGTCAAGCGCTGCGACCGCGATGGCGTCGACGACGAGGTCGACGGCGTCGACGACCGGGTCCGGATGATCGCCCGGGTCGAGGTCAACAACTTCTACCCCGGCCTGCGGGGCCGAGGACGGTTCGCCCAGTTCGGCGCCTGGTTCTACGCGCAGACGCAGCTCCGCATCCACGTGATCGTCTGCAACGCCTACCTGCTGTCGCTGCCGAAGCTCGACTTCCCGAACGTCGATCTCACCTCGATGCCCAGCGATCAGGCCCGCGACGACGCCCTCCAGGGAGCCGCCTCGTGACCGCCGCCGGCACCAACGGCGGCGGGCCCGCCGGCCCGACCTACCTGATCGCCGGCGCGACCGGAGTCATCGGCAGGCGGCTGGCGAAGGCACTGCTCACCGACGGCGCAAACGTCCGCGCGCTGGTCCGCGACCCCGAGCGCGCCCGCGAGACCCTCGGCCCGCGGGTCGAGCTGTTCGAGGCGGACCTGCTCGCCCAGCCCGACCTCAGCACCGCGATGGACGGGGTCGAGGTCGCCTACTTCCTCGTCCACATGATGGGCTCGGAGGGGGACTACGCCGAGCGCGAGCGCACGGCGGCCAAGCTGTTCGCCCGGGCCGCGAGCGCTGCCGGGGTCGAGCGGATCGTCTACCTCGGCGGCCTCGGCGCCGACCGCGGCGGCTCCCCGCACCTCGACAGCCGCCACCGCACCGCCGAGACCCTGCGCGAGTTCGGTCCGCCGCTCACCTACTTCCGCGCCGCGATGATCATCGGCCCCCAGAGCGAGTCCTACGAGCTGCTGCGCTCGATCGCCGGGCGCCTCCCCGCGCTGCCCAAGCCGGAGTGGCTCCAGTCGCTGACCCAGCCGATCGGGATCAGGGACGTCATCGCCTACCTGCGCGATGCGCCCAGCGTCCCCGAGAGCACCGGCAGGGAGATCCAGATCGGCGGGCCCGAGGTGATGCAGCATCTCGACGTGATCGCCGAGTTCGCCCGCGAGACCGGCCATCGCCCGCCGCTGCGGGTCTCGGTGCCGGAGTGGATCGCCACCCCGGAGATCGTCGCCGCCGGCGCGGCCTCGGTGACCTCGGGCAGCCCGCTCGTGGCCGCGGAGCTCGCGCTCGGCCTGCGCGGCGACACGTCGGTGAAGGACCCCTCCGGCGCGGCGCTCTTCTCGATCCGGCCCGAGCCGCTCCACGTCGCGATTCACCGTGCCCTGAGCGAGGAAGAGGGGGTGGCAGCGCATGGCTGACGTCGTCAAGCAGTCGATCGAAATCGAGGCCCCGATCGAGCGGGTCTGGGAGCTGGTCATGGATCCCGACCGCCTCGGCGAGTGGGTGACGATCCACGACTCCGTCTCCGACGTGCCCGAGGGCGACCTGAAGAAGGGCAGCCGCTTCCGCCAGGAGATGAAGCTGAAGGGCGTCCCGCTGAAGGTCAAGTGGGAGGTCGTCGAGTGCGACGCGCCCCGGCAGGCCAAATGGCAGGGCGATGCGGCGGCCGGCGCCAAGGCGCAGATCGTCTACGCGCTCTCCGAGAACGACGGCGTGACCACGTTCGACTACGAGAACCAGTTCGAGCTTCCGGCCGGCAAGGTCGGCAAGCTGGCTGCCAAGGCGTTCAACGCGATGTCCGGCGACCGCGAGGCGCAGAAGTCGCTGAAGCGCCTGAAGGAGCTGCTCGAGGATGACTGAGACCGCCGTCGCCGACGAGCGCCTCGACGCGGTGGAGATGGCGACCGTCGCCGACGGGATCGAGATCGCCTACGAGAGCTTCGGCGATCCCACGGACCCGACCCTCCTCCTCGTCATGGGCCTCGGGATGCAGATGCTCGGCTGGGACGAGGAGTTCTGCGAGCTCGTCGCCGCCCACGGCTACCGCGTCATCCGCTACGACAACCGGGACGTCGGCCTCTCCACGAAGGTCGGACGTGGCCGGCCGAACGTGCTCGCCGGAGCCGTCGGGCTGCGCAAGGCCCACTACGACCTCGGTGACATGGCCGCCGACGCGGTCGGGCTGCTCGACCACCTCGAGGTCGAGAGCGCGCACGTGGTCGGCGCCTCGATGGGCGGGATGATCGCCCAGACCCTCGCCGCCCGGCACCCGGAGCGCAGTCGCCTCCCTCTGCTCGATCATGTCCACCCCCGGCGGCCGGTCCTTCTCGACCCTGCCGCGGATGAGCGTGATCGGCACGCTCCTCGCCGTCCCGCCCTCCGATCGCGAGGCCTACGCGGAGCACGTCGCGACCCTCTTCGAGCGGATCGGCTCCCCCGGCTTCGACCACGACCACGAGCGGCTGCGCCGGCGCGCGCTGCTGGGCTACGACCGCTGCTTCCACCCGGCCGGAGCCGGCCACCAGCTGATGGCGATCATGGCCTCAGGCAGCCGGACCAAGGAGCTGCGGGGTGTCCGCTGCCCGACCCTGGTCATTCACGGCCGCGACGACAAGCTGGTCCCTCCCGCCGCCGGCAAGGCCACGGCGAAGGCGATCCCGGGGGCGCGGCTCGAGCTGGTCGACGGGATGGGCCACGACCTGCCCGAGGAGCTCTGGATCCGCTTCGCCGAACTGATCGACGAGAACGCCCGGCGGGCTGCCCCCGTCAGCTGAGCAGCTTCAGGACCGCCCGCTCGATCTTCTCCCGATCGGGGAACTGCCCCGGGTCGGCCGCCCGCTCGATCCGCTCGAGCTGCGGCGCGATCGTCTCGCCCGACTCGTAGCGGTCGAAGATGCGCGGGTCGATGTAGGACGCGCGGCAGACCGCCGGCGTGTTGTTGAGGTACATGGCGGTCTCCTTGATCGCCCGGTTGACGGCCCGCTTCCGCGCCGCCTTGGTCGAGTCGTCGGCGTCGTCGGCGGCGAGGAAGACCGCCGCCAGCACGGTCGCGTTCCAGGTCCGGAAGTCCTTGGCGCTGAAGCCCTCGCCCGCGGTCTCCTTGATGAAGGCGTTGACGTCGGCGGAGACGAGGTCCCGCCACCGACTGCCCTCCTTGTAGACGAGCAGGTCCTTCAGGGCGCGGCCGCCCGTCCTCGCCTTCAGCGCCTTCAGCGTCGGCATCACCGAGGGGTCGTTGATCTGGTGGGTGCTGAGCTGGCCGCTCTTCGAGGGATAGGAGAACGTCGCCTCGCCCTTGACGATCTTCATGTGCTTGCGCTTGATCGTGGTCAGGCCGTAGCTCTCGTTGTCGGCCTCGTAGCGCTCGTTGCCGACCCGGAAGAGGCCGAGGTCGAGGAGCCGCACGGCGCAGGAGCAGACCCGGTCGAAGTCGAGGGTGCGGCGGCTCAGCCCCTCGTCGAGGCGTCGCGGAGGGACGGCAGCGACTTCGCGAACTCCTCCATCTCGGCGAACTTGATCCGGTCGCGGCTCTCGCGCCAATCGTCGTGGTAGCGGTACTGCTTGCGCCCGGCGTCGTCGTAGCCGGTCGCCTGCACGTGTCCGCGCGGGTGCGGGCAGATCCAGACGTCGGTCCACGCCGGCGGGACCGCGAGCGCGCGGATCCGCTCCAGCGTGGCCTTGTCGGTGATCGCCGCGCCGTCCTCCTCGTGGTAGGAGAACCCGAGCCCGCGCTTGACGCGCCGGATCCCGGGGCCGTTGATGTCGACTCGTCTGGTCCGTGCCATGGCCGCGGGACCCTACCCGCGTGCTCGGGCCCGCGAATCACGGGCCGACGACCGCCGGTCGTTAGATTTGCGCCCATGGACCTCCGCCGTGCCGCAATCGCCCTCTCCCTCGGCCGGGCGGCGCTCGGGCTCGCCCTGACGCTGACCCCGGAGCGGATCGCCGTGCCGTGGGTCGGCCCGCGGGGAGCGGAGGCCCCGACCGCCACGCTCGCCCGCTCCGTCGGCATCCGCGACGTCGCTCTGGGCGCGGGCGGCGCGGTGACCTCCCTGCGCGGCGACTCGACGGCATCGGCATGGCTCGCCAGCGCCGCCGTCTGCGACCTCGGTGACATCGGCGCGATGCTCGCCGCACGCGACTCCCTGCCCGAGAGCGGCGTCCGCGGCACCGTTGCCCTCGCCGGCGTCTCCGCCGTGGTCGCCTCGCTGGCCGCCCTCGCGGCCCGCTCCTAGCGGCCCTCCCACACCGGCTTGACGATCGCCCTCGTCACCTGCGAGCGCCCGGTCGAGCGCGATGACGACCTCGACTTCCTCGTCCCGGCGCTGAAGCGCCGCGGGGTCGAGGTGGAGACGCCCGGGCTGGAGCAACCCCGCGGTCGACTGGTCCTCCTACCGGGTCGCCATGCTCAGCTCGACCTGGGACTACGGCGACCGCCAGGACGAGTTCCGCCGCTGGCTGAAGCAGGCGGCGAAGGCCACCCGCCTGCGCAATGCGCTGCCGACCGTCGAATGGAACTTCGACAAGCGCTACCTCCGCGAGCTCGCCGAGGCGGACGTGCCGACGATCCCGACCGTCTGGTCGGAGCCGGGTGAGGAGGAGCGGGCCTGGGAGGAGATCGAACGCCTCGGCTGGGACGACGTGGTGATCAAGCCGGTCGTCGACCTCGGCGCGCTGAACCTGGTCCGGGTCCCCGCGCACCACGTCCTCGCGATGCTCGGCAGGTTCGAGTGCCCGGTGATGGCGCAGCCCTTCCTCCCCGCCGTGGCGGCCGAGGGCGAGCTCAGCCTCGTCTACGTCGCCGGCGAGCTCAGCCACTGCGTCCGCAAGGTCCCGGCGCGGGGCGACTTCCGGGTCCAGCCCCAGTACGGCGGCACGCACGAAGTCGGCGAGCGCTCCCGCCGGCGCGGCCGAGATCGCCGACCGTGCGCTGGCCGCGGCCCCCGGCGGACGACCACCTCTACGCCCGGGTGGACCTGCTCGCCGACGAGGCCGGGCGGCTCACGCTGATCGAGCTCGAGCTGATCGAACCGGCGCTCTACCTCGACGTGAGGCCGGCCGCCGCCGACGAGCTCGCCGCGGCGCTGCTCGCTGCCGCCGCCTAGGCCGCCGGGCGGCGGTCGACGAGCAGGCTCTGCGCGGCGCGGCCGATCGGCCCGCGCTCGTCGAACAGCATCGTGTCGGTCATCCCGACCCCGCTCGGCTCGGGGACGGTGATCGAGTCGAGGCAGACCCACTCCCCCACCGGCGGGCGATGCAGGTGGACCGTCAGATCGACGTTGATGAACACGTACTCGCGGTAGTCGAGCGTCGAGCTGATCCCGTTGCCGGTGTCGGCTGCGGCGAGGACGCGCTGCAGGGGCGAGGGCTCCTCGCCGGCGATCAGCGGGACGCGCATCCGCAGCCAGGTGGTCGCCGGGCCGGGCTCGAGGAACGAGCCCGCGACGAACCGGTACTCCATCGCCGTGTGGTAGCCGACGTCGTGGCCGGTCGGGAAGAACTCGGCGGAGGAGGAGAGGCGATCGGGCGGCTCGGGCTGGCCGCTCCCGCCGCCGGGGCGGCCCGCGTCCCGGGCGGGCGCGCCGTCCTCGGTGCTGGCGAGGCCGGCGGGCAGCTCGACCTCCCGGCGCAGCATCCGCCAGGCCCGGGCGCGAACGAGCGCCTCGCCGGCGGAGTCGCTGAGCGTCGCCTCGACCATGTCCACCCTGCGGCCCGGGCGGACCACCGCGGCCTCGCACCGCAGCGGGGCGATCGGGACCGGCCGGAGGATCTCGAGGGTGATCCGGGCCACGTGGCGGTCCTCGACGTCCTCGCCGAGGCCCGCGCACCGCTCGATCGCGCGCGCGATCAGGGCCGAGGGCGGGCCGGCGTGCTGGCTCCCCGGATCCCAGGGGCCCCGGGTCAGCTCGGTCGAGGCGAACCCCTCGCCGGCGGCCTCGTAGAAGGCCTGCGGGGACCCGTCGGAAGCGGTTTGGGCACTCGGGCCGGGCATCGGCCGTGAGTATCCTCCGAACATGGAGAAGATCGAGAAGAGCGAGCAGGAGTGGCGCGAGCAGCTCACCCCTGAGCAGTACGAGATCGTCCGCAACAAGGGCACCGAGCGGCCCTTCACCGGCAAGTACGTCGACACGAAGGACGACGGCACCTACGCATGCGTCGCCTGCGGCAACGAGCTGTTCAGCTCCGACACCAAGTTCGACTCGGGCACCGGCTGGCCCAGCTTCTTCGAGCCGATGGAGAACGACGCGGTCGTCACCAAGGCCGACAACAGCCTCTTCATGCGGCGAACCGAGGTGCTCTGCGCACGCTGCGGCGCCCACCTCGGCCACGTCTTCGAGGACGGCCCGGCGCCGACCGGCCAGCGCTTCTGCATCAACTCCGCCGCGCTCGAGCTCGAGCCGGAGGAGTCCGCCGGCTCCTAGCCGAGCTTCGCCGGCGCGCCCCGCTCGACGAGCGCCGCCGGCAGCGAGACCGTGCCGTCGGCCTGCTGGTGGTTCTCGATGATCGCGATCAGTGACCGGCCCACCGCCACGGCCGTCCCGTTGAGCGTGTGGACGTGCTCCGGCGCGCCCTTGCCGTCCGGCCGGTAGCGGCAGCCGAGCCGGCGCGCCTGGTAGTCGGTGGTGTTCGAGGTCGAGGTGACCTCGCGGTAGCGGCCCTGCCCCGGCATCCACGCCTCGCAGTCGAACTTCCGCGCGGCCGGGGCGCCGAGGTCGCCGACCGGGATGTCGACGACGCGGTAGGGAACCTCGAGGGCGCCGAGGATCCGCTCCTCGATCGCGAGCAGCCGCTCGTGCTCCTCCTTCGCCGCGTCGGGCTCGACGAACGAGAACATCTCGACCTTGTCGAACTGATGGACGCGGAAGATCCCCCGCGTGTCCTTGCCGGCGGCGCCCGCCTCGCGGCGGAAGCAGGTCGAGATCCCGGCGTAGCGGATCGGGAGGCTTCCTCCGTCGAGGATCTCGTCGGCATGGAGCGCGGCGAGCGGGACCTCTGACGTGCCGACGAGGAAGAGCTCGTCCTTCTCGATCTCGTAGATCATCTCGCGCTCGGCGGGGAAGAAGCCCGAGCCGTACAGCGCCTCCTCGCGGACCAGGACCGGCGGGATGACCGGGGTGAAGCCCTCCTCGCCGACGATCTCGACCGCGAGGCGGATCAGGGCCAGCTCGACCAGGACCAGGTCGCCGATCAGGTAGGCGAAGCGGGAGCCCGAGGCGGCGGCCGCCTTCTCGGTCTCGATCAGGCCGAGGGCGCGGCAGATGTCGAGGTGGTCGCGGGCCTCGAAGTCGAAGGCGGGCGGTTCGCCGACCTCGCGCAGGACGACCGCGTCCTCGTCGGTGTCGCCGTCGGGGGCCTCGGGATCGGGCGGGTTCGGGATCCGGGCGAGGAGGTCGTCCCGGGCGGAGACCACGTCGGCCAGCTCGCCCTCGAGCGCCTTGATCCGGGCCGAGACGTCCCGCATCGCCGCGATCGCCTCGGCGCTGTCACCGCCCTCGCGCTTGGCTGCGCCGATCGCGTCGGAGGCGACGTTGCGCTCGGCGCGGAGGCCCTCGACCTCGGGCAGCAGCTCGCGCCGCCTCGAGTCGAGCTCGAGCAGGCGATCGAGGTCGTCCGCCGCCCCGATCCGGGCGAGCGCGTCGCGTACGGGCGCCGGGTCCTCGCGGATGCGCCGAAGGTCGAGCAGGGCGCTAGCCCGCGTCTGAGGACTGGCCCTGAGCGGCGCCGCCGGACTGGCCACCGGACTGGCCGCCGCCGGAATCGTTGCCGGCCGAGCCGCCGGAGCTCTCATCCGGCTGGTTGTCGGTCCCGACCACCTCGTTCGGCGAGGCGTCGGACTCGCCGGTCTCGCTCGCCGGCGAGGAGGTCGGTCGCGGCGACTCCTCGACGTCGCCGCCCGAGTACTTGGCGAGGAACTCGGCGACGGCGGCCGCGTCGTCGCCGACGACGATGTTCTGGGGCATGATCGCCCCGGAGAACCCGCCGTTGCGAATCGCGAAGAGCGCCTCGTCGTAGGACTCCACGCGCTGATCGAAGTTCGGTCCCTGGACCCGGAGCCCGCGGTTGCCCGATCCCTGCGAGCCGGCGGCGCTGATCGTGTGGCAGCCGGCGCAGTGGGTCGCGAAGATCTCGGCGCCCTTGCTCGCCGTCGCGTCGGTCTCGGAGGAGACCGACACTCCCTCGCTCCCGCAGGCGGCGAGGAGCAGGGCGCAGCTGACCGCCGCTAGGGCTGTGAGGGGACGACGCACGCGGGCGGCATCATACTTTTCACCGAACCGCATGGCTCTCACGGACCCACCCTCCCCCGGCGACGGCCCCGTCGCCCCCGAGCAGCTGCGGTCGGCGATGTCCCGGTTCCCCACCGGCGTCACGGTGATCACGGCCCTCACCGAGGCCGGCCCGTCGGGGCTGGCGGCCAACGCCGTCACCTCGCTCTCGCTCGATCCCCCGCTGATGCTGGCCTGCGTCGACCGCGGGTCGCGCACCCTGCGCGCGCTCGAGGAGGCGGGCCGCTTCGGGGTCAACGTGCTCGGCGGCGACTTCGCCGAGCTGGCCATGAACTTCGGCCGCAAGCTGCCGACGGCCGAGAAGTGGCTGGAGGTCGGCTGGACCGAGGAGGACGCGATCCCGGTCCTCGACGCCGCGATCGTCTCGATCGGCTGCCGGCTCCGCGACGTGATCTCCGGCGGCGACCACGTGATCGTCACCGGCGAGGTGCTCTCGGTGGTGGAGCGGGACGGCGATCCGCTGCTCTTCCACCTCGGGAGCTACCGCCCGCTGTAGGGCGCAGGGCTGGCGCCCGGGCGGCTGCCAGGGGTCGGGCGTTGGTTTGGGCTGATGAGGGGGATGTGGGCGGGGCGCCTACGGCCTCCCGAGGTCATTGGCGCCTTTGCGACGCATTGCGTCGCTTTTCGACCACTCGCCGAGAGTTCACCGGCATCCCCCTCCCTCATCAGCCAAACCACGTCCCGACCCCCGGGGCCGCTCGGGCGCGAACGCGCCCTCCCCGGCTAGCTGAGCGGGGACGTGAACGCCGCCCGCAGCGCCAGGCCCAGGATCACCAGGGCGCTGACGGCCATGATTCCGGTCTCGCGGCGGGAGATCGCCATGGCGACCGCGCGCTGGCGGTCCGGCGGGAGCGAGTCGAAGTCGAGGCCCTCGAGCTCGTGCTCGGAGGCGGCGGTGCGGGCGCCCTCGGCGAGCAGCGCGATCATGATCGGCAGCACGCCGTAGAGGTAGTGGAGCCCGTCGGGCGCCTCGCTGCCCTCGAGCACGAGGACGCCGCCGAGCCCGACCTGGATCACCACCGCCACCTGCGCGACCCGCAGCGCGTACCAGAACCCCACCGAGGGCTTGCGCAGGTACCAGGCCGCGGCGCCCCAGACGCCCGCGACGAGGTTCGTGGTGACGACGAGGATCCCGACGGTGAGGTGAACGGCCAGCACGGGGCGGGTTGATAGCAGCAACCGTCTGCGCCGCTTCGGGGTCCTCATACCCGAGGTCGATAGATTTGGGCACTCGAGCCCGCCGCGACAGGAAGGAGCACAGTGCTACAGAGCTACCTCCCGGTGATCGTCTTCGCCACGATCGGCCTCGTCGTCGGCCTGGTCTTCTCCCAGCTCAACAACCTGCTCGGCCCGAAGAAGCCGAGCCGGGTCAAGAGCGAGCCGTACGAGTGCGGGCTCCCCTCGGAGGTCTCGCGCACGTTCCGCTTCGGAATCAGCTTCTACATGGTCGCGATGCTGTTCATCCTGTTCGACATCGAGGTCGTCTTCCTGTATCCGGTCGGCGTTCTCCTGAACGCCTCCAACAGCGTCTTCGTGCTGACCGAGATCCTCATCTTCGTCACCCTGCTGTTCGTCGGTCTCGTCTACGTCTGGCGCCGGGGTGCGCTCAATTGGAGATAGAGCGCACCAAGCTCCGCGGGCTCAGCCCGCTCGACCAGCCGAAGAGCCCCGAGGACCTGCGCGTGCGCCAGATGAAGGCCCGCGACATGCTCCGCGGCGACCTCGAGGGGCCCGACCTCGACTCCTACGTCGAGTCCCGGGTCGGCCTGACGACGCTCGAGAAGGCGCAGGCCTGGGCCCGCGGCAACGCGATGTGGCCGGCGACCTTCGGCCTGGCCTGCTGCGCGATCGAGATGATGTCGATGGTCTCCGCCCGCTACGACTCCGCCCGCTACGGCGCCGAGGTGTTCCGGGCGTCGCCGCGGCAGGCCGACATGCTGATCCTCTCGGGGCGGGTGTCGATCAAGATGGCGCCGGTCGTCCGCCGCATCTACGACCAGATGCTCGAGCCGAAGTGGGTCATCTCGATGGGCGCCTGCTCGTCCTCGGGCGGGATGTTCTCCAACTACGCCGTGGTCCAGGGAGCGGACAAGTTCCTCCCGGTCGACATCCACATCCCCGGCTGTCCCCCGCGGCCCGAGGCCCTGCTCTACGGGATCCTGAAGCTGCAGCGGAAGATCTTCGGCGACCCCGACCTCGGCTGGCGCGACCGCTACGCCGCCCACGGGACCGAGGAGGACGAGCGCCGCTGGAAGGCGGGCGCGATCCCGGTCGAGCGGGCCGGCACCTCCCCGGCCGACGGCCTCATGCAGGGCAACGGCCTCCACGAGTCGGTCCGCGAGGGCACGGCGCCCGAGCAGGCCGTGCACCTCGACCATCCGGAGCTGACCGGGCACGAGGCGAGCGACGCCTGGGACCCGGACGCCGAGGACCGCGATCCGCCCGGCCCCGACACGGGCTCCGACCCGATGGGCGAGGACGCCAACGTCTGATGATCGATCCGCCTGGACTCGAGCTGCTCGCCCAGGAGATCGACACCCGTCACGAGGGCGCGGTGGTCGGGACCTCCCACGAGCACGGCCAGCCGGCGCTGATGATCGACCCGGCGCGGGTCCGTGACGTGCTCGGCTACCTCAAGGACGCGCCCGAGCACGAGTTCCGCTTCCTCGCCAGCCTGCACGGCGCCGACTACCTCCCCGCCGAGCCGCGCTTCGCCGTCCACTACGAGCTGCTGAACATGCCCCGGGTCGAGCGGCTCCGGGTGAAGGCCCTGCTCGCCGACCCCGGCCCCGACGCCCTGCCGGAGCTCGACTCCGTCGTCGACATCTTCCCGACGGCCGAGTTCCAGGAGCGCGAGGTCTACGACTTCTTCGGGATCCTCTTCCGCGGTCACCCGGACCTGCGCCGGATCCTGATGCCGGAGGACTACATCGGCTGGCCGCAGCGCCGCGACTTCCCGATCGGCGGCGAGGCCGTGATCTTCACGAACACCGAGGACTCCGTCCCGGGGTAAGGAGCAAGCGCCCGGTCTGAGCACCGAGTACGCCGACACCACCCGCACCCCGGAGCAGATGGGGCGCGACGCCATCGGCCGGACCGAGGCGCAGGTCATCGGCACCTCCTCGATCGAGCGGACCTCGCTGGAGCGCGAGGAGGAGCTGTTCACGATCAACATGGGCCCGCACCACCCGGCCACGCACGGCGTGCTGCGGCTGCTGGTCTCGCTCGAGGGCGAGGTCGTCCGGGACCTGAAGCCGGTGATGGGCTACGTCCACACCGGGATCGAGAAGTCCTGCGAGCAGAAGAGCTACTGGAAGGTGATCCCGTTCATCGAGCGGATGGACTACCTCTCCTACTTCTTCAACATGGAGACCTTCTGCGGGGCGACGGAGAAGCTGCTCGAGCTCGAGATCCCGCCGCGCGCCGCCTGGCTCCGCATCCTCCACCTCGAGCTGAACCGGATCCACAGCCATCTGGTCGGGCTCGGGACCACCGCGCTGGACCTCGGCGCGATCTCGATGTTCTGGTACTGCTTCCGCGAGCGCGACAAGATCCTCGACCTGTTCGAGATGTCGTCGGGCCAGCGGATGCACACCCGCTACTTCCAGGTCGGCGGCGTGATGGAGGACATCCCGGTCGGCTTCGAGCGGCGGGTGCTCGAGTTCTGCGACGACATGCCGAACCGGATCGACGAGTACGCGGCGCTGCTGGACCGGAACGAGATCTTCCTCCAGCGGACGCGCAACACCGGGGTCGTCCCGCTCGAGCGGCTCAAGGAGCTGGGCGTGACCGGCCCGCTCCTGCGCGCGGCGGGCGAGCCGTGGGACCTGCGCAAGGTCGACGACTACCTCCCCTACAAGGACTTCGACTTCCAGATCCCGGTCGGGACGGTCGGCGACAACTACGACCGCTACCGGGTCCGGCTGAACGAGATGCGCGAGTCGGTGCGGATCATCCGCCAGGCGATCGAGGGGCTGCCGGAGGGCCCGTGGATCGCCGACGACCGCAAGGTCGTGCTGCCGCCGCGCCACGAGCTCGGCACCTCGATGGAGGCGCTGATCCACCACTTCAAGCTGGTCACCGAGGGCTTCCGCGTCCCGCCCGGCGAGGTCTACTTCCCGGTCGAGGGCCCGCGCGGCGAGTACGGCTGCTTCCTCGTCGCCGACGGCTCGGCGAAGCCGGTCCGGGTCCACATGCGCGACCCCTCCTTCGTCAACCTGCAGATGCTGCGCGAGATGTGCGTCGGCCAGTACGTCGCCGACCTGATCGCCAACCTCGCGATGCTCGACCCGATCCTCGGGGGCATCGACCGGTGAGCGACGCCGAGAGCAGCGAGGAGCGCGCCGACTCCCCCGGGACCTCGGGGACCGACGAGCCCGGCCGCGAGCAGGCGCGCGGCGGCTCCGGCGAGCCGCCCGTCCCCGATTCGGAGAGCAAGGCCGGAGCGGACGGCGACGAGACGACGCCGGAGAACGACCAGGCGACCGGCGGGGCCGAGGCGCAGGCGCACCCGGGAGTCGCCGACAGCGCCGCGGTGCAGGTGCCGGAGAGCCACGAGGCCGGCGTCCCCGACGACTTCCGCGCGGAGGTCGAGGAGATCATGAGCCGCTACCCGCAGAAGCGCTCGGCCTCGATCCCGGTGCTGTTCGCGATCCAGCGCCGCTACGGCTGGTGCACCCCCGAGGGGATCCGGCAGGGAGCCGCCGTGATGGGGGTCAGCGCCGCCTACCTCGAGTCCGTCGGCTCGTTCTACGACCTCTTCCACATGCGCCCCGCCGGCAAGCACCGGGTGCTGGTCTGCACGAACATCTCCTGCTGGATGCGCGGCGCCGACGACCTGCTCGAGGCCTTCTGCGAGGCGAGCGGCATCGACCCCCACGAGGCCTCCCACGGCGGTCAGGTCTCCGAGGACGGCGAGGTCTTCGTCACCGGCTTCGAGTGCCTCGGCGCCTGCGACATCGCCCCGATGGCCTCGATCGACGAGCGCTACTACGGCCCGCTCGACGGGGACGAGGCGGCCGAGGCGATCAAGGCCCTGCGCGAGGGACGGGACGTGCTCCCGGACCGGCAGATGGCCAAGCGCCCCGTGGCCGGCGGCTCCGAGACCGAGCCGGACCCGCGCGTAAGCGCCGGCTGACCCGGCACATTCCGCAGACCCGGCTGAGCGCGGCACTCCGGTAGGTTTGCGCCCCAGTGCAGGCGACCTTTTCAAGCCATGTCTGACGCAGCGCAGGCCCGTGAGACCCGCGTGCTGTTCGAGCACATCGACGAGCCCGGGCTGACCTCGATCGAGACCTACGAGCGGCTCGGCGGATACACGGCGCTGAAGCGCGCGTTCCGGGAGATCGAGCCCGGTCAGCTGGTCTCCCAGCTCGAGGAATCGGGGCTGCGCGGCCGCGGCGGCGCCGGGTTCTCGATGGGCAAGAAGGCGAGCTTCCTGCCGCAGGGGAACATGGACAAGTACCTCTGCTGCAACGCCGACGAGTCGGAGCCCGGGACCTTCAAGGACCGGGAGCTGATGTTCAAGAACCCGCACGGGCTCGTCGAGGGCGTAGCGATCTCCGCGATGGCCGCCGGCGCCACCCGCTCGTTCATCTTCATCCGCGGCGAGTACGCCGAGATCGCCGACCGGCTCGAGGCCGCCGTCCGCGAGGCCTACGACGCCGGCTACCTCGGCGAGAACATCCTCAACACCGGCACCGACGTGAGCGTCGTCGTCCACCGCGGCGCCGGCGCCTACATCTGCGGCGAGGAGACGGCGCTGCTCGACTCGCTCGAGGGCAAGCGCGGCAACCCGCGCCTGAAGCCGCCGTTCCCGGCGATCCAGGGCCTCTACGGCGGGCCGACCCTGATCAACAACGTCGAGACGCTGATGAACGTCCCCCACGTCGTCAACCGCGGCGCCGACTGGTTCAAGCAGTTCGGCACCGAGCAGTCGACCGGCACGAAGGTCGTCTCGGTCTCCGGCTGCGTCCAGCGGCCCGGCAACTACGAGATCGAGCTCGGGATCTCGAGCCGCGACATCATCTTCGGCCTCGCCGGCGGCCCGCCGCCCGGCCGCAAGGTCAAGGCCTGGTACCCCGGCGGCTCGTCGGCCCCCGTCCTCGGCCCCGAGGAGCTCGACCTCCCCTACTCCTTCGAGGCGATCGCCGAGGCGGGCTCGATGCTCGGCTCCGGCGCGATCATCGTCGCCGACGACACCGTCTCGATCCCGGAGATGGCGCTGCGGACCGCGCGCTTCTACCAGCACGAGTCGTGCGGCAAGTGCACCCCATGCCGCGAGGGCACCAACTGGACGGTGAAGATGCTCGAGCGGGTCGTCCGCGGCGAGGCGACGCCGATGGACCTGGACATCATCGCCTCGGTGCAGGAGAACATCATCGGCAACTGCCTCTGCGTGCTCGGCGACGCGATGGCGATGCCGGTCGGCTCGATGGTGCGCCGCTGGCGGGCCGAGTTCGAGGAGACGATCGCCCGCGCCCGCGACGCGGCCCCCGCCCCGCTGGACCTCGAGCCCGCTCGCAACACCCCCGTCGCGGTCGGCGCCTGACGCATGGCCGCCGGCAAGGACGCGAAGGAGATCACCCTCGTCGTCGACGGCGTGGAGGTCGCCGCGAAGGAGGGCACGATGCTCGTCGACGCGGCCAAGCACGGCGACGTCGAGATCCCGGTCTTCTGTTACGAGCCGAAGCTCGGCGAGCCGGTCGGCGCCTGCCGCATGTGCCTGGTCGAGGTCGAGGGCATCCCGAAGCTGCAGACGGCCTGCTCCACCCCGATCCGCGACGGCATGGTCGTCTACACGCAGACCGCGCGGGTCAAGGAGGCGCAGAACGCCGTCGTCGAGTTCCTCCTCGTCAACCACCCGCTCGACTGCCCGGTCTGCGACAAGGGCGGCGAGTGCCCGCTGCAGGACATCTCGATGGGCTGGGGACCGGGCCGGAGCCGCGTCACCGACCCGAAGCGCCACTTCGAGAAGCCGATCCCGCTCAGCCCGCTGATCAAGATCGACCGCGAGCGCTGCATCCTCTGTTACCGCTGCGTGCGCTTCAGCCAGGAGGTCTCCGAGGACGAGCAGCTCCAGTTGCTCGAGCGAGGCCCGAAGACCTACGTCGGCACCCACGAGGACCGCCCCTACATCGGGCCCTTCCACGGCAACATCATCGAGCTCTGCCCCGTCGGCGCGCTGACCTCGCAGGCCTACCGCTTCCGCGCCCGCCCCTGGGACATCGAGGACGCCGGCTCGGTCTGCACGCTCTGCCCGAGCCAGTGCAACGTCAAGTTCACCGTCCGCGACGACAAGGTCGTGCGGACCCTGGCCCGCGACAACGACGGCGTCGACGACGGCTGGCTCTGCGACAAGGGCCGCTTCGGGTACCAGATGTTCGCCAGCGCGGACCGTCCCCTCGCCCCCCAGGTGCGTCAGGGCGGCGCCCTCCACGCCGCCACCTGGCAGGAGGCGCTCGACCGCTGCACGGAGGGCCTCGAGGCGGCCCGCGGGAAGGTCGCGGCGCTCGTCGGCGGCGGTGCCTCGAACGAGGAGGGCTACCTCGTCCAGCGCATCGTCCGCGGTCCGCTCGCCTCCAAGGACGTGACGAGCACCTCGGCGCCGGGCATCTCGCGGGAGCTCCGCGGCCGCCTCGCCTCGCCGCGGCTCTCGGTCGGGATGGGCGACATCGACTCGGCGGCTGCGGTGCTCGTCGTCGGCTGCGACCCGATCCACGAGATGCCGATCCTCGAGCTCCGGATCCGCAAGGCCGTGCGGCGCAACGGCACGCAGCTGCTCGTCGCGAGCGAACGGCCGACCGCGCTCGACGGCGGCGCCGCGATCGGCTCGGCCGGCGCCATCGAGGCGCACCGCTACGAGCCGGGCGACGCGCGCACGTTCCTGACCGACCTGCACGGCGCCCTCGCGCGCGGCGACGACGAGGACGGCTTCGCCTCCGCCCTCCGCGAGGCCGACTCGATCGTGATCGCCTGGGGCGAGCGGATGCTCGCCGGAGCCGACGCGCCGGCCACCGCACAGGCGCTCCTCGACCTCGCCGACGTCCTCGGCCTCGACGGCATGGAGGGCGGCGGGCTGATCGAGGTCCCGCGCTCCCCGAACGGCCGCGGCCTGCGCGAGGTCGGCTGCGCCGAGGGATTCGGGCCGGGCTACTCCAAGGTCAGGCGCCGAGGGCCGCAGCGCCGCCGAGATCCGCGAGGCCCTCGAGTCCGGCGAGCTGCAGGGGCTGATCCTCTGGGACGTCGACCCCGTGCGGGACTTCGACGATCCCGAGGGCTGGGCCCGGGCGATCGGCGCCGCCGACTTCACGCTGAGCGTCTCGATGTTCGGCACCGCCTCCGCCCAGAACGCCGACGTCCACCTCCCCGCCGAGACCTTCGCCGAGAAGGAGGGGACCGTCACCCACCCCGACGGCCGCCTCCAGCGCGTGCGCCCCTCGGTCTCCCACCCGGGCTCGGTCCGCCCGCTCTGGCAGGCGCTCGCCGACCTGTCCGCCCGGCTCGGCGACGAGACCGGCGCCGGCACCGCGGGCGAGGTCTTCGACCTCCTCGCCGCCGACATCCCGTTCCTCAAGGGGATCACCATCGACGACATCGGCGGGACCGGCGTGCGCTGGCCGGAGCTCTGGATGGACGACGCCGATCCGATCCGCGAGCCGGCGCCGTCGTGGGACGACGGACGAGGACGAGGCGCCGGCCGAAGAGGACGCCGAGCCCGCGACGGACGAGCCGCGCTCGGCCCCCGACGTCGGCGCCGACCAGATCCGCATCGCCTCCTACCGCGACCTCTGGAGCGACTACGTCGCCGAGCGCAACCCGGCGCTGCAGTTCCTCTCCCCCGCCCAGACGCTCGAGCTGCACCCCGACGACGCCGAGCGCCTCGGCGTCCAGCACGGCCAGCGGGTCGACGTGAGCGCCGACGGCAAGGGCATCGTCGCGACGGTCGCGCTGCGCGAGCGGATGCTGACCGGCACCGGCTTCCTGATCGAGGGCGTCAGCCGAGAACGGCGCGAATCGGCTGGACGGAGCCGAGGTCGCCACGGTCAGCGTCGCCGCCGACGAGCCGACCGAGGAGCCCGTCTACGGCACGAGCGCCAGGGAGGCCGTCCCGTGGTCGTAGCCGACGTCGGCTTCGCGGAGGCGACCTGGATCATGGTCGTCAAGTCGATCGTCATCTTCGTCGTGATCCTCCAGATCGTGCCGCTGATCCTGCTCCTCGAGCGCAAGCTGCTCGGCCGCTTCCAGGCTCGCTACGGGCCCAACCGGGTCGGCGCCTTCGGCCTGATGCAGCCGTTGGCCGACGTCCTCAAGCTGCTCAGCAAGGAGAGCTACAAGCCGGAGGCCGCCGTGCCGGTGCTCTGGGCGATCGCGCCGGCGCTGGTCATCCTCAGCGCCACCGCGACGCTCGCGATCATCCCGTTCGGCGACGTCAAGGACGGCGTCGGCTTCTACGGCATCGACGTCTCGATCGGGATCCTCTACGCCTTCGCGTTCGGCTCGATCTCGTTCTACGGCCTGCTGCTCGGCGGCTGGGCCTCGGGCTCGAAGTACAGCTTCATGGGCGCCATGCGCTCGGCCGCCCAGCTGATCTCCTACGAGATCTCGATGGGGCTCGCGCTGCTCGGCGTGATCATGATGGCCGGCTCGCTCAGCCTGGTCGACATCGCCAACGCCCAGGCCGACACCGTCTGGTACATCATCCCCCAGTTCGTCGGCTTCATCATCTTCATGGTCGCCGGATTCGCCGAGACCAACCGGCCGCCGTTCGACCTCGCCGAGGCCGACGCCGAGCTGGTCGGCGGCTACAACACCGAGTACGGCGGGATGCGCTTCGGCTCCTACTTCATGGCCGAGTACATGGAGATGATCGTCGTCAGCGGGATCGCCTCGGCGATGTTCCTCGGCGGCTGGCACGGACCGGGCCCGGGCTTCCTCGATCCGTTCTGGATGCTGTTCAAGATCTTCGTCCTGATCGTCTTCTTCATCTGGGTGAGGGCGACGCTCCCGCGGCTCCGCTACGACCAGCTGATGAGCCTCGGCTGGAAGATCCTGCTGCCGCTGGCGACGCTGAACGTGCTGGTCACCGCCGTCCTCGTGACAGTCACCTAGACCCTCGAGGGAGTGCCCGGAAGGCCCCCGCCGACCATTCACGTCCGTCATTTCTCGTGATAGGTTGCCGCCTCCAGGGAGCAGGCACGAATCTTGATCCGTTCAGGGCGGGGGTCGAAGTTGAGGGTGAGCACACGCGTGGGGCAGGTGGCACCCCTCGGGCTGCTTGCGCTCATCGCACTCCTGGCCGGCGCCCTGGTCCCCGGGGACTCCCACGGGTACAGCTTTCTGGAACCGAAGTCGACGTGGAAGGGAAGCCCGGCCAAGATCCGCTACTTCAACGCGGCCAAGGCCCAGGACGCTGCGGTTCGCGACGCGGTCGACCGCTGGAATCACAGCGGCCTCGACATCAAGTTCCAGCGCGTCTCGTCGTCCAATCGCGCCGATGTGGTGATCAAGGGCGACAAGAGCGTCCCTTGCGGCAACGGGCTGGCCACACCAGTCTTCACGAGCAACGACGGCAAGAACTTCCACACCGTCTCCGGCAAGGTCTACCTCGGCACCGGCAAGCAGGATCCCTCGAAGAACAGCCCGAAGGAATGCCGCTACGTCGACGTCATCACCGCGGCCCACGAGCTCGGTCACATCCTCGGGTTGGACCATGAGGATCGTCGCTGTGCGGTGATGAACTCCTCGAGCACCGCGTATCCGGACTTCGAGGGCAACGACCCGGTCGGGGTGTCCCCGTCGAAGTGCAACGGTGCGGACCAGGACAGCTGGTATTGCCGGGTCCTGAGTGCCGACGATCTCAAGGGCGGGAAGAAGCTCTACGGCGGCCGCCCGCAGGTCCGCAAGAAGGGCTTCTGCCCGATCGGCGCCGCGAAGGCGAGCAGAACCGGCAGCGGGACGCCCGTCGTGACGATCATCGACAACCCCCTGATGGCGCGATGAGAAGCGCGGCCGGTCGCGGCGGCAGGGACCCGGAGTTTCATCCAAGGACAAATCGATTCACCCAGGCCGGGAAACCCGGCCCGAAGGAAGGTAGGAGCATGAAGAGACGATTCACAGGCGCGGCCGCAGTGGCCGTGACCGCCATGGCGCTGCTGGGGGCAACCGAGGCCTCGGCCGCGAAGGGCCCCGTCAACGCCAGCTTCTCTGAAGACGGCAGCAAGGGCTACAGCTTCAGCGTCTTCGGCGGCGAGCAGGGCGTCAGCGTCAGCGCGAACAAGAAGAACGCATTCGCCAACTACAGCACCAACGGGACCGCCAACGCGAAGAAGATCAAGGCGGTCTTCCAGGGCTACGGCAAGGTCAAGATGCGGTTCAACCAGAAGGGCAAGAGCGAGCGCGTCAAGCCGCCCAAGGGATGCAAGGGCCCCGACACCATCGTCAAGAACGGCACCTGGAAGGGCATCTTCAAGTTCAAGGGCGAGAACGGGTACTCCAAGGTCTCGACCAAGAAGGCGAAGGGCACCGTCACTCAGGCGGAGAGCGACAAGCCGCTCGAGTGCAAGCCCGACGGTGGCGGGGGCAATGGAAAGAAGTGCGTGATCCTGTCGGCGTTCGACAAGGACACCTTCTTCTCGGCCCAGAAGATCGACGGGAAGGACCCCTCGTTCAGCGTCAGCACGAGCGACAAGAAGAACGGCATCTCGATCAACCGGTCGGCATTCGCAACCGGAGGCCAGTTCGACGCCAACGTGAACCAGGGGACGGCGACGCTCAAGCCGCCGTCACCGTTCTCGGGCACCGGCAACTACGCCAACGGCGAGCTCTCCGGCTCGCTGAAGGCGAAGCTGCCGGGCGACACGCTCAGCATCAAGGGCAGCGCGTCGCTGTCCGACGGCCAGTGCTTCTGAGCACGGACGAACGCTGAGGGCATCCGCCTGGCGAAGGGCCACTCCGACAACGCGTCGGGGTGGCCCTTTCGCTTTGGGGTGCCGGGTCTCCGGAGCGCGTAGGATCGGGCCATGGAACCCGGCGCCGGAGACGAGACCCCGTCCAAATTCCCCTACCTGCCCGATGACTCCGTCGTCAGCGTGCAGCGCGGCCCCGAGCCGGGGGGCTTCGGCGGCGCCTACCGCGCGTTCGGCGAGACGCTGCGCGGGCTGAAGACCACGCTCGCGCGCGTCGTCGAGGGCCCGGTGACGGTCCAGTACCCGGAGGAGAAGACGCCGGTCTACCCGCGCTTCCGCGGCCGCCACAAGCTGCACCGCTTCGAGGACACGGGGCTCGAGAAGTGCGTCGGCTGCTCGCTCTGCGCCGCCGCCTGCCCGGCCGACTGCATCCGCGTCGTCGCGGCCGAGAACGATCCCGACGATCGCGTCTCGGCCGGTGAGCGCTACGCCGCCGTCTACGAGATCAACCTGGCGCGCTGCATCTTCTGCGGCTACTGCGAGGTCGCGTGCCCGTTCGACGCGATCACCATGGGCCACGAGTACGAGATGGCCGACTACAACCGCGGCGACCTGATCTTCACGAAGGAGATGCTGCTCGCCGAGTCACTCGAAAGGGTGCCGCTGCGCAACGAGGGCGAGTAGCGAAGTAGGGTCGGGGCGACTTCACGGTCCCGTGGGGTCTCCGGGAGAAAAAGGGGAGATGAGATGCCGAGGATCGGTTTGATCGCGCTGACCGTCGTGTTCGGAGTCGCAGGAGCCGGGTTGATCGGTTGCGGCGGCGACTCGGAATCGACGTCCGAGTCCGCTTCTCAGGAGGCGGAGGCGACGGGGAAAACTGAGGCCGAGGCTCCGCCGGAGGTCACCAAGGACGACTACATCGCCGCCGCCGACGAGCTCTGCGACGCAGTCCGGGCCGAGAACCTGAAGCTCGCGAAGGAGCGAGCCGCCCTCGCCGAGGAGCTCGCCTCGACGCCGAGCACCGAGACCGCCAAGAACGTGCAGGACATCGTCGAGGAGCTGGCCGACAACAGGCGCGAGCTGACGAAGGAGCTCAAGGCACTCGAGGAGCCCGCGTCAGGCGGCGCGGACGCCTACCTGGAGAGCCGCGTGGAGGTCGAGAAGAAGCTCGACGCCTCAGCGAAGGCGTGGGGCGCCTACGCCGACGCCCTCGACGAGCCGACCGCGACCGCCCTCAACGAGGCCGTCGAGGCGGAGAGCAAGTCGGTCGAGGCGAACGCCAAGCTTGCCGAGAAGTACGGCTTCGAGACCTGCGGGACGCTGATCCTGAAGCAGAAGTAGGCACGCGCCTCGCCAGCAGCTCGGCCAGCCCCCGGTCGAGGGCCGCCGGCTCGTATTGGTCCTCGTAGCGACGCCGGGCGGCCACCGCCAGGCGGGCGCGCAGCCGTTCATCCCCGGCGAGCCGTTCGAGCGCCGCCGCCAGCGCGGCCACGTCCCCGGGCTCGATCAGGATCGCATTGCGGTCGTGGGTCACCGTGTCCGGGATGCCCCGGTGGGAGGTGGTGATGATCGGCAAGCCCGCAGCGAGGGCCTCGATCACGACCAGCGGCTGGCCTTCGTTGCGATAGCTCGACGGGAAGGCGAAGACGCTCGCCCACGCCAACTCGTGGGTCTTGGCCGGGCCCGTCAGCGGACCGGTGAACTCGACCCGGACCGACGGATCGATCCGCTGCGCGACCACCGCCTCGGAGGTGGCCCGCGTCCGCTCGTCGCAGTCTCCGACGAGCCGGACGTGCCAGCCCGCTGCACGGTCTCCCAACCGTGCCAACGCCTCGAGCAGCTCCGTGTGGCCCTTTCCCTCCCGCAGGTTGGAGAGGAACAGGACCCGCATGCCGCCGTCCTCGTCGCGCCGGGGTGGAGATGGATCCTCCACGAGCATCGGATCGTCGACCACGCACTGCAGGACGCCGACCCGCTCCGGCGGAACCAGGCCGTCGAAGCATCGGCGCAGGGACGGGGTGAGGACCCAGATCGAATGGGCCTGGGCGATCGTCGCCCTGATCAGCGCCCGCATGGCCCAGCCCGACTCGGCGTGGAAGTCCTCGAAGCGACCACCGAGCAGGTGCACGTAGACCCGCCGGCGCCCCGCTCGGGCGAGCCAGATCCAGAGGGCGTCGCGCAGAAAGCCCCATCTGCCCTGGGAGATCTGGACGTAGACGGCCGCCTCGCGATGCTTACCCATGGCCCGCAGCAGCCGCCATGCTGCGAGCAGCCCGATGCGGACGTTCTCGAGGTCGAGATGGTTCAGGTTGGCGAGCGAGCGGTCATCACGGATCTCCACATGCTCGGCCAGCAGGCCGAGGCGCCGCAAAGACGCGAGCACGCATAGCGTCAGCACCGAATGGCCGAACACGGGCGGCGGAGTCGGAGCGAGGACGATGAGCCGTTCCGCCCGGGGCAATTCGCTCAACCTCCTGGCCCTCTCTCCGTCCGTAGCAACCCGCGGCGTATGAGCACCGCACCGAGAACGTAGACGACCGAGGAGGCCAGGGCCGCTCCGTTGATGCCCCAGGCGAGCGAACCCGCGGTCCAGAGCACGATGCCGGAGGCCACCGTGAGAACCATGATGCGCGACAGCTGCCGTCCCTGGCCCCGCGCCAGCATCATCTGGCCCCCCGCGATCGCGGGTCCGCGGAAGACGAGCCCTGGCGCGAGGATGACCAGAACCCAGCGGGCGTCGGCGAACTCGCTGCCGAAGATCGGCCCGATCAGGAAGAAGCCGGCCACCGTCACCGCGAGGGAGATCACGGCGAGCAGCAGCGCGGAGAGGCGCAGGATGCGGCGGGCCGCGACGTCGTCGAGCGTCCGTTCCGTCTCGAACGACGCCTGGCCGATCGCCGTTCCCGCGTACTCGGTCACCTCGCTCAGGTTGACCGCCGCGGTGTAGATCCCGAGCGCGGGCAGCCCCACGAGCGCCGCGACGATGAACTGATCGAGCCGACGAACAGCCCAGGTGGCGATCCGCGTGACGGCCGAGCCCCGGCCGAGGCTCCAGGCGCGCTTCAGCCCCGGTCGCTCACCTTCCATTCGCGGGCTGAGCCGGAGGGCGAGGAGCACCGAGCCGAGGGAGCCCACCGCCCAGAGCACGAAGGCCACTCCGAGGGATGCCCCGGAGATCGCGGCGACCGCGAGGCCGACGGCGAGGACGAGCGAGCGGGCGATCCGCAGGGACGAGTAGGCCCACGGCCGCTTGGCGGCGATCAACACCGCCCCCACGTCCTCGACCACGACCGCCGCGGTCACGCCGACCAGGAGGAAGCAGGCGGCCCCGAGAGGGTCCAGGCCGAGAGCGACCGCCGGGACCACGAGCAGGACCAGGACGGCCAGTGCCAGCGCGGCGTGCCGGAGCGTCGCGGCGGGCAGCCGGCGGAGCTCGCCGTCGAGCAGCAGCCGGGCGAAGCCGGTGGGCACCGACCCGGCCATGACCAGCCCGCCGAGCCCGCAGGCGAGCGTCCACGTGGTCAGCTCGCCCTTTCCCGCCGGCCCGAACAGCCGCGCCGCGATGACGGCGGCGGCAAACGTGACGGCGGCGAAGACGATCTGCCCGGCGAGGGCGTTCACCGCGTAGCGTCCGCGCGGGCCGGGCCGGCTGAGCGCCGCCGTCCCAACCGGCGCCGGTGGACGCGAGCCGCTCCTCGCCATCGCTAGAGGGCCGGCACCGCTGACACTTCGATGTCGGCCTCCACGACCTGCCGGCGCTCGGTGAGGAGCCACTCGAGGACCTCGCCCGCCAGCGCTTCGGGAACCGGCGAGCCGAACGCGTGGAGGACCGTCGGCGCGATGTCGATCTCGCGCGGCGGCCGCCCCGGCGGGGGGCCCTGGGCCGAAATGCCCGGCCCCGCCGCGACGAGGAAGCCATCGCCGGTGTGCTCGGTCCGGGCGAAGGGGCCGCCCCTGTCATGGATCCGGCCGACGCGGGGATGCCGGACGGCCCTGATCCGCATGCCCGGAGACCACCGCACGAGAAGGTCCGGCAGTTGGCCGCTGTGATCTCCCGGCGCGATCTCGGCGACCGTCATCACCTCCCTGACGGCCGGCTCGCCGGTGGCGTCGTCGACGAGGGCCATCAGGTCGGCGGTGATCTCGGCGATCAGAGCGTCGCGTTCGGCCGGCTCGACGATGCCTTCGGGCTCACGTCCGGCGACGTTGATCCTGATCCAGGACGAGCCCGGCTCGGCCTCCGATACCGCTCGGCTGGTGGACCAGTCGATGGCCTCTCCCCACGCGCGATCGGCGATCTCCTCGAGCGTCCCGGTCGCGAGCAGCCTCCTGAGCCGGTGCCGGAGGAACATCGGGACGATCTTCGTCGCGATGGTCATCAGGGCGGCGCGCCCGCGCCCGCGCCCGCTCGGCGGCGTGGGAACCTCGTAGCCGAGCGCGATCATGACCTCGCGCAGGAGGTCCCGCGAAACCTCGTTGGGCCGCAGCCCGACCGTCGAGAAGACGAGCACGTCGGTCTCAGGGCCGGCCGCCTCGATCAGGGCGGCGATGTTGCGATCGGTCTCGAGGTAGGCGTCGAACATCCCCTCCCTGGCGCCGAACCGAGCGCGCGGCCGGGCCGGCTCCGAGGACCTCAGGTGGTGGAAGAAGGCGTGGCCGGCGAAGTGGGGCTCGGTGAAGTTGACCAGGGCGAAGTCCCAGTCGGCCCGCTCGAGGAGGTCCAGCGCCAGCGCGGTGCGACGCCGGGAGAGCCGGGCGAGGACGCGCCGGTAACGCCTCTCGGAGAACGGGTTGCGGTCGTAGTCGCGGTTGATCCAGTCCGGGTAGGGGGCGTGCCGGGCACTCATCTCCTCGTAGAGATCCGGCGGCCATGACGAGCCCTGCCGGGTGACTCGGATGCCCCAGCCTCCGAGCTCGGTCACGCCGTCGTCCTGCAGACCGCCCGCATAGGGAACGTCGAAGATGAGCACCTTGGGCTTCGGATCGGGCGCGTGGCGGCGCAGGACCCACCAGAAGGTGCGACGCCACCCTCCGGCCGCCATCCGCGCCCGGTTCACGCTGCCCGGCACGACGATGCGCCAGCTGTAGATGCCGTGCTCTCCGGGTTGCGCGCCGGTGATCAGGGACGCCCACGACGACTCCGGCATGTCCTCGCCGCAGGATCGCAGCGGCACGGCGACGCCCCGGTCGGCCAGCGCGGCGAGCGTCGGCAACCGGCCTTCGCGGATCCAGTCCAGGGCGAGGTCCCCGTCGCCGGCGTCGAAGCCGATCATCAGCATGCGCCGGCTCAGGGCCCGATCTCCCGCCAGATCCGCTCCATCGTCCGGACATGATCTTCGACGCGATGCCTGGCTGCGAGCTCGTCCCGCGCCGCGCGCTCGGGGCGGTGGTCCGGGAAGGCGCCGTCGCAGACCATCGTCATGCGGTCGAGCAGTCCCGCGGCGTCCCCGTTTGCAAACAGGAGGCCGCTGCGCCCGTCGGCGACCGATTCCCCGAACCCCCCGTCGGCGGAGGCGATCACCGGTACGTCACGAACGATCGCTTCGATCGCGACGAGCCCGAGCGGCTCGCGATACAGCGAGGGGGCGACGAGCGCCCAGGCGTCCTCGAGCTCCGACGTCCAATCCCATGGCATCCCACGGCGGAACGAAATCGACCGGGACAGCCCGAGGCGCCCGACACGCTGCTCGAGCCGGCTCCGCTCGGGGCCGTCGCCGCAGATCCGCAGCGTCACGCCCGGTCGGCGCTCGAGAAGTGAAGCGAAGGCATCGATCAGCAGATCGAGGCCCTTGACCGGCGCGAGCCGCCCGGCGAACACGAAGTGGGGACATTCGCGGGGGGTGCGACGAAGGGGTCCGGTCGGCGCTGGGACCGGAAGCGGCACATGAGTGGCGGGGATTCCCACATGCTCCAGCTCGGCCGCGAGGTGAGCGCTCACGGCCAGCACCCGGTCGACGTGGCGCAGGCCGAGCCGGAAGGCCCGGTAGCGCACGGCGTCCCGGGTCGCCCGGGGGGCCGAGAGGCAACCCTCCCTGCGACAGACCGCGCCCATCGGCACCCGGCACTGGCTGCCGTCGGGGAGCAGCTTCGTGCCCTTCGGGCAGACCACCTTGAGGTCGGGGGGAATCATCGTCGTCGGCACGGAGCGCAGCGGGGCGAGGACGGCCGGCGAGAGGTAGGGGAGCATCATCACGACGTGGACCACGTCGGGGGCGAACTCGCGCAGCGCGCGTCGCATCACCGCCGTCGAGCTCGGGTTGGCGACCTGGAGCACGGCCTGGGCGGCGGGGTGGTCCGTCGTCCGAGCGACGTATTCCGCGGTCCCACCCGCACCGTCGCCGATCGAGGTGGCCAGCAGCCGGACCTCGTGCCCCTCGCGCTCCAGCGCCCGCCGCAGGTCGGCGACGAATCGCTCGGTTCCACCGGGGCGCCGGGGCCAGTCGGTCGCGAGGAGGACCCTCATCGCGCCGCGGCGAGCCGCTCCGCCGCGAGGACGACCTCGAGGCTGCGGAGCCCATCCTCGATCGTCGCCGGCCCCACGCCCTCGCCGCCGAGCGCGGCATCGACGAACGCTGAGAGCGCCAGGGCGAACGACGGCTCCCGGCGCGGGATCGGCAGGGCAAGCAGCCGGGTGGCGAGTGGCGATGGCCCCGAGGCGGAGTACGAGCGCCGGCGGGTCAGGCGCCGGGGCCAGCGGTCGGCGCGGAGCACTCCACCCTCACCCTCCACCTCCCAGCGATGCTTGCGCCCCTCCACGTAGGAGGAACGCATCTCAACCGTTGCCCCACCGCGCATCCGCAGGCTCACCGACACATCGTCGTGCTCGGTGGCGTTCGACGAGATGGCCGCGTCGGCGACCTCGGCGACCTCGTCGTCGAGCAGCCATCGCGCCATGTCGACCGAATGGGAGAGGAGGTCGAGGGCAACGCCCCCACCGCTGTCGCGGCGCCGCTTCCAGTCCGGCATGGAGTCGGGCCGTCCGGCCTCGCAGTGCCAGCAGCGAGCGCCGGTGACACGTCCGATCCCGCCGGCGCGGATTCGCCTCCGCAGCTCGGCGAAGACCGGGTTGAAGCGAAAGTTGAACCCCACGGCATCGGGCACGGACCGGCCCCGCAGGGCCCCGGCCACGGCCTCCGCCCCCACCGCATCGATCGCGACCGGCTTCTCGAGGTAGAGCGGCTTCCCGGCGCCGGCGACCGCGTCGGCCAACTCCGCGTGGGTGGCGCTCGGAGAGCAGATGACGACCGCGTCAAGGTCGGGTCGCGCAATCAGTTCCCCGGCGTCGTCGAGTACCTCGGCGCCGAATCCAGCGACCGCCTCGCGGGCAGCGGCCGACGGATCAGCGATCGCGACGACCGCGACCCGGGGGTCATCGAGGAGGGTGCGGAGGTGGTACTGACGGGCGACGCCCCCGCACCCGACGAGCCCGACCCTGAGGGAAGCCGTGCTCGCCGTCATTCCTAGCGCGCAGGTTCCTCCGCGACCGACTCGCTCTCATCGGTTGCCGCCTTCGGATCCGCCGGCTTCTCCGGCTTGGCCTCGGCCGCCGGCTTCGCGCCGGGTGACGCGGGCTTCGGCTTCGTCGCCTTCGCGGCGGTCTTGACGGCCTCGGCGCCGGCGGGCTTCTCCGGCGCGGCGCTTCCGGCCGGCTCCGACGAAGCTGCTGCCGGCGGGGTCGCCGTGGTCTTCGCGGCGGTCTGAGCGGCTCCGGGGGTGGTCACCGGAGCCTCCGGCGAGGAGCCGCGAACGCGCGAGCGGACCGCAACCGCGACGCCGGCGCCGGCGGCAACGGCTGCGCCGATGACCGGAATCCGCCGGTCCTTGGGAAGCGGCGCGGCATCGCCGAGCGCATCGGCTGCCTTCGTGGCTGCGTCGCGGACCGATCCGGCCACGCCGGCCGCGTCCGAGCGGACGTTCCGGGCGACCGCGAGGGCCTGGTCGATGGGGCTCTTCGGCTTGCGTGCCAAGGGGTTTCTCACTGTGGCTGCTCCTCTGGTCGGTGGAGTGATCCTCGTCCCTGGACGATTCCCGCCTCGCGGATATCCAACCCTCCGATCATCCGATGGCGCCGGAGTCGCGCAGCGAGGCGATCTCCGTGGGCTCGAGGCCCCAGGCTGTCAGGGCCTCATCGGTGTTCTCGCCGGGCTCCGGCGCTGGAGAGGGGGTCCCCGCCGGAGTCCCCTCGAAGCGGGGAGCGGGCGCCGGCTGCAGGGTCCCGCCGACCTCGACGAAGCTCTCCCGCGCGGCGTTGTGGGGATGGGACGAGGCCTCCCCCAGCCCGAGCACGGGCGTCGCGCAGGCCTCCGTCCCCTCGAAGACCTCGGCCCACTCGTCCCGCGTCCGGGTCAGGAATATCTGTGCGAAGGCGTGCTTCATCTCGGACCAGCGGTCGCGGTCCATCTGCGGGAACTCCTCCGGGTCGAGCTCGAGCAGGCGCAGCAGCTCGGCGTAGAACTGCGGCTCGAGCGCCCCGACGGCGAAGTGGCCGCCGTCGGCGGTCTCGTAGACCTCGTAGAAGTGAGCGCCGGAGTCGAGCAGGTTGGTGCCCGCCTCGTCGGTCCAGGCGCCCGTGTCGCGCATCGCGTGGATCAGGGTCGAGAGCAGGGAGGAGCCCTCGGTCATCGCCGCGTCGACCACCTGCCCCTCCCCGGTCGTGCGGGCGGAGAGGATCGCGGCCACGACCCCGAAGGCGAGCATCATCGCCCCGCCGCCGTAGTCGCCGACGAGGTTGAGCGGGAACAGCGGTCGCTCCCCCTGGCGGGCGAAGGAGCCGAGGACGCCCGCGATCGAGATGTAGTTGACGTCGTGGCCGGCGACCTTCGCCAGCGGGCCGTCCTGCCCCCAGCCGGTCATCCGCCCGTAGACGAGTGCGGGGTTCTGTTCGAGCATGGGCTCCGGCCCCAGCCCCAGGCGCTCCATCACACCGGGGCGGAACCCCTCGATCAGGGCGTCGGCGGACCCGGCGAGACGCAGCGCCAGGTCCCGTCCGTCGGGATGCTTGAGGTCACAGCCGACCGAGGGCCGGCCGCGGTGGGTGTGGTTCCAGGAGCCGGAGCCCAGGCCCGCCGCGGCGCCCGCGCGCTCGAGCCTGATCACGTCGGCGCCGGCGTCGGCGAGCATCATCGCCGCGAAGGGGCCCGGTCCGATCGAGGCGATCTCGATCACCCGCACTCCCTGAAGAGGTCCCGAGGACATCGCGGCCGGACCCTAGCCAAACCTGTCCGGGGTGGTGCGGCGACGGCAGACCGCGTCCAATGCCGTCCACGATCGGTGCTTGGCGTCCGGACAAGTGGTAAACCTAGGGTTAAGACGAGGAGCGGCCGACCCCGATAAGCGGGCGGCTGAATTGCCGCAACAAGGCTTAGGAGGCTTTGCGACTTGAAGTACTTGGGAGATTTCCGCCGTTCCCCCTTCCGCACGATTCTGCTCGCGATGGTGTTCGCCATCGCCGCGATCGGGCTCTCCGCCTGTGGCAGTGACGACGATTCGTCCAGCTCCTCGAGCTCCGGCGAGCTGATCGAGGGCGGCGAGATCGAGATCGCGCAGACCTCCCAGCCCGACTACCTGGATCCGGCGCTCTCCTACACCGTCAACGGCTGGGAGCCGATGTGGCTCGTCTACACGCCGCTGCTGACCTACGCCCACGAGGAGGGCGAGGCCGGAGCGGAGCTGATCCCGGGCCTGGCGGAGGAGCTCCCCGAGGTCTCCGAGGACGGCCTGACCTACACGCTGACCCTGCGTGACGGCCTCACCTACTCCGACGGCCAGCCGGTCGTCGCGAGCGACTTCGAGCACACGCTCAAGCGCGTGCTCAACCTCGAGTCCGGCGGCCTGTCCTTCTACGAGGTGATCGAGGGCGCCACCGAGTACCTGCAGGCCGGCAAGTCGGAGGGCGACATCTCCGGGATCGAGACCGACGACAAGACGGGCGAGATCACGATCACGCTCAACGAGCCGGCCGCCGACTTCTCCAACATCCTGGCGATGAACTTCGCCGGCCTGGTCCCGAGCGACACCCCGTTCGAGAACATGACCGAGCAGCCGGCGCCGGGCGTCGGGCCGTACGTCCTGACCGAGTCGGTGCCGAACCGCCAGTTCGTGATGGAGCGGCGCAAGGACTTCGCCGACCTCGGGATCGAGGGCGTCCCCCCGGGACACGTCGACAAGATCACGACGAACATCGTCAAGGATCAGTCGCAGCAGTCCCAGGACGTGCTCAACAACGAGCTCGACTACATGCAGGATCCCCCCACGGCCGACCTGAAGCCGACCGTGAACGAGGAGGTGGGCCCGGACGGCAGCGAGGAGCAGCGCTACGAGGAGTTCACGACGAGCTCCACGTACTACTTCTTCATGAACACCCGGGAGGCGCCGTTCGACGACCCGGAGGTGCGCGAGGCGGTCAACATCGGCCTCGACAAGGTCGCCCTCGCCCGGCTCTTCGCCGGCGAGCTGGCACCGGGCTGCACGTTCCTACCGCCCGGATTCCCCGGCTACGACGAGGCGCTCGACACGACCGAGTGCCCGTGGGGTGACCCGAACGCCGCGCCGGACGTCGAGGCCGCAAGGCAGATGATCGAGGACGCCGGCGCCGCCGGGACCAAGGTCACGGTCTGGGGCAACAACGACGACCCGACCGACAAGGTGACCGAGGAGTACGCCGAGCAGCTCAACGACCTCGGGTTCGACGCGACTCCGAAGATCGTCGACGCCGGCGTCTACTTCCAGACGATCGGCAACGAGAAGACGGGCGCTCAGACCGGGTTCGCCAACTGGTTCTCGGACTACCCGCATCCGCTGAACTTCTACTTCCTGGTCGACGGCGACACGATCCAGCCGACGAACAACCAGAACTTCAGCAACGTCGACGATCCGCAGATCAACGACACCATCGACGAGCTGCGGCTGGAGCCGGACCTGACGGCGGTCACGAGCGACTGGGAGGAGCTGGACAACTACCTGGTCAACGAGTCCTACGTCGCGCCGTACGGCCACAGGAAGCTGGCGACGTTCGTCAGTGAGCGGATCGACTTCGAGTCGACCCTGTTCCACCCGCTCTACTACAACGACTACACCAGCTTCCAGCTGAAGGCTGAGGAGTAGAGGGCAGGTAGGGCCGGGCGGGTGAGCGGCGGAGCCGGCGACGGCGCCCTCGCCGCCGGAGTCGCACCGGAGCTGATAGCCGCCGACGGCGGCGCCGACGAGATCGCCGGGATGAGCCCCGGCCGTCTCGCCAGGCGCCGCCTTCGCCGGAACCGGGGCGCGCTGTTCGCCGGCATCACCTTCGCCCTGCTCGTGCTCGCCTGCCTGGCCGCGCCGCTCTGGGCGAACCACGTCGCCCACCGGACCCCCGACGACACGCCGGCCGGGACCGAGACGATCGAGATGGACGGCGAGGAGGTGCTGATCCTCGGGCTCGACGGCATCCCGATCGGCCCGACCTGGCGCGGCGAGTACTTCCTCGGCGCCGACAGCAGCGGCCGCGACGTGATGGTGCGGCTGCTCTACGGCGGACGCAACTCGCTGCTCATCGGCGCCGCGGCCGCCCTGGTCACCACCATTCTCGCCGCCCTGACCGGGCTGCTGGCGGGCTACTTCCGCGGCTTCACGGATACCGCACTGAGCGCCGGGATGGACGTGATCTGGGCGTTCCCGGTGATCCTGCTGGGAATCGCCCTCGGCGTCGCCTTCGCCGAGAGCGGGATCAACCTCGGCTTCACGACGATCGCGAGCGGATCGCTGCTGATCCCGATCCTCGTCATCGCGGTCGTCTACGTGCCGTATCTGGCGCGGCCGATCCGCGGCGAGGTGCTGGCGCTGCGTGAGAAGGAGTTCGTCGAGGCGGCGCGCTCGCAGGGGATGGGGTCGGTCCGGATCATGCTGCGCGAGGTCCTGCCGAACGTCGTCACGCTCCTCCTCGTCTTCTTCCCGCTGATGGTTGCCAACGCGATCCTGCTCGAGGCCGCCCTCTCCTTCCTCGGCGCCGGCGTGCAGCCACCGAGCCCCTCATGGGGCACGATGCTCGACGACGGCGTCTCGCGGATCATCACCGCGCCGTTCCTGGCGATCGTCCCGGGCGCGATGGTGGTGCTCACCGTGCTCACCCTGAACGCGTTCGCCGACGGCGTCCGCAGCGCCCTCGATCCGCGGGCCAAGCTGAAGGCGCGGTGTCTGAGATGGCCCGCTTCATCGTCCGCCGGCTGATCTCGATGGTCTTCGTGCTGTTCGTCGTCTCGGTGCTCGTCTTCGCGATCTTCAACGTCCTGCCCGGTGGCGACCCGGCGGTGCGGATGGCCGGCCGGCAGCCGACCGAGACGCAGATCGAGGCGATCCGCGAGGAGTGGGGCTTCAACGACAGCGTCCTCACGCAGTACGTGACCACGATGGAGAAGGTCTTCACCGGCGACCTCGTCTCCTACTTCACCCAGCTCGACGTCATCAACGAGATCTGGAAGGGGCTGCCGCGAACCCTCTGGCTCGCGCTCGGGGCGATGGTGCTGTGGATGTTCTTCTCGATCGCGCTCGGGCTCTACAGCGCGGTGCGGGCGGGGGGCAAGCGGGACCGCTTCTTCACGCTGCTCGCCCTGATCGGGATCTCGATGCCGGTGTTCTGGATCGGCGCCCTGATGAACCACTACCTCGGGTACGAGCTCGGGCTCTTCCCGAACGGCGGTTACGTGCCGCTGACCGAGGACCCGGTCGACTGGCTCCACCACATGATCCTGCCGTGGACCGCGCTCTCGATCCTGTTCATCGGGGTCTACTCGCGGATCCTGCGCTCCAACCTGATCGAGACGATGAGCGAGGACTTCGTGCGCACCGCGCGGGCCAAGGGGCTCTCCGAGCGCCAGGTCATGCTGCGCCACGTCCTGCGCAACTCGATGATCCCGGTGGTGACCCTGTGGGGCCTCGACTTCGGCGCCCTGATCGGCGGCGGCGCGATCCTCACCGAGGCGGTCTTCGACCTCCAGGGCGTCGGCCAGTACACGGCGGACGCGATCGGGCAGCTCGATCAGCCACCGCTGATCGCGGTGACGATGTTCGGCGCCTTCATGATCGTCTTCCTGAACACGATCGTGGACATCCTCTACGCCCGCCTCGACCCGAGGATCCGGCTGAGCGGCGGCGGCGTGGGCCGAGGGGCGGGCTGATGGGAGCCGAACCGCTGCTGCGGGTCGAGGATCTCCGCGTCGGGTTCCGGACGGAGTCGGGCACCGTCCAGGCCGTGGACTCGGTGTCGTTCTCGGTCGAGCCCGGGGAGGTGCTCGCGATCGTCGGCGAGTCCGGGTCCGGGAAGTCGGTGACGGCGATGACGCTCATGGGGCTCACGCGCAGCCCGAACGCGACGATCTCCGGGGCGGCCACGCTCGCCGGCCAGGACCTGCTCGGAGCGAGCGACGAGGAGCTGCAGGGGATCCGCGGCGAGCGGATGGCGATGATCTTCCAGGACCCGATGAGCTCGCTCAATCCCGTCTACCGGGTGGGCGACCAGATCGCCGAGATGATCCTCGCCCATCGCGACGTGAGCAAGGCGGAGGCGCTGGAGAGGGCCGGGGAGCTGATGAAGTCGGTGGGGATCCCGGACGCCGACGAGCGGCTCAGCTCCTATCCGCACGAGTTCTCCGGCGGGATGCGCCAGCGGGTGATGATCGCGATGGCGCTCTCGCTCGAGCCCGAGCTGCTGATCGCCGACGAGCCGACGACCGCCCTCGACGTGACGATCCAGGCCCAGATCCTGCGGTTGATCTCGGTCCTGAACCAGGAGCGCGGGGTGGCGACGATCCTGATCACCCACGATCTCGGTGTGGTCGCCGAGATCGCCGATCGCGTCCTGGTCATGTACGGCGGCCGCGTGATCGAGGTCGGCACCCTCGACGAGATCTTCTACGAGCCTCAGCATCCCTACACCTGGGGCCTGCTCGGTTCGGTCACCCGCATCGACCGGCCGAAGCTGGACCGGCTGGCCCAGATCGAGGGACAGCCGCCGTCGCTGATGAACGCGCCGCAGGGCTGCCACTTCCGCCCGCGGTGCCGCTTCGCCCACGACGCCTGCCTCGCCGTCCCCGCGCTCGAGGTTCGCGGGGGGAGCCCGGGCCACGCCGACCGCTGCGTGATCCCCGCCGCCGAGAAGCCGGCGGCCCGCGAACAGATCCTCGGCGTTCCCGCGGAGGCCTAGGTGGAGGCGGCGACCGCAGCCCAGCCGATGACGCCCGCGGCGGGAGAGGCACCGCTGCTCGAGGTCACCGACCTGGTCAAGCACTTCCCGATCAAGGACGGGATCGTCTTCGATCGCCAGGTCGGCGCCGTTCAGGCCGTCGACGGCGTCTCGTTCACACTGCAGCCCGGCGAGACGCTCGGCCTGGTCGGTGAGTCCGGGTGCGGCAAGTCGACGCTGGCGCGAACCGTCCTCCAGCTGCTCGAGCCGAGCTCGGGATCGGTCAAGTTCAAGGGCCAGGAGCTCGTCGGCCTGAGTCGGCGCGCGATTCGCCCGCTACGCCGCGAGATGCAGATGGTCTTCCAGGATCCGCAGGCCTCGCTGAACCCCCGTAAGCGCGTGATCCAGATCATCGGGGACCCGATGAAGATGCATGGCATCGCCTCGGGAGGCGAGCTCCGCAAGCGCGTCGAGGAGCTACTCGATCGCGTCGGGATGGCCCCCGACCACGCCGATCGCTACCCGCACGAGTTCTCAGGCGGGCAGCGACAGCGGATCGGCATCGCCCGCGCCCTCGCCCTCGAGCCCTCCCTGATCGTCGCCGACGAGCCCGTCTCGGCGCTCGACGTCTCGATCCAGGCGCAGATCATCAACCTGCTCGAGGACCTCCAGGACGAGCTCGACCTGACCTTCCTCTTCGTCGCCCACGACCTCAGCGTCGTCCGCCACGTCTCCGACCGGATCGCCGTCATGTACCTCGGCAAGATCGTCGAGATCGGTCCCGCCGAGGCCGTCTGCACGACCCCGATCCACCCGTACACGCTGTCGCTCCTCGGCGCCGTGCCGATCCCGGACCCGCGCGAGAACCGCCGGCGGGAGCACATCGTCCTCGAGGGTGACGTGCCGAGCCCGGCCAACCCACCGCCCGCCTGCCGCTTCCACACCCGCTGCCCGCGGGCGACCGAGATCTGCTCGCGCGACGAGCCTCCGCTGATCGAACATCGGCGGGGCCACTGGGCGGCCTGCCACCACCCGCTGCCGCAAGACGCGGGCGCCGCGGTCGTCTAGTCGAGGCGACGGCCCAGGAAGGCCGCGACGGCCTCCAGCGCCTCACGGGATCCGCGCAGATAGCCGGCGAACGCCTGGAAGTCGTGCCACCAGCCGTCGAAGCGCTGCAGCTCGACCTCCACGCCTGAGGCCCAGGCTCGGTCGGCGAACCTGGTCGAGTCGTCGAGCAGGATCTCGTCCGAGCCGACCTGGATCAGCGTCGGCGGCAGCCTCCGCAGATCGGCGAAGAGCGGCGAGACCTGCGGGTCGGTCAGCCGCATCCCCCCGGCATGCGCCCGCGCGCCCATCTCGGCGAAGCGGATCGAGAGCATCGGGTCCCTGCGCGCGTTCAGCGCGACGCTCGACCCCGACAGGGAGAGGTCGAGGAACGGCGAGATCAGCACGAGTGCGGCAGGCGAGACCAGCCCCATCTCGGGCAGCGCCAGCGCGGTGCTCACGGCGAGGGCGCCGCCGGCGGAGTCGCCGACGATCGCCGTCCGCTTCGCCGAATGGCCGAGCTCGAGGATCGAGCGGTAGGCCTCGAAGAGGTCGTCGACCGGCGCCGGGTAGGGATGCTCGGGCGCAAGGCGATAGTCCAGGACGTAGACGTCCGCCCCGGTGATCTCGGCGATCCAGGCCGCGAAGCCGTGGTAGGTGGACCCGCCGCCGGCGACGAAGCAGCCACCGTGGACGAAGAGGATCGCGTCGCGCTCGGCCAGCTCGGTCGGGCCGACCAGGCCGGCAGCGTCCGAGCGCATCCGCAGCATCGGCACCTCGCCGACCCAGAGCTCCTGCTGGTCGACGCCCTTCGGCCGGCGGGTCGAGCGCCCGAGTACGGCCGCCCAGCGGCGCTGGGCCGACAGCGGGAGCGACGAGCCCAGCCAGGGCTTGAACATGACCCGGAGACCGAGGCGGACGAAGGCTTTGAGCACGGCCTGCATGGTCCGGGGGGACCCTAGACGGTCGATTCCGGCCCCGGCCGTCCGCGCCGTCAGCGAGGGACGCCCTCGGCCCCCCGCCAATAGGATGCGGCGGAATGGAGCAGGTCGCCTTCTTCGCCGGCGCGATCGGCGCCCTCGGCGGCGCGATCGCGGTCATCGCACTGCGGAATCCGTTCTACAGCGTGCTCGCGCTGGTCGTCCACCTGTTCTCGCTCGCCGGCCTCTTCCTGCTGCTGCACGCGGAGTTCATCGCCGCCGCCCAGGTGGTCGTCTACGCCGGGGCCGTGATGGTCCTCTACGTCTTCGTCGCCGCCTACGTCGGCGGGTTCGAGGAGCCCCTCTGGGACGCGATCCCGGGCCAGCGGATCCTCGCGCCGCTGCTCGGGCTGGCTCTGTTCATCGAGCTCTCGATCGCCGTGCTCGGCACCGGCCTGAAGTCGCTGGAGAGCTCCGGACCGACGATCCCCTTCGGCTTCGGCTCGCCGGAGGAGATCGGCCGGCTCCTGCTCGAGCAGTTCCTGATCCCCTTCGAGGCGGCCTCCCTCCTGCTGCTGATCGCCGCCGTGGGCGCCGTCGTCCTCGCCGCCCGCCGCCCGGCGCTCGAGGCCGCCGGGGTCGAGGCCGGGCCGGAGCCCGACCGGGCGCCCCCCGCCCCGCCCCCGGAGCCGACGCCGGGGACCGCGATCGGCGGCGACTCCTGGGACCGCAGGGCGCGCGAGCCGGCTGCCGCCGACCTCGCGCCTGATCCCGAGGGCCGCACCGAGGGCGGTCCCGCTCCCGAGATGCCGGCCGCGGTCGCGCCGCGTGCCGCCGGTGGCAGGGAGGGCGACTGATGGACCTCACCTGGTACCTGATCCTGAGCGCGCTCCTGTTCTCGATCGGAGCCGGCGGCGTGCTGATCCGCCGCAGCCCACTCGTCATCCTGCTCTGCCTCGAGCTGATGCTGAACAGCAGCAACCTCGCCCTGCTCACCTTCGCCCGCAGCTCGGGGACCGCCGACGGGCAGATCTTCGCCCTGATCGTGATGGTCGTGGCCGCCTGCGAGGTCGTCGTCGGCCTCGGGCTGATCGTCGCGATGTACCGCCGCCGGCTGCCGCTCGACGTCGATGAGAACCGGGGCCTGCGCGGATGACCGCCACGACCTTCGGCTGGCTGATCCTCGCGTTCCCGCTCGCCGGCGCGCTGACGATCGGGCTGCTCTACCGGGTGCTCTCGCCGAAGGCCGCCGGCTGGATCGGGACCTTCGCGATCGCCGCCGCCTTCGTCTGCTCGATCGGCGCCTTCCTCGACCTCCTCGACCACCCGGCGGACGAGCGCCAGTTCGCCGACACGCTCTACAACTACGCGAGCGCGGCCGGGATCCCGTTCGACCTCAGCATCCTGGTCGATCCCCTCTCGGTGTTCATGGCACTGGTGGTGACGGGCGTCTCGACCCTGATCCACCTCTACTCCGTCGCCTACATGGGCGGGGATGCCGGCTACCGGCGGTTCTTCGCCTATCTCAACTTCTTCGTCTTCTCGATGCTGCTGCTGGTCCTCGCCGGCAACTTCGTCCTGCTGGTCGTCGGCTGGGCGTTCGTCGGCTACGCGTCATATGCGCTGATCAGCTTCTGGTACCGGCGCGACACCGCCACCCGGGCCGGGATGAAGGCGTTCGTGATCAACGTGATCGGGGACATCGGGCTCGTCTTCGCCGCGATCCTGATCATCCGGGAGCTCGGCGTGTCGGACTACCTCGGCGTCTTCGAGGAGGCGCCCGGCCACTTCACGACCAACGAGTGGACGATCGTCGCGATCTGCCTGCTGCTGCTCGTCGGCGCCTGCGCGAAGTCGGCCCAGCTCCCGCTCCACACCTGGCTGCCCGACGCGATGGAGGGCCCGACCCCGGTCAGCGCCCTGATCCACGCCGCGACGATGGTCACCGCCGGGGTCTACCTGATCGCCCGCACTCATCCGCTGTTCGAGCTGGCGCCGACGGCCGCCGACATCGCCGCGTTCATCGGCCTCGCGACGCTGCTCGTGGCGGCGACGATCGCGCTCGTCGTCACCGACCTGAAGCGGATCATCGCCTACTCGACCATGAGCCAGATCGGCTACATGGTCGTCGGCGTCTCGATCGGCGCCTACAGCGCCGGGCTCTTCCATCTGATGACCCACGCCTTCTTCAAGGCGCTGCTGTTCATGGCGGCGGGATCGGTGATCGCCGCGATGGCCTCGGTCCAGAACATCGACCGCATGGGCGGCTTCCGCAAGGCGCTGCCGTTCACCTGCGGCCTGCTGACGATCGGCGCCCTCGCCCTCGCCGGGTTCCCGGGCACGTCGGGGTTCTTCAGCAAGGACGAGATCCTCGTCTACGCCATCGAGCGCGGCGGGATGTACTGGATCTTCGCGATCGGCGGCTACCTCGCGGCGATCCTCACCGCCTTCTACTCGTTCCGGATCGTCTTCCGGGTCGTCTACGGCGAGCCGGTCCCCGAGGCCAAGGAGCTCGAGGGCGGTCACCTGGCCCACGGCGAGCCCGCGAATCCGGTCACCGGCGAGCCTGAGGACACCGACGTCGGCTTCCCCGGACCCGAGCATCACATCGCCGAGCGCGCCTGGCCGATGCGGGTGGCGATGGGGACGCTCGGCGTCCTCGCCCTGGTCGCCGGCGTCCTCCAGATCCCCGGCCTGACCGAGGCGGTCACGCACTTCCTCGAGGGCTCGTTCGAGGAATCGGCCCTGGCCAAGATCCACCCCTCCGAGGAGACCGCTTGGCTCGGGCTGCTGGCCGGCGCGATCTGCTCGTTCATCGGGATCGGCGCCGCCTTCTACCTCTACATGGTGGTTCCCGGCGCCACGGTCGGTCTGCGCGACCGGATGCGCGGCGTCCACGACTTCCTCTTCCGGCGCTGGTACTTCGACGAGCTGCTCGACCTCCTCTTCTACAAGCCGGTCATCGCCGTCGGCCGCTTCTCCGATCGCGTCTTCGAACGGGTGGTCGTCCAGGGGGCGATCGTCGGCGGCGCCAGCGGCGGGGTCCGCGGCCTCGGCGGCATCGTCCGCACCGCCCAGTCGGGCTTCGTCCGCTTCTACGCGCTCCTGCTCGTCGCGGGGATCGTCGGCCTCGGCCTCTACTTCCTGGTGGCGGCCGGATGAGCGTGCTCAACCTGATCCTCTGGCTCCCGCTCGCGGTCGGGCTCGTTGGTTTCCTGCTCCCCGGCCGGGTCGCGGGTTGGTGGGCCCTGCTCGGCAGCCTCGTCTCGCTCGGCCTCGCGATCAGCCTCGTCGCCGACTTCGACTCGGCGGGGGCGCTGCAGCACGTCGTCAGCGAGGAGTGGATCCCCGACCTCGGCGTCCGCTACGAGCTCGGCGTCGACGGGCTCAGCCTGTTCCTGGTCCTGCTGACCTCGGCGATGTGGGTCGCGGCGACGCTCTACTCGGCGCTCCAGGGCCCCGACCGGGCCCGCAACTACTTCTTCATGCTCGGGCTCGGCCAGACGGCGACGCTCGGGGCGTTCCTGGCCCAGGACCTGCTCCTGTTCGTCCTCTTCTTCGACCTGATGCTGATCCCGATCTACTTCCTGATCGGGGCCTGGGGCACCGGCGACCGGGTGGCGGCGACGATCAAGATGATCGTCTTCACTCTGGTCGGGTCGCTGCTGATGCTCGTCGGCGCGATCGCGACGGCGGTGCTCAGCGCCGACGCGGCGGGCGGGCTCACGTTCTCGCTGGAGGCGCTCCGGGAGGTCCCGCTCGGGGCAGGCAGCCAGGAGTGGATCTTCCTCTTCTTCGCCGCGGCGTTCCTCGTGAAGATGCCGGCCTTCCTCCTGCACGGCTGGTTCCCCGACGCCTACCGCGCCGCGCCGCTTCCGGTCCTGGCGTTGCTCGGCGGAGTGCTCTCGAAGGTGGGCGCCTACGGGTTCCTGCGGGTGGTCCTGCCGGTCTTCCCGGATGCGACCGTCCAGTTCCAGGAGCTGATCCTGATCATCGCCCTCGCCTCGATCCTCTACGGCTCGGCGATGGCGTTCACCCAGACCAACCTCCGGCTGATCGCGGGCTACTCGTCGGTGGCGCAGATGGGGTTCATCACGCTCGGCATCTTCAGCCTGCGACCCGACGGCGCCGACGGCGCGGTCATCCAGATGGTCAACCACGGGATCGTGGTCGGGGCGACCTTCTTCATCATCGCCCTGATCGCCGAGCGCACCGGCACGGAGGACATCCGCCAGATGGGCGGGCTGGCGAAGCGGGCTCCGGTGCTGGCGGTCCTGTTCATGATCGTCACCCTCGCCACCCTCGCCCTGCCGGGCACGGCCAACTTCGTCGGCGAGTTCTACATCCTCGCCGGCGTCTTCCAGTCGAAGATCGCGATCGCCCTGATCGCCTCGATCGGGATCGCCCTCGCCGCCTTCTACGCCCTGCGCATGTACCAGCGGACGATGCACAACCGGCTGCCCGACGGGATGGTCTCCCGCGAGATCACCCTGCGGGAGGCGGTCGTGGTCGCGCCGCTCGTCGCCTGCATCGTCGCGCTCGCGATCTACCCCGGCCTGATCACCTCGCGCGGCGAGGGCGCGGTCGAGCGCAGCCTCGCGGCGTTCGCCGTCGACGAGGCACCCGAGGCAACGGCCGCCGTTGAGGAGGCGACGCGGTGATCGACACCCCCGACATCGACTACGCGGGGCTCTCGCCGCTGATCGCGCTGACGGCGGGGCTCGTGATCGTGCTGCTCGCCGGCCTCTCCGGACCGCGCGGCAACCGGGTCGTCTCGTCGCTGCTCACCCTGGCGGTCCTCGGCACCACCGCCGGGCTGCTGATCTGGCGGCTCGGCGAGCCTGACGCCGACCTCATCTCGGGCGCGCTTCGCATCGACGGGCTCTCGATCACCGCCAGCCTGCTGGTCGTCCTCGCCGCCGCCTTCGTCGTCCTGCTCCAGCTGCGCGACCCCGCCGCCGAGGAGGCCGGCCACGCCGAGTCCCATGCGCTGATGCTCGGCTCGGTCCTCGGCATGGTGATGCTGGCGGAGGCCCAGAACCTGATCACCTTCTTCGTCGCGCTCGAGCTGCTCTCGATCCCGCTCTACGTCCTCTGCGGATCGCACCGCAGCCGCCACGAGTCGCTCGAGTCCGGGCTCAAGTATCTGATCGTCGGCTCGCTCGGCTCGGCCACGCTGCTCTACGGGATGGCGTTCATCTACGGCGGCTCCGGATCGACCTCGTTCAACGCGATCGCGACGGGGATCGGCACGTCGCTGTCCGACGATCCGCTCGTCCTGATCGGCATCGCCCTCTGCGCGGTGGGGCTCGCCTTCAAGGTCTCGATCGCCCCGTTCCACCAGTGGACGCCGGACGTCTACGAGGGCGCGCCCACCCCGGTCACCGCGTTCATGGCGGTGGCGACGAAGGTCGCGGCCTTCGCGGTGTTCGCCCGCTTCTTCCAGGTCGCCCTGGCCCCCTCGATCGACCAGTGGCAGCCGGCGCTGGCCGCGCTGGCGGCGATCTCGATCATCGTCGGCAACGTCGGCGCGCTCGGCCAGGACTCGCTCAAGCGGCTCCTCGGCTATTCCGGGATCGCCCAGGCCGGCTACATGCTGGTCGGTCTGCTCGTGGCGACCGAGGCGGGCCTGAACGCGCTGATCTTCTACCTCGCCGCCTACACGGTGATGAACCTCGCCGCCTTCGCCGTGATCACGATCCGCGAGCGCGAGACCCCCTTCGCCGACGACATCGCCTCGATCGAGGGGCTCGGGCGGGACCGTCCCGAGCTCGCCTGGCCGCTGACGATCGCGATGCTCGGGCTCGCCGGCCTGCCCGGAACCGCGGGCTTCATCGGCAAGCTCTACCTGATCGAGGCCTCCGTGGAGGCCGACTACACCTGGCTCGCGGTGCTGATCGTGATCGGGACGATGATCTCGCTCGCCTACTACCTGCGGGTCATCGCGGCCGTCTGGATGCGGCCCGCGCCGAAGCTCGCGCCCGCGATCGCCGGCGCGGCGCCGGAGGCCGACGGGTCCCCGGCCCTCGCCCCGCGCGGCGAGCCGGCCCGCGGCGTCGCCCTCCGCGGCGGGCCCAGCGGCGGTCGCTGCATGCTGCTGCTGGCCGCGACCGTCCTCGCCGCCGCCGCGACCGTCGTCTTCGGGATCGTCCCCTCCCCGCTCGTCGACTTCGCGACGAACGCGGGCGACTCGATCGCCGGTCTGCTCGGCTCCTGAGCCGCTCCCGTCCGATCCTCTAGGCTCCCGGCCGATGCAGCGCGTCACCTTCGACCAGGACTACTCGCTCCCCCGGGAGCAGGTCTTCGCTCACTTCGCGGAGCACGAGAACCTGGCGCCCCTCTTCGGCGCCAAGATCACCCGCCTCAACGACGGCACCGACGGCCAGCGCAACGGCGTCGGCTCGGCGCGGCAGCTCAAGCTCGGTCCGCTCCCTCCGTTCGTCGAGACGGTCACCGAGGTCGTCCCGAACGAGCGGATCGTCTACCGGATCACGAAGGGCTCACCGCTGCGCGACCACGAGGGCGAGATGCGCTTCACCGACGAGGGCACCGGTACCCGCCTCCATTACGAGATCAAGTTCGGCGCCGCGGTGCCGGGGCTGGACCGCGTGGTGGCCGCCGGCCTGCGCAAGAACATCGCCAAGGGCCTGAAGAAGGCCCCCGGCGCCTCTTAGACAAACCCGCAGGACTTCCCGCCACGGTGGGGCCCCCTCCCGGGCAGACCGGACGCGAAGCGGAGGATCTGCCCGGAGTTATCTCTCAGCGTTCGCAGTCCCGGGCTCGGTTGCTCTTGCTCGGGGCGCCGCACGCGATCGGTGCCGATGCCGCCGTAGACCCGGTCCCGGCCGCCGCCGGCGAGGATCTCGTCGTCCTCGGGGCCGCCGCAGATGATGTCGTCGCCGCCGCGGCCCTTGACGACGTCATTGCCCCCGAGCGTCGCGATCACGTCCTTCTTGCGCGTCCCGACGATCCGTTCGCCGGTGTCGGTGCCGGCGATGCTCACGACCCTGCCGCCGCATGAGATCGGGCCGACCGAGGGCCAGCCCCGCGCCTTCGCCCGGTAGAGCGCCTTCGCGACCTTGCCGAAGTAGGGGCCGAAGAAGAAGCCCTTGCTCAGTCGCGGATAGCCGTGGCTCGTGTCCGAGACGACGAAGCTGTCCTGGGAGACCCAGCCGCCGCCGCTTGCCCCCTGCTGCTGGTCGCACCGCATCCCGCGTGAGCGCGGGCCGCCGTTGCGAAACGGGTCGGCGACGTAGCCGCCGCTGCAGCGGATCAGGCGGTTGCCGTCGTAGCTCGGCGCCCCCTTCGCGGGGTAGCCGTAGGCGTCCAGGCGCTGCTTGCGGGGCTGGTTGAAGCCGATCCCGCGCGAGCCGACCGCCGACTGGACGGTGCCGCGCGCGGTGGGGCCGAGGCGGACGAACGCGAAGTCGTAGTCGAGGGCGCCGAAGCGCACCCACTGACTCGTCGTGATCGCGTTGGTCCCGGTCCAGGCGCCGTAGGGAAGGCTGTTCCGGGAGTAGCCCGGCACGAAGGCGATCCGCGAGGCGAAGCGATTGGAGCCGCCGGCGTCGTAGACGCAGTGGCCGGCGGTCAGGATCAAGCTCTCGGAGCGGCTCGAGATCACGGTCGCCGAGCACGAGTAGTCGCCCAGGCCCTCGTAATGGCCGAAGAGCTTTCCGTGGACGCGATTGGGATAGCGCTCGGGATGCTCGACGGGGGTGCTGGCGAAGGTGCTGGCCCGGAGGGGGAGCGTCTCGGGCGCCGCCGGAGCCTGCTGCGCCGTGCCGTCCGCGGCGAGCTCCAGCGGCTCTGCGGCGGCGAGGCGCTCGGGGGTCCAGTAGCCCTCCGTCGCGGCGGGATCGAGGGTGGCGGTGGTGGCCGGCTCCGCGGGCGCGCGGGGGGCTCGGCGGCGGCCCCGCCGGCCGCGAGGGCTGCAAGGAACAGCGCGAGCACGCCGACCGCGGCGGCCACGAGCAGCCGATGACCGATTCCGAGCGTCACTCCGAGAAGTCCCTTCTTCGCCTGCCCGCCGGTCCCCAACCGGCCTCGGCGGCGAGGATAGCGTCCGAGGTGCGCCGGCTCGTAGGCTCTGGACGAATGCTTCACCACGTCTCACTCGAGGTCGCGCCCGCCGACGCGGACCGGTTCGCCGACCTCCTCCCCGCGATCGGCTGGGAGCCGGTGCGCGCGCCCGGCGCCCTCGGCGACGCCGTCGACTGGTACGAGCGGCGCGGGACGCAGATCCATCTGATCCGGACTGAGGCCGCCACCGTCCCCGTGCTCGGCCATCCCGCCCTCGTCGTCGACGACTTCCCCGTCGCCCTCGAGGAGCTGCGGAGTCGCGGCTTCGAGGTCGAGGAGGCGCGCGAGCTCTGGGGCGAACGGCGGGCGTTCGTGATCGCGCCGGGCGGCCACCGGATCGAGCTGATGGCCGCCCCGCCGGGGTGATCCAGCACACCGCGAGGCGCAATTTGCGGCCTCCGGAGGGACCGCTGGCGCCGCCGGGCGGCGTAGCATCACCAGCCCTTGCGCTACCCGGTCGAAACGTTCACCGAAGCCGAGCGCCGCGCGCTCGAGCCGCACTTCACCAACCTCGATCGGCCGGTGTTCGCACTCACGAACCTGCCGGAGACGGTCAAGGGCGCGCTCTTCGCCCGCTACTCCCGCTACGGCGGGACGCTGCGCCGCCTCTACCTCGACGAGTTCGCGGCCGACGCGCCCACGGGCGAGCGACCGTTCGACGGCAGCGAGGGCAAGCGCGCCGCACAGCTCTACGAGCGGATCTTCCTCGGCTACGGGGACGACTCCGTCGCCCAGCTCGGCGGGGCGCACCTCGCCTGCGAGTGGGTCAGCAACGTGCTCACGAAGGTCCTCCAGCGGGGCCGGCTGGCCGCCTACCTCGAGCAGTCCACCCGCTACATCGCCTACGACGCCCCGATGGAGGAGGGCGTGCAGCCGGGCTCGCCGGGCAGCTCGCGCTACTGGCGCGGCGAGGAGCTCGGCGACGAGTTCACCGCGGCGATGGACGAGATCTTCGCCATCTACTCGAGCTCGCTGAAGCGGGTGCGCGCCTGGGCGGAGGAGCGCTGGCCGCGCGGCGAGGAGCCCGAGGCCGCCTGGAAGCGGTCGATCAACGCCAAGGCGCTCGACCTGCTGCGCGGCCTCCTGCCCGCCGCCACCCTCTCCCACGTCGGCATCTACGCCTCCGGGCAGGCCTACGAGCAGCTGCTGCTGAGGCTCGCCTCCTCACCGCTGCCCGAGGCGCGCGAGGTCGGCGCCATGGCCCTCGACGAGCTGCGCGTGGTGATCCCGAGCTTCCTGACCCGGGTCGACATCCCCGAGCGCGGCGGCGAGTGGATCTCCTACCTCGAGCAGCGCCGCACCGAGACCGAGCGGTGGGTCTCGAGGCTCGGCCTCGACCGGCGCGGTGGCGACGACGTCCCGTCCGTCGAGCTCGTCCACGTCGACGGGACCGAGGAGGACCTCCTGGCCGCCTCCCTCTACGAGGCGAGCGGGGTTCCGGAGGCCGAGGTCTCGCGGGCGCTGCGGGCGCTCGACCCGATCGAGCGCGAGGGGATCGTCGCCGACCTCGTCGGCGAGCGCGCCAACCGCCGTCATCGGCCCGGCCGCGGCTGGGAGTCCGTCCGCTACCGCTTCGAGATCGTCTCCGACTACGGCGGCTTCCGCGACATGCAGCGACACCGCATGCTGACCTGCCAGTGGCAGTCCCTCTCCCCGGATCTCGGGGCGGGCGTGCCCGACGAGGTCGCGGATGCGGGCGTCGGCGACGAGTACGCCCGGGCGCTCGACATCTCGCGGACCGAGTTCCACCGGCTCGAGGAAGCCGGGATGGCGGAGGCCGCGCCATACGCCCTCTGCCTGGGCTATCGCATCCGTTACGTGCTGGACATGAACGCCCGCGAGGCGATGCACGTCTGCGAGCTGCGCTCGGGCCGCGAGGGGCACCCGACGTACCGGGCGGTCGCCCAGGCGATGCACGAGCGGATCAGCGCCGTGCACCCGGCGATCGGCGCTGCCATGCGCCACGTCGACTCGAGCTCCGAGCCGCGGCTCGAGCGGATCATGAGCGAGATCCGCACTCACCGAAAGCGGGCCGCCCTGGCCGGCGGCGGCCGCTGAGCGACTCCCGCCGGCGCTCCTAGCGCCGCTTCTTGCCGCGGACCAGCTTGTAGAGGGCCTTGGCCTGCTTCTTCATGTACGGCCCGTAGAGGTGGTCGGGCTCGTCGACGTAGCCGTAGCTGGTGACCGAGAGCAGCAACCCGTCAGGGTTGATCCAGCCGCCGCCACTCGAGCCGGCGGTCATGTCGCAGCCGATGCCGGTCGTCGCCGGGCCGGTGCCGGGAAGGGGGCGATCGATCCCGAACGGCCTGGTCAGGCAGTGGAACTCGCGCTCACCCGTCGAACTCCAGGTGCGGCGGGACGGCGACAGGATCGGCGGGGTAGCCGATCGCATCGAGGTCCTGGAACCGGGGCTGGCTGAAGCCGATTCCGGCGGCGCCGACGACGTCCTGGAGCCTGCGGCCGCTGGAGTCGCGGCGCACGACCGCCGCAGCGAGGTCGTAGCGGATGTTGGCGTCGGAGCGCCAGGGGACGGTGGTGGCGAGCTTCTTCGCCGGCCACTCGCCGTAGGGGGATGAGCCGTCCTTGTAGGCGGGGACGAAGACGAAGTTCTTGGAGTAGCCGCCGCCGGCCTCGTTGTCGTAGACGCAGTGTCCCGGCGGTCCAGACCACGCTGCGGTTGCGGCTGTTGACGGCGGTGCCCGAGCAGACGTAGTCGCCGGGGGCGGTGCCGCGCTTGACCGTGAAGAAGACCTTGCCGTGCGCGCGAGTACTGAGGGACGGTCGGGTCGGTGATCTCCTCGCTCTCCGAGCCGGTGTGGAAGCGCCTGGTGTCGATGACGACTGCCGCTGCGGAGCGTGGCCGGCGCCGGAGCGCCCACCTCGGCCGGGCCGACGAAGCTCGGGTTCGCGGCGTCCGCGGGGGCCGGTGCACCGCCGCCGAGGCTCGTGATCTCGGCCGCCTCGACGGGCTCGGCCGCGCGCATGCGCGCCGGCGTCCAGTAGGCGCGGGCGCCGCTGTGGGCGTCGACGCGCTGCACGCCGGGCGCCGCCGTCGCGGCGGCAGGGAACGACGCGAGTACCCCGAGCAGGGCCGCGACCATGGCAAGCAGCGCCTGCCGGCTTCTCGTCATGCCACCCATCACGGGAGGGAACACTACGCGGCCCGGAAAGCTGCGAACGCACCAGTCGACAAAATGGCCAGACGGTTTGCGCCGGCGCCGATCCGGCTACCTTTCCGGTGGCGGAGAGAAACGAGCGAGGAGCGCACCCATGGGCGAGAGCGGACCGGCTGACCAGGGCTCGGGCGACGGCGGCATCGACGTCCTGCTGAAGACCGAGCAGACCTTCCCCCCTCCGCCGGAGTTCGCCGCGGACGCGAACGCCTCCGACCCCGACGTCTACGCGCGCGCCGACGCCGATCCCGAGGCCTGGTGGGGCTCGTGGGCGGAGAAGCTGGACTGGATCGAGCCCTGGGACGAGATCCTCGACTGGTCGCGAGCCGCCGTTTGCCAAGTGGTTCTCCGGCGGCAAGCTCAACGTCTCGGCGAATTGCCTCGACCGCCATGTGCAGGCCGGCAACGGCGAGCGCGTCGCCTACCACTGGGAGGGCGAGGACGGGACCCGCAAGGAGATCACCTACGCCTGGCTGCTCGATGAGACCCAGCGCTTCGCCAACGGGCTCCGCTCGCTCGGCATCGGCAAGGGCGACGTCGTCGGGATCTTCATGCCGATGGTCCCGGAGGCCGCCGTCGCGATGCTGGCCTGCACCCGGATCGGCGCGATCCACAACGTCGTCTTCGGTGGCTTCTCGGCCGGGTCGGTGGTCGAGCGGATGGAGGTCTCGGGCGCCAAGGCGCTGATCACCGCCGACGCGACGCTGCGCCGCGGCAAGCCGACGCCGATGAAGGCCTCGATCGACGACGCGATCGCCGACCTCGACACGCTCGAGCACGTGATCGTGGTCGACCGGGCCGGCAGCGGGCCGCCGATGCAGGAGGGCCGCGACCACTTCTGGCACGACCTCGTCGCCGCCGCCGACGCGGAATGCGCGCCCGAGCCGATGGACGCCGAGGATCCGCTGTTCATCCTCTACACGTCGGGCTCGACCGCCAAGCCGAAGGGGATCCAGCACACGACCGGCGGCTACCTGACCGGGGTCAGCGCGACCCACAAGCTCGTCTTCGACCTCAAGGAGGACGACGTCTACTGGTGCGCGGCCGACATCGGCTGGGTCACCGGCCACAGCTACATCGTCTACGGCCCGCTCGCCAACGGCGCGACCTCGGTGATGTACGAGGGCGCGCCCAACTACCCGGCCGAGGACCGCTGGTGGGAGATCGTCGAGCGCTACGGGGTGACGATCATGTACACCGCGCCCACGGCGATCCGCGCCTGCATGAAGTGGGGCGACGAGCACGTCGACAAGCACGACCTCTCCTCGCTGCGCCTCCTGGGCTCGGTCGGCGAGCCGATCAACCCGCGCGCCTGGCTCTGGTACAGCGAGAAGGTCGGCGGCGGGCGCTGCCCGGTGGTCGACACCTGGTGGCAGACCGAGACCGGCGCGATCATGATCTCGCCCCTTCCCGGCCTGACCACGACCAAGCCCGGCTCCGCGACCGTCCCGTTCCCCGGGATCGAGGCGAAGATCTTCGACGAGGGGGGCAACGAGGTGGAGGAGGGCGCCGGGATCCTCGTGCTGACCCGGCCCTGGCCCGCGATGGCGCGGACGCTCTACAACGAGCCCGAGCGCTACGTCGAGACGTACTGGGACAGGTTCGGGCGGGACACCTACCTGGTCGGCGATGCAGCGCGGATCGACGAGGACGGCTACTTCTGGATCGTCGGCCGCACCGACGACGTCATCAACGTCTCCGGCCACCGGCTCTCGACGATGGAGGTGGAGTCCGCGCTCGTCGGCCACGAGCGGGTCGCCGAGGCCGCGGTCATCGGGGTGCCCGACGAGGACACCGGGCAGGCGATCTTCGCCTTCGTCACGCCGCAGGGCACCGAGAAGGGCGACGAGGCGCTCGAGGGGGAACTGCGCGAGCACGTCGCGCAGAAGATCGGCAAGCTCGCCCGCCCGAAGCGGATGGCGTTCGCCGAGGACCTGCCGAAGACCAGATCAGGCAAGATCATGCGACGGCTCTTGAGGGACATCGCCGCCGGCAACGAGCTCGGCGACGTCAGCACCCTGCGCGACCCCGAGGTCGTCGAGCAGCTGCAGGAGCAGATGAAGGAGTCCTAGCCCGACTCGCCGATCGCGACGACGAAGAGGTCGTTGACGTTCGTGTGGGTGGGGCCGGTCTCCACGCCGTCCCCGAGCGCCTTCAGGGCCTCGCCGGATCGGTGCTCGGCGATGGCCGCGCCGAGGTCGACCCCGGCCGCCCGGGCCCGCTCGGCGGTCGAGCCGTCGATCAGGGCGCCGGCGAGGTCGGTCCCGCCATCCGACCCGTCGGTGTCGAGGAACGCCATCGCGACCGGCGCCCCATCGAGCCGGAGCGCGGCCGCCAGCGCCGCCTCGCCGTTCGGCCCTCCCCCGCCGATGCGGCCATCAGGCCCGAGTCGCACGGTCGCCTCGCCGCCGCAGCCGAGCAGGACCGTCCCGGCGGGATGGGGCCGGCCCCGCTCGGCGCTCTCGGCGGCGACGCCGGCGAGACCGGCGCCGAGCTCGGCCGCCTCCCCCTCGAGGCTGTTCGAGACGACGACCGGGTTCGCCCCGCGCTCGCGCGCCGCCGTGGCCATCGCCTCGCAGACGGCCGCGCCGCTGACCAGCAGGGTCGTGTGGATCCCGGCGCCGGTCAGGTCCGGGAGCTCGGGCGGGTCCTCCGTGAGGTGAGCCCGGACCGAGGCGGGGACCTCGTCCCAGAGGCCGTGGCGGCTGAGGACCTCGATTGCGTCGGCCACGCCCGAGGGGTTGTGGACGCTCGGATCGGTGAGGGTGTCGAGCCGGTCCCCGGCGACGTCGGAGACGGTCAGGTTGATCAGGCGGGCCGGGGCGACGGCGGCGGCGAACCTGCCTCCCTTGAACTCCGAGACGTGCTTGCGCACCGTGTTCACCTCGAAGATCGAGAGGCCCGCCGAGAGCAGGAGCCGATGGAGCTCGCGCTTGTCCGCGAGGGGGACCGTGGGCGGCGGCAGGCTGGTCAGCGCCGAGCTGCCGCCGGTGAAGCAGGCGAGCGCGAGGTCGCGCTCCCCGAGGGCCTCGGCCTCCGCGAGCAGGCGCCGGGCCGCCGCTGCGCTGCGCTCGTCGGGGAGCGGGTGGGCGGCCTCGAGGACCTCGACCGTCCCGGTCGGCATTCCCTCGTCGCGATCGCGGACGACGACGACTCCGCCCGCGAGCCGGTCGCCGAGGATGCGCTCGAGCGCACCGGCGATCGCCAGGCTCGCCTTCCCCGAGCCCAGGACCACGACCCGGCCGTCGGGGTGGAGGCGGTGGCGGGTATCGCCGACGACGAGCTCGTCCCCCTCGAGCGCGACGAGCCGTTCCACAGCGAGTCCCGGGTCGCACGCGGCGAGGCCGGCGTCCACGATGTCGAGGGCCAGGCGGCGCAGCTCGGTCAGCCCGTGTGAGCCGAGGGCCTCCCGGTTGCGCACCCGCGGCGTCATCGGATGGAGCGATAGCAGAGACTCACCGTCCCGATGCTCCTGATCATCGCCGCGATAGCCATCTCGACCGCCGCCGGCATCGGCGCCGAGCGCCGCTGGCCCGAGCGGGCCGGAGCGGCGTCGCGGCGCTCGATGCTGCTCGTCCTCTACTTCGTCCTGCCGCCGGTCACGTTCTTCAACCTCGCCCGGGTCGACTTCGACACCGACCTCGTCGGCGGCATTGTCCTCGGGCTCGTCGCCACCGCCCTCGCCGCGGCTGCCGCCTGGGCGATCGGCTCGCGGCTGCTGAGGCTGCCACGGCCCCAGACCGGGGCGATGATGTCCTGCACCCTCGTCGCCAACACCGCCTACCTCGGCTATCCGATGGCGGCGACGCTGCTCGGCAGCGACAAGGTCGGCGAGGCCGTCGCCTACGACGTCGGAGTCGGCGCCCCGGCGCTGCTGATCGGCGCGTTCGCCGTCGGCGCGGCGTTCGGCACCACCGCCGGCAGCGGCAGACGCGAGCGCACCGGCGCGTTCTTCGCGCGCAACCTGCCGCTCTACGCGGCGGTCGCAGCGCTGCTCGCGCCGGACTCGCTGGCGCCGGACGTGCTCGTCGACATCTCGCGCGTCGTCGTCGTCGCGATCCTCCCGGTCGGGTTCTTCGCCGTCGGCGCCGCGCTCGCCCAGGAGGCCGACGAGGGCGTGGTCCGGCTGCCGCCGCCGATCACGCGCGCCACCCTCGGCGTCATCGGGACGAAGCTGATCCTCGTTCCCGGGCTGTTGCTGCTGCTCGCGTGGCCGCTGATCGACCTGCCGAGCACGTACCTGCTGATGGCGGCGATGCCCTGCGGGCTCAACTCGATGATCGTCGCCCACGCCTACGGGCTCGACCTCCCCACGACCGCCGAGGCGATCACCTGGACGACGGTCCTGGTCGTCCTCGTGGCGCTCGTCGCGAGCCTGCTCTAGGCGCGGCGCCGCAGGTCCGGCGCGTTTGCGCGAGCTGCGAAATGCGATGCGGGCGAGCGGGCTGCGGGTCGAATCCGGGACCCCTGGCACCCGGCCATTGGCGCCGGATGCCGGCGCCTGCGCCGAGCGGACCGCGGGGCCGTGCATCGCGATCAACAGGACGATCGGGGCGAGGACCGTGAGTCCGAGGCCGACCGCGTTGGCGATCGCGTCGCCGGTGTCGTAGGGCTCGAGGTTGAACGCGTGGTAGACGAAGTGGGGCACCGCGAACGTCAGGTACGAGAGCAGCGCGGCGATGACGAGGCGGCGGTCGAGCCACACGGCGGCGGCGATCAGAGATCACAGCGGTGGCGAGGAAGAGCGAGCCGACGTCGCGGACCAGGTGCTCGCTGTATTCGGGCAGGGCCGCAACCCAGCCGCGGCCGAGCGGGAAGTCGTCGTAGAAGGACCGCGGCGCGAACAGCGCGTAGAGGCCGTCGGTCAACTGCACCGCCCCAAGCACTCCCAGCACCGCCCGGACGACGTAGTTGGGCGGCCCGAGCAGGCGCGACGGGTCGGTCATCGGGTCACTCCTCCCGGTCGGATTCCAGTCGGCTCATGACGAGCTCGATCCACGCCGCGATCAGGCGATCGCGCCGGATCCGGCTGCTTCGCTCTCCGAAGATCGTCCCCTCGAGCACGTAGCCGACGAGAGCCGCGGTCATCACGCCGGCGGTGGCCTCGACGTCAGAGACGTCGCAGTCCAGGGCCTCGGCGCGGCTGGCGAGCCAGCCCGCAGCGATCCGGTGGCCGCGCTCGACGATTCCCGCGTAGAAGGCATCGGCGAGCTCCGGAAACCGGTCCCCCTCCTTCATCACGAGCCGGCAGAGCTCCCGCTCGCCCTCGAGCTCATCGAGGGCGAGGTGGGCGAGCATCGTCACCTCCGCGCGCAGGTCGCCGAGGGGCATCAGCTCTACCTGCTCGCCGATCGAGTCGACCTTTCCGAACCGCTCGGCCAGCGCCGCGTCGATCAACGCCCGCTTGGAGGGAAAGTGCTTGTACAGGCCCCCCGAGCGCGGCGCCAGCCCGGCTGCCGTCTCAATCTCCCCGATCGATGTCGCCTCGTAGCCCTGCGCGGCGAATAGCCGCAACGCCTGGTCGAGGATCCGTTCGCGAGTTGGCTGAGGTGAGGCGGTCGTCATAACGAGCGATTACCGATGGTAAACGAATGATTACCACCCCGCCCTCCCCTCCCCACGCCAGCCCGGCCCACGGCCGCGGAGGGCGTGCAGGGGTGGGGGCGCCGCCGACACTCAGCGGCGGGCTCGCCAACTCCTCGAGAGCTGCGGATGGTCGGGCCCGGCGCGGAGGCGGTGCCCCCGCCCCTGCGCGCCCGTCGGGCTACGACGACAACCGCGGCCGCCGCGGGCGCCCTACCGCTGCTTGCGCTTCCGCTTCCGCTTGTTGTCGCGCCGCCCCGGCCGCTCCGAGACCTCGGTGGCGGAGCCCTCGAAGTCCTCGGGGCTGGCCACCTCCTCCTCGGAATCGGGCAGGGGAGTCGCCTGCTCGCCCGGCGTCGGCCACGGGACCGCGACCCCGGCCTCCCAGGCCGGCGGGCGTTGCCCGGGCCAGCGGCCGACCGCGATCAGGGTGGCGATCACGGTCCAGAGCAGGACGACGATCATCCCGATGGGGCTGATCAGGAGGATCACGCTCAGCGCCATGCCGAGGGTGCCCATGAAGCGCGTCATGAGACCGACGCGCATCGCGTGGAGCGCCGTGTAGAAGGCGCCCACCGCAAGCGCGAAGAGCCCGGCGATGCCGATGAAGCTCGCGGCCTCGTAGAGGCCCGAGTCGCCGATCAGGTCCTCGGCGCGGTCCTCGGCCCCATCGCCGCTGGTCGGGGTTCCCGCCAGGAAGTCGTCGGCGATGCCGTCGAGAGCGAAGACGAGCATGATGCCCGAGATGCCGATCAGGATCGCCCCGAGGGGGATCATCGGCGCGAAGGTCGGCCGCATCGAGTCGCTGCGGCGCAGCGCGGCGCGGTAGAGGAAGCTCAGGGCGAGGCTGGCCAGGACGAAGGCGACCAGCATCACGATGGCGCCGGCGAGCAGCTGACCGAACTTGTCCGCGCGATCGACCAGGCGCTCGGCGTCGCCGTCGACCTCGCCGGTGCCCGCCGTCTGCAGCACCTGGCCGACGAAGAAGAGGACGAATCCGGCGAGCGCGGCGCCGAAGGCCAGCTTCCCGCGGCTGCGCTCGAACTCGAGTGTCTCTGCTGCTTGGTCGGCCATGGAGGAGGGCCACGCCGGGCTACCGCCCCACATGGCGCGCGTATCTTATGCGGGTGAGTCAGTTCGCAGTGAGCAGCATCGGCCGCGACCGCCCAGGGATCGTCGCCGCGATCGCCGCCGCCCTGCTGGGCATCGACGCGAACGTCGAGGACTCGCGCATGGCGATCCTCGGCGGCCACTTCGCGGTGATGCTGATCGTCTCGGCGCCGGAGGGATGCGACCGCGAGGCGGTCGAGGCGGCGCTCGCCGGAGCCCGCTCGGACCTCGGGCTCGAGGCGCTGACGGTCAGCGAGGTCCACCCCGCCGACGCCGGCCGGGCGCCCGACCACGTGATCACCGTCTACGGATCGGACCACCCCGGGATCGTCCATGCGATCAGCGCCGAGCTCGCCTCCTCCGGGGTCAACATCACCGACCTGCAGACGCGCGTCGGGGGCGCTCCCGAGGCGCCGATCTACGTCATGTTGCTCGAGGTGGACCTCGGCGGGACCGACGGCGACGAGCTGCGCCGGCGCGCTCGGCGAGGTCGCGGCGGGCGCGGGCGTCGAGGTGGAGCTGCGGCCGCTCGACTCCGAGGCCCTCTGAGCGCCGGGCGCCGCCCGCCATGGCCGCTCGCGACGTCCTGCTCTATCCCGATCCGCGCCTCAAGCAGGTCGCCGCGCCGGCGCAGCCCGCGGAGGTCGAGCGGGTCGGAGCCGACCTGCTCGACACGATGGCCCGAGCTCGGCCACTGCGTCGGGCTCGCGGCGCCCCAGCTCGGCGAGCTGGTGCGCGTGATCGCGGTCGACGTGAGCGAGCACAAGAAGGCCGGAGACCACAACGGCGAGCTGCTGCTCGCCAACCCGCGGATCGTCGAGGCGGACGGCGCCGAGATCGGCCGCGAAGGCTGCCTGTCGATCCCCGACATGACGGCGAACGTCCGCCGCGCGACCAGGATCGTGGTCGAGCACGCCGGAGGGAGGGTCGAGTCGAGCGGCTTCGAGGCGCGCTGCCTCCAGCACGAGATCGACCACCTCGACGGGATCCTCTTCCTCGACCGCGTCGCCTCGCTCGTCGACGACGTCTTCCGGCGGAAGACCTACTCGGCCTGAGGCGGAACCGGCGCCGGGGCGCCGAGATCGGCGTCGGCGTCGTAGCCCGGCTCACCCGGCAATGCCACCCGTCCGCCGGGACGGATCGGGTAGTACTCGTGGTCGGTCGGCTCAGCGATCCGGCTGATCCGCTCCCCGACCCCGAGCACGACATCGAGGAAGGGCGCCGCCAGGGCGATCAGGCCCTCGACGCGATCGCGTCTCGCGGTCTGGGTCGGAGTCAGGTTCGACATCGCCGCCAACGGTAATCGAGGCGGGCGCTGACCGCTCATTAGCATTGCCCGCGTGCCCGCCGGCGGTCCCGACACAGCCCAGAGCGGCCCGATCGCCGTCTATGGCGCAAGCGGCTTCACCGGCAAGCTGATCTGCGCGGAGCTGGCGGAGCGGGGCGCCTCCGTGATCCTGGCCGGGCGGGACCGAGCGCAAGCTGGAGGCGGTGGCCGAAACGCTCGACGGCACGGCGGAGGTGGCCGCGGTCGGGCTCGACGACGAGGCCGGCCTGCGCGAGCTGGTCGACCGGGCCGCGGTCGTGATCGGCTGCGCGGGCCCGTTCACCCTGCACGGCGGGCCGCTGATCGAGGCGGCCGCCCGCGGCGGCGGGCGCTACCTCGACACCACCGGCGAGCAGCCGTTCATCCGCGAGTCGTTCGAGCGCTGGGGAGACGTCGCAGCCGCGAGCGGCTCCGCACTCGTCAGTGGAATGGGCTTCGACTACGCGCCCGGGGACATGCTCGCCGCGCTCGTCGCCGAGGGCCTCGGACCGCTCGAGGAGATGACGCTCGCCTACACCCTGCGGGGCTTCACCCCGACCCGGGGCACCACGCTCTCGGCCCTCGAGATGATGCGCGGCGGGGACGTCGAGCTGCGCGACGGCGCCCTCGTCCCCGCGGGCCGCAGCGTCGGCCGCGGCCGCTTCGAGTTCCCCTCCCCGATCGGCTCCCGGCGGGTCGGGCGCTACATGTCGGGCGAGCAGATCACCGTCCCCCGTCACGTCGACGTCCGCACGCTTCGCACGGTCATCGACCTGCGCTCGCTGCTTCCCCTTCCGGCGCCCGTGGAGGGGCTCTCGGCCGGACTGCTCAACGCCGGCGGGCGGGCGATGGAGACGCGCCTGCGCGGCGCGCTCGGCAAGCTCGTCGCGCGCCTGCCGGAGGGGCCGGAGGAGGACGACCGCCGGGCCGTGCGCTTCACGATCGTCTGCGAGGCCCGCTCGGGATCGACGCCTGCGGCGCGGCGTCGTCCGCGGCAGCGACGTCTACGGGACCACCGCGGTGATGCTCGCCCACGGCGCGATCCGGATGGCCGCCGCGGACTACGCGCCGCGGGGAGCGCTCGCGCCGGCCCAGGCCTTCGCGCCGAGGGAGTTCCTCGAGGCGCTCGAGCCGTTCGGGCTCTCGTATGAGGTCGGGGAGCCGGGGCGCTGATGGCGGCGGCGAAGGAGGAAGAGGAGGCCACCTACCCCTGCCCGGCCTGCGAGGCGAGGCTCTTCGGCTGGGTCGCCGCGCACGACCCGATCGACCGGTCGCAGATGATCGTGCTCGACCGCTGCGAGGTCTGCGGCCTCGTCGTGACCCGCGCGCCCGAGCCGCCCGACGCCGACCTGGAGCTGGCGCCGATGCTCGAGCGGCTCGACGGCGGCGAGCTCGGGCTGTCGGTGCCCAACCGCCGCAGCGTCCAGGCGAGCCTCGGCGGCGCGCAGTGGGCGGGGCTCGAGCCGTCGCGCCGGCGCCTGCACCCCACCCCCGACTCGCTGCGCCGCCTGCTTGCCGCCCGCGGCTACGACCTCGCCGAGGTCGGCACTCCCTACACCCGCGAGGGCCGGAGCCTGATGTGGCAGACGATGGTCAACGCCTTCACCCTGCGGGACAACTTCCTCCGCAACGCCCGCGCCGGCCTGATCCCCAGGACCACGTCGCGCGAGCGCTGGGCGTATCGGCTCGACCGGGTCGTCAGCGTCCTGGTCGCGGTCCCGGCGGCGATCCTGGGCTGGCCGCTCGAGGGCATCGCCGCGCTGCTCGGGCGGGGTGGCGTGATCGTGGCGACGGCAGTTCGCAGGGGCTAACCTTCCTCCCATGGAAGGCGGTTTCGGCATGTTCGGCGACCCCGACGAGCTCCAGGCCCGGCTGGGCGAGCTGGCGGACTCGATGCAGGGCGCGCAGAAGGTCGCCTGGGCCGACAACGCGATCCAGCTCGCGGTGACGATGACCGTCGCCGCAATCGGCCAGATCGAGCTCGAGGGCTCCTCCGATCAGCAGGCCACCCAGGTCCGCGACGCGATCAGGCTGATCTTCCCGGAGGCGGTCACGCTCGTCTCCGAGGCCCGCCAGGGCCTGAGCTAGGACTAGCTCCAGACGGGAGGACTTCCCGTCCCGGTGGCCCACCTCCCGGCCAGAGCGGACGCGAAGCGGAGCATCTGGCCGGAGTTATCTAGCCACCGTGAGGGTCCGACCTAGCCGACCAACCCCGCTCGGCGCAGACTCTCCAGCGCCTCGTCGCCGCGCTCGGTCACGCCCGACTGGCGGGCGACCCACTCGACCAGCTCGGGGAGGCCGTCCTCGATCCGCATCGACGCCCGGAAGCCGAGCAGCTGCCAGGCGAGCTCGGGGTCGGCGAAGCAGTGGCGGATGTCGCCGGCGCGGTACTCGCCGGTGATCTCGGGGCGCAGGTCGGGCGCGAGCAGGTCGCTGAGCTTCCCGGCGAGCTCGCCGATCCGGATGCGGCGGCCGGTGCAGACGTTGAGGGCATGGCCGGGAGCGCGCGGCGCGTCCATCGCGGCGATCGTGGCGGCGACGATGTCGGAGACGTGCACGAGGTCGCGGATCTGCTTCCCGTCCTCGAAGACGCGCGGGGCGCGGCCGCCGAGCAGCCGGGCGGAGAAGATCGCGGCGACGCCCGTGTAGGGGTTGCCGAGCGCCTGGCGCGGCCCGTAGACGTTGAGGTAGCGCAGCGCGACCGCCTCGAAGCCGTACGCCTCGCCGAGGACGAGCGCGAGCTCCTCCGTGTCCCGCTTGCTGATCCCGTAGACGCTCACCGGGCGCAGGGGGCGATCCTCGGTGACGGGAACCGGCTCCAGCTCACGATCGCACTCGGGGGCAGAGGGGCTCCCAGGACCGCTCGCGCAGCTGGGCGATCGGACGCACGCCGGGTGAGACCACGCCGTGCTCCTCGCAGCGGTAGGACCCCTCCCCGTAGACCACCATCGAGGAGGCGACGACCACCCGGCGGACCTGATCGCGGCGGGCGATCACCTCCTCGAGCAGGGTCGCGGTGCCGCCGGCGTTGGAGTCGATCGCCTTGCGCACGTTGACCATCGACTCCCCGTTGCCGACGATCCCGCCGAGGTGGTAGATGCGGTCCACGCCCTCGAGCGCGGCGCGCACGTCATCGGCGCTGCGCAGGTCGCCGACCACCAGTTCGGCGGCCGGGTCGAGGTGAGCCGGAGGCTTCCCCGTGGGGTGAGCGAGCGGGTCGAGGTTGTCGAGGATCCGGACCTCCTCACCGCGAGCGAGCAGCGCGTCGACCAGGTGGGAGCCGATGAACCCGGCGCCCCCGGTGACCAGGGCGCGGCTCACCAGATCGTCTCGAGGAGCAGGCTCGCCGCGACCGCCTGGGCGAGCAGCAGACCGAGGACCGCCGGCATCCGCCGTGCCGGGACGATGCTCGCGGCGGCAACCGCGGCGAGCGGGACCATGAACAGCCAGATCCGCTCGGTCTCGGCCTTCGTCACGCCGATCACGACGGAGACGAGGATCACCGCGGCGAGCGCGAGGGCGGCCGCCTCCCGCGCACCGAGCGCTCGCGCCGCGTACCAGGCGGTCGGCACGCCGGCGCTCGCGGCGAACGCGACCGCGGAGCCGACGAGCCAGAACGAATAGGGCCGCGCGTTCGAGATGCCGAGATCGTAGGCCTCGCCGGCCGCCCGCACCGCGCCGATCGGGTCGAATCCCGTGAGAGCGTGGAGGACGAGGTAGAAGCCTCCGACCCCGGCGGCCGCGACGAGCCCGACGGCAACCCCGGCGCGAAGGCCGTCGCGGCGCCAGACCACCAGCGCCGAGAACGCGCCGGCCGCAAGCAGCGCCCAGGAGAAGAAGGACGCGACCGCAAGCGCCAGCGCTCCGAGCGCGCGGCCGATCAGGCCGGAGGAGAGCAGCAGGCAGGCCGCTGCGGTGGCGAGCGTGGCGTACATCGCGTCGGTCGAGACGACCCCGTAGAGCATCGCCCCGGGCGAGAACGCGACAAGGAGGGCGGCGGCACGGCTGCGGGTCTCGTCGAGGCCGATGCGGCGACCCAGCACGTACGTCAGCGGCACGACGAGCGCCCCGATGCCGATCACGAGGGCCGCGGACCCCCTCGCGTCGGAGATCCCGAGCGCGTCGAAGAGGACGAGGGTCCCGGGCGGATGGGCGGAGGGATGGATCGGCAGCGTCCGGGAGATCTCCGCGAACAGGTCGAGGAAGGCGCCGAGGCCGAGCGAGTCCAGCGACGGCAACGCCGGCAGGTACTCGTTGGCCGCCTCGGGATCGGCGCCGAAGACCGAGTACCAGCCCTCGGTGCCATCCCGCGCCGCGGCGAGAGCGAGCCGTGCCAGGAGGCCGATCGCCAGCGCCCCGAGCAGGAACCCGGCCGGGCTGCCGGCGCCGCGCAGGAACGGAAGGGCCGCCGCGAAGCAGGCCGCGAGGACGGGCAGCGCGATCAGGGCCGCTGGGTCGACGTGCGCGTCGAGGTGGGCGAAGAACGGAGCCAGCGGGGCGCCGAGGGTCCCGGACCCGGACTCGATGATCAGCCCGGCCGCGATCGTCGCGAGGGCGAGCGCCGCGAGGACGGCGGCGGTGCCGGTCCCGACGGGCTGCCGCCGGGATCGGCGCGTGGCTCCGGCGGCCGGCTGCACGCGGCCAGCATAGGAGGGCGGCGCCGCGCGGCCGTAGGGTTCGTCGCGATTTGCCCGAGCCGCCCGAAGTCGACGTCGTCCTCCCCGTGCTCGACGAGGCGACCGCCATCCCGATCGTCCTCGCCGCCTTCCCCCCGGGGTTCCGGCCCATCGTGGTCGACAACGGCTCGACCGACGGCTCGGGGGAGATCGCGCGGGAGCTCGGCGCGTTCGTCGTCTCCGAGCCGGTGCCGGGGTTCGGCGCCGCCTGCTTCGCCGGCCTGAGCGCGGCCGAGGCGCCGGTGGTCTGCTTCATGGACTGCGACGGCTCCCTCGACCCCGCCGAGCTGCCCCGGGTCAGCGACCCGGTCGCAAGCGGCGCGTGCGACCTGATGCTGGGCACGCGGGTGGCCGAGCGCGGCGCCTGGCCCCTGCACGCCCGCCTCGCCAACCGGGCGCTGAGCCTGATGATCAGGCGCCGCGCCGGGCGACTCACCGACATCGGGCCGATGCGCGCCGCGCGCCGCGAGGATCTGCTGGCGCTGGGCCTTCGCGACCGCCGCTTCGGCTGGCCCCTGGAGATGGTCCTCCGGGCCGCCGACGCCGGCTGGCGGATCGACGAGGTGCCGGTCTCCTACCGGGCTCGCCAAGGCGGCCGATCGAAGGTGACGGGAACCCTCCGCGGGACCGCACGCACGATCCGCGACATGTCGAGGGCCATGCGGTGAGCCGGATCGACCCCGCATGCGTATCTCTCATCGTGATCGCGAAGGAGCCGCTCGCCGGCCGGGCGAAGACCCGGCTGATTCCCGACCTCGGCGAGGCCGGAGCGGCCGCCGTCGCGCGCGCCTCGCTGGCCGACACCCTCTGGGCGGTCGCCGAGACCCCCGCCGCGCGCCGGATCCTCGCCCTCGACGGCAGCACCGGCGACTGGCTGCCCGACGCCGGCTTCGAGATCGTGCCGCAGCGCGAGGGCGACCTCGGCGACCGGCTCGCCGGCGCCTTCGAGGATTCGGGGGCGGCCCCGGCACTGCTGATCGGCATGGACACGCCCCAGGTGAACGCCGGGCTGCTGGGCGCGGCGATCGAAGCTCTCTGCGCGGAGGACACCGACGCGGTCCTCGGGCCCGCCTCCGACGGCGGCTACTGGGCCATCGGCCTGCGCCGCAGCGACCCGGGGGTCTTCGCCGACGTGCCGATGAGCGAGGAGTCGACCGGCGAGGTCCAGCGCGAGCGCCTGCGCTCGATGGGCCTGCGCTGGACGGAGCTCGAGCAGCTCCGCGACGTCGACGACCTCGACGACGCTCGCGCGATCGCCGCGATCGCCCCCTGGACGCGGATGGCGGAGGCGCTTGGCGAGGTCGAGCGCGCGCGGCGGACGGCGCCGCCCGCATGAGGCGCCTCGCCGCTCCGGCGGTCCTCAGCCTGGTGATCGCGGGGTGCGGATCCGACGAGGGGAACCCCCCGCCGGCCGAGCCCGCCGCCTCACCGGCGCTGACCGCCGAGCCCGCTGGGCGGGTCGACAGGGTCGGGTCCGAGTCCGAGGGCATCGCGGTCGACGCGCAGACCGGCATCGCCGCGATCTCCTTCCGCGACCCCGCACGGATCGAGCTGCTCGACGTGAAGAGCGGGCGCGTCCTCGAGCGCGTCCCGACGCCTGATCCGGCGCGGCACCTCTCGCTCGCCGGCCCGGGCGGGCCGGTGCTCGCGCCGATCGAGTACCGCGACCTCGTGCAGCGCATCGAGCTGCCGAGCGGGCGGACGAGCAGCAGCGTCCGCGTCGGTGACTTCCCCCATGACGCCGCCGAGGTCGCCGACGGCCGCGTCTTCGTCGCCGACGAGGGCGGCGACACGGTCAGCGTGATCTCCGGCGGCTCCGTCGAGGCCGTGCTGCCGACGCCCGAGCAACCCGGCGGCGTGGCCGCCTCCGGCGATCTGGTCGGGGTCGTCGCCGTCGCCGCTCGCGTGATCTCCTTCATCGACACCCGATCGCTCGAGACGGTGGCCGAGCTCCCCGCCGGCGCGGGTCCCAGCCACGTCGTCGCCGGCGCGGACGGCCGCTTCTACGTCGTCGACACCGGCGGCGACGCGCTGCTCGTCTACGGGACCCGGCCGGAGCCGGAGCTGCTCGACCGGACCAACCTGCCCGGCAGCCCCTACGGGATCGCCATCGACGAGCGGCACGGGCGGATCTGGGTCACGACCACCGCCGACAACCGGCTGCACGAGCTCGAGATCACGGACCTGGCGCCGAAGCTCGTCGGCAGCTTCCCCACGGTGCGCCAGCCCAACAGCGTCGGCGTCGACGAGCGGACCGGCGCGGTCGTCGTCGTCGGGCGCGAGGATGGGGACGTGCAGATCCTCAATCCCCCCGGGTCCGCACGATGAGCCGCCTCGAGGACGCCGGACGCCTCGTCGAGGAATCCGACGACGCGCGCCGGCCCCCGCTGCCGCCGCCACCCGACGTCGGGCCGTTCCGGCGCGAGTTCTGGCGCAGTCCCCTGCGCGGGCGCTGGCTGACGGCGTTCCTCGGCTCGGCGATGCTCCCGCTGCTCGTGATCGGCGCGCTGACGGGCTTCCTCTCCCACGCCGCCTACAACCCCGGCCTCGGCGCGAACGACCTGACCGGCGGGTTCGAGACCGACCTCTACTTCTTCGACTGGCCGACGAGCCCGGCCTGGCTCTACTCGCTGACCCAGTCGCTTCACCTGATCGCGGGGTTCGGCGCGATCCCGATCCTGCTGGCGAAGCTCTGGTCGGTCATCCCGCGGCTCTTCGAGCGCCCGCCCGCCCGCTCGATCGCCCATCTGCTCGAGCGGGTCAGCCTGCTGCTGCTCGTCGGCTCGTCGCTGTTCCTCTTCGTGACCGGCGTGATCAACGTCCAGTACTGGCTGCCGTTCGGCTTCCCGTTCCTCTCCGCCCACTACTACTCGGCGCTCGTCTTCGTCGGCGCGCTCGCCCTGCACCTCGTGCTCAAGCTCCCGCTCGTGGCCAAGACGTTCGCTCGCGAGGGCGCCTTCCGGCCGCTCGGCGAGGGGATCGAGCGGATGCGGCGGGCCGACCCCGACGACACGCTCGCCTCCCCCGCCCCCGCGGCCCCGACGATCTCGCGACGCGGGCTGCTGGGCGCGGTGGGGCTCGGCTCGCTCGGCCTCGTCGTGATGACGAGCGGCGCCAACCTGCTGTCGGGGATCCGCGAGATCGCCCTGCTCTCCCCGCGCGGCCAGACCGGCGGCCCGGATGGGCCGAACGACTTCCAGGTGAACAAGACGGCGAGCCTGGCGGGCATCGACCCGGCGCAGACCGGGGCCGGCTGGCGGCTCGAGCTGCGCGGTGGCTCGGAGGAGATCAGCCTGAGCCGCGACGACCTGCTGGCGATGGAGCAGCGGGAGGAGCGGCTGCCGATCGCCTGCGTCGAGGGCTGGACGACGTGGCAGGACTGGAGCGGGGTGCGGCTCGCCGACCTCGCGGCGCTGGCCGGCGCGCCCGCCGGCGCGAACGTGCTCGTCGAGTCCCTGCAGGAGGGCGGCGCCTTCAGCCAGGCGACCCTCGCGGCCAACCAGATCGCCGACGAGCGGTCGCTCCTCGCCCTGTCGGTCAACGGCGCCGAGCTGTCCCTCGACCACGGCTTCCCGGCGCGCGTGATCGTGCCGGCGCTGCCCGGCGTGCACAACACGAAGTGGGTCAAGCGGATGACGTTCGAGGCCGCCTGAGCATGGGACGCGACCGCTTCCGCTACGAGTACGGCGCTCAGCCCCTGCACCTGCTCGCGGTCGCCGCGAGCCTGCTGCTCTCGGGCTACGGGCTCCTGCGGATCACCGAGCTGCCGAGCCCGGGCCGGATCCTGCTCTGGCTGGTCGCGGCCGCGCTGCTGCACGACCTCGTCGCCCTGCCGCTCTACAGCCTGCTCGTGCGGATCTCCCACGGCGCCGCCGATCGCGTGATCGGATCACGGGCCGCCGATGGTCCTCGCCCTCAACCACGTGCGCGTGCCGGCCGGACTCTCGCTCCTGCTGCTGCTCGTCTACTTCCCGCTGATCTTCCGGATCGCGCCCGAGGACTACGCCGCGACCACGGGTCAGAGCCTCGACCCCTACCTCGGCCGCTGGCTCCTGATCAGCGGCGGGCTCTTCCTGATCTCCGCCGTCGTCTACGCGCTGCGCCTCCGCCGCGGAGCGCCCGAGCCCGCCGCCTCACTCACGGAGGAGCGGGCCGGGGACGAGGCGCCCGGTCGCGTCCCGTGGTTCTGGCGGGCATGGACGGCGTTCTGGGTCGCCGGCGCGACGCTGGCGATCCTCTGGGTCGCGGTCGACGCTCGTCGTGGGCCTGCTCAGCAACGGTCTCTGACCCGGCACGCTCCGGCGCAGGCCTTGGCATCCCAGGGCGGCGGACCGTGCGTCCCCTCGCCCTACGGTCGGCCCGATGACCGGTTCCGGGGAGCGCGAACGTGGCGCCGCAAGCGTCGAGCACGCGGCGCTGGTCCTGCTCCTGGCCCTGGTGGCCTGCGCCATCGTCGCCCTCTTCGCGGTGGGGCGCGACGACGGGGGACCATCGCTCGCCTCCGCCATCGCCCGAAGCAGCGCTGCGCCGTCCGCTATCCGGATCCGTGCTGGCAGGATCCGCTGACCGAGGCCTACGGACGTGAGCTGGCGGGCGCGGTCCGCGCGCTGGCGCCGGCGCCGGAGACGAGAGCCGCGGCCGACGGCACCCCCGTCGTCGGCGTGGACTACCGCCGCTGCCGGCAGGTCAGCTGCGCGGTCCCGGGGCCCGACGCGGCGCATCTGACGACGTCGGGGCGGCGGACCACCGCGTTCACCTCGGTTCGAGGCGACGAGATCGACTACTGGATCTACCGACCGACGCTCGGCTGGGAGCTGATCGTGCGACGCGTCGATCCGGGCGCGATCGCTGAGCTCGGCCGGACGCCGCTGCTCGAGTCGGCGGACCCGGTGCTGGTGCCGCTGGAGACGCTGCTCGGCCGGGACGACGCCGATCTTCCGAGCAGGCGAGGAGCCGCCGTGGCGGGGACTGGTGGAGAGCCGCTGGGGCCGGTAGATAACTCCGGCGAGATCCTCCGCTTCGCGTCCGGTCTCGCCGGGAGGGGGCCCCACCGTGGCGGGACCCTAGGAGCGCTTTTGCGTCACCACAGGGCGTCCTGGTGCTCCATCACGCCGATGCCGCTCGGCCAGCTCGATTCCGTCGAGAGACCCCGTGAAGGTGCCGAAGGGCTGGCGGTAGGCGTACTTGACGAGGAGCCGGTTCTCGGACTTCGCCCGCTCCGCCTCCGCCTTGAACTCGAGGCGGTCGCCGCCGGCGAAGGCGATCGACTCGAGGCCGCCGAAGCTGACCGGGCGCCGGCTCGCGGGGTTCCGCCTCGCCCTCGACCCAGATCGCCCGCTCGCTTCGCTCCGGCGGGTCGTTGACCCCCTCGACGAGGTTCCACGCCACCGCCCTTCCGTCGGTCGCGGTGCCGATCCCGGCGGACCACGACCAGACGGTGTGGCGGCGGTGGTAGCCCGCGGACTCGTCCTCGATCCCGCGCATCTCGACGTCGATCTGGTCGCGGCCCGGGAGCCGCAGCCGGCAGCGGATCGGAGCCGATCGCTTGCGCGTCCAGACGTAGGAGCCCTCGTCGTTCGGGCAGATGCACTCGGCCCAGGTGCCCTCGCCGATCGAGAGCTTCACCTCGAGGTCCTCGGACTCGACCCGGGTGACTGATCCCGCTCACGTCCCCGCCGAGCTTCCAGGTCTCACCCTCGTCGCGGCAGTGCGTCCAGACCTCGCCGCGGGACACCGGCAGCCGCATCCGGGTCCGCTCGATCAGTTCGCCGGTCGTGCGATCGAGGATCGCCCAGAAGCTCTGCCCGAGCGGGCCGATCTGCACGCTCGCCGCGCACACCATCCAGTCGTCGCTGAACCCGCCGACGTAGCGCCAGCGCTTGCGCCATCCGCCGGCGGACCGCATCGGCATGTCACCCGGAGGCACCGGCAGGGCCGGGCGCTCGCCCCGGCGCCCGCGCCACGGCAGGCGGTCCAGCTCGGCGGGGTCCGGCCGGCTCACGCCGCCGCTCCCAGCTCGAACAGCTTGGGAACCTGCCGCAGGGGATCCGGTGAGTCGAGCAGGACCACCCCGAGCTCGCGGCCGCCGCGCTTCGCCGTGGTCACGTAGCAGCGGCCGGCCGCATCGGTGTAGCCGGTCTTCAGCCCGGTGATCGTCGGGTCGCCGGCGCGGATGAACGGGTTGTTGTTGTAGAGCTCGAGCGCGCCGCCGGGAATCGGGAACGGGACGCTCTCGTGGTCGCTGGCGGCGATCGCGGCGATCCGCGCATTGTCGAGGTCGGCGCGGGCGAGGACCGCGAGGTCGCGCGGGCACGAGTGGTTGCCCTTGTCCTCCAGCCCGTGCGGGCTGGTGAAGCGGCTGCAGTCGAGGCCGAGCCGGTCCGCCTCCTCGTTCATCCTCGCGACGAAGCGCTTGACGGAGCCCGCGTCGTGCTCGGCGAGAGCCGTGGCGGCGTCGTTGCCCGAGACCAGCAGCAGTCCCTTCAGCAGCGTGCCCAGCGGCACCTTCTCGCCGACGGGCAGGAGGCCGACCATCGAGCCGCCGGTGCGCGGTGCCTTCTTCGAGATCAGCACGCGCTCGTCGGGATCGTGCCGCTCGGCGATCAGGTGCGCGGTCATCATCTTGGTGAGGCTCGCGATCGGCAGCTCGCGATCGGGGTGGCGCGCCCAGAGGATCTCGCCGGTCCCGACGTCGAACATCAGCCCGGCCCGGGGCGGGTCGCGGAACTCGTGCGACGACCGGCAGCGGATCCGCCTCGGGCTGCAGCGCGTAGCGGGAGGTCGCCCTGCCCGGCGGGACGGCGTGCGTCTGCGCCTCCCCGCGGACGACCGCCTTCTCGAAGCCGGAGGCCTCGGCGACGTCGGCGCCCAGCGGCGGCCCCTCACCGCGGCCGTCCCCGCCGCCGCCCCCCGTCCCGGCGATCGCGAACAGGGCGGCCGCCAGGGCCGCGAGCGGAAGCAGGATCAGCAGCGGGCGCCTCATCCTGCGGGGACTTGGACGCCTACTCGATCGTCGCGATCGGGTCGCCCGCGTTGATCGAGGCTCCGACCTCGACCGCGAGCTTGGAGACCTTGCCGGCCTTGTGCGCGGTGATCTCGTTCTCCATCTTCATGGCCTCGATCACCACGAGCAGGGTGCCCTCCTCGACCTCGTCGCCCTCGGCGACCTCGACCTTGAAGATGCTGCCCTGGAGCGGCGCGACGACGTCGTTGCCGGAGGCGGCGGCCGAGCCGCCGGCCTTGCGCTCGCGCTTCGGCGGCCGCTTGCCGTTCGCCGCGGCTGCTCCTCCGCCGCCCACCGCCGAGTGCCTCGCCGATCACCTTGACCGGATAGAGCCGCCCGCCGACCTCGACCTTGTACTCGCGCTCGGTCAGCTCAGGAGCGTCCTCGTCGTCGCCGGCCGGCGCCGGCGCCGTCTCGGGTGCGAGCGACTTGATCCACTCGGGGTCCTCGAGCAGGTCGCGGCAGGTCTCGCCCTTCGCCCACTGCTCGGTGGCGAGGATCGCGGAATGGAAGGGGATCAGCGTCGTCAGGCCCTCGATCTCGTACTCGCCGAGCGCCCGCAGCATCCGCCTCGTGGCGTGCTCGCGATCGACGTCCCAGGTGATCAGCTTGGCCACCATCGGGTCGTAGAGGGGGGTCACCTCGCCGCCGGCCTCGAGGCCGGAGTCGACCCGGACGCCGGGGCCGGAGGGCTCGAGGTACTTGCCGACCTTGCCGGGGGCGGGGGCGAACTTCTTGTGCGCGGCCTCGGCGTTGATCCGGCACTCGATGGCGTGGCCGCGCATCTCCATCTGCCTCCTGGGTGATCGAGAGCGGCTCGCCGGCGGCGATCCGGACCTGCTCGCGGACGATGTCGATGCCGGTGACCATCTCGGTCACGCAGTGCTCGACCTGGACGCGCGTGTTCATCTCGAGGAAGAAGTAGTCGTCGCCGACCTGCATTCCCTCGATCGTGCCGGCGCCGCGGTAGTCGACGGCCTCGGCGGCATCCGTGGCGATCTTGCCGATCCGCTCGCGCATCTCCTCGTCGACGTGCGGGGCCGGAGCCTCCTCGATCAGCTTCTGGTGGCGGCGCTGGATCGAGCAGTCGCGCTCGCCGAGGTGGATCACGTTGCCGTGGGAGTCGGCGAGGACCTGGACCTCGACGTGACGGGGGTCGTCGAGGTAGCGCTCGAGGTAGACGGTCGCGTCACCGAAGAACTTCTCGCCCTCGCGCGCGGCGCCCTCGAAGGCGGACTCGAGCTCGTCGGCGGTCAGCGCGACGCGGAAGCCCTTGCCGCCGCCGCCGCCCGACGCCTTGCACGCGACCGGGTAGCCGATCTCGTCGGCCGTCTTGCGGGCAGCCTCGACGTCCTTGGACGGCTCGGTCGCGCCGGGGACGATCGGGACGCCGGCCTTCTCCATGATCTCCCGCGCCCGGGTCTTCGAGCCCATCGCGTCGATCGCTTCGGCGGGCGGGCCGATCCAGGTGATGTCGGTCTCGCCGATCGCCCGCGCGAAGGGAGCGTTCTCGGCGAGGAAGCCGTATCCCGGATGGATCGCGTTGGCGCCCGCCTGGGCGGCGACCTCGAGGATCTTCTCGATGTTGAGATAGCTCTCGGCGGGGACGGCCGGACCGAGCAGGTAGGCCTCGTCGGCCTCGCGCACGTGCCGCGCCTCGCGGTCGGCCTCGGAGTACACCGCGATGGCGCCGATCCCCATCTCCTTGAGACTGCGGATCACGCGGACCGCGATCTCCCCGCGGTTGGCGATCAGGACCTTCTCGAACACGGCGCGGAAGGGTATATGACCTGCGCCCGACCGCCACGTAGCCTAGGGCGGGCGGGCCTAGAGCTGCTCGATGTGACCCGACCAGCCGGCCGGCGGCAGCCCCTCGAGGTCGCGCTCGATCAGCTTGAGCGCGTAGGGACCGCTGTCGCCGGTGTGACCAGCCAGCTCGTTCAGCGCCGTCCGGATGTGCGCCTCGATCTCGGCGACGTCCGACTGCGCGACCTCCGCGATCGCCTCGACCGACAGACCTCGGCGGTAGCGCAGCTCGAGGGTCGAGCGAATCGGCAGGCTGAGCGCGTGGACGCCGGCGACGAGGACGCGCGTCGCCTCCATCTTCCCGCCCTTTTCGCCGCGCTTGAAGATCTTCATTCCTCGGGATCGTCGCGCAAAGGCCGTTGGATCTGCTCCTCGGCCCCCGGGACGCCAAGCTCGATCTCCCGCTGCCGCTCGAGCTCGGCGTTGAGCTCCTGGCCCAGCAGGAGGGCGTTGTTGGAGATCCAGACCCAGAGCAGGAAGGCGACGATGCCGCCGAGGCTGCCGTAGGTGGCGGAGTAGGAGCTGAAGTTCGCCACGTAGAGGGCGAACAGCGCCGAGGCGAGGATCCAGACGACGACGGCGAAGAGGCTGCCCGGGGAGATCCAGCGGAAGCGCGGCTGCTCGACGTTCGGCGCCCAGTAGAAGAGCAGCGCGCAGATGAACGCGACGAGCAGGATCATCACCGGCCACTTGGCGATCTCCCAGACCGTCACCGCGGTCTAGCCGACGCCGATCACGTCGCCGACCGACTCGGCCACCGGCCCGCTGATCACCAGCCCGATCGCGAGGACCGCGAGCAGCAGGATCATCACGACCGTCATGCCCACCTGCTGCGGGCGCAGCTTCCAGAACGGCCGGCCCTCCTCGACCTCGTAGATCGCGTTGGAGGCGCGGGCGAAGGCGCCGAGGTAGCCGGAGGCGGACCAGATCGCCGTGATCGTGCCGAAGCCGAGCAGCGCGGCGGCGCTGCCGGAGTCGCGGGTGACGTCCTCGATCGGGCCGCGCAGCGTGTCGACGGTCGAGGCGGGGCCGAGGTCGCCGACGATGTCGAGTAGCGCGTCGGTCGTGTCCGGGTACTGCCCGAGCACGCCGAGCAGCGAGAAGAGCACGATCACCCCGGGGAAGATCGAGAGGACCGCGTAGTAGGTCAGCGAGGCCGCCCAGTCGGTCGCGTTGTCGTCGCGGAATTCCTTGAAGGCGCGCTTCAGCGTCGCCAGCCACGACCGCTTCGAGAGGTCCGTCGGGCTGTCGGGCTCCTCCTCGTCCCCCGCCCCCTGCATCCGGGAACTGGATTGGGTGGACGCAGCCGCGTCCGATCCCTGCGTCAGCTCCGGCCTACCGCTTCAGTTGTAGGGGTCGTCGCCCGGCCACTTGCCGGTGGCGCGCTCGAAGCCCTTGGCGCCGCCACGACGGACCAGCGCCTGGACGACCTTGAGGATCGCCCCGCCGACGGCGGCGGAGATGAGCACCTCGCTCCAGGCCGCATCACGGTCATCGGGGTCCCGCGGGTCGTCCTCGGCGAACATGCCCCAGGTCTTCTCGAAGACCTTCTTTCCGATCATCCCGGCGATCAGCCCGATGATGATCGCGAACGGCTTGTAGATGAACTTCACTCAGGTCCCTTTCGGCTGCGGCGGCGTGGCGCTGGTCAGATCGATCAATGCCCGTTGAGCCGACTTCGAAGCATCGGAGGCGACACTAGGCCGCCCTGAGCGAGGCCGGCTCCCGACCGCCCGCCCAGATCACCTGCTCGCGGCCGGGGCCGACTCCGACCAGCGTGACCGGCACCCGGACGAAGTCCGAGATGTAGGCGAGGTAGTCGCGCGCGGCCTGTGGCAGCTCCTCCTCGGTGCGGACGCCGGTGATGTCCTCGTCCCAGCCGGGCAGCTCCTCGTACTCCGGCGCGGCGTGATGGAGGACCGACTGGTGGTAGGGGAACTCGTCGAAGCGGGCGCCCTCGGGGTGCCGGTAGCGGACCGCCACCCGGAGCGTGTCGAGCCCGGAGAGGACATCGAGCTTGGTGATCGCAAGGCCGGTCATCCCGTTGAGCCGGACCGCGTAGCGGAGCGCGACCAGGTCGAGCCAGCCGCAGCGGCGCGGGCGGCCGGTCGTCGTGCCGACCTCGCCGCCGCGCTCGCGCAGCCGCTCGCCCGTCTCGTCCTCGAGCTCGGTCGGGAACGGGCCGGAGCCGACCCGCGTCGAGTAGGCCTTGGTGATACCCCACACCTCGTCGAGATCGCGCGGGCCGACTCCGGCGCCGACGCAGGCCGCGCCGGCGACGGGGTTCGAGGAGGTCACGAAGGGATAGGTGCCGTGGTCGAGGTCGAGCATCGCCCCCTGCGCGCCCTCGAAGAGGACGGAGCGGCCGGCGTCGAGCGCGTCCCAGCAGAGGTGCGCCGTGTCGGCGATGTGGGGCTCGAGGCGATGGCCGTAGGTGACGTACTCGTCGGTCATCGCGTGCAGGTCGAGGGCGGGGTCCTTCGCGTGCGGGCGCAGCAGCTGCCGCTTCGGCTCCATCGCGGCCATGATCTTCTTGCGCAGGATCTTCTCGTCGAGCAGGTCCTGGACGCGGATCCCGAGCCGCGCCGACTTGTCCGCGTAACAGGGCCCGATGCCGCGGCGGGTCGTCCCGATCGAAAGGCTGCCGAGCTTCGCCTCGCCCGCCGTGTCGAGGAACACGTGGTAGGGCATGATCAGGTGGGCGTTGGCGGAGATCTTCAGGTTGCCCGTGGCGATCCCGCGCCGCTTCAGCGCCTCGATCTCCTCGATCAGGATCGCCGGGTCGATCACCACCCCGTTGCCGATCGCGCAGGTCGTGCCCGGGTGCAGGATCCCCGAAGGGACGAGGTGGAGCTTGAAGACCTCGCCCTCGCGGATGATCGTGTGGCCGGCGTTGTTGCCGCCCTGAAAGCGCACGACGAGATCCGCCCGCTCAGCGAGCAGATCGGTCACCTTGCCCTTTCCCTCGTCGCCCCACTGGGCGCCGACGATCACCATTCCCGGCATAGGGCGGTGATTATGAAGGTTGAGGGGGCCCTGACGGGGGCGCCGAGCCACCCGTCTCGAGCCGGTAACGCTGATCGTCGCCGTAGAGCGGCAGCGGGTCGCCGCAGATCTCGACGAGCCGGGAGACCGTGCGCTCGCCGATCTGCTCCTCGAGCGCCGGGACGTCGAGGTTCGTGGTGACCACCATCGAGCGCTGCTCCTCGTAGCGGCGGTCGACGATCGCGTAGAGCTGCTCGAGCACCCAGTCGGTGCGCTTCTCGGCGCCGAGGTCGTCGATGTGGAGGAGATCGACGGAGGTGAGCCGGTCGAAGAACGCGAGGAAGCCGTCCTCGCCGACGTCCGCGTCGTAGGTGCGGCGGATCCGCGCCAGCAGGCGCGGCATCGAGTAGATCGCGACGCTGTGACCGGCCTCGAGCGCCGCCTTGGAGACGAGCATCGCCAGCGAGGTCTTGCCCGTCCCGACGTCCCCCATGAGCCAGGCGCCGTCACCGCGGTCGAGGCGCTCGTCGATGTCGTCGCAGATCTCGCGGATCGCCCCGACCGTGCCCGCGAGGCCGGGACGGCGTGCCATGTCGGAGACCGGCGGGCGGTCGAAGGAGACGCCCATGTAGCGCTTCGGCAGCGTCCCTCGCAGCCCGGAGACCCGCGCCTTCTCGATCCGCCGCTTGCGGCAGTCGCAGGGGCGCGCGGTCTCCTCGGGACCGACGATCCAGCCCGATCCGTCGCAGACCCCGAGCGGGCAGGTCGCGCGCGCCGTGATCTCGCCGCCCTCGCGCAGGGCGCCGTCGCGAGGCAGGCCGCCGCCGAGTGGGTCGCGACCGATCGGGTTGCCGAGCGGATCCGCCGGCGCGGGAGGCAGGGCTGCGCGCAGCCCGCCGAGCGGGCCGCGGCCGGGGGCGTCGCTCACGCGGCCTCCTCCCCGCGGGAGTCGTCGGCGCCGTGGGAGCCGGCGAGGTTGAGGAATCGCGGGAACTGCGCCTGGAAGGCGAGCGGGATGGTCCCGATCGGGCCGTTGCGGTGCTTGGCGATGACGAGATCGGCCTCGCCGGGGCGCTCGGTGTCGTCGTTGTAGTACTCGTCGCGGTAGATGAAGGAGACGATGTCGGCGTCCTGCTCGATCGATCCCGACTCGCGCAGGTCGGAGAGGATCGGCACCTTGTCCGGCCGCTGCTCGGGCGCACGGGAGAGCTGGGAGATGCCGATGACGGGCACCTCGAGCTCGCGGGCGAGGATCTTGAGCCCACGGCTCATCTGGCCGACCTGCTCGACGCGCCCGGCGCGCGGATCGTCGGCGCGCATCAGCTGGATGTAGTCGACGATCACGAGCCCGAGCCCGCCCTCGGCCGAGTGCAGACGCCGGCACTTGGCGCGCAGGTCGAGGAGGCTGAGGTCGGAGGAGTCGTCGATCCACAGCGGCGCCTCGGCGAGCTCGTTGCAGGCGCGCAGCACCTTGTTCCACTCCTTCGTCACCTGCCCCTTGCGCAGCCGGTCGGAGGAGATCCGGGCGCGGGAGGCGATGAAGCGGTGGGCCAGCTCCGTCTCCGACATCTCGAGCGAGAAGAAGGCGACCGGCAGCTTGGCCTTCCAGGCCACGTTCTCGGCGATGTTGCAGACGAGGCTCGACTTACCCATCGCCGGGCGGGCGGCGAGGACGATCAGGTTGCCGGGCTGGAAGCCGCCCGTCATGTCGTCGAGCTTGCGGAAGCCCGACGGCGTGCCGGTCATCTGCGTCTCGCCGCTCGCCAGCTTCTCGAGTCGCTCGGTCTCGTGGACGAGGATCTCGGCCATCGAGCTGAAGTCCCCCTGCTGGTCCTCGCGGGCGACGTTGAAGAGCATCTTCTCCGCCTGCTCGACGAGCTCGTGCGCCTCGCCCTCGCGGCTCTGCACGGAGACCTGGATCTTCTGCGCGGCGCCGAGCAGCCGGCGCAGCATGGAGTTCTGTTTGACGATGCCGGCGTAGTGGCCGGCGTTGCCCGGAACGGGAGTGCTGGAGGCAAGGGCCGAGACGCCCTCGCGGCCGCCGACCTCCTCGAGCTTGCCCTGGCTGGTCAGCAGCTCCGAGACGGTCAGCGCGTCGATCGGCTCCGAGCGCTCGTAGAGCTCGCGGATCGCCTTGTAGACGGTCGCGTGGCGACCCCGGTAGAAGTCCTCAGCCTCGAGCCGGACCTGGAGCAGCACCGGGTCGATCGCCGCCTCGGAGACCATCATCGCGCCGAGCACGGACTCCTCGGCCTCGAGGTTGTGAGGCAGCAGAAGCGGTGCTTCGTGGCTCCCGTTTGCGGTGGCGGCTTCCATCAGATCCCAGATCTCTTCCCGAACATGCGTTCCCGTCGATTGAACCGCCGCGGCCGGACGGACCCCGTCCCCGCGGCAGGGGTTCAATCAACCACAGCGGCGCCCGGGCCGGGAAGCGGGAAGCGGGTCTTTGCGGAGAGATGAAGCTGGCGGACGAGTCAGAGCGCGGTCAGCGCTGCTCGGCCACGATGGTCTTTGACTGGAGGCCGTGGCGCCGCCGGGCACCTCGACGTCGACCATGTAGGTGCCGACCTCGCGGATGCCCTCCTCGAGCAGCACCCGCTTGCGGTCGATCTTGATCCCGCGGGCCTCGCGGATCGCGTCGGCGATCTCCTTCGAGGTGACGGAGCCGAAGAGGCGGCCGTCCTCGCCGGCGCGATGGGTGATCGTCAGCACGGTCTTCGAGAGCAGCGCGGCGGTCTCGCCGGCGCGCTCCAGCGCCGTCGCGGCGGCCTTCTCGGCGGCCTCGCGGCGGCGGGCGGCCTCGACGAGGGCACCCTTCGTGGCCGGCTGCGCGAGCTTGCGCGGGACGAGGAAGTTGCGCAGGTAGCCGGGTGAGACCTCGATCGCCTCGCCGGCGGCACCGAGCCCCTCGACCTCCTTGAGCAGGATCGCCTGCGCCATCAGCCCTTACCCCGGGTCAGCGTTCGCCGACGTACGGGAGCAGGCCGACCTCGCGGGCGCGCTTGACGGCCAGCGCGAGCTGCTGCTGATGACGACGCGAAAGGCCGGTGACCCGGCGGGAGCGGATCTTGCCGCGATCGGAGATGAAGCGGCGGATCAGCGCGAGGTCCTTGTAATCGATGTTCTCGACCGCGATCCGGGTGTACTTGCGGGGCCGGTTCTTGTCGAAGCGGCGCGAGCCGCCACCGCGGCGCGGGGGTGCGGAGGGAGCCGGCATCAGCGGCTCTCCTGCTTGCTATCGATGGTGCGGTTCATCAGCGGCGGGCAATGATAGGGGTCATGCGGCTCCGGCGCAGGGGCCGGCCCCGCCGGTGCCCCGCCGACGCCGGGTCGGCGGCCGGGGAGCCCCGGCCGCCCAGCTCCCTCTAGAACGGGATGTCGTCGTCGCTGCCGCCACCCGAGCCGACGCCGGCGGGATCGCCGAAATCGGAGGTGTCGGCGGGGACGTCGGACGCCGGCGCGAAGCCGCCACCCTGGTTGCCGCCACCGCCACCGCCACCCTGGTTGCCGCCGTCGTCGCGCGAGCCGAGGAACTGCACGGTGTCGGCGACGATCTCGACCTTCGAGCGCTTGCCGCCGCCGTTCTTGTCCTCCCACGAGCTCCAGCGCAGGCGGCCGTCGACCGCGACGGGCCGGCCCTTGAACAGGTAGTTCGCGCAGTTCTCGCCCTGGGCGCCGAAGACGACGACGTTGAAGTAGTTGGGCTCCTCGATCCAATTGCCCGAAGCCTGATCCTTGCGGCGGTGGTTGACCGCGACTCCGAGCTCGCATACGGGGGTCCCGCTGGGCAGCGCCCGCAGCTCAGGATCCCTGGTCAGGTTCCCGGTGATGATGACCCGGTTGATGTTCGCCACTTGCTCGTTGCTCCTTCTGATTGCTGTCTGCCTTCGAGTGTAGGCACCCCGGAAGCGGTCTCTCCGCCCCCGGCGCGAAGGAACGCGGGATCCGCCGCAAGGAGCGGGGTTTACGTGGCCCGGCGGGACCGGGGAGAGCGGGAGCGGAGGCTCAGGCTTCGGGGTCGGCGGACGCCGCGGCGGGCTCCGGCGCGGGTGCCTCGGCCGGCGCCTCGGCGGGTGCCTCCGGTGCCTCGGCGGGTGCCTCAGGTGCCTCGGTCGGCGCTGGGGCCGCCTCGGCAGGCGCGGGGGCCGCTTCGGGCCTGCGCTCGTCCGAGCGGGGACGGCGGGGTCCGCCGCGATCGCCGCCGCGGCCTCGACCGCGATCCCGATCGTCCTCGTCGCGCTTCATGATCTGCTCGGTGTCGGGCGGGGTCATGGTCGGCGCGTCGGCCTCGGTCTTGAAGATCCGGTAGCGCAGCACGCCCTCGGTGATCTTCAGCGTGTGGCCGAGATCGTCGAGCAGGGCCGAGCCCTCGGTCGAGAAGCGGTAGAAGCGGTAGTCGGCCTCGGGCCGATTGTCGATCTCGTAGGCCATCTTGCGGATGCCCCAGTTCGCCTCGTGCTCGACGGTCGCGGACGCCTCGACCTTGGACTTGGTGTCCGCGGCGATCTTGTCGCGCTGCTCGTCACCGGCCTGCGGATCGAGCATGAGGATGAGTTCGTAATGAAGGGTGGCCAAAACGGCGGGGGACTATAGCGGGGCGCCGCTTTCCCACCCGGGCTTGACCGGAGCGTGCGGGGCATGAGCGTGAGCTGGCCACTCGCCGCTCGCGCGGCCGCGACCGCCCTCGCCGCCATCGCGGCGCTGCTCGCGCTCCCCTCCCTGCTGCGCACCCCGGAGCCCCCACCGCTGCCCGCGCGGGTGGGGTTGCCGGCGGCCGAGGTGGGCGGTGCGGTGCCAGCTGCGCCCGGGGACGCTGAGAGGGTCGAGCGCGAGAAGGGCAGTGAGGGAGAGGTCGGTGAAGCCGAGAGGGACCGGCGAGCTCGCCCGAAGCGGCAACCGTCACCGCCGGAGCGCCGAGATCACGAGTCGTCCGGTATTTCGACCGGTGCTCGGTCGCGATCCCGGACGAAACCCTCGAAACCACCGGCTGCTGCCCCTGCGGTCCCGACCCCCGCTCCAACGCCCCCTCCCCCGCCTTCACCGACTCCCGCGCCGGCCCCGACGCCGGCCCCCGCTCCGGCTCCCGCACCCGAGCCGGCCCCCGAACCGCCGCCCGGCATCGCCGAGTTCGGCCCCTAGCGCCTAGCCCCGCTTCTCCTCGATGTCCGCCAGCTGCTGATCGATCCAGTCGCCGGGATCGGTCGCGTCGACGATCTTGCGCAGGCCCTCGGCGCGCTGCTGGCGCTCCTCGGTGCTCATCGTCAAGCGCCTGGTGGATCGCCTCCGCCTGCTCCTCGATGTCGAAGGGGTTGACGCTGAGGGCGCACTCGCCGAGCTCCTCGTGGGAGCCCGTGTTCTCGGAGAGCATCAGCACGCCGTCGCGGGTGTTCACCGCCGGCGCCTCCTTCGCGACGAGGTTCATCCCGTCGAACAGCGAGTTGACCATGAGCAGGTCGTAGTGCTTGTAGCGGGCCACCGCGTCGTGGAAGTTCTCGTAGATCCGCAGGTCGATCGGCATCCAGTCGGTCGTCCCGTGCCGGTGGTTGACGACGGCGACCAGGGCCTCGATCCGCTCGAGGTACTCCTGGTACTCGGCGACGTCCTGGCGCGAGGGCTGCAGGTGGGCGATGAAGGTGACCGTCTCGAGGAACTCGGGGTGGTCGGTGAGGAACTGGTCGAAGGCCGTGAACCCGCGCAGCACGTTCTTGGAGAGGTCGGCGCGGTCGACCCGGATGATCAGGTGCTCGCGGCGCCGGGCGAGCAGCTCCTGCTCGTAGCCCTCGACGTCGTCGGAGGCGGCGACCCGGCGCAGCCGCTCGGAGTCGATCCCCAGCGGGTAGGCGCGCACCCAGATCTCGCGCTCGCCGCTGTGCACCACGCCGCGCCGGTAGTCGACCTCGCAGCCCATCAGCTCACGGCAGCAGTCGAGGAAGTTGTGGACGTAGGCGCTCGTGTGGAAGCCGATGATGTCGTTGGCGAGCAGGCCCTCGAAGATCTCCTCGCGCCACCCCCGCGGCAGGATCCGCCACGCGTCCGGGTGCGGCCAGGGGATGTGGACGAAGTGATGGAGGAAGGCGTCGGGCCGCGCCTCGCGGACCAGGGCCGGGGCCGTGTAGAGGTGGTAGTCGTGGAACATCACGAGCGGCGCGTCCTGGCCCTCGATCCGCTTGATCGCCGCCGCCGCGATGTCGGAGTTGACGACCTTGTAGCCCTGCTCCCAGGCGTGCTTCTCCTCGCGGCGGATGTCGGGGGAGTTCGAGAGGTCCCAGAGGTAGTGCTGGATGAACCAGAGCTGCGGGTTGGCGATCGTGCTGTAGAAGAGGTCGTAGGCCTCGGGGTCGGAGGCGACGAGGTCGATCTCGTAGCTGCCGCCCTCGAGCTCCACCTCGACCGGGCCGTCCGACTCCTCGGCGACGACGGCGTCCTCGTCGGTCATCGCCGAGGCGATCCAGAGCACGTCGCGGTGCGTCGCCAGGCCGGTCAGCGCGGTGACGAGGCCGCCGCCGCCGCGGCTGACCGTGCGCTCCCCGTCCTCGCCCAGGTCGAACTGGGCCGGCCCCCGGTTGGAGACGATGATCAGCGGCTGCTCGGACTCACCCATGCGGTGAATCTAGTACCCGCCGGATCAGGCGCCTGAATCGCGGCCTCGCCGTCAGTCGTCGAGCAGGTCCCCGAAGAGCTGCGCCCAGTCGCGCAGGAGGCGCGGCGTCAGGAACCGCTCGCGCGCATGCTCCTTGCCCGCTCGGCCCAGGCGCAGAGCCAGATCCGGGTCCTCGAGGAACTCGATCGTCCGCTGGGCGCACCCCTCGGGGGAGTCGACGAGGAAGCCGGTCTCGCCGTCGACGATCTGCAGCGGGATCCCGCCGACATCGCCGCCGATCGTCGGCCTCGCCTTCCAGAGCGCCTCGGTGACGGTCAGGCCGAAGCCCTCGCGGATCGACTTCTGGATGCAGACGTCGGCCTGGGACTGGAACGCGTTGACCTCGATCGCCCCGACGTTGTTGAGGTTGTTGAGGATCTTGATGTCGGGGTCCGCGTCGGCGTAGGCGACGGTCTCCTGCAGGAACTCCCAGCCCTCGGGGTCGTCGGTGGCCATCGAGCCGACCAGGGCGAGCTGCACCTCGGGGATCTTCTCGTCGACGATCCGGTAGGCGTCGATCACCCCGCGCGGGTCCTTCCAGGGGTCGAAGCGCGACACCTGCAGCATCAGCGGGCGGTCCGGGTCGATCCCGAACTGGCGGCTGACGAACGCGGCGTCCTCGCGCGACAGGGCCATGTTCTTGGAGGCGAGCGGGTCGATGGCGGGCGGGACGATGCGGACGTTCGGGGCATCGCGCATGCCGTCGGGGACGTAGTCGTCGACGTGCCAGAAGCTCGCGTCGTACTCGTGGATGTGGGGAAGGATCAGCTCGAGCGTGTCGGGGTTGGGCGTCGAGAGATCGATGTGGCAGCGCCAGACCCACTTCTTCGCGTTCTCCGGGGCGTAGCTCTTCAGCATCGCCGGCTGTGGGTCGTGGACCACGACGACGTCCCAGCCGCCCTCCATGCCCATCGCGTTGAGGTGGTTGTAGCGGTCGTACGTCTCGCGCTGGGCGGCGTCGAGGCTCTCGGCACCGCCCTGGAGCGAGTTGTGCATCAGCTTGGTGACGTTGAAGAACTCCTCGCGCCCGAGGATCACCTGCCAGTGGGCGTCGATGCCGACGTCGCGCATCAGCGGCACCAGGGTGTAGAGGATCTCGCTCACCCCGCCACCGAACGCGGTGGCGCTCAGGTGCAGGACGCGCTTGCCCTGCAGCGGCTCCGACAGGGCCCGGATCTCCTCGACCAGGGGGCGGCCGACGATGTGCGTGTAGTCGGCGAGGGAGCGGGCCCCGAGGTTGACCTCCTGCAGCACGCCGCCAGGCTATCGGCGGGGTGGGACGCTCAGGCGTGCCTGGGACCGGCGGCGCGGAGCCGCTCGATCCCGCGGTCGAGCGCCGCGATGATCGCGCCGTGCAGCTCGCGGTTGGCCGCGCAGACGCAGGACATCTGGAACTCGTGGCCGGAGCCGAGCAGGGGGCGATCCGCGAGCGACCCGCCGGCGGCATCGGAGAGCACTCCGCCGGCCTCCTCGACGATCAGCGCGGCGGCGGCCAGGTCGTAGGGCGAGTTGTTGAGGACCGACCCGCGGCCGACCCGCTCGAACTCCGCCCGCATCCAGTCGACCTCGTCGATCATCCGCGGCCCGGGCTCGACGTAGGCGTCGAGCTGGCCGGTGACGAGGCGGGTCATGTCGTAGGTCGCCGAGCCGAGGTCGAACGTCCCGCCGGAGACCGAGGACGCGTCGACGAGCTCCTCGAGCACGATCGCGGTCGGCACCACCGGCCGCCCGCGGAAGCCGTAGGTCCAGAGCATGCGGTCGATGCGCGGCTGCGCCGAGAGCCGCGGCGCCGGCTCGACCCCGCCGCCCCTGATCGCCATGAAGGTCGCCCCGGACTTGATCTCGACGACGCAGCCGACCTCGACGTCGGCCATCGTCGGCTCGCCGGCCAGCGGCGCCGCCGCGACGGAGACGCAGGCGGACTCGAAGCCGGCCATCGCCGGCCGCGTGCCGTCGATCGGGTCGACGACGAGGACCCAGCGGGGCTCCCCGGCCGGCGTGACCATGCCCCGGTCCTCGGAGTAGAAGGCGACGTCGGGGGCGCGCTCGGCGAGGAACTCCTCCATCCGCGCCTCGGCGCGCTCGTCGATCGCGAAGGTGACGTCGCCGCCGGCTCCGTCGCCGGAATGCTCGCGGCCCTCGGCTCGCCCGAGCTCGGGCAGGACGACCTCGCGCAGATCCGCCGCGAGGTCGGCGACCAGCTCGCGCAGCGGATGCTCGGCCGGTGGGCTCAGCTGACGGCCGGGTCCCGCGTCAGGCCGACGGCCGGGCGCCGAGGGTCACTTCGATCTCCATGCTCTCGCCGTCGCGGATGATCGAGAGCGTGACCTCCTCGCCCGGCTTGTGAGAGGCGATCAGCCTGGAGAGGTCGTTCTCGGCCACCAGCTCCTCGCCGTCGACGGCCGTGATCGCGTCGCCGCCGACCACGACCGGGCGGCCCTGGAACTCGATCTCCGAATCCTCGCCCGGTTCCCTGCCCTGGAGGCCGGCCTCGTCGGCGGGGCCGTCGGGGATGACCTTCGAGATCAGCGAGCCGGTCGGCGCGTCGATGCCGAGCTTCTCGGCGAGCTGCGGGTAGAGCGCCTGGCTCTTGACGCCGATGTAGGCGTACTCGGCCTTGCCGTCGTCGCGCAGGTCGTCGATCGAGCGCTTGACCAGGTTGACCGGCACGGCGAAGCCGACGCCCTCGTTGCCGCCCGAGGTCGTGTTGATCTGCTGGCCGATGCCGATCACCTTGCCGTCGGCGTCGATCAGGGGGCCGCCCGAGTTGCCGGGGTTGATCGAGGCGTCGGTCTGGATCGCGCCGTCGATCTTGAACTGGGTGAGCGAGTCGATCGAGCGGTCGGTGGCGGAGATGATCCCCACCGACAGCGACTGCTCCTGGCCGAAGGGGCTGCCGATCGCGGCGACCGGCTGGCCGACCTCGATCGCGTCGGAGTCGCCGAGCTCGACCGGGTTCAGGTCGAGGCCCTCGGGATCGACCTTGATCAGGGCGACGTCGGCGTTGGCGTCGAAGCCGACGATCTCAGCCGGAACCTGGTTGCGATCGCTGAACTCGACGTAGAGCTCGCTCGCCTCCTCGATCGGGTCGGAGGTGCCGCCGGCCTCGGCCGCGTCGGTGACGACGTGGGCGTTCGTGACGATCTCGCCCTCCTCGTTGAGGACGAAGCCGGAGCCCTGGCCCGCCTGCGCCTCGGCGATCGGCGTGTCGGGATCGCCGAGCACGGCGAGGATCGTGACCACGCCGGGTGCGACGTCCGCGTAGACGCCCTGTGCGTCGAAGCCCACGGTCGATGCCCGCACGGCCACCCGCGGCGGGGTGTCCTCCGTGACGGTCGTGGTCGCGGGCGCCGCCGGCACCGACTTCGGTCGGGGACTCGTCGTCGCCGCAGGCGCCGAGCAGCAGGGCAAGGCCCGCGACCGCGCCGGCGAGGGTGGCGCGCCGGCTCGTCCTCGCGGCGATCACGCCCGGGCCGCCGGGGCCGATGCGCTCGGCAGGGCCAGGGCGAAGCAGGTGCGGCGCCGCCGGGTCTGCTCGAGCTCGACGTCTCCGCCCATCAGGCGGGCGAGCTCCCGGGCGATCGCGAGACCAAGGCCGGAGCCGCTGACGGCGTCGGCGGTGAAGAAGCGCTCGAAGACGCGCTCGCGAGAGCGCGCGTCGATTCCGGGGCCCGCGTCGGTGACCGACAGGCGGCATTCCTTGGATGAGGTTGAGGAGGCGATAGTGATCTCAGTTCCTGCCGGAGTGTGCTTCAAGGCGTTGTCGATGAGGATACGCATGATCTGCACTGTTCTCGCCCGATCCGCTTGAACAAGCGGTTTCGGGCCATCCGGTGGCTCGACCTGTATCTCGGTTCCGTGATTGGCGGCGGCAGCGGCGAACTCGTCGGCGACGTCGCCTGCGAGCGCGATCAGGTCGATCGGCTCCGAGCTCAGGCTCATCGCGTCGGCGTCCAGGCGGGAGAGGTCGAGGAGGTCGGTCGAGAGCTTGGTCAGCCGGTCGATCTGCCCGCGCATGGTCCGCACGAACTGCCGGCGCGTCTCCGGATCCGGCTCCTCGTCGTCGTCGAGCAGCTCGATGAACCCGCCGAGCGAGGCGATCGGCGTGCGCAGCTCGTGGGACGCGTTGGCGATGAACTCGCGGCGGGCGGAGTCGAGCCGGCGCAGGCGCCTCTGCATCTCGTCGAGCGTCAGCGCCAGCTGGCCGACCTCGTCGCGCGAGCCCACCGGGATCGGCACGCTGAAGTCGCCGCGGGCGACGCGCTCCGCCGCCCGCTCGAGCCGGCGAAGGCGGCGGGCGTGCATGCCGGCGGCGACCCAGGCCGCGGCCAGCGCGGCGACGAGCGCGATCGCTCCCGCGATCAGGGTCTGGCGGCGGATCAGGGCGACGTTGGACTCGACGTCCTCGAGCGGGGTCGAGAGGACGATGATCCAGCTCGGGGTCGAGGCGCTCGGCGGCGTGCCCGCCGGGAACCGGGATGGCCGTCTCGCCGATCCGGCTGCCGCCGACGGTCTCGATCCCGGAGCGGACCGCGCCGCTGAGGGCCGCCCCGCGCGCCGCCGGGTAGGTCGCCTCGACCGCGTCGCTCTCGAGCTCGGAGTCGGCGACCACGAAGCTGGGCACGCCGTCGCGCACGCCGAGCAGGGTCACCCGGGCGTCGACCCTGGCGGCGCTGCGGCGGACGAGCGTCGAGAGCTCGCGCTGGCCGAGCCCGCGGCCGACGACGGCGGCGAGGCGGTCGAGCTCCTCCTCGCCCTGCTGCTCGAGCCGCTCGAGCCGATCGGCCGTCAGGCTGGAGCTGAGCTGCGGGACGACGTAGAGGTAGACGAAGCCGACCGCGGCGGTGGTGATCGCGAAGAAGAGCAGGACCAGCCTGTTGCGGACGCTGGCGAGGGGGGCGGGACGCGCGGACCGCCCGGGAGGCCGGCTCATCCCTGGGCGAGCGACGAGTTCTCGTCGCGGAACCGGTAGCCGACCCCGCGAACGGTGAACAGGTACTCGGGCTCCTTGGCGTCCTGCTCGACCTTCTCGCGCAGGTGGCGGATGTGGACGTCGATCGTGCGCGGGTCGCGGTAGGCGCTGTCGCCCCAGACGCGCTCGAGCAGCGTGTCGCGGTCGAACACCCGGCCGGGGCTCTGCGCGAGCGCGGCGAGGATCTCGAACTCGACGTAGGTGAGCTGGACCCGCTCCCCCCGCACGCTGACCAGGCGCCGCGAGAAGTCGATCGTCAGCTGCCCCGCCGTGACCAACCCCTCGGGGTGGCCCGAGCCGAGCATCCGCGTGCGCCTCAGCGCCGCCTTCACCCGGCTGCGGAACTCGCGCACGCTGAAGGGCTTGGTGATGTAGTCGTCGGCGCCGATCTCGAGGCCGAGCACCTTGTCGACCTCGTCGTCGCGGGCGGTGAGCATGATGATCGGCACCTGGCTGCGGGTCCGCAGGCGCCGGCAGACCTCGATGCCGTCGAGCCGCGGCATCATCACGTCGAGCACGACGAGGTCGAAGCGCTGCTCGGCGAACAGGTCGAGCGCCTGGCGGCCGTCGCGGGCGGCCACGACCTCGTACCCCTCCTTGCGGAGCGGGTACGCCAGAAGCGTCTGAATCGCCTCCTCGTCGTCGACGAGCAGGATGCGAGCCGAAGCTTCGGCCATGAGCAGAGGTTAGTGCCGTCGCCCGGCCGAACGCAGGGGTGTCTGCTCTTGCGAGCAGCTAGTTTCACCCGCTGACCGATGTTCGACCCGAGGATCTACCGCGCGGCGCTCGTGCCGGCCATCGCCGCGTTCGTCCTCCTGATGTTCTCGCTCGAGCCCACCCCGGCGGGTCTCCAGCAGCCGGTCTCGACGCCTGAGTTCGACGGTCTGGAGGCGGCGCGGATCACCCGCTCCATCCTCCAGATCGCCCCCGACAGGGAGCCCGGATCGTCAGGCGACGCGGCCGTGGCCGGATTCGTCCGGGAGCGCTTCGCCGGGATCGAGGGCGGCGAGCTCTCCACCCAGGAGTTCGACTCGACCTGGGAGGGCGAGGACGTCGGCTCTGAGCAACGTGCTGCTGACGCTGCCCGGCGCGACGGAGGAGACGATCCTGATCATCGCCCACCGCGATGCGGCCGAGGGCCCCGACGCGGCGGGCAGCGCGGCCGCGACGGCGACGCTGATCGGGCTCGCCGAGGACCTCGGCGGCTCCCGCCACGAGCGGACGATCGTCCTCGCCTCGACCGACGGGGGCAGCGACGGAGCGCAGGGGGCGCGGGAGCTGATCGACGCGCTCCCGACCGCCGCCAGCATCGAGTCGGCCATCGTCATCTCCCAGCCCGGAGCGAAGTCCCCCTCGCCACCCTTCGTGGTCGCCTCGGGGACCGGCCCCGACAGCCCCAACCCGCAGCTGCTCCAGACGGCACGGACGATCGCCGCCGGGAGCTTCGAGCAGCGCGATCCCGCACCCGGGGCGTGGGCCGGCCTCTCCCGCCTCGCCGTCCCGATCGGCCTCGGCGAGCAGGCGGCGCTGCGCGGCGAGGGAGTCGAGGCCGTGGCGCTCAGCTCCGCCGGCGAGCGGGCGATCGAGGCGGGATCCGCGGACGCGGCCGAGGCCTCGGAGGAGACGCTGCAGACCACCGGCACCACGGCCCTCAACCTGGTCCTGACGCTCGACGAGGCGGAGGGGCCCCCCGCCGACGGCCCGGGCGACTACATCCGCCTCGGCGACAACCTGATCCCCGGCTGGACGCTCGCCCTGCTCGCGCTGGCGCTGATCCTTCCGCCACTCCTCGCCGCCGCCGACACGTGGCTGCGCGAGCTCCGCCTCCACTGGCGGACCCGCCGCTCCGCCCCCTGGGCGCTGGAGCGGGTCGTGCCGCCGCTCGCGGCCCTGCTGCTGGCCTACCTGCTCGGCCTCGTCGGGCTCGTCCCCGACCCCCGCTTCCCCTACGACCCGGCGCGCTTCCCCGCCGGCGTCGAGGCGCCGATCGCGCTGGCGACCCTCGCCGCAGCCTTCCTCCTGGCGGGCCTCCTGATCAGGCCGATGCGAACCCCCCTCGACGTCGAGGCCCACACGCTGGCGGCGGCCGGCGGGATCCTCACCGGGGTGGCGCTGGTCGGCGTCTGGATCGCCAACCCCTACCTGGCCCTCCTCCTCAGCCCGGCAGCTCACGTCTGGCTGCTCCCCGCCCGTGCGTCCGGGAGCCCCCGCCCGGTCGTGATCGCGCTCGCCGGCCTGCTCTCGCTCGTGCCCGCAATCGCGGCATTCCTCACGGTGGCGGCTCAGCTGGACCTCGGGGCCTCCGCGCCCTGGCATCTGCTGCTGATGATCGTCGACGGCCAGATCGGCCTGATCACCTGCCTGCTGCTCTGCGCGGTGTTCGGCGGGCTGCTCGCCTGCATCTCGGCCGCGGGATCGGCCCCGAGTGCCGCCGTGGGCGAGGGGCCGCGGCTGCGGGGAGCGGGATCCCATGCAGGCCCGGGGGCGCTCGGCGGCACGCCATCGGGGCTGCCGCGGAGATGAACGGGCCGAATCAGGCATCTGGACGCTCGTCCGAGGTTGCTAAAGGACGGCCCCCAGGGGTCGATGGATGCCCTGGCGGAAAGGATTCCACCATCAACCAGAGCGAGCGAGAAACCATGCAACTTCACACCGAGCAGGTCCAGCTCGTCCAACGGCAGGTCGCCCGCGGCGAGTACCAGGTCAAAAGTGACCGTGTCGCTGAAGCGATGCTCGCAAGGATCGGCGCCAACGTGCTGACCTCGAACTGGTCATCGCCGAAGGTGGTCGTGCCCGGCGACAGGCAATGACCGCCCCCCGGCGAGCCTGAGCCGAACCGAAGAGCCCGATACGCAGCGGCCGATCTCGGTCAGCCGGCAGCCCGCAGCCCGGGCCGCCTCCACGCAATCGGCGAGCGCCCCCCGGGGCACCGCGCAGAGCAGCTCGTAGTCCTCTCCCCCGGCCGCGACGAGCTCATGCGGATCGCGCCCCGCCGCGGCCGCAACCTCGCGAACGCCGGCGCCGACCGGCACGGCCTCCAGGTCGAGCTCGATCCCGACCCCCGAGGCCGCGGCCAGATGCTCCGCATCGGCCCCGAGGCCATCGGAGACGTCGATCATCGCCGCGGCTCCCGCGCGGGCGAGCGCCCGGCCGCAGGCGAGCAGCGGCGAGGGCGAGAGCTGGCGGGCGATCGCGGCCTCCCGCGCCGCCTCCGGCAGGTCCGCCCCGAGCTCCTCGTGCTCGAGCAGCATCAGGCCGGCCGCCGCGCCGCCGATCTCCCCGGTGACGCAGAGCGCGTGCCCCGCCTCGGCCCCGTCGCGGCCGACCAGATCCTCCGCCGAGTCGGCGTGCCCCACGGCCGTGACGCAGACCGACAGCACCGGTGAGGCGGTCAGGTCGCCGCCGAGCACCGCCACGCCCAATCTCGCCGGCGAGCTCCGCGATGCCGTCGCAGAGCTCCAGGCAAGCGTCCTCGCCGAGGTCCGCCGGCATGCCGAGCCAGACGTAGGCCTCCCCGGGGTTCGCCCCCATCGCCGCCAGGTCGCTGAGCGCGGCGCCCAGCGCCTTGCGGCCGATCGCCCGCGGCGGGCACCAGGCGCGCCGGAAGCCGACCCCGTCGACGAGCGCGTCGACGCTCACGGCGGTCGCCCCGCCGGGGGTCGTCACCGCCGCGTCGTCGCCGATGCCGACCGCGATCCGCTCCGATCCGGCGGCCGTCGCCGTCGCGCCGAGGCGGCGGCGGATCTCGCCGATCAGGTCGAACTCGGGCGAGCGGCGCATCCGCGGCTGGCGCGGGTCCGGCGGGCTCACACCGGCACCCCGTTGGCCACCTGGAAGAGGGTGAGGAGGACCGTCAGCGGCGACGAGGGTCCGGTCGCGTGAGATCGCGGCGAGCGGCAGGAGCCAGATCAGGTACCAGGGGACCATGTACGCCGAGGCGACGAGCAGCCCGAACGCGGCCCACCCGGCGGCGCGGATCCAGTCGGCCCCGCGCGCGACCCAGACGAGCAGGCCGATGACCGTGATCGCGTAGGCGGCGGCGAACGCGGCGCGGAGCAGGTCGACGTCCAGCCCGGTGCCGCGGCTCAGCGTCCCCGGGACGCTCCAGCGGCTGACGCGATCCTGGTTGTTCCCGGCGACGTTCAGGGCCTCGAGCACGCTGGGCCCGAAGCCGAGCAGGGCCACCGCGGCGGCGATCGCGGCGGCCAGGGCGATCCCGGCGAGCAGCCGCAGGCGCCGGCCGGATCCGGCCAGGGCGAAGGGGACGTAGAGCCCGGCCGACACCTTCACTGCCACTGCCGCGACCAGCCCCGCCCCGGCGAGGAGCGGCCGGGCCGAGAGCGCGGCGGCGATCCCGAGCATCGCCAGCAGGACCATCAGCGCGTCGTTGTGGGCGCCGCCGACGACGTGCACCAGGACGAGCGGGTTGAGCGCCACGAACGCTCCGGCGAGACCCGGATCGAGGCCCCGCCAGGCGGCCAGCCTGGCGCTCAGGACCGCGATCCCCACCACCGACGCGGCGGCGATCGCCTTCATCGACCAGAGCGCGGCGGGCACGCCGAGAGCGCCGAGCGGGTAGCTCCCGAGCGTCCACAGGGGCCCGTAGACGGAGACCGCCGAGCGGAAGTCCTCGACCCGCGAGGCGGCCTCGTCCCCGGGAATGGCGGCGGGGGCGTAGTCGTAGGGATTCAGACCCGTCGATCCCCAGGCGCGCATAGGCGATGTAGCTGAAGACGTCGAGCGAGAGCAGCGGCGGGGCCAGCGCGAAGAGGAGGATCAGCAGGCCGGCGACGACGCGCAGCCAGCGGGCGCGGCAGGCCCTCACCGGTCGCGATCACGACGGCCCAGAGCAGGACCGCGGCGATCAGCAGCGCGAGGTACAGGTCCGGGCTGACCCCGAGGCCGTCGCCGAACGGGCCGAGGAGCCAGCCGGGGGCGCCCGTCGCCGCCCCGGGCACGAGGTCGGGCCCCGCCGCGGCAAGCGGGATCGCGACGAGGAGGAGCAGCCCCGCGGCCAGCGCGGCCGGGCGCCGACCGGCGCTTCGCTGCCATCGGGCCATCGCCCATGGAGCGTAACCCGGCGGGCCCGGCGAACGCGAACGCCAGAATGCCCGCGATGCACCGCGCCTGCCTGATCGACGCCCTCGGCACCACCCTCCGCCTGCTGCCGCCGTGGGAACGGCTGGACCCCGAGCTGGTCGCCGGCGTCGACCCGGCACGGGTCCGGCGCGCGTTCGAGGCCGAGATGAGCTTCTACGCCGCTCACGCCCACGAGGCGCGGGACGCCGATTCCCTGAGCGCACTGCGAACGCGGAGCGCCGAGGTCCTCTCGGCCGGGCTGGGACTCGAGATCGGCGTCGAGCCGATGATGGACGCGATCGTCTTCGAGCCCTACGAGGACGCGGCGCCCGCCCTCGCCGCGCTGCGCGCCCAGGGCCTGCGGACGATCTGCGTGTCGAACTGGGACTACGCGCTGCCCGAGGTGCTCGAGCGGGTCGGCCTGAGCGGGTGCTTCGACGGCGTCGTCACCTCCGCGGCGGCGGGAGCGCGCAAGCCGGAGCCGGAGATCTTCGCGGTCGCGCTGGAGGCCGCCGGGTGCGGCGCCGCCGAGGCGATCCACGTCGGCGACAGTGTCGAGGACGTGGTCGGCGCCCGCGGGGCGGGCATCGAGGTGCTGCGGATCGATCGCTCCGGCGGCGACGGGGACATCGCCTCCCTCGATCAGATCGTGGAGCATCTCCGGCGATGAGCACCGGCAGCGAGGACACCGACCGCGGATACCTCACCCGCTACGCGGGCCTGCCCGAGGTCGGGTGGACCGGGGCGTCGCTGGCGACTCGGGATCGCGGTCTTCATCGCGGCGCTGTCGGTGGGCCTCACCGTCGTCACCGCCATCGATCCGGGCACCGAGACGCCGGGCGAGCTGATCGCCCTGCAGTTCGTGTTCACGATCGCGCTCGGCGGCACCGCGGTCGCGCTCGCCCTCTTCGATGCCGACGGCGACCTCCGCGGCGCGCTGCGCCGGCTCGGGCTGCGCCGCGTCGCGCTCTCGATGCTGGGCGTGGCGGCCCTCGCCTGGCTCGCCTACTCGATCGTGGCGGCGACGGCCGGGTCGTTGCTGGACCCGGACCAGGACCCGATCACCGACAAGCTCGGAACCGACGAGGGGTCGGTCGTCAGCGTCGCGATCACCGCCCTCCTCGTGATCCCCGGCGCGGCGCTCTCCGAGGAGCTCTTCTTCCGCGGCTTCGTGTTCGGCACGCTCCGCAACATGGGCGCGTCGCTGTGGCCGGCGGCGGCGATCAGCTCGGCGATCTGGGCATCGCTGCACCTGGCGGGGGGCGACCTCGGCGTGGTCGCGATCCTCGCCGCCTTCGGGCTCGTCCTGGCGTGGCTCTACGAGCGCAGCGGGTCGCTCTGGGTCCCGATCGCGGCGCACGCGCTCAACAACACGATCGCGTTCATCGTCCTGCTGAGCTAGCCAGTCGTCGAGAACCTCGACGACTGCCGGAGCGCTCCCTACAATCTCGGCCCATGCGCCGCCTCCCTCTCCTCTCGTCGATCGCAGTCCTGACCGCCTCCCTGGGCGTCGCAACGGCAACGGCCCAGTCGCCGACTCCGCCGCGCGGCCCCGGTCGCCACGTTCGAGCGCGCCGAAGGCGACGCCGCCCCGACCGAGCGGCTGCTCCCCGGGGTCGACGACCGCAGGCCCTCGAAGACCGCGCTGCGGCTCAAGGGCCTGAAGAAGGGCGACCTGACCGTCGGCAAGAAGGTGACGATCGCGGGGACCCTGCGCCCGTACGTGAAGGGCCAGAAGGTGACGGTCCTGCTCAAGCGCGGCAAGAAGACGATCGAGCGCAAGAAGCTGCGGGTGCGGCCGAAGGGCAAGAGCGGGAAGGTCGGCAAGTTCTCGCTCTCCGAGAAGCTGATCAAGCCGGGCCGCTACGGCGCCGAGGCGTACCACGACAAGAACGCGGTGCTCGGCGGGTCGAAGGACAAGACGCGCCGCTTCCACATCCACTACCCCGACCTGAGGCAGGGCAACTCGGGTGACGCCGTCAAGGTCTTCAACAAGCTGCTCGCGAAGCTCGGCTACGTCAACGACGAGGGCCGCTCCTACGACTCCGCCACCGGGCGCGCCGTGAAGGCCTTCCGCAAGGTCAACAAGATGGCCCGCAAGGAGAGCTCCTCCCCGGGGATCTTCAAGAAGCTGGCGAAGGGCAAGGGCGGCTTCAACCTCAAGCACCCGGGCGCCGGCAAGCACGTCGAGGCCGATCTCTCGCGCCAGGTGATGGTCCTCGCGAAGAACGGCGAGGTCGACGAGATCTACCACATCTCCTCGGGCGCTCCGGCGACCCCGACGATCCTCGGCAAGTACCACTTCTACCGCAAGGATCCGGGCTACAACAGCCTCGGGATGTACTACTCGGCGTACTTCATCAGGGGCTACGCCACCCACGGCTACCACTCCGTGCCCGACTACCCGGCCAGCCACGGCTGCCTGCGCAACCCGATCCCCGACTCGGTCCACATCTACAACTGGATCGACATCGGCGACCCGATCTACGTCTACAGGTGACGGCGCGCCGATGAATGCTCGCGACACCTTGGTCGCGGAGCTCCGTGAGCACGCGCTCGTCAAGGGCGAGGTGACGCTGACCAGCGGCGCGAAGGCCTCCTACTACGTGGACGCCAAGCGCGCGATCCTGCGTCAGCCCGGCTTCCGCGCCGTCGCCGAGCTCGTCGCCCGCGAGGCCAACACCCGCGGGGCCACCGCGATCGGGGGCATGACGATGGGAGCCGACCCGATCGCCAGCGCCGCGCTCTCCGACCGCGCCGGGCAGAACATGCTCGCGTTCTTCGTCCGCAAGGAGAAGAAGGAGCACGGCCTTCAGCGCTGGGTCGAGGGGCCGCTGCTGCCGCCCGGCACCCGCGCGCTGATCGTCGAGGACGTCGTCACCACCGGCGGCTCGACGGTCAAGGCGATCGAGCGCTGCCTCGAGGAGGGCCTCGAGATCGTCGGCACGGTCTGCGTCCTCGACCGCCTCGCCGGTGGCGGCGAGCGGATCGAGGCGGCCGGCGGCGCCCCGTTCACCGCCCTGGCGACGATCGACGACGTCTACCCGGACCGCCCCGACGCCTGAGCGCCGGGCGCGGGGCGAGCGCCCGCTACCGCTTGACCTTCCAGCGGTAGGTCGCCGGGCGGCCCTTGTTGCCGGCGCGGGTCGGTCGCCTGGATCAGCAGCTTGTGCCTGCCCGGCTTGACCCTGAAGACCACGGGGCTCTTGCACTTCTCGTACTTCTCGCGGTCGAGCTTGCACTTGGTCTTGGCGCCCTGCTCGGTCGCCTTGAACTTGAACCTCGCCTTCCTCTTGGTGGTCTTCCCCTTCGGGCCCTTCTTGATCTTCACGAGCGGGTCCTTCGTGTCCACTCGGAAGGAACGCGTCGCCGTTCCGACCTGACCGAAGGCATCCGTCGCGGCGACGGTCAAGGTGTGCGGGCCGTCCGCCAGGCCGGCCCTGCTGAACGTCGATCCGCACGCCACGGTCGGGCCGGTCTCGAGTCGACACGTCTGAGCGAGCAGGTCGGTCGCGATCGTCGTGATTGCCGAAGTTGACCGAGGTCTCGTTGATCGGCCCGCTCGGCCCGCTGAGGCTGATCGCCGGCGGCGGCGGCTTGAATCCCACCGCTCCGACGGCATCGATCAGGCCCGCCCCCTGCGCCAGCGGGCTGAACGAGCCGACCGGGACCGCCGTCTCCTCCTGGGCTCGCTTCACCGAGGCCACCGACTGCTGGGGATGGCAGCTCGAGCTGCAGCGCCGCCACGCCGGCGGCGTGCGGCGCGGCCGCCGACGTGCCGTAGAACCTGTTGCCGGGCCCGAAGAAGGTGTTCAGCCCGCCGTCGGTCGCCGCGATGTCCGGCTTGCTGAGCACCCTCGGCGTTGCCAGCGGAGCCGCCGCCGTAGGGGCCGTTCACCGGGCCGAAGTAGTGCGTAACCGGGCCGCGCGAGGAGAACTGCTCGACCGTCGAGCTGTTGTTGTACGGGACGGCGGCGACGGTCTCGGCCGCCGCGGTGCCGTTGTGGCCGTAGATCGTCGGGCCCTGGATGTCCGGCGAGATCACCGCCTGGGTCGACTGGATCCGGTTGGCCCCGTTGTCGTTGCTGACGAACTTCAGGCGCGGGCGTTGCGCTGCCCTGGGCCCGCTGGATCACGATCTGGCGGGCGCCGGCCGACCCGATCGTCCCGGAGAGGAACTCGTACGCCTGCTGGGTGGTCAGGTTGTTCGTCTGCACCGCTGAAGCTGATCGCCGTCCCGTTGGTGTTGAGGACGTAGAAGTCGAAGTCGGTGTTGACGCCGAGCTGAGGCTGGGCCCAGTTCAGGCTCAGTCGGAGCGCCCCGGCGGTGACGTTGACGTCGAACATGTTGTCCGTCCCGGCGCCCGGGTCGAAGTCCATGCAGTCGTCGGCGCCCCGGGCTCGGCCGCGACGATCGCCGGGCAGGTCGTGCTGCGGTAGGCGGGGGCCTCGTACGAGTTCTTGCCGAGCCCGTTGTTGTTGAAGGCCATCGAGAAGTAGGCGACGCCGTCGTTCGTGACGTCGGTGACCGCGTTGGCGATGATCCCGTCCTGGAAGAAGGGCTCGCTGAAGTAGATGATGTCGTCGACGATCACGTCGGCGCCGGCGTTCGCGAGCGCCCGGATGTTGTTCGCGAAGCCGACGTCGCCGCCGACGAAGGCGGTGGCGAACGCGAGATCCGCGCCCGGGGCCATGTCGTGGACGATCTGGGCCATCGCGCGGCCCTCGTCCGCCTGACCCGGCGGCATCCTGGAGCACCTGCACCGGCGTGGTGCGGCCGCACGGGTTCCCGGGTCCCGGCAGGTCACCGCTCGCGATGTCGTTGGCCGCGTGGGTGCTCGCGGCGGCGTTGGTGTCGTAGGAGTCCGAGAGCACCCCGACCTTGATGCCCGTCCCGTCGACGTCGAACTGGGTCCGCGCGGCGCCGGCCTTGAGCTGGGTGTTCCCCTCCGAGACCGTGCCGGTCGGGCAGGTGTTGATCGCGCCCGTCCCGGCTCCGTCGATCGCGCCGACCATCGGCGTCAGCACCTCGATGACCGCTTCGACCCCGGGGGCGTTGCCGACGGCGCGCAGATCCGCCTCGGGAACGGAGGCGCTGATCAGGCCGTCCTCCGGGCTGGTCGCGATGATCTCGCCCCCGGCGGCGCGCACGCCGGCGACGCGGTCGCGCACGTCGCCGACCACCCTGACGTTGACGATCGGGCGGCCGCCGTCCCTCAGGAGGCTGCCCGGCGCCGTGGTTCAGGAGGGAGACGGCACGCGCCTGCTCGGCGGGGGGTGCCGATCGCAGGTCGGCGGAGGCCAGGGCGTCGAGGCGGGTCGCTGAGCTCCTCACCGTCGGTGGGCGCCGCGTCGGCCGTGGCGGCCGGGATCGCGATGGCGAGCAGCACTCCTGCGAGGGCGCGGCGAAAGGGGGACAAGGAAACCTCCATAGACGATGCTGGCGACGCTGCGCCCAGCTTTCCATATATCGGCACCCGAACCGCCGGCTACAGCGAAACGGCAGGCGCCTGGACGCTCAGTCGGGGTCGCGCTCGAGTTCGTTCGCGAGTGCGTCGAGCGCGTCCTGGGGGGAGGAGATCGAGATCGCCCCGGTTCCCCCGCCACCGACGTGCCCGGCCGCGCCCTCGCCGCCGACGAGGACGAGCGGCGGCTCGGCGACCGTGCTCAGGCGATCGATCGCCTCGGCGAGCTCGGGTCCGCCCTCGGCGCTCGGCATGTTCAGGCAGACGGCCCGGGCCCGGTGGGTGCCGGTGGCCCTGGCGAGGGCGTCGGTGCCGACGTCGGCGCCGAGGAAGACGGTCTCGTAGCCGGCGGAGTGAAGGGCGTCGGCTGCGTCCTTGAGGCTCTCGTCGCCGCCGGCCCCCCCGCCGATCGCCGCGAGCAGGACGCGGCGTGAGAATCGCGGGGCTCCGCCGGAATCGAGGGTCTCGAAGACGGCGATCAGCTGGCGCTCGCAGATCGCGGCGGCGAGGTGCTCGTCGGCCGCGTCGAGCCTGCCCGCCTCGAGCTCCCGCCCGACCCAGTGGAGGGCCCGCCCGATGATCTCCGTCTGGATCGTCATCGCGCCCAGGCCGGCGCGCACGGCCTCGACGATGACCGCCTCGGCGAGCTTGGCGTCGCCGGCGATCAGCGCCTGCTGGAAGCGCTCGCGCTCCTCCGACCCGACGCTCGAGCCCGGCGCCGCGGCGCCGGGAAGAGGTCCGCGCTCGAGCATCCCGACGACGACCTCGGGCAGGGCGGGAGCGGAGAAGCGGAAGCCCTGGCCCTGCCGGTAGCCGAGGGCGAACAGGTGGGCGAGCTGCTGGTCGGTCTCGATCCCCTCGGCGACGACCTCGATCTGGAGCGCGCGCGTCATCGGCAGCAGGCCCGAGGCGAGGGCGGCGTCGGCCGATCCCTCGCCGAGTCCCTCGACGAACGAGCGGTCGAGCTTGACCTGATCGATCGGCAGCGAGCGAAGCTGGGCGATCGAGGTGGAGGCGGTGCCGAAGTCGTCGAGCGAGATGCGCACCCCGAGCGAGCGGAGCTCGGTGATCCGCTGGAGGTGGCCCTCGACCCCGCCGGCGAGCGCCGCCTCGGAGATCTCGACGACGATGCGTGCCGCCTCGACCCCGCTGGCCGTGATCAGCCTGCGGACGCCACCGAGCAGGGCGTCGCTGTTGAGCTGCCGTGCGGAGACGTTGAATGCGAGGGAGATGCGGCCCGTCGGGTCGGCCGCCGCAATCGCGACGAAGTCCTGGGCGACCTGGCTGAGGACGCAGTCCAACAGCGCGTCGCTGCTGCCGGTCTCCTCGGCCACGGGGACGAAGATCTCGGGGGAGATCGGGCCCTTGACCGGATGCCGCCAGCGCGCGAGGGCCTCGACCGAGAGGATCTCGCCGGTCGCCACGTCGACGATCGGCTGGTAGGCCATCGTCACCTGCCCGCTGCGGAGCGCCTCGCTGAACTCACTGCCGAGCTCGGCCTGCGCGCGAATCCGGCGGCGCAGCTCGTCGTCGAACAACTCGAGGTTGCGGGTGCCGGGTCGTGTCCGGTCGAGCGCCGCCTCGGCGTCGACGACCAGTGCCTCCGGTCGCACCGCGGGGTCGGTCGCAACGGCGACGCCGATCGAGACCGTCGCCGTGAACCGCTCGCCGCCCAGCTCGAACGGGTCGTCGAAGGCCTCGAGGATGCGGCTGCCGAGCCGGACGACGTCGACGCTGCGCTCCAGCCCGACGCTCATCACCACGAACTCGTCGCCGCCGGAGCGGGCGGCGACGTCACCGTCCCCGATCGACGAGACGATCCTGCGGGCGGCGCTGAAGAGCAGCTCGTCCCCGACCCCGTGCCCGCGGTCGCGGTTGACCTGGCGGAAGCCGTCGAGGTCGACGAAGAGGACCGCGATGGAGCCGGGCGGGCGCCCGGGCTGCATCAGCGTGTCGCCGAGGCGCGCGAGGAACTCCCTGCGGTTGGGCAGCCCGGTCAGCGGATCGAGCCGGTTGTCCCGATCCGCTCCGGCATGCGTGGCGGATACCGCGGTTTGTGCAGTCACCGACCGTAGATTCGCAACGGTCGGCCTCAGTCCTGCCCCCGCGGGCCCCTCCTCAGATACGCACCGCTTCGCCCAGGGCCCGCCGCGCGCGGGTGCCGCGGGTTCGAGAGGACCCGGGCTCCGGATGCAGGCGCCACTCGACGCGATCGTCACGGCGCTCGACGCGGAGGACCGACGTCCGGCCCGGCACCGCCGTCATGGCGGCGGACCGCTTCAGGATCCGCTCAGCCTCGGCGTCCGCGACGCCACAGGCGGACACGAACTCGCGCAGGGTGTCCGGCTCCGTCTCGGGGCCGATCTCGACCTCCTCGATCACGACCGGCTCGGCGAAGAACCCGCACGGCGAGATATTGCAGGCGGTCATGTCGTCAACCGCTCCGGCGGCGGCGATCCGGTCCAGCAGCTCCTCCGGCTCGGGCGCCTCGGCGAGCATCGCCTCGAGGCCGTCGCGGCCGAGCATCGTGCCCCCACCCGCCAGGACCTCGATCAGGCCGTCGGTGAAGAACCAGACGCTGCCTCCCGGGCCGACGGTGCAGGTGGTCTGGCGCGAGCCGGCCGCCGGCCCGAGGCCGATCGGCGGGGCGCTGAGCGCTTCGACGTTCGACTGCTCGTGCCCGGCGATGATGAGGGGGGCCGGGTGTCCCGCGCTCGCGTAGGTGAGCTGGTCGGCCTCGGGGTCGTACACCGCCGCGATGGCGGTGGCGAAGTGGCCATCCAGGCTGCCCGACAGGGCCCGGTCGGCGAGCCTGAGCGCCGCGCGCGGCTCGAGGCCGGCCTCGAGATAGGCGCGGATCGTGAAGTGGGTGATCGCCGTCGAGGGGAGCGCGTCCGGTCCATGCCCGGAGACGTCCCCGACCACGATCCCGAGGCTGCCGTCCTCGAGCTCGAAGACGTCGTGGAAGTCGCCGCCTGCGGCGGGCCCGCCGGCGGGCCGGTAGGCGACGGCGACGGCGGCCCCGGCGAGCTCGGCCGGGATGTTCGGCACGAGCGCCGACTGGAGGACTCCCACCTCCTCGCGAAGCTCGCTGCTCTGCAGCTTGAGGCGGTTGGTTGCGCGGGCGAACCAGGCCGACCGACCCGTCATCAGCAGCGCGAGCGCCGCCATCCCGATGATGCCGATGAGGACCCCGGTCGGGAGCGCCGAGATGACCTTGCCGAGACGACCCGCGAGCGACCCGTTCTCGTCCGCGGCGGCCGACTGCTTGAAGTCGCCGCGGATGAGCCGCAGGGCGCTTGCCCTGAACTCGGGCCGAGCCGCCGCGGCAGCCGCGCCGGCCGCGCCGGGCCCGGCCGGCCCCGGCGACCCCGCTGCGGGTCCCGCGGCTCCGCCGCTGGATCCTGCGCCCGTCCGCCGCCGCCATCGGCTGCCTGCGGTGTCGTCCCCTGGCTGACGGGCGGCTCACCGCCACCGCCGCCGGTGGGCGGCGGGGTCGGCGCCGGTGGATCGGGAGTCGGCGCCGGCGGCGGATTGGAAGGGGCTGGGTCCTCGCCGACGACGGGGGGGTCGACGGGGAGGTCGACGGGGGGGTCGACGGGCGACGGGTCGATCTGCCCAGGCGGATCGAGCCCCGGGGTCTGACCAGGCGGAAGAGTCCGGGACCTGGGGCGGGAGGTCGGGCAGGTCGACGTGGTCGGGGACGTTGGCGGAGGCTGGGGGTCCCGCGGCGACGGCGGGCTGCAATGTCACGCACGACAGCAGGACGAGCGCGCCGGCGAATGAGGCCTGCACGCAACCTGCACGTCTTTGCGCGCCCATATAGGTCCTTTCGTCCCCCGATCGCGACACTTGAGCGTGAGCGGATTCGTGCGCAAATGTGCGATGTCCAGGGGCCCGGGTAGTCTCCGATCCCGTGAAGGGTTCAGTTGAGCTTCAACGGAGCCCCGGGGGACCTACGATCATCGTCTCGGGGGATGCGGACCTGACCTCCGCGCCGGACCTGGATCGTGCGCTCACGGAGGTCGCCGCCGATCACGATCTCGCGATCGTCGACCTGAATGGCGCGACCCTGATCGACTCCAGGACGATCGGCGTCCTCGCCGACTGGGCTCAAACGCTGCGGGCCCGCGGCGGGGATCTCGCGATCGTCTGCTCCGTGCCCGACGTGCTGCGCCTGTTCAGGACGATCGGGCTCGAGGGCTCCTTCAGCTTCTACGCCACCCGGGGCGCCGTCGACGAGGGTGGCCACACCTCAAGTATCTGAAGGGCCCGTCGATACCCGGCATGTGGCCACAGAACCGGGGTTCCTCAATTCTGAGCGCCGTCGCCGGGCGCGACGCATGTCCGACGTGCCGGCGCCGAGCCCGATGCCGCGCACGAAGCGATGCCGCCAGGTACGGGTTGCAGACCACTGCGATGGCCGCCTTCTCGAGCTTCCTCTACGGCCTCCTCTTCGCCTCCGTCTCCTGGTTCGTCTGCGACTGGACGCTCGAGGAGACGCCGCCGCTCACGCTGATCGCGTTCCTCGGCGCCCTGGCCTGGCTGGCGATGTTCCTCCCGATGCGCAAGACGACCGAGAACACGTGGGGCGTCGCTCCCGGCTCACGCGCTCGCGCCGCCATCCGCGGGATCCGCCGCGGCATCCAGCGCGACGAGCTCGAGCTGCACTATCAGCCGCAGATCGACCTTCGCACCGGCACCGCCTACGGGGTCGAGGCCCTCCTGCGCTGGCGCCGCCACGGCGATCTCGTTCCCCCCGGGGACTTCCTGCCCGCCGTCGAGGGCAGCGATCTGATGGGCCCGCTCACCCACAAGGTGCTCGACATGGCCCTCCTGCAGGCGAGCGAGTGGCACCGGGCCGGCCGCGAGATCGGCGTCGCGGTCAACCTCTCCGCCGCCAACCTCCGCGACTTCAAGGTGGTCGAGCAGGTGCGCGACCTGCTCGCCGAGCACGGCCTGCCGGCGAGGCTGCTGACGCTCGAGGTCACCGAGACGTCCGTCCTCGACGAGCCCGAGCAGGCCCGAGCGGTCCTCGATGCCCTCCACGACCTCGGCGTCGCGATCTCGATCGACGACTTCGGCGCGGGCTACTCCTCGCTGCTGTGGCTGCGGATCTTCCCCGCGACCGAGGTGAAGATCGACCGCAGCTTCGTCTCCCAGCTCCACGACGAGGGCAAGGCCTTCGTCGGCGGGGTGATCCGGCTCGCGCGCGACCTCGACATCCGGGTCGTGGCCGAGGGCGTCGAGGAGAACTCGATCCTCGACGGTCTGCAGGCGCTCGACTGCGAGGCGGCCCAGGGATTCCACTTCGCCAGGCCGATGCCCGCCGACGAGCTCGAGTCCTGGCTCGACTCCCACGGTGACGGCACCTGCTGGGCACGCCGGGAGACGGTCGTCTCCTTCGAGCCCGACGTCGCCGAGCTCGAGGCGGTGCGCTCGCTGGTCGAGGCCCGCGCGGAGCAGGCGGGGATGGGCGCGGCCGACGTCTGGGACCTCCGGGTCGCTGCGACCGAGGCTCTCGCCAACGCGATCGAGCACGCCCCGCTGGCACCCGACGGACTGATCCACCTGCGCATCACCCAGGAGCAGGGCGAGCTCCTGCTCGAGATCACCGGCGGCGGCAATACCAAGGCCGGCACCGGGCACGCCAACCCGAACCGCGGCCGGGGCATCGGGATCATGACCACGCTGATGGACGAGGTCGAGATGAAGCACGAGGACGGCGCGGGCGTCACCAGGCTCTCGAAGAAGCTCCCGGGTCCGCAGGCCGAGCGCAGCCCCGTCCCCTAGACCGGTACGCGACGTGCACCCGAACTCATTCGCGCCCGTGCGCGCCTGCTGGCCGGCCTGCTGACCGCCGGCTCGCTCCTCCTCTTCCCCGGTGGAACGACGGCGGCGATGCCCGACGCCCATCTGAACGGCGACAAGGCCGTCGCGCCGAAGGGCGCGCCCGCGGTCGTGCGGAAGATGATCAAGGCCGGGAACGAGATCCGCGACAAGCGGTACGTGTGGGGCGGCGGCCACGGCGACTGGACCGACAAGGGCTACGACTGCTCCGGCGCCGTCTCCTACGTCCTGCACGAGGCCGGCCTGCTCGACGCCCCGCTCACCTCGGGTGACTTCATGAAGTGGGGCGACGGAGGCAAGAGCAACCGCGTGACGATCTACGCCAACAAGGAGCACGTCTTCATGATCGTCGCCGGGCTGCGCTTCGACACCTCCTACATCACCGACGGCGACAAGTCGGGCCCCGGGTGGAGCGAGTACATGCGGCCGCTGCGCGGCTTCAAGGTCCGCCACCCCGCCGGCATGGGCTGAGGCGCGCCGCCCACGCGCAGACCCGGGTGCCGGCGAGGCCGGGATGCGACCATGCTCCCTTCCCGATTCTCGAGACAGAGGAGCCCCCTTGCCCAGCACCCCCGCCCTCAGCACCCCCGCCGCCGGCGCGCCCTTCGAGCGCACCACGATCGAGCGCCGTGAGGTCGGCCCCACCGACGTCCTGATCGACGTCAAGTTCTGCGGGATCTGCCACAGCGACATCCACCAGGCCCACTCCGACTGGGGCGCCGGGATCTTCCCGATGGTCCCCGGCCACGAGATCGCCGGAGTCGTCGCCGAGGTCGGCAGCGAGGTCGAGGGCTTCTCCGCCGGTGACCGGGTCGGGGTCGGCTGCTTCGTCGACTCCTGCCGCGAGTGCGAGTACTGCGAGGCGGGCGAGGAGCAGTTCTGCACGAAGGGGGTCGTGCTCACCTACAACGGCAAGGACTACGACGGCGATCCCACCTACGGCGGCTACAGCCGCCAGATCGTCGTCACCGAGCGCTTCGTCGTCACCATCCCCGACGAGCTCGAGCTGGACGTCGCCGCGCCGCTGCTCTGCGCCGGGATCACGACGTACTCGCCGCTGAAGCGCTGGGGAGCCGGCGAGGGCAAGCGGGTCGCGGTCGTCGGCATGGGCGGGCTCGGCCACGTCGCCGTCCAGATCGCCCACGCCATGGGCGCCGAGGTGACCGTGCTCAGCCAGACGCTCGCCAAGGAGGAGGACGGGCGGCGGCTCGGCGCCGACCACTACTACGCGACGAGCGAGAAGGAGACCTTCCGCGAGCTGAGCGGCCGCTTCGACCTGATCCTCAACACCGTGTCGGCGAACCTCCCCGTGGACAAGTACCTGCGGATGCTCAGGGTGGACGGGGCGATGGTCAACGTCGGCGTCCCCGCCGACTCCGACAGCTACCACGCGTTCTCGCTGATCGGCGGGCGCCGCAGCCTCGCCGGGTCGAGCGTCGGCGGCCTGCCCGAGACGCAGGAGATGCTCGACTTCTGCGCCGCCAACGGCGTCCAGGCGCAGATCGAGAAGATCGGCGTCGACGAAGTCGACGAGGCCTACGAGCGGATCTCCGCCAGCGACGTCCGCTTCCGCTGCGTGATCGACACGGCCACGCTCGACGCGTAGGCCCGGAGCTCGGGATGAGCCGCAAGAACTGGACCCTCCTGGCCGTCTGCGTGGCGACCTTCATGCTGCTGATCGACGTCACGATCGTCAACGTCGCGCTGCCCGACATCCAGGAGGACCTCGACGCGAGCCTCTCGAGCCTGCAGTGGGTGGTCGACGCCTACGCGCTGACCCTGGCGTCCTTCCTGCTGGTCTTCGGCTCGATCGGGGACCGGCTCGGGCGCAAGCGCGTGTTCTCACTCGGCTTCGCGCTCTTCATCGTCGCCTCGACCCTCTGCGGTCTCGCGGGCGACGCCACGCTCCTCAACCTCGCCCGCGGCCTGCAGGGCGCCGGCGCGGCGGCGATGTTCGCGACGGCGCTGGCGCTGATCGCTCAGGAGTTCGAGGGGCGCGAGCGAGCCAACGCGATCGGGATCTGGGGAGCGACGGTCGGCGGCGCCGTGGCGATCGGGCCGCTCGTCGGCGGCGTGCTAACCGAGAGCCTCGGCTGGGAGTGGATCTTCTTCGTCAACGTGCCGATCGGCCTCGGCGCGATGGTCCTGACCGAGCGCAAGCTCGTCAACGTCAAGGCGACCGACCCGCAGCCGATCGACGGCGGCGGGCTCGTCACCTTCTCGGCCGCGCTCTTCCTCCTCATCTTCGGCCTGATCCGCGGCAACGCGGAGGGCTGGGGCAGCCCGGAGATCGTGCTCTGCCTGGTCAGCGCGGCCGTCCTCCTCGCCGCGTTCGTCGCGATCGAGCTCCGCCGCGAGAACGCGATGCTCGACCTCTCGCTCTTCCGCAACCCGTCCTTCACCGGCGTCTCGATCGTCGCCTTCTGCCTCTCCGCCGGGATGTTCGCGATGTTCCTCTACCTCACCCTCTACATGCAGGACGTGCTCGAGCTCTCGCCGCTCGACGCCGGGCTGCGCTTCCTCCCGCTCACGCTCCTCTCGTTCCTCGTCGCGCCGCTCTCGGCCCGGCTCTCGAACCGGATCCCGTTCCGCGCGCTGATGGGGACGGGCATGATCCTGACCGGTCTCGGACTGGTGCTCATGAACGGGATCGATGCCGCGCGACAGCTGGACCACGCTGCTGGTCGGCTTCCTCCTCGCCGGCATCGGCATCGGCCTGACGAACCCCGGGATCGCCTCGGTTGCGATCGGCGTCGTGGACCCGCGACGGGCGGGGATGGCCTCGGGGATCAACTCCACCTTCCGCCAGGTCGGGCATCGCGACCGGGGTCGCCGCGCTCGGCGCGATCTTCCAGAGCCGCGTCTCCTCCGAGCTCGCCACCAACCTCCCTCAGGCCCCCGACGAGTTCGCCGATGCCGTCAGCTCCGGCGCCGCGCAGAGCGCCCTCGCCGCGGTGCCGGCGCAGTTCCGGGAGCAGGCCGCGGCCGCCGCGAACGACGCCTTCATCAGCGGCCTGAACGAGATCCTCCTGTTCGGCGCGGCGATCGCCATCGTCGGCGGCCTCGCGAGCTTCCTCCTGATCCGCTCGAGCGACGAGAAGCGCCCCGGGCAAGATTCGAACTTGCGGCCTACTCCTTAGGAGGGAGTCGCTCTATCCAGCTGAGCTACCGGGGCAGGGTGCAGACTTTTTGGCTCTGCGGGCCGCTGCCAGACTAGCCACCTGCCGCAGCAGTCAAGAGAGTCGGCTCGCCGGGCGCCCCGGCTACCTACCATCCCGCGTCGTGTCAGTCGCCGCCCCCAAAGCCCCCACCCCGCCGGCGGAGCCCGCCGACCCGTACGCGGAGCTCGCACGGGAGCTCGACGAGGTCGCCGCCTCCGTCCGCGCCGACCTGGGCGAACGTGACCGCGCCTACATCACCAGGGTGATCGCGGCGCAGCGGCAGCTCGAGCTCGCCGGCCGGGCGCTGCTGATCGCAGCTCGTTTCAGGCCGGCGGCCGTCGCCGGAACCACCCTGCTCACGCTGGCCAAGGTGCTGGAGAACATGGAGATCGGCCACAACGTCCTGCACGGCCAATGGGACTGGATGGGCGACCCGGCCATCAACTCGACCACCTGGGAGTGGGACGCCGCATCGACGTCGCACTCCTGGAAGCACGCCCACAACTTCCAGCACCACACCTTCACGAACGTGCTCGGCCGCGACCGGGACCTCGGCTACTCGGCGATGCGGGTGGAGCCCGAGCAGGCCTGGCATCCCATCTACCTGACCCAGCCCGTCTACTTCTTCCTGATGGCGGCGATCTTCGAGTGGGGGATCGCGCTCTACGACCTCGAGCTCGACGCGGTGCGCCGCGGCGAGAAGTCCCGCGAGATCTCCCGGGCGGAGGTCAGGGGCCTGCTCACCAAGGCGAGGCGACAGATCGCCAAGGACTACGTCGTGTTCCCGGCGCTCGCGGGGAGGAAGGGCGCCCGGCGGGCGCTCGCCGGCTCGGTCGTGGCGAACGTGCTGCGCAACGTCTGGGTCCACACGATCGTCTTCTGCGGTCACATCCCCGATCAGGCCGAGACCTTCACCGAGGAGGAGTACCTGGAGGAGACGCGCGGGGGGTTCTACCGCCGGCAGCTGCTCGGCTCATGCAATCTCGAGGGCAGCCGGGCCTTCCACCTGCTGACCGGCAACCTCTCCTTCCAGATCGAGCATCACCTCTTCCCCGACCTGCCGAGCAACCGCTACGCCGAGATCGCTCCCCGCGTGAGGGAGATCTGCGAGCGCCACGGGCTTCCGTACAACAGCGGTCGCCTCGGCCGTCAGTACCGCTCGGTCCTCAAGCAGGTCTTCCGCCTCGCCCTGCCGGGCGGCTGAGGAACCCACGGGATCGCGGCCCGCGCCCGCCCGCCGGAGCTCCGGCGGGCGGGGTGACTCGGTGCGCTACGGGGTCGTGGTCGTCCCCTCCGTCACCGTGACGTAGATGCGCTTCGTGGACGCGCCCGGCCCGTCGCCGGGGCTCGCCGTGGCGGCCGGGGTGCCGTCGGAGTTGCTGGCGGTGACCACCAGCGCGTTCAGGTTCTTGGCGTTCTCCGGGGCGCACTCGACGACACCGGGGATCTGACAACGGGAGACGGCGGCCTCGCCGTTCCTGCCGAACTGGTTGCCCATCGTCACGGGGTCCGTGTCGATCTGGTTCTGAATCGCGACGGTCGCGGTCAGGCCCTTGCCGACGAGCGACTCGCCCGCGTCGATGTAGGTGTTGGCGTTGGTGTCATAGGCGTCGAGGATCGTGAAGCCACCCGACTGGTCCTCGATGACTCCCTGCTCGTTGAGCAGCAGCCAGCGGACCTTGAGGTCCTCCGCGTTCGCCCCGTCGACGGTCTCTGCGTCGCCCGCCGTCGTCGCGTAATTGGCGACCTTCGCCTTCTTCGCGGCCTTCTTGACGGTTGCGAGGGTCCTCTCCTTGATCTGCTTCCCGGTGATCGAGTTCTTCTTGATGTCGGCGCCGTCGATCTTGGAACCGGCATATGCCGATCCTGCGAGGGCGGCGAACGAGGGCGATGACGGCGACTGCCATCGCCGGTCTGGGTAGCGCGTTCTTGATGCTCATCGAGTGGCTCTCCTTGGCTTCCGCCGGAGCGGAGGTTGGTCCTTGACTCCCCTTGCGAGGGACCTACGGGATCCTCCGGCGGTCAGATCACGGCCGGAGGGTTTAGCCCGCCTCCCGGCGCGGAAACACCGTCTCGATGGAAGAGACGGAGCGAAGCCGGACGGCACTCGTCGTCACCGACATGTTCAACCGCTACGACCACGAGGACGGCGAGCGGCTGGCGGAGAGCGCCGCCGAGGTCGTCCCGGTGATCCGCGAGCTGATCGGCGCGGCTCACGAGGACGAGGACGTCGACGTGATCTACGTCAACGACAACCACGGCGACTGGGACTCCTCGGCCAAGCGCCTGATCGACTCAGCCATGGAGGGGGAGCATCCGGAGCTGGTCGAGCCGCTCGTTCCCGACGACGGCGACAGCTTCGTGCTCAAGCTGCGTCACAGCATCTTCTACTCGACGCCGCGTGGAGTACCTGCTGCGCGAACGCGAGGTGAAGCGGCTCGTCCTGGTCGGCCAGGTGACCGAGCAGTGCATCCTCTACAGCGCCCTCGACGGGTACCTGCGCCACTACGAGGTCTGCGTGCCGCGGGACGCCGTCGCCCACATCGAGCCGCATCTCGCGGAGGCCGCCCTCGAGATGATCGAGCGCAACATGCGCGGCGACATCTGCGACGCAGCCGACTGCCTCGGCCGCCGGCCCGACTGAGTCGGCGCCGTCGTCAGGCGGGTGAGGGGCCGGCGCCGTTGACCGGCTGGTCCTCGTCCTCGTCCTCGTCCGCCTCTTCGTCGTCGGCGTAGAGGCTCTCGGTGGCGATCACGCGCAGGCGGCGGTCCCACAGCTTCACCTCGAGGTAGAGGTCGTCGCCGAAGCCCTGGACCGCATCGACCGCGAACAGCGTGAAGCGGCCCTCGTTGACCGCGGCCTGATCGACGACCTCGCCGTCGAGCTCCGCCGTCGCGGCGATCGCTCCGCGGACCAGCGGGGTGCCCCAGATCAGGGTCACGTCGCCGCCGCGGCCGCCGTCGGCGCGCCACTCGCCGACCACGTCGTCGTTGAGGTCGACCTTCCAGTCGGGGTTCTCCGCGGCGGTCACGTCGGTGAAGTCGGCGACCGCGATCAGCTCCCCGGGCTCAGCTTCGCCGACGCGCGGGAAGGAGACGTGCCCGAAGAACTCCGGGGCGACGCCGTCGACCTCCTCGGCACCGAGCCCGGCGGCGGGGATGTACGTCCGGCCGCCCCAGGTCCGCTCCGGGAAGAAGCGCACCGTCTCGAGGTCGAGCGTCGTGCCCGCGTCGAGCTCGCCGCAGGCGGTCGCGAAGGACTCGCCGAGGCGCTCCTCCCAGCGCCCGTAGGGGCGCGACTCCTGGGCGGTGTCGGCGAGGAAGCGCGGCAGGGGGCGGGCGACGGGCGGGCTCATCGGTCTCGCAGGCTATCTGCCCCGCCCGCCCGGGCTCCGGCGCGCGTCAGGCCGCGATCGCTTCCCGCAGGTCGGCGGCGGCGCGCTCCGGCGGGTAGACGTTGATGTCCACGCCCGTGCCGAGCTCGAAACCCGCCTTGACCGCGAGCCGGGGGACGATGTCGAGGTGCCATTGGAACTCCTCGGTTCCGCGCGGTGCGGTGCGCAGCCAGAGGTTCAGCGGCACGCCCGCCCCGAAGAGCGCGGTCAGGCCCGCGAGCGCGCGGTGGAGCATCGCCGCCCCTCGGGTGTCCCGATCGAAGCGCGCCTCGGCGGTGCGGGGGATCAGTCGCATCTCGAACGGCGACCGGGACGCCCACGGGCAGAGCAGCGCCGCCTCCCCGTCGATCGCGACCAGCCGGTCGCGGCGGCGGACCTCCTCGACCAGGACGTCCTCGAGCAGGTGCCCGCCCATCGTCCGCTGGTGGTAGGCGTTGTGCCGCTCCCGCTCCCGCGCGACCTCAGCCGGGACGAACGGCAGCGCGTAGAGCTGCGCGTGGCTGTGCTCGAGGGAGGCCCCGGCCGCGGGGCCCTCGTTGACGATCAGGTGCACCAGCGAGGCCTCGCCCGCGTGGGCGGCGATCCGCGCCCGCCAGGCCGACAGCACCCCTGCGAGCTCCTCGGCGCCGAGCTCCGCCAGCGCGGTCACGTGCCGGGGCGAGTTGACGATCACCTCGTGGCCGCCCTCCGCCGGGGTGGCGCTGAACAGATCCATGTCGTTGGTGCGCGACGAGCCCCGCAGCGGATCCGCCGTGCTGCCGAACCCGGACTCCGGCGGCCCTGGGCCCTCGCCGAGGCCCGCGGTCGCACCCGGCTCGGTGAGCGCCGGATAGAGGTTCGGGACCGCACGCTGCGTCCACCCGGGCGAGTCGGCGTCGCCGCCCCCGGGTCGGTTCGCCCAGACCTCGGGCGGGGTCTTCGCCTCGCGCCCCTCGCAGAACGGGCAGCTCTCGCGCGCGGCCGGATCGACCTCCGGCACACGGGCGACGAAGGCATCGGGGCGCTCGGCCCGGCCCGGCGCGAGCAGGGTGCGCAGGCCGGTGAGCTGGTCGATTCGCAGCTCGGGGGCGCTCATCGCGCCGCCCGGCTCAGACGGTCGGCCTGCCGGCCGCCGGCGTCGTCGCCCGGCTCCGGCGGCGGCTCGGTCGGCGCTGCCGGCTGAGGCTTCGGCTTCGGCCGGTAGGTCTCGGCGCCGCCGGTGATCTTCGTGAAGGCGGTCATCAGCTCGATCGGCAGCGGGAAGACGATCGTCGTGTTCTGGTTGACGCCCATCTCGAGCAGCGTCTGCAGGTAGCGGAGCTGGAGCGTCGCCGGGTTCTGGCTGATGATGTCGGCGGCGTCGGAGAGCTTCTGGGCGGCCTGGAACTCGCCCTCGGAGCTGATGATCTTGGCCCGCCGCTCACGCTCGGCCTCGGCCTGGCGGGCGATCGCGCGCTGCATGTCCGGCGGCAGCTCGACGTCCTTGACCTCGACCGTCGAGACCTTGATCCCCCAGGGCTCGGTCTGCTCGTCGATGATCGTCTGCAGCTCCTGGTTGAGCCGCTCGCGCTCGGCCAGCAGCGCGTCGAGCTCGGCCTTGCCGAGCACCGAGCGCAGCGTGGTCTGCGAGATCTGCGAGGTGGCGACGAGGTAGTTCTCGACCTCGGTGATCGCCTTGTCGGGATCGATCACGCGGAAGTAGGCGACGGCGTTCACCCGGACGGTGACGTTGTCCTTGGTGATGACCTCCTGCGGCGGGACGTTGAGCGTCACGGTTCGCAGGTCGACGCGGACCATCTGGTCGATCACCGGGATCAGGAAGCGCAGGCCGGGGCCCTTGAGCGCGATCAGGCGCCCGAGCCGGAAGAGGACGCCGCGCTCGTACTCGCGCAGGATCCGGACGGACGAGGCGAGCAGCAGGAAGAAGACGACGACGAGGGCGCCTACGACCAAGAGTGCTACTTCCATCGATCAGTTCCCTTCCGTTGTGTTGCCGGCCGCTTCGTCGGGCTCGTCCTCGAGGGCGCTCACCGACAGGGTCAGGCCGTCCACCGCCTCGATCCTGACTCTATACCCGGCCTCGATCGGGGCCTCGGCCGCGCTCGGCGCGCGCTCGCCAGAGGGCACCCGCGACGAAGACCTGGCCGACCGGGTCGAGGGCGGTCCGCACCCGGCCGATCGAGCCGACGAGGTTCTCCTCCCCCGTGGCCACCGGGCGCCGCCGCGCCGCCAGCACCTTCCGGCCGACCAGGATCGAGCAGGCCGCCGAGCACGAGCGCCATGGACGATCACGAGCACCGGGCTGATCTCGGTCGCCCCCGTCGTCCTCGTCGAACAGGAGCAGGCCGCCGGCGATCAGCGCCCCGACCCCGGCGACTCCGAGCAGACCTCCGGTGGGCAGGTGGGCCTCGGCGACGATCAGGACGAAGGCGAGGATCAGGAGGACGACGCCGATCGCCTCGACCGGCAGCTGCAGCCGCGCCGATCATCCCGAGCAGGAGCGAGAGGCCGCCGACGGCGCCGGGGACGATCGCCCCGGCGAGAACGCCTCGAGCGCGATCCCGACCATCCCGACGAGGAGCAGCAGGAAGACGACGTTCGGGTTGACGAGGATCTGCAGGACCTCGTAGTGCAGGGGCGTGTCGCGCTCCTCGATCGTCAGCCCCTCGGTGTCGAGGGTCGTCGCCTTCGGCCCCTGCACCTCGAAGCCGTCGAGCTGGGCGAGGAGGTCGTCCTCGTCCGCGGCGACCAGGTCGATCAGGCCGGCCTCCAGCGCCTCGGCGGCGGTGACGTTGGTCGCCTCGCGGACCATCTGCTCGGCCAGGTCGGGGTTGCGTCCATGGCTCGTCGCGAGCGCGCGCACGTAGGCGGAGGCGTCGTTGGTGATCTTGCGGCCGAGGGTCTCGCCGAGGTCGTCCCCCGTGCTCGTGATCGGCGAGGCCGAGCCGATGTTGGTCTCGGGCGCCATCGCCGCGACGTCGGCCGCCTGGGTGACGAAGACGCCGGCCGAGCCCGCCCGGGACCCGTTCGGCGAGACGTAGACGACGACCGGCATCGGGGCGGCGACGATGTCCTTGACGATGTCGCGCATCGAGGTGTCCGAGCCGCCGGGCGTGTCGAGGCGGATGATCGCCAGCGGCGCGTCCTCTTCGGCTGCATCCTCGAGGGCGGTCCCGATCCAACCCGAGGTCGCCGGGGAGATCTCGCCGCTGAGCTCGATCGAGGGCACGGTCCGCTCTTCCTGCGCGCCGGCCGGGGCGGCGAGCAGCGCCGCGGCCAGCGATCAGGAGGGCTGCTGCGAGGCAGCGACGGATCACGCCGCCCCCAATGCGAACTCCTCGATGTCGGCGTCGAGCTCCTCGGTGCTCGCGTAGGGCCCGTACTTGACGTGCACGACCTCGCCCTCGCCGTCGAGGAAGACGGTGTGCGGCTGGCCGATCAGGCTCGGCTCGATCTCGCGAGCGAGGTCGTAGCCGGGGTCGGCGAAGCTCGGGTACGGCATCGGGTGATCGCTGAGGAACGTCTCGGCGGCGGCCTGGGTGTCGCTCACGTCCAGCCCCATGAAGGCGACCTCGTCGAGGTGCTCGGCCGCCGCGTCCTGGAGATGGGGAAGCTCGGCGCGGCAGGGACCGCACCATGAGGCCCAGAGGTTCAGCACCACCGGGTAGCCGCTGACGGAGGCGAGCGACGCCTCGTAGTCGTCGCCCGGGAGCACCTCGCCCGCATCCTCGTAGTACGTCGCCAGCTCCGGCGGGGCCGCGTCGAGGGCCTTGCTGAAGTCGGGCGCGTCGGCGGCGGCGCCGGGATCGACCGCCTCGTCCTCGCCGGAGCCGCAGGCGGCGAGCACGACCGCGCAGAGGGCCGCGGTCGCAAACGTTCGGATTCGGGGCTGGTTGCTCATAACGCCTGCGGTTGGTGCTTTAATGGTCAGGCGGCCTTGGGGACTCACAGGCCGCCGAGGCCACGGCAGAGCGACTTTTCGGCCGTACCGCCTCGTCTCACCGAGCTTACTGCGCCCGCATGTCCGTCCTGGACCCACGGCGCAGCCCGCAGCCTTTCGATGGCAGACACCACCGCACTTGCCGCGCCAGCGGCCGACGCGCCTACCGGCGCTGATCTCGAACGCGTCCAGAAGTTCACGCGTGAACCGGTGCTGCTCGAAGGCGAGGAGCTGACCGACCTCCATCCGGGCTCCGCCCGCCGCCGCGCGCTCGACGCCGCGCTCGCCGAGATCGAGGAGGGATTCGAGGAGCCCTCGCCGGAGTGGCGGGGCAACTACTCGCTGCTGCTGGGGCTCGAGCGGATCCTCGCCGAGGAGCGCCCGCTGCTCCGCGACGGCGCCGAGCTCTCCGAGCATCAGGTCGACGCGCTCTCCGGAACGCTCGCGGCGATCATCTCCGAGATCGAGGAGCCCGGCTCCAACCTCGCCGCCGCCAACGGCAACGGCGGCAACGGGGCGGCCGCCGAGGTCAGCGAGGACGACGACGCGCTCGCCGAGGACGAGGAGCCGCAGGACTGGGACGAGGAGCCGATCGCCGAGGACGAGGAGGCGAGGTCGTCACCGACGCCGCCGAGGATCCCGGCGCCTCCCGCCGCTTCTGGTTCGAGCACGCGACCGGCGCCGGCAAGACCGTCGCCGCCGTCGGCTTCGTCGAGTCCTCCCGCACCGGCGGGATCCTGATCCTCACCCACCGCCGCAACCTCGTCGACCAGTTCATCGGCGAGATCTCCGACCGCGGCTACGCCGACCGCCTCTCGCCGCCGCTGCTGAAGGGCCACGACAACGCCTACGGCCCGGTCACCGTCGAGACCTACCAGTGGTTCGTCCGCAACGCCGGCAAGATCTCCAACGCCTACTCGATCGTCATCTGCGACGAGGCGCACACCGCGCTCGGCGAGAAGACCAGCGCGTGCATCCGCCGCTGGCAGGGCCCGGTCTTCATCGGGATGACCGCGACCGGCGCGCTGATCGCCCGCCACGTCGCCGACCTCTTCCCGACCCAGACCTCTCGATTCGATCTGGCGCAGGCAGCCCGTCGCGGCGTGATCGCGCCGCTGCGCTGCATCCGGATCCCGCCGGGCCCGGGAGTGCGGACGCTGGCCAACGTGCCGCTGCGCCGCGGCGAGGTCGACCAGGACTTCGACCAGGAGCAGCTCGCCGAGCTGCTCGACCAGGGACCCTTCAACGTCGCGATCGCCGACCTCTACCGCTCGCGCTTCAAGCGCGTGCCCGGGGTCGTCTACACCGCCGGCGTCAAGCACGCCAACAACGTCGCCGCGGCGATGCGCGAGTTCGACATCAACGCCCGCGCCGTCTCCGGCGAGACGCCGAAGCGCGAGCTCGCCGAGACGCTGGCCGCCTTCGAGCGCGGCGAGGTCGACGTGCTCTGCAACGCGATGCTGCTCGCCGAGGGCTGGAACTCGCCCCGCGCGACGATCTGCATGCACCTCGCGCCGACCGCCTCGCGGCGGATCTACCAGCAGCGGGTCGGCCGCGTGACCCGGCGCAACCCGGGCAAGGAGGCGGGGCTCGTGATCGACCTCGTCCACCCCGCGACCCGCCACGACGAGGCGATCGTCACCCTGCACAGCCTGCTCGACCGCGACGTCTACCGCGGCGGCGCGATCGTCGTCGGCCCGGTGCGCCGCGGCCGTGGCCGCAGGGTCAGGGTCGAGAAGCGCGTGATCCCGGTCTCCGCCGACCCGGAGCGCCGCATGCAGGTGCTCGAGCGGGAGATGTGGCGGACCGCCGTCGAGCGCCTCGACTACTCCGAGCAGCACGTCTGGGCCGCCCTCGCCGGCGCCCGCGTGCAGCCGAACTCCTGGCGCAAGGCGAAGGCGATGCTGCAGCACGATCAGGCCAAGGAGCTGCGCCGCCGCTTCCTGCTCACCTGCATCCAGCGCAACAGATCGACGCAGCTGAAGCTCAAGGCACTGGGAGAGCTCGCGCTCACCCGCGACGCCGACGCCTTCGACGAGGCGATCGACATGGTCGGCACCTGGCAGCGCGATCAGCGCCGCGCCGGCGTCAAGGTGATGCTCCAGGCGCTGACCGAGAACCGGATCGGCCGGCGCGACCAGGCCCAGGCCTGGGTCTGGCGCCTCGCCGAGTTCACCCGTGAGTCGCACGAGGAGTACGCGGTGGCCCGCTGGCCCGAGACGAAGCGCCTGCTCGGCCTGTTCGTCAACTCATCCGGCCGCGCCCACGGCAAGAACGCGCGACGCCTCGTCCAGGCCGCGCGCGGCCAGGACCGCCGCCTCGCGGTTGCGCTCCTCGCCGCCGCCGTGGCGCACACCCCGGAGGCCGAGGAGGTCCTGCGCGGCGCCCGGATGCGGATGGCGAGGAAGCCCTCGGCGGTCGCCCGCGAGCTGCTCCGCAACCTGCCCAAGAGCGGCGGCGGCAAGAAGCGGCGCCGGCGCAGCAAGCGCAGCCGCGACGGCGAGGAGGCCAAGGGCGGCCCCGATGCCGGCGGCCGGCGAGACGGACCGGACGACTCCGACGATCTGGAGCTGGAGGACGGCGAGGACGCGGAGGAGCGGGACGACGACTTCCCGGAGGACTCCGGCGCCGACGATGACGACGACTTCGCGCCCTCCTCGGCCCCGCCCGACGAGTCGGACGAGCTCGGCGACGACGAAGGGGATCCCCGCAGCGACTCCTAGCCGGCTTCCGGAGTCACGGGCCGTGGCTCGGGCTCGGACCGAGGCCGTCCACAGCATTCATCCTCGCGAGGGCGGATGCCGATCAGGGCTGTGTGAACCGTCGGCCCGGAGCCCCATGCGGAGGTGCTCCGCGCGCGCAGATATGCCGCACACGTGCGGATCGCCGTCGCCGTAATCGGCGGCCTCATCCTGCTGCTCGATCCCGGGAGCGTCGGGCATGCGGTGCCCGCCGCGGTCGGCCTCGCCGTCATCGGGATCACCGGGATGGTCGAAAGCCTGATCCGGCACGAGCGCTGGCTGCTCTACGAAGAAGCCTTCTCGTGTTTGGCGGCGATCTCGATCGTCGCCTGGAGCGGCGGGGAGGTCACCGCGATCACGTTGCTGTGGCTGGTCGCCGCCGCGACCGGCGTGCTCGCCCGTGGGGGCCGCGTCGGCCGGCTGGGCCGGATCCTCGTCGTCGGAGCGCTCGATCGCGCCGCTCATCGTCGAGGGTGTCTCCGGGGAGCGCGTCGGCCTCGCGGTGGGCTCGATCGCCCTGCTCCTCGCCACCGGACGCATCTCGATGGAGACCGGGAGGCTGCTGCGGGTGGCGCGTCATACGGCCGACCACGACGATCTGACGGGAGTGCTCTCCCGGTCCGCCTTCCGCACGCAGGTGGACGAGCTGACCCCCGGCTTCGACCTCGATTCGCCGGCCGCCCTGATCGTGGTCGACATCGACGACTTCGGCGCCGTCAACAAGCGGCACGGACACGTCGCCGGGGATGCGCTCCTGCAGGCCGTCGCGGTTGCCCTGCGAACCGTCCTTCGTCCCGATGATCTGCTCGGACGGGTGGGCGGAGACGAGTTCGGCGTGTTCGCCGAGACCGCCAACCCGAAGGGCCTGGCCGAGCGCCTCGCCGTGACGATCGGAGCCGCCACGAACGGCCTCGCGCCCGGAGCCCGGGCCGGCTACGCGCTGTGCCCCGTCGATGGCAACGACGCCGAAGCGCTGCTCGCGGGGGCGGACGTCGCCCTGCGCGTCGCCAAGCGCAGCGGCGAGAGGGGCGTCGTGGTGCCGTACCAGGGCCTCCAGCTCTCCGAGGGCGCGACGGGCGCGCGGGCCGCTCTACAGCGGCTTTGCGGCGGCGACGGGATCACCATGGTCGTGCAGCCCATCGTCGACATCGAACTGGGCGAGCCGCACGCCTACGAAGCCCTTGCCCGCTTCTCGCGCCGGCGGCAATCAGGGGCCGCTTGCAGTGGTTCGCCCTGGCCGAGGAGTTCGGCATGCGTGCCGATCTCGAACTGGCCTGCCTGCGTGCCGCACTCGATCTCCTTCCCGGCCTGCCCGCCGGCGCCCGCCTCAGCGTCAATCTCTCCGCGCCGCTGCTCGCCGACCCTCGCACGCTCGCCGTCCTCGACTCCCTCCCGGACGTCTCCGAGCCTGATCGTCGAGGTCACCGAGGAGGCGCTCGTGCGCCAGGGGCCCGACGTGGAGCGAGCCACCAGCGCACTGAGGAGCCGCGGCGTCCTGTTCGCCGTCGACGACATCGGCGCCGGGTACTCGGGCCTCGGCCAGCTGGCCACCCTGCGCCCCGCATATCTGAAGCTCGATCGCGGCCTCGTCGCGGGCCTCGACCACGAGCCGGCGCTCGCCTCGCTGGTCCGGGTCCTCGCCGGCTACGCCCGCAGCACCGGGGGCCTGCTCGTCGCCGAGGGCGTCGAGACGGAGGCGGAGCTGGCTGAGGTGCGCGCCGCCGGGGTGCCCACTCGTCCAGGGCTACCTGCTCGCCCGCCCCGGCCCACCCTGGCCCGAGGATGTCGATGGAGCAGGCGACCGGCCGGCGGCCGGTCAGTGCAGCCGCAGGCTGACCTCACCGGAGCCGAGCGCGTGGACCTCTCCGTCCGCGTCGCGGACGAGCAGGTTGCCGCGCTCGTCGATGCCCTCCGCCGTCCCCTGGCGATCGCCGCCGGAGGGCCCGCCCTCCCAGGCGATCTCGCGTCCGCGCAGCGCGTCACGGCGGCCGAACTCGGCGCGCACGTCGGCGGGGTCGGCCTCGACCCAGCGCTCGAGGGCGCGGTCGAGCGCCTCGCGCAGCGCCTCGACCGACGCGCCGTGGCCCAGCGAGATCGCGGGCCAGCGCAGATCCTCCGGGAAGTCCTCCGGCGCGATCGAGACGTTCACCCCCACGCCGATCACCGCCCACTCGGGCGGGCGGGCCTCGATCAGGATCCCGGCGAGCTTGCGCTCCTCGAGCCAGACGTCGTTGGGCCACTTGATCCGGCAGTCGACGGGCGCCAGCGACTCGCACGCCTCGCAGACCGCGACGGGCACCGCCAGCGGAAGCATCAGGTGGGCCAGGTCGAGCGGGCGCAGGATCGCCGAGTAGAGCAGCGCCGCCCCGGGCGGCGCCGACCAGACGCGACCGTGCCTGCCGCGACCGGCCTCCTGCTCGGCGGCGGTGACGACCGTGCCCGACGGGGCCCCTGACTCGGCGAGCTCCCGCGCGCGCTGGTTCGTCGAGTCGGTCCGGTCGAGATGGTGGTGGGGCCTGCCGAACGAGACGGCCGGGGAGCTCAAGGCGCCGGCTCGAGCTCGATCACGTCGCCGACGCGGATCTCCAGCACCTCGCTGGCGTCGCCGCGGTTGACGGCCAGCGCCATCTTCCCCGAGGAGTCCTCGTAGAAGAGGAACGAGCCGTCCGGCACGTCGTCGAAGGCCGTGGCCCGGATCGCCGTCCGGCGGCGGGAGCGGGAGCCGACCGAGACCCTGGTCGAGCCGGCGAGCGGATGGCCGCGGAGGTCGCCGGGCACGAGATCCAGGGAGACGTTGCCGAACCCGTCGATCCGCTCGGCGTGGGCGAAGACGGAGATCTGCTCGAGGCGCGGGCGCGACACGGGGTGGCGGACCAGGGAAGCGGGGTCGATCTCCTCCCCCGCCTCGGCGAGCTCGGCGTCGAGCGCGAGCCGGGCGGCGACCGGCGCGAAGAGGTCGCGGCCGTGGAACGTGGCCGAGGCGCCCTCGAGCCGGAACGGCGAGGAGCTGACGTCGACGGCCTCGGCGACGCCGCCGAGAACGTCCGCTGCCGGGGGCAGGAGGCCGTTGTCGGGCCCGACGAGGACGTGGCCGTCGCCGCAGCGGATCGCGAGGGCGCGCCGCGGGCCGCCGACCCCGGGGTCGACGATCGCGAGGTGGACGCCGACCGGCGCATAGGGGAGGGCGTTGCAGAGGACGGTGGCCCCCTCGCGCACGTCGTGGCGGCCGATCCCGTGGGTGATGTCGATCACCTGCGTGCCCGGCGCGATCTTCGCGATCACGGCACGGCAGACACCGGCGAAGTCGTCGGCGACGCCGTAGTCGGAGAGGAAGGTGATCGGCTTTCCCATCGTCAGCAGGCTCCGGGCGCGACTCTAGCCGGACGCAGCTGCCGCCGGACCGGCAGGCGCGGCGTCGGCGAGCAGCGCCTCGACGAGCCCGTCGGGGTCGTGCCGGGCGGCCTCGACGTCGACCCGCCCGCCGAGCTCGCGGACGGTCTCGCTGGTCACCGGGCCGATCGAGACGACCCTCGGTCCGCCGGCGAGAGTCGCCTCCGACCGTCTCGGCGAAGAAGCGCACGGTCGAGGAGGACGTGAACGTCACGTAGTCGGCGTCGCGCGCACGCTCGACCTCCGCCTCGCCGGACGGGTCGCGGACCGTCTCGTAGAGGGGGACGACGTCGACCTGGGCGCCCCGCTCGCGCAGCGCGTCCGGCAGGACGTCGCGGGCCTCGGCGGCGCGGGCGATCAGCACGGGCCGGTCCCGCACCTCGACGTCTCCCAGCGCCTCGACCAGCGACTCGGCGATCGAACGCGGCGGGACGATGTCGGCGATCACGCCGAGCCCGCGCAGCGCGCGGGCGGTCCCGGGCCCGATCGCCGCGATCGTGGCGCCGGCGAGGGCGCGGGCGTCGAGGCCGCGTGAGGCCATGGCCGCGAGCAGGAGCTCCGCGCCGTTGGGGCTCGTCAGGCAGACGAGCGCGTAGGTGTGCAGGGCGTCGAGCATCGCCTCCACCTCGGGCGTGTCGAGGCGCGGCTCGATCCTGATCGCCGGCAGCTCGACGACCTCGGCGCCGAGCCCGCGCAGCGTCGCGGCCAGGCCGCTCGCCTGAGCCCGCGCCCTGGTGACGACGATCCGCTTGCCGAACAGCGGCCGGCGCTCGAGCCAGCCGATTCGCTCGCGCCGCGCCGCCACCGGGCCGAACAGGAGGATCGCGGGCGCGCCGAGCCCGGCATCGGCCACGGCGCCGGGGAGGCTCGCCGTCGTGGCGACGACGGTCCGCTGCCCGGGGTGCGTCCCGCGCTCGATCGCCGCGGCGGGCTCGTCCGGGTCGCGGCCGGCGTCGATCAGCCGCTCGGAGATCCGCGGCAGGTTCTTGACGCCCATGTAGAGGACGAGCGTGCCGGGGAAGGAGGCGAGCGCCGGCCAGTCGATCGCCGACTCCGGCTTGGCCGGGTCCTCGTGGCCGGTGACGAAGGCGACCGCCGAGGCGTCGTCGCGGTGGGTGACCGGGATGCCGGCGTAGGCGGGGGCGGCGATCCCGGCGGTCACGCCCGGGACGATCTCGAAGGGGACGCCGGCCGCGCGCAGCGTCTCGGCCTCCTCCCCGCCGCGGCCGAAGACGAACGGGTCGCCGCCCTTCAACCGGACGACGGACCGGCCGGCGAGCGCGATCTCGCTCATCACCCGCTCCGTCTCCTCCTGCTCCATCGCGACGGCGCCGGGCGCCTTGCCGACGTAGATCAGCTCGGCGTCGGGCCGCGCGCCCGCGAGCGCGCCGGCCGGGATCAGCCGGTCGTAGAGGATCGCGTCGGCGGTCGCGATCAGCTCGAGCGAGCGGGCCGTCATCAGGCCCGGGTCGCCCGGGCCGGCGCCGACGAGGTAGGCGACGCCCGGGCGGGCGCCGGGGCGCTGCGGCTCGGGGGGCGGCTTGCTCATCCGGCCATCTCCTCGGCGCGGGCGAGCAGCTCGCGGGCGCCGGCGGCGGTCATCCGCTCGACCAGCGCCTCGCCGAGCGCGACGGGCTGGTCGGGGTCGCCCTCGACCCGCTCGGTCACGTGCTCGGACCCGTCGGGGAGCCCGGCGAAGCCGCGCAGGACGAGCGACCCTTCGGAATGGCGCGCGCAGACGCCCACCGGGGTGTCGCAGCTCGCGTCGAGGCCGGCGACCGCGGCGCGCTCCGCCGTCAGCTCGATCAGCGCCTCCCGGTCGGTGATCGACGCGGCTCCGGCCAGGGCGGCGTCGTCGCCCGTGCGGCCCTCGAGCGCGAGCGAGCCCTGGCCGGGAGCCGGGGTCAGCTCGTCGAGGCCGAAGCGGAAGGCGATCTCGCTCTCGCGCCCGAGGCGGCGCAGGCCGGCGGCGGCGAGGACGATCCCGTCGAGCTCGCGTTCGCGCAGCCGGCGGATCCGCGTGTCGACGTTGCCGCGCAGCTCGACCACCTCGAGGTCGGGGCGCAGGGCGAGGAGCTGCGAGCGGCGGCGCAGGGAGGCCGTGCCGACGACGGCGCCCTCGCGCACGTCGTCCAGCGAGCCGGCGTCGCCGATCCAGGCGTCGGCGGGGTCCTCGCGAGCGGGAACGCCGACGAGCTGCAGCCCGTCCGGGAGCTCGCCGGGAAGGTCCTTCGCGCTGTGCACGGCGAGCTCGATCTCGCCGTCGAGCAGGGCGCGCTCGATCTCGCGGACGAAGCGCGACTTGTCGTCGCCCGCCGCGCTCGGGCCGCCCTCGTCGCCCGACGTGCGGATCGGGATCAGCTCGGCGTCGCCGATGGCCTCGGCAACGGTCCCCGCCTGGGCGAGCGCCAGGGCGCTGCCGCGGGTTCCGATCCGCAACGGGGTCGCGCGATCAGGCGACACGGGCGCTAATCGGAGCGGCGCTCGGTGGCGCGGCGCAGCGGCCGGACCTCCGCGCCCGTGCCCTCGGGCTCGGTGGTCGAGTCGAGGCCGAAGAGGTCGCGCAGCGCCGCGACCTGCTGGTAGGCGTCGGCCTCCTCGGCCGCCCGCTTCAACCGCAGCGTCGGCTCGTGCAGGATCCTGCTGGCCACGGCCCGCGCCATGCTCTCGACCCGGTGGCGGTCGGCCTCGCTCAGCTCGGCGAACTTGCCCTCGTTCTCGGTCAGGACGCGGCGGACGATCTCGTCGGCGCGGCCGCGCAGGGACGCGACGGTCGGCAGCACCTCGAGCGAGCCGAGCCAGCTCTCGAAGCGCGCCAGCTCCGCCGACACCAGCAGCTCGGCGCGGCGCGACTCGACCTCGCGGCCGTTGGCGTTGCGGTCGGCGATGGTCTGCACGTCGTCGACGTCGCGGACGACGACGCCGGTGACCTCGCGGCAGGTCGGGTCGATGTCGCGCGGGACGGCGAGGTCGATCAGGAGCAGCGGGCGGTGCGACCGCGCGGCCGCGACGAGCTCGAGCTCCTCGCGCTCGACGATGTGGTGCGGCGAGTTGGTGGAGGAGACGACGATGTCGGCCTGCTCCAGCTCGTTCGGCAGATCGTCGAAGCGCACGGCGCTGCCGCCGAATCTCTCGGCCAACCCAATGGCGCGGTCATACCGGCGGTTGGCGACGAAGACCGCGTCGACGCCGCGGGCGGCGAGGGCGCGGGCGGTGAGCTCGGCCGTCTCACCGGCGCCGATCAGGAGGACGCGGCGGTCGGCGAGGTCGCCGAGGGTGCGGATCGCCAGCTCGACCGCGGCGGAGGGGACGCTGATCCCGCCCTCGCCGATCCGCGTGTCGCTCCGGACGCGCTTGCCGGCGGCGAGGGCGCCGCGGAAGAGGCGGTTGAGGATCGCGCCGGTGGCGCCCTCGACGAGCGCGAGCTCGTAGGCGCGCTTGACCTGGCCCTGGATCTCGGCCTCGCCGAGGATCATCGAATCGAGGCCCGCGGCGACCCTGAAGAGATGCCCGGCGGCCTCGATGCCGCGATGCGAGTAGAGGCTCTCGACCAGCTCGGTCGGGCGGATGCCGGCCTGGCGGGAGAGCGCCGTAAGCGCGACGTTCTCGGCCTCGACCGCGTCGGAGACGACGAGGTAGAGCTCGGTGCGGTTGCAGGTCGAGATCGCGGCCGCCTCGCTGACCTGCTCGGACTCGAGCAGGTCGCTGAGGACCCCGGCGGCGCGCCCCTCGGTCAGCGCCAGGCGCTCGCGCAGCTCGAGCGGCGCGGTCTTGTGGGAGATGCCGAGCGCGAACAGCTCGCTCATGCCCGCACCTCCTCGCGCTCGGCCGGGCGCGGCGCGGCGTCATCGCGCTTGCGCTCGGCGAGCTCGGCCAGCTCCTCGAGGTCCCGTGAGATCCGCCCGAGCTTCGCGGCCATGATCCCGACGTAGATCACGAGCAGCACCACGAAGACGATGTAGGCGGCCGCCACGTACTGGCCGGCCTCGTCGAGCGGAAGCGCCGGCATCAGCCCGGTGTCCCGGCCGTCCCCGGAGCGATCCGCGCGCCGACGCCGCCGCCCGGGGCCGAGCCGTCCAGCGCTCGGCGCAGCCGCGAGATCTGCGCGGAGGTGCGCTTGCCGGTCAGCTCGAAGCAGACGAGCGTCGTCCACAGCGCCGCCATGCCGGCGAAGCAGACGAGGAACGCGAGCCACATCTTCGGCGGCAGCCCGCCCTCGGCGGTGGCGAACGTCCGCGGGTGGATCAGGGACTCGGCCGCGCGGACGGCCATGAAGTTGAGCGGGACGAACGCCCCCGCGGTGATCGCGAAGACCGAGGCATAGCGGGCCTGGCGCTCGCGGTCGACGATCGCGTAGCGGAGCGGGTAGTAGGTGGCGTAGAGCAGGAAGACGATCAGGAAGCTGACGAGGGTCGGCTCGTCCCAGACCCACCAGCGGCCCCAGGAGGCCTTCGCCCAGATCGCGCCGGTGAGCAGGACGGCGACGCCGAAGATGACCGAGGTGTGGATCGAGACGTAGGAGCGGGCGTCGTGAACCGGATCGCCGCTGCGCAGATGCCTGACCGCGTGGATCCCGCCGATCACGAATCCGATCAGCGCGACGATCGCGAGCGGCACGTGCAGGTAGAAGATCTTCTGGATGAAGCCCTGGTCGGCCTCGTTCGGCGCGTAGAAGAAGACCAGCGCGAAGCCCGCCCCGATCAGGACGGCGGTGAGCGTGGCGAGTGTGCGCAGACTGGGCGTCTTCATCGGTTCCGATGCGCGAACGCGGGGTGGTCGGATCAGTCCTCGAGCAGGAAGTCGAACACGGCCCAACCGATCAGCAGGAAGATCAAATCGTACAAGCCGAGCGTCCCCAGCCAGGTCCAGTAGCGATCGTACGAAGGCCCGCTCTCAGCAAGCAACCGGTCGGCGGCGGCGCTCGCCGCGATCATCGGCGGAATCAGCAGCGGCAGCAGGATCAGCGGCCCGATCAGGTCGCGCGCGTTCGAGTTCGTCGCCATCGGTGAGACCAGCGCGCCGGTGACGGCGAGGGCGACGTCGAGGAGCAGCAGGACGGGCAGGAGCGGCAGGAGGCCGCTCGCGTCGTCGAGGAAGAAGAGCCAGAACACCGGCAGGGCCACCAGCTCGAGGGCCAGCAGGTAGACGAGCAGGGCCGCGGCCTTGGCGAAGAACAGCGCGGTGCCGTCGACCGGCGCCAGCCGGATCGCCTCGAAGCCCCCCTGCTCGCGCTCGGCGACGAAGAGGCGGTTGATCGCGAGCAGCGCCGCGAAGAGGATCGTGACGAGCAGGACCCCGGCGGCGAGGCTCCCCTCCAGGCGGGTGCGGTCGAGGCCGAAGCGGAAGATCACGTAGATCGACGTCGAGAAGAGGACCATCGCCGGGACCGACTGCAGGGTGCGCAGCTCGACCCGCAGGTCCTTGGCGAGGATCGTCCCGATGACGGCGAGCGTGGAGGGCGCCCCGGGCTTCATCGCAGCGCTCCCTCCCCCTCCGAGTAGATCGCCCGGGCACGGGCGGGATCGATCGCGGCGGCCTCTCCCTCGAAGGCGAGGCTGCCGTCGCGGCCGAGCGCGAGCACCCGGTCGGCCCCCTCGAGGGCGGCGCTGACGTCGTGGGTGACGAGGACGCGGCTGCGGCCCGGCGCCGGGCCGATCAGGGGCGCGATCGCGTCGGCGCCGGCCGGGTCGAGGTTCGCGAGCGGCTCGTCGAGCACCAGCAGCTCGGGCTCGTGCAGGACGGCGCGGCAGACCGCCAGCCGCTTGACCATCCCGGCCGACATCTCGCCGACCCGGGTGCGGGCGCGGTGCGCGAGGCCGACCTGCTCGAGCAGCTCGCCGATCCGCTCCTCGCCGTTCGCGGGGAGGCCGAAGAGGCGGGCGTGGAAGCGGAGGTTCTCGGCGGCGGAGAGGTCGCGGTAGAGGAGCGGCCCGTGGCCGAGGTAGCCGATCCGGCCGCGCAGCCGCCAGCCCTCGCGGGGGAGGTCATGGCCAAGGACCGAGACCCGGCCGGAGGTCGGCCGCAGGAGCGTCGCGACGATCCGCAGGAGCGTCGACTTGCCGGATCCGTTCGGGCCGATCACGGCAAGGGTGCTTCCAGCCGGCACCTCGATCGTCAGCTCGCGCAGCGCCCAGCTCTCGCCGTACGCACGCGACAGCCCGCTGGCGCTGAGGGCTGGTGACTGTTCGGTGCTCACGAAACAGAGGACGCTAGCGGCCCGATAGCGTCGAGCCATGCCCCGGTACCGCTACTGCCCGATGTGCGCCACCGAGCTCGAGATGCGCTCCTCGGCCGGCCCCGATCCCGATCGGCCCGCCTGCCCCAACTGCGACTTCGTCCACTACGAGAACCCATCGCCGACCGTGCAGGCGTGGATCGACCGCGACGGCTCCTATCTGGCGCTGCGCCGCGCCGGCGACCCCTTCGCCGGCAGGTGGAACCTCCCCGGCGGCTTCGTCGAGCCGGACGAGAGCGGGCCCGAGGCGATCGCCCGGGAGGTCCGCGAGGAGACGGGCCTCGAGATCGAGGTGGAGCGGGTGATCGGCGTCTACGAGTCGCGCTACGGCGATGACGACGACGCGGTGCGGATCTTCGACGTCGCCTTCCTCTGCCGGCTCACCGGCGGCGAGCTCGACGTCGCCGATGAGGAGTCGTCGGCCGCCGAGTGGTTCCCCCTCGACGAGTTCCCCGAGCCGGCGTTCGCCGGCGAGCGCTCGGCCTTAGCGGCGTTGCGGGCCGCGTAACGTTCGCGCGCCGGTGCGCAGCAGCGAGCCGCCGCCGTCGCGCAGGACCTTGACCTTCGAGCCGGCGCCGCCGTAGAGGAGGCCGGCGCTCGCCCTGATCGCCTCGCCGAGCGTCTCGTCGTAGGGGTGCCACCAGAAGTCGCGGCTGCGCGGCGAGTTCCAGGACACGGTCCTGATCTCGGCGCATTCGTAGAACCCGAACTTCGAGTGCGAGCGGCCGAGGCCGGAGTCCTTGATCCCGCCCCACGCGCACTGGATCGCGGCGTGGCTGTAGGAGTGGTCGTTGATCCAGACCATCCCGGACTGGATCCGGCGGGCGATCCGCTCGCCCTTCGCCCGGTCGCGGGTCCAGACCGAGGCGCCGAGCCCGAAGTCGGAGTCGTTGGCGAGCTCGATCCCCTCCTCCTCGTCGGCGACCGTGACGATCGGCAGCACCGGGCCGAAGATCTCCTCGCGCATGATCCGCATCTCGTGGGTCACCCCGGTGAGGACGGTCGGCGCGATGTAGGAGCCGGATGAGCCCGGGATCTCCACCGGGCCTCCGCAGAGGCGCTCGGCGCCGTTGGCGATCGCGTCGTCGACGAGCTCGTTCACCAGCTCGTACTGATCCGTGGAGACCATCGGCCCGATCTCGGTGTTCCACCGCTGCGGGTCGCCGACGCGCAGCCGCTCGGCCTCGCGGCGGACCCCGTCGACGAAGCGCGCCGCGACGTCCTCGACCACGTAGACGCGTTCGATCCCCGAGCAGGTCTGGCCCGCGTTCGCGAACCCTCCCCAGACGACGCCGCTGACGGCGTTGACGAGCTCCGCGTCGGAGCAGACGAGCGCCGCGTCCTTGCCGCCGAGCTCGAGCACCGCTCCCTTCATCCTCGCCGCGCACGTCTCGCCGACCTTGTAGCCGACCCCGACGGAGCCGGTGAAGAAGATCTTCCTCGCGCTCGACTCGACGAGCGCCTGCCCGACCTCGCCGCCGCCGTGCACGACCCGGAGCAGGCCCTCCGGCAGGCCCGCCTTCTCGAAGGCCACGCGGATCCGCTCGCCGAGGAGCGGCGTCAGGCTCGCCGGCTTGAGCACCACCCCGTTGCCCGCCATCAGCGCGATCGCGACCTCGCCGAACGGGATCGACCAGGGGTAGTTCCAGGGCGCGATCACGCCGACGACGCCGAGCGGCTCGAAGCGGAACTTCGCCTTCTTGCCGATGAACAGTCCCTGCCCCATCCGGATCGACTGGTCGGCGAGGATTTCCGGCCCCTCGTCGGCGATCCAGTGCAGGGCGTCGATCGTCGGGACGACCTCCATCGTGTACGCCTCGGTGATCGGCTTGCCCTGCTCGGTCGTCAGCAGGCGGGCGACCTCGTCGACGTCGGCCGCGAGCAGCTCCCCGGCGCGGCGCAGGTACCGGCCCCGGTCGGGGAGCGAGAGCTCGCCCCAGAAGGGCTGGACCTCGGCGACCTCGTCGACGACCCCCTGGACCGCACCCGGATCGATCGCCTCGACGGAGCCGATCTTCTCCCCGGTCGCCGGGTTGAACGAGTCGAGCTGCCCCATGCCTCGCTCAGCATATGAGAGCGGCGGCCGCTCTCGGGGCGCTTCCGGGCGTCAGGACTCTCAGGGAGAGCGAGTACTCCTGAGTACTCGCCTCGCCTAGTGCGCCGCTCCTCGTCCTAGGCGGGCTGCGGCAGCGGCGCCAGGCTGAGGAAGCGCGCGGCGATCGCCTCGTCGCCGTCGATCTCGAGGTCGCCCGCCGCGATCACGTCGCTGAGCTCGCGGTGGCCGTGGAGGACGTCGATCAGCGTCCTCGGGTCGGTCCGGACCGTCGCGTCGGCGCGCCTCGGCAGGCCCGCGCTCGACCTCCAGCTCGCCGGCCTCGACGATCGCTCGAAATGACTGGTCCTCGATCTCGAGCTGAACCTCGGCCGAGAAGCCGGCCGCGAGCTCGGGATCGAAGAGCGTCTGCAGCGAGAGGATGTGGGAGTCGAGGCTCATCCCGCAACCCCCCTCGGGAGGCGGCGCGTAGGCCCCGCCCCAGCGGCCCAGCTCGACCAGCGCCGGCTCGAGCGCGCGGCCGCTCGCGGTCAGCTCGTAGATCTTCGCCGGGGTCGGCGGCGGCAGCGTGCGGCGGGTGAGCACGCCGGCCGCCTCGAGGTGGCGAAGGCGCTGGGCGAGCACGTCGGCGCTCAGGTGCGGGAGCCCCGTGCGGAGGTCGGTGAAGCGCTTCGGCCCGAGCAGCAGCTCGCGCACGATCATCAGCGCCCAGCGCTCCCCGAGGATGTCGAGTGCCCGGGCGATCCCGCATGCGTCACCGTAGGTCCGCTTGCTCCCCATGCCACTGATTGTAGCAGTCTGGTTGGCATGAACAACCCACTAGTCATTTTTTCCAACCATGTGCTAGAAGTTGACGACCAATGCGATCGACAGGAGCTGAAACCTTGACTGCCCAGACGAACGACCGCTCGCGCTGGCTGGCGCTTTACGTGCTCTGCGCGGGGATGCTGATGGTGGTGCTCGACGCGACGATCGTGAACGTCGCTCTCCCCACCATCCAGGAAGACCTCGGGTTCTCCCAGAGCGACCTCTCGTGGGTGGTCAACGCCTACCTGATCGCCTTCGGCGGCCTGCTCCTGCTCGCCGGCCGGATCGGCGACCTGATCGGGCAGCGGCGGATCTTCCTGATCGGCCTCGTGGTCTTCATCATCGCCTCGCTGTTCTGCGCGACCGCCCAGAGCAGCGGGATGCTGATCGGGGCCCGCTTCCTCCAGGGGATCGGCGGGGCGCTGACCTCGGCGGTGATCCTGGGGATGATCGTGACGATGTTCCCCGAGCCGGGGGACCAGGCGAAGGCCATCGGCGTGTTCGGGTTCGTCGCCTCGGCGGGAGGCTCGATCGGGCTGCTCGCCGGCGGAGCGCTGACCGAGGCGATCAGCTGGCACTGGATCTTCTTCATCAACGTGCCCGTCGGGATCGTCACCGCCTACCTGGCGGTCAGGCTGATCGAGGACCGCCCCGGGATCGGCCTCGACAAGGGCGCCGACCTGCCCGGAGCCGCCCTGCTGACCGCCGGGCTGATGCTCGGCGTCTACACGATCCTCGGCGTCACCGACGAGGGCTGGATCTCGCTGCAGACCCTCGGCCTCGGAGCCATCTCGGCCACCCTGATCGCGTTGTTCTTCCGCCGTCAGGCCCGGATCCCGAACCCGCTGATGCCGCTGCGCCTGTTCCGCTCGCGCAACGTGACCGGGGCGAACATCGTCCAGGCGCTGCTCGTCGTGGGGATGTTCGGGATGTTCTTCCTCGGCGCCCTCTACCTGCAGCAGATCCTCGGCTACGACGCCCTCGAGGTCGGGCTGGCCTTCCTGCCGGCGACCGTCGTCATGGGCGTGATGTCGCTGCGCGTCTCGGAGCGCGTGATCATGCGCTTCGGCCCGAAGTCCGCCCTGCTGCCCAGCCTCGGCTTCATCGGCGCGGGGCTGGTCCTGTTCTCGCTGACCCCGGTGGACGGCGACTACCTGCTGCACATCATGCCCGCCATGGTGCTGATCGGCGCGGGGGCCGGCCTCGGCTTCCCGGCGCTGATGACGCTGGCGATGTCGGGCGCGACCCCGAGCGACTCCGGCCTCGCCTCCGGGCTCGTCAACACGAGCGTGCAGGTCGGCGGCGCCATCGGCCTGGCGGTGCTCGCGACCTTCGCCAGCGAGCGAACCGAATCGCTGCTCGCCGAGGGCGTCTCGCAGATGGAGGCGCTCAACTCGGGCTACCACCTCGCCTACCTGATCGGCGCGGCCCTGGTCGCCGTCGCGGCCGTCATCTCGGTGATGGTGATCGAGGCGCCGGAGCCGATGGCGGCCGGAGGCCACCCCGGAGCGGAGCCCGCCGAGGCGGAGGCCGAGGGCCGCAGGACGCGGAGCCGCAGGATCCGCCGGGCCTCGTGAGGCCGCCTACGCCGAGGCCCGCTAGCCGGAGTCGCGAACCCGGCGGATCCGCTCGAGGCGCTCGGCGAGCTCCCGCTCGAATCCCCGGTCGCTGGCCTCGTAGAAGCGCTGGGGCGCGACCGACTCGGGCAGCGCCTCCTGGTCGTTGAGCGCCCCGGGGTCGTCGTGCGGGTAGCGGTAGCCGACCCCGCGGCCGAGCTTCTTCGCCCCCGCGTAGGCGGCGCTGCGCATCGCCGACGGCGGCTCGCCGGCGCCGTTCTCGCGGACGTGCTCCTCCGCTCGCAGGAGCGCCGCGTAGGAGGCGTTGGACTTCGGCGCCAGCGCCAGGTAGACCGCTCCCTGGGCGAGGTTGAGCCGGCACTCGGGGAGCCCGACCCGGTCGACCGCGGCGCCCACGGCCGTCGCGACGACGAGGGCCTGCGGGTCGGCGTTGCCGACGTCCTCGGAGGCGAAGATGACCATCCGCCGCGCGATGAAGCGCGGGTCCTCCCCGCCCTCGAGCATCGCCGCGAGGTAGTAGATCGAGGCATCGACGTCGGAGGCCCGGGTCGCCTTGATCCAGGCGGAGATGTAGTCGTAGTGCTTGTCGCCGCCCTTGTCGTAGAGGACCGCCTTGCGCTGCAGCGCGTCCTCGGCCGTCGCCAGGTCGACGTGGCCGCCGGGGCCGACGGTCGTCGCGGCCCGCTCGATCGCCCCGAGCGCCGCGCGGGCGTCCCCGCCGGCGCGCGCGGCGAGCATCGCGAGGGCGTCGTCGTCCACCCGCGGGGGATCGGGCAGGCCCCGCTCCGGGTCGGAGAGGGCCCGCCGCAGCAGCTCGGCGATCTGCTCCTCGCCGAGCCCGTGCAGCTCGTATATCTGGGCTCGTGAGAGCAGCGCCGAGTTGACCTCGAAGAACGGGTTCTCGGTCGTCGCCCCGATCAGCGTCACCAGCCCCTCCTCGACCGCCGGCAGCAGCGCGTCCTGCTGGGCCTTGTTGAAGCGGTGGATCTCGTCGAGGAAGAAGACGGTCCGGCGTCCCGAGCGGCGGCGCTCCTCGGCCCGCTTCAGCATCGCGCGCACCTCGGCGCGGCCGGCGTTGACCGCCGACTCCTCCTCGAAGGCGCCGTCGGCCGCGGTGGCGACCATCCGGGCGATCGTCGTCTTGCCGGTGCCCGGGGGCCCGTAGAGGATCATCGAGTGCGGCTCGCCGGTCTCGATCGCCGTGCGCAGCGTCGATCCCTCGGCGAGCAGGTGCTCCTGGCCGACGAGGTCGTCGAGCGTTCGCGGCCGCATCCGGACCGCCAGGGGGCCGGCCGGGACGGCGGAGTCGGCCGCCTCGTCGCTGTCGAATAGCTGATCGCTCACGTGGACTCTGCTCGCCAGTATCCCCGGCGGCACGGGCGGGAACCACCCACCAGCGCGAGCCCAGCCCGCCTGCCCGCCGGGCGGCGACGGCTAATCTCAGCCGATGGCTGAATCCAGCAACGGCGCGTCCGCCAACGGAAAGGGCCCGAGCGCCGAGGAGCCCCTCCGCCTCGGCGGCATGGCGCTGCGCAACGGCCTGCTGATCCACGGCCCGTCCTCCTGGTCGGTCGCCGCCCGCAACGGCCAGGGCGGCATCGACGTGACCGCCGGCCCGAAGCCGAACTTCGGCGGCAACCGGTTCGCCGGGGTGCCCGGGGTGCGCGGTCCGCTCCGGCTCGCCGAGGCCTTCGCCGTGATCCCGATCGCACGCCGGGCGCTGCCCTCATCCCGCCTTCCCTTCGAGGACCTGCGCGTGATCGGCGCCGCCGCCGCGACCACGGTCCTCAGCGCCGTCGTCCGCGGACGCGGCGAGACCACGAGCCCGGCCCGCGAGGCCGCGGCCGGCGCCCTCGGGCTCGCCCCCGCCCTCGTCGCCCTGGGCAGCTCCGAGCTCGCCGCCTACCACGCGGTCGAGCACAAGGCGATCGCCGGCTACGAGCAGCACCGCGATCCCGCGGAGGTGCCCAAGGAGCACAAGCGCTGCGGCTCGAACCTGATCGTCCCGATGATCGTCTTCTCCGCGCTCGGCCAGATCGTGGTCGACGCCCTCGTGGAGCGCCCGGGCCGGATCGCCCGCGGCATCAGCGGCCTCGCCGGGCTCTCCCTCTCCGTCGAGGTCTTCGTCCACGCCGACAAGCATCCGGACTCCGCGCTCGGACGCGGGATCCACTGGGCCGGCCACACGATCCAGCGGCTGTTCGCGACGCGAGAGCCGACTCCGGAGCAACTCGAGGTGGGGGTTGCCGCCCTCGCCGCCGTGCTCGAGGCCGAGCAGTCCTAACGCCCGGGCCGGATCTGCCGATGAGGTTCCGGTGAGCTACTTAGAAGCAGCAACGGGCGCCTGGATGGCGCTGCCCACCGTGGACGAGGTGCTTTACGAGATCAGCAGATGGAGCCCGCTCCTGATGCTGATCTTCATCGTGCTGCTCGTCTACACGATGTTCCGAATGCTCTCGCTGATGCCGAAGACGAAGCCTCAGGAGATCAAGCCCAAGAAGCGCAGCGGGGTTCGCTGGGACGACGTCGCCGGACTCGAGGGCACCAAGGACGAGCTGCGCGAGGTCGTCGAGTTCCTCTCCGACCCGAAGCGGTTCAAGTCGCTGGGCGCCAAGGTCCCGAAGGGGATCCTCCTGCACGGCCCTCCCGGCACCGGCAAGACGATGCTCGCCAAGGCCGTCGCCCAGGAGTCGGGCGCCAACTTCTTCAGCCAGTCCGCCTCCTCGTTCGTCGAGATGTTCGCCGGACTCGGCGCCGCCCGCATCCGCCGCCTGTTCAAGGAGGCCCGCGAGAACTCCCCGGCGATCCTCTTCATCGACGAGCTCGACGCCGTCGGCCGCACCCGCGGCAACGACGTCTCCGGCGAGCGCGACCAGACGCTGAACCAGCTGCTGGTGGAGATGGACGGCTTCGCCGCCACCGAGAACATCGTCGTCATGGCGGCCTCCAACCTGCTCGAGTCGCTGGACTCCGCCCTGCTGCGGCCCGGGCGCTTCGACCGCCAGGTGTTCGTCCCCGCCCCGGACCTGACCGGCCGCGAGGAGATCCTCAAGGTCCACACGAAGAACAAGCCGCTGAGCCAGGCGATCGATCTCCGCCGGGTCGCCCAGCACACCGCCGGGCTGACCGGGGCCGACCTCGCCAACCTCTGCAACGAGGCGGCGATCCAGGCGGGCCGGCGCAAGCGCGACTTCATCGTGCAGGCCGACTTCGACGACGCCTTCGAGCGCGTCGTGGCGGGTCTCGCCAGCCGCAAGCTGATCACCAACAGCGAGAAGCGGGTGGTGGCCTGGCACGAGGCCGGGCACGCGCTGGTCTCCGAGCTCCTGCCGACCGTCGATCAGGTCCAGAAGGTCTCGATCGTGCCCCGCGGCAAGGCGCTCGGCTACACCCTCAACCTCCCGCAGGAGGACCGCTACCTGAAGTCCCGCCAGGAGCTGATCGACTACATGAAGGTCCTCCTCGGCGGCCGCGTCGCCGAGCAGATCACCTTCGGGCGGGTCACCACGGGCGCCTCCGACGATCTCGGCAAGGTCACCGAGATCGCCCGCTCGATGGTCTACGAGTACGGGATGGGCACCTCGATCCGCTCCCACCAGGTGCCCGCGAACGACTGGAACGTCTCGGAGATGATGCGCCAGCGCCGCGACGAGGAGGTCACCGAGATCGCCGAGGAGGCCTACCGCGGCGCCCAGGCGCTGATCCTCGAGCATCGCGACCTGCTCGACGAGATCGCCCACGCGCTCCTCGACCGCGAGGTCATCGACCACGAGGAGATCCTCCAGATCATGGCCGGCCGGGGCGACTCCGCCCTCGCTCCGCCGCCGCTGACGCCGGAGCCCGCGGTTCGCCCGGCCTCTCGCCCGGCGATGGCCATGCCCTCGACGCCACCGGACGAGGAACCGCCGACCTCCAGCAAGCCGCCGCCCGGCCAGGGCTGATCCACGCCTCGCCCCCGGGCGGGGAAGCGGGCCGAATACACTGCCCGCGATGTTCGACCGGATCGACCACGTAGGCATCGCCGTCGAGGACCTCGACGCCGCGGTGGAGCTCTACGAAAACACCTTCGGAATGCCGCTCGTCCACCGCGAGACGGTCGAGGAACAGGGCGTCGAGGCGGTCCTGCTCGACGTCGGCGACGGTCACATCGAGCTGCTCAAGCCGCTCGGCGAGGACACGCCGGTCGGCAAGTTCCTCGCCAAGAAGGGCAGCGGCATGCACCACGTGGCCTACGCCGTCAGCGACATCGACCGCGCGATCGCCGAGCTGACCGAGCGCGGGGTCGAGATGATCGACCGCGAGGCGCGCGTCGGCATCCGCGGCAGCCGGGTCGCATTCCTTCACCCCCGCTCCACCGGCGGGGTGCTCACCGAGATCGTCGAACCCGTGGAGGGACACTGAGATGGCAGGGAAACTGAGGCGCGTCGAGCTCGGATTCGACGGCGGGCAGGTGATCGCCGTTCGGGTCGCCGAGGAGGAGCTCGAGACCCTGCGGACGAGCCTCGGCCAGGGCGGCTGGCACCGTTTCGCGACCGACGACGCCGAGGTCGACGCCGACCTCGACAAGCTCGTCTTCGTGCGGACCGAGGGCGACGCCCAGAAGGTCGGCTTCTAGAGCGGGAGCCTCAGGCGGCGAGCGCGTCCCAGAGACGCCGCTCCGCCGCGACGATCGTCCCCGCGACGGTCGCGATCCGTGCCCAGGCCTCGGCGTCGGGCTCGGCTGACTCGCTCGCCTCGTACATCGCGGCGGCCAGCTCGCTCCAGTGCTCGGCGGCGGCCTCGGCGAGCTCCGCTTCCGGCCGCCCCACCTCGGCGAGGAAGCGGGCGTAGAGGCGGCGGAAGTTGCCGCCGCCGGTGCCGCGGCGCTCGATCACCTGGTAGCTGAAGCGCGCGCACCACTGCCAGTCGGAGGCGTCGCTCGGCCAGTCCCCGACCTCGGCGGCGAAGCGCTCGAGGGCCGCCATCCCCTCGAACTCCCCCAGCTCCGGCTCGAGCATCAGGCCGGCCGCGCGCTCGATCGCGGGGCCGGCCGCCGCGATCAGATCCTCGACCGTGGGAGCGGCGCCGGGCAGGTCGACCATGTGGCCGGCGAGGGGGTAGAAGGGGTGCTGCTCGTGGCGCGCCCGCTCCAGCCCGCCGAGCGAGGTCCGCTGCAGGCCCTCGAACGCGGTGTCGGAGACGTACGCGGATTCGGCGTCGTAGCCGGCGAGGACGATGGCGTGACCGGGGAAGTGGGCGGAGCTGCCGTAGTGGTCGAGGTGGAAGAGGTCGGTGATCAGCAGCACCGGGCGGCCCTCGTCGACCGACTCGCGCGGCGAGGCGCCACGACTCCGCCGGGTCGGGCGCCGTGCGCAGCCGCAGCGGGGCGCCGGTCAGCTTCAGGAAGTTCTCCTCGAGGCGCCCGGTGCGGCCGTTGGTGAACCGCGACGGGGAGAGGTCGTCGGCGACGAAGTAGTAGAAGCACGGGCCGGCGCCGAGGCCGAAGGCGAGCTCCTCGGAGATCGCGACCCCGTGGAAGGCGAGCAGGTTGCGCAGCGCCGTGGAGCCGCAGTGATGCCCGGTCAGATGCTCGAAGCCCGGGACCATCCGGGCGGTGCCGACCGCTTCCATCGGCGTGATTCTCTCAGGCGGGCGGCGCGTCGCCGCGCAGGCGCAGGTACTCCTCGCGGACGCGGAAGACCGACCGCAGCTCGCTCGTGATCTCCTCGAGGAACTCCTCGCGGTAGGTCGCGTCGGTGAGCATCGCGATCGCGAAGTAGAGGCCGGTGAAGGCGGCGAGGCCACCGGCCACCTTGAGCAGCTCGGTCGTCAGCTGGAACTGCTCGCCGAACACGGTGAAGTTCCAGATGACGTCGCAGCACCGATCCGGCCCGAGCCACGATTCGCGCACCGCCTCGTTGATGGCGAGGAGCCCGAAGAGGATGAAGAAGGCGGCGACCATCAGGCTGACCAGCAGCACCTGGACGGCCTGGCTGGTGAACAGCACCAGGCCGACGTTGCGGCGCTGCTTCGTCTGCAGCGGCGCGCCCTCGGTGCCCACCTCGGCCTCCAGCTTGCGGACCTCACGCGGCAGCAGGGCGAAGAGGAACGCGGTGCCGAGCCCGATGAAGAGGAGCGCGATCGCGATCAGGTCGACGTCGGAGATGTAGGTGAACACCTGCCACATCTCCGTGCTCATGAAGGTCAGCAGAGCGAAGATCATCAGCAGCGGGACGGCCCGCGCCAGCAACGTCAGCGAGGCGCGCAGCTGGCTGATCAGCCGCCTGGCGACCCAGCGCAGGATCGAGAGCAGGCCGTAGCCGAAGATCGCGTAGACGAGCAGGAGGATCCCCACGTTCGCCGCGGCGGTGCCGATGGCGCTGCGCACCTGACCGCCGAAGATCAGCGGCAGCACCGCCGGCGCCAGCACGAAGACCACCTGCTCGGCGCGCCCGACGGTCTCCGGCATCGCCGTGGCGGGGCGGCCGCGCCAGCGATTCAGGGCGGCTCCCACGACGAGCAGGATCACGAGCCCGCCGATGGCCGCGCCGATGTTGGCCCAGAGCGACCAGTCGAGGTCGATCGCGCCGAGCATCTCGCCGACGAAGATCAGGACGAGCAGGGGTGCCGCGCGATTGAAGACGTTGGTGGAGGCGGAGAAGTCCTCGTCGAAGAGCGGCAGGCCGGAGCTCTGGAAGCGCTCGCGGCAGGCCTCGATGCGCGCGTCGCGCCCTTCGTCGGTCACGCGCCCATTCCACCTCCCGGCCCGGACGCTGCCCGGCCGGTCCCGGGCCGTCACTAGGGTCGTCGCCGTGACGTCGATCGCACTGCTGGTCAACCGCGAGTCCGGAGCCGGGCGCGCTGAGGAGGTCGAGGACCTGCTCGCCGCCGAGGGCGCCGAGGTGCGGTGCTTCGACGTGCACGAGTGCGAGGCGGCGGCCGGATCGGGCGCGGACCGGGTGGTCGTCGCCGGCGGCGACGGATCGATCGGCTTCGCGGCTGCGGCGGCAGCGGCGGCCGAGGTCCCGATCGCGGTCATCGCCGCCGGGACCGCGAACGACTTCGCCGCCGGGCTCGGCCTTCCGGATGACCTCGGCGAGGCGTCGCGGCTGGCGGCGCGCGGCACGGAGCTCCGGTCGCTCGAGCTGGCGCGGGTCGGCGGCCGCCCCTTCGTGAACATCGCGAGCGTCGGGCTCTCCCCCACGGCGGCCGAGCACGCCCACGGGCTCAAGGGGCGCCTCGGGGCGCTGGCCTATCCGCTCGGGGCGATCAGGGCCGGCTTCGGCGCCACTCCGGTTCGCTGCCGGGTGTCCTGCGACGGGGGCGAGGTCCACGACGGTGAGGCGTGGCAGGTGTCGGTCGCCAGCGTCGGCGCCTTCGGCGGCGGCGCGTCGGTCGAGGCGGACGCCACCGACGGCAAGCTCGACCTCGTCGTGATCGAGGGCAGCAATCGGATCAGGCTGGCCAAGCACGCCTACGGGATGAGGATCGGCAGCGTCGAGGGGCAGAAGGGTGTCCTCGACCGCCGCTGCGACACGGTCGAGTTGGAGCTGGACGGCGACGAGACGCTCAACGTCGACGGCGAGCTGATCGGAGCCGACGAGCTCGCCGAGGAAGGGACGATCCGCTTCGAGGTCGAGCACCGGGCCTTCGACCTGGTCGTCGGCTAGCGCGGGGTGACGGCGGCCCACACCTAGGGTGTGGCGGCGCAGGGCCGGCGCCGGGCTACCTTCCCCATATGAAGGGGAGACCTGTCGGATCCGTCCGCCGTCGCCGCTCGGCGGCGGGTGTCAGCGCCGTCGCCACCGTCCTTGCGCTCGGCGCCGGCGGCGAGGTCGCAACCGCGGAGAGGATCCGGGTGACCAACACCGCCGAGAAGGGCCCGGGAAGCTTCGCCGCCGCGGCCCGGCGCGCCCAGTCCGACAGGGACCGCGACGTGATCGCCTTCCGATCCGGGCTGCGCGGCGCCATCCGGCTCGAGCAGGGGGTCAGGTTCAGCCACGCGGTCGTCCTCAGGGGACCGGGCGGCATCGACTCGAACTTCAGCCTCAAGGGGCCGCGGTCCGGCTCGAAGCTCTCCTTCGACGACATCTTCGACCACGGCACCGTCGACGGCGACGAGGGCGCCAAGGCGGCGATCCGCGGTCTGCACCTGAAGCGGGTGTCGATCAGCGGCCTCAACAGCCGGGTCGACCTCGTCAACTCGCGGGTGAGCGGCAGTGGAACCGCCGACGGCGCCGGCTTCTACAACTACGGCTACGGCGACACCTCGCACATCAGGCGCTCGACCATCACCGGCTGGGAGCAGGGGGTGGCCGTCTACGACTCCGAGCTGCACATCGACCAGTCCGTGATCTCGGGCAACCAGCCCGGCGGAGGGCTGACCGGCGGCGGCTACTCCAACACGAGGATCAGCGCCTCCCTGATCTCGGGAAACACGGGACCGAGCGGCGGGCTCATCGCCTTTTACTACGCCGACGTCGACATGACGAACTCGACGATCACCGGCAACGTGGCCACCGCCGTCGACGGCCCGGGTGTGATCGGCGCGCACGGCGGCGGGGTCAGCGGCGACGTCGAGGTGAACGAGTCCACGATCACCGGCAACACCGCCCAGCACGGCGGAGGGGTCGGCTCCTACCCCGGCTCCGGCGGCTACGCCACGGTCACGAACTCGATCGTGGCGAACAACGAGTCGACCGATCCCGCCGACGGCGAGGACTGCGCGAAGGGCGTGAACTCTGGCGGCGGGAACCTGATCGAGTCGCCGGGCGCCTGCAACCTGAAGCCCGGCGACCTGTTCGGCGTCGACCCGCTCCTCGGGCCCCTGGCCGACAACGGCGGTCCAACCTCGACCCAGGCACTCAAGCGCGGATCACCGGCGATCGGGCTGGCGATCCCGAAGAAGGCGACGCGGAAGGACCAGCGCGGGGTGCGGCGCGACGGCGACCCCGACAGCGGCGCCTACGAACGCCGGACGGGCCGCCCCGGCTAGCGGTTGCGGCCATGCGGCGGGGCCTATCCTCCCCCGCCGTGCTCGAACGTCCCCAGAGACTCCGCCTGCCCCCGCCGCCGACGCGGCGACGCCGCCTGCAGCGGCGAATCGAGGCGCGCCGCAATCCGCTGCGGCGGGTGCTGCAGGTGCTCGGCCGCGCCGACCAGCGCGCCCTCGTCGCGCTGCGGACCCACGGGCACACCGAGCTCGGCGACCGCGTCGCGCAGGGACTCGGCCTGTTCGGCGAGATGGGCTCGGGCTGGATCGCGCTCGCCGGAACCGGCGCGCTCCTGCAGCCGGACCGCCGCAACCGCTGGCTGGCCGCCGCGACGGCGCCGCCCGCGGCGATCCTCCTCAACTACTCGATCAAGCTGACGATCGGGCGCCAGCGGCCGCTGCTCGACGACCACCCGCCGCTCGCTCGCGCCCCGAGCAAGCTCTCGTTCCCGTCGGCCCACTCGACCTCCTCGATCGCCTCGGCCGTGGTGCTCGGGCGCGTCCACCCGCCGGCCCGGCCCGCCCTCTACGCCTTCGCCGGCGCGATCTGCGCCTGCCGTCCCTACCTCGGGATGCACTACCCGAGCGACGTGATCGCGGGGATGACCCTCGGCGCATTCGTCGGCAAGGTCTTCCCCCTCCCACCTGAGCACTCCAGGATCTCCCGTCCAGGTGGCCAGCCACCCGGGGGAAGCGGACGCGAAGCGGAGCATTCCCCCGGAGGTATCTCTCCATGAAGGTCGGCATCGTCGGCATGCCGAACGCCGGCAAGTCGACCCTCTTCAACGCCCTGACCAGGGCCGGCGCCGAGGCGGCCGGGTACCCGTTCACGACGATCGAGCCGAACGTCGCGATCGCCCCGGTCCCCGACGAGCGGCTCGACCGGCTCGCCGAGACGGTGGAGGCGACGCCCGTGGTCCACGAGGCGCTCGAGGTCCACGACATCGCGGGGCTCGTCCGCGGGGCGTCCGCCGGGGAGGGACTCGGCAACCAGTTCCTCGCCTCGATCCGCGAGACCGACGCCATCTGCCACGTCGTCCGCGCTCACTCCGACGGCGGCGTCCCCCACCCCGACGGCAAGATCGACCCGGTCGCCGATGCGGAGATGGTCGAGGCGGAGCTGATGCTCGCCGACCTCGACACCGCGACCCGGCGGCTCGAGCGCGTGGGCAAGCAGGCCAAGACGCTCGACAAGGCGGCGATGGCCGAGCGCGACTGGCTGACCGACGTCGTCGCGGCTCTCGAGCGCGGCGAGCCGGTCCGCTCCGTCCCCGTGCCCGACGCGGTCGGCGCCGATGGGCCGCGCCAGCTCCAGGCGCTCACCTCCAAGCCCGTCCTCTACATCGCCAACGTCGACGAGGGCGAGGACGAGCCGCCGGCCGAGCTGCTCGAGCACGCCCGCGCGAGCCGGCGACGAGGCGATCGCCCTCAGCGCCAAGATCGAGGCCGAGCTCGTCGAGCTCGACGACGAGGAGGCCGAGATGATGCGCGAGGAGCTCGGCCTCTCCGAGTCGGGCCTCGGCCGGATGGTCCGCGCGGCCCACTCCCTGCTCGAGCTGATCAGCTTCTTCACCGCCGGCCCCGGCGTCGAGGCGCGCGCCTGGAGCCTGCGCCGCGGCCAGAGCGCCTGGCACGCCGCCGGCCGGATCCACACCGACATCCAGGACGGCTTCGTCAAGGCCGAGGTGATCGGCTGGCAGGACCTCGTCGAGACCGGCAGCTACGCGGCGGCGAGGGACAAGGGCCTACTGCGGATCGAGGGTCGCGACTACGTGATGGCGGACGGCGACGTGATCACGATCAAGCACACGTAGATAACTCCGAGGGATGCTCCGCTTCGCGTCCGCTCCCCCGGGAGGGGCCCCACCGGGACGGGACCCTAGGAGTAGGGATGCGGCCGGCGCTACCCCGCAGAGCGCTCCGCCCGTCCGAGACCGTGATGTGGATCGCCGTCGGCTCGACCGCGTAGTCGATCACCGCCAGGGCCCGCAGGCGGTCGAGCATGAACTGGAAGGCCTCGGCCTGGCGGTCGTTGCGGTACTTGCGCAGGATGTCGAAGGAGTAGCCCGTCGTGTGGAGCGAGTACTCGCTCGTCGCCTCGGGGTTGATGCCGACGAGCGCCCGCTGGTACTCCTCGTCGCGCATCGCGCTCGTCACGGTCAGATGGCCGTCGTCGTCGGGCGATCGCGCGCACGCCCGAGCAGATGTAGATCAGGGTCGCGAGCGCCTCCGGGCGCAGCGAGCGGTAGAGCGAGCGGGGCGCACCGAGCTGGTGGGCGAGCTCGCCGAGGCGCTCGTCGATGCGGAAGCCGAGGTCGGCGCCGTCGGGAATCCGGATCAGCTCGCCGTCGCCGAGCGCGTCCTCGATCTCGCCGGGGTCCGCGAAGACGGTGCGTCGCGCCCTCCGGGTGGAAGACCTCCTCCGCCGTCGCCTTCGCCCGGTGAAGGCGGTCGAGGCGGTGCAGCTCCGCCGGGTCCTCGCGGAAGAGCCGCATGATCCGCTCGGCCGCGAGCACCCGCCAGAGGTAGGTCGAGCTGTCGTCGCCGAACGAGGCGAGCATGTCCCAGCTGCGCTCGTGGCTCAGCGGTGAGGAGTCGAAGAAGATCTGCGGGTAGTCGAGGTCGTTCCTCGCGACGATCTCGCCGACCGGATCAGCGGCCTCCTCGGGCCCGACGTAGCGGTCGATCACCGTCTCGAGATTGCCGATGCCCATGTGGTAGCTGGCGACCGCCAGCCGCTCCTGGCCGAAGCGCTCGCGCGCGATCTCGAGGTAGGGGCCCATCCCGTCGAGGGCCGCCTCGGGCTGGAAGCGCTCGTCGATCGCGCGGCGCCGCTCGTACAGCTTGCGGACGCGGCGAGGGAGGACCTGCAGCTGCCGCCTCGCCTCCTCCCGGGCCTTGGCCTTCGGGCTGCTCGCCTTTCTCTCGGCGCGGCTCAGCGCCTGCTCGGTCGCGATGATCCGCCGGGTGAGCTCCTGGCTGCGCGGCAGGTCGACGCGCATGCCGAGCAGGTCCGTCCCGGTCGAGGCGAGGATCTGGGCGAGCCCCGATGCCGCCTCGGGATCCTCGCCCGCGATCACGTCGGGACGGCCGGCGCTCTCGAGCAGGACCATCGCCTCCATCAGGTCAGGGTCGGCGCCGTGCGCTCGCGCGGCGCGCTCGATCTCCTCGCGCCAGGCGGCGGTCCGGCGGGCGCTGGCGAACACGCCGCCGGGGCTCTTCTCGTAGAGGACGTGGGAGTAGCCGAGCGTCGCCCGGTCGACGAAGTCGTCGCTGCGCTCGGCCGAGAACGCGAAGGGGTCCTCGGATCCGCCGGGGCTGCGCTACGGCTCAGCGACCTCGGCCGGCGACGAGCGACCGGCTCGTCCTCCTCGAAGACGCCGGCGACCCACAGCCCGGCCGCCGCCGCGAGCAGCAGCGCAGCCGCCACGGCGAGCCATCGCCATCCCCGCCCTGAGCCGGCCGGCACCGGCGCTATCTCAGCTTCTTGAACTTGACCCAGGTGGAGCGCAGGCCAAGCCGCAGGCGCAGGTCGGAGCCCGTCACCTCGGTGTTGCCGTTCGAGCCGACGACCTTCGCGTAGACGATCCGCGGCGAGACGCCGCGCTTGGTCACGTTGATCCCCTGGAGGCGGCCCTTGACCAGCTCGCCGAGCTTCGCCTGCAGCTCGCGGCGCGTGTAGGTCTCCTTCCAGCGGTGGTCGGGGGACGCGTCGTCGTAGGGGTCGCGCACGCTCTCGAGATAGGGCTTCGGCTCAGCGCCGGGGAAGCCGAACTCGACGTTCTCGGTGCGGCCGCCTGAGCTCGAGGAGAAGAACGCCGGGATCACGTCACCGCGATAGGTGAGGACCTCGAGCTTCGTCCGGCGGACGGCCTTGTTGGTCGCGGCGGTCTCGGTCCGCAGACCACCGTAGACCTGGCTGCGGGTGTCGCTGTACTGGTCGAAGATCGTCGCCTCCGGAGTCGGTCGCGAGGGCGTAGCTGCGCGCCGCAACCGCCTGCGCCTCGAGCGCCGCATGGGGCCAGGAGGAGGGCATCTCGTTCGGGATCACGCCCTGGATGTAGTCGTCGAGGCTGACCTGGTTGACGACGTAGAGCTGGTCGTCGGCCGCGGCGGCTACGAAGTCCCCGCGGAAGGCCCCGTGGCCGCCGATCTGGATCGGGCCGCTGACGCCCTTGGCGACCAGCTTCGAGCCGCAGCCCGCGAGCTTCTTGCCGGTCGGACGCTCGAGCCGGACCTTGCCGCCGTTGCGCGAGGCGACGTAGGTCGACTTCGGCCGCAGGTCGAAGCCGCAGGCGCGCTTGGCGCCGGAGAAGGAGGCGTCGCCGCCGGTCGTGCCGAGGAGGACGCGAACGTGCTTGTTCGCGCGGAACTCGTCGAGTTCGGTGTGCTTGAAGTAGTGGGTGACGATCTTGCGGTAGTTCGCGCCGTGCTCGGCGTAGCCGTAGGCGCCCCACTGGCTCAGCCCGACGCCGTGGCCGTAGCCGTGGCCGAGAAGGCGGAACTTCGTCGCGGCCTCGGCCGCGGAGGAGAACAGCAGCAGCGCGGCGATCGCGAGGAGGGGCAGGGCCCAGCGCGAGCGATGGCTTCTGCGGAGTTGAGGCTGGTGGCTGCTCATCGGTGATGCCGCGCCGGAGGACGCGGCTGGTCGCTCCCCCTTCGACGTCCCCTTCAAACCGCCTTGGCCGACCGAGTTGCGGCAAGGCCCGTTGCAATTCCGGCTCCCCGGGCCCGCTTGCCGGAGAGCGCCCGCGGGTAGTGTGGATCGCGAGGGCCCGACCCCGGGCGAGCGCGGAGATGGGAGAGCGATCCAGTTGAGCAGCACGGACGAGAAGGCGGCCATCGACGGAGTCGAGAAGCGGCTCCTGATCGGCGGCGAGTGGCGCGACGCGAGCGGCGGGGAGACGTTCGCCGTCGAGGACCCCTCGACCGGCGAGACCCTCTGCGAGATCGCCGACGCCACCCCCGAGGACGCGCAGGCCGCGATGGACGCGGCCGCCGACGCGCAGGCCGAGTGGGCCGCGAGCGCGCCCAACGACCGCTCCGAGATCCTCCACTCCGCGTTCCGCGCGATCGCCGACAACGCCGACGAGATGGCACTGCTGATGACGCTCGAGATGGGCAAGTCCGTCAAGGAGTCGAAGGCCGAGCTCACCTACGCCGCCGAGTTCTTCCGCTGGAACGCGGGCGAGGCGCTGCGGACGGAGGGCTATTACAAGCCGGCCGGCAACGGCGCCGGACGGGTGCTGGTCATGCGCCAGCCCGTCGGCCCCTGCTACTTCATCACCCCCTGGAACTTCCCGACCGCGATGGGGACCCGCAAGATCGGCCCGGCCATCGCCGCCGGCTGCACGATGGTGATCAAGCCGGCGCAGAAGACGCCGCTCTCGATGCTGCGGCTCGCGCAGCTCCTGCGGGAGTGCGGCCTCCCCGACGGAGTCCTCAACGTCGTCACGAGCTCGTCCTCGAGCGACGTCTCCGAGCCGGTCATCGGCGACCCCCGGCTCCGCAAGCTCTCCTTCACCGGCTCCACCGAGGTCGGCCAGAAGCTGATCGAGCAGTCGGCCGGGAGCATCCTCAAGGTCTCGATGGAGCTCGGCGGCAACGCGCCCTTCGTCGTCTTCGAGGACGCCGACCTCGAGGCCGCGGTCGAGGGGGCGATGATCGCGAAGATGCGCAACGGCGGCGAGGCCTGCACCTCGGCGAACCGCTTCCACGTGCACGAGTCCGTGGCGGAGGAGTTCGCCGAGAGGTTCGCCGAGAAGATGCGCGGGATCGGCGTCGGTCGCGGCACCGAGGAGGGCAACGATCTCGGCCCCCTGATCGACGACGAGCAGCGCTCGAAGGTCGCCGAGCTGGTCGACGACGCGGTCGAGCGCGGTGCGAAGGCCGTCGTCGGCGGCTCCAAGGTCGACGGCGCCGGCTACTTCTACGAGCCCACCGTCCTCACCGAGGTCCCCGACGACGCGCGGCTGCTGCAGGAGGAGATCTTCGGCCCCGTCGCCCCGATCAGGACGTTCTCAACGGAGGAGGAGGCGATCGAGGCCGCCAACGACACCGAGTACGGGCTCGTCGCCTACGTCTTCACGCAGGACATCAAGCGGGCGCTGCGGGTCTGCGAGGCCCTGGAGACCGGGATGATCGGCCTCAACCAGGGCATGGTCTCCAACGCCGGAGCCCCGTTCGGCGGCGTCAAGGCATCCGGGATCGGCCGCGAGGGCGGCAACGAGGGAATCCACGAGTACCTCGAGACGAAGTACGTCGCCGTCAACCTCTGACGGCGCTAGCGGCCGAGCAGCTGGCCGAGCAGCCCGCCTGAACGGCGCTGCTCGAGGTAGCACTGGTGGTACTCCTCGGCCCGCCAGAACCCGGTGGCCGGCTCGATCAGCGTGGCGATCGGCTGGCTGTGGCGGGACTGCTGCCGCTCCTTCGAAGCCTCCGCCGCGGCGACCTGCTCGGGCGTGTGGGTGAAGATCACCGTCCGGTACTGATCGCCCACGTCGGGGCCCTGCCGGTTGACCTGAGTCGGGTCGTGCATGTCCCAGAAGAGGTCGAGCAGCTCGTCGTAGGAGATGCGCGCGGGGTCGTAGGTGACCTGGACGACCTCGGCGTGGCCGGTGCGCCCGGTGCACACCTGCTCGTAGGTCGGGTTGTCGACGTGGCCGCCCTCGTACCCGACAGCGGTGTCGACGACTCCCTCGACCTTGCGGTACTCCATCTCCGGCTTCCAGAAGCATCCGGCGCCGAAGGTCGCCTTCTCCGTGGGCCCCTCGAACGTCTCGATCTCGGTCATCGCCTTCCTTTCATCGGGTCCGCCGATGATGACAGCCGTCGGTTGCCGGTCGAGGGGCTCAAGTCCGACCCTCCCCCGCGCCGATGGGGTGGCGGAGGGAAAGATGTACCTGCTCGATTTCGTCAACCACGTCCGCCGGGCCCAGGGCTGCGAGGACCTCGATCAGCTCCCCGCCCCGGGGGCCGACGGCTCCACGCCGCTCGAGCTGGCGATGGGCTGCCGCCTCGAGCCGGGGATCATGCGGCTGGCGAGCCCGCAGGCCGCTGCCGCGGTCGCCGACGCGACCGGCCTCCGGGTCAGCACCGATCGCGTGTCGGTCTCGCTGCCCGCGGAGCTGATCTCACATTCCGACGCGGTCCACGCTTCGCGCCAGGACCTGCGTTACCGCTCCGCCTCGCTCAGCTACTCGTAGGCGATGAAGCGCGGCCGCGGGTTCAGGTCGAGGACCTCGTGCGGGCGGGCCATCTTCGCGTGGTCCAGCGCCTCGTCGAGCGTCGCGTCGTCGACGCCGAGCTCACGCGCGACCTCACGCAGCGGCCGGCCCGAGTCGGCGGCGGTCTTGACGATCTCGGCCGCCTTGTCGTAGCCGATGAAGGGGTTGAGCGCGGTGGCCGTCGCCAGCGTGCCCTCGGCGGCGGCGGCGCAGGCCTCCTCGTTGGCCTCGACGCCCTGGATCACCTTCTCGTCGAGCAGGCGGCACGCGGCGGCGAGGAGCTTGATTGAGTCGAGCAGGTTGCGCGCGATCAGCGGCACCCGCACGTTCAGCTCGAACTGGCCCTGCGAGCCCGCGAGGGAGATCGCGGCGTCGTTGCCGATCACCTGGTCGCCGACCTGGATCGTCACCTCGGGGATCACCGGGTTGACCTTGCCGGGCATGATCGAGGAGCCCTTCTGGAGCTCCGGCAGGCGCAGCTCGGCGAGCCCGACGCGCGGTCCCGAGCCCATCAGCGCGAGGTCGTTGGCGATCTTGATCAGGGACACCGCCACCACCTTGAGCGCGCCCGAGAGCTCGACGAGCGAGTCGCGGTTGGCCTGCGCCTCGAAGGCGTCGAGGGGGCCGGAGATCTCGAGGCCGGAGTCGGCGGCGAGCTTCTCGCGCACCCCGGCGGCGAAGTCGGGATGGGTGTTGAGGCCGGTGCCGGTGGCGGTGCCGCCGAGCGGGATCTGGCCGACCCGCTCGAGCGTCGCCCGGACCCTGTCGACGCCGAGCCGCAGCTGGGCGGCGTAGCCGCCGAACTCCTGACCGAGCGTCACCGGGACGGCGTCCATCAGGTGGGTCCGGCCGGCCTTGACGATGTCGGCGAAGGCCTTCTCCTTCTCCTCGAGCGCGCCCGCGAGCGCCTCCATCGCGGGCAGCAGGTCCCCGGTGACCTCGCCGAGCGCGGCGAGGTGGACGGCCGACGGGAAGACGTCGTTGGACGACTGCCCCATGTTCACGTGGTCGTTGCGGTGGACGTTCTCGCCGGCGAGGTTGGCGATCACCTCGTTGGCGTTCATGTTCGAGGAGGTGCCCGAGCCGGTCTGGAACACGTCGACGGGGAACTGGTCGTCGTACTCGCCGCGGCCGATCGCGTCGCCCGCCTCGCCGATCTTCTCGGCGATGTCAGCGTCGAGCAGGCCGAGCTCGCCGTTGGTGCGAGCGGCGGCGGCCTTGATCCGGCCGAGCCAGTGGACGACCGGCGCCGGGATCGGGTGACCGGAGACGGGGAAGTTGGCGACCGCCTTGTCGGTCTCGCCACCCCAGAGCTTGTCCTCGTCGCTGGTGGGGAAGGTCCGTCGCTCGGTTGCTTCTGGCACTCGGGGTCTCCGTTTCGTCTCGATTCGCGGTGGCCCTGAGGCTATCTGGTCAGCGGCGCTCTGCCCGGCGGGGACCACCTCGATGTAGCGGGCGGGGGCGTCGCCGATCGCTCGCTTGTAGGCACGCCGGACGAGCCCGAAGTTCGCCTGGATCGCCCGCTCGGCGACCTCCTCCTCCGCCGCCGGGAGGATCCGCGCCTGCCCCGCGACGGGCGGGCCGACCGGCTCAGCCCCTTGGGATTGCAGGGCGCCACGAGGACGTCCGCGCGCCGGCGGATGCGTCGCAGCTTGTAGCTGTCCTCGAGCGTCCTGAAGTAGAGGCGACCGCCGCTCAGCCCGAACCAGACGGGCGTCGAGACGGCTGAGCCGTCGCGCTTGTAGGAGACGACCGCGCAGTAGCGGTGGCCCTCCAACCCATCCAGCCCCCGCTCGGGGGATGCAGCCGTCAGCTCCGCGGCGGCGTCGCGGGTGATGTGCGGGTAGAGCTTGTAGGTGGCTCGGCTGAAGCGCTCGCTCAGCGTCATCTGGTTCGATCCTCCTCGGGCTGCGATCTTGTCATTGCCAAGATAGCCTCCAGGCCGGTATCTTGTCAATGAAGACAAGTTCGTCCTTCTCCGATGTCCCGCCCAACCCCCACCCGCAGCACCTACCACCACGGCGACCTGCGCCGCACGGTCCTCGCGGGGGCGCTCGCCGAGATCGAGGCGCACGGCCGACCGCGATGAGCCTGCGCTCGATCGCCAAGCGTGCCGGCGTCTCCCACTCCGCTCCCCAGCACCACTTCGGCGACAAGCGCGGGTTGCTCAGCGCGATCGCGGCGGAGGGCTACGGCCTGCTCGCCGACGCGACCCAGTCCGCCTGGGACGAGCGGCACGAGGTGCTCGACGTGGGCATGGCCTACGTCGGCTTCGCGATCTCGAACCGACCGCACTTCGAGGTCATGTTCCGGCCGGAGTCTGCACCGAGGAGGCCGAGTTCACCGCCGGTGCGACCGCGGCCGCGACCTTGATCCGGCCGAGACATTGGACGACCGGCGCCGGGATCGGGTGGCGCCGAGACGGGGAAGTTGGCGACCGCCTTGTCGGTCTCGCCACCCCAGAGCTTGTCCTCGTCGCTGGTGGGGAAGGTCCGTCGCTCGGTTGCTTCTGGCACTCGGGGTCTCCGTTTCGTCTCGCTTGGCTTCGTGCTGAGGCTATCTGCGCCAACAGCCACACCTAGAATCCTCCGCCCCCATGCCCGCGCCCAGCCGATACTCCCCCGTCGATCCGAAGCAGTCGTTCCCGGCGCTCGAGCGGGGCGTGCTGGAGCGCTGGCGCGAGCGGGACGTCTTCGCCCGCCAGATGGCGGAGCGCGAGGGCTCGCCGGTCTGGAGCTTCTACGAGGGACCGCCGACCGCGAACGGGCGTCCCGGCTCCCACCACGTCCTCGCCCGCGTCTTCAAGGACATCTACCCGCGCTACAAGGCGATGTGCGGCCACTACGTGCCGCGCAAGGCGGGCTGGGACTGCCACGGCCTGCCGGTCGAGCTCGAGGTCGAGAAGGAGCTCGGCATCTCCTCGAAGGAGGAGATCGAGGAGTTCGGCATCGCCGAGTTCAACCAGCGCTGCCGCGAGTCGGTGTTCCGCTACGTCTCCGACTGGAACGAGATGACCGAGCGGATCGGGTTCTGGGTCGACCTCGACGATCCCTACGTGACCCTCGACAACGACTACATCGAGTCGGTCTGGTGGTCGCTGCGTCAGCACTGGGACAGCGACCGGCTCTACCAGGGCCACAAGGTCGTGCCCTACTGCCCGCGCTGCGGGACGGCGCTGAGCTCCCACGAGGTGGCGCAGGGCTACGAGGACCAGGTCGACCCCTCCGCCTACGTGCGGCTGCCGGTGACCGAGCCGCGCGGGCCGCTCGAGGCCGGCGACTCCCTGCTCGTCTGGACGACGACGCCGTGGACGCTGATCTCCCACGCGGCGGTGGCCGCGGGCCCGGAGATCGAGTACGTCCGCGCCCGGCCGGCAGGCTCGGACGAGGTCCTCGTGGTCGCCCGAGCGCTGGCCGAGCGCGTGCTCGGCGAGGGCTACGAGGAGCTGGCGAGGCTCACGGGAGCCGAGCTCGAGGGCGCCCGCTACGAGGCCCCATTCGGCTACGTGTCCGCCGAGGACTTCGGCCCGCTCGGGCACTCCGTCCTGCTCGGCGACTTCGTCACGACCGAGGACGGCACCGGGCTGGTCCACACGGCGCTGGCCTTCGGCGAGGACGACTTCCGGCTCGGCGAGAAGTACGGGATGACCCTGCAGAACCCGGTCCTGCCCAACGGGCGCTTCGACGAGCGGGTCCCCGATTACCAGGGCAAGCTCGTCTACGACCACAACCCCGAGATCGTCGAGGCGCTGCGGGAGAGCGGGCGCCTGTTCCGGGTCGTCGACTACGAGCACGCCTACCCGCACTGCTGGCGCTGCGGCACCGCCCTCCTCTACTACGCGAAGTCGAGCTGGTACGTGCGCACCTCGGCGGTGAAGGACGAGATGCTCGCCGCCAACGAGGGGATCGGCTGGCACCCCGAGCACATCAAGCACGGCCGCTTCGGCAAGTGGCTGGAGAACAACGTCGACTGGGCGCTTTCGCGGGAGCGGTACTGGGGCACGCCCCTGCCGATCTGGGAGTGCACCGGAGAGGACTGCGACGAGCGCTTCTGCGCCGGCTCGATCGCCGACCTGCGCGAGCGCGGCGGCGACGTGCCCGACGACCTCCACCGGCCGTTCATCGACGAGGTCGTCCTCGACTGCGCGAGCTGCGGCGGCGAGATGCGCCGCGTCGTCGAGACGATCGACGCCTGGTACGACTCGGGCGCGATGCCGTTCGCGCAGTTCCACTACCCGTTCGAGAACGAGGAGCTGTTCAAGAGCCGCTTCCCCGCCGACTTCATCTGCGAGGGGATCGACCAGACGCGCGGCTGGTTCTACTCGCAGCTCGCCGAGTCGGTGATGCTCTTCGGCGAGTCCGACTACCGCAACTGCGTCTGCCTCGGGCTCATCCTCGACCCCGACGGTCAGAAGATGTCGAAGAGCCGCGGCAACGTCGTCGCTCCCGCCGACGTGATCGAGACCCACGGCGCCGATGCCTTCCGCTGGTACTACCTGACGTCGCAGCAGCCCTGGGCCGGGTACCGCTTCAGCGTCGAGACGATCGGCGAGTCGGTGCGCCAGTTCCTGCTGACGCTCTGGAACACCTACAGCTTCCTCGTCCTCTACGAGAACGCCGCCTCGGACCCTCCCTCCGGCGCCGCCTCCACCGGCGAGGCCGACGCCGAGCTCGACCGCTGGCTCGTCTCGCGGCTGCAGACGGTGATCGCGGAGGTCCGGACGGGGCTCGACGACTTCGACTCGGTCGGGGCCGGCCGCGCCATCGCCGCCTTCGTCGACGAGATGTCGAACTGGTACGTGCGGGTCTCGCGGCGGCGCTTCTGGGACGGGGATCCGGCCGCCTTCGCCACCCTGCGCCACTGCCTGCTCGAGACCGCGAAGCTCCTCGCGCCGTTCATCCCGTTCACGGCGGACGCCATCTACTGCAACCTGGCGGGCGGGTCCGAGGGCGAGTTCGGCGACGCGCCCGACTCCGTCCACCTCTGCGACTTCCCGAGCCCGTCCGCCGAGCTGCGCGACACCGAGCTCGAGACCGGCATGGAGGCCGCGCGCCGGGCGGTCGAGCTGGGACGCGCCGCGCGCGCTCACGCGAAGGCGAAGATGCGCCAGCCGCTGTCGCGAGCGGTGATCGTGGCGACCGAGGAGGAGCGCCGGACGATCGACCGCTTCGCCGCCGTCGTGCGCGCCGAGCTCAACGTCAAGGCGCTCGAGTTCGTGACCGAGGAGGGCAAGCTCGCGAGCTACGCGGTCAAGCCGAACTTCCGCTCGCTCGGCCCGCGCTTCGGCAAGGACATGCCGCAGGTGAAGGCGGCGATCGAGTCGCTCGACCCCGACCACGCCCGGGCGGCGATCGCCGGCGATCGCGAGATCGGGATCACGATCGACGGCACCGATCACACCCTCGTCCCCGAGGACATGACCCTGGTCATGCAGCCGCTCGACGGCTACCAGGTGGAATCGGAGTCGGGGCGCGCCGTGGCGCTCGCGCTGGAGCTCGACGACGAGCTCATCCGCGAGGGGCTGGCCCGCGAGGTCGTTCGTGCCGTGCAGAACGCGCGCAAGGACTCCGGCCTCGAGATCACCGACCGGATCGAGCTGGTCCTGAGCGGCGACGAGGAGCTGATCGCAGCCGCCCGACGCCACGACGCCTACCTCTCCGGTGAGACCCTCGCTACGTCGATCGCCTTCGAGGGCGACGGCACCGATGCGATCGAGGTCCAGGTCGACGGCCGGCCGCTCGTCATCGGGCTCACCCGCGCCGGCTGAGGATGCGACTCCGCTCGGCCCTCCTGCTCGTCCTGTTCGCCGCGGCGATGGTGTCGGGCTGTGGCGATGGCGAGTCCGACGAGCCGGCGGCCGGCTCGGAGGTGGAGCGGGCGGACTACGCGGAGCAGGTCAACGCGATCTGCGAGGAGTCGAGCGCTGACGTGGAGGCCGCGACGACGGAGGTCCTGGAGGCGGCGCCCGAGGACGTCCGCAGCACCGACTTCGTCGCGGACTCACTCGAGGCCGCGCTGCCGATCACGCAGGAGGCCACGGCGGAGGCGGCAGCGCTGCCTCGCCCGCCCGCCGACGATGAGACCCTCGAGGACTTCTGGGCCAGGATCGAGGACTCCTATCCGGTCTACGAGCAGCTGATCGAGGCGATCCGGGCAGAGGACCGCGGCGCGTTCAGCCGGCTCAACGCCGACTTCGCCGAGATCGCCGCCGACACGAGGCCGGTCGCCGAGGAGCTCGGGCTCACCTCCTGCATCCCCGACGCTCCCTCACCGTGACCGCGCCGGTGCGTCACCGAGCGCGGCGAGGCGCTACCTTCCATTTCATGGGGAAGGTGAACCGGTTGAGGGCTCTGACCGCGACGAGCATCGTCGCTCGTGTTCGCGCTCGTCGCCGGAGCGAGCCCGGCCGCCGCGGCGGTCGACACTCGCGAGACGCTGCTCGTCGGCAACAACTGGGACGGCACCGCCGACGTGCTCAAGGCCGGCGGGAACTATCGCCGCATCGCCCGCATCAACATCATCCCCGACATCGAGGAGCGGATGGCGGAGATCGAGTCCGATCCGGTCCGGCTCGGTTACTTCCTGGCGATCAGGGAGCTGATCGGCGAGGGCAACGACCAGTACGTCGACGACATGTACACGACACGCGACGGCGAGCTGCTGATCGTCTCGCGCCCCAGCCTCGCCGACGTCGTCGGGATCGACCTCGACACGGGCGACATCGTCTGGCGCTTCGTCGTCGACGGCCAGCGCTCCGACCACATGGCTCTCTCGCCCGACAGCAGGCAGGTCGCCGTCTCCGCCTCGACCGGCAACGTCGTGCACCTGCTCAACGCGCGCACGGGCAAGGAGGAGGGTCGCTTCGAGTCCGGCGACTCCCCGCACGAGAACACCTACTCCAAGGACGGCTCGCGGATCTTCCACGCCTCGATCGGGATGGTCTACACGCCGACCGACGATCCCTCCCAGGACGCGGCCAAGGGCGAGCGGTACTTCCAGATCGTCGACGCCAAGAGCGGCGAGATCCTCACGCGACTCGACATGGGCGAGGAGCTCGAGGAGGCCGGCTACCCGGACATGAGCGCCGCGGTCCGCCCGATGGCGCTCGGCAAGCACGAGAACTTCGTCTACTTCCAGGTCTCCTTCTTCCACGGGTTCGTCGAGTACAACCTGAAGAAGCAGAAGGTCCGCAGGATCGCGCGCCTGCCGAAGTCCGACGAGGTCAAGAACATGCCCCGCGAGCAGTACCTCCTCGACTCCGCGCATCACGGCATCGCGATGAGCGGCAACAGCAAGCGCCTCTGCGTGGCCGGCACGATGTCCGACTACGCGGCGATCGTGAATCGCAAGAACTTCAAGTTCAAGGTGATCCACGCCGGCAAGAAGCCGTACTGGTCGACCACCAGCGACGACGGCCGCCGCTGCTACGTCTCCTGGAGCGGGACCGACGAGATCTCGGTGATCTCGTACAAGAAGCGCAAGGAGATCGCGCGCATCCCCGTCGGTGACCATCCGCAGCGCATCCGCACGGGCTACGTCAAGAAGAGCTGGATCGACGCCCAGGAGTAACTCCCGCTCCGGCGCCTCGCCGGGCGGCATACCATCGCGGTGATGGAGCTCGGTGCCGATACCCGCGCGGTCCTGCTCGTCGCCGGGCTGATCTTCCTCTGGGCGCTGGTGCTCGGGGTCTGGAAGTACCGCGGGATGTCGACCAGCCCCGACGGCCTGGCCCACCCCTACGTGGACGTCGCTCACCGCGCCGCGCTGCTCTACAGCTTCGCGACGCTGCTGATCGCGGTCTTCGTCGAGCTCAGCGGCTGGAGCCAGACGGTCGATCTGATCGCCGCCTTCGCGCTCATCTTCTTCTTCGTCGGCGCGATCGTCGGCTACGTGATCCACGGCTGGCGCCAGGACACCGACAACCAGTTCCGCGATCCGATTCCGGGAACCCACCCGTTCATGTGGGCGCTGATCGTCGCCGAGATCGGCGGCTTCGCGGTCCTGCTCGCCGGCTTCGTCGAGGCGCAGATCCTCTAAGGGCTGATCCGGGTCCCCAGCCCGTCGAGGATGCGCTCGAGGCCGTACTCGAAGGCGTCCTCGCCGCCCATCGCGTCGCTCGCCTCCCGGAGCGAGCCCGCCAACGCCGGGTAGGCGTCGCGCGGCAGCCCCTCGAGCGCGGCAAGCGCCTCGCGGCGGCTCTCCTCGGTGACCTCGGCCGGGCTCAGCGCGGCGTAGCCCAGCGTGTAGGTGAAGATCAGCCGGAAGGCCCGCGCCGACTCGGTCGGGTCGAGCCCCGCGCCGCCGAGGATGCTCATCACGTTCTCGCTGAAGCGAAGCGCCTCGGGCCGCAGCACCGGGCGGCTCATCCGCAGCTCGACGAGGCTCGGGTGGCGGAGGAGGTTGCGCCGCGCGACCATCACCGTCTCGCGCAGCTGCGTCCGCCAGTCCCCCGCCGTGGGGAACGGCTCGGCCTCGGCCACGGCGCTGTCCACGACCGCGTCGAGCAGCTCGTCCTTGTTGCGGAAGTACCCGTAGAGGGTCATCGTGCCGACGCCCAGGTGGCCCGCCAGCGAGCGCATGCTGAGCGCGTCGAGCCCGGACCGGTCGGTGATCTCGAGCGCCGCCGCGGCGATCGATTCGCGGGTGAGAGCGCCGCGGGGTGACGTCACGTTTCCCTGCCGTTTGACCGGAGCTTCCATACGGTGTACGGTACAGTGTACGGCAGACGGAAATCCGACGAGATGACGGAGGGTCATGAGCGCGAAGTTGAGAGCAGGAATAGCCACCACCGCGGCATTGCTGGCGATGGGAGCGGCAGCCATCGCCGGCGAGACCGACCGGGGCAGGTTCCACCTCGGCGATCGAGCTCCGCGGAGCCCGCCTCGGCCACCGGGCTGAAGTTCCGCGTTCTCTACAAGAATCCGGATGACCCCGCGGCCAAGCCGCCGCCGGTGGAGGCGGCCACCTTCCGGCTGCCACGGGGCATGCGGATCGACACCGAGGCCGTGCCGCGGTGCGACGCGACGGACGAGGAGATCAGGGCGCTCGGCCATGACGCCTGCCCCGCCAACACCCAGATCGGCTCGGGCCGGCTCCTCGCCCGCACCGGCGTCCCCGGATCGGACGAGGTCCGCACCGACGTCGTCGCCTACAACGGCGACGAGGAGATCATCGAGGTCGTGTTCTTCGAGGGGACGAACGCGGTCGCCGGCATCGACCGTCTGACGATCGATCGGAACGTCCTCACGGCCCATCCCCCGACGACCCCGGGCGGGCCTCCCGACGGACGCACGGCCGTGCAGCGGATCTTCCTCGAGGTCCCGCTCCGCCTCGGCGCCGGCGGCGATCGCCTACGTCACCACCCCGCGCCGCTGCCGCAACGGCAGGTGGAAGGCGTCGGCCGACTACGAGTTCGCCGACGGCGGCAAGACGACGGTGCTCAGCCGGACCAGGTGCGAGAACTGACGAGGTCGGGAGGCGCCGGATCAAGGAAGAGTGGGCCGATGCGGCCAGCGGGCCGTGAGGCCCGCGATGACGCCGAGCCGGCGCCTCCCGGCCCGTCAGTCAGCGGCCGCGGCCGCCGCCGCGGCGTTGTGCGAGGTCGGAGGTCGAGGAGCGCCGCGCGGCGCGCGCGGCGCCCTTCGAGAGCGGGGTCTCGCTCGGGTCTGCACCCGCCTCCGCCGTGTCGGTCGCCTTGGCCAGAGTCGGCGGCCGCGGCCTCCTTCTCTTCCTTGGAGGCGGTCTTCGAGCGCAGCGTCAGCCGCGCCTCCATCTCCGCGCGCTTGCTCAACTGCCCCTGCGCTCATGCCGGTGAGGGTCGCACGCGTCGCGGACAGGCGCTAGGCGAGCGCCGGCTCTAGTTCGGCTTCAAGCTTCTTCTTCGGCATCGCGCCGACGATGGTCTTGGTCGGCTGGCCGCCCTTGAAGACGATCATCGTCGGGATCGACATCACCTGATATTGGCTTGCCGTCTCCTGGTTCTCGTCGATGTTGATGCTGACGATCTTGACGTCGTCGCGCTCGTTCGACATCTCCTCGAGGATCGGATGGACGACGCGGCACGGGCCGCACCAGGGAGCCCAGAAGTCGACGAGCACCGGCTCGCCCGACTCGAGCACCTCGGCCTGGAAGTTGTTGTCTGTGACTTGCGGGAGGTTGGCCATCTCAGCTCCTGGTGGATCGGGAAGCGGGCTGTCTGTATATCGGTCGTCGCACTCGGACCGCCCGTTGGGTGCGTTCTCACACCTTACTACACAAAATGAAGTATTGGAGACGCAGGGGTCAGGTTCGAGCCCTCCAACGGCGGCCGCGGAGGCGCATCAGCGGAACCCTGACCGCCGCCTCGAGCACGATCGACCGGCTCATCTTGGAGTCGCCCACCCGGCGGTCGTTGAAGACGATCGGCACCTCGACGACCCGGTAGCCGGCGAGGACCGCGCGGTAGGTGGTCTCGACCTGGAAGGCGTAGCCGAGGGCGCCGACGCTGCCCGGGCGGATCGCCTCGAGAACGTCGCGGCGGTAGCACTTGAAGCCGCCGGTCAGGTCACGCACGTCCACCCCGAGCCAGAGCCGCGCATAGGTGCTGCCGCCGCGGGAGATCGCCCGGCGCACCCGTCCCCACTCCCCCACGCCGCCGCCGGGGACGTAGCGCGAGCCGAGCGCGAGGTCGGCGTCGTCCATCGCGGCGAGGAGCCTCGGGACGTCGGCCGGGTCGTGGGAGAAGTCCGTGTCCATCTGCAGGATCAGCTCGGCCCCCTCGGCCAGGACCCGCGCGAAGCCGGCCACGTAGGCGGGCCCGAGGCCCTCCTTGCGCGGCCGGTGCAGGACCTCGACCCGCTCGTCGGCCGCGGCGATCCGGTCGGCGATCTCGCCGGTGCCGTCGGGCGAGGAGTCGTCGACGACGAGGACGCCGTCCACCTCGGGAGCGGCCGCGAAAAGCGCGTCGAGGAGGGGCTCGAGGTTGTCCGCCTCGTTGTAGGTCGGCAGGACGACCCGGATGCGTTGCCCGGCGGTGCTCATGGGAGCGCGCCGACTCTAGTTGACGGCCGATTAACGTTGGCGGGGATGCGCAACGCCGAGATCGCCGCCGCACTTCACCGAGCTCGGAACCCTCTACGAGCTGGACGGGGCCAATCGCTTCCGCGTGCTCGCCTACAAGGAGGCGGCGCGCGTGATCCGCGACAGCCCGGCGTCGGTCGCCGAGCTGGCCCGCCAGGGCAAGGCCACGCAGATGCAGGGGATCGGCAACACGATCCAGGACAAGATCGTGGCGCTGCTCGACGAGGGGGAGATCCCCTCGGCGCGGAAGCTGAAGGCGAAGTTCCCCGCCTCGCTGGTGCAGATCACCAGGATCCCGGGGGTGGGCGCGAAGACCGCTCGGATGATCTACGACGAGCTCGGCATCGCGACGCTCGAAGAGCTCCGAGCGGCAGCGGAGGACGAGCGCCTGCGCGACGTGCGCGGCCTCGGCGCCAAGTTCGAGGAGAACGTGCTCGCGGCGATCGGCAAGCTCACCGAGGACGGGGACGAGGACCGCCGCCTGCTCAGCGAGGTGCGCGAGATCGGCGGCGACCTCGTCGCCGCGCTCGAGGCCCACCCCGCCTCGGAGACGGTCATCCTCGCCGGATCCGCGCGGCGCTGGGCCGAGACCTGCAAGGACATCGACATCATCGCGACCGCCACCGATCCGCTCGCCCTGTCGACCTCGCTCGTCGACCACCCGCTGATCGCGGACACCGGCAAGCCCGGAGCCAACGGTCTGCGAGGCCGAACCCACAACGGGATCGCGCTCGACCTTCGGATCGTCCCGCCGGACGAGCTCGGCAACCTGCTCCAGCACTTCACCGGCTCGAAGGAGCACAACGTGAAGCTGCGGGAGCGGGCGGTGAAGATGGGGCTGTCGGTCTCCGAGCACGGCATCGCCGACACCGAGACCGGCGACGTCACGCGCTGCGAGACCGAGACCGAGGTCTACGCGCGCCTCGGCCTCCCCTACATCGAGCCGGAGCTGCGGCAGGGCGCGAACGAGCTCGCGCTGGCGGAGCGCGGCGAGCTGCCGGAGATCGTCACCCTCGACGACATCCGCGGGGACCTCCACTGCCACACGACGCTCTCCGACGGGAAGAACACGCTCGCGGAGATGGCTGAAGCGGCGCGCGATCGCGGCTACGCCTATCTCGCGGTGACCGACCACTCCGCCACGCACGGCTTCGGCAACGACGTGCAGCCGGACGCCCTGCTGCGGAGGATCGAGGAGGTGCGCGAGCTCGACGCGAGCATGAAGGGCTTCCGCCTGCTCTCCGGCTCCGAGATCAACATCCTCCCCGACGGATCGCTCGACTACGCCGACGAGATCGTCGAGCAGCTCGACTGGGTCGTGGCGAGCGTGCACACCTCATTCCGGATCAGCGGCGAGAAGATGACGAAGCGGATGGTCGCCGCGGTCTCCAACCCGCTGGTCGACTGCCTCGGCCACCCGACCGGGCGGCTCCTGCTCAGGCGAGAGCCCTACGACCTCGACGTCGAGGCGGTGATCGAGGCCGCGGCCGAGCACGGGACGATGATCGAGATCAACGGCAACCCGAACCGCCGTGACCTCAACGAGGGCCACGCCCGGATGGCGGCCGCCGCCGGCGTCCCGATCGTCGTCAACACCGACGCCCACCGCGTGCGGACGCTGAACAACATGGCCTACGGCGTAGCCACCGCTCGGCGGGCCGGGCTGACGGCGAAGCAGGTCGCGAACGCGAAGCCGTGGCGCTCGTTCAACGCGCTGCGAAAGCCGGGCCGGAAGCTCTGAGTCAGCGTCAGGCGGGTCGACCGGCTCGGAGGCCCGGCGTGCGGACCAGCTTCACCGGCTCGAGGGCCGAGCCCTTCTCGACGTAGAAGACCACGCCGTCGCGCTCCTCGACCGCGGTGACGGCGGCCTCGCGGCTGCGCCACGCCGCCGCGACGGCCAGCGCGAAGCCGGTGGCGATGGCGGGCACCTGCGGCAGGATCGGACCGAGACCGCCCGCCACGAGCGCGAAGACGCCGATCGGCCAGAGGCGCGCGAGGGCGATCCGGGCCGGGCTCTCGGACGGCAGCGAGGTCGTGGTCCGCGCGGCCGAGAGCGGCCCGGCCAGCACCTCCCGGGTCCGCGACGGCCGCCCGAGCCAGACGCCGATGCCGAAGGCGACGATCCACCAGCCGAGCATCGCCGCCGCGAGGGCGTCTTCGCCGGTGCCGTTGACGGTCACCGCCGAGATCGCCGCCAGGGCCGTCGCCTCGACGGCGATCAGGAGCACGGCACCGCGAAGGAGGTCCTTGAACTGCATCAGCCCACCAGCGCCTCGAGCAGATCGGGGAGCGCCTCCGGGCCGGGGAGCAGCAGGTCGGCCCCGGACCCGATCTCATCCGGGCCCTCGGCCGAGGCGACGCCGACGCAGACCGCCCGCTCGAGGCGGCGATCGCCGAGGAGGCGACCGAGCGCGGCGAAGGCGTCGAGGTCGGTGCGGTCGTCACCGGCGTAGAGCGCGGCTCGAGCGGACCATCCCGCCAGCAGCCCCTCGACGGCCGTCCCCTTGTCGATCTCCACCGGGGGCCGCAGCTCGATCACCTTGCGGCCGCGGTGGACGACGAGCCCGGCATCGAGAGCATCGGCGGCGATCTCCTCGGCCCGCGCCTCCGCCGCCGTCTCGTCGGCGGCTCCGCGCCAATGCAGCGCGACGATCGGGCCCTTGTCCTCGGTCCTCACGCCCGCCGCCTCGAGCTCGGCGAGATCCAACCCATCGGCGAACCGGGAGGCCACATCGGCGACCCCCTCCAGAGCCGGCGCCGGCTCGGCATGGTCCGCCCCGGGGGCGAGCAACTCGAAGCCGTGGATCCCCGCGTAGGCGACGTCGCCGATGCCGACGATCTCCCTCGCGACCTCGGCACGCCGTCCGGTCACGATCGCGACGAGCTCGTAGGTCGCGACGACATCGGTCAGCGCCTCGCGCGTCCGTTCCGGGATCGCGGTGTCGGCGGGACGGTCGACGATCGGGGCGAGGGTCCCGTCGAGGTCGAGGAGCACCGCGGCGCGCGACGGATCCACCCGCAGCGGCGCGACCGCGGCCTGGATCTCCTCGACGCTGACTGCCCTGCTGCGCACCTGATCTAGTATCGCGCCGTGCCCGAGAACCGCACGATCAGGCTTGCGGTGATCGGGATTCTCGCGGGCGCCTTCAGCGGCCTGTTCGGCGTCGGCGGCGGGCTCGTGATGGTTCCCCTGCTGCTGCTCTGGCTCGGGTTCGGCGAACGCGTGGCCACCGCCACCTCGCTCTGCGCGATCGTCCCGATCGCCGCCCTCGCCGCCGGCGGGCAGGCCCTCTACGGCAACGTCGACGTCGGCAACGCCGCCCTGCTCGCCGTTCCGGCGGTCGCCGGAGTCGGCCTCGGCGTCGCCCTCCAGCAGCGCATCTCCGAGCGCGCCGTCTCCCTCGCCTTCGCCCTCCTGCTCGGGATCATCGCCGTCGAGCTGATCGTCCCCTGAGCGTGGACGTCGCGCTCGCGATCGCGTTCGGGCTCGCCGGCGGGGCGGTCGGCGGGCTGCTCGGAGTCGGCGGCGGCGTGCTGTTCGTCCCGGCCCTGGCGATCTTCCTCGACGCGACCCAGGTCGAGGCGGAGGCGACCTCCCTGCTCGTGATCGTCCCGGTCGCGATCGTCGGCACCTGGCGCCAGCATCGCCACGGCAACGTGCGCCTGCGCGACGGGCTGACGATGGGCCTGCTCTCGGTGCCGGGCGTCGCCGCCGGGGTCGTGATCGCGAACGTCCTCCCGCAGCGCGCGCTCGAGCTCGGCTTCGCCGCCTTCGCCCTGCTCGTCGCCGCGCGGCTGCTCTGGCGAGCCAAGGCCCCCGGCGCCCGCGGAGGCGGCCCGGTGAGCGACGGCCTCGACCTCGGCGGCGGGACGACGATCCCATTCGAGGAGATCGAGGTGCGGGCCAGCCGTTCCGGCGGCCCGGGTGGCCAGCACGCGAACAAGACCGCCTCGCGGATCGAGGCCGTCTTCGACGTCCGGGCCTCGGCCAGCCTCAGCTCCGCGCAGAAGGAGCGCATCGCCGCCCGCCTCGGCCCGCGGGTGACCGCCGTCTCGCAGGACTCCCGCGGTCAGGCGCGCAACCGCGCCATCGCGCTCGAGCGGCTCCGCGATCGGCTCGCCGGCGCTCTCGCTCCTCGCAAGCGGCGCCGGCCGACGAAGCCCGGCCGCGGCGCCCGCGAGCGCCGGCTGGAGTCGAAGCGCCGCCAGTCGCAGCGCAAGCAGGCCCGGCAGACGGCCCGACTACTGAGCCCGTGAAGCCGTGCTCCAACGCGCCCTTGACCGAGGCGTCGAGCGCGTTGATCCGGAAGAGCGCCAGGGCCTCGGGTGAGGCGAAGCCGCTGCCGGTCCCGCGGGCGCGCCCGGCGGCCTCCGGGCCGTGGTGGCTGAGCACGCAGTGCAGGAGCGCCAGACGCCGGGCCGGCTCCAGGCCGCCCGCGGCGGCGCCGATGATCTCCGCCCCGAGCGCGAGGTGGCCGAGCATCGCCCCCTCGTCGCTGATCCCGAACTCGGCGCCGTAGGTGAACTCGCGGGTCTTGCCGATGTCGTGCAGGAGGGTCGCCGCCATCAGCAGGTCGGAGTCGAGCTTCGGATGCAGCTGGCAGACCTCGCCGACCAGGGTGCCGACGGCAACCGTGTGCTCGAGCAGCCCGCCGAGGTAGGCGTGGTGGCCCGCGCGGGTGCAGGGCGCCCGGCGCAGTCCGGTCGCGACCGGCTCGGTCGAGACGACCCGCTCGACGACGGCACGCAGCGCCGGGTCGTAGACCTCCCCGGTCAGGTGCTCGAAGAAGCCCATCAGCTCCTCGATCGACCGGTACGCCGAGGGCAGGAACTCGGCCGGGTCGTAGGAGCCCGGCTCGATCCGCCGCAGCGCGGTGACCTCGGCCGAGAGCTGGCCGCGGAAGCGCTCGACCTTGCCGCGCGCCTCGATCGCGTCGCCGCGCTCGAAGCGGGCGCCGAGCTGGTCGGCCTCGCGGAAGATCCGCGCCGGGATCGAGCCGGTCCGGTCGCGCAGCTCGAGGCTCAGATACGGGGTGCCGGCCTTCGACTGCTGGCGGTCCTTGCGGACCACGGCGAAGCGGCCGCGCAGGGGGCGGCCGGGCTGCAGGCCGGAGACCCCCTCGGGTGCCGGGGCCGGCTCGGATCGGGAGGTCGCTGCTTCCACCTCCCGATCATCCATAGCCATCCGGACGGCCCAAAGCCACCGGGGCGCCGGTACTGTGGGATCGATGGATCCGATCGTCTGGGAGCGCGAGCCGCCGGTGCTGAGGGCACCGGTGCTGGTCGCCTCCTTCTCCGGTTGGAACGACGCGGCGAACGCGGCGAGCACCGCCCTCGGAGCGATCGCCGGCTCGCTCGAGACCGAGCTGATCGCCCGGATCGACCCGGAGGAATTCTTCGACTTCCAGGCCAACCGGCCGACGATCGAGATCGTCGAGGGCCAGATGCAGGGGGTCGACTGGCCCGACAACCTGATCGTCGCCGCGAAGGCGCCGAGCGCCGAGCGGGACCTCCTGCTGATCAGCGGCACCGAGCCGAGCACGCGCTGGCGCGGCTTCTGCGGGTCCGTCCTCGACATCGCCGAGCGCTGCGGGGTCGAGTCGGTCGTCACCTTCGGCTCGCTGATCGCCGACGTCGCCCACACCCGCCCCGTGCCGATCACCGGCCTTGCAACCGACGAGGAGATGATCGGCCAGCTCGGCTTCGAGGACGTCGCCTACGAGGGCCCGACCGGCGTGCTCGGGATCTTCCACGGCATCTGCAAGGAGCGCGGGCTCAGCGCCGCGAGCCTCTGGGCCGCCGTCCCCCACTACGCGGCCGCCGTCCCCAACCCGAAGGCCGGCCTGGCGCTGCTGCGCCGGCTCGAGGGGATGATCGGGATCGCGATCGAGGCGGTCGAGCTCGAGGAGGCCGCCGCCGCCTTCGAGAAGCAGGTGACTCAGGCCGTCGCCGCCAACCCCGAGATCAAGGAGATGGTCGAGCGGCTCGAGGAGCAGCAGGACGAGGTCTCCGGGTTCTCCCAGGAGGACGTCCCCTCCGGCGACGCGATCGCGCGCGACTTCCAACGCTTCCTGAAACAGCAGAACGACGGCTAGACCGCTTACGCCTCGGACGCCGGGCAGATCAGCCGGTAGTCGCACCAGGAGCAGGTCTGGAAGTCGGGGCGGGGCTCGAAGTCCTGGCCGGTGATCCCGGCGGCCACCTCGAGCACCGTGCGCTCGACCCGCTCGATCGCGTCGGGCTCGCCTCCGGCCGGGCACCTTCTCGTCGTCGAGGACGTACCAGTAGGAGCCGTCGCGGGCCTCGATGTCCCAGGCGTCGCGGGCACCGATCCGGTAGAGCGCGATCTGGACGTCGTCGGTCAGCTCGCGCGGGCTTGCGCGGCGCGCCGGTCTTGTAGTCGATCAGCTCGTAGCTGCCGTCCGGATGGCGGTCGACGCGGTCGACGCGTCCGGCGATCGTGTGCGCGCCGATCTTGAACGAGAAGCGCCGCTCGAGCCAGACCGGCCGTGATGCCCCCGCCGTGTGCCGCTCGTGGTAGCGGGCCAGTGCGGCCACGGCCCGGTCGCGGTACTGGAGCTCGTCGTCGGAGTAGCCGAAGCCGGTCCGCCGCCAGCCCGCCTCGAACAGCGCGAGGAGGCGGTCGAGCCCGCCGTCGCCGTCGCCGTCCGGCCCGCCGAAGCCGCGCATCTCCTCCGAGTGGTAGCGGTCGAGCACGTTGTGGACGAGGATCCCGAAGCGCTGGTTGATCGTCGGCTCCTGCGGGATCGCGAAGACGCGCGCGAACTTGTACTTGAGCGGGCAGGTCCGGTAGAGGTCGACGTCGGAGGCCGACAGGCCGAGCCCCTCGCCGCGCCGCGGCAGGAAGGCCTCGAGCCCGGGCTCGCCGCGGCTGGCGAGCTCCTTGGTCCGGCGCGTCTGGTCGCGCCCCTCCTCCAGCACGTAGTCGTCGAGCGCCGAGCGCTGCAGCTCGGCGAGCTGCTCGGGGGTGGCGATCCGCCCGAGCAGCTCGTTCAGCCCGGCGAGGGAGTCGCGCTCGGACTCCCCGCCCGGGCGCTGGATCAGCGCCGCGAGCTTGAGCAGCTCGAGGAAGCGGGCGACGGCGCGGTTGACGTCGTCGGCGGTGTCGAGGCGCATCTCGCTGAGCGCGGCGCCGGCTCGCCAGGAGGCCTCGAGCACGTCGTCGCGGAGCATCCGATAGGTCGAGTGGAGGCCCTCGGCGGGGCCGAACAGCTCCTCCTCGTGGACCTCCTCCTCGGCGCCGAGCGCCGCCCGGGTCGCCTCGTAGACGACCGAGACGCCGCTGCCCACCCCGTGCGCCTGCTCGGGGTAGGCGAGGACGGCTCCGGTGCGCGCGCGGCTCAGCGCGACGTAGGCGCGCCGTGCGCGCAGCGCCGAGGCGACGTCGCCCGCCGGCGGCAGCCCCGGCTCGACGAGGGTCTCCGGCAGCCAGGTCGCGCGCTCGGCGCCCCACCGCAGCGCCCCGCGATCGAGGCCGAGCAGGTAGACGCGCTCGAACTCCATCCCCTTCACCTGGTCGGGCTCGGCGAGCAGGACGGCGTCGCGCGGCGGCGGCTCGGCCGGGCGGCTGAAGCGCTGACCGGCCTCGGCCACCGCGGAGAGGTAGCGGACGAAGTCCCGCGTCGACCCGTCGGGGCGGCGGCGGGCCCAGCCGGCGGCCAGGTCGGCGAGGCGGGAGAGGTTGACGAGCCGCTCCGCCGTCTCGGGGCTGGCGGCGAACAGCCCGTGGCGGCGGAAGCCGATCCGCTCGATCAGGCGGCGGACGAAGACGTCGGCGCGGAGGCCGTCGAACGCCGCCGAGGCGGCGCGGTAGAGCTTGAGGAAGGCCCGCAGCCGGTCGCGCGACGGCGGCGGGAGCTGCGGGCTCTCGAGCGCCGCCTCCAGCGCCGAGACCATGTCCAGCTTGCGGCGGCGGGCGATCGTCGTGCAGCGGGCGAGGTCGACGGAACGGAGCTCCACCGGCGGACGGGTGAGCGCGCGCACGACGGCCGCCGAGTCGTTCGGGTCCGCGATCGCGCGCAGCCAGGCGATCGTGTCCCGCACCTCGGGCCGCCCGAAGAAGGCCGCGGACCCGGCGCTGCGGAACGGGATGCTCCGCTCCTCCAGGGCGGCGGCGACGAGGCGCCCGGCCCGGCCCGAGGACCCGGCGAGGACGCACACGTCGGCCGGCGTGCACTCCCCCGCCGCCAGCAGCTGCTCGACCTCGCGGGCGACCGCCTGCGCCTGGGCGCGCTCGTTGGCGCAGCGCCAGAAGCGCACCTGCGCCTCCCCGGCACCGGGCTCGAAGGCCGGCGTCGGGGCGGGCGCCGGGAGGGTCGGGGAACGGTAGGAGTCGGGGACGAGCGCGGCGGCGGTGCCGACCGCGACGCCGAGCTCGCCGCCCGCGCGCCGCCCGGGTCCCAGCTCGATCACCGGGGCATCTGAGAACTCGCGGAGGAAGGCATGGCCCGCGGCCTCCCCGAAGGCGCGGTGGGCGCGCAGGCCCTGCTGCGGGTCACAGGTCGCCAGCACGTTGCCGTGGGAGGCGATCAGCGGCAGGAGCGAGACGCGCGGGCGCCCCGCGTCCTCGAGCTCGTCCGCGAGCACCCATTCGAACCGCTCGGAGATCGCGTCGGAGAGGTCGCGGTGGCGGGTGAGCAGGCGGCCCAGCTCGAGGACCATCTCGCCCTCGTCGAGGACGCCGAGCTCGAGCATGACCGCGTCGTGGCGGTCGTAGATCTCGCTGAACTCGATCTCGCGCAGGGCCTGCTCGCGGTCGGCGCGACCGGCCGCTCCGCGCTCGACGGCGCGGGCGCGGTCGCGCAGCTCGGCGGGGCCGATGCCCTCCGCCTTCAGCGCGTCGATGCGCTCGAGCAGACGGGCGAGCAGGCCGGCAGGGTTGCCGCGGATCTCGTGCCGGCGCAGGGGCAGCTCGTCGAGGCGGTCGAGCAGCAGGGCGAGGCGGTCCGCCGGCGCGGCCGGCTCGAAGAAGGGGTCGATGCCCGCCTCGAGCGCGTAGTCGCGCAGCATCCGCTCGGCGAAGCCCGGCCAGGTCTCGACCCAGAGCTCCTCGTAGACCCCGGAGAGCATCCCGGCGATCCGCTCGCGCAACCGGGCCTGGTTCGCGGCGCTCTGCGTGAGGACGACGATCCGCTCGACCGGGATCCCGTCCGCGGCCAGTGCGGCGACGCGGCGAACGACGAGCTCGGTCCTCCCCGACCCCGCCGGGCCGAGGACCAGCGCCGGTCCCTCGCGGTGCGCGAGGGCGCGCTCGAAGCCGTCGTCCCGCTTGGCGCCACCCTCCATCGGTCAACCGTAGCGAGGGCGGCAATACCATTGGCCGCGATGAGACCCGAAGTCGACTGGCTCGATCTCTGCAGGCGGATCGTCGCCCGGCAGTCCGATCTGTTCGCGGCCACGCGGACGATCGCCGAGCGGACCGTCTACGAGGGCCGGGGCGAGGGCGGCGACATGACCCTCGAGCTCGACCGTCGCTGCGAGGACATCGTCTTCGAGGAGCTCGAGCGGATCGTCGCCGAGGGGCATCACAGCTTCCTGGCGATCAGCGAGGAGCGCGGGCAGGTCCAGCTCGGCGAGGGCGAGCCCGAGCTGCGCGTGGTGATCGACCCGATCGACGGCTCGATGAACGTGCGACGGACCCTCCCCTCCCACTCGCTTTCGATCGCCGTCGCAACGGGCGACTCGATGGCTGACGTCACCTTCGGCTTCGTCCACGACTTCGGCGCCCGCGAGGAGTTCGCGGCGACGCTCGGGGAAGGAGCGACCCTCGACGGACACCCGATCGCCCCGCACGAGGAGGAGCCCGACGGCCTCGAGGTGGTGGGCCTCGAGTCCGCCGACCCGCGCTGGATCGCGCCGGCGATCGACGCGCTGCAGGGCAAGGCCTACCGGGTGCGCTCGATCGGCTCGATCGCGATCACCCTCAGCTACGTCGCCGCCGGGCGCCTCGACGGGATGCTGTCGGCCCGCGGCTGCCGCTCGGTGGACGCCGCCGCCGCACAGCTCATCGTCCGCGAGGCCGGGGGCGAGATCGATTTCGTCGGCTACGACCTCGCCGATGCCAAGCTCGACCTCGACGCCCGCTACGCCGTCGCGGCCGCGCTCGGCCCGGCCGGCCTCGCCACGGTGCGCGAGGCCCAGGACGCCGGCTCCGCCAAGCCGACTTGAGCGCCCTCGTCGACTGGTCGCTCGCCGGCCGGATCCTCGATGCCGGCATCGGCGACGGCCCGGCGGGGATGTCCTCCTCCCCGGACCTGACCGAGATCCATGCGAGGGCGGAGCGCGCCGTCCTCGGCTACACCGGCCTGCAGCCGGCGGAGAGCCTGCCCGCCGCCGAATGGGTGACCCGGCGCGAGTGGGCGGAGCTGAACCTGGGCTCGATGCGGGAGCTGATCGCGCCGCTCGAGGAACGGATGGCCGGATCCCTCGGTGGACCCCTGCGGTCGATCGCGGGTCGCATCGTGGCCGCTCGAGGTCGGCGCCCTCCTGGTGCTCGCCTCCAAGCGGGTGCTCGGGCAGTACGAGTTCCCGCTTCTCGGAGGCGGACGGAAGCCACGCCTGGTTTTCGTCGGCCCGAACATCGAGGCCGCCGCCGGTGAGCTCGGCGGTGCCCCCGGCGACGTCCTCGAGTGGGTGGCGCTCCACGAGGTCACCCACGCGGTGCACTTCGGCTCCGCGCCGTGGCTGCGCGATCACCTCGGCGGACTGGCGCGGCGGCTGATGGAGAGCGCCGCACCCGACCTCTCCCCGGCGGACGTGGTCGCCTGGATCCGGCGGGCCGGCAGCGGTGACCCGCGGCGTCTGCTCGCGGACGTTCGCGCCGGCGGGCCCCTGACCGTCCTGGCCCCGGCATCCTCACGCGCGACGATCGCCGAGACGCAGGCGACGATGGCCGCGATCGAGGGCTACGCCGAGCACGTGATGGACGCGGCGGCAGGTCCGCTGGCGCCCACGGTCGCGCGGCTGCGGGCCGCGATGGAGCGCCGGCGGGAGTCCGGCGGGACCCTCGTCCGCCTGGTCTCCTGGCTGCTCGGCCTGGAGATGAAGCTCCGCCAGTACCGCGAGGGAAAGCGCTTCGCCGACGGGGTCGTCGCGGTGGCCGGGATCGACGGGCTCAACCGGGCCTGGACCGGCCCCGAATGGCTCCCGGACGAGCGTGATCTCGGCGATCCCGAGCGCTGGCTCGCTCGCGTGGCCGCTCAGCCGCTCGCCGCCTGAACCGCGCACCCCTCCCTCAGAACCCCATTCCCAAGCGGTTTGCGCCCTCGAAGCGAGGCTTGGCGTAACCCTGGCCGGGCGGGGGTTTAAGAACAGGCGTTCGGTGGTACACTGAACATTGTTAGAAGTAAGGACGTTAGGGAGCAGCATCCCCGTTGCTCCTCTTTGAACTTCAATCGAAGGGGTTGAGAAACCAAATGGCTACCAGCACCACCACCGGCAGCACCAAGAGCGCCGCACGCAGCAAGGCGAAGACGACCGCCAAGGGTCAGGCCACCAAGACCAGGAACCAGGCCAAGCGCACGGCGAGCACCGCCAAGACGCAGACCAAGCGGACCGCCACCACGGCGAAGACGAGCACGAACCGCACCGCCAGCGAGGCCAGCAAGACCGCCGGCCAGGCCAAGGGCGGCGTTGTCGCCGTCGGCGAGTACGTCAAGCAGGCCGTCGAGACGGCCGTCGACGTTCCCGTCGGTGCCGCGCTGACCACCGTCGATCGCGTCGGTGACATCAACGTCCGGTTCAACACCCCGCACAAGCGCGAGGTCGAGATCCGTCGCGTCCGCAACCAGCTCCGTCGCGAGCTGAACAAGGTCGAGCGTCGTGGCGGCACCGCCCGTCGCCGTGCCCTCCAGTCGGCCAAGCGCACCCGCAACCGGGTCGAGCGCGAGGTCAAGCGGAACCGCACGGAGGCCAGCAAGCGCGTCCGTGAGGTCAGCGAGCGCGTTCGTCGCTGGTCTAGCGACCACTTAGCCCGGGTCCCGGCCCCCTCCCAGGAGGGCGCCACGGAGAGAGGGTCCCGGAGGAATCTGCTCGCCCCATATCCGCGAGCAGACAACGGAGATGGTTTCGAGCCCTCGGGCCCGCGACCGATCTCCACCTCTCCTCCCCGATGCACCGGGCCCTCAACGGCCCGGTGCATCTTTTTGTAGATAACTCCGGGGGAATGCTCCGCTTCGCGTCCGCTTCCCCCGGGAGGGGGCCCCACCGGAACGGGAAGCACTCCAGTGGGCCCGAAACCCTGTCTGCGATCATGCGGGGCATGCCTTCAGTCACCCATGAGCAGGTCACCGAGGCCTTCGAAGTCCGTCATCGACCCCGAGCTCCGCAGGTCCGTCGTCGAGCTCGGCATGGTCCGTTCGATCACCTTCCAGGAGGGGGGTCGCGTCGACGTCGTCATCTCGCTGACCACCCCCGGCTGCCCGATCCGCTCGCAGTTCGAGCGGGCGGTGGCGGACAACGTCGGTGCGATCGAGGGGGTCACGAGCGTCGGCGTCGGCTTCGACGTCCTCTCCGACGCCGAGAAGTCCGGCCTCCAGCAGAAGCTCGGTCGCCCGGGCGGGCTGCCGGAGGGCGCCCTCGCCAAGGTCAAGAACGTGATCTGCGTCGCCTCCGGCAAGGGCGGCGTCGGCAAGTCGACGATGACCGCCAACCTCGCGGCCGCCCTGCAGGCCGAGGGCAAGCCCACCGGCGCGCTCGACTGCGACGTCTACGGCTACTCCATCCCGCGCATGCTCGGCGTCAACCGCCGGCCCGAGGTCAACGCGGAGCGCAAGATCGTCCCGCTCGAGGCTCCCAGCGGCGTCAAGGTCATGTCGATCGGGTTCTTCGTCGAGGAGAACGCCGCGGTCGTCTGGCGCGGGCCGATGCTCCACAAGGCGATCCAGCAGTTCCTCGAGGACGTCGACTGGGGCGAGCTCGACTACCTCCTGCTCGACCTGCCGCCCGGCACCGGTGACGTCTCGATGACCCTCGCCCAGCTCCTTCCCCAGGCGCGCATCCTCGTCGTCACCACCCCCCAGCCCGCCGCCCAGAAGGTCGCGGCGCGAGCCGCCGAGATGGCCGGCAAGGTCGACCTCGAGGTGATGGGCGTGATCGAGAACATGTCCGGCTTCACCGCTCCCGACGGCCAGCGCTTCACGATCTTCGGCGAGGGCGGCGGCCAGGAGCTCTCCGACCAGCTCGACGTGCCGCTGCTCGCCAAGGTCCCGCTCGAGGAGGCGCTGCGCGAGCACGCCGACACCGGCGATCCGCTCGCCGTCGCCGAGCCGAACACGCCCGCCTCCGTGGCGATCCGCCAGGCGGCGCGCGGGATCATCGCCCAGACGCCGGTGGAGCTGCCGCTGATGGAGGCGATCGCCGCCGACACGCCGGCCTTCGCCGCTCCGATCAGCGGTACCGAGCTACCGGTCGTCCAAGCCGGCGGCTAGGTAGACAACTCCGGGGAGATGCTCCGCTTCGCGTCCGCTCTCCCCGGGAGGGGGCCACACCTGGACGGGAAGCACGGAGGAGGGATGCTGGGGCGCGGGCCTAAGCGTCTTCTCCGCTGAGGTCATCGCCGCCGCCAGCAGGCCCGCGCAGGCGAACGAGGCGAAGATCAGCGCGCGCGGACGGGCGAGGAAGCCGGTGCCCGCGCTGAAGATCGGGACGCCGCGGGCGGAGAGCGCCGCGAGCGCGAAGACGGCCGCGAGCGCCAGGCCCAGGGCGATCAGGCCCAGTTCGGTCGCCACCGAGCCGCAGCCGGTCCCGCCGCCAAGCTCCCGGGTCTGCTCCGCGTTCCCCCGCGGATCGGGCCAGAGCCGGATGGCGACGGCGGCGATGGCGCCCACGGCGAGGCAGACGAGAGTAGGCGCCGACCGCGTCGCTCGGCCGGTGCCAGCCGGCCGCCACGACCGCGATCCCGAAGGCCGCGCCGATCCCGCCGGCGGCGAGCGCCGTGGCGATGCGCAGGCGCGCCGGGACCACCAGCATCGCCGCGATGCAGACCGCCATCCCGACCGTGGTGTGGCCGGAGGGGTAGGAGTTCTCCCCGTCGTTCAGCGACGTCGCAACGAGCTCGGGCCGCTCGAGCAGGACCAGCTTCAGGACCTCCGTGCAGGCGATGGCGAGGCCGATCGAGGCGGCGGCGATCAGGGCCCTGCGCGGGCGCCCGCGGAGGAAGGCGACGCCGGCGACGAGCGCCGTCGCGAGGGCCAGGGTGCCGACGCTGACGATGCGCAGGAAGCCGTCGGCCTGGTCGGTCCGCAACTCGGAGATGACGTCGCGCCCGAGCAGAGCGCGCTCGTCGAGCGACTGGCCCCAGCGGGTGCCGACGGCGATGAAGTAGACGACGATCACCGCGATCGCGGCGACGAACGCGAGCATGAGGAGCTGGCGCGAGCATCCGCGAGGGGTCGCTCATCCCCTCATCGGGGGCGCTACTTGCTGGCGAAGTAGTCGGCGTTGAGCTGCGCGAAGGGCGTCCACTCGGCCGGGAGCTGGTCCTCGGCGAAGCAGGCGTCGACCGGGCACGCCTCGACGCAGGCATCGCAGTCGATGCACTCGTCGGGATCGATGTAGAGCTGCTTCTGGGCCTCGTAGTCGGGCTCGTCGGGGGTCGGGTGGATGCAGTCCACCGGGCAGACCTCGACGCACGAGTTGTCCTTTTCCCCGATGCAGGGCTCTGCGATTACGTAGGTCAAGGTCGTTTCCCTCTCGTTGTGTAGTTGGCAGCCCGGGCCCGCGAAGCGGACCGCGAGCGCGTCATTGTAGGGGGCGCGATGGCGCGGGTAGGGTTGCGAGCCGAATGATCCTTCTCACCGGAGCCACCGGTCTGGTGGGCTCGGCACTCCTTCCCCGCCTGCTCGACGAGGGCCACGACGTCCGCTGCCTCGTCCGCGATCCGCGGCGGCTCGGGCCCGGAGCGGGTCCGGGTGCAGCTCTCGCTCGCCGACCTCGGCGATCCGCGCGGCCTGCGCCACGCCGTGCGCGGGGCGGACACCGTCATCCACCTCGCCGCCGCGATCCGGGACCAGCCGCCCCGCCGGGTCGAGGAGATCACGGCGCTGGGGACCCACCGCCTGCTGCGCGAGGCCGAGCGGGCCGGGGTGCGCCGCTTCGTCTTCTTCAGCGCCCTCGGCGCCACCTCGTTCCAGCGAACCCGCTTCTTCCGCTCGAAGGCGCTCGCCGAGCACCGGGTGGCGGAGTCGCCGCTCGAGACCACGGTCTTCGCACCGTCGATCGTCTACGACCCCGACGACGACTGGATGCGGCTGCTGCGGCGGCTGGCGCTCCTCCCCCTGCTGCCGATCTCCGGCCGCGGGACCGCGACCTACGAGCCGATCTGGGCTCAGGACGCCGCGAGCGCGGTGATCGCATCACTCGACGCACCGCCGGGCCGCTACGAGCTGGCCGGCCCCGAACGGCTCAGCTACGAGGCGATCGCCCGGCTCGTCGCCCGCGCCGCCGGCCGGGAGCGTCCCGCGGTGCATGTGCCGCTGCCCTTCGTCCGCTCCGGGCTGATCTGGCTGCGCCGCCTGTTCGGCGAGGCCGCCTTCGCCACCTGGGAGGAGGCCGAGCTCCTCGAGGTGCCGATGGTCAGCGAGCGCGGGACAGCCGACGCTCGCAGCCTCGGGGTCGAGCCTGCGGCGATGGCCGCGGTGCTCGGCGCCGCCTGATCACTTCCGCGCCGCTTCGCAGAGCCCCCGCGCCTCGGCCTCCACGCCCGCGGCCATCGTCTCGACCCCGTCGACGATCGCGGGGTCCGCGCAGAAGCCGAAATGCAGGTCGCCCGCCAGGGAGACGACCGCAACGCGGAGGCCGTGCCGCTCGCCGATCTCGGCGAGCGAGTGCATCGAGAGGACCGGGGCGCCGAGCACCGACACGGGCCGCCGCGGCCCGGGGACGTTGGAGACGGAGAGCGCGAAGTTCCGCGGGCCGGCCTCGATCCGCTCCGCCAGTCGCTCGAGCCGGGGCGAGGCGGTGCGGAGGCCGCGCAGCAGGTCCTCGCGGGCCTCCGCGTCATGCGCCTCCTTGCGCTTCGCCGTCGCCGCCTGCACCGCCCGCAGCCTGCGGACGGGATCGCGCTCGTGCAGCGGCAGCCGCAGCGAGAAGAAGGAGTCGCGGTTGGCGGCGGAGTCGCCCTCGTGGTGGAGGCTCACGGGGATCCGCACCCGGACGTCACCGAGCGAGCCGTGGTGCTCCTCCAGCCAGTGCCGCAGCGACCCGCTGACGACCGCGAGGACGGCATCGTTGAGCGTCGCTCCGGCGAGCGCCTTGGCGGCGTCGTGCAGCGGCGCGAGCGGGACGCTCGCCAGCGCCACCCGGCGCTCGGCGCCGATCCGCCCGTCGAACGGCGAGCGCCGGACCGACTCGCCGAACTCCCGCTCGATCAATGCCGCGAGGTGCGCGCGGCGGCGGGCGTCGTCGGGATGCCGCCCCGGCGGCGGGCCGGCCCCGGCGGCCGCGTGGTCGGGGGGCGCCGGCGCCTCGTCCCAGAGGACCGCGCGGGCCAGCCGGATGCAGGCCGTCCCGTCGGCGAGGGAGTGGTGGATGCGCCAGATCAGCACCGCCCCGCCATCGGCGGTCGGCGCGTGGTGGATCTGCCAGAGCGGTCGGTCGCGGTCGAGCCGCTCCCCGAACAGGCGCGCCACCTCGATGGGGATCCGATCGTCGCTGAGCGGCTCCGAGGCATCGAGGGCCCGGACCCGGCGCGTCGATGTCGAAGTCGTCGCAGGGGACCCAGGCCGGTCGGCCGTCCGGCCGTTCCCAGACGCCAACCGAGCTCCGGCGCGCCGGCCATCCTCGCCGCGATCAGCTCGCGGACCTGCTCGAGGTCCGGGGCCCCGGGCCCGAGGCGGATCACCTTGCATGTGTGTCCGGCGACCGTCTCGGACTCGAGCTCGAGGATCGCGACGTCCTCGGGCTCGAGCGGGATCGCGGCACCCGCGTGACGCAGGGAACGAGTCGGCTGACGTCCGCGGCACGATCGTGGCATCGGTCCCGTTGACGATCCTCGAGATCCCCGTGAGGCTGGAGAAGCTCTGGTTGACGACGGCGTCGGGCGGAAGTGGCGTCAGCAGGTTGTCCACCCGGACGTCATCGGTGTTCTTGGCGAGGATCCAGTCCCCGTTCACGATCTCGTCGATGGTGACGGGACTGAGTACGACGAGCACGTGCGTCGTAGCTCGAGCGGACAGCAGCGCCAGGGTTCGCGGTCGTGACGTGCTCGTCGGCGTGCACGCTCGATCCAGTGCCGGTCACGGTCACGTTGGTGATGGACGTCAGCTCCGTGCCGCTCACGGTCCCGTCGACGGTGACGACGTCGCCCTGGTTGCTGCCGTGAACGTGCCGAACAGCTCGAGCGCAGACTATTCCGGGCCCATGAAAACCTGATGGCTCGTGGGAGCGTGCTGGACCCACATCCGTCGAGGTCCGGCTCCCTCCCTCGATGGCAGTAACCGTCACGCCCGAGAGGCGGACGGGCTGCCCGATCCGGAGCGCTCCCCTGGTTGATGGCGTAGACCGACGCGGGACATGGCTGAGCCCCGGGATTGGCGACGGCGGGGCACGAGGTCGCAGACATCCCCCTTGCCATCCAGTGTCGGCGTCTTCCTGGTTCGGATTGGCCACCGACGGGACAGTTGTCGCTCGAGTTCGGATCGCCATCGCCGTCTGTGTCTGAGATCGCAGGCGTTGCCGACGCCGTCGTCGTCGGCGTCGGCCTGGGTGGGATTGGCGACGTCGGGCAGTTGTCGACGGAGTCCTCCACCCCGTCGGCGTCCGCGTCCGGCGGACCGGGGGAGGCGACGACGACGGTGCCGTCCGCCGCGTGGCAGTTGTTGCCCTCCCGCTTCTCCTTCACGGCCTTCCCCGACATCGGCGCAGGCCAGGAGGCGATAGCTGCCGGGATCCAGGTCCGAGCCTCCGGCGAGCCGCGGTTGCGACGAACCCTTGCTCGCCTTCCTGGGCTTCAGCTTGGGGATCTGCCGGGTGCCGACGAGCTGCTCGTCGTCCTCGTCGAAGGAATCGTTCGAGGAGAGATAGAAGCCCGTCTCGGAAGCACGAGCGCGGCGCTTGCCCCGGTTCACGGTCTTGTCGCTGACGTTCAGCGAGTCACCGGGCGCGATCGAGCCGGTGGGCCCGGAGACGGAGACGTTCGCGACCTTCAGGTCGGGCCGCCGCTTGCCCGCATCCGCGGCGGCGGGCAGCAGGGCAAGGCTCAGCAGCGCCGCCCCGACGAACCTCAGCATCCGCGTCCCTGCCCATACCCGAAGCACCTTACACCGCTCCTCTTGCGCTTTTCAACGCAGAAGGGCCCGGGATCTCGCCCGGGCCCTTCTGTGAAAGCGGTGCGGCCGTGCGGGCCGCGAGAGGTCCGGAGACCTCCTTACATCATGCCGCCCATTCCACCCATGTCGGGCATGCCGCCGCCACCGGCGCCGTCCTTCTCGGGCGGCTCGGCGACGATGCACTCCGTCGTCAGGATGTTCTTGGCGATCGAGGCCGCGTTCTGCAGCGCCGAGCGGGTGACCATGGTCGGGTCGATGACGCCGTCCTTGATCAGGTCGCCGTACTCGCCGGTGCCCGCGTTGAGACCCTCGCCGGGCTTCATGTCGCGGACCTTGTTGACCACGACCGAGCCCTCGAACCCGGAGTTCTGCGAGATCTGACGCAGCGGCTCCTCGAGTGCACGGCGGATGATCTCCGCTCCGGTCGCCTCGTCGGCGTCCAGACCGGAGGCATCGACGGCCTCCTGGGCGTTGAGGAGAGCGACTCCGCCACCGGGGACGATGCCCTCCTCGAGGGCGGCCCGGGTGGCCTGCAGCGCGTCCTCGACGCGGTGCTTCTTCTCCTTCATCTCGGTCTCGGTGGCTGCGCCGACCTTGACCACGGCGACACCGCCCGCCAGCTTCGCGAGACGCTCCTGGAGCTTCTCCCGATCGAAGTCGGAGTCGGTGTTCTCGATCTCGGAGCGGATCTGGTTGATCCGGCCCTCGATCTGGGCCTTGTCACCGGCACCGTCGATGATCGTCGTCGTGTCCTTGCTGACGACGACGCGACGGGCCTTGCCGAGCTGGCTGAGCTGGGTGTTCTCCAGCTTCAGGCCCATGTCCTCGGTGATGACCTCGCCGCCCGAGAGGATCGCGATGTCCTCGAGCATCCGCTTGCGGCGATCGCCGAAGCCGGGGGCCTTGACCGCCACACCGGTGAAGGTGCCGCGGAGCTTGTTGACCACCAGGGTCGCGAGGGACTCGCCCTCGACGTCCTCGGCGACGATGACGAGCGGCTTGCCGCCCTGCATCGTCTGCTCGAGCACCGGCAGGATCTCGCGGACCGAGCCGATCTTCGAGTTCGCGATCAGGATGTAGGGGTCCTCGAGGACCGCCTCCATCCGCTCCTGGTCGGTGACCATGTACGGCGAGATGTAGCCCTTGTCGAACTGCATCCCCTCGGTGAACTCGAGCTCCATCCCGAAGGTCTGGCCCTCCTCGACGTTCACCACGCCGTCCTTGCCGACCTTCTCGATGGCGTCGGCGATGATGTCGCCGATCTCGTCGTCAGCGGCCGAGATCGAGGCGACGCGAGCGATCTGATCCTTGCCCCCGACCTCCTTCGACTGCTTCTCGCGCAGGTTCTCGACGACCTGGTTGACGGCCGTCTCGATCCCCTTGCGGAGGGCGAGCGGGTTGGCTCCGGCGGCGACGTTCTTCAGACCCGAGTGGACGATCGTCTGCGCGAGCAGCGTCGCCGTCGTGGTGCCGTCGCCGGCGACGTCGTTGGTCGCCGTGGCGACCTCGCGGACGAGCTGGGCGCCCTGGTTGGCGAAGACGTCCTCGATCTCGATCTCACGGGCGATCGTCACGCCGTCGTTGGTGATCGTCGGGGCGCCGAACTTCTTGTCCAGCACCACGTAGCGACCCTTGGGGCCGAGGGTGACCTTGACCGCGTTCGCGACGGCGTCGACGCCGTCCTGCAACGCGGTCCGGGCCTCGGCGTCGTACTTGAGCTCCTTGTGAGCCATATGCGTCAGTCCTTCCTTAGGTAATTCAGGTTCGTGAGGCGGCTAGCGGGCGCTAGACGACCTTGGCCAGGACGTCGGACTCGCGCAGGACCAGGAGGTCCTCGCCGTCGACCTTGACCTCGGTGCCGCCGTACTTGCTGTAGAGCACGGTGTCGCCGGTGGCGACGTCGAGCGGGATGCGCTTCTCGCCGTCCTCGTCCCAGGCGCCGTCACCGACTGCGATGACCTCGCCCCTCTGCGGCTTCTCCTTGGCGGTCTCGGGGAGGACGATGCCACTGGCAGTCGTCTCCTCCTCCTCGATCGCCCTGACGATCAGTCGATCGCCGAGCGGCTTCAAGTTCATTCTTCATTACCTCCGGGTGGATTGCGTGTTCGTTATGAAGTGCGGTGGCCGGGCGTTCCCCGGGCCTGCCTTGGCACTCTATAGGTGAGAGTGCCAACGCCTGGGCGAGTCTAGCGACCGCGGCCCGTCGGTCAAGGGATCTAAGTGTGGACGGCGCAGATCAGTGCGCTTGGCAAGCAGCCGGCAGCCGAGGTGGCGGGCGATTCCCTCGCCGCCCCAGCGCATCACCTGGTCGTGGTTCCAGCGGAAGAACGGGCGGGCAACCGGGGCGATCGCGTTCATCCACGGCTTCGTCGTCCGCACGTTCCACTCGTAGATCGCCGCGGTGACGCCGTCGTCCTCGAGGAACCGCCAGCGGCCGGTCCCCTCGAGATCCCCGCTCGCGTGGCCCTCGAGCGCGCCGGGCCGTTCGACCCGGTTCGAGATGACCTCGAAGCGCACCGGATAGGGAATCCGGCTGCGCCAGGCGTAGCGGCCGCGGCGACCGACCCCGCAGGGCGTGCCGGGGTCGAGCTCGACGGCCTCGACGACGCCGCGCCACCAATCCGGCCAGGCCTCGGAGTCCCAGATCGCGTCCCAGACGTCCTCGCGCGGCGCGTCGAGCAGCCACGTCGTCAGGAACGCATACTGCGCCACGTCTCTAGCGCAGGCCGCAGTCTCGCCCTTGCCGCCGAGTCGGTCCTCCACCCGGCGGGACCGCAGCGGGGCAGAGCCCCAAGCGGAGGATCCCGCCGGAGTCATCTAGTTCTGAGAAGGCGTCTCGCCGTTGCCGAAGTTGCCCTGCGGGCGCTCGACGATCTGCGAGAAGCGGATCACGGTGACGATGTCGTCGGGGGCGATCGAGCGGCTGTAGATCTGCTCGAGGAAGTGCTTCGTGTCCTCGATCCGCCGGAACTCGGGGTTGTCGTGCTCGATGTCGCGGGGCGAGATCTCGGAGACCTGCTTGACCTCGACGTCGTCGATCACCGCCGCGAAGATCTTCTCGCGGGGCCCGTGGCGGTAGCCGACGGTGATCCAGACGACCTGGCCGCGGTCGTACTTGCGGCTCTTGTCCCCGAGCCGGATCGTCGCCGTCTTGCGTCCCCGCTTGAGCTGGTCGACGAAGACCGGCGAATAGAAGTTGAGGACGTAGAGCGCGCTCATCCGAGGGGCCAGCCTAACCGGACGGGGCCGGGTCCGCTCAGCGCTCGGGGAAGCCCTCGGCGCCGAGCAGGGGGACGAACCGGCACGGCGCGATCGGGCGCACGTCGAAGCCTCCGTCAGCCGAGTCGTTCCGGACGAAGAGCGTCAGCATCTCCCGCCGATCGCTGCCGACCGGCGCGACGAGGCGGCCGCCCGGAGCCAGCTGGCCGAGCAGCGTCCGCGGCGGCGCCGGCACTCCGGCATGCACCGCGATCGCCGGGAACGGCGCGGCCGCGGCGACGCCGATCGACCCGTCGCCGACCACGACCTCGACCCGCTCGGGCCCGAGCGCCTCGACCGCGAGCGCGGTCCGGGCGCGGTCGGCCAGCTCGGGGATCCGCTCGATCGAGATCACGCGCCGGGCGAGCCTGGCGAGCACCGCCGCCGAGTAGCCGCTGCCGCCGCCGATCTCGAGGACCGTCTCGGTCCCGCTCAGGGCGAGCGCCTGACAGATCGCGGCGACGATCCAGGGCTGGGAGATGGTCTGCCCGCTGCCGATCGCCAGCGCCGCGTCGGTGTAGGCGACGTCGCGCTGGGCGTCGGGCACGAACAGCTCACGCGGCACCTCCCCCATCGCCGCGAGCACACGCTCGTCACTGATCCCCCGGCGGCGGAGCTGAACCTCCACCATCTCGGCCCGCTGCGCAGCGGCATCGCTCACGCTCAGAAGATGTAGGCCCGCAGCCGCGAGGGCTCGAGCACCGTCACGCGCCCTCGGCCGACGCGGACGACGCCCGCCCGCTCGAGCACGGCGAGGAAGCGGCTGACGCTCTCGCGGGAGGTGCCCGCGAGCTGGGCGAGGTCCGCCTGGTTCATCCGGATCGTGACCCCGTCGCGGCCGGGCTCCGCGCTCTCGGCCGCGACCAGCTGGGAGAGCACGCCTGCGACGCGGCTCGGCACGGTCTGGAAGGACTGGCGGCTGATCCGCTCGTTCGTCTCCCGCAGCCGCCGCGTCAGCGCGACGACGAGCTTCGTCGTGATCTCGACGTTGCGCTCGAGCAGCCCGCGCATGTCGGTGGCGGCGACCGCGAGGAGCTCGACGTCGGTGAGGGCCTCGACGCTGGCGGAGCGGACGCCGCCGTCGAGCATCGCGAGCTCGCCGAACAGCTCGCCAGGCCCGAGCGTCGCGAGCGCGATCGCGCGCCCGTCGGAGTGCTCGCGGGTGACCCGCACCTCGCCCTCGCGGATGATGTAACAGGCGTCGCTCTCGTCGCCCTCGTGGAAGACCCGAGACCCCTTCGGGAAGGAGCGAGGGATCGCGACCTGGGCGATCCGCTCGAGCTCCGTCGACTCGAGGTCCGAAAGCAGGGGAACGCGAGCGAGCAGCTCGGCCGAGGTGATGGACTCCTCCCCCATCGCCGGGGGATTATCGCTGACCGCCGGTGCCGCAAGCGCTGCCGGCTCGCTCCGGGTCTACCCGGTGGCGCTCTCCTCCAGGCAGGTCGAGGTGTCGGCCATGGCCTCCTCGGAGAGCTCGGCCTCCTTGCCGGCCGAGAACGGGATCAGGCCCAGGGCGACGTTGTCCACCGTCTCCATGAGGCCGGTGACGCCCTCGATCCCGGCGCCCGTGGCCAGCTCGGCGCCGAAGTCGGCGAACTCCTGCTCGAAGTCGGCGGCGAACTCGCCGGCCGCGGTCGCATCCGGGAAGACGTAGAAGGCGACGATTCCGTCGTCGCCCTTGCCGGCCTCGAAGAACTCGGCCTCGGGGGCGGCCTCGGAGAGCTGCGGGTCCGGCTTCTTGACCGGCTCGTAGATCCCGACCTGGAGGCTGCCCGAGTAGATGCAGTCCTCGAACGCGCTCGCGTCGACCGTGGCCTCGGCCTCGGTCGTCGTGGAGCTGGGCGACGACGAGTCGTCGGAGTCGCCGCAGCCGGCGATGGCGAGCGCCGCGATCGCGAGGGGGACGGACAGGTGGGGCATCCTCGGGTTCAAGTCTCGGGTTCCTTTCGGGTCGGGTCGGGATTTCAGAGCTGGCAATTCTCACACCAGAAGGTGACGCGATTGTCGTCGCCCTGGCCGTGGGTGAGGATCCGTCCGCCGCAGCGGGGACAGGGTCGGCGGGCACGCCCGTAGATCTGCTTCGGGCGGCTGCCACGCGCCATCGAGGTCTCCATCACCCAGCTGATCGCGTCGACGATCGCCCGCGCCTCCTCCTCCTTCAGGTCGCCGATCCGGCGCCACGGGCTGATCCGCGGGAGGAAGCACGCCTCGATCCGGATCACGTTGCCCACGCCGGCGATCAGCGACTGATCGTTGAGCGCCTCGCCGATCGTCTCCGCCGGGTCCCAGGCGAGGATCCGCGCGGTGGCCTCGTCAGGGTCGTACTCCGGCCGCAACGGGTCGGGTCCGAGTTGCAGGAGCGCTGGATCGTTGCGGGCGCGGGAGGCGCTGACGAGCCGCAGGATCTTGCCGCCGGTCTGGCTTGCGACGGCCCGGCCGGCGACGAGCAGGAGCCAGGGCTTGCCGTAGGGGAGCCGGCCCTCGGCCTGCACGAACCAGCGGCCGTTCATCCCGAGGTGGCTGTGGACCACCCGATCGCCGGAGAAGTGCAGCAGCAGGTGCTTGCCCCGCGCCTCCGCCCGCTCGAGCGTGGCGCCGGCGAGCTCGCCCGATCGGTTGTGGATCGGCGAGCGGGGATTCGGCGTGTCGGCGACGTCCATCTCCCGGCCGACGAGGGCGACGTGGATCTTCCGCGCCGCCCGGTGGATCGTGTCCCCCTCGGGCACTAGGGCTTGAGCTTGTGGCCCGTCGAGAACAGGTACTGGCTCCACGCCAGCATGCCGGCGGCGAACAGGCCGGTCACGGCGAAGCAGAGGGTGACGCTGACGTCGCTCGTGCCGAGGAATCCGTAGCGGATCGTGTTGACCATGTAGAAGAGCGGATTCGCGTGGGAGATCTCCTCCCAGGGCGAGGGCAGGATCGCGATCGAGTAGAAGACGCCGCCGAGGAACGTCAGAGGCAGGATCAGGATGTTGTTGATGAAGCTGTGGTGGTCGAAGGTCTGGGCGTAGATGCCGACGACGGTGCCGAGCGCGCCGAACAGGGTCACCAGCAGCAGGACCCCGCCGATCAGGTGAAGCGGCTGGTGGATGGGGACGCCGGTCAGGGGCAGGGCGAGCGCGACCAGGGCGGCGCCGATCGCCAACGCGCGGAACAGGCCGCCCACCGCGTAGCCGAGGTTCATCTGCCAGGGATGCATCGGCGAGGCGAGCACGTCGTTGATGTAGCGGTCGTTGCGGGCCTGCAGCAGCGTCGAGGAGTTGTTCGAGAAGGCGGCCTGCGCCATCGCCATCGCGATCAGGCCGGGGACGATGAAGACGTCGTAGGGGAAGCCCTCGATCGACTTGATCCGGCTGCCGAGCGAGAGCCCGAAGACGAGGATGAAGAGCGCCGAGGAGACGACCGGGGCGAGGATCGTCTGCGTCCACAGGCGGGTCACCCGGCGGCACTCGCGCAGCGCGAGCGAGCGCATCGAGCGACCCGGGTTCGGCCGCGAGAGCTCGACCGGGGCGCTCTGGGCGGGCGGGCTGCCGGCGACGGAGGCGCTCATCACTCGGCTCCGGCGGGAAGCGGCGGGGGCAGTGCGGTCGAGACGGTCTGCAGGTAGACCTCCTCCAGGGTGCTCGCGTCGTAGCGGCGCTTCAGCCCGTCGGGCGTGTCGCGGGCGATGATCCGGCCCTTCGAGATCAGCGCGATGTCCTCGCAGAGCGACTCCGCCTCCTCGAGGTAGTGGGTCGTGAGCAGGATCGTCGTGCCCTGCTCGTGCAGCCGGCGGATGTAGCGCCAGAGGTCGTGGCGGAGCTCGACGTCGACCCCGGCGGTGGGCTCGTCGAGGATCACGAGGAGCGGCTCGTGCAGCAGGGCGCGGGCGAGCAGCAGGCGCCGCTTCATCCCGCCGGAGAGCTTCGGCGTGCGGACGTTCGCCTTGGCGCGCAGGTCGAAGACGTCGATCATCTCGTCGGCGCGGCGGTTGGCGTCGGCGCCGCTCATCCCGAAGTAGCCGCCGTGGTAGACGAGCGACTCCTTGACGGTCAGGAACCGGTCGAGGTTCGGGTCCTGCTCGGCGACCCCGACCACCCGGCGCGCCTCCATCGACGCGTGGTCGTGGCCGAAGACGCTGATCTCGCCGCCGCTGAGCCGGATCAGGTTGCAGATCGAGTTGATCAGGGTGGTCTTGCCCGCACCGTTCGGCCCGAGGAGCCCGAAGAACTCCCCGGCGCGCACCTCGAGGTCCAACCCGTCGAGGCCGACGGTGCCGTCGTCGTAGGTCTTCGAGAGCCCGTGGATCGCTAGTGCTGAGGGTGTCCGGCGCACCCGGACAAGGTTAGGGAGGCCCGTCCAGCTGCTCGCTTTCGACCCCCCGGCCAGCCATCATGGAGGCGTGCCGACGCCCAGGGAACTGCACCCGTCGATCAAGGCGGTCCTGCTCGGCTTCGCCCTGCTGCTCTTCGGCCTGCTGTTCCACGAGCTCGTCAGCCTCCTGGTGGCGATCCTGATCACCGTCCTGATCGCGATCCCCCTCTCCGCCCTCGCGACGAAGCTGGAGGCCTACCGGGTGCCGCGCCCCGCGGGTGCGTTCCTCGGGCTGTTGCTCCTCGTCGCCGTCGTGGGCGGGCTGCTCGTCCTGGTGATTCCGCCGTTCGTCGACGAGATGAAGCTCTTCGTCGAGGAGGTTCCCGCGATCACCGACTCGCTGCAGAAGCAGATCGGCGGAGCGATCGGAGCCGAGCCGGGCGAGGTCGGAGCCAGCATCCAGAGCTTCCTCGAGCGCTACACGAACGATCCGGGCGAGCTGATCGGGCCGCTCGCCTCGATCGGCCTGAACGTGCTCGGCGTGATCGGCGCGCTGATCCTGATCCTGCTCACGGCCGCCTACATCGCGATCACCCCCGAGCCCCTCATCGCCGGCGCGCTCTCCCTGTTCCCGCCGGAACGCCGGGCTTGGGCCACGGCCTTCATGGAGCGCCTGCGCTCGGCCTGGGTGGGCTGGCAGCAGGGGGTCCTGATCGACATGCTCATCACCGGCGTACTGCTCTACGTCGGGCTGACGCTGATCGGCCTCGACTTCGCCGTCGTCTTCGCCGTGATCTCGGCGCTGCTCGTCCTCATCCCGTACTTCGGCGCGATCGCGGGCGGGATCCCCCCGGTCCTCTTCGCGCTCACGGATTCGCCGGGCAAGGCGCTGCTCGCGCTGGGGATCTACGTCCTGATCCAGCAGGTCGAGAGCAACCTGACGATCCCGCTCGTCATGGCCCAGCGGGTCAAGCTGCACCCGGCGGTGGTCGCCATCGGCGTGGTGATCGTCGGCCAGCTCTTCGGCTTCCTCGGGCTGTTCGTCGCGGTCCCGATCCTCTCGCTGATCGTGATCGGCGTCGACGAGATCTGGGTCAAGCCGATGGAGACCGAGCGGGGGGTGAAGCCGGTTGCGGCGGGCTCCTTCGCGGGGTCGGAGCCCGACCCGCCCGACCCCGGCTCCGAGGGCGCGGCGCCCGCGGCCTCCGGTCCCGCCCCGAGCGGGATCATCCGGCCGTGAGGCTGATTCCGGTCTCCCACCCGATTCCGCCGGGCGTCGACCATCGCCGGTTCCGGGTGCGGCCGCTCACGATCCACGACGTCGTCCGCGACTACGACGCGGTCATGAGCAGCGCCGAGCGGCTGCGGCAGCGTTTCCCCTACGGGGGGTGGCCCGACCCGGGGATGACCCTCGAGCAGAACCTGATCGACCTCGCCTGGCATCAGAAGGAAGCCCAGCTGCGCCGTTCGTTCGCCTACGCGGTCGTCGAGAAGGACGAGCAGCGGGTGCTCGGATGCGTCTACATCGATCCGCCGGAGAAGCGCGGCGTCGATGCGGAGGTGACGCTCTGGGTGCGCAGCGACGAGGAGGACGGCGACCTCGAGGCCGAGCTCGAGCTCGCCGTGCGCGAATGGCTCGAGCACGAATGGCCGTTCACCACGGTTCGCTGGCCGGGGCGCGAGATCTCGTGGGAGGACTGGAACAACCTGCCGGACGCCTGAGCCCCGGCGCCGGGGCAGAGGTCGTTGCCTGTGCAACGATGGCGTGGTGAGCTCGACCCCCACCGAGACCGGCTCACCACGCGACTTCGAGCCCCGCGTGCTGCTGCGGCGCGCGGTCCCGGTGATGGTCGCGATCGCCGTGATCGTCCTGATCGCCCTGCTCGCGCCCGGGCTCGGCGAGGTGCGGGCGCTGCTGGGCGATGCACGCCCGGAGTGGATCGCGATCGCGATCGGCTTCGAGGCGCTCTCCTTCACCGCCTACGTCGTGATGTTCGCGCCGATCTTCTGCCGCGGCCTGAGCTGGCGGCGGAGCTGGCAGATCGGCGGCTCCGAGCTTGCGATGGGCTCGCTCGTGCCCGCCAGCGGCATGGGCGGGCTGGCGCTCGGCGCCTGGGTCCTGCACGAGGGCGGGATGGACGGCGACCGGATCGCCCGCCGGTCGGTCGCGTTCTTCCTGATCAAGAGCTCGGTCAACTTCGTCGCCGTGGCGATCCTCGGGCTGCTGATGTTCGCCGGCCTCGTCGGGACCGACCAGCCGGCGAGCCTGACCCTGGTCCCGGCGCTGATGGCGATCGCGGTCATCGCGCTGGTGCTGGCCATCCCCCGCCTCGGGCCGGGCCGGGACCCGGCGGCGGACGACTCGCGGCTGCAGCGCGGCGTCCGGGCCGCTCGGCGCGCCGTGATCACCGGCACCCGCGAGTCGATCGAGATCGCGCGCACTCGCAACCTCCGCGTGGCTCGCCGGCGCGGTCGGCTACTGGGCCTTCGACAACGCGGTCCTCTACGCGACGTTCAGGGCCTTCGGCTACTCCCCGGAGATCGCCGTGGTCCTGATGGGCTACCTGATCGGTCAGCTGGGCGGGCTGCTGCCGATCCCCGGCGGCATCGGCGGGATCGACGGCGGGTTGATCGGCACCCTGATCGTCTACGGCCTGCCGGCCGCCGTGGTCGCCGCGGCGGTGCTGGCGTACCGAACGATCCTCTTCTGGCTGCCGCTCGTCGCCGGAGGAATCCTGTTCGCCTGGCTGCGGACCGAGATGCCCAAGGACGGCGAGCTGGCCCCGGCCGAGCCCGCGCTGACGACCTAAGCTGCCGCGATGCACGGGCGGCAGATCACGGCCTGGGCCGCCGCCCTCCTCACCGCGTCCATCGTGTTCCTGGCGGGTGCCCCGGGCGGCGGCGCGGCGTCAGGCGGGGTCGGGTTCGAGCTGAAGGGCGCCTCCGTCTCCCCGAAGCACCCGCTGTTCGCGGGCAAGCGCAAGATCCGCCTGCACTACGGCTTCGCCGCGGACCGGCCGGTGGACCTGCGGATCCGGGTGATCCGGCTGCGCGGCGGCAAGTCGGTGCGCTCGTGGCGCGAGCGCGGGGCGAAGCCCGGCGCTCGCCTCGAGCGGGCATGGAACGGGCTCAACCGGAGCGGCCGCCCGGTTCCCGACGGCCGCTACGAGTTCCGGGTCGGCCCGGTCGGAGGTGACGACCGTTACGCAGCGAGGCTGCATCTGAACGGCCACGTGTTCCCGGTCGACGGGCCGCACGGGACCCGCGGCGCGATCGGCGAGTTCCATGCGCCCCGCTCCGGGGGCCGCACGCACGAGGGCTTCGACGTGACCGCCGACTGCGGGACGCGCCTGGTGGCGGCTCGTGGCGGAGTGATCCAGAAGGCCGGCTACGACCCGTCCCTCTACGGCAACTACGTGCTGGTCGACGCGGCGAAGAGCAGGCAGGACCTCTTCTACGCCCACATGATCGACCCGTCCGCAGCGGGCCGGGGCGAGCGCGTCTTCACGAACGAGTTCCTCGGCCAGATCGGCCAGACCGGCAACGCGGAGGGCACCCCGTGCCACCTCCACTTCGAGATCCACGTGGGCGGCGAGCCGGTGGATCCGGAGCCGTACCTGCGCCGTTGGGATCGGGGCTAGGCTCAGTCGATGGCGCCGCGCACCTCCCCCACCGAGCGCAAGCAGCGATGGATCGTGTCGCTGATCGCCTTCCTGGCGTTCTTCGCGTCGGCCGCGTCGGCGCAGGCCGCGGAGATCGTCACCTGGAGCGGTCCCGGCGTCGCCGAGAGCCGCTTCGTCGATCCGGCCGCGGCACCCCCCGGCTCCTACAACGAGCCGCCCGGCGTCGCCGATCGGCCCAACGCCCTGCGCGCGAAGGTCTACCTGCCGGACGGCTACGACGAGAACCCGGAGCGCAAGTACCCGGTCCTCTTCCTCCTCCACGGACAGGGCGACGCCTACGACTCCTGGCCGAACCCCCAGAACGGCGACCTGCTGAACACCGCCCGCGGCTTCGACGGCGTCATCGTGATGCCCGAGGGGGATCGCGGCTTCTACGCGAACTGGTGGAACGGCGGGAAGCGCAGCGACCCCGCGTGGGAGGGCTACCACCTCGAGCAGCTCATCCCGTACGCGATGAAGCGGCTGCGGATCAAGCAGGGACGCCGCTGGCACGCGATCGCCGGGCTCTCGATGGGAGGAGAGGGCGCGATGTTCTACGCCTCTCAACGCCCCGGGTTCTTCGGCTCGGCGGCGGCCTTCTCGGGACCGCTCTCGATCCAGCGCCCGACCTACCAGGGGGCGTTCGACTTCGCCACGGGCCAGAGCAGGGAGGCGATCTTCGGCGACCCCGAGGCGCAGGAGTTCTACTGGCGCGGGCACAACCCGAAGGCGCTCGTCGGGAACCTGACCTACACGCGGCTCTACGTCGCGGCCGGCGACGGCGTGCCGAATCCGGCTCGCCCGAGCGAGGTGCAGAACACCTTCGGCCAGGCCGCCGAGGCGGAGCTCGGCCAGCACGCGGCGGAGTTCGCGACCGCCGCGGAAGATGCCGGGATCGACGTCACCTATCGCCCGCATCAGGGCATCCACGACTGGCCGTACTGGCGTGAGGACCTGGCTGACGCGATCGACTGGGGCTTCTTCCGCCGGCCGCCGGCCGCGCGGGCGAGGTGGAGCTACGAGACCGTGGCCCAACAGGGGACGGCCTGGTCGATCCAGCTTCGCCTTCGCGGAGCCTCCCACGGAGCTGATCCGCTTCGGGCGCGACGGCCGCCGCTTCCTCGGCGAGGGCTCGGGGCGGGTCACGCTGCGCCGGAGATCCTGCCGGGTCCGGGTCGAGCTGCCGTTCGAGATCAGGTTCAGCCGGCTGCGCGACCGGGCCCCCGGGCCCGACTGCCGCGGCTGAGCCGCCGGTCAGCCCCAGTCGGGGCTCCCCGAGACGCCGCCCGTCCTGGGCAGCTGACGGCGCGCCGAGCCGTCCACGTCGATCGTGAAGACGCGGATCGCCGCGCTCGGATCCATCCGGGAGGCATAGGCGAGGGCGGTGCCGTCGGGGGAGAAGGAGGGCTCCTCGTGCTCGACGCCGGGGTCCGAGGTGACCGGGGCGACGTTGGAGCCGTCGGCGTCCATGACGTAGATGTCGCCGTGGAAGTCGACCCGGTCGCTGACGAAGGCGAGCCGGGTTCCGTCGGGGGAGTAGTCCGGCGAGTACTCGTCGTCCGCGCTCGAAGCGGTCACGTTGACGACCGCCGCGGTCTCGAGATTCATCACGACGATGTCACTGTCGCCGCCGTCGAGGGTCGCGAAGGCGATCGACGAGCCGTCGGGGGAGAAGCTGCCGCCGTACCCGCCGCCGGGGAGATCGGCGGTGAGGTTGCGATGGTTGTCGCCGTTCCGGTCGATCAGGTGGATGTCGCCCCGCTGACCGTAGGCGATGGTCGAGCCGTCGGGGGAGAAGACCGGGCTGGACTGGTGAGACTCCGACCGGGTCAGCCGGCGGGCACGGGACCCGTCGCCGCGCATCACGAACAGGTTGTTGCGACGCCCGCGAGACCCGGGGGTCTTGACCGCGTTGGTGAACACGATCCGCCGGCGATTCGGCGAGTAGGCGGGATCACCGGCGGCGATGTTGTCGCCGCTCCGAATGCTCTCGCTCGTCAGCCGCTTCGAGCGATCGTTGGCGGGATTGAACGAGAAGATCTCCGAGCCGCCCTTGTAGAAGCGCTGGTAGACGATCTTGCCGTCATCGGCCCCCGCCGCCCCCGCCGGCGCGGCGAGCAGGAACGCGATGAGGGGCAGGGCGAGAGCTGCGGCGATGCGATGCATGGGTCCAACCTACGTCCGCGTGCGCCCCACGTCGACCCCCCAAGGGTGGGGCCGCCGACACCCGGTGCGACTAAGCCGAAGCCACCAGCCGGCGCGGCTGGCGCTCGAAGCCGGCGTCGACCAGGGCGGCCTCGAGCGGGTGGCCGACGATGCTCTCGCCGTCGATGCGCTCGATGCCGAGGCGCGGCAGGCGACGCTCGACGACCGACTCGACGATCGCCTTCAGGGCGGCGGCCAGGCGCTCCTCGTTGAGGCGGGCCAGCTGCAGCAGGCCCTTGCCGCCGCGCTCCACGTAGATCACCGGCTCGCCGTTGCGGAGGACGACGTAGGCGCCGGCCACGCGGCTCGGCCGCCGGCCGCCGCGCCCGTCCGCGTCGTCCTCCCCCTCCCGGGCGGGCGGGCGGGGCCACTTCAGGCTGGCTCCATAGGGCTGCGCCGGATCGGTCACGGCGAGGACCACGAACTCCTCGTCGACGCGCGGCAGCGACCGCAGCCGCTCGACCGCGCCGGCGAGCGCGAACTGCGCGCCACCGAGGCCCTCGACGAAGTAGCCGCGGCGGGCCGTGCCGAGGATCTCGAGGTTGGACAGCTCGCCGTAGAGCGTCGAGAACCCGCCGGGGATGCCCTCGGCGAGGACCGTCTCCCGGGTCACGATCCCGTGGCGCTCGAGCATCAGCTCGGCCTGGGCCCGCATCTTCGGCCCGGCCGCGGGAGCGCTGCGGAACAACGACTCGGTCAGCGACCAGCGGCCGGCGACGGCCTGCCCGGTCGCGTTGCGCCGCGCGGAGAAGCGCCGGCCGCGACGGGCCGCGTTGGTCTCGGAAGCCTTCAGCCGCGGCGAGCGCAGCGGCGCGACCGCGTCGTTGGTCACCTCGCCGGCCCACGCCAGGTCCCAGAGCGCCGAGTGCAGCTCCTCCCTGCCGAAGTCGAGGTCGGCGACGAGGTCCACCCAGAAGAGCGGGCGCTCGGTGAGCAGCTCGCGGATCGCCTCGTGGATCTCGCCCGCGGGACGGTCGAGCTTGACGTTGGCGGGCGGCGGCCCGACCAGGCGGACGTCCTCGCGGAAGTAGAACGCGACGCGGCCGGTGCGCCCGACCGGCCCCGCCCCGATCCAGACGATCTCGCCGCCCGTCGAAAGCTGATCCAGCCACGCAGGTGAATAGGTGCCGAGACGGCGGGGGAGCACGTCCCGCTCCCAGACCTCGGGGGTGAGCGCCACCCCCTGCAGCGGGACCAGCGCCTCGCGCAGGCGGTCGGGCCCGGCGCCGGCGGGGCGGTAGGCGTCGACGTTCTGCCAGGAGACGAGGAAGCGCGCGAGCTCGGACGCGTCGGAGGCCTCGACCTCCTTGCGGAGGACGGCGAGGCTCGCCCGGCGCAGCCTCCGCAGGACGTCGGGGTCGCACCACTCGCGCTCGGTGCCGCCGGGCAGGAGCTCGCCGCGGATCAGCTCGCCGGCCGCCTCGAGGCCCTTCAGGGCCGGGGTCGGGTCGACGCCGAAGCGGCGCTGCGCCTGGGCGGTCGGGAACGGGACGTGGGTGCGGGCGTAGCGCCGCATCAGCACCGCCATCGGCTCCTCGACGGTCTCGAGGAACGCGTCGGGCAGCCCCGAGGGCACGGGCACCCCGAGGGCGTCGCGGTAGAGCGCGCCGTCCTCGGCCGCGATCCAGCGCTCCTCGCCGGCGACCCGGACCTTGACGATCCGCCGCTCCGCCTCGAGCTTGGCGAGCATCGATGCCGCCGAGTAGCCCTCGGCGACGCGCTCCTCGCACTCCTCGGTCGTCAGGTCACCGAGGCGACGGAGGATCTGCTGGAGCTGGTCGCGGTCGACCGCGCGGGCCTGCTCGATGCGGTGCTGGAGCGAGTCCTCGACGTCGACGAGCGCCGCCGGGTCGATCAGCTCGCGCAGCTCCTCCTGGCCGAGCAGCTCGCGCAGGAGATCGCGGTCGAGCGCGAGGGCGGCCGCCCGCCGCTCGGCGTTCGGGCGTGTCCCCCTCGTACATGTAGGTCGCGACGTAGTCGAAGAGCAGCGAGGAGGCGAACGGCGAGGCCGTCTGCGTCTCCACCTCGACGAGCGAGATCCGCCGCGACTTGAGGTCGCGCAGGATCTCCCCGAGCGCCGGCAGGTCGAGCACGTCGCGGAGGACCTCGCGGTAGGTCTCCAGCGTGATCGGGAAGCGCGGGAAGTCCTTCGCGACCTCGAGCAGGGACTGCGACTTGAGCCGCTGCTGCCACAGCGGGGTGCGCTTGCCCGGGTAGGCCTTCGGGATCAGCAGCGCGCGCCCGGCCGCCTCGCGGAAGCGGGAGCCGAACAGGGCCGAGCCCGAGAGCTCGCCGACGACGAGGTCCTCGATCTCGTCGGCGTCGAGGAGGACGAGGTCCGGGGACGGCGCCTCGTCGGCATCGGGGAGGTGGACGACGATGCCGTCGTCGGACCAGATCGCATCGGCCTCGAGGTCGAACTCGGCGCGGATCCGCGAGGCCAGCGCGAGACCCCAGGCGGCGTGGACGCGACCGCCGAACGGCGAGAGCACGCACATGCGCCAGTCGCCGATCTCGTCGCGGAAGCGCTCGACGACGATCGTCTGATCGCTGGGCACGACCCGCGTGGCGGCCTGCTGCTCCTGGAGATAGGCGACGAGGTTCTGCGCCGCGAGGTCGTCGAGGTCGTAGTCGCGAGCGAGGTCGGCGGGATCGGCGTTGACAGCCTCGCGCGAGAACTCGCCGATCGCGCGGCCGAGCTCGACCGGCCGCCCGACGCCCTCGCCGCGCCAGAAGGGCACCGCCCCCGGCACGCCCGGCGCCGGGGTGACGATCACGCGGTCGCGGGTGATCTCCTCGATCCGCCAGGAGGAGGCGCCGAGCAGGAAGACCTGGCCGGCGCGGGCCTCGTAGACCATCTCCTCGTCGAGCTCGCCGACGCGGCGGCCGTCGGGGAGGTGGACGCCGTAGAGGCCGCGGTCGGGAATCGTCCCGGCGTTGGTGACCGCGAGCTGCCGGGCGCCCTTGCGGCCGCGCACGGTGCCGCCGGTCCGGTCCCAGACGAGCCGCGGGCGCAGCTCGGCGAAACGCTCGGAGGGGTAGCGGCCGTCGAGCATGTCGAGGACGTTCTCGAGCTGCTCGCGCGAGAGCTCCGAGTACGGCTCCGCCGAGGTGACCATGCGCTCGATCTCGTCGACGGTCCACTCCTCGTCGGCGACCATCGCGACGATCTGCTGCGCGAGCACGTCGAGCGGGTTGCGCGGGATCACCGTCTCCTCGATCTCGCCGGAGCGCATCCGCTTCGCGACGACCGCGCACTCGAGCAGGTCGGAGCGGAACTTCGGGAAGATCCGCCCCTTCGAGACGGCGCCGAGCTCGTGGCCGGCCCGGCCGATGCGCTGGATCCCGCGCGCCACCGACTTCGGCGACTCGACCTGGATCACCAGGTCCACCGCGCCCATGTCGATCCCGAGCTCGAGGCTCGATGTCGCGACGAGGCACGGCAGCTGACCGGTCTTCAGCAGCTCCTCGACGACCTGGCGCTCCTCCCGGGCCAGCGAGCCGTGGTGGGCGCGGGCGATCTCCGGATAGCGGTCGAGCGGGACGGGCGGCTTCGCCTCGGGCGGTCCGGGCTTGCCGTCGTCGCCGAGCGGAGCGGGCTCGGGCTCGTCGTCGGCGTGCTCGGCGTCGTAGAGCTCCTCGGCGTTCATCTCGTTCAGCCGCTTGGCCATCCGCTCGGCGCCGCGCCGGTTGTTGACGAAGACGATCGTCGAGGTGTGCTCGCGGACGAGCTTCAGCAGCTCGGGGTAGATCGCCGGCCAGATCGACCCGGCGCGCGGCGTGTCCCCGGCCATCTGCGGCCCCGGCAGCTCGGGCTCGCCGGGGGCCACCGTCGCCACGTTGCCGAGATCTCGCCATGTCCTCGACCGGGACGACGATCTCGAGGTCCATCTCCTTGCGGACGCCGGCGTTGACGATCTCGCACTCGCGATGGGGCCCGACGAGGAACTTCGCGATCCGCTCGAGCGGCCGCTGGGTCGCCGAGAGGCCGATGCGCTGCACGGGCTGCTCGCGGCCCTCGCCCTCGTTCGCGTTCACGGCGACGTGGCGGTCGAGCCGCTCGAGCGTCAGCGCCATGTGCGCGCCGCGCTTCGTCGGCGCGACGGCGTGGATCTCGTCGACGATCAGCGCCTCGACGTCGGTGAGGATCTCGCGCGCCCGGGAGGTCAGCATGAGGTAGAGCGACTCCGGCGTGGTGATCAGGATGTCGGGCGGCTTGCGCAGCATCGCCTGCCGCTCCCGCTGCGGGGTGTCGCCCGTGCGCAGCCCGACCGAGACGTCGGCGCCGACGCCGGCGAGCGGCGCGCGCAGGTTGCGCTCGACGTCGTAGGAGAGCGCCTTCAGCGGCGAGACGTAGACGAGCTGCACGCCGGTCCCGTGGCGCTCCGGGTGGCGGGCCAGGCGGTCGATCCCCCAGAGGAAGGCGGCCAGCGTCTTGCCGGAGCCGGTCGGAGCGCAGATCAGCGTGTTGGCGCCGGTGGCGATCGCCGGCCAGCCGGCCGCCTGCGCCGGCGTCGCGCCCTCGAAGGAGCGCTCGAACCAGGCACGGGTGGACTCGCTGAACCCCGCCAGTGGGTCAGCCGTTTGGGTCGCTTTCGTCGCAGTTGCCAACCGGACGACATTAGCGAGCGGCCCCAACCGGCCCACGAGGACGGCATCGCGCCTAGGCTCTGCGGGTGGGCGGTCAGGGCAAGAGCGGGGGGACGTCCCTGCTCGAACGCGACTCCGAGCTCGCCACGATCGCCGGGCTCGTCGACGAGGCGGTGGAGGGACGGGGTCAGCTCCTCCTGATCGAGGGGTCGCCGGGCATCGGCAAGACGCGACTTCTCTGGGAGGCTCGGCGCATGGCGGGCGAGCGCGGGCTCCGTGCCTTCGGCGCCCGCTGCGACGAGCTGGAGGACTCGATCGCCTTCGGCGTCGCCTCGCAGCTCCTGACCAGCCCCCTGCAGCGCGCAAAGCCCGCCGAGCGGGCGGCGCTGCTCGACGGCGCCGCCGCCCGCACCGCACCGCTGCTGCTCGGCATCGACGCCGGCGGCAAGGAGAGCGTGCCGCCGATCGGGGACCCCGGCCAGGCGATGCAGGGCGCGCTGACCTGGCTGGTCGACAACCTCGCGACGCGCTCGCCGGTGGCGCTGCTCATCGACGACGCCCAGTGGGCTGACCTCGAATCCCTGCGCTGGCTCAACGCCTTGGAGAAGCGACTCGGCGAGGTCCCCGTCCTCGTCGCCATCACGGTTCGCAGCAGCGACGCCGAGTCGCGCAACGACGCGCTGAGCGCGCTCGCCGGCAGCGGCTCGTGCACGGTGCTGAGCCCACGGCCGCTCTCGGAGCCTGCGACGCAGGAGCTCCTCGCCGGCCGGCTTCGGGAGAAGCCGAGCGCACAGCTGTCAGCCACCGCCCTGAGCGTCACCGGCGGCAACCCCCTGATGCTCGACGCACTCGCGCTCGAGCTGCTCGCGCAGGACGCCGGAGCCGGAGCGAAGGCGGCGGAGGTCGCCAGGACGCTGGTCCCCGGCTCGCTGGTCCGCTCGGTGCTGCTGAGACTCAGGCGATTGCCGGCGGGCGCCGTTCCTGTGGCCGAGGCGCTCGCGATCCTCGGCGAGGCCTCCGCGGAGATCGCACTCGAGCTCGCCGGAGTCGACGAGGAGGCGGGCGAGCTCGCGATCGAGTCCCTCCAGGCCGCCGAATTGATCGAGGGCGGCGCCGAGCTGAGCTTCACGCACCCGATGATCCGCAGCACGATCCACGAGCAGATCTCCCCGCGACGGCGTCACCGTCGCCACGTGCAGGCGGCGATGCTCCTGCATCGCGAGGGCGAGGCGCCCGAGCGGATCGCCCCGCACCTGATCGCAACCGGGGACGACGAGGTGCCGGGCGGCGCCGAGATCCTCTTCGAGGCCGGCCGGCGGGTCTACGCGCTGGGCGCTCCGGAGGCCACCGTCCGCTACCTCCTGCGCGCCCTCGAGCTGCACCCCGATCCGGGCACGCGCGCCGAGATCCTCCTGCAGCTCGGGGCCGCCGCGACCCGCGCGCTCGACGGCCGCGCGATCGACCACCTGGAGCAGGCCGTCGAGGCCGCGTCCCCGGGCGCGCAGCGCCGCTCCGCGCTGATGGAGCTGGGGCGGGCGCAGATGACGGTGCTGAACCTCGAGGCCGCGGCTGCGACCTTCGGGCGTGCCGCAGGCGACAGCGAGGGGGACCGCGAGCTCGAGCTGAGCGCCGAGGCGGAGCTCGCCTCCGCCCAGCTCAACCTGCACATCGCGGGCGCAGCAACGGCCCGGCTCGGCGAGTACCGCGGCGCCCTCGCCGGAGACACCCCCGCGGAGCGCAAGCTGCTCGCGGTATGCGCGTTCGCCGCGGCGCAGGCGAACGAGCCGGCCGCCGACGTGATCGAGCTCGCCTCGCGGGCATTCGGGCCCGGCGCCGTCCTCGTCGAGGAGCAGAGCTGCGCCAGCATCATCGTCGTCGAGGTATTGCTCGCGCTCGTCATGGTCGAGGGCTACGAGCTGCTCGAGCCGGCACTGGACAGCGCGATCGCCGACGCGCGCGATCGGGGCTGGCCGATCGGGTTCGCGATGGCTTCCGCCGTGCGGTCCTGGATGCACCTTCGCCGCGGGGACCTGGCCGCGGCCGAGGCCGATGCCCTTGCCGCGGAGGACGTCCGCTCCCTGCACGGCGCAACGCCGCTCGACCTCTTCGTCACCGCCTTCCTCGCCCGGATCCTGCACGAGCGCGGCCAGAGCGACGAAGCCCTGGCACTGATCGCCGAGCGCTGCCCGGAGCCGATCCCCGATGCGGCCGTCTTCCAGCTCTGCCTGATGACCCGCGGCGAGATCCGGCTCGCGCACGGGCAGCCCGGCGAGGGCCTCGCCGACGTTCTCCTCGCCGGCGAGCGCGAGCTTCGCTTCGCCGGCTCCACCCCCGCCGCGCTGCCCTGGCGATCGGTCGCCGCCCTCGCCCTGCACGACGGCGACGCCGGCGACCGGGCTCGTGCGGCCGAGCTCGTCGCGGAGGAGCTCGACCTCGCGGAGGCGTCGGGAACCGCGCGCGCGATCGGGATCGCCCTGCGCGCCCAGGCCTTGATCGGCCCGCCGGACGACGCGGTCGAGACGCTTGGGCGCTCGGCCGAGTGCCTCCGCCGGGCCGGGGCCACGCTCGAGCAGGCCCGGTCGCTGGCCGAGCTCGGAGCGCTCCTCAGACGCCGGCGCCGCCAGCGCGATGCCCGCGAGCCCCTCCGCGAGGCCGCTGACCTCGCCGAGGCCTGCGGAGCGAGCGTCCTCGCTCGCCGCGCTCGCGAGGAGCTCGGCGCCACCGGGGTGTCGCACGCTCCGAGCGACGCCGAGGGCGTCGCCTCACTCACCCCGAGCGAGCTGCGCGCCGCCCGAATGGCCGCGGAGGGCCGCTCGAACCGCGAGATCGCCGAGGACCTCTTCGTCACCCCGAGGACCATCGAGATCCACCTCTCCCGCGCCTATCGCAAGCTCGACATCGGCTCGCGCCGCGAGCTGGCTGCGGCGCTCGCCTGACCCGACGCTCAGCGGTTCTTCTCGATCGCGCGGGGACGACCGCGCGCTGGGCCTCGAGGGCGTCCATCAGCTCGAGCCACCCGTGGAAGTCGCTGGGCACCCCGTCGGCACCCGACCGGATCGTTCCCGCGATCGGGCCCGCAGGGGCGGAGAAGCTGACGAGGATCTCGACCGGGTGGGCCGCTGGGCGCGCGTGGTTCTCGCTTTCATCGATCACACCGCCCAGCCTTCCGGAGGCGAGGGGACTTGTCATTACGGTCGGAGCCCTCAGGTGTTTCGGTTTTGCGGGCGCCGCCGAAACCGTCTCGGGAACCGCGGCTAGGTTCGACCGACTGCAAGCGAGCTGGAGGTCGACATGGCGGGACGAAAGAGACGGAATGGACGAGGGGGAAGGCGCCTCGGGCTCCTGATCGCGGGTGCGGCCTCGACCTTGACCCTGCTGGCGCCGGGCGCGGCATCCGCCGAGGTGCTGCACGACCAGATCGATCTGACCTCGCCGGAGTCGACGACCTCCCAGGACTTCGAAGCGGAGTTCAACGAGTACGACTCGCTGACGGCAGACGACTTCACGGTCCCGGCCGGTCAGGTCTGGCAGCTCGAGTCCGGTCTGATCCGCGGCAAGGCGTTTGGAACCTCGACGACCTCCACCGTCAACGTGCGGTTCTACCGCGATGCCGGTGGCCTCCCCGGCACACCGATCTTCTCGGCCCAGCTCCAGGCGCCCGGCTACCCGCGCTTCCAGCTTCCGCTCGCCGCGGTCCCGGACCTCGCGGCGGGCCACTACTGGCTCAGCGTCCAGGCCGTCCTCAACGCGGTCAGCTTCGGTGACCCGCAGCAGTGGTTCTGGGCCGAGCACAGCGAAGGGTTCGGCAGCCTGGCGGCCTTCACCAACCCCGGGCAGGGCTTCCCCAACAGCTGCGGTGCCTTCGGCCCCCGCAGCACCTGCCTCCCGGGACACCCGGCGCCCGACCAGTCCTTCAGCCTCAGTGGCGTCCGCAAGGACGTCGCGCCGCCGGAGACGACGATCGACAAGGCCCCGACGAAGCTGAAGCTGAAGGGGACGAAGAAGAAGGTCAGGGCGACGTTCGAGTTCAGCTCCAGCGAGGCGGGCTCGACCTTCGAATGCAGCGTCGACGAAGGCTGCCTTCAAGGCCTGCACCTAGCCCGTTCAAGGTGAAGCTGAAGAAGGGCAGGCACACGTTCGAGGTGGCGGCGACCGACCTCGCCGGCAACACCGACCCGACCCCGGCGAAGGCCAAGGTCAAGGTCGTCAGGAAGAGGAGCTAGCGCGATGAGCATGATCAGAAGGCTCACCGCGTTCTCGCTGACCGTTCTGGCGCTGCTCCTGACGCTGCCATCGCTCGCCTCGGCGGCCACGATCAACGTCGACACCGGAGCTCCGGACTCGGCGAACTCGGTGACCGACGCCGACGCGCAATGCAGCCCGCGTGAAGCCGTCATCTCAGCGAACCAGAACAGCCTGACGACGCCGATCAACGTCAGCGACTGCGCCGCCGCGGGCACGGCCGGCGGCGACACGGTTGCGATTCCCGCCGGGATATTCACGCTGACCGTCCCGGGCGAGGACGACACCTCGGAGGGCGGCGACCTCGACCTCCTCGATCAGACCACCGTTCAGGGCGCGGGCGCCGAACTCGACGACCCTCGATCAGGACGTGGCCGGCCAGCGCGTGATCCACATGCCGTCCGGGTCGCCCTCGGGGCTCGTCCTCTCCCAGATGTCGATCACGGGCGGCTCACTCACGCCGAACGGCAACATCGACGACGCGCGGAGGCAGGCGTGTATCTCGTCAGCGGAGCCCCGGACATCCAGCAGGTGCGGGTCTTCGACAACTACATCACGACCTCGGGCGGTGGATTCGCCGGCGGAGGCGGGATTGCGATCTTCGGCGACGGGTCGATCGGTCAGATCGAGATCACCGACGTGACCGCCACCGACAACGAGGTCGTCAACCGACTTCGGCAATGCGCAGGGCGGCGGGATCTGGGTCGGCAGTGGCGGGCCGGTCCTGACGAGGGTGCGCCTGAACGACAACGGCGTCGACTCCCCCTACAACTCAAGCGGCGGCGGTGCCTACCTGAACAACGCGACGGTCACCCGAGCCGTCGTCGACAACAACGAGGTCTCCGTGTGGAGCTCTCGAATCAGGAGTACGACGGCGCCGGCGCCTACGGCGCCGGGCTCTACGGGGACGTCAACGGCATCTCGGTGAGCGACTCGACGATCATCAACAACGACGTGATCACCCTCGGCGGGAGCGATGGGGGCGGGGGCGGCATCTTCACCACGGTGGTGGCGCCGGATTCAACGACTTCACGAACCTGACGATCGCCGACAACACGGTGGCGGCAGGGGACGAGGCGCTCGGTGGCGGCTTCGGGGCGAGTGCCGCCGTGGACCTGAGCTTCGTCACCCTCTCGGGGAACACGGCGAGCGCCACGGCGGCATCACCCGATGCGATCGCCGCGGTCGGCGCGAACTTCATCCGCCTCCGCGCGACCGCGATCGACAACGCCGTGGCCGGCCGAGGCATGCGGGACCGGCACCGACGCGAGCACCCAGGGCGGCACCTTCGCGTCCGCGGGAGCCAACGCCGGCGGTTGGAACCACGTGCAACCTCGTGCGGGGACTGACGTCGAGGGTCTCGCCCCGGGCGGTCTGGGTCTCGGGGCCCTCTCGGATCACACCGGCGGATCCAGTGCCTACCAGGCGGGCGCGACGGGCTTCAGGGCGCCGATCACGACCCGGGAGCCGACGACCTCGAGCGTCCTGCTCGACCGCGCCGCGACCTGCACCGACGCCGACGGCGGCACGGTCGCGACGGATGCGCGGGGAACCACCCGCCCGCAGGGCGACGCCTGCGACACGGGAGCGCACGAGCGCTTCGTGGCTCCCGACGCCGACGCCGACGGCGTCCCGACGACAGCGACAACTGCCCGGGCACGTCAAACGCCGATCAGGCGAACCTCGACGGCGACGGAGCGGGCGACGCCTGCGACAACGACACGGACGGCGACGGGGTCGCGAACGGCTCCGACAACTGCCCGAGCACGGCCAACTCCGATCAGGCGAACCTCGACGGCGACGGGGCGGGCGACGCCTGCGACAACGACACCGACGGTGACGGGGTCGCAAACGGGCCCGACAACTGCCCGACGGACGCGAACCCGGATCAGGCCGACTTCGACGCCAACGGCCAGGGCGACGCCTGCGACCCGCCTCCGCCCGCTCCCGATCCGGCCAAGGCCTGCAAGAACGCGAAGCCGACGATCGAGGGCACCAAGAAGGACGACAAGATCAGGGGCACCGAGGGCAAGGACATCATCTTCGCCGGCTCCGGCGACGACCGGGTCAAGGGGCTGGGAGGCAACGACGTCCTCTGTCTCGGCCCGGGCAACGACAGGGCCAACGCCGGTGACGGCAACGACGCGATCAGCGCCTCGGGCGGCCGGGACAAGATCAACGGGGGCGACGGCGACGACAAGCTGCTCGGCTCCGGAGCTCCCGACAAGGTCAAGGGCGGCGCCGGCGACGACATCCTCAACGGCGGGCCGTCGAGCTCGGACATCTGCGACGGCGGCGAGGGCACCGACAGCGCGAAGCGCGGCTGCGACAAGCAGATCTCGATCCCCTGAGCCGCGGGTTTCGGATACTCAATCAGGAGTAGAAGAGCATGATCAGCGAGCACATCCGCGGAAACGTGCTTGGCAAAGTGGCTACTGCACGGTGGATGGGGACTGCCTTCCAGACGACGGCTGCACGGGAGCTTCAACCTGCAATGGCGGTACCTGCACCGACGAGGGCCACCCGTCGACCGGCCTGCCGTGCAGCGCTGGCGTGGGAGCCTGCCAGAGAACCGGCATGCTCGTCTGCAGCGGCAACGGCGGGCTGATCTGCTCGGCCAACCCCGGGCCGCCGAACGCTGAAACCTGCAACGGCCTCGATGACGACTGCGACGGCGAGATCGACGACGACACGGGCGGACAGCCCCGCGGAGACGGCGGCAGATATCGACGAGTCGACGATCTTCAATGACATCTCCCTCGCTGCGCAGACATCGCGACGGCAGCGGTAGGCAGCGACGAGGTCGGACTCGATGCGCTCGGAGCCGTCGATCTTGGCGCTGTCAGTGGGCGCGAGAGAGGTACGGAAAAATCGATAGGCGAGGCTGACATCGAGACCGACGCAGACGGCGTGCTCGAGCTCGGTCACAAAGATGCTGCGGCGGCGAACGTGGCGGACGAGAGACACGGCGACGGCGATATCGCGCCCGAAGCGATCGCGAGAAGAGAGCTCGCGGCAAAAGCCGTCACGACTGGGTAGATCCTCGATGATGAGGTCGCCAAAGCCGAGATCGAGTGCGATGCCGTTGGTGGTCCGAGTGACGGAGGTCTTAGTGAGGCTCAATGACGTGTTCGCTCTGGCGAAAGAGAGCAGCTCTGCGGTGGTAATCTGCCAGGAGGGAGCAGTGGGAATCGGCGGCGGTGCCGCAGCGACATGAGCGCAGAGCGACCTCAGGCTGCGCCGTTCGGGACCCGAGTTGTCGGATGGGAACGTTTAAGAGGAAGAGGAGGACGGGGACCTGTTCACCTGGTGGGGGCGGCGGTCCGCAACTAGAGCTTCACGACTACAGGTCAGGTCACTGCTTACTTCGTTTGCATCAGTTTGTAGGAGACTTGCGCATCGGCTCCGCCGCCTCCGCGCCACGTCGGCACGGAGGCGGAGGGCCGGGATCCTAGCTACTCGACGAGGAGCGCGTCTGCGCGCCCTTCTTCGCCGCGGCGCTGCGCTTGGCGGCGTTGCGCTTGCGCGTCGCGGCGGCCTTCTTGGCGGCGGCGCTGCGGCTCGAGGCCGTCGTGCTCTTGCTCGCGGTCTTCGCGGTCGACGCCGTCGACTTGGCGCTCGAGCGGGCGGTGCGGGCCGTCGACTTCGCGCCGCGCTTGGCACTGCTCGCCGTCGACTAGGCGCTGCGCTTGGCGCTGGTCGCGGTCGACTTGCGCCACGCTTCGCGGTGCTCGCCGTCGACGAGGCGCTCCGCTTGGCGGCGGTGCCGGTCCGCTTCGCGCCGCGCTTGGCGCTCGTGGCCGTCGCGCGCGTCGTCCGCGATGCCGTCTGGGCGCTCGGAGCTGGCCACGCCGCGCCGCTCTGCGCCTGGGCGCCGAGCACGTTGGTGTCGCCGGGCAGCCGCTTCTCGAGCTCAGCTGCGAGGGCGCGGAAGTTCTCGGCCGCTTCGCGCACGCCACTTCTCGGCCTTCTTCTTGCCCGTGCCGAGTCCCGCGGACGCTCGCGCGAGCTGGTCGGCGGCGCTCTTGCGAACGCCGTTCTTGCGCAGCTGAGTGAACAGATCGTCGTCGCGCTTACGCGACTTCTTCGACTTCTTCGACTTCGCCATTTCCGTCTCCTCCGGTTCGGTTGGGAATGTGGCCGTAGTCAATCGGTTTCGCGACGAGCGCGTCCCGAGGGATGCCGAAGCTAGAAGGGCAGGTCGTCGGCGACGTCGGCGAGCCGCGGAGCCGCCTGGTCGCGCTCGGAGACGAGCGGGTCCCCGATCGGCCATTCGATACAGACCTGCGGGTCGTTCCAGGCGATCTCGGCCTCGGTCTCGGGGTCGTAGTACGAGGTCAGCTTGTAGGTGACGTCAGCGACCTCGCTCAGCACCTGGAAGCCGTGCGCGAAGCCGACCGGGACCCAGAGCTGGCGGTGGCGCTCGTCGTCGAGGATGTGCCCCTCCCACTGGCAGTAGGTGGGCGAGTCCCGACGCAGGTCCACGGCCACGTCGAAGATCCGGCCGCGAGCGCAGCGGATCAGCTTCCCCTGGCCGGGATCGGTCTGGAAGTGCATGCCGCGGAGCGTCCCCCGCTGGGTCGAGCGGGAGTGGTTCTCCTGGACGAACTCGGCGTCGATCCCGAGCTCGCGCCAGCGGTCGGCGCGGAAGCTCTCGATCAGGAAGCCGCGCTCGTCGCCGAACGCGCGCGGCTCGATCGCGACGAGCCCGCCGATCGCGGTGTCGACCAGGGTCGGCATCAGCCGCCCAGCTTCCGGCCGTACTGGCGCTCGTAGTACTCCTGGTACTCGCCGGAGCGAATCGGGCCCCACCAGTCCTCGTTCTCCCGGTACCAGTCCACCGTCCGGCGGATGCCCTCGTCGAAGCCGACGGTCGCGCTCCAGCCGAGCCCCTCGGTCCGCTCCGACGCAAGCGAGTAGCGGCGATCGTGGCCGAGCCGATCGCCGACGTGCTCGATCAGCGACGAGTCGCGGCCGGTGAGCTCGAGGATGCGCTCGATCACCTCGAGGTTGGTCATCTCCTCCGGGCCGCCGACGTTGTAGACCTCGCCGGCCTCGCCGCGCTCGAGGACCACGTCGATCGCCGCGGCGAAGTCCTCCGTGAACAGCCAGTTGCGCACCTGCTTGCCGTCGCCGTAGACCGGCAGCTTGTCGCCGGCCAGCGCGTTGAGGATGCAGAGCGGGATCAGCTTCTCGGGGTGCTGGCGCGGCCCGTAGTTGTTCGAGGCGCGCACGATCAGGGCGTCGGCGCCGTAGGTCCGCTGGAACGCGCCGACGATCAGGTCCCCGCCGGCCTTGGAGGCCGAGTAGGGGGACGAGGGCTCGATCGGCGAGGTCTCCGTGAACGAGCCCTCCTCGATCGACCCGTAGACCTCGTCGGTGGAGATCTGCAGGTGCCGGATCCCGGCGTCCCGCGCCGCCTCGAGCAGCACGAAGGTCCCGTAGACGTCGGTCTGGATGAACGCTCCCGGATCCTCGATCGAGCGGTCCACGTGCGACTCGGCGGCGAAGTTGACGACGGCGTCGCAGCCCTCGATCGCCTCGGCGACGGACTCGCGGTCGGCGATGTCCCCGGTGACGAAGCGGAGGCGGGACTCGTCGGCCCCCTCGAGGTTCTCCCTGCGGCCGGCGTAGGTCAGCTTGTCGAGGACGACGATCTCGTCGTCGGGCCGCTCGGCGAGGTGCCTGCGGACGTAGGTCGAGCCGATGAACCCGGCTCCGCCTGTGACGAGGAGCTTCATCGCAGCGCGGGCTCGCGCTCGTCGAGGTAGCGGCGCAGCGACTGCTGCCAGGGCGGCAGCTCGATCGCGTCGTCGCGGCCGTGACCGAGCACCGAGTAGGCGGGACGGGGGGCCTTGCGGGCCATCATCTCGGTGGTCGCCGACATCACGCGCGTGTCCATGTCCGGCCTGGTCGAAGATCTCCTGGGCGAAGTCGAACCAGGTGCACTCGCCGCCGCCGACGATGTGATGGATGCCGTAGCGGTCGGTCCCGATCAGCTCCGTCATCGCGACGGCGAGGTCGAAGCAGCTGGTCGGGCATCCGCGCTGATCGCTGACGACGAGGACCTCCGGCTGCATCGTCGCCGATCCGCAGCATCGTCTCGACGAAGTTCTTGCCGCCGTGGCCGAACAGCCAGGACGAGCGGACGATGAAGTGCCTCGGGTTGGCGGCGGCGACCGAGACCTCGCCGCCGAGCTTGGTGCGGCCGTAGGCGCCGAGGGGGGCGGGCATGTCGTCCTCGAGATAGGGGCTGCCCTTCGAGCCGTCGAAGACGTAGTCGCTGGAGGGATAGAGGACGCTCGCGCCCACGCGCGCGGCGCCGGCGGCAAGCAGCGCCGCGCCGGTGTCGTTGACGGCGCCCGCGCCGCGCTCGTCGTCCTCGGCGCCGTCGACGTCGGACCAGGCCGCGCAGTTGATCACCGCGTCGGGGCGGTTGGAGGTCAGCGCCGCGTCGATCGAGGCGGGATCGGTGATGTCGAGGCGGTCATGGCCGAGCGCCACGACCTCGTGGCCGGCGCGGCCGCAGGCATCGATGACCTCGCGGGCGAGCATCCCCCCCGCCCCGGCGATCAGGACCCTCACGGGAGCGTCAGCTCCGAGGCGTCCCCGACGATCATCCGCAGCGTCTTCGGCAGGCGCTCGGCGCGCGAGATCTTCACTCCCCGGCCGAGCAGGCTCGCCTCCATCCGCGACGGCAGGTCGCGAACGCTCGCGGCGGCGAGCAGGATCGAGTGCTCGACCTCGGAGTTGATCACCTCGCAGTCGTCGGCGATGGCGGTGTAGGGACCGATGTAGGCGTCGGTGATGACGCTGCCGGCGCCGATCACGGCGGGGCCGCGGACCGTGCTGCGCTCGACCCGCGCGCCCGCCTCGATCACGACCCGGCCCTCGACCCGGGAGTCGATCAGCTCGCAGTCGACCCGCGGCTCGAGGTCCTCGAGCACGAGGCGATTGGCCTCGAGCATGTCGGCGAGCTGCCCCGTGTCCTTCCACCAACCCTTGACGCGGTGATGCTCGACCGTGTGGCCGGTGTCGATCAGCTGCTGGATCGTGTCGGTGATCTCGAGCTCGCCGCGGGCGGAGGGCTCGATCGCCTTCGCCGCCTTCAGGACCTCGGGGGTGAACATGTAGACGCCGACCAGCGCCAGGTCCGACGGCGGGTCCTTGGGCTTCTCGACGAGACGCACGATGCGGTCACCGTCGAGCTCGGCGACCCCGTAATGCTCGGGGTCGAGGACCTGGGTGAGCAGGATCAGCGCGTCCGGCTCGTTGCGGCGGAACTGCGCGACCAGCTCGGTGATCCCGTCGCGCAGAAGGTTGTCGCCGAGGTACATGACGAAGGAGTCGTCGCCGAGGAACTCCTCGGCGGTGAGGACGGCGTGGGCGAGGCCGAGCGGCTCGGCCTGCGGGATGTAGGTCACGTCGGCGCCCAGGGCGGAGCCGTCGCCGACCGCCTCGCGGATCTCGTCCCCCGTCTGCGGGGCGATCACGATGCCGATGTCCGTCACGCCGGCGTCGACCAGCGCGCCGATCCCGTAGAAGAGCACGGGCTTGTTCGCCACCGGCACCAACTGCTTGGCCGAGGTGTGCGTGATCGGGCGCAGGCGCGTTCCGGCGCCGCCCGAGAGGATCAGTCCCTTGAGCTTGTCCATGCAGCGGGCAGGCTAACGCGGCGGGGCCGGTCGTCCCGGCGCGGGGGTCAGTAGATGCCGCCGAGCTTGCGGTGATCCCAGCTCGCGGTGCGAACCGGGTGGAAGTGGATGGCGATCCGCTTCTGCGCCTGAGCGAGCAGCCCCGCCGCGGCGTCGCCCTCGATCTCCTCGATCCCGTCGCTGTAGCGCACGGTCAGCTCCTTGGCGAACTCGAAGATGACCTCCGGATCGCGGATCAGCTCCGCCTCCGCCTCGATCTGCACCCCGCGCAGCTCTCCGTAGAGATCGCCGGCCTCGACCAGCAGGGTGCAGCGCGGATCGCGCTCGAGGTTCTTCACCTTCTGCGACTTGGCGAAGGTCCAGACCCAGATGTCGCCCTCGCGAACCGTGAACCAGAGCGGCATCGAATGCGGCCAGCCCCGCGGGCCATTCGTGGTCGCGATGACGACGCGCTCCTCGTCGAGCAGCTCGAGCTGCTCCTCGGGGGTCA